>CAMDUE010000006.1 GCA_945877575.1 Chitinophaga pinensis
AGGGTGGAGTAGGAAACCAAGAGATTGACTTAGGATCATTCGGAACAGGAGTATACTTCATCCGCATGACCAACAACGGTCAGTCAACTATGAAGAAATTGGTTGTAAACAACTAATCTTAAGATTGATTTCATCGAAAAGTCCCGAGGTAACTCGGGACTTTTTGTTTTTTATGTGTTAAGTGAAAAGAGTCTAAAATAGATATCGATTTAAATCGTTAATTTTGAATACCATGTCATTGTTCAAAGGACTGTCAAAGGAGTTTCAAGTTGGTAGTTTAACAGCTATAGCAATCACTATTTTGATTTTGGGTTATAACTTTATGAGAGGTAAAGACAATCCATTCAAATCGGGTAAAGATTTAACGGTGTTTTATGATTCTACACCAGGTTTAGGCATTGGAACCAGTGTCATGTTTAATGGATTGAGGATTGGGCAATTAACTAAACTTGATATCACTGATGGGCATAAAATTGAAGCCATTTTTGAAATATCCTCAAAAATGGATATCCCCAAAGATTCAAAAATGAAAATTGAAACGGAAATTTTTGGAGGACAAAAAGTAAGATTGGTTTTAGGAAAATCAACTGAGTTTGCACAAGATGGTGATACCTTAATACCCATGTATGCAGAAGATAAATTCAGTGCTATCAACGATCAAATTGTGCCATTGGCATCTAAGGCCGATTCATTGTTGACGTCTATGAATTCTTTTTTTAAGAGTGAAAGCTTGAATTTGGCGATTGACAGATTGCCATTAGCTGTGCAGCAAATAAATGTGCTTTTGCAACAAACTCAGTCATTATTGGCAGCAAATAAAGAGGTTGTGACTCACACCATTGGAAACGTTGATCGTTTTTCAAATAATTTTGACCAATATCACCAACGAATTAATAATTTATTAATCAAATTAGATTCATCAACTTCTGGTTTGGATGAAGTATCATTAAAACATACCGTCATGGAAATTGATAGTTTAACTAAAGAGCTAAATAAAATTACCATTCAAATAAACAGTGGAAATGGGACGGTTGGAAAAATGATCTATTCGGACTCCCTTTATAATGCGTTGAACAAAAGCTCAAATGAATTGAATAAGGTATTGTTAGATTTGAAGAAATATCCTGAAAAATACATTCCAATACCCGGAACTAAAAATCAACGTAAAAAAGCTAAAGAGTTGAGCTTGAAGGATTCCGAGATTTGGAACTGAAATATTCGTAAGCTATAATCATCCATAGCATATACAAATAATTATAAAAGAAATCTTCAACGGGTATAGTTCCTATTCGAACACCTAAATTTTCAGTGTTGTTGTAAATCAATACGGGAAGTCCTGTTAGTTGTCCATTTATAAAGAACATGGGTAACAGTGCAACAATCCAGGCAATGAATAAATGGGCTGAATATTTTCTAAACCATTTTCTATTTAATAAAAATAGGCGTGCTAAAGTAACCATAATTAATCCAAATGTAACTGCGGTATATAATTTGTCTATATTGAATACAAAAATCCCTGCTGAAAATATCATCATTGTAAAATGTGACCAATTACCCCATTTGATATTTGACAGTTTAGGGAAGTAGGCTTGCAAACAACGATAGATGAAGAGACAAGCATAGGGAACGACCAAGAAAAATAAATATTCTTCCAACGGTAGATCAAAAAAATAGTTTCCTAGTAAAAATCTATCGTTGAATTCCCATATCCCATTTTTCGTGAACCAAATGTCCCATAAAATATAAAGGAGAGAGGTTATAGCAACACTGAATCCCAAAAACTTATACGACTTATAAAAGGCCACCTTTTTGTCAAAAGACAAGAACAATGGTCCTGCGATTGTTAACAGGTCTAGTATTAAATAAGTATATCTTTCTGACATTTATGCTGGCTGCATTTGGTAACCGAATTCAAAAGCGTAGTCTTTCAATTTTTCACGAAGCACTCTTCGAGCTATGAATATACGCGTTTTTACGGTTCCAATGGGAATATTTAATTCCTCAGCGATTTCATGATATTTAAAACCTTCAGCATTTAGCTTGAAGGTTACACGCAAATCTGTTGGTAAAGCTTCAACAGCATTGTCTAAGTCTTTGCGAATAAACTTCAACTCAGCATCGTTGTCAATTCTATGGCTAGGTATGTCGAGATAGAAGGTGTTGTCAGTTGTATCTAAGAACGTATTGCGCTTCTGTGTTCTTCTATAATTGTTGATGAAGCTGTTCTTGAGAATGGTGTACAACCAGCCTCTAAGGTTAGTTCCAGCTTGGAACTTGTCCTTGTATCTGTAGGCTTTTAGGATGGTATCTTGAACCAAATCTTTGGTGTCGTCAAGATCGTGTGTTAACGATAATGCGTAGTTTCTAAGAGCGCTTAACTCTTGTTCCATCATCTTGTCGAAGTTAATTTGTGTAATGTTCATGGCGAATACTTGAACAAAGATCGACAAAGTGAGAAATATAACACCATGTTTTGTTGAAGGTGTGTTGAATAGAAGTTAAACAAGCTGTGAATTTTGTCGAACAAAAAAAGGACTCCGTCGGGGAGTCCTTTTTAAGCACAATGATAAACTAATATTCTGCTGCGAGATAAACGGGGTTATCTCAGTGATTGTTAAACGAGTACGATGACTTTGTTTGACAAAACTTCTACCAATCCGCCCGTAATTTCAAAATTCTGGGTGCCTTGGTTAGATTTTACTTCAACAGTGCCAGCGTTTAAGCTGCTGATAAGTGCAGCGTGGTTGTTTTTTATCTGAAAACTACCATTGCTACCTGGAAGAGTAACCAATTCGGCATCTCCGGTAAAAAGAGTGTTATCAGGGCTTAAAATTTCAACCAACATATAGATTAGGCTGCAGCCTCCTCCAATAATTTTTTACCTTTTTCGATTGCTTCTTCAATGGTACCAACCAAGTTGAAGGCAGCTTCTGGGTATTCGTCAACTTCACCATCCATGATCATATTGAATCCTTTGATGGTTTCTTTGATTTCAACTAATACACCTTTTAATCCGGTAAACTGTTCAGCAACGTGGAAAGGTTGAGATAAGAAACGCTGTACACGACGAGCTCTATGTACTACTAACTTATCTTCTTCACTCAATTCATCCATACCCAAGATGGCGATGATGTCTTGAAGTTCTTTGTAACGTTGCAACAATGATTTTACTTTTTGAGCGCAATCGTAATGTTCTTTACCTAAAATGTCTTGTGTAAGAATACGACTAGTAGAGTCAAGTGGATCAACGGCTGGGTAAATTCCCAACTCGGCAATTTTACGAGACAATACTGTAGTTGCATCTAAGTGAGCAAATGTTGTAGCTGGAGCTGGGTCAGTCAAGTCATCGGCAGGTACATATACCGCTTGAACAGAAGTGATAGAACCTCTAGTAGTTGAAGTGATACGCTCTTGCATAGCACCCATTTCGGTAGCCAAGGTAGGTTGGTAACCTACTGCAGATGGCATACGACCTAGAAGAGCTGATACCTCAGAACCTGCTTGCGTAAAACGGAAGATATTGTCAATAAAGAACAAGATATCTTTACCCGCGCCTTCACCATCACCATCACGGAAGTATTCTGCGACGGTAAGTCCGCTCAAAGCAACACGAGCACGTGCTCCTGGAGGTTCGTTCATTTGTCCGAACACCAAGGTAGCTTGACTCTTTGCCAATTCGTTCATATCTACTTTACTCAAGTCCCATCCGCCTGATTCCATAGAGTGTTTGAACTCTTCACCATAACGAATAACACCTGATTCTATCATTTCACGTAGAAGATCATTTCCTTCACGTGAACGCTCACCAACACCTGCAAATACTGACATACCTGAGTATGCTTTTGCAATGTTGTTGATCAATTCCATAATCAAAACGGTTTTACCAACACCGGCACCACCAAACAATCCAATTTTACCTCCTTTTGCATACGGCTCAAGCAAGTCAATTACTTTGATACCTGTGTACAAAGGTTCAGTACTGGTGCTCAAATTTTCAAATGTAGGAGCAGCAGCGTGAATAGCACGACCATTACTATTGTCTAATGGGGTCATACCATCAATAGCATCTCCAACAACATTTAACAGACGTCCGCGAATACTTTCGCCCGTTGGCATCGTTATAGCTGCCTCACGGTCAACTACATCCATACCTCTGCGCAAACCTTCAGTTCCATCCATGGCAATGGTTCTTACCATGTTTTCACCTAAGTGCTGTTGAACTTCGAGAATCAATTGTTGCCCGTTGTCTTTAGTTACAACTAAAGCGTTGTAGATCTGTGGAAGAAAGGACCCTGCTTGGTTAAAACTTACGTCAACAACAGGACCAATGATTTGTGATATTTTACCCGTATTAGCCATGGTTATTTTTCAAGGTGCAAAGATAGCACAATAAATTGGTCAAATCTATAGTTGTTCGCATCTTTTTGTTTCGACGGATTATCGTACCTTTGTCGTTCCCTTATGGATCGCAATACAATAATTGGTTTTTCCTTGATTTTCCTGATTTTGGCGGGATATTATTGGTACACAGCACCAACTCCTGAGCAGTTGGAGCAAATGAAAAAAACTCAAGACAGCTTAACTCTTGTTGAAACTAAACGCAATGATTCTCTGAAAGTTGAAGATCAACTCGCTGCAAAATCATCCCCCGAAAAAATATCCGCCGCGGGTAGTCAAGATTCAGTTCAACAAGACCAAGTTTTTCAAGACACCAATTACATTCTAGCGAACAAGCATCTCTCTTTGACTATTTCTAATAGGGGTGCAGCTATTAAAAAGGTTCAACTAAATGAATTTACAAGGTCTGATTCATCTGAATTGATTTTAGTAGAGGCAGGTAAAAATGAACATCGTTGGACATGGTCTGATGCGCAGGGTAATCCGAAAACTTCAGATCAATTTGAATGGAAGATTTCTGAGCAAACCAAGAATAAAATTGCCTTAAGATGGTATCCAACAGATTCGCGTGAGATCTATATTGAACAAAGTTATTCTCTAAACGAAAGTAAACCCTATGTAGTAGGTTATGATGTTCAATTGAAGGGAATGCAAGATCAGGTTCGTCGTGGTAATTCTGATTTTAAGTTGGATTGGAGTTCAACCTTGCAAAAACAAGAGAAAGACATGAAATGGGATGCCCAACACACTGCGTTGGTTTATAAGATGCCCGAAGAATCTCCAACATCCCTGCAGGCAACCGAAGAAGCTAATGAAACTTTGAAAAATAAGGTTCAATGGATAGCGTTTAAACAACAATATTTTAGCACGATCATCGCTTCTGCTGATGCAATATCAACAGACACTAAGCTCAAAATGAGCAACCCCATTGATGATACCTTGAATATCAAAACTCTCAGCGCTACACTATATTCTGAGTATACAGGTGAGTCGGACAAGAAATTCAAATTTAATTTATTTTTTGGCCCCAATAAATTTGACTTACTTGAATCAACTGATTTGGGAATAGCAAATGCTGAATTGGAGCGCATTATTCCTTTAGGATGGGGAATTTTTGGTTGGGTGAATAGACACTTGGTTATACCCGTATTCACTTGGTTAACCAATACCATAGGCAGTATGGGTATAGCAATTATGCTCCTTACCTTGGTTATTAAGATGTTCTTGTTGCCATTGGTTTACAAATCTTACATATCTACTGCCAAAATGAGAATATTGAAGCCGGAGTTGGATGAAATTAAATCTAAACACGGTAATGATCTTCAAAAAGTTAACAGCGAAAACATGAGTCTTTACAAAAAGGCAGGTGTTAGTCCGTTGAGTGGTTGTGTACCTATGTTATTGCAGCTGCCCATTTTGTTTGCTATGTTCCAGTTCTTTCCTGTCGCCTTTGAACTAAGACAAAAAGCCTTCCTTTGGTCTTCTGATTTAAGTCAGTGGGATGGCCCAGCACTCGGATTTAATATCCCGTTCTACGGTGATCACGTGAGTTTCTTCACGCTGTTGATGACTGTTTCAACCTTGATTTATACTCATTTTAATAATCAAATATCTGGTGTTACAGGTCAAATGAAATGGATGGGTTATTTCATGCCCATTATTTTCTTGGGTGTATTGAATGATTATGCTTCAGGCTTGACTTGGTACTATTTTGTGAGCAATATGGTAACCTTTGGTCAGCAGTTTGTGATTCGCAAGATGATTGACGATTCAAAATTGCACAAACAGATCGCAGAAAGCCGTAAAAAGCCCGTAGTTAAGAGTAATTTCCAAAAGAAAATGGAATTGGCAATGAAAGCAAGCCAACAAAAATCCAAAGGAAAGCGTTAATTACTGTCTCGAGAAAGAAGTTAGTTTAAACTGTTTATTTCCGATGTGAAGAATTTCTCCTTGAAGTTCCAACTCTAATAGCAATTGAGGAAGCTTACTCATTTTAATTTGGCATTTTCTGTATATCTCATCAAAGTGAAGAGGAGTATTCAAACTTTCATCTGACCATAAGCGTATTATTTGTTGATGTTCATCAGAGAGATTCCCGAATAAATCAGCCTTTTTTCTGCGGCTGTTAATGGTCCATCCCATAGCTGTTTTAAAGTCATGGCCAGATTCAATCAGTTGGGCATTATTGCGCTTGATTAAAGCATTGCAGCCACTTAATTGTCCTGGTTGGGTAGGTACTGCAAAAACATCTCGATTGTATTGATGTGCAAGGATAGCCGTGCTCATACTTCCTCCAGTGACTTTACTTTCAACCACTATTACAGCATCAGATAACGCTGCAATAAGCCTATTCCTTCTTGGGAATAAATCGGGGTGTATAGCTGTACCCATAGGCATTTCACTGATCAATCCACCGTGGTTTTGTAACATAGATAGTGCCGTTTGACTGTGAGAAACAGGATAAATTTGATCTAAACCATGAGCCATTATGGCAACGGTACTCAGATTTAATTTTAGGGCTTTTTTGTGTGCTGAAATATCTATGCCGTATGCAAGTCCGCTGAGAATTTGAATAGAATCGTCTTGAATTTCTTCCATGAATTGTTCCATCCATTTAACGCTAGAATTACCAGGCTTTCTGGTGCCTACCAACGCAATAGTTTTAGGCGAGTTTAACGGCGGATCTCCTTTTACATAAATGAAATTGGGATAATCATTGATTTGTTTAAGTCGGTGAGGAAATTCTTTGCTCCAAAAAGGAATTACACGAATACCAGATTCGACACAGAATTCTAATTCATGTTGTATTTGTGAATTTAAACCTGTTTTTAAGAGATGGAAATATTCTTCTTTAAATTTTGAAGACAGCAAACTACAAATGTCAGTTGTAGTTAAATACTCTTCAATTTCACCTTCGTCAATGTGAGAAGTAAGTTGTCTGATTTTAAGGGGACCCAGTCCGCGAATCTTGTTTAAAGCGAGTAAGTTGAATAAATAGTTCATAAGGGTATTATTACAATACCCAAAGTTACTAATCGTTCAGCTTAAGAACTGCCATGAAGGCACTTTGAGGTATTTCCACATTACCAACACTTCGCATGCGTTTTTTACCTTCCTTTTGTTTTTCCAAAAGTTTCCGTTTACGACTTATGTCTCCGCCGTAACACTTGGCAGTCACGTCTTTACGCAATGCAGAAATGGTTTCTCGGGCAATGATTTTGGCGCCTACACCTGCCTGAATAGCAATTTCAAATTGCTGTTTTGGGATCAAGTCTTTGAGTTTTTTGCAAATCTTTTTACCCAAATCGAAAGCGTTGTCTTTATGAATGATGGCACTCAAGGCATCAACTTGCTTTGCATTTAGAAGGATATCCATTTTCACCAAAGTTGATTCTTGGTATCCAATGGGATGATAATCAAAACTCGCATAACCTCTTGAAATGGTTTTTAGTCGGTCGTAAAAGTCAAAAACTATCTCAGCCAAGGGCATATCAAATTTCAGGTCTACACGATCTGAAGTAAGGTATACTTGGTTTTTTAAAACTCCGCGTTTATCAAGACACAAACCCATAACTTGGCCAACGTATTCTGATTTAGTAATAACGGTAGCCGATATATAAGGCTCTTCTACATAATCAATTTTATCTGCAGGAGGCAAATCACTTGGGTTGTTTACATCAATTCGTTCACCCTTGGTGGTGTATGCAATATAACTTACGTTGGGTACCGTAGTGATAACGGTCATATTGAATTCGCGTTCCAAGCGTTCTTGAATAATTTCCAAGTGAAGCATTCCTAAAAATCCGCAGCGAAATCCAAATCCTAATGCAGCAGAACTTTCGGGTTCAAAAACTATGCTAGCATCATTTAGTTGAAGTTTTTCCATGGCATCTCGGAGTTCCTCATAATCATCGGTATCTACGGGGTAGATACCCGCGAAAACCATGGGCTTTACCTCAGAAAATCCCTGAATGGCTTCAGTAGCTGGATTCTTAGCATCCGTAATGGTGTCACCCACTTGAACTTCTTTTGCGTCTTTAATACCTGAAATTATATATCCTACATCGCCCGCTTTTATAACATCTCTTGGCGACATTTCCAATTTCAAAACACCGGTTTCATCTGCAAAATATGCTTCACCGGTATTCATGAATTTTACGTGTTGTCCTTTGCGTATTTCTCCATCAAAAACCCTGTAATAGGCTATAATTCCTCGGAAAGAATTAAAGACAGAATCAAAAATTAGGGCTTTCAATGGGGCTTGTGGATTTCCTTTCGGGGCAGGAATTCTCTCAATAATGGCTCTTAAAATATCAAATACACCTACACCTGTTTTCCCACTTGCAGGAATGATATCTGCTCTTTCGCAGCCCAATAACTCTACGATTTCATCTTTTACTTCCTCTGGCATTGCACCTGGAAGGTCAATCTTATTCAGTACAGGTATGATCGTTAAATCGTGCTCTAAAGCCATGAACAGATTCGAAATGGTTTGTGCTTCAATTCCTTGTGCTGCATCTACAATGAGTAGCGCTCCTTCACAAGCTGCAATTGAACGACTCACTTCGTAACTAAAATCTACGTGTCCAGGGGTATCAATAAGGTTTAAAACATATTTCTGACCATCCAATTCATAATTCATTTGAATGGCGTGGCTCTTAATGGTAATGCCTCGTTCGCGTTCAAGGTCCATGTCATCCAATAACTGAGCCTGCATTTGACGCTTGTCTATGGTTTTAGTGTATTCCAATAAACGGTCAGCAAGAGTGCTTTTGCCGTGGTCAATGTGTGCAATGATGCAGAAGTTTCTGATGTGGTTCATAAACGAACTACAAATATACGTGAATTCTAGGGTGTTTTTAGGGTTGATTCAGCAGAGTCCAAGTCAAAATATAGGGTGATTTTCTGCGAAATTCAATATCAAATAGAAATAGGTTCTCATCTACAGTTAAACTGCCTTTAAACTCACCCGCTTGAGCATTGCTCAGATACTCAAAATCCCAGACTTTCATTTGTTCTTTAAAATCAAGTTCTTTTTGACCGTATGCCTTGTACATAGCCTCTTTCGCTGTCCAAATCAATAAAATTTGTTGAACATTATCTTGGCAAAAATGCAATTCTTCCGTGTTGCAAAATTTGTGTTTTATGCGTAAAAGTTGTTCTCTCTCATGTTCAATATCTACTCCAATACGCTTGTTTCTGTGTTCTCCCCAAAATAATAAATCTTTGGTGTGGCTGTAATTCATCTCAGGCAAAATGTTCCCTTGACTTTCCCAATAGGGTTTTCCATATTCATCTTTGGTCAATAACTTGCCCGGGTTCAGTTGGTCAATAGCTGTTTCTACCATCATTCTCTCAAGTTCTCGGCCCTTCAGCTCTTCAATCAATGAATCGGAGGAATTTGCATATTTTTGCATCAGTGCTTGGGCGTTCCACAAATGAAGCGTCTCGCCTGATTTTCCCATCCAAGTTTCCTCAATAATCACATGCCAAAATTAAGATTTTCTAAACAAAATGCCTTCGTAGGACATCAACAGGCGGTATATTGTTTGTCTTCTGACAGTCAAAGTGGTTTTTTTTCTGCAGGAAGCGAAGGAAAAATGGTTCATTGGCCCAGCATTCATTCTTCTGATGGATTTTTATTCGCTCAAATCTCTGAAGCCGTTTTCTCTTTGAAAGCCGTTTCGCCAGATTTGATTTTTGCAGGAACCCAAAGCGGCACCCTATATCGATTGGAAAGGGCCAAAGAACCTATTCTGATTCCTTTGATGCAAAAAGGCATTTTTGATATTCAATTGGATGATGTTGGAAATCTTTGGGTGGCAGGTGGAAGTGGCACATTATTTACATTTACACAAGATCTTGAACTTCTTGGTCAATTAAAATTGTCGCAAAAATCTTTGAGAACCATCACTTTTGATAGCCAAAATGAATGGGTTGTTGGATCTTCTGATGGACATATTTACAGTCAATTTCAAGAGCCAAAACAAATCAGCGAAATGTCGGTATTTCAAATAAAGTCCAATTTCGAGGGCGGTTGGATCTGCACGGGTAGAGATGCACAGTTAAGAATTTTAGACAGTGCCTTTGAGGAGATTCAAAAAGTCAATGCGCACTGGTTTACCATCCATGCATTGTCAATATCCCCATCAGGGAAAATGATTGCTTCAGGTAGCATGGACAAATCGATTAGAATTTGGAAGCGCCAAAATCTCGAACTACTTTTATCTATAGGGAATAGGGCAGGAACCATCCACAAGAGCAGTGTTAACGCGCTTCTATGGATGGATGAAGAGACTTTGATTTCTTGTAGTGACGACGCTCAGATTTATTGTTGGAAAATCATTCATGACACAGATATTTAGATTGTAACTTTGCGGATATGAAGGTTTTTCTTCTATGTTTGAGTTTTACTTTCCACGGGCTGATAACCGCTGTACAATTGAAATCAGATACACTCAATCCAGCGTCAAAAGACACTTCCGAGACCAAGCTCATTGGTGGAAGGTACGTTTTTATGCAATCCGGGTATCCAGTAGAAAAAAGGACGTTGCAATATCAAAACTTAAACGGTTTAATGAATGATTTTCAATATGGTATAACCAACGAGATCTCAATTGCCGCTGGTATTGTGCTCCCGTCATTCGCATACATTGCACCTCAATATTCCACTCAAGTAGCGAAAGATCAGCGCCTTGTAATTGGTGATGTTTATGGAACGAGCTTGTTGCATATGGAAGACAACGAATTTGACGCCAATATGCTTTATGCAGGTTATACCTATGGGGGAATTCACAATCATTTTACGGTTGCTTTGGGATATCTTACTTCCAACAAAACTCCTTCAGGAAACATTGTATTTCAATTGGGCGGTCAAAAGAAACTCAGTCGAAGCATTTATTTGTTGGGCGAAATGTGGTATTCAAACGGATATCAATATAGTCCTTCCACAAGTAAATGGAGAAGAGATTCCAATGGGCAACCCCTTTTGGAAGACCCATCAAGGCCCTTGTCTTCACCTTATGTTTTGGATTTCAGAAGATATGAATTGAATCGAAATACGTTGTACGCCAATGTTCAATTTCGTTTGATCAGTGAAAAGAATTCCAATAAAAGTTGGTCCTTTGGATTGCTCTATTACGCAAATTGGGGAGGGAGTTACATTGAAGAGGGTAAATATGGAGAAACCCGAAAGTTGAATAACCTATTTGTTCTCCCGTTGCCTAGCATTAGTTTTATACAACGAATAGGTGATTTTCGGCCGCAAGAAATTAGCCTAAAGAATACCTCATTGCCCTTGCGCTCTGATAGAAAACCTTCCAAACTCTGATTTCAAATAATATTTTATCTTTGCCGAATGATTTTGTCTGACAAACGCATTCTAGAAGAAATTGAAAAAGGCACTATAATTGTTCAACCCTATGACCGCAACGCATTGGGTAGCAATAGTTACGATGTTCATTTAGGCAAGCATTTGGCCGTTTACGAAGCTGCTGAATTGGATGCGAAAAAACACAATACCATCAGACATTTTGATATTCCTGAAGAAGGATTCGTTCTTCAACCAGATACACTGTACTTGGGTGTTACTTTGGAATACACCGAAACACATGCCCATGTTCCTTTCTTAGAAGGAAAAAGCAGTACAGGTAGATTGGGTATCGACATTCACGCTACCGCTGGTAAAGGGGATGTTGGTTTTTGTGGAAATTGGACCTTGGAAATTTCAGTAAAAATGCCCGTGAGAATCTATGCGGGCATGCCCATTGGACAACTAATTTATTTCCCAGTTGAAGGTGAGATTTTGGTCCCTTACAATTCCAAGAAAAATGCTAAGTATAGCGGACAACCAGATCGTCCGGTAGAAAGCATGATGTGGAAGAACCAATTTTAATTCAATTGCTTTAAGCGTTCAGCAATTTGATACACAGCTGGACAAATCAATACATTTTTGGGAATTAAATGCAGATGTGTATGCATTTTTCGTTGATTGGTATGCGGAAATTCTCTGCAGGCTTTAGGCCGGTCGTCATAAACAGAACAGGCATTATCATCTCTAAGAAACGGACATGGTATTGATTTCATAGCATAGATACCATCCGAATCTAAAAATAAATAAGTCTGTACAAAATCCTTTTCCCTCATTTTTAGTGCGCCGCTCAATCTTTCGATGTCTTTTTCAAAGAGCATTGGACTCGTTGTTTTACAGCAGTTTCCGCAGGTAAGACAATCTATGTTTTCGAAAACTTGTTCGTGTTGTTCTTCAAACCATTGATCCAAGTTCCTGGGAGGATGGGCTTTGACTTTTTTTAATGTAGCCAATACCGAAGTTTTAATTTTTCGGTATTTCTGCTTAAGTTCCTCGGTAATGGAATTCATGGTGAATTAACGGTCGTATTTGTCTAAAAGCTTTAAGAAAACACCAAAATCATTTGGGTATTCTGCTATAATAGAAATGGTTTGATTCTCTAGGTCTTTAAAAACTAACTCTCTAGCGTGAAGAGCAAATCGTTGAATCAGTGGTCTATCTTCACCAGATATTTTGCGTTTTACCAAAGAAAGCATGGGCGTTTTACTACCATACAATTCATCAGCAGCAATTTTTGCATTTTGAGAGGAAAGGTGCACCCTTATTTGGTGAAGTCTTCCGGTTTTTGGTTTGCACTCCAAAAGAGTAAAATGCCTAAAGGTTTCTAAAGTTTGAAAATGGGTTTGGGCCAACTTGCCAAATTGTTTGTCAATCTTGATGTTATTCAAATTATCGGTATTGATGGGCAGATCTACCCAAAAATCTTGAAATTCAACTACACCGTCTACAATGGCATGATAGATTTTTTCGATTTGCCTTTTTTCAAATTGTATGGAAACATGCCTGTACGTATCAGCATCTTTGGCAATCAATAAAGCACCTGATGTTTCTCTATCAATTCTGTGGCAAAGTATGCTATCAGGCCAACGTTTTCTTGACCATTCCAAAACAGATTCAGCCGTATATTTACCTCTTTCCGGAAGACTCGGTACATAAGGAGGTTTATTGATGGCGACCCAATGATCGGTTTCAGCAATGATGGTTATATGTTGTTTTTTACCTTTCAATGTGTTTATTTATTCATCATATTCAGCCTGATTTTAGTGAGTACGCGCTTGGTTTGAAGCGGAAAATCACCATCCATCATCCAATTGTAATAACTAGGTTCACTGCGCAAAACACTTTCAATTGTCTTGCCTTTGTGTTTTCCAAAGTTAAAAACAGCTTCTTTCTTTTGATTGTATACAAATCTACCGGCCAAATCTACGGCATTATCTGTTGAACTGAATTCATGCAGGCCTTTTACGTCAGAGGGTAGTGATTCGTACTTTTCAATTTGAGCTTTGAGCACTTTCCACGTGGCAATGGTATCTACTTCTGCTGAATGCGCCCCTTCAAGATCTTCATTTACGTAGAACTTCACGGCAGCAGTCAAGTTGCGGGGTTCCATTTTATGGAAAATGCGTTGCACGTCAACAAACTTTCTATTTTCAATATCGAAATCTATTTCAGCTCGGTAAAATTCTTCCACCATCAAGGGGAAATCAAATTTATTGGAGTTGAATCCCCCAAAATCACAAAGTTTTAGAAACTCATTCAATTCAGGAGCCAATTGTTTGAATGTAGGCTTATCAGCTACATCTTTATCGTAAATTCCGTGAATCTCGCTGACTTCCTTTGGGATAGGTATTCCAGGATTTACTCTGAAGGTTCTCAATTCCTCGTCTTCGTTGGGGAAAATTTTCAAAAGGGATATTTCGACAATTCGATCGTGATTGATGTTAACACCTGTAGTTTCTAGGTCGAAAATGACCAACGGACGGGTAAGTTTAAGTTTCATGGGGTTTATTCGTCTTTAAGAAGATCAGGTCTAAGCTGTTGAGTTCTCTCAATGCTTTGATCCAGTCTCCATTCTTCTATTTTTTTATGGTTGCCACTCAGCAATACCTCCGGTACCTTCCTGTCATGAAAGATTTCAGGCCGAGTGAAAAGGGGAGGAGCAAGTAAATTGTCTTGGAAAGAATCACTCAGTGCGCTTTCTTCGTTCCCAATGACACCTGGAATTAATCGAACAACAGCATCTGTAATAGCCGCGGCAGCGATTTCACCACCAGAAAGCACAAAATCACCCAAGGAAATTTCAAGGTTTACGTATTCATCTCTGATGCGTTGGTCAATGCCTTTGTAATGTCCGCAGATGATCATCAAATTTCCGCCAATACTCAGTTGGTTGGCTAATGGTTGATTGAAAGGGTTGCCGTCTGGTGTGGTGTAAATGACGTATTGGTATTCTCTTTCTGATTTAAGTTTTTCAATGATATTGGATATAGGTTCACACATCAGTACCATTCCTGCCCCTCCACCAAAGGGATAGTCATCAATTTGACGGTATTTTCCTATTCCGTATTCATGTAAATTGTGTACCACTATCTCTGCAAACCCTTTTTCTTGGGCCTTCTTTGGGATGCTGTGATTCAGCGGCCCATGTAATAGTTCGGGAACAGCAGAAATAATATCAATCCTCATGATTTTCTGGATCTACCAAACCATCGGGTAAATCCATGTGCAAAGTTCGGTCATTCTCATTGATTTGAGTAATCCATTCTTCCACAAAAGGGATTAAAATTTTGCGATTTTCGCAAACGATGTTCATCATGATTTGGCCGGGATAATCTTCAAGAGATTCAATTTGGCCTATTACTTGTCCCTCTGCAGAAACCAATTGAAAGCCATTGATTTGAAATTGAGGAGGTACATCATCAACGGTATTTTGGTCTAAGCCAACCGTGAGCCCCAATATTTCATCTGCTTGAGTTTCAGAGTCAATGAATTGAAGTTTAACGATTTCTAGATACTTGCTCATTTCTTCAATGAGAAAGGGGACCCCTTTTTCGTTTATTAAAACGTAAAGGTAGTCCCCTGGTTCAGGGATGAGGTCATCATCATCCCAAAGTATATTCAGACTGCCTTTGTAACCGTGTTTTGAGGTAATTTTCCCAATTGGAATGATTGGGGGAGGCAGTATCTGGGTCATTATTCTGCGCTTGCTTCAGCAGGAGCATCAGCACCTTCTGTGGTAGCGTCGTCAGCAGCAACTTCTTCTGTAGTCTCCTCCTCAGCAGGGTTAGCAGCTGCTTCAGCTTCTGCTAATTTAGCCGCTAATTTAGCTGCATAATCTTCTTTGCGCTTAACTTCAGCTGCAAGAGCTGCTGCACGTTGGTCAGCTGCTGCTTGATTAAGTCCGTCGCGTTTTGCTTGAACCTTGCCTTCTTTTTCGTTCAACCACTCGTTGAAGCGCTGATCAGCAACTTCTTGGGTGATAGCACCTTTATTAACACCTACTTGCAAGTGCTTTTTGTAAGCAGCACCTTTGTATGAAAGGATAGCGCGTGCGGTGTCAGTGGGTTGAGCACCTTTTAACAACCAATCTACAGCCTTATCAAGGTCTAGAATGATGGTAGCAGGGTTGCTGATGGGGTTGTAAGTACCGATTTTCTCGATGAATCTACCGTCGCGAGGAGATCTCTGATCTGCTACAACGATGTGATAGAAAGCTCTTTTCTTTCTACCGTGTCTTTGCAATCTAATTTTGGTTGCCATATTTTTACTCTTTCTTCTATTTTCATCCTAACCCGTAGGACGCTCCTCCGAAAAGGACTGCAAAGATAAGAAAGTCAAAACAATTTGCCAAATGGTTCAGTGATTTACCCAATTTTGGGGATATGTGACAAATTAATTAATCCTATTATTGCTAACTTTAATATAATTCATGTTGAAAAGACGAGTTGTTATCTGCGATGATCATCAAGTAGTAATTGAAGGATTGAAAATGATTCTTCAATCAAATTCAACCATTGAAATTGTTGGAGCGTTTCTAGATCCTCAAGAATTCAACAACTATTGGAACATCCATTACACAAATATTGATGTTGTATTGATGGATGCTCATTTGAAAAATGATGTATCAGGATTGGATTTAAAGTATAAAACTGCTCGATTTACAAGCGGTTGTTATTGGGTACTATTTTCGTCGTTTGTTGACAAATATTTGGCTGTCCAATCCAAGAAGATGGGCTTTCACGCTTGTATTTCTAAGGAAATTCCAGCGCCGAGGTTGATTCAATTGATTGAATTCGGAAGCCCAGATTTCTATAGTTTCCCCGATGTATTAGACAGGCCTGAAATAGGGGTAATTGAATCGGTCTTGGAGAGTTTAGCAAGCTTGACAAAAGCAGAAAAGAGAGTATTAAATAAATTAAAAGAGGGTAAACGATCTAAAGAATCAGCAGATGAATTGAATGTAAGTGTTCATACGTTTGAAACTCATAAAAAAAATATATTTAGAAAGCTAAATGTCAATAGCACTGCAGAGTTAATGAGCTTAATTGACGATTATAAATTTATTACATGATTTCAGAGTCAACTCAACTAATTACTGTTTTTGATGAACAATTGTTTCATTTTAGTAGCGGATTGATAGCAGGTGGATTCGTGTTTTTTACTTTAATATCAATGTCTATTGTTTGGTTCTTGAAGGATCCATTACTCAAATTGATGTTGTTTTTTACTAGTCTCCAAACAGTATTTGTAATTTACGATTTTCAAAATGATGATTTCGGAAAATTCAATATGGTTAAATTAATATTGGTTGCTCTATTTACTTTTCTACTCCGTCAATATCAACATGAAATTAAAAAGCGATTAGACATTTCATTAACCAAAATCGAAAAGAATCAAATATTTATTTTTGTTTCTATTTTAATCATTGGAATTGCCTATTTAATTAATAATCTGTCTATTCTAAGGTTGTTATTAATTGTGTATCTTATTTTATGGCTGATTTTTGGTTATAGAATAAATAAAATATTGAAGGAAGGCCATTTTTTTTACACGTTTTCTGGCTTTCTATTGTGGCTTTATAGTTGGTTGGTATTTTGTTACATAATATTTCCTTCTCCTAACTTTTTAATAGCTCTCCACAAGCAGATATCATCAATTGTGTTTTTGGGATGGTTGGGTGTATCTTTTATTGCTGCGCTTAGTTTGATTCATCAAGTGGTTCAATTGAATGCTGAAAATTTCCATTTGGAAACTGAGCAATTAAATTTAAAGAATAAACTAGGATTTGTGCAATTAGAATCCTCTGAAAATGAGCGTAAGAGAATAGTCTCAGAAATTCACAATGATGTTTTGAACAGGATTGATATGTTGTCTATGGTAGCCAATCAACCAAAACTAAATCAAGAAAATATAAATACCAGCCTAACAGCTTCTCTTAAAGTTCTTCGTAGGTATACTTATAAACTTTATCCTCCGCATATTGAAATTTTGGCTCTTTCAGATATTTTTTATCGTGAGGCCGAAATTTGGAAAGAATCAAATATTCAAATCAATGTATTTTTTGATTCAGTATGGAGTGAGTTGCCGCAAGAAAATAAGATGCCTATTTTTAGGTTCGTTGAGATTGTTACTCATTCGGTAACTAGATTAACTAGTATTAATTCAGCGAATTGGAATTTTGCTGTATTAAATAATAACTATCTCCTTCAGTTAAGATTTACTGGTGTATTTCAGGATTTTTATTTGAGTCAAGAAAATTATTTGATTTATAAAGATTTATTGGATGCAGAAATTAATCAAATTATAAGCGAGAACGAACTTGAAATATCTTTAAAATTTAAAATTTAGACATGAGGAGGTTGTTGTTTTGGTGCTTACTAAGCGTGTTAATCCATAGTTGTAATTTTCAAGATAGCGAAAACAGATTAATTAAAGAGGGACTTGTTGTTTCGGAGCCAAATGTGACGGCCACTGAAATTCAACAGTTTTTTAATAGTCATCCATCTATTGATTCTTTTAGCATGAATGGAGAATTTCATTGGTTTAAATTTTCAATAGATAAGTTCACTCCTGGCCAAAATGCCCTAGTAGTTCCTGACTACCAAATAAATATGCTCAGACTTTTTTTGGTTGTGGATTCAATTATTCAAGAAGAAATTTTAGTTACAGGAGATGAAATACCTGTCAGTCAATATTCTCATAAATCAAGATCCAATGTTGCCATACTGAACCTAGAAAAAAACAGAGAATACCAAGTTTTTGCCCAGTATTTGAGACCAGGAAATAGACCGCAATTAAATATTAATTTAATGTCTATTCCCGAGTATACCAAATATAGTATATCTCTGGAATGGTCTTATGGAATTATATATGGTTTACTCATAGTTTACCTTTTTCTGGTTTTGTCTGTTTTAATTTGGACTACCGATATTAAATATTTCTTTTTCTTGTTGTGGGTTCTTTCGTATTTAGTTTATTTTTCTACAACTTCTGGACATTTAAAATTTTATGTTTTCCCTGAAATGGGAGAGAGTTTTAGTTTGATTCGATTAGAGTTTATGTTGATTTCCATGTATTCAATGACTGAATTTTCTCTCATTTATTATAAATTTCGAAATTCATTAAAGTGGGTTATTTGGATTTGGTATTCTTTGTTTCTTTGGAGTTTAATAGTGATTTTGTGTGAACCCATTACGGGGAAGTCTATGTTAGATGGCAACGCAAAGGCTTATATAATTTTTATTCGAGGGATATTTTTTAGTTTTATAACACTGCAGTCTTATTTATCTATTAAATGGGTGATTAAGAATAAAACCATATCGTTCCTGAGCGTATTGTTTGTCTTGTATTTGTTAAACATGTTTCTTTATCTATATCAAACCGTTTATCTTGATAATGTAGACTTTGATTATTTTATTCTTGCAACAGTTTGGTTTCTTGTTTTGGAAATTCTTTCAATTGCTGGCGGGGTGTCTTATTATCTTATGAAAGACAGTCAGAAGAATTTGGCCCTTTTGCAACAAAATACTCAATTAAAAAAGGAAATCAACCGCGTCTACTTCACTGTTCAAGAAGAAGAAAAACGAAGAATTGCCAGTGAAATTCACGATGATATACTTAATCGACTTTCTATGTTACTTTTACTTTCAAGAGACGGTTATTTGTCGCAATCTAATTTGGTTGAACGTTTAAGAACATTGAGTAAGGATGTTAAATTATATACACTAGGTCTTTATCCCATTTGGGTAAAAAGAATGAGTTTATTGGAAATCATTAATCAAAATATTCAAGAACTATGCAAGGCCTTAAATCTTACATTGATTTATAATATTTCTGATGAATTACCCAAGCTCAATACAACTTTAAACTTGCAGATCTTTAGAATCATTTTTGAATTTATTTCAAACTCCGGTAAATATGCTCAAGCTAATTTCATTCACCTTACCATAGATTTTAATCCTGAAACAAATGAAATGGTTTTAACCATTTTTGATGATGGTAAAGGCTTGGAAATGAATCACAAGCCGGGTTTAGGTATCATCAGTATCCAAAATCGGGTATCTATCATGAATGGCAAAATGAACATTCAAAATAGACCCGGTATTGGTTTAGGATGGACAATAACCATCCCCCTTCAAAATATGGATCTCGGCGAAATTTATTAAATACCTATTTTTAGGTATTTATAGATTATTGAAATTACTCAATTTTGAATACTCATTCAAAATTAATGGAGAGAATAATTCAGTTAAAGCAAATAGTCTTGTTTATTTCATTATTTAATTTAACAGGCATTGTTTATTCGCAAAATGAGAATTCTGAAAATAAAAAGGAATTTAATTTTCCAGTAACTCGAGAAACAAATGAACTTCCCGCAGAATGCAAAACAGGTTTAAATGAACCCGGTTTCTATTTTAAAGGACTTTTCTATCATTCAAGCCTTGGGGAGCATGTTCAATTGTCTACAGATATCATTATGGGAACTGCAAATGACCCTAGTCCGCGTTTTCATTACACTTGGATTCAAGATGGTGAACAATACGGGGATAATGAGATTGGTCGTGAGCCATTTTATACAATTAAACCTCGATTAAGTGGTTGGAGATTAAAAGTACGCATCGTAGGGCCAAATGGAGAAGTTGAAGAAAAAATGATAACAGATATCTCAACAATATATTACCCGTGGGTAAAAGGGAAGTCTGATCTTTCAAAATGTAATATAGATGTAATCGGTATTTATTGTTTGGCATACACAGATGAAACAAGAAGGGCGTTTAATAAGGCCATCACAAATTTTAAAAACCGCCAACCCAAATCAGAAAACGGGCGTCCTGCTTTGGAGACAAACAGCAATCAGAAATCCTCTAGTGAAAACTTTCGTAATCAAAGCAGCCAATTAAATTCAAAGGAGGTTCAAGATAATACAGCTTCAACACAACCCCAACAAATTCAAAATCAAAAGCAACCATCGCAAACTCAAAAACCCGCTTTAAATCAAGGGAAATTAACTGAAAATGAAAGGATGGATGATAAAATCAAAGGGCTAGTGCGGGATGAGAATGGAAATTTTTGGGTGAAATTACCCAACGGTACCTTAGCTCAATTAGATGATGAACAGAATGCTGATTTTAAAATTGCTTACGCTAAAAGCCAAGCTGATAATGCAAAATCAAATGCAGAAACGGCTAAAAGGGAAAGAGAACAACAGATACAAAACCAAATTGATCAGTTGAAATTGGATCAAGAAAATAGGGCAAAGAGAGCTTCACAAGTACAACAAGATTTGAATTCGGTTAGTAACGTGTTGATCCAAAATTTTTATCAAGGTGAAGCTGCCCGACAAGGCTGGGATAAGATTTATGAACTGAGTATAATGTCAGGTAATTATCAATCTGTAAATCAAATTGAGCAAATTTATAGATCTAACTATACACAGATATCACAAGAAGCAAATAGTATTTCAAACGCTCGCTGGGGGAATTTCACAAACGGAATAGCCACGCTAAAAACAATATCTGACCCTATGGCAGCAGGAATTGGAGGCGGTGTATTAGCCGTAGGTACTATGATTTCTAGTGCTAATGCCGATAAAAAAGAAAGAGAAGCAAAAGAAAGACTACTCGCGGAACGCAATGAGGCAATATTTCAGTTTAAGACAAAACGCAAAAATATTCGAATGCGCATTTTTGATGATTTCCCCGAGGGTGGCACTCCATTAGAGCAACATAAAATAACCAGTCCGGATGTGTATTTTATTGCTTATTATATAGATACATCTACTTTGTTCGAAGAAAAACCGAAAATTATTGTTAGCAATGTTTTTAGTATTCCAAAAGAAAGGGATGGATCATACATGTTCAAAAGTTCATTGATGAAAAAAGTAAAGAACACATTTGGCATGAATGCAATTATTGTTGGGTACTTCATTCAAGAAAGTGTCGCTTCAGATTTAAGAGGTAAACTCATCGAATTGGCGACATTAGCAGATTATGAAATACAGGAAGTACAATTAAAGTTTAAAACATCCACCGATGTAAATAACGAGGGGTCGAATGATTTTTGGGGATTATCAGAACAGCCAAAAATTCCTCAAAGTAGCGAAGTTAGGACCAACAACAACAACAACAAAAGCATAAAAAAACAAAAAGAGCAAGTGAATGATGACTTTTGGGAGATTTCAGAACCAATTAAAAAAACAAATCAATAATAAATAAATATGCGAAATATATTAGTTTACCTTTTTTTATTTGGTTCAATTATTAATTTGGTTGGTCAATCTAATAACCAAACAAATGCTATTGCCAAAATCAAATATCAAGAGGCCGAAGAAGCTTTTGAATCTGGTAAATTCGATGTTGCACTGAAAAAACTGAATAACGTGGAAGATTTACTGGGTTCCTCAAATTCTAAAATTTTATTCTTGAAAATTTTATTAGAAGACACTTTGTTGAAATTAACAAGAACTACCAGAATTCCTAGTTTTAAGCAAATGAATACGGTGAAATCAGATATTAATTTCTACATAAAAAATTATTATTCAGTAAGCGATGATAAGCTAGCACAAACCATGAAAATTGCCGAGTATTATGACACAATACCGTCAGATTATGCTGAATATAAAATTTGGTTTGATGGGAAAATGAGAATTCTGTTGAATTATAAAAAAAAGATAGAGTCTGAAATTGAACGTGAAGAAATTTACTCAGATAGTTTAAGAAAAGTATTACTAAAAAAACAGAAAGCTATCGGGAATCGATATCTTTTCGCTGGAATAGGATTTGGAGCTTTTTGTTATAAATCAATAAAAATGGCGATAAAATTTAAGAATTTATTCAATGAATCTCCACTGAATGAATACGAGACAGATTTAGACGATAAACGCGACGCTTGGACTGTTTCAGCAGCTTATTCAGGAATTTTAGGCTTGATTTTCATCCCTGTAGGTTTGACGCCAACTGAAAAAGTCAAATCTAAATCAACTGTTAAGTATACCGATGCTATCAGTCAATCTCAACAAAATATCGCAGAACTCAAAGGATATCTAGAGGCATATTCAGAATATATAAGGCTCAGTATTATCTAGATTTTCCATTGAATTAATGTCAATTCACCTCATTTTTATGAGCTTATTGCTGTTTCAGAAAGATTAAATTTAATCGGTAGTAAGTCCCCTTACAAAATACGCATCTTGGCGAACTTCAAAACCAAAGTCTTTAATCCTACGGAATCAAAACTAACGTTGGCTTTTTTGCTATCGCCTTCACCATCAATGCTCAACACATTTCCAATTCCAAAGCGCTGGTGTTGAACGCGGTCTCCAACCTTCAAGCCTGTAATGTCACCGGCGACAAAATTGGGATCTTCCGGAGGCAATGGAGCAGTAGATCTGCTGCTTCCGCTGGTGAATATCTTAGGGCCTTTGACAGGTTCTTTTTTGCTTACATAACGCTCTGAACTTTGACTTCCGTATGAGCGTCCCCCGAAAGAAGAATCAATGTCATCAATCATTGAGCGCTGCTTCATGGAAGCCAAACTCATGTCAAGGTAACTTGAATCTATTTCCGATAGAAAACGACTGGGCTCGCAATGAAGCAAGCTGCCGTGTTTGAATCTACTGGTTGCGAAACTCAAGAATAATTTCTGTTCGGCACGGGTAATGGCCACGTAAAACAACCTGCGTTCTTCCTCAATTTCAGAACGGTTTAAAAGGGCCATTTGCGATGGAAACAGATTCTCTTCCAAACCCACGATGAACACCACGGGGAATTCAAGCCCCTTCGATGCATGTATGGTCATCAAAGAAACGCAGTCTCTGTTCGGGTCATTGTCTTTCTGTTCATCTGTGTAAAGTGCCACTTTTTCCAAGAAGATAGGAAGAGTTTTTTCGTCTTCGCTTTCGTCATCTTCTACAAATTCTTGGATGCTATTTAAAAGCTCGGTGATGTTTTCGTAGCGCGAAATACCTTCAATAGATTTGTCTTCGTAAAGGGCCTTGAGCAATCCAGAATGTCGAGCAACATCTGTCGCTAGTTCAAAGGCATTTTTGGTGGTAAGTTGCCCTCGGAAACCTTCCATCATCATGGCAAAATTTTCCACCTTAGCGGCACTGCTGCCAATTTCAGGGTATCTTTTTACGTTGTTGATTACCTCGCCCAAACTCGTTTGATTTTGGGTTGCAACGTAAATTAAGCGTGTCAATGTGGTATCTCCAATTCCCCTTGTAGGGTAATTAATGATTCGCTTTAATGCCTCTTCGTCATTCGGGTTGATGACCAAACGCAAATAAGATAAAAGATCTTTGATCTCCTTTCGGGAGTAAAAGCTCTGCCCCCCGTAAATTTTATAGTCAATATTTTGCCTTCTCAACGATTCTTCCAATGCACGACTTTGCGCGTTGGTTCTGTAAAGAATAGCAAAAGCTTTATTGGGAAGTTGTAATTTATGCTTCTCTTCAAAAATGGTTTCGGCCACACGTTTTCCCTCGTCATTGTCAGATGGATTTCTGATAACTTTGATTTTATCACCGTCTTCGTTGGAGGTCCAAATTTCTTTTTTGAGCTGTTTTTTATTGTGGGATATTAGACTGCTCGCAGCCTGTACAATGTTTTTAGATGAACGGTAATTCTGTTCGAGTTTAAAAATGGATACGTCTGGATAGTCGCGCTCGTAACTCAAGATGTTCTCAATATTGGCACCTCGGAAAGCATAAATACTTTGTGCGTCATCGCCTACCACACAAATATTTTGGTGCACGGCGGCTAACCTTCGAACAATCATGTACTGAACATGGTTGGTATCTTGATACTCATCCACCATGATGTACTTGAATCGGTGTTGCCATTTATTCAGAACTTCGGGAAACTTCTCTAATAATTTATAGGTATTAACCAATAAGTCGTCAAAATCCATTGCTCCTGCTTTGAAGCAACGTTCATTGTAGGTTTTAAAGATTTCAGCGAACAGAGGTCGACCAGCCGCTTTATCTCCTTGTCGTAATTCTTCATTGCTGGCATAGGCCTTGGCTGTGATCAGGTTGTTTTTGGATAAGCTGATTCTACTTAAGACCAATCCAGGTTTATACACCTTGTCATCAAGGTTCATTTCTTTTAAAATGGCCTTTATGAGGCTTTTGGCGTCATCTGAATCATAGATGGTAAAACTTTGAGGATAACCTAGCTTATCTGCTTCTTGTCGTAAAATTCGGGCAAACACAGAGTGGAATGTACCCATCCAAATATTGCGCGCTTCAGCACCTACCAAGTTTTCAATTCGGTGACGCATTTCTTTTGCGGCTTTATTGGTAAAGGTTAACGATAAGATATTGAAGGGATCGGTGCCCTTGTGCATGATATAAGCAATGCGATAAGTGAGCACTCGGGTTTTACCTGAACCTGCACCGGCAATGATCATAACGGGACCATCAACATGCACGGCAGCTTCTCGCTGATTGGCGTTTAATTGATCAAGAAATGGAGGAATTTCATCTAGAGGGGACTGATCGGGCCAATTCAACATTCTACAAAAGTAAGAATTTTATTTGGCCTTAGGCAGTGCAAAACTGAAAACAGAACCTGCACCTTCGGTACTAATTACTTGAATTTTTTCACCGTGTGCGTCAATGATATGTTTACAAATACTTAAACCTAGACCGCTACCGCCTGTTTCTCTGTTTCTGTGTGCATCAACCCTGTAAAAACGTTCAAAAATTCGGTTCTGATGTTGCAGCGGTATTCCAATGCCATTGTCAATAACCTCTACAATGATTTTTTCGCCGGTGTCAGATAACTTGTAATTCGTGGTTCCGCCTTGTTTTCCGTATCTTATTGAGTTAAATCCAAGATTGATAAGTACTTGTGTGATTCTGTCGCGGTCGCCAATTACCATGATGCCCGATGTTTTTCCTTGGAAAAACAAGGAAATCTCTTTGTTGGAAGCCTGTATTTCTAATTCTTCAATGACCTCGTTAATCAACTGACCAAGGTCAAACGGATTTTTTTGGATGTTCAAAACACCACTTTCAAATTTGGTTATTGAATCTAAATCTTTGACAATTTGTCCCAATCGAGCAGCATTTTTATTGGCTTTTTTCAAAAAGCTATGCATTGTAGCATGGTCAATATCTGGGTCATCCAATACGCTTTCAATATATCCTTGAATGGAAAATAACGGGGTTTTGAGTTCGTGCGCTACGTTGCCAATGTAGTCGCGGCGGTAATTTTCAAGTTGTTGCATTCGTTGCAGTTCCTGCTTTCGAGCTTTGAAAAGCATTTTGAAGGCATCTTCAATGTCTTTGGCTTGGGGATTTATTTTCTCCTCGTAATCATCTTCTTCAGTTGAAATTAACATTTCAAGATTTCTTAATACTCTAAGTTTACGTTGTTTCCAAACAAAGGTGGCAACCCCTGTTCCCAGGGCAAATGCCAACAATAAAAAACTGGCAAGGGTTAAAAATGTAACAGAGATTTCGGCAGATGTGAACATCAATCAAAAATAAGAACTTCCACCGAAAAAGCATCCCCCCAAAAAAACTATCTTTGCAATTGATTTATGAGCGATTCAAATCTATTCGATAAAATAGTGTCACATGCCAAAGAATATGGCTTTGTGTTTCCATCGAGCGATATTTACGGCGGACTTGCAGCTGTTTATGATTACGGGCAAAATGGGGTAGAACTGCGCAATAATTTACGCCAGTTTTGGTACCTGTCAATGACCCGTTTGAATCAAAATATTGTTGGGCTCGACTCGTCTATTTTTATGCATCCTCGCATTTGGAAAGCTTCGGGTCACGTAGATGGTTTCAATGATCCTATGATTGACAATAAAGACAGTAAGAAGCGCTACCGTGCTGATGTTTTGATTGAAGATCATCAAGAAAAAATCCGCCAAAAAATTGAAAAAGAAATAGAAAAAGCGGCCAAACGCTTTGGCGATACCTTCGATTCAGAAATGTACCGATCCACGAACCCTAGAGTTATGGAATACCAAGCGAAAATTGATCGCATGGATCAGATTCTAAAGGATGGTTTGGAATCGGGTAACTTGAATTTAATCAAAGAATTGATTGAGGAAGAAGGAATAGTTTGTCCCATCAGTGGTTCCAAGAATTGGACAGAGGTTCGTCAGTTTAACTTGATGTACAGCACCCAAATGAATGCCTTGGATGGGGGAGATGATGCATTATATCTTAGACCTGAAACAGCACAAGGAATTTTTGTGAATTATTTGAACGTGCAAAAAACCGGAAGAATGAAACTTCCTTTCGGAATTGCTCAAACAGGTAAAGCCTTCCGTAACGAAATTGTTGCAAGGCAATTCATCATGCGCATGAAGGAATTTGAACAGATGGAAATGCAGTTTTTCTGCAAACCAGGCACTGAATTAGAATGGTATAACTACTGGAAAGAACATCGTATGCGTTGGCATAAAGCCCTCGGAATACCTGAAAATAAATATCGCTTTCACGACCACGTAAAATTGGCTCACTACGCCAATGCGGCCGTTGATATTGAGTTTGATTTTCCCTTTGGATTTAAAGAAGTGGAAGGTATTCACTCCCGTACCGATTTTGACTTGGGTAAACACGAAGAATTCTCGGGTAAAAAACTACGTTACTTTGACCCCGAAACCAATGAAAGCTTTATTCCTTATGTAGTCGAAACTTCCATAGGATTAGATCGTCTCTTTTTACTTGTTTTATCAAATGCTTTCCAAGAGGAAACAGTTGATGATGACACTCGCACAGTCTTGAAATTACACCCTGCCATTGCTCCTGTAAAGTGTGCCATATTGCCTTTGGTAAAAAAGGATGGATTGCCAGAACTTGCTGAAAAAATATACGAAGAACTTCGATTTGACTTTAATGTTTTCATTGAAGACAAAGACAGCATAGGCAAACGCTACCGTAGAATGGATGCAATAGGCACTCCCTTCTGCGTGACGGTTGATCACGATAGTTTAAATGATCAAAAAGTGACCATCAGACACCGCGATACCATGGAACAGGAAAGAGTTTCAATTTCTGAATTACACGCAATTTTGAGCAAAGAAACATCCATGAGTTCATTGTTAAAATCAATATAATAAGTTAGTTATGAATAATACCCTAGATCAGTTTTCATTTGAAGGTGAACGCGTTTTGATGCGCGTGGATTTCAACGTTCCGTTGGATACTCAGTTTCAAATAACCGATGATTCTCGAATGAGAGCGGCTGTTCCGTCCATTCAAAAAATATTGAAAGATGGCGGAAGCGTTATCATTATGAGTCATTTAGGTAGACCCAAAGACGGTCCTAATCCAGATTTTTCGCTAAAACACATAGTTTCGCATTTGTCAACTTTGCTTAATGCACCGGTACATTTTGCCGATGACTGCATTGGTGAACAAGCCGCTCATAAATCATCGGCGTTGCATGCTGGTGAGGTTTTATTGCTTGAAAACCTTCGTTTTTACAAAGAAGAAACTAAAGGTGATGTTGATTTTGCCAAGAAATTAGCCTCTCTCGGAACGTTCTACGTGAACGATGCTTTCGGTACAGCACATAGAGCACATGCTTCTACATCTATCATTGCGCAGTTTTTTCAAGGAAAACGAGCTTTTGGGTATGTTATGGGCAAGGAAGTGGCTAATGCTGAAAAGGTAATGAGCAATCCTCAACGTCCATTTACTGCCATCGTAGGGGGTGCAAAAGTGAGCGATAAAATTCTCATTGTAGAAAATCTATTAAACGTTGCTGATCACATCATCATTGGCGGTGGTATGGCTTATACCTTTTTCAAAGCTCAGGGTGGATCTATTGGGAATTCTCTTTGCGAAGATGAGCGTTTAGAAACTTGTCGTGAAATTCTATCAAAAGCCGCTGAAAAAGGCGTGAAGGTTCATTTGCCCATTGATTCAGTAGTAGCCAATAAGTTTGCAGCAGATGCAGATACATCTAATGAACCTTCTTTTTCTATTTCCGATGGATGGATGGGCTTAGACATAGGAACCACAGCAGCTCAAGAATTTGCAGCTGTGATTTCCTCAAGTAAAACCATTCTTTGGAATGGACCAATGGGAGTTTTTGAAATGCCCGCCTTTGAAAATGGAACCAAGTCGGTTGCTGAGGCCGTTGCCCTGGCAACGGATGCAGGTGCATTTAGCCTAATTGGTGGCGGTGACAGCGCAGCAGCAGTATACAAATTTGGCTACGAATCTCGAGTGAGCTATGTAAGCACCGGCGGCGGAGCCTTATTAGAATATTTCGAAGGCAAAGAATTGCCAGGAATAGCGGCTATTTAGTCGATGGTCTAGTGACGGGGGCCGGGAGTCGGGAGCCGGGAGTCGGGAGTCGGGAGTCGGGAGTCGGGAGTCGGGAGTCGGGAGTCGGGAGTCGGGAGTCGGGTTTCGGCTGACGGGTCTCTAGTCTCAAGTCTCTAGTCCCGTTACCAAGTACCATCTACCATCTACCAATTACCAGGTACCAGGTACCAGGTACCAGGTACTCGGTACCTTGTACCAATATAAAACCATTTTGAATTAATTACGTTAAGTAAGTATGCCTTTTAAAAATGCTAGAGCCGTAATTTCGGTGTTCGTGTTATTTGCGATGAGCTCTTTTGGGGTGAATACGTTTGATGCTCAGATTAGAGATTTGTATTTGAAGGCGTTGAAATCAGATAAAGAGATTGATGCATTCAAGAAAAAGTCGGAGGCAGCGATAAAACATCCCCTAGGAAGAGCCTATTACGGTACAGCTTTGGCTTTGGAAGCTCGGGCAAGCAGCTGGGTAGGCACCAAGGTGGAATTAGCCAAAAAGGCATCGCAGAATTTGAATACAGCTGTATTGCAAAGTCCTCAAGATTTTGAAATTCGATTTCTTAGATTCAGTTTTGAACACAATGTGCCGAGCATGTTGGGATTATCCAGTCATACTGTTGATGATAAAGCGTTTTTATTGAATTTTAAGGGAGCAAAACCTCCCATAAAAACGGTCATCAGCGGATTTTTAAGCAAATGTGAAGATTTCACAGAAGCGGAAAAAGCGAAACTTCTGAAAGGTTTATAAACTCAATTACGAAATTTAAAGCCAACGTCTGCGGCGGAAGAAATAGAGCGTGCCTAACGAAGACAATATCATCACACCAACGGCATAGGTGAAGCCATATTTCCATTGGAAGGCATCGATGTGAGCGAAATTCATGCCGTATATGGATGCTATTAGTGTTGGAGGCATGAAGATGACGCTGGCAACAGTGAATATTTTTATGATTTTATTCTGTTCAATGTTTACCAAACCTAAAAAGGTATTTTGTAGGTATTCCAATCGCTGGAACGTAAAGTTTGCGTGATCTATCAGTGAGCTAATGTCTTTGATTACAATTCTCAAACGTTCATAATCTTCACCCTCAAATTCTCTGCTTTTTAAAATTGCAGAAACCACCCGTTGTTTATCGACCGCATTTTGACGAATTTCCATGGTGAGTTCTTGCACCCTGGTGATTTTCAAAATTAGTTTTTCGTCTGGGTTTCCTCCGTAAGAGACTGTTTTTGATAATTCAGCTACTTGACGGGAAAGGTTTTCCAATAAATCAGCATCGTTATCTACTCCCACCTCCAAGAGGGTGGCCATGATTTGCTTCCCGGAATGGAAAAATCTGCCTGTACCTTTTATTTTCTTGACGCAATCTGAGAATGCGTTTAGGTCGGCATCTCTGTAGGTGAACAATATTTCATCTTGAAGGATGAATGATACCGCATTTGAAATAAAATGATCTGCCTCTGGAGCAAGTTTTAGAAAGTTGCTGTTGGCAATGATTTCATCATCAGTTTCAAAATAGCGAGAAGATGACTCAATCTCAATTTGTTCTTGTCTAGACTGAAATTTGAATTCGAAATTTGCCTCAACATCAGCAATTTCTGTAGCCGTTGGATTTTGAAGATCAATCCATACCAATCCATCCATAGTCTCTAATTGAGACAAGGATTGCACTTTGTGCACTCGATTTTGTCGTTTGTAGTAAACGCGCATCATTTTTATTGCAACTTCGAGGTTCGGCTTCCATTTTTTGGAGTTGCAAAGGTAGGATTTTTTACTTAAAAGTGTTCTTGAAAATATTTCCAAGATTTTCTTACCTCCTGTATGTAGAGGAGGCTCAACAAGGGTACAACCAAAATGAACATTTTGTTGTAATTCCAAGCGGTTTTAAAGTCTAAATGTATGCAGTGTTGCACTGCCCGGGTAATTCCGCAACCGGGGCAATCAATATCAGTAATTAACTTACTGATGCAAATAGTTGGGCCTTGGTCAAAGAAATTGACGGGCAGAAAAATGAGAACAAAAGGCATTAAAACAATAAGAACCCTGTAGAGGGTTCTTATTGAAGATCTAATATTTAGTTTTTTAATGGCTTGCATTAAGCATCTGGATTTCTACCCAAATCGCCAGTTAAAATACGAATCAAGTCAATTAAAGCCCAGATTCCGCAACCTCCAGCTGTGATTAACTGTAGAATACCAATAGTGGTGTAACCAAGATAAAATCTGTGAATTCCAAGGTAACCCAAGAAGAAGCACAAAATTGCAGCAATGATCATCTCATTGTCATCCAATCCACCTGCAGTAGCAGCCTCTGCTTTAGATATTGATTGTTCTTTAACGGGCGCATTTTGATCCATTTTTGCTACTTTCTTAGCAATTTGTTTGATTGCAACTTTTTCAACTGCATTGAATTTGTGAGTTTTTGATGCCTCATTAACAGCTGTTTCAAACTGCTCTGTGTAAGTAGCAGTATTGCTTTCAGCGATTGATGGAGTTTCATCAATGACTAAAGTCTGAGTTGTGTTCTTTTCAGCAGTAGCTGTCGCTTCTGTTTTTGTTGAATTTGATTTCTTAGAATCTGTTCCCCATCCGCCTCCAAAAGCAGAAGAAGTACGTTCAACGGTAGTAGAGCAACCGGCAAAAACCATGGCTGCAACGGTAAATAATAGGAAGTTTTGTTTCATAAAAGATAGATTACTTTGGCAAATTAGTAAAAAATCCTGTAAAATCAATTCTTAGAATCTATAAGTTCTTCATGAAAATTCCATAGGCGTTTGATTTGATAGCCTTATTGATCTTAACGTCTTTATTCAAAGTAATAAAGTAGCTGTATTCTTTGTCTTCTCCTAACCAATTAACTTCCAAATTGCTTAAATGATTGTTTTTCCAAATTACAATGAAATATTTTCCTTGATATTCAATCATGCATGATTTTGGCAATCTGAAGCAATCAATGCCTTTGATTTTTATTATGCCCTTTACAGCTTCCCCTTCAATAAAATTCAATGAATTCATTTTTGTATTTATCAGACAACTTCCATTTTCGCTTAGAATGGCATCTTTTGATGATATTATTCCTGTGGCTGTGATTTCACTGTTTCCAATTGTTGAAATTAGAATAGGTGCACCAATAGGTATTTTATCAATGTCCTTGTCAAATGCATTGAACTGTGCATAAGAACTGTTTATTCCGGTTAATTGAAAAGCCTTTTTCTCTGCTGACAAATAAGATCCATTTGAACATTGAATAGAAGTGATTTTACCCGTAAATGGAGCGCAAAAAGCAATTCTACTTTTCAAAGATTCTGCAGTGACATTTTGAGGGTGTATTCCTATGAATTCAACTTCATGTTTGGTGCTGGCCAATTGAATTTCAATATTGTTTACTTTGAATTCAGCCTCCTCCAATTCTTTCTTTGAAACCGACTGTCCTAACGGAAGTTGTTTTAAACGAGATAAGTTTGTGCGCTCATAACGCAATTGGTTTTGAAGATGAAGATAATTTTTTTGAATTTCAAGGTACTGTGAATTTTCAAAATAACATAAGATTTCACCTCTCTTTACTTGATCACCAGTAATTTTATTAAGTTGTATAATTTTTCCTCCTAGAGGAATGGTGACTTCCAATTTTTCGTTGGGAGCGATTTGGGCTTTTCCAAATAATTCTATTGAAGATTGATAACTAGCAGTTTCAATTGATTGAAATGCGAGTTTAGGCTTTGAATTGGTTCTTTTGACTTCAGTCTCTTTCTGACCGCAAGAAGAAATTATAAGTCCAATACAGAATGGATATAACAATAAATTCATGTTCATTGATTTAATTTTTGATTGATTCGGTTGATTTGAAATGTAAAATATGCTTCGTTGATTGACCAATTTAAATCGGCTTGCTGCTCAATGATTCGTGCAATTTCGATTGGGTCTAAATTCTGTTGTTGAATTTTCATTAAAACAATTTCTTTGGTTTGTACCAATAGATTTTGGAGTTCAGGAACAAACTTGTTGAGAGTCTCAGTACTTAAATTTAATTGTGAATTTACTTCTTGAAGTTTGAGTTCTACAGCCAATTTAGCGGACTTTAATTTGTAATTTTCACTTTCAATTTGGTGATTTAATGAACGTTGATTTTTGCGTAAGCCATTCAGGAAAATAGGCGCTGAAAGTCCAAATTGAACTGAGTGAAATGGCTTTTGATTGTTGAAAAATACTTCCCTATTATTTAAGGTCTGAAAACCTTGAAACGATTGTTGAGTTAGACCGATTTGTAGTCTGGGAAGGCTATTAGACTTTTGAAAGTCTAGGTAATTTTCTAATGATTTTATTTTACTTTCTTGAATTGAAACAATCAGTTGTTTATCTGAACTCAATTCAAAATTTGTAACGAAGTCTAAATCAAACAATATATTTGAATTTGGAATACTATTGTACCCAGGATTTAGAAGCTTTAAGGAAGATTGAATACTCAATAATTCTGAATTCAGTTGCTGTATTTTTAGCATGATATTTCCCTTTAATAGGTTAATGCTCAATCGATCTATGTTTGAATTTAAACCCAATTCAACTCGAAGTTTCAAAGTTGAGTCGGCTTTCTGAATAGCAGAAAAAAGTTCACTCATGCATTTAAGTTGTTCCAAAAAATAAGCTTGTTCAAGGGTTTTAATTAACCATTCTTTTCGGAGTTGATTGTTTGAAAAATCGATTTCCAAATTCTGTGATTGAAACTCTTGCTTTTTATAGGCTTTGAGTTTAATGGTGGCGAAAGGATTATTTATAGATTGACCTAAATTCAGCTGATAATCCTTGTACCAACTATTAACATGACCAGAATTATACATCAAATTTGTTTCGCCCAAAAAAGGAATGGATGATGACTGCATTTTCAATGCCTTAATAGCAGATGAGTTGGCTTGATAAGTAAAATTTGAATCTAAATTTAATTGAGAAAATCCATGGTTTACGAAAAAGAAGAATGCTGCAGATATTAATATGATTTTATTTGTTTTTTTCATGATGATTTTTAAAAAAGCGGTAGTACATTATGGGTAAAACTATTAGCGTAAGCGCTGTAGAGAATATCAACCCGCCTATAACTACAGATGCCAGTGGTTTTTGAACTTCCGCACCTGAACCTGTGCTCAGCGCCATGGGTAAAAATCCCAAAGAAGCAACGGCAGCAGTAATAAGAACGGGTCTTAAGCGTTCTAAACTTCCATTATAAATAATCTCTTTAAAAGTCAAACTCTCGGATTTTGAGTGCAGAAATTCGGAAATTAATACAATTCCATTAAGCACGCTTACTCCGAAAAGTGCAATAAATCCCACACCTGCACTGATTGAAAAAGGCATTTCTCTAATAACTAAAATGATAATTCCACCAACAGCTGATAATGGGATTGCGGTGAAAACTAATAGTCCAATTTTGAGTGATTTAAAACTAAAATACAATAGAATCAGAATCAAAGCTAGCGAAATAGGCACTGCAATACTTAGTCGGGCATTGGCTTGTTTTAAGTTTTCAAATGACCCTCCGTAAGTAATGTAATAACCCGCTGGGAGTTTTAGCTTAGATTCAACATGTTTTTGCAGTTGTTTGACAACCGTTTGAACATCTGCATTACCTAAATTAAAACCCACTAAAATTCTTCGTTTTGCATCTTCTCGTTGAATTTGATTTACCCCATTAATTAATTTTATATCAGCTATGCTCGATAATGGCACGTAGCTGCCAGACTGGGTTGGAATCATTAATGACTCTAGTTTATTTGAGGAGTTAACAGATTGATGGGCTAATTTCACCACCACCGAATATCTTTTTTCACCTTCGTAAATGTATCCAGCAGATTCACCCCCCAATCCAGAGTTGATGATTTTATTGGCATCATCAATTGTTACACCCAAAATGGACATTTTGTCTCTGTTCAATTCGATTTTTAATTGGGGCAATCCCAAAATAGTTTCTACATAAACATCCTCAGCACCATTGATTTCAGATACAATGGCTCCCAATTCGGCTGCATAGTGGGTGAGAGTATCTAAGTCTTCCCCAAAGATTTTGCAAATAACATCTTGCTTAGCACCAGTCATCAATTCGTTAAAACGCATTTGAACCGGAAATTGAAAGCTTGTTTCTAAGCCTTGAATAGAATCGATAGAAGACTGCATTTTGATGGCTAATTCATCAAATGATGTGGCGCTAACCCATTGATCTTTTGGTTTTAAAATTACCATCATGTCAGCAGCCTCCATGGGCATTGGATCTGTAGGGATTTCACTGCTACCAATTTTAGTAACTATTTTTTCAACCTCTGGAAATTGATTTTTTATAATTCCTGCGGCTTTCTGAGTAAACTGAAGAGTTGTGTTAATATTCGATCCGGTAACAATTCTACTTTCAACAGCAAAATCACCTTCCTCCAGAGTAGGGATGAATTCACCCCCTAATCTGCTGCCGAGAAATACGCCTAAAACCAATAAAAATGCAGTACTTCCAAAAATTATTTTTTGATGATTAAAACTCCAATCTAAGACCTTAGAATAAACAGTTTGAATTTTTGCAAATAATTTTTTAGTTAAGCTTAATTCTTGAATATTATCTTTTGAAAATAACCAAGAACTCATCATAGGTATATAGGTAATTGATAGAAAAAATGCACCCACCAAAGCAAATGCAACCGTTTGTGCCATAGGTTTGAACATTTTTCCCTCAATACCTTCTAAGGAGAGAATAGGTAAATACACAATGAGAATGATTATTTGTCCAAAAACAGCACTATTCATCATCTTGCCAGCACTCAATGAAACAACTTCATTTGTGTTTCTGCGACTCTCAATTCGCTTACTTATTAAAACATGAAGAACAGATTCAACTATAATAACTGCTCCATCTACAATCAATCCGAAATCTAAAGCGCCTAAACTCATTAAATTTCCTTCTACTCCGAATATATTCATGCAAATGATTGCAAATAACATGGCCAACGGAATGACTGATGCAACCAAAAATCCAGCTCTTAAATTACCCAAAAAAATCACCAACACAAATACTACAATGAGCGCACCTTCCGACAGATTTTTGACCACCGTGTGTATGGCGTTGTCTACCATTTTAGTGCGGTCAAGGAAAGGCTCAATGGTAACTCCTTTGGGTAAAGTACTTTTTATTCTTTCAATTCTATCTTTGATATTTCCAATTACTTGTCGACTATTTTCTCCTTTGAGCATCATCACAACTGCTCCCACCGTTTCCCCTTCATTGTTGAAAGCTACAGCTCCATATCGTTTAGCATGACCTTCCTTAATATTGGCCACATCTCCAATACGAACATTCAATCCTTGGTTATTCTTGATCAATGTATTTTGGATGTCAGTTTTTGATTTTAAAAGTCCCTCAACTGTAATTACTTGAACGGAATTGTATTTTTCCAGGTATGCACCGCCTGAATTTTGATTGTTTTTTTCTAGGGACTGAAAAACGTCAATCAATGACAAGCCTTTTGCACTTAACTGAGCGGCGTTTATTATTACTTCATACTGTTTAAGATGTCCACCAATGCTGCTCACATCTGCTACTCCTTTGACACCTAATAATTGCCTGCGAACCAACCAGTCTTGAATGGTTCTTAGGTCTGAAAGCGAATATTGATTTTTATGAGAGTCATCTACTCGGAGAATATATTGATAAATTTCTCCTAATCCGGTGGTTACTGGAGCCAGGGAGGGGGTTCCAATTCCAGGTGGAATATTTGCCATTGCTTGGACCAGTTTCTCGCTGACTTGTTGTCTTGCCCAATAAACATCAATATCATCATCAAATACGACGGTTACTAATGATAATCCGAACCTTGAAAAACTTCTAACTTCATGAATTCCAGCAATGTTAGAAATGTTTTGCTCAATAGGGAAAGTAATTAATCTCTCAACATCTGTAGCGCCCAATGTAGGCGATGGAGTGATGATTTGAACTTGATTATTTGTAATATCAGGTACAGCATCAATGGGGAGTTTGTTCAATTGAAAAATACCTGTGATGATCAAGGTTATGACCATCAGTGCGATTATAATTTTGTTATATATTGAAAAGTCAATGATTTTTTGCAGCATAATTTGAAAAGTTTAGAAATAAGAATTTCAATCGCTTAAGGCAATTGATGATGATTTCGCTACACGCGAAATTCTGATTAAGAAACTTTATGCTGTTTTGGGAGGCTGAAAAATTCTAACTGCAATTCCAGGAGAGATCTTTTTACTCAGTTCTGCGGGGAAGCAATTTTCAACTATAAATTCATTTGCCTTCAATTCAATAGGCAATTGGAAATGATATGCAGGAAAAAAAGTAATATTTACTGTTTGGAGTGGAAGCTTTTTGTGTTCAGGTAGGTTTTCTGGATTTCCATAATGTTCTACTATGAATTCAGAAAAGTCAATTTCAGGATTCATAGTATTGTGTTCATGGAAATGACTGATTAATAGAGGAATCTTGGCAAACTCGTGCAATGGCGTAAAAACCACGGCAAATGAGACAACCAAAAATACTCTAATCAATTTCATATTTTACCCATCCAACTTTTGATTTTCAATTCCAGAACCCCAAACAATGCTTCTCTGAATATTTTGGTGCTCATTTTGGATGTCCCAGCAGTTCTATCTGTGAAAATAATGGGATGCTCTGAAATGCTGTATCCCTTGCGGTGGGTTCTGAATTTCATTTCAATTTGAAAGGCATAACCCCTGAACTTTATTTCGTCTAAGCCAATATTTTCGAGAACCGCTCTTTTGTAACATACAAATCCAGCAGTAGTATCTGCAATGTTTAAACCAGTTATGAATTGAACATACTTACTAGCATAATAACTCATCAAAACTCTGCCCATGGGCCAATTGACTACATTAACTACGCCGCCAACATACCTGCTTCCAACACAAACATCGGCGCCGTTTTCGCATTTTTCTATTAAGCATGGCAATTGATCAACGGGATGTGAAAAATCACAGTCCATCTCACAGATGTATTCATATCCCTTAGAAAGAGCCCAGTGAAAACCGGCAATGTAAGCAGTGCCAAGTCCATTTTTTTCTGTACGCTCAAGAATATGAAGTCTATCGGGATATTGTTCAATGTGTCGCTTTACAGCTTCACCTGTGCCGTCTGGAGAACCATCATCTACTACCAACAGGTCAATTTTTTTATCTAAGGACATGACCGTTTGAATCATCCGATCAATGTTCTCAATTTCGTTGTAGGTGGGGATGATAACCAGATATGGACTCATTGGGGGAGATGGTAAATCACAAAAATACGGTATTTAAATAAATGGTTATGTACCTTTGACGAAGGAAATTCGATTCTAACGATTTTTACTCAAAATGAACCTGAAAAACAAAGCCATTTTTCTCGATAGAGACGGAGTTATCAATCACGATCCCGGTGATTACACAAAGTCTTTAGAAGAGTTTCAGATACTATCTGGAGTCATTGAACAAATTAAAAGTTGGTACGATGAAGGTTTTAAAATCATTGTAATCACCAATCAAGGCGGAATAGCGAAGGGCTTGTATAACGAACATGCTGTAAATGCCATGCATCAATATTTACAAGGAAAGTGCATTGAAGCTGAATGCCAAATTGAAGCGTTTTACTTTTGTGAACATCATCCCGATTTCAGTGGAAAATGCTTGTGCAGAAAACCTGGTAGCTTAATGATTGAAAAAGCCATCCACCAATTCAACATAGATCCAGCGCAAAGTATTATGTATGGCGATAGACAGCGCGATGTTGATTGCGCAGAAGCTGCCGGAGTAAAAGGGGTTTTGATTCAAACAAATTCCGTGAATTTTCAATGATATTCTCAAAATATGGCACGATATTTGGAAACTGCAAATCAAACATTATGAAATACGCATTTTTATCTCTTGCATTGGCTTTAGTTGGAATGGTAAACGCACAAGACGCGGTTCCATCAGTGGCTGTAAAAAATATAGATGGAGAAAACATTAACTTTTCTCAAGTCATTGAGCCGGGTAAAATAACCGTAATATCATTTTGGGCAACCTGGTGCGGTCCTTGTATCAAGGAACTTCAAGCCATTGATCAACACTACGCTGAATGGCAAGAAAATTACAACATGAAACTGGTTGCAGTGAGTATTGACGATGCTAGAAACGTGAAAAAAGTGAAACCCAAAGTATTGGGCGAAGGTTGGGCTTATCAAATCATACTTGATGAAAATCAAGATCTTGCGCGTTCTATGAACGTCAATAACCCTCCAATGACTTTCATCGTTGATCAAAAAGGTAAAATTGTATATTCTCACCAAGGTTATACCCCAGGTGCAGAAGACGAACTCGAAGAACGACTCAAAGAACTCGCCGAAGTTAAGTAAATTCGCGGCATGGAAAAACCTTCCTTGCCCTCCGGTACCCGCGACTTTGGTCCGGAAATCATGAAAAAAAGAAAATTCGTTCTGTCTGTGATGGAGCGAGTTTTTCGTTCACATGGGTTTCTCCCCATCGAAACGCCTTCCCTCGAAAATCTTAAAACTCTTCAAGGTAAATACGGAGATGAAGGCGATCAACTGCTCTTTAAGGTTCTTAATTCGGGTGAGTATTTTTCCAAAATTAAACTTGAAAATTGGCCGCAAAATCCAACCGATACTGATTATAAATCAATGACCCCACAAATTTCAGATCGTGGTTTGCGTTACGATCTAACGGTGCCTTTGGCTCGCTTTGTGGTCATGAATCGAGATAAATTAGCCTTCCCATTCAAGCGTTATCAAATGCAGCCCGTGTGGCGCGCCGATCGTCCCCAAAAAGGAAGATACAGAGAATTTTGGCAGTGTGACATTGATATAGTAGGCAGTAATTCGGTGGTTTCGGAGGCAGAACTTGTAGAATGTTACCAAGAAGTTTTTGCCCAACTCAACCTCGAAGTTCAGATTAAAATCAATCATCGACTCATTCTCGATGCTTTTCTTCCCCTTCTCGGGGGACGTGAACAGTGGAACTCATTCATGGTTGCCATTGATAAATTTGATAAAATAGGACAAGATGGTGTCAGTCTAGAACTTGAACAGCGCGGTTTACCGCATTCTATTTCTGCGTGGAATACCCTTTGTGAAATAGCTTCTTTGAATAATACCGAACAAAAACTTCAAGCATTAGAACAGTTTTCTGAAATTCAGAATGATTCCTTGACACAAGGAATCGCCCAAGTTCGAGAACTTTTAACGCTTCTGCCCAATCAGAACAACGTATTTTTAGATCTGCGCTTGGCTAGAGGACTTAGCTATTACACCGGCTGTGTTTTTGAAGTGGTTTCTAACGACCCCCGCATTCCGTCTGATTTTCGCATTGGAAGCATTGGCGGTGGGGGTAGATACGATAACCTAACGGGTGTTTTTGGACTTAAAGATGTGCCTGGGGTAGGAGTGTCCTTTGGATTGGACCGAATACTAGACACTCTAGAATCTGCTAATTTATTGGAAGTGAACAACGAATGGGCAGGAGTGCTCATCTGTTGCATGGAAGAAGATTATTTATCAACAGCAGCACAAATTGCTCGTGATTTAAGAAATCATAATTTGATTTGTGAAGTGTATCCAGGTGCTCCAAAGTTGAAAAAACAACTGGATTATGCCAACTCAAAAGGATGTAAATATGCCCTCATACTGGGCGAATCTGAAATGCAACAACAACAAGCCATGGTGAAAAACTTAGAAACAGGAGAACAACAATTAATTGATTGGAGTAAACTGTCGCACACCTTAACTTTTAACTAAATGAATTCACATTATACATTGGGAGAGGCAATTACAGCCATTCAAAAGCCGGTTGAATTGAATTCTCAAACAAGAAAGATCATGCAAGATAGTGTGGACTTTCTCCATGAGTTTTTAGAGAAATCAGACAGGCCTATTTACGGCGTAAATACCGGATTTGGCTCCCTCCAAAATATTGAAATCAGTTCTACGGAACTTAGCAAACTACAAGAAAACCTCTTGATAACGCATGCCGCTGGAGTTGGTAGTCCACTGAGCGATGAACTTGTGCTCACCATGATGTGGCTCAAGTTATTGAATATGAGTAAGGGACACTCTGCTGTTCGTCCAGAAGTATTTGAGCGTTTGGCCCACATGTTCAATCATCAGATCATTCCACTAGTTACAGAACAAGGATCATTGGGCGCCTCAGGAGATCTTGCGCCGCTTTCTCAAATGGTACTTCCTTTAATTGGAAAAGGTAAGGTCAAGATTGATGGCGAGTTGATCGATGCATCGGTTTGGCTCAAAAATGAGGGTTTATCGCCCATAGTTTTAGGTCCCAAAGAGGCATTAGCCCTAATTAATGGTACCCAGTTCATGTTGGCACATGCCTTAGTTGCGTACAAGAAAATCTCTGATATTTTGGGCCAATTACCTATGATAGCATCCTTGAGCATAGATGCCTTTGATTGCAGGTTGGAACCCTTCCATGAGGCCATTCACAGAATTCGTCCTCATCAAGGACAAATCCAAGCGGCCGAAGAAATCAGAAGTTGGCTCGCAGATTCTGAAATTGCCGCTACCCCCAAAAAACAGGTTCAAGATCCCTATAGTTTCAGATGCATTCCTCAAGTGCATGGTGCAACGCTCAATGCTTTGCAGCATTGTTTCATGGTTTGGGAAACAGAATTGAACTCGGTAACAGACAACCCCAATGTCTTTGAAGAGGAAAATATGGTTGTTTCCGGGGGAAATTTTCACGGTCAACCTCTCGCACTTACATTAGACTACGCAGCAATGGCTTTGGCTGAATTGGCTAATATTTCGGAAAGGCGTACATTTTTATTGGTCAGCGGACAAAGGCAATTGAGTCCCTACTTAGCAGATGGAGCAGGTATAGATTCAGGTTATATGATTGCACAATACAGTGCAGCAGCATTGGTTAGTCAGAACAAACAATTGTGCACACCAGCGAGTGTTGATAGTATTGTAAGTAGCAACGGACAAGAAGATCACGTATCAATGGGAGCGAACGCTGCTACCAAATTGATGCGTGTTTTAGACAATGTTGAGAACGTTTTGTCTATTGAGTGGCTTTGTGGAGTCGCGGCATTGTCACAACGTAAGTTAATTGCCGATAAAAAATCATCTACAGCTATTGAGGTAGCTATAAATGCCTTTTTATCAGGCGGGGCGCTTGTTCACCAAGAGGTTCCTATGCAAGATTTAATAAAAAGAGCGCATGATTTTTTATGGAAACTTGCAAAAAATTAATTTTTGGCACGGTATTTGAAAGTGATCAATCAACTAACAAATTAAAAAATAAAAGTATGAAAAAAGTAACAACTCTCTTCGCAGTAGCTTTCGCTTTCATCGGCGCATCAATGGCTCAAATGGTTATCCCTGGTGAATCTTTCGCTAAGAATCCATCATCTTTCAACGGACGTAAAGTAAGCATCAAAAACATCCAATTGGATTTTTCTAACAAAATGCCAGCTCCAACAGGTGCAGTAGCTCCAGTAGGTGGTGCAGGAATGGGTGCAGGTTCAGTAGGTCCTGGTCCTGGTGGACAAGGTGCACAAGTACAACGTTGCAATCCTCCTCGCGGTTTCTCTCAATTAGACGTTAACTTTTTAGCAGCTCCTGATTTTGAAGGTTGCTTCTACATGGGTGATGCAATGTACAACGAGTTGAAGCGTCAAGCAGGTGGGCAAAATATCGACGCTCAAATCACTTTCCAAGGTGACAGCCGCGTAGGTTACAACGTAACTTTCTACAAAATCGGTAGATAAGATCTTTCAAACTAAATAAAAATAGCCCGGACGCAAGTCTGGGCTTTTTTTTGTTTGGTCCATAGTCCATAGTCCATAGTCCATAGTCCAAAGTCGAAAGTCCGAGGTCCATAGTCTGAGGTCAGTAGTCCGAGGTCTGATGTCTATAGGCTGCAGCCAAAACTTCTAGTCTCTCGTCTCTAGCCTCTAGCCTCTAGCCTCTAGTCTCTCGTCTCTAGCCTCTAGCCTCTAGCCAACACCTAATGATAACAGACTTTGGACTTCGGACTTCGGACCACAAACTAATTTATCATCGCCTGCTTAACAACGTCCCAAACTTCATCTTTGCCGAGACCGGTTTCTGAGGAAGTAATGATGAAAGGAGGAATTTCTTCCCAATCTTGGGAGAGTGCATCCAAAATTGCTTTGTGATTGTTTTCGAGTTCCGTTTTCTTGAGCTTATCAGCTTTAGTCCCTATGAGTACTATGGGAATTTGATCGGCGCCGCAATCATTGATAAATTCTAAATCAATGGATTGTGGCGGTATTCTGAGGTCAATTAAAATGAATAGACAAAATAAATTCTCGCGGTTACGCAAGTAATATTTAATCATTGTTGCAAATTTGAATCGCTTTTCTTTCGAAACTTTGGCATATCCGTAACCGGGTAAATCGCAAATTTGGAAAGTGTCATCGCAGTTGAAAATATTCAAGGTTTGTGTTTTCCCCGGTTTGGAACTTGTTTTTGCTAAATCTTTACGCTCTGTCAGCATATTGATGAGCGAAGATTTGCCCACATTTGATCTACCAATAAAGGCGAATTCTGGAAGCTTATTATGCGGTATATCAACCGACTTTTCCCAACTTCCGAGGAATTTTGCTTGCTTAATTTTCATGGAAACTTGATGTCTTCAGCCCAATAGATTGATGTATATTTGCAGCCTCAATGGCAGAAATCGTAAAACCCAATCCACAGTCCGACAGTTCAAAGAAACAACAAGTCGAGGAAATGTTTGATAATATTTCGGGTAATTACGACTTTTTGAATCATTTTTTATCTCTTGGCATTGATTATTCATGGAGAAAAAAGGTGCGAAAAGTGATTCAGAAAACCGGTGCCAAATACCTATTAGACGTGGCCACAGGTACAGCTGATTTGGCTATTGAGCTAAGTAAATTGCCCAATTTAAAGATGATTGGTGTTGATATCTCCAGAGGTATGTTAGACAAAGGTGATATCAAGTTAGAAAAGCTAAAACTTACTGATCGTATACAATTACAGCAAGCAGATTCTGAAAATTTGCCCTTTCAAAACGAAGAGTTTGATGCTATTACCGTAAGTTTTGGTGTTAGAAATTTTGAAAATCTTCAAAAAGGAATGACCGAAATGGGTAGAGTGCTGAAAAAAGGTGGTTGCCTAGTGGTACTTGAGTTTTCTAAACCTACAAATCCCATTTTTGGAGCTCTTTACTGGTTCTATTTCAAATACATTTTGCCACCCTTGGGCAGATTGGTAAGCAAAGATGCAACTGCATATACATATTTGCCACAGAGTGTTGCTGCTTTTCCTGAGGGACAAGAATTCGTGAAAGTAGCAAAGGCTTCGGGATTTGAAAACGTAAAATATAGGGGCCTAACTTTTGGTGTGTGCACTCTTTACGAATGTTATAAGTAACTTTGAATCGTTTTTGCGTAGAATTATTTTAATATCGCTTCTGTTTTTTACCTCTTTTTCAGCGTGGGCCGATGTGATTCCTTATGCCCCTTTGGTACCTAGAGATCCCAATCGAATTTATCGAAAACGATTCTTCTGGGGAATCGCTTTCTCCGGCACACAAGCGATGATGAAGATGGATTTAGACCCATCCTTCTGGGGAAGAAACGACTCGCTGTTGAATATTTCACCACAGCCTCAATTGGGCGGTGGATTTGGAGGAAGCGTAGCTATGCGAATTGGTAAGCGCTGGGAAACAAAAATGTTGACCATGTTGCAATTGCACGGCAGGAATTTAGAGTTTGATTGGGCAAACCGTCCCAATGAACTTCTCAGAATCGAAACCATTTCGTTAGATATTCCATTGACCATGAAGTACCGATCTGATATGCCCAATAATTCAGGGTTTTTCGTGGTTGGAGGATTGCGCTGGTCACACGATTTTCAGAGTAATGAGAAGTTGGTTATTGGAGCAAGCAAGCCATTGGTTGCATTAAAAGAAAATACATACTATTACGAATTCGGTGCTGGATTTGAATTTCGGATGGAATATGTGGATTTAAGTATAGAATTGAAAATGTCAAACGGAATCAATAACGGTTTGGTTCGAGTGCCTGAAAGTTATTATTCAGGTTCCATGAGCGCCATTTATCCTAGATTGTTTTCCATCACCTTAATGGCTCAAAATTGAATTTTGTTGTACAGCATAGAGATCCCTTCACCAAAGCTAGGGCGGGAAGGATTGAGACCGATCACGGCGTAATAGAAACACCTATCTTCATGCCCGTGGGCACAGCTGCAACCGTAAAAGGGGTGAAGCGCGAAGATCTAGTGAACGATGTAGAAGCTCAGATCATCTTAGGTAATACGTACCACCTATATCTTCGACCAGGATTAGATATCCTCCGCGAAGCGGGTGGAATCCATGGTTTTTCTGATTGGAAGAAGCCCCTTCTCACTGATTCGGGCGGATATCAAGTCTATTCATTGTCGGGTACTAGAAAAATTAAAGAAGAAGGTGCCACCTTTAAAAGTCACATCGATGGTTCAAAGCATGTCTTTACCCCAGAAAATGTAATAGATACCCAACGAGTCTTAGGAGCTGATATTATGATGGCCTTCGATGAATGTACTCCTTATCCCTGCGATAAAGATTACGCTACCCGAAGCATGCATATGACCCACCGTTGGTTGGATCGCTGTTTCCAAAGATATCGCGAAACAGAGCCGCTTTACGGACATCACCAAGAATTGTTTCCCATTGTTCAGGGAAGTGTTTACCCCGATTTGCGCAAGCAAAGTGCAGAATATATATGCAAACACGAGGCCGAAGGTTATGCCATTGGAGGACTTTCAGTTGGAGAACCTCATCGTGATATGTATGAAATGACTGAATTGGTTTGTGACATACTTCCTCAGAACAAAGCTCGTTATCTCATGGGAGTAGGCACCCCCGAAAATATTTTAGAGTCCATTGCTTTAGGTGTTGATATGTTTGATTGTGTTATGCCTACCCGCAATGGTAGAAACGGCATGATTTTTACTCGTGAAGGCACTGTGAACCTTAAAAACAAGAAATGGGAACGTGATTTTAGACCCATCGATTCCCTGATTTCACCTGACTATTCTTTTGCTTATATGCGACATTTATTCGCATCGGGAGAAATGTTGGGAGCCATGATTGCAAGTTTACACAATCTGAAATTTTACTTGTGGCTAGTAAAACAAGCACGAGTGCAAATTTTAAATAACGATTTCCACAATTGGAAGTCCTCCGTGCTGAAATCCATCAATCAAAAATTGTAACGGTATGTTGGGGAAGTATTTTAACGGACTTGATCGCTACATTGCCAAAAAGTTTATCAGTACTTTCCTGGTTACCATCTTTTTGTTTATTGTCATTATCATCATCTTCGATGTCGCTGAAAAACTTGATGATTTTCTCAAAAGGAATGCCCCAATAGATGAAATTATCACTACTTATTACGTAAGTTTCATCCCCACACTCATCAATACGTTTAGTCCTGTATTCATATTTATATCAGTACTTTACTTTACTTCTCGCTTGGCATCTCGCACAGAAATCATTGCCATGCTGGCAGGTGGAATGTCTTTGATGAGGATCATACGTCCATACCTAATGGTCGGTGCTTTATTTGCTTGGGGAAGTTATATGCTCAATGCATGGATCATTCCCATTACTGATAAGCAGCGGGTAAAATTTGAAAATACTTATTTACGCGATTATTGGTCAGAGGCTAGAAATGCAATATACCGTCAAATTAAGCCGGGAGTAATCATGTATATGGAGTATTTCAGCAATCATGATAGCTCCGGCGTAGGAATTACAGTTGAAGAATATAGAGGTACCGAATTGAAAAGTTCCCTGTTTGGAAGATTTATCCATTGGAATCGCGAACAACAAACGTGGCGATTGGAGCGTGTCACTCAGCGTGAATTTTTATCGAACGGGAATCAAAAGGTGGTACAATTAGCCACTTTAGACACCATGATTGGCTTCAATCCCAATAATTTTTTCTTTAGAATAGAAGATGTTCAGAGTTTAAATCAAAGCGAATTAAAAAGTTTTATTGTCAAAGAAGTTGAACGAGGCTCACCCAATGTATCTGGACTCCAAACAGAACTTTACCGGCGATATGCTTCACCATTCAGTACATTTATATTGATTTTTATTGGAGTAGCAGTTGCTGGAAGAAAGACCCGAGGCGGACTAGGAATTTCTCTCGGAGTAGGAATTTTTGTAATTTTATTTTTCCTTTTCTTCTCCAAGTATTTCGTTTCCTTGGGTGCAACCGGCGTTCTAAATCCGCAATTAGCGGTATGGTTACCCAATTTGGTTTTCATACCGGTTGCTTGGCTTTTCTATTTAAGGGCGCAGAAGTAATTTTTATTCAGTATCGTTGATTAATCTGTCTGCAAATGTTTTTGCACCATTACTAATTTCCCTTCGCCTTGATTTCATCATTTCCTCTAATTGTTGTTCAAGAAGTAGAATATATTTTTCACGGAATCGGTCTTCATTATGAAAATGATAATTTCCCCCTTTGTCATAACCTTGAACTCCCTGAGAGTTGGTGATGTTAAAAATTGTTTGAGGATTGAAATTCAATAATTGAGCTAATTCAATATCTAAAATATCAGCAATTTCGCAAAGTCTTTTGAGTGTTATTTCAATTTCACCACGTTCGAGTTTTGAATAGCCTGAAAGACTCAAATTTAAATCGGCAGCCATCTGTTCACGTGTAATATCCTTTAACTCTCTGAATTTTCGAATATTTTGAATGGTGGTTTGAATGATTTTATTGTGTTTCTCGGGATTCATGAAGTCAAATATACCATAATAAGGATAAATAAACAATTTTGATGCATAAATAGTATTTAAAGTTGTGGTTTAATGTGGGTGCTAAAATATTTTTGTATCATGAAGAAAGTAATATTTTTAACATTTTTAATGGGCCATTTCATGGTCAATGGATTTTCACAACAAGTTGTATTTCACAACGAAGTTTCCCAAAAGAACGTTGGTGAAACATTAAAAGAAAAAACTAAATCTGTTCAATTTGAAACTCTTGAATTAGAGCTCCTAGATTTTATGGGTAAAAAACACACCATCAAGGAGTGTATGCAATTCAAGCGTGATTTTGTATCAAAAATTAATTCAGATGATGAAGTAATTCGTGATGCAGGTAAACAGTTAAAGATAGCGGGCCAATTGATGGCTTGGGGGGGCGCTGCTACCGCATTAGGAACTCTTTTAACTACTTTCGGAGAGCCCGTTTCTGGAGGATTGATAGGCTTAGGCGGAGTTATATTGACATATACTGGATACGGCAAAATTGAGAAAGCGGGCAGAATAATGGCAGCAGCTGGAAAGTAAAATTATGAAATTAAATTTTGTCATAAGCAAAGGCTTTTGGAGTAGTTTGCTGGCAATTTGGGGCATTTTTAGCCTTAATTCATGCAGTAAAGATCCAATTGGGGGAGCTGATCCTGTTGCAGATTTTACATTTTCCCCAAGTTCAGGATATAAGCCATTAAAAGTTACATTCACCAATCTATCTGAAAATGCAGATTCATATAGCTGGGATTTTGGCAATGGTAACGTTTCAAATGATCAGAATCCCACAAATGTTTACTATAATGATGGTATTTATTCAGTTACATTAACGGCTAAATCCGGCAGTAAAACGAATAAAATCACCAAAACAATAACAGTAAAACTACCTCCAAAGTCAGTTTCTATTGTCTCTGTAAAAGTCAAAAACTTTCCTGAAACAGATGCAAATGGTGAAAATTGGGATGGGTCATTTCAAGGCTCATTTCCAGATGTTTATTTCTCAATATTTGACGGAAAGGATGATGAGGTATATTCTTTTCCTGTTGATCAAAGATTTGAAAATCTGCGAAGATCAGATTTACCGGTGTCATTTACAACATCTGCAACTGCTGGATTTTACACTTTTGATAATATCAATCAAGGTTTTTCAATTGTTCTTTATGATTATGAATCATTATCCTCAGACCAATTTATGGGTGGAGTGTTGAGTAATACCACATTTTTAGAAAGAATTGCTTCTGGGAATTTACCACCAACGGTAAACTTAAGTTATGGTCAATACGATTTTGAAGTGGGACTAAAATGGAATTTTTAGAAACAGTAACTTTTGAAAATTACTTACAAAAAAGCCTGAAACATATTTTCAGGCTTTTTTATTTTGTGTTTATTTAGAATAGCTCCAACGATTAATCAATCCTAAGTACCAGGCCCTTCAAATAATGTCCCTCTGGGTGAAAGATATTCACCGGATGATCTGGACCTTGTGAAAGCCTATGAAGGATTCTGCAGGACCTTCCCACTTCAATTGCAGCAGCAGTTACTGTATTTAGGAAAAGAGTTTCGTCTATAACCTGTGAGCATGAAAATGTAAAGAGAAGTCCTCCTTTATTAACTCTTTTAAGCCCCATGGCATTTAAACGTTTATAACCCATGGTTGCCGAATGCTTTTTCTTGATGCTTTTTGCAAAGGCTGGTGGATCTAAAACGACAATGTCATACATGTTTTTATCTTCCGTTAAATATTGTAGCACATCAGCTGTAATTGACTCATGATTTGCGTCAACCCCGTTTAGAAGTGTATTCTCAGTGCACAAATCAGTGGCCACTTTGGATATATCAACTGAAACCACTTTTGTGGCACCTCCAATGAGCGCTGCTACTGAAAATCCTCCGGTATAAGCAAAAGTATTTAGCACTGATTTGCCATTAGAATAATGTCTGAGTAGGTCTCTATTTTCTCTTTGGTCAATAAAAAAACCCGTCTTTTGGCCATTTACCCAATTTACTTTCATTTTCATGCCGTTTTCCAGTGCCACTGTGCTTTCAGTAGACCCGATTAGAAATTCATCTTCTATGGTGGTATCATGCAGTGCTGCTTTGCTTTTGGAATAAATACTCTCCAATTTGCCTTCAAAAACAGTGTTTAAAGCGTTCGAAATATCATCCAGATGCTGATACATTCCATCAGAATGCGTTTGAATAACAGCATGTTTGGAATAAATATCAATGATTAATCCTGGCAATCCGTCACCTTCGCCGTGCACCAATCGAAATGCATTCGTTTGTTTGTCAATACCCAAACCAAGTGAAGTTCTAACATCAATGCATTCAAGAAGTTTAGACTCCCAAAATTGAGCGTTAATTTCTTGATCTTCAAAACTTAAAATCCTTACAGCAATACTCCCATCACCCACATGTCCAAGGGCGCAAAATTGTTTATGAGAGTCTAAAACTCTCACCAAATCACCAGAATGGCAAGGGTCCATTACATCAATGGCGCCCGAAAAAATCCAGGGGTGTTTTCTTTGGATGGCTATTTCTTTTCCTTTCTTGAGGATGGCTGTAATCATTTTGTTTTGAGATTGAGGGTGCAAATTTACCATCAAAAAACGGTAGTAGCCGTAATTAAACGTATAGAAACGGTTATAAACGTTTAAAACACTTAAATCTTTGTGTTTTAGATGGAATTCATGCAACTTTGAATTATGAATGAGTCAGTCAAATTAAAAGATATCATCAAAGTCATAGAGCATGTGGCTCCACCACAGCTGCAAGAAAATTATGATAATTCAGGTTTGATAGTTGGCTCTGAAGAATCATTGATTAACAAAGCGTTGATCACTCTTGATTGCACCGAGGAAGTAATTCAAGAGGCCATTGATTCGGGTTGTAATTTGGTGATTGCGCATCATCCTATCGTTTTTAGTGGAATCAAGAAGTTTACAGGGAAAAATTATGTGGAGCGAACCATTATTAAAGCAATTAAAAATGATATCGCCATATATGCATGCCACACGAATCTAGATAATGTGTTGCATCAAGGTGTTAATAAGAAGATTGCAGATAAATTAGGATTACATCAGTGCAGCATACTACTTCCTAAAGAAAATACCCTGTTAAAATTAGGTGTATTTGTTCCTAAATCACACTTTAATCAAGTTCAAGAGGCTTTATTTATGGCCGGTGCCGGACAAATTGGCAATTATAAGGATTGTGGATTTTCATTCGAGGGGATAGGAACCTTTACGCCGAGCCAAGGTGCCAATCCCTATTCCGGTGAATTGGGAAAGAAAAGCGAAGAGGCTGAAATTCGATTAGAAGTAGTAGTTCCAAATCACTTAAAACATCAAGTATTGAGTGCAATGTTTCAAGCGCACCCATACGAAGAAGTGGCCTACGATTTAACTCAATTGGTAAACGCCCGAAATGATGTTGGTGCTGGTTTGGTTGGATATCTTTCGGAGGATATGAATCTAGACCAATGGGTGAATCATGTAAAGAAAAGTATGGAAATAGATTCCTTTCGATTGACACGGTTGAAAAAAGATGGGGTTTCAATAAAAAAGATAGCTATCTGTGGTGGATCTGGGTCATTTCTAATAAAGCATGCTCGGTCACTAGGATGCGATGCTTTTGTGTCGGCCGACATCAAATATCATGAGTTTTTCGATGGGGAAGGGGAGTTGCTGATTTGTGATATTGGCCATTATGAGTCCGAAAAATACACTTCAGAGATTTTCAAAGAAATTTTATCAGAAAAATTCCCTAAATTTGCAACCCTTTTTGCACAAATTATAACCAACCCGGTATATTATATTTAGAATATGGATGTTAGCGTAGAAAAAAAATTGCACGACCTTTGGAAGTTGCAACAAATCGACAGCAAGATAGACAATATCAAAGCGGTAATGGGCGAATTGCCTATGGAAGTAGCCGATTTGGAAGACGATATCGCTGGACTTGAAACCCGCGTTCAACACATCGAGGAAGAAGTTTCAAGTTTAAATACTGAAATTTCGAACAAGAAAAATGCGATTAAAGAATTTCAAGCAGCCATATCTAAGTATGACGAGCAGTTAAATCTTATCAAGAACAATCGTGAATTTGAAGCTATCGATAAAGAAAAAGAGATTGCAGGTCTTGAAATTTTATCGGCTGAAAAGAAAATTCGTGACTTTGGTAAGTTGATTGAAAGTAAAACTGAAATTCTTACTTCAACTCAGCAAACACTTGATAAACGTAAAGCAGATTTGGTGTTTAAACGCACTGAATTAGACGAAATTATCAAAGAGAACGAAGAAGAAATTCTTAAGCTTGAAAAAGATCGTGAAGGCGCTTCTAAGAAGTTGGATGATCGTTATTTTAGAGCATATCACAGAATTCGTGAGAATATGAAGAATGGTCTTGCTGTTGCACCAATTATGCGCGGATCATGCGGTGGTTGCTTCAGTAAAATCCCTTCACAGCGTCAAAGCGAAATCCGTGCTCACATCAAAGTAACAGATTGTGAACATTGCGGACGTATCTTGGTTGACCAAACTATTTCCGGTATTGCCGCAAAGGAAGAGGAAAAAGAGGTTAAAACCACTCGCCGTAAAATGCGCTTAACCGCGAAGTAATTGGTTTCGGGTATCGGGTATCGGGTATCAGGTATCAGGTCTTGGGTAGCGGGTCACTGGTCTCTAGCCACTTGTCTCTAGTCACTTGCCTCTGGTCTCTGGTCTCTGGTCTAGGTACCAACTACCTGGTACCTGGTACCTGGTACCTAGTACTAATCAATACGACTCTTTTTCCGAAGGGAAGTCTTTGCTTTTAACGTCTGAAATGTAGTTTCCAACCGCGCCCTTGATGTCTTCGTAGAGGTTTAGATATCTGCGTAGGAATCTGGGGTTGAATTGGTTGTTGATACCCAACATGTCGTGGAGTACTAAAACTTGGCCGTCAACACCGTTGCCAGCTCCGATGCCTATAACTGGAATGTTTAGGTTTTCGGCAACTTTAGTAGCAAGGTGGGCGGGGATTTTTTCAAGAACTAACGCGAAACATCCCGCCTCCTCTAGTTTTTTACTGTCGTTGATTAGTTTTTCGGCTTCTTCGTCTTCGGTAGCTCTAACTGTGTAGGTGCCAAATTTATAAATGCTTTGAGGTGTTAATCCTAAATGTCCCATGACAGGTACACCAGCCGTCAGTATGCGCTTCACACTTTCTAGAATTTCATCGCCGCCTTCCATTTTTATGGCGTGAGCGCCGCTTTCTTTCATGATTCTAATGGCAGAATTCAAGGCTTCCTTCGAATTGCCTTGGTAACTTCCAAAAGGCAAATCTACCACCACAAGAGCCCTCTCTACGCCTCTGACCACGCTACTGGCGTGATAGATCATTTGATCTAAAGTTATGGGTAGTGTGGTTTCGTGCCCAGCCATAACGTTTGAAGCAGAGTCTCCAACCAAGATGGCGTCTATTCCAGCTGCATCAACAATTTTGGCTAATGAGTAGTCGTATGATGTGAGCATCGATATTTTTTCTCCTCTTTGTTTCATTTCCATCAAAGAGTGAGTGGTTATTCTTTTGAATTCTTTATGTACAGACATGATGAAAGTGCTGCAAAGTTGGTATTATTTTGGTCATCTCGAAATAAGTAAGTGATATTTTTTTAACTTTGAGGTTCTTTATGAATTGGATTTCGAGGGTTTTATTGGGTTTGACACTGATTTTTATCAGCAGTTGTGACAACGAAGTTGATATTAATGCTGATTGGAAGGAAACCATTGTTGTGTACGGACTGATTAATCCAAACGACTCCGTTCAATACATCAAAGTGAATAAAGCCTTCCTTAATGAAAATATAAGTGCATTGGTTGCGGCCAAAGAAGCAGATAGTCTTTACATTAAATCAGTGGAAGTAAAGTTGATTGAAATCTATTCTGGCGCTGAGTATACGTTGACTAGGGTAAATAAACTTCCAAAAGATTCTGGTATTTTTAACAGCTCAACCAATTATTTATATCAAACAACGGCAAAGATTGCTGAAAATCAACCATATAAATTGGTAGTTAAAAGTTTGGAAACCGGCAATTCAGTTGAAGCCGTTACCTGGACCGTGGGACGTACGCGTATTGAAGCACCTTTCAGAACTTCGAATCCGCAATTTTCGTTGGGTACGGAATACATAACTATATCTTACGTGCCTGCTGCGAATTCTTATGCTTATGACATTAAGTTTTACGTTCAAGTGGATGAATTTAGAGCTAAAGACACAGGTTTCTTAGGTACAAAGAATTTGAAATGGAATGTGATTACCAATTTCCCAGTGCCTAGAAGCAATGGGGGCGTGGCTCCAACCATTATTCATAAAATAGAGAGGGAAAGTCTTTTACAATTTCTTTCTACTCAGTTAGATTCGGTGCCCACTATTTCGAGGAGAATTAAATCTGTTGGAATAGAGTTTTATGCGGGAAATCAAACGTTGGTTGATTATATATCTGTAAATGAGCCATCCATTGGAATTGTGCAGAAGCAGGCAGAATATTCGAATGTTTTTGGTGGATATGGACTTTTTGCGTCTCGGAGCACCCAATCTATCATGAATGTGCCTGTAGATCCCACCTCAATAGGGATATTGAAAGTCAATAAATGGACTAGATACCTGAATTTTTAGGGTCATTTTCAGACAACTTAGCAGATTCTTTTGGTTCTGTTGGATGTTTTGTCATTAATGCGATTCAACATCCCCCGAAAAACTGACAAATCGACATAAAAAGCCAATTGGCATTTCCTTTGATAGGTATGATGCAAAGAAAATTAGCATCATGAGTAAAATAATTGGAATCGACTTAGGTACTACAAACAGCTGCGTTGCAGTGTTGGAAGGTAATGAACCTGTGGTAATTGCAAACAGCGAAGGGCGTAGAACTACCCCATCCATTATTGCTTTCTTGGATAATGGAAATGGTGAGCGTAAAGTGGGTGATCCTGCTAAGCGCCAGGCCATCACCAATCCTAAAAACACCATCAACTCTATAAAGAGGTTCATGGGTGAGCAGTATTCAAAAATGACCAAAGAAATTGGTCGCATGCCCTATGAAGTGGTAAAAGGCGATAACGATACCCCGAGAGTGAAAATTGGTGATCGTACCTACACTCCTCAGGAGTTGAGCGCAATGGTTCTTCAGAAAATGAAGAAAACTGCCGAAGATTATCTTGGACAAGAAGTAACACGTGCGGTAATTACCGTTCCTGCATATTTCAACGATGCACAGCGCCAGGCAACAAAAGAGGCTGGTGAAATTGCTGGTTTGAAAGTAGAGCGTATCGTGAATGAACCAACTGCTGCGGCTTTGGCTTACGGTTTAGATAAAACCGATCGCGACATCAAAATCGCGGTTTATGACTTGGGTGGTGGAACATTTGACGTATCGGTTTTAGAATTGGGTGACGGCGTATTTGAAGTTAAATCAACCAACGGTGATACTCATTTAGGTGGTGACGACTTTGATCAGGTTTTGATTGATTGGATGGCCGATGAGTTCAAATCTGAAGAGAATATTGATCTTAGAAAAGATGCAATGGCATTGCAGCGTTTGAAAGAGGCTGCTGAAAAGGCAAAAATTGAATTGTCAAGCAGCACAGAAACCGATATCAATTTGCCATACATCACTGCCGTTGACGGTGTGCCAAAACACTTGGTTCGCAAATTGACTCGTGCTAAATTTGAACAATTGGCTGATAGCTTAATTAAACGTACTCTTGAGCCCTGTAAAGCGGCTTTAAGAGATGCTGGCATGTCTCCTTCGGATATAGATGAGGTTATCTTAGTAGGTGGATCAACCCGTATTCCTGCGATTCAGGAATTAGTAAAAGAATTCTTCGGAAAATTGCCATCGAAAGGGGTGAATCCAGATGAAGTAGTTGCAGTAGGTGCAGCCATCCAAGGAGGTGTTTTGACCGGTGAAGTTAAAGACGTGGTTTTATTGGACGTAACACCTTTGAGCTTGGGTATCGAAACCATGGGCGGTGTAATGACCAAAATGATTGAGTCGAACACTACCATTCCAACCAAGAAATCTGAGGTTTTCAGCACAGCAGCAGACAACCAGCCTTCGGTAGAGATTCACGTTTTGCAAGGTGAGCGTTCTATGGCAACAGATAACAAAACCATTGGTCGCTTTATTTTGGACGGAATACCACCATCACCAAGAGGCGTTCCACAAGTTGAAGTAACTTTTGATATTGATGCGAACGGTATCTTAAATGTTTATGCGAAAGACAAAGCAACAGGAAAAGAACAAAAGATTCGCATTGAGGCAAGTTCAGGATTAAGCAAAGAAGATATTGAGCGTATGAAAAACGAAGCTGAAGCTAACGCTGAAGTAGATAGACAGAGAAAAGAAGAAGTAGATAAATTCAACGCTGCTGATGCTTTGGTATTCCAAACAGAGAAACAATTAAAAGAATACGGAGAGAAAATTCCCGCCGATAAAAAAGCGCCAATTGAAGATGCATTGGGTAAATTGAAAGAAGCTGTATTGTCGAAGAACATGGCCGATATCGAAGCGCACACTGCAACTTTGAACACAGCTTGGCAAGCTGCCAGCGAAGATTTGTACAAAGCCACCCAAGGTGACGCCAATGCTGGCGACGCTTCCGGAGCAGGTGATGCCAATGCTGGCGGTTCTTCTGGAAAGGCCGACGAAGTACAAGACGTTGACTTCGAAGAGGTCAAATAATTAATAGTTTGTAGGTTTTAAATGGTGGAAGCCCTCGGAAACGGGGGCTTTTTTTGTACCTGGTACATGGTACCGGGTCCAAAGTCCAGAGTCCAGAGTCCAAAGTCCAAAGTCCAGAGTCCAAAGTCCGTGGTCCGTGGTCCGTGGTCCGTAGTCTGTAGTATATAGGCTAGTGTCAAGGGCAAGTGACTAAAGACGAGAGACTGGGGCCCGAAACCCGAAACCCGAAACTCGGTACCCGGCACCCGGTACCCGCTACCCGCTACCCGGCACCCGGTACCCGGTACCAAGTACTAGGTACCATAGACCAAGTACCAAAACATGACAAATGTCAGGTTATTTAAAATAATTCTAAATAATATTTGCATACTCAAATTGAGTGATGTAGATTTGTGTCAAATTAGAAAGATTCTAAATAAAAGGATGATGGTGACAAGAATGATGAGAACAATATTGTGTGCGTGTGCAATGATTGCAATCCTTAATGCAAAAGCCCAAACAAAACCAGTTACTAAAGATACTACTAACGACTCAGATATAGCTCCCGTGGAAATTGAGTCGGTAACCATTTTGGCTCCTAGAAAAGACGTAGGTCAAATTGTGCATTTGAGTGGATCTGAAATACTCATTACCCAAAAAGATCTGAAACGATTTGATCAAGTTGATGCCAATCAATTGTTGCAATCGCAGCCTGGTGTTTATACCCAACAAGAAGATGGCTGGGGACTGAGAATGAACGTTGGATTGAGAGGGTCGGGGGTTTTGAGAAGCAGTAGGATTACACTGTTGGAAGATGGTATTCCAGTAGCTCCCGCTGCCTATGCATCGCCGGCGGCTTATTTTACTACGCCCACTTGGAAGTATAGCAGCATCGAGATTTTAAAAGGATCGGCGCAGCTGATTACGGGTCCTCAAACCACCGGAGGTGCGATAAACTTTTTGACGCCTACTTTAGATGAAAAAACAGATTTGGCTGTATCTACATCCCTCGGAAACTTCGGACAAATAAGAAATTCGATACAAGGGGAGTTGGTGTTGGCGCCTAGGACTAGTGTTGGATTTGGATTTAACAGCAGTCGCGCTCAGGGTTTTAAAGAGTATAAAGGTAAAAATGCTTCAGGATATATTCTCAACGATGGATATGTTAAATTCGGCCAACATTTGGATAAAAGAGATTTGCACCATTTGGAATTTATGGCCAGTGGAACTCAAGAGTTTTCGAATCAAACGTATTTGGGTTTGACCGAGTTTGATGCAATTAATAATCCTAGAGCCATGTATACAGCTGCCGCGAGAGATACAATGTATGTGCAACGTTTGATGACCCGTTTGTCTTATACAGCGAATTTGAAAAAAGGCTGGATTCGTGCTGATGTTTACAGACAATTTATTGACCGTAATTGGCATAAATTAGACAAAATTGATGGTGGTAACGGTTATCAAAGTATTGCAGATGTACTAATGGACCCAATAAAGTTTGCTCGTGAGATGGGTGCGATGACTGGGATTGATTCGGGAATGGCTCAAATTAAGTCGAATAAGAGAATTTATGTGAGCAGAGGGGTTCAAATTAAAGGACTATGGACGCAATCTATGGGTGCATTGAAAGTGACTCATGAGGGTGGAGCGAGAATTCATGCTGATTATGAAGACCGTTTTCAACAAAACGACGATTATAAGATAAAAAACGGTGAAATAAATCCTGTAAAATGGGGAACTCTAGGTACAGATGCCAACCGAGTTGATTATGCTCAAGGATTGAGCGGATATTACAGAATGACGGCATCGTATCAGCTATGGACCATTCAGGCTGGTGTGAGAGGTGAGTCAGTGAAAGCGTGGAGAGAAGATTTTGGCAAATCAAATCCCAACAGAGAAAATAAAGACGTCAAAACCAGAGAAAATGCCGTTGACGAGTTGATGCCTGGTTTCAGTATCAATCGCAGAATGAGTAAAAATTGGTTGGCCTTTGGTGGTGTGCATCGCGGATTTACTCCTCCGGGTTCTACGCCGGGAGTCCTTCCAGAGAAAAGTACAAACTACGAATTGGGTGTTAAACATCATACTTTGCCCATCCAAATAACGTATTTCAGAAGCGAATACGATCAACTGATGGGCTCTGATATGGCAGCGTCTGGTGGTACTGGTTCTGGCGATATGTTCAATGGTGGACGTGCTTTGGTGGATGGGGTAGAGGCTCGCTATGGATTGAAATACAAGGGATTCATGTTTGAAGCAACGGCAACGTATACGAAAGCTAGATTTACAGATTCGTTTAAGAGCACCTTCGAAGAGTGGGGAAATGTGCAAGTTGATGCCCCTTTGCCCTACATGCCAACCGCTCAAGGAACCTTGATATTGGGTTATACTTGGAAATCGGTTGATTTCTTTTGGCAGTCTGTTTACGGTAGCTCTCGCCGAAGCAGTTCCAGTTTACTTACAGATGATTTGCCAGCCAGTTGGGTTCATAATTTGAGCGTGAATTATCAGGCAACAAAGCGTTGGTCTTTTAGGATGTCAGCTCAAAATTTGACCAACGAACAGCATATCGTGGCTGCTCGTCCTGCGGGATACAGAACTTATGCTCCGCGCATGATTCTAGGAACGCTCACTTTCAGTATTCAATAATTGGCGTAAATTCGTGACATGCAGTTTCAACGACTGACTTTTGTCGCAGCCGCTCTCTTTTTCGGGGGATGTTTTATCGGGGGATGTACTTCTGAGTCATCGAACGGGTCAAATTCTGATACAGGATCTAGCTCTGAGATTTCTCCCCAAAAGGATTCACTTATAGTTGAAGGCGATCTCACAGCGAGTGAGTTGGATAGTTTTCGAATCAGACGGGCTTTTCAGTCTAGTGCAAAGAATTTCAATGAAGCATTCAGAACAGGTAATTTTGAGGAGTTTTTGAATTATTTGCATCCCTCAATAGTTGCTGCCAACGGCGGAAGATCGTCCTTTAAAAGTAGATTAAAAGAAATTTACAATGCCAACGATACCGCCATGTACAGGCAAACGTTAATTGGGCCGGTTTCTCAAATGATTGGGGTTCGCGATCCCAAGGGAAATCTCACGGGTTGGTACTGTACTATGCCCGTAAGACGTTGGCTGAAAGGGGCTCCTGAACAAGAGTTTCAACTACAATGGCTGGGTGGGCAAACCTTGAATGCCGGTAAAAATTGCTATTTTATTGATATTACTCAAATAGAGAAAGAGAAAATTTACCAAATAATGCCTGATTTTAGGTACCTCTTAGAAAATCAAACTCGTTGATTTTTTTTACCATAGAGAACTTTCCTGATGTAACTTTGTCGCATGAAATTTTTCATCGACACTGCAAATCTTGAACAAATCCGCGAAGCGAATGACTTGGGTATTCTTGACGGAGTAACTACCAATCCATCTCTCATGGCTAAAGAGGGAATCACAGGCGAAGAAGCCGTTATGAAACACTACAAAGACATCTGTGAAATCGTAGATGGTGATGTAAGTGCTGAAGTTATTTCAACAAACTTTGAAGGAATGGTTGCCGAAGGCGAAAAACTAGCGGCCATTCACGAAAATATTGTGGTTAAAGTTCCCATGATCAAAGACGGAATCAAAGCCATCCGTTATTTTTCTGATCGTGGAATTCGCACCAATTGCACTTTGGTATTTTCTGCCGGACAAGCCATTTTAGCAGCAAAAGCAGGCGCAACTTATTTATCTCCGTTCATTGGTAGAATTGACGACATGAATTGGGATGGAATGGAACTCATCAAACAAATTGCTGAAATCTATGCTGTACAAGGATATGAAACTCAAATTCTTGCAGCAAGCATCAGAAATCCATTGCATATTGTAAAGAGTGCTCAATTCGGCGCAGATGTAGTAACTTGTCCGTTGAGCGCCATACTTGGCATGCTAAAACACCCATTGACAGACATCGGATTGGCACAATTCTTAGCTGATCACGCGAAGGCGAGTAAATAGTAGTCTATGGTCCATAGTCCATAGTCGGTGGGCGATAGTCCGTGGTCGGTGGTCGTGAGACGAGGGGCAAGTGACGAGAGGCGAGGGGCGAGAGACCAGAGGCGAGTGTCTAGGGGCTGCTCTCCCCGAAACCCGAAACCCGAAACCCGATACCTGATACCCGATACCTGATACCCGGTACCCGGTACCCGCTCCCCGAAATAAAAACCTTTTCCGATTAGTCTTGTTACTTATTTAAAATTACCTTGGGAAGACGAGTAGCTGTATATCGAACCGCACATTTCAACGCCGCACACCGATTGAATGTCCCTCAGTGGACAGAAGAAGAAAACAAAAAATTCTTCGGGCTGTGCAACAACAATAATTATCACGGGCACAATTACGATTTGCAAGTGAGAGTTGAGGGGGAAGTTGATGAAGTGACCGGTTATTTGATAGATATGAAGGTGCTGAAAGATATGATAGATGAAGACGTGATTGAGGCATTTGATCACAAGAACTTAAATCTTGATGTACCAGAATTCAAGGAGTTAAATCCTACAGCAGAGAACATCGTTTGGGTTATTTGGAAGAAGTTAAGAAACCGATTGGGAGAAGAGTTTAATCTCAGTGTGAGATTGTATGAAACACCCAGAAATTTTGTAGAATTCAATGGATAAAGACAATATAAACAAGATACTTTCTCAATGGGATGAAATGGGTGACTCACATGTGGGAAGTTCTAAAGAAACTCCCATGAGAGAAGGTGCCTTCGAAATGGATGACCAATTAAAGATTGAGTTAATCGCTAAGCATTTCAAAGAAATCATGCACGTATTGGGGCTCGATTTAACTGATGATAGCCTCAAAGGCACGCCGATGAGGGTAGCTAAAATGTATATCAATGAGCATTTCAAGGGATTGGATCCTAAGAATAAACCACAACCCACGTTGTTCGAGAATTCTTATGATTACACTGAAATGTTGGTTGAGAAAGACATTACTTTTTACAGCACTTGCGAACACCATTTTGTGCCCATTTTTGGTAGAGCCCATTTGGCTTATTTCTCGAACGGCAATGTGATTGGACTTTCAAAGTTGAACCGAATTGTTGATTATTATTCAAAACGTCCGCAAGTTCAAGAACGATTAACCATTCAAATTGCGGAAGAGTTGAAAGAGGTTTTGCAGACTCAAGATGTAGCAGTAATCATGGATGCTAAGCACTTATGTGTTGCTAGTAGAGGCATAAAAGATACTTCATCGTCAACGGTGACATCAAGCTTTCACGGAAGATTTAACGATCCAGAAGTGAGATCTGAATTGCTGAAATATATCACTTCTACGCCTCAGTAAATAGTTTTTGAATTTTGCCGCAAAAATTGAGGTGAATTATCAAAAAATGTTTATTTTTGCACCTCGATAAGTAACACTTATTCGTTGGTGTTACTGCCAAAGCGAAATACGGCGGTCGTAGCTCATCTGGTTAGAGCGCCAGTTTGTGGATCTGGAGGTAGCCGGTTCGATCCCGGTCGGTCGCCCTTAAAAAAGAGGACTTTTGGTCCTCTTTTTTTGTGGAAATAATTTTCAATTTTCGAATTCCTTGCTGAACCCAATAAAGTTGGTTGTTGAGGTTTTTTGTTGATAAATTGAGGCCTCAATTACTTTGATAATTAAAAGTTTTATTGCTATCTTTTTAAACTTTATTTTGTCAATAAAGTTAACAATTTAAAAAATTAATCTTAGTTATATGTCGCAAAATGTTGTATTACAATCTATTGAGAAAGTATTGAGAAAAATCAATACAGAAAGACCACCCTTTGAGATTTTATCTAGTAATGAACAATTACAAGAGTGGTTACCAGATATCAAAGAACTTTGCCATCGGTTCAAATTAAAAGAAATGGAAATGGTGGTCATTTGTATGCTCATATTGGATGATACAGATTCTATGCGCATTTCAGAAGATAAATTATTTACAAAGCTGAGTCACCAAATGAAAATGCCTAAACACACCATTAGACAAGTAATTAAACAACTGAAGAAGAATGAAATAATTGAACAAAGGGGGCGAATGGAACGCAATTCAGAAATTCAGTTGAATGAAAAATTTGAGGAAGCAGTTTATTCCGGTGATTGGAAAAAAATAGAAGCCTTAAATCCAGTGGGATTAATGCCCTTTCTCTCTCATTTTCTAAAAAAACGAGGTCACAACGCTCAGATTATGTCTGAATTTTGGGAGTCTATGGTGAGTCATTCAGTTGATTCGTTTGACATACATTTTGATGGGAATGAAGATTTGGCCTGTGTGAAATTTATTAGAAAGCACTTTGAGCCCAACAATGGACCTGCTTTTCAAGTGGGTCTATTTTTAACCGTTCTAGCAAATAAGGTATTCCGTTCAAGGGATACCCATGTAAATCGAGCTATTATGGAGCTAGACATTCCCAGTTTTGAAGCTGATGAATTTATCTATAGATTTATTAAAACGGGTGATTGGGCACCTATTCGGATGGGCTATTTTGAAATTGCTGGTGGTGGTCAACTTGATGAAGATATTGATTTGACATTAACACCAAATGGAATAATAGACCTTTTACCTGAATTGGAAGATAGTGCAAAAGAGTTTTTATCCAATAAGCCTAAGTTAAATATCCCGTTGTTGTTACCCGAAAATATAAAATCCATTGAATTGCTCTTTGATGAACAAATGCTTGAAACCTTGAGTCCTTTGAAACAAGCATTGAGTCCTGAAGTACTTCCTCGAATTAAAGAGCTTTCTAAGGCAAGAAGTGTTGGAGTTTGTGCTTTATTGTATGGACATCCAGGTACAGGTAAAACGGAATGGTGTTATCAGTTGGCAAAGGAATATGATTTACCCATTTATGAAATTAATGTTTCTGACATCCAAGACAAATGGGTAGGTAACAGTGAGAAAAATGCACGGAGAGTTTTTAATGAGTATAAACGAATCTGTAAATATTATAAAAAAGATGTAATTCTTTTATTTAATGAAGCAGATGCGCTTTTTGGCAAACGTCTTGAAGCACATCAGAGTGTAGATCAAATGAATAACGCATTAAAAAATATTTTTCTTGAAGAAATGGAAAAAATGGATGGAATTTTATTGGCCACAACCAATCTCTCGCAGTCTCTAGATCCAGCATTTGAAAGGAGATTTTTGTTTAAGTTTAAATTTTCAAAACCAAATAACAGCACTCAATGTAGGTTGTGGTTGAAATACTTTGATGAAATTAATGAAGAACAAGCCAATCAATTATCGAAACACTTTGATTTAAGTCCTGCACAAATATCTAACGTACAACGCCGGCTCGAAATAGAACGAATTCTTTATCCCAATATAGAATTGATAGCTACAATTGAGAGACTTGCAAATACTGAAAAATTGGAAGATCCAAACGACAAAAAAGTTATGGGATTTTAACTTTACCTTTGTCTAATGCTGCTTTGGGTCGCTGGCTGGTTCCCTAATTCTGAGAATCCGTACAACGGCATTTTTATACATAGACATGCTCAGGCTGTGGCAAACTCAAATGCCAACCTTACCGTGTTAACATTTGCCACCTATTTTTTTGGAGAGAATAGGCCAACTAGATTACAAGAATTAACCAAATATCAATTGGTGTTTGTTGCTGTTCCGCAGTTCAAAGGCAAAGCATTTAGAATTGTGAATTTCATGATTTACTATTGGTTAACCTTGGGTAAGTTTTTGCAAGTAATACTGGAGTGTCAGCCCCAAATAGTGCATGTTCATGCCGCCGATAAAATTGGAGTTGTAGCAGCTTTTTGGAAGCCCTTTTTTAATTATAAGTTATGGCTAACAGAACATTGGGCTATCTTCAATGATTGGGTTACTGATCGGTTTGATAAGCGGAATGGGTGGTTTCAGAAATCATATAGGTATTTGTGGAATAAAACTGATTATTGTGCGAGCATCAACCTCAATCTTCATCAATCTATGGAGCAAACATTGGGGTCAAATAAGAAGCATATTTTATTTCCGAATGCGTTAGATGCTGTATTTGAAAATGCACAAATTCTTCAGGAATCGGGTCGCAATCATTTTTTGCATGTATCCAATTTTGAGCCTAGAAAGAATACCAATCTTATTATTGAAGCTTTTAAAGAGGTACAGAATCAAATTCCCCAAGTTCGTTTGACATTAGTGGGTATATCACAAGAGAAAAAAGATCAACTATTTGAAGAATATCCCAATTTAAAAGAGCTGAATATTGATGTTTTTGAAGCCGTTCCAGCAGAAGAATTGATTGAATTCTATCAGCAATCAAGTGCATTTATATTGGCCAGCGATTCTGAAAATGCTCCTTGCGTCATATCCGAAGCTTTGGCAATGGGTGTACCCGTGATTGCATCGAATGTGGGTGGAATTCCGGAAATGTTGAATGCTGAAAATGGCATTTTGATGGAGGATTGGAATCCCCAAGAGAATAATTCTGCAAAAACACTTAAAATAACCGCCGCAATGTTGGATTTTTGCAAAAAATGCGAAAACTTTGATCGATTGCAGATACAACAAAATGCAAAACTTAAATACTCGAGTGAAAGTATTGCTCAGCAATTGATACACCAATACACATGTGCGGAATAGCGGGCATATCAACATCGGTCGTGAAAGACCCCACCTATTGGAAACAATGGGCTACCCGTTTTTCGGATGAATTGAAGCACCGTGGTAAGGATGATGCCGGGCTGCTTCTCATGCTTCGGAATTCAGATCCTAAACCCGTTTTTTGGGGTAGGGAAGTTTATTCAGACACGCTTCAATACATCCCCGAGAAACCCGCAACGGAATTATTGACCGAACAAGTAAACGGTTTTATTCTCCATCAGAGACTTTCAATTATCGCTCCTGGCGATAGAGGACATCAGCCCATGTGCGATGCTACGGGTAGATATTGGATCTCTTTTAACGGCGAAATCTTTAATTATATAGAACTCAGAAAACAGTATAAAATCAATACCATCACCGATACTGATACTGAAGTGCTTCTAGAACTTTGGGCAAAAATGGAAGATAAATGCCTGCAGCTTTTGGATGGATTTTTTGCTTTTTGTATTTATGATTCTTTAGAAAATACTTACACGCTGGTGCGAGATAAAACGGGTGTTAAGCCATTATTTTATCTGAATACAAAACAAACTTTTGCATTCTCAAGCGAAGAACAAACCCTCCGAGAAATCAACGATTCCAAAGAAATCAATCCTACGGCAATCTATCTTCATCTAAAGTACTCTATGACCGATGCCGTTGACTGGTATCCTGAGGTGAAAACATTGAAACCAGGTTGTTGGATCAGATGGATTCCCAATCTAAGAAGCATCATTGACAGGCAGTGGTATTATCCGTCTACTTATCAAAGATTGAATGAGGTAAGAGACTTGCGCGAACTGTTGTTTGAGAGCATGCGCAAGCGTTTGAGGAGCGATGTTCCCATGGGTTTTGCCGTTAGCGGTGGTATTGACAGTAGCATTATTTTAGGAATTGGCAGATGGCAATTGGGTATGGATGCCCCGTTGCATTTGTTTTCGGTGGGGTCAAACGGCATGCAAGGCGACGAAACCGATTGGCAAAAGAAGGTGCAAAAAAAACACGGTGGACAAATGCACCAGATACGAGTAGAAGACCTTGGTACACCAGATCTTGAACAATTGGTGCAGCTGACCAAGCGTCCGCCTGTTGCTTGGAATAACATTGGTCATTTTGCTCTCTGCAGGAAAGTCAGGGAAGTAGGAGTAACCGTTTTATTCAATGGGCAAGGAGCGGATGAGATATTTGGTGGTTATCCAGATTATTTCATCCAATCAATTATAGACGGAGATCAAGTAATAAAAGATTTTAAAGATCATTGGCCAATCAATCATTCCAATGCCTCAAAGATTGCATTGAAACGCAAATGGCGCGGGAAAATGTCCCAAAAATTCAAACACAAAGTCGACCAATATCTTTGGGGAAATTGGTTTAATAAAGAGTTGATACTCAGCAATGATTTGGAATTACACCCGGTGGTGGAAGATGTTAGAGAGCGAATGCTGGGTGATTATTACGGTACTTTACAAGATCCTAAATTTTACGGTAGACTATATCAAATGTTGGCTTGGGAAGACAGAAACGGTATGGCTTTTCAGCTTGAAAGTCGAAATCCGTTTGCTGATGATCTTTTGCTGCCAAAATATTTCTTGGGCAAATATTCTTTGAATGCTTTATCAGAAGGCGGCATGCCTAAAGGGATGCTCAGAAACACGTTCAAAGATTTGTTGCCCAATGATTTATTTGCCCGTTTAGACAAGAAAGGATTCTCTATGCCAGAGGCTCAATTAACACAAAAGTTTGGCGCTGACTGGAAAGATTGGTTTTTATCCTCCAAACTCGACAATTATATCAATCGTCAAAATCGCGAGAAAATGGCGGCTAAATTTGCGCAACTTTCACCAAAGGAATTGTCCTTGTACTTTAAAATTTCATCCCTAGGATTGTTTCTCGAGAATCAAAGTTCATGAGTCAAGATAGTCCCATAAAAGCATATTTTTGGCAGCTATCAAAGGCAGTAGTTTCTTTTATTACCGTTGTATTGATCTCTAATACTCTAGGAGCTGATGGCCGGGGGCAATTGAGTTTGTATTTATTATACCTTCAAGTGGTATTGATGATCAATGAGATTTTTGCCGGGTCGGCTATGTCTAATTGGTTTGCTCAATACGGCTTCCAACAATTGATTGCTAGACTGTCAAAGATTTCTTTGTTGATTTTAACAATAGCCGCGGTATTGGCTGAATATTTTGTTCCTGCTAAAACCACAATTTGGATTACTTTATGGCTCCTAGGCCTTGGTTTAACTTGGCAAAATATGGTCATCAATTATTTTCAAGCTCATCAATTCATTGGTCTTAGAAATAGATGGCAATTTTCATTCGAGTTGATGAAATTTCTATTTAACATTTTAATTTTTGCTATCGCTTATTTGATAGTTAATGGTTTAATCCACTTTGAATTTTTGCTTACTTTTGATATCGTTCAATGGTTTTTGATTTTATCTGCTGCTGCTGCATGGATTTGGGGATATCAAGCATTTTTTAAACTTCGAAGGTTGGGCGCATGGAATCAAAGCCAAGAGATCCAAGCAGAAAAACTTAGTTTAAGGGAACATTCTTCTCAAGGTTTTTTCGCTCAAATGGGTCATCTGGTCTTGTTTTTCATTTATAAAACACCATTGTTGATTCTATCTCACGGAACTTTTAAAAGTTTATCGGAAGTTGGGGTATTAACCAATGTGCTTTTGATTGCAGATACAGTATGGATTTTCGGGAATTCATTTGGTATGGTGTTACACAGCAAGGCACTGAACAATCCGAACCCTCAGAGGCAAAATAAATGGGCCGTTCTATATTCTACAATAAGTTTTTGGGTGACATTGTTGCTGGTTTTATTGATTTTTGTTGTCCCTGGGGATATTTACACTTGGGTGTTTGGTCGAGATTTTTCAACCATGAAGGAACGGCTGGTGTTAATCACACCAGGAATATTAGCCTTGGCAGTTTCGGCTCCCTTGGGACATCTCTTACATGCTAGGAATAGATTTTTAACCTTGTTGGCCAATCATTCAATTGCATGGGCAACTATGTTGATGGTCAGCGTTTTGTTTTTCTATGATCAAATGGAATGCGTTTCTTTGAGACCTTTTTGGCTGTTAATAGGTTTAGATATTGCCTTGGTTTTGGTGTTGTTTTTGAATTTGTATTCATTACAATTAACAAAATATTTTCTAGATAGGTTTCAGGTTAACAGCTTGATAACATTGCGCTTGCTGAAAAAATTGACTCGCTTGTGATTGTGTAGGTGCACAATTTTTTAGGCGATTCAGAAAAAACTTGAACAACCGCATAGGTATTGTTCTAAATTTGTCGGCAATTTCAGATTAAGTACATCTAATATGTCAACTCCAATGAACGGCGGATCTCCTAGATACAATCCGCTAGAAAGCATGAATCGTCGCTTTGATGCGGCTGTGGAAGTTTTGGGTTTAGACCACCAATTTGCCAATGTTTTGCGTGTGCCTGATAAAGTGGTAATGGCGAACATTCCTGTTACCATGGATAATGGTAACATCAAGGTATTTGAAGCTTACAGGGTAGTTCACTCAGATCACTTAGGTCCTTCAAAAGGTGGAATTCGCTACAGCATGGATGTTAACCTCGACGAAGTTAAAGCCCTAGCTGCTTGGATGACATGGAAGTGTGCTATTGTGAATATTCCTTACGGTGGAGCAAAAGGTGGAATCAAATGTGATCCACGTTCCATGAGCAAAGGTGAATTAGAGCGTCTTACGCGCGCCTATACTGTGGCCATGAAAGACGTTTTTGGTCCAGAGCAAGACATTCCTGCTCCAGATATGGGTACAGGCCAACAAGAAATGGCTTGGATTGTTGACGAGTACAGCAAAATCAAAGGTCAAAACGCTTGGGCAGTGGTTACAGGAAAGCCCATCGTTTTAGGTGGTTCCTTAGGACGTGTGGAAGCCACTGGCCGTGGAGTTATGGTTAGCACACGCAGTGCCTTAGCTAAAATGGGATTGAAACCTACGGACGCTAATTGCGCAGTACAAGGTTTTGGTAACGTAGGATCTATATCAGCTAAGTTGATTGCTCAAATGGGAGTTAAAATTGTTGCAATCTCTGATATTTCAGGCGGATACTTCGATTCAAAAGGAATTGACGTGGATGCTGCAATTGCTTATGTAGCAAATTCAAGCAGCAGATCTTTGGAAGGTTTCCCTTGCGAGCGTAAAATTTCTAACGGTGAACTCCTTGAATTGGATGTGACTGTTCTGGTGCCTGCTGCAATGGAAGATCAAATCACTCCTGAGAATGCACACAATATCAAAGCGAAATTAATTGTTGAAGGTGCCAACGGACCAACAACCGCTGAAGCTGATAAAATCTTAGACGATAAAGGCATTTTGGTAGTTCCAGATATTTTGGCAAATGCCGGTGGTGTAACCGTTTCATATTTTGAGTGGGTTCAAAATAGATTGGGATACTATTGGACAGAAGAGCGCGTCAATCGTCGTGCCGATCGCGCCATGAAAATGGCTTTTGACAATATCTATAATGCATCCTCGAAATATGGTGTAAACATGCGTTTAGCTGCATATTGCGTGGCCTTAGAAAAGGTTTCCGCAGTATTGAAATTAAGAGGGTCTTTCTAGTTTATATATTGTTTCAATGATCAGAATTCACAGAGAAGGTTACTCCATCATTTTTTATACAATGGCCGCGTTGGTTTTGATCAACGCGCCCTTGAACTATTGGTTTGAAGGTACTTGGTTTACCCAAGTAGTTTTTGGATTGTCTATCTTGTTCTTTATTGCTATTGTGCAATTCTTCCGTCATCCTAACCGATACACACCTCAAGACGATGATTTAGTCATTGCCCCAGCCGATGGGAAGGTAGTAGTTGTTGAGGAGGTAGACGAGCCTGAATTCATCAAAGGCAAATGCAAGCAAGTGAGTATTTTCATGTCACCCATTAACGTTCACGTGAATCGTTATCCAGTTTCTGGAAATGTGGTCTACGAAAAATACCATCCAGGTAAATACTTGGTAGCATGGCATCCGAAAAGTTCAACTGAAAATGAAAGAACCACTGTGGCTGTTAAAAACGAACACGGTATCATATTGTTCAGGCAAATTGCCGGGGCTTTAGCAAAACGAATTGTTTGTTATGCAAAAGAAGGTCACAAGGCAAAAGCAGGTAAAGAATTTGGATTTATCAAGTTTGGTTCAAGAATTGATATTTATCTTCCTTTGACGGCTGAAATTACGGTGAAACTTGACCAAAAAACTACAGGCGGTGAGACCGTTATTGCTAAATTTCCATAGAGTTTTTGTATATTCGTATTAATTAAAATTGTATAAAATGAAAAAAATCTTTGCATTGTTGGCTATCACCGTAGGTTTTGCCACAATATCATTCGCTCAGACTGCTGAAGTTAAGGCTGAGTGCAAAAACGCAAATGGCGAAGTTAAGGCTGAGTGCAAAACTGCTAGTGGTGAAGTTAAAAAAGAATGCACTACAGCGGGTTCAGAAGCTAAGGCTTGTTGCAAAAAAGCTGGAACCACTGCTGACGCTTCTGCAAAGCCAGCTTGTCAAGGGTCAGAAAAAACTGCCGCTGTTGAAGGTTCTGCTAAAAAAGAATGTTCAAAAGGTGGTGAAGGTAAAGCTTGTTGCAAAAAAGACGGTGCAAGTGCAACCGCTTCTACTGAAGGTTCTGCCAAGAAAGAATGCTCTAAAGACGGCGAAGCTAAAGCTTGTTGCAAAAAGGCCGGCGAAGCTGCTAAAACCAAAGAATAATATTTCAAACCATTTTATAGAAAAGGTCGGCAATTGTCGACCTTTTTTGTTTTTATACAGAAAAGTTTGCCCTTTATCTGTTGTATCTTTGCGGCATGGATTCTAGAGGCTTCAAAAGAACCGCTCTTTCATTGATGGTTATAATTACAATAACTGTAGTGGCTTTCGGTATTTATCTTTATTTTAACTTTACCTCGCGCTCTAGTTTGCCCGTAATCGTTCCTGCTAAAGTGGAACAATTTGTGCACTTTCAGACCCGCAAATTCAGAGACGATTTTGCATCGGCCAAACCATCAAGCTATATTGATAGTATTTCAAATTTGGTTGGAAGCTGGGCAATTTTTTCACATTGTGATAAACCCGCTGAGCCAGGTATTGCACTATTCTCAGATGTGGTATATTTTAAAACCAAAGAAGCAAGATTTTTAGCATTTACATTAACTTCTGAAGAGTCATTTAGCGCATTTTGTGATACACTGAAAAAACAAAATCTCATTTCCAATAAAATGGATTTGGGAACGTATAACCTCGTTAAAATTGTTGGCTCTCCTGTTTATTTTGCCTTCAAACATAAAGTATTGGTTTTTGCTAAGCCAAACGACTCTACTGTCACTGATGAAGCACTCAAGTATGCACTTAAAGACGTTTTTTCAGGGCGATCTGATGGATTTATCACCAGCGCGGGGTTGCAATCGTTGTACGACGCCGATGCTCAATTTATTGTTTATGATTCACGCGTCTCCGAAAAGATTTCGGGATTTAGATTTCAGCCCAAAGAAATGCCGGCCGAATTGATAGTTTCGCTCAATGAAAAGTCCGAACCTAAAAAACAGAGAACTTCGGTGAACAGTCCTTTTGTGAAAATTTATAAATCATTGGGACAAGAGTTTCCATCCCCAGAGAATCAAATAGAAACATTGTTTAAAGGTGTTTTCAATACGCTGAAAAGCGATACAATTTTAAAATAACATGAGTATTTATCAATTACTTAATGAACGTATAGTAATCATTGATGGTGCAATGGGCACCATGATTCAAAAGCATAAACTTTCGGAAGAGGATTATCGCGGTGAGAAGTTTGCCAATTATGAACATTCTCTGAAAGGAAATAATGATCTTTTGGTGATTACTCAACCTCAAATTATCAAAGAAATTCACAAGGATTTTTTGAAAGCGGGTGCCGATATTTTGGAAACCAATACGTTCAACGCCAATTCAATTTCTATGGGCGATTATCACATGCAAAAATGGGTGGTAGAGCTAAATGTTGAAGCGGTGAAGTTAGCCCTTGCCGCTAGGGAAGAGTATACTCAAGAGTTTGGTGAGAGGCCTATTTTTATTGCAGGTGCTATTGGGCCTACAAACAAAACCGCCAGTTTGAGTCCTGATGTTAACAATCCAGGATATAGGGGTGTCACATTTGATGAACTTGTTGAAGCATACAGCGAACAAGTGTTGGCATTGATTGATGCTGGAGCAGATTTGCTTCTGGTTGAAACCGTTTTTGACACGCTGAATTGTAAAGCGGCTTTATACGCAATCAATACCATTAAAGAGGAGAGGGGATTAGACATTCCGTTGATGGTTAGCGGTACCATTACAGATGCATCGGGTAGGACATTGAGTGGTCAAACAACAGAGGCATTTTATAACAGTATTTCGCACGGTAATTTGTTGAGTGTGGGTCTGAATTGTGCCTTAGGTGCTGACCAAATGCGTCAATACGTTGAGGAGCTTTCAAGGGTATCGGAAGTATTTGTGAGTTGCTATCCGAATGCCGGGTTGCCCAACGAATTTGGTGAATACGATGACAGTCCTGAAGGAATGGCAAAGGTAATTGCGGAGTGGTGCAGTCATGGCTGGGTCAATATTGTGGGAGGTTGTTGTGGAACTACTCCAGATCATATTCGCGCAATCGCCCTTGAATGCAAGAAATTTGCGCCAAGACCAATACCATCAAGGGCGTAAGTGTCATTCTGACACTTTGAAAATCAATAATTTTAAAGAAAAAAAGGTTAAATTTGCACTTTAATTCAATGGCAGACGTTCAATTTGAAACAAAACCTGCGACTAAGTTCGACTTATTTGCAGGATTAGAATCAACCAACCACGAGCAAATCGTTTTTTGTCAAGACAACGCAACCGGTTTGAAAGCAATCATTGCTATTCATAATACCGTGTTGGGTCCTGGGTTAGGTGGTACGAGAATGTGGTATTACGAGCACGAAAAAGATGCCGTAAGAGACGCTTTAAGATTGTCACGCGGAATGACCTACAAGGCGGCCGTTGCTGGTTTGAACTTGGGCGGAGCAAAAGCTGTAATCATTGGCGACCCCAAAACTCAAAAAAGCGAAGCTTTAATGAGAAAATTTGGTCGTTTTGTCAACAATTTAAACGGTAAATACATTACCGCTGAAGATGTAGGAACAACCACCAAAGACATGGAGTACGTGCAAATGGAAACAGATCACGTGGTAGGATTACCTGAATCTATGGGTGGCGGCGGAGATCCTTCTCCAGTTACTGCTTATGGTACTTACATGGGTATAAAGGCTTCTGCTAAAATTGCATACGGTACAGATTCTCTCGAAGGAAAAAGTGTAGCCGTTTTGGGTATTGGTAAAGTGGGTTGGCATTTATTGGAATACCTTCACAAAGAAGGTGTTAAGTTGTATGTTGCCGATATCAACCAAGATGTTTTAGCTAAAGCAGCCAATGAATTTGGAGCTATAGTAGTGTCTATCGATGATATGATTGGTTTAGATGTTGATGTATTTGCACCTTGTGCATTGGGTGGGATTTTAAATGAAAATACCATCTCAAAATTAAAGTGTCAAATCATTGCCGGAGCTGCCAATAATCAACTTGAAGATGAAAAAGTTCACGGAGATAAATTAAAAGAAATGGGCATTATTTATGCGCCTGATTTTGTAATTAATTCTGGTGGACTTATCAACGTTTATTCTGAATACACTGGGTATGTTAGAGAGAGAGCTTTAGCTCAAACCGAAAACATTTACCAAACCATTCTTGATATCAACAAAATGGCCGTTGATCATAACATTAACAACCAAATTGCTGCTATTAAGCACGCTGAAAAGCGCATCAATGATATGATGTTGGTGAAGAGTACTTATTAAGTTAATTTTATATACATATTAATTTTATAAAAAGCCCCAAATTCGGGGCTTTTCTTTTATTTTCGCCTTATGTCCCAAAATTCTTTGTGGTCAAACTTTTTTAAAGTCCGCAGAAATTCTAGTGCTGCTATTATTGCATTGCTAGGAATAACACTGGTATACCTAGGTGTTGCCTGCAGCGCTGAAGATCCAGCGGGTGGACAAGATTCCTGGAATCATTATTTATTTGCTCGTTGGTGCTTCAAACATCCTGAGCTCATGCTTGATTTGTGGGCAAAGCCATTTTTCACCATTCTAGCCGCCCCATTTGCTCAATTTTCCATTCATGCCGTTTATATGCTCAACATGATTGCTACACTGGGAGCTGCTTGGATGACCTATTTGACTGGTCGTAAATTGGGCATGAGAAATCCTTGGACATTGATTCTCCTGGTGGGTTTACAGCCCGTTGTTTTAGCCAATGTTTATTCAGCTCTTACCGAACCAACCAACGCCCTCGTATTGAGTATTATCTTGTACTTGTTCGCCTCTCATAGATTCAAAACGGCTTTGATTGTTGCCTCGTTTTTGCCCTTGGTGAGGAGTGAAGGTTTAGTCATGATTGCGTGCATTGTTCCCTATGTGATCTCACGGAAACAATGGAAAAGTTTATATTGGTTGTTCTCTGGAACAGTGGTTTTTGCCATTCTAGGAGCTCTAATTACCAAGGAATGGGATTATTTCTTAACACATAATCCTTATATCAAATTTGAAAAAGAGGGCGTTTTTGATCCTGGGCATGGCTCTTTTTTGCACTACATAGAATCCCAACGTTACATCACCGGAATTTGGATCACCATCCTCATCGTTTTTGCTCTGTTTTTGTGTATTCAATATGTAATTCAACGATTGAAGAATAAAACTCCCCATGAAATGAGTCAGTTATTATTGTGGCTCTGGTTACCGCTTTTCTTGGGATATGGATTTGTGCACAGTTTCATTTGGTGGACCGGAACCATGGGGTCACATGGTCTTCATCGGGTTTTTATGGCTGTAGCCCCAGTGTCGGCCCTAATTGCTCAATTTTCCATTCATAGAATGATGTCATACGATGTAAGATTGATCAATATTTCATTGAAAGTTTTAACCTCTTTGGGGTGTTTCTTTATTGCATTTCCAGGTGCTCAAATGCCTTATCCGTGGAAATGGAACTCTAATGCTCCCATTCAGGGTTTTCCTGGCAATCAAAACTTGGAAAAAGCATTCAATTTCATTGATTCTGCAGGATATAAACATTTACCATTGGTTCACCAAATTCCCCTAATCAATGTTAAAAGGGATTTAGATCCATTTTTTAATTTAAGCAATCTTCAAGAAGCATCCACATTTTACATTTGGACCATAGACAAACGCCCAGGGTATGATTGGCTACCAGATTCGTTGGTGGTGATTTGGGATAATTTCCATGCCCGCAGAGATGCACCCATGCCATTAAAGGATATGAGGTTATTAGAAGATTACAAGGAAATTGCGTATTTCCCTTCAGAAAAAGATTCTATTTACGATGTGCGGGTATTTCTTAAGTCGCGCAAACGCAACTGAAGCTTAACCTGCCCGTTGTAGAAGTTCTCTTCAATGCAATAACAAGCATCGAAGATAGCACCATTGGTCACAATGGGTAGCTGCTCGGCCAATCCAAATCCAATTCCATCAATCATGAAACGACTGTTTTGTTGAAGTTGTAATTTGAGGTGTTTGTCTTTTAATATTCTAGGACTATTATTCGATTTTAGTCCTTGGGACATAAAAATAGGCTGGGGGTTTCCGGGGCCGAAAGGTGACATTTGACCTATGAGCTTCATCATATTTGGGGTGATGCTGTCAATGTCAATTTCTAAGTCGTATTCAACCTCTGGTGTCAAAGATGCATTTTGGATATCTCTCGCAACAATGCCTTCGAATTTCTCAACAAATGCATCGAAATTCTCAGCCTTGAGGCTCAATCCTGCTGCGTATTTGTGTCCTCCGAATTGCTCCACTAAGTCAGAACATTGAGTGATTGCTTCATGAATGTCAAAGTTTTTAACACTTCGAGCGGAGCCTGTCAACATTCCGTCGTTGAGTGAAAACACAATGGTGGGTTTGTAATATTGCTCAACCATTCGGCTAGCAACGATTCCAATGACGCCCTTGTGCCATTCATCACCCTTTATAACCACGCTTCTTCGGTTAGCCATGTCTGGATGCGAATTGATCAGTTCAATGGCTGTCTTTGTAATGTCTGTATCTAATTCCTTACGTTCATCGTTGCGGTCATTTAACACGCGCGATAATTGCATGGCTTTGGTGTATTCTGTTTCGATGAGGACCCTAACCGCTGCTTTTGCATCGGAAATTCGTCCTGCGGCATTGATTTTAGGTCCAATTCCAAAAACGATGTCTTGAATGCTATAAGATTGTTTTTTAGGGCCGCCATCCATGAGCGCTTGAAGTCCTAAAGACGGATTTTCATTGAGCTTTTTAAGTCCGTAATAGGCCAAAATGCGATTTTCGCCGCGCATGTCAACCATATCGGCAGCAATGCTTACAGCAACTAGGTCTATGTATTCTAAGGCTTTCTCATCTGAAAATCCTTCGCGTTTGGAATATCCTTGAAGTAGTTTAAATCCTATACCTGCACCAGAAAGTTCTTTGTACGGGTAGTCACAATCTTTTCTTTTGGGATTCAGAATTGCAGCGGCATTGGGCAGTTCAGCACCCGGAAGATGGTGGTCACAGATGATGAAATCAATACCTATTGATTTGGCATAATCAACCAATTCATTAGAGCGTATTCCACAATCGAGTGCAATGATTAGGGTTACGCCATTTTCTTTAGCATGGTCGATACCCATTTTGGAAATTCCGTAACCTTCTTTGTAACGATCAGGTATATAATACTCAATGTTTTGATTGAGTGTTTTAAAGTACGAATAAACCAAGCTTACGGCTGTAGTGCCATCAACATCATAGTCGCCATAAACCATTAAAGATTCTTGAGCCTTTATGGCATCTTTAATGCGTCTATACGCCAATTCCATGTCCTTCATTAAATAAGGATCATGCAATTCGCTCAGGGCTGGTCGGAAGAAGTTTTTAGCCTTATCATAGGTGTCAATTTCGCGTTGCACCAAAATGGTTGCCATGGGCTCAGAAACGTTCAATTCCTTGGAAAGCCGAGCTACAATTTCTTGATTGGGAAGTGATTTTGCAGTCCACCGAATTTCCATAGAACTGCAAAAATCGGCATTTTTTTATGATGTTTTATAACTATCTTTGAATTAATATGAAAAAACACTCCATGCTTTGGCTGTTGTTGGGTTTGATTGGTGTCGCAAAAGGCCAAATTACAATATCAAAATCCTCCATGCCAGCTGCTGGAGATACCATTCGATTTTCTACCGCTTTGCCAACAGATTTGCCTTCTAGTTGGATGAAAAACGGAGCTAGTCAATCGTGGGATTTTTCAAAAATCGAGGCTCAAACCTCAGAATTGAGAGAATATCAGAGTGCTTCTAAAACGCCGTATGCTTTTTATTTTTTCGGACAAACTGGTTTGAAAACTGCTGATACCATTGGTGGCGGACCAATAACCTTTACCAATGTGTATTCATTTTACAGTGCTTCAAATACGGTTTTCAAAGCCGAAGGTTTAGGTTATTCATACAGTGGTATCCCTTTAGCAAGCATGTATGAAGACGAGGATGAAATTTATCAGTTTCCCCTTCAATACAACGATTCAGATGTTAGCACTTACAAGTTTACTTTTGCTATTCCTGGGCAACAACTTTTTAGTTTTAAACAAGCAGGAAAAAGAACCAATGTGGTAGATGCATGGGGTAGTATTAAAACGCCTTACAAAGAGTATACTGACGTCATTAGGGTAAAAACGTTTGTAGATGGTACAGACACCATAGAAACACAGTTTTTTAAACAAGGATTTCCACGCAAACAAATCATCTATCAATGGTTGGCAACTTCTGAAAAGATTCCAGTCATGGAGGTTTCAGGGCAATTGAGCGCCACAAATCAATTTGTTCCTAATCAAGTTAGATTTCGTGATAAATACAACGGACTAAGCGGTGGAGGATTTAATCCGCTGGGAGTGGAAGAATTTACATCAAAAGCCATCGCGGTTCATCCTAATCCTTCATCAGATAAAATCACCGTGAGTTGTTTGGTGCCTACTTTGGTTCCTTTCGTTGCACCCGAAGAACTCCCCGTGTTTAATAGCGTTGGACAATCATTCATCTTGAAGAGATTGCCCATGACAGAGAATAATTACAACACCTATTCCATTGAACAATTGCCTTCAGGTATGTACTGGATGCAAATTTGGGGTGGCGCGTTGCGATTCGCAAAAGATTAATTTACTTCATGATAATATCAGTTTTTAAAGAAAGAAGAGATGCTGAAAACAGAGTGTCAATGACACCTACCGTTGCAGCAAATCTTCTGAAAATGGGTTTTGAGGTTTGGGTAGAAAATGGCGCTGGTGCGCCTGCCCACTTTTCCGATGAATCCTACATCTCAGCAGGTGCAAGTATTAAGCCCTTCAACGAGTTAAAGTCGGCAGATGTGTACGTTCAAATCAACGTGCCTACCACTGACATACTTAGCCAACTTCCAGATAATAAAATTTGGATTTCTAACGTATACCACCGCTCCAATACAGAACTAGTGGAACAATTACAGGCCAAGAAATGGTCTGTTTTTTCGTTAGACGCAATTCCTAGAATCTCAAGAGCTCAGTCTATGGACGTGCTCTCGTCTCAGGCTAACTTGGCCGGATACAGGGCGGTAATAGAAGGCGCGTATCATCTAGATAAGATTTTTCCCTTGTTGATGACCGCCGCTGGAACTGTGACACCCGCTAAAGTGTTGATTTTTGGTGTGGGTGTTGCTGGATTGCAGGCTATTGCCACCGCTAAACGTTTAGGTGCTGTAGTTGAAGCTACTGACGTCCGCCCCGAAACTAAAGAACAGGTTCAAAGTTTGGGAGGAAAATTCATTGAAGTTAAAGGAGTTGAAGTAGGAAGCGAAGGTGGATATGCAAAAGAAGCAACCGATGAATACAGAAAGGCCCAACGAGAGGCTGTAAATAAATCATTGGCTCAAGCAGATTTAGTCATTACCACTGCATTGGTCCCCGGAAAAAAAGCACCAATCTTAATTGATGATGAGCAATTGTCGCTTATGAAAAACGGCAGCATTATTGTTGACATGGCCGCCGAACAGGGAGGAAATTGCGCTCAAACAAAGGCAAACGAAATTTATGTTCATAATGGCGTAAAAATCATTGGTTCTGTAAATCTTCCATCGAGTTTGAGTTCCAATGCATCTGAGTTGTTTGCCCGAAACATCTGGGAACTTCTCAAACTGATTGGTCCTAAAGGAACCATCGAATTTAACCTTGAAGATGAAATTGTTCAAGGATGTTTAATCTCTCACACGGCTTAATTTTATGAACAGCATTATTGAATTTATAGGACAAAATATTACCTATATATACCTCATTATTTTGATGGTTTTTGTAGGTATTGAATTGATTTCTCACGTTCCATCTGTATTGCATACCCCCTTAATGAGTGGCGCTAATGCCATTCACGGAGTAGTATTGATTGGGGCCATTATTGTACTTGGACATGCAGATTCTAACGATTATTTCTCATTGATTGTCGGATTTGTAGGGGTTCTAGTTGGAACGCTTAACGTGATTGGTGGCTTCGTGGTGACTGATCGCATGTTGGAAATGTTTAAGAAAAAGCCCAAGAAATAAACCATGAATCATTTACAAGAAATTGCATACCTCATCGGATCTGTTGGATTTGTAGTGGGTTTAAAAATGATGGGTAAGGCAGATTCTGCCCGAAAAGGAAACCTCGTTGCTGCTTTTGGTATGGCAGTTGCCGTGATTGGCACCCTGTTCATTGGCGAAAATGGCTTTTATCTTATTCCCAATTTTGGACTCATCATGGGGGCCATACTTTTGGGAACTGTAGTGGGAACTTTAATGGCAAAGCGTGTTCAAATGACCGCTATGCCTGAAATGGTTTCCTTATTTAACGGTATGGGAGGATTAGCCGCTGCGTTGATTTCTATCATCGAATGGCAACACGTTGAGGCTGGCATCTCTTTGGGAATGTTTATTCCTATTATAGCCGGTTTGATTATAGGTACCGTTTCTTTCGTGGGAAGTATTGTTGCCTGGGGTAAATTGAATGGTAGAATTGGTGATTTCCGCTTCGCGGGACAGCAATACATTAATGCGGTAATTCTTATTATTATTTTGGGTGCAGCTTGGGTAACTTATGGCGAAGCTCAGGTTTCTGGCGGACATGGATCTTTAACCTTTTTCTACTTGACCATGATCGTTGCCGTTGTTTATGGATTGCTATTTGTTTTCCCTATTGGGGGGGCAGATATGCCGGTGGTAATTTCTTTGCTAAACTCATTTACAGGTGTTGCTGCAGCCTGCGGCGGATTCTTATACGATAACAATGTCATGTTGATGGGTGGAGTTTTGGTTGGATCTGCAGGAACCATTTTGACGGTGGTGATGTGTAAGGCCATGAATCGTTCATTAACCAATGTTCTCATTGGAATGGCAGGTTCAAACTCAAGTTCATCTGGTGCTGCGGTTACAGGAAGTGTTCGAGAAGTGCAAGCTACTGACGTGGCTATCATGATGAAATACGCTCAAAAAGTGGTGATTGTTCCTGGTTACGGATTAGCAGTTGCTCAAGCCCAACACGTTTGTCACGAATTGGAAAACATCCTTCTAGAAGAAGGGGTAGATGTAAAATACGCCATTCATCCAGTTGCAGGACGTATGCCTGGTCACATGAACGTATTGCTTGCTGAAAGTAACGTTGAGTATGACAAACTGATTGAAATGGAAGAAATCAATCCTGAGTTCGCTACTACAGACGTGGTATTGGTTGTGGGTGCCAATGACGTAGTAAATCCTGCTGCGAAAAATGACCCTACAAGTCCCATTTACGGCATGCCTATACTAGATGTAGACAATGCAAAGCAAATAGTGGTACTAAAACGAAGCATGAAATCAGGTTACGCGGGCATCGAAAATGCGCTTTTCTTTGACCCTAAATGCGGAATGTTGTTTGGAGATGCCAAAGACAGTCTTCAAAAACTAGTTACCGAAGTTAAGGCATTATAAATCATTTGATTTTCAGTCTGCACTGAAAAGTTCATCCAATAGTTCTTCTACTTGTTCCCAAGATTGAACAGGTTCAAAACAGCGGTCACCAGAGCAGATATAATATCCCTCTTGGCCGCTGTTTTCTTTTGTAATACTCATCCAAGAAGGAAAATGAGCAAGTTGGTCATTAGGTGGTATCTGTAGGTCTCCTCTAACAATAATGTGAGCATCTCCATAAGTCAACATATTGTGCAGTCTTGCCCATCCGCTATACCATCCCGGAAACTTTTCTATATGCTGAGCCATCGGCTTAATCAGAATGTCAAAAATCTCCTTGTACTCTATCTGCGAGGTTTGGGTGAACAAGAAATACAAAACTTCAGACATTAAGGTGTTGCTACCGGGAATGACATCATCGGTAGAATCAGACTTTTTGATGATTAATTTTTCTGCATCTGATGATGTAAAATTGAAAATTCCCTGATCTTTCTGGTAGAACAATTCAATTGCTCGATCTGCCAATTCTTGTGCAAATTTTAACCATTTATCATCAAGTGTGGCTTTGAAGAGTTCAATATATCCCAATGAAACAGAGGCATAATCTTCCAAAAATCCTTCCGTATAAGTTTCACCCTGCGCGTGAATGCGATAAATTTTGTGGTCTTTAATGAGCGTGGATTTAATCCAATTACCCAATTCAATGGCTTCCTGTATGTATTGTAAATTTAGGAATTTCCCTGCTTGACAAAGCCCTTTAAGCATCAATCCGTTCCACGATGCGATGATTTTGTAATCGAGAGAAGGTCTGTTTCTCGTGGCCTGTGCATTAAACAATTTCCCCAAAACCGAAAACTTCAAAGAATGATATTCTTCAGCCGAAATTTTTACATCTTCAAGCACTTGCAGGGGAGCCTTATTTACATGAATGATATTCAACTCATGCTCCCAGTTCCCATCTTCCTTAATATTTGACCAATGAGTCAGCCATTCAAGTTCTTTTTCGTTGAGGGTCTCTTTTAATTCTTGGGACGTGAAAGTGTAATATTTTCCTTCAATTCCATCGGAGTCGGCATCCAGTCCTGAGTAAAATCCGCCATTCTTATCTTTAAGTTCTCGGATGCAAAAATCGATGGTTTGTTCCGCTACTTGTTTGAAAATATCGGCTTGACTCCAAGCAAATGCCCGAGAATAAAGTCCAATCAACTGCGCATTATCATAAAGCATCTTCTCGAAATGAGGAGCAAACCACTTTGCATCGGTGCTGTATCGGTAGAAGCCACCTCTTACGTGGTCGTAAATTCCGCCGTTGGCCATTTTTAGCAGACTCAATTGAAGATAGTCTTTTGCTGTAGGGTCATTCGATGCCAAGAAATAATCGAAGGTATATTCAAATTGAATGGGCACGGGGAATTTCGGAGCGCGTTTTTTTGCACCCTCTTCCCAATCTATATCTTCTGCATATTTTGCAAAAATCTCCGCTGCCATCATTTTGGAAATTTGCAAATTTCCCAACACTTTGGGTTGAGCATTCATTTTATTCAATTCATCCATGAACTTATCTGCATATTCCAAGAATTTTTCAGGATCACTTTGGTATTGAGTAGATAATTGCAAGACAATTTGTTGCCATTGCGGCTTTTGGAAATAAGTGCCTGCATAAATGGGTCGCCCGTCAGGAAGGCAGATTACATTCAATGGCCAACCACCTCTTCCCGTCATCAATTGGCAAGCATCCATGTAAACCATGTCAATATCTGGACGTTCTTCTCGGTCAACTTTGATATTGATCAAAGCCAAATTCATAATTTCGGCGGTTTGATGATCTTCGAAACTTTCTCTCTCCATGACATGGCACCAATGACAGGTGCTGTAACCAATGCTCACCAAAACCAACTTATTTTGACTTTTAGCCATTGTCCAAGAAGCATCACCCCACGGTTGCCATTCTACCGGATTGTAGGCGTGTTGTTGTAGGTAAGGACTTTTGCAAGAGATTAGTGCATTGGGTGGATTATTGGAATTCATGAGAATGTTGTAGTTTAGCGGTATGCCAAGGCGCATACAGTTCAAAGTTCGGAAGGTTTGGTGGATTTTAGTCGTTTTTCTAGCGTCTTTTGTTGTGCCTTTATCAGCAAAATTTGCAAATACCCATGATTCAACGCATATTCCAAACCCTCAGGCATTTCAATCAATTTCTCAAAGCATTGATAGTCTGATGCTTTGGTGCTTCGATAAAAAAGCACCACTCGGATTCGGACTTATGCCGGAATCTGATTTTTTAAACATGGTTCGCATGATAGATACAATTACACCCGATGTAATTGTGCATGGCCAGTACATGAATTATCGGTACCGCTTTCTCAATGGAATCAAAAAAATCCGCAAAAAAGCTTCCAAACAGGGGCTTTTTTACAAACAGATGGAATTTAATTCCACTCAATACATTTCGTACCGAAATCAAGGGATTTTACCAGTATGGCGGGTTGAATTCAAATTGAAACGAAGAAAAATCGCCTATAATTTTCGTTTTGAGTTGATAGAATGGAACGGCAATTGGTATGCTTCAGGTAGTCCTGAGTTTAGTTTGTAAACGGGTTTAAAAGTTTTTAAATCCAATAACTCTTTCTATTTTCATTTCAATTTCATCGTCTAGAGCGGGGAAGAGGTCTCGAGAAAGGATGGCTTCGAGGTAGTCAATGGTTACAGCGAATGTGGAAAGAGATGATTTACTGGATTGATTGGGAATGATAAAAGCGATTCCTCGGTCTATGCCCACAGTATCAACGATGGCTTTGAAAAAATAATCGGGAATGGTAACTGCGTTTCTAACGCCAATGTGTCGCTTCAAAGTATCCCCCAAAAGTGGTCCGGCACAGATGAATAAATGTGAGCCAGATCGCGCCTTGTCGCGGACTTTTTCTTCAAGAACTTTCCAAATGCCGCGATTGAATCCGGGAACTTGTGGTGAAATATTGCTCATGTAGAAACTTTCCCTCATGGCGTCTTCGTCCCAAAGCATATCTGCCGCAGGTACAAGATGTCCACGGTCATAACCTGATTTAGTATAGTCTGCACTGAGGCAAGTGGGGGGCTTTACCTGAGGGTCTTGCGTAAATCGGTTATTTCTTTCAGTAACTGATAATAAGCGTTTAGCAAAAAGTTCATACGCCACCCAATTGGGTTGGTGGTGTTGATGATTGTAAGAAGTGGCGTAGCCGGTGTGTTGTATGATTTTTTCGTTCGGACCTTTCTGAGGGATTTCTAATCGGGATAATTTTGGTTTTGGCTGAGCGGCAGTGGTTAAAAGCAGCAGCGCAACAGAAATTATAAAAATTCCCCCATGTTTCATAGCTAGTTTTCGTATTGTATGTCTTTCAATATGTTTCGTACAATTCGAGGTCCTTCATAAATGAAACCAGTGTATACTTGCAATAGGCTAGCGCCGCGCATGAGTTTTTCGGTGGCATCATCACCGTTGAAAATACCCCCTACACCAATAAGAGGAATCTTGCTGCCAAGTTCAATGCTCAAACTAGCAAGTATGGCATTGCTGGCTTCGAATAAGGGCAAACCACTCAATCCACCAGCACCAATTTTTTCTAGTTCATCGTGGTTGGTGTTCAATCCATCTCTAGAAACCGTTGTATTTGTAGCAATAACCCCTTGAACATTGAGCTTTTTAATAACGGCAACCAATTTTTTCAGTCCACTCAATTGAAAATCAGGCGCAATTTTGATGAAAATAGGTTTAAATGAACTGCGTTGAGATCTAATTAGGTTCAATTTTTCAAAAAGTGGAACCAAAAATGCTTCGGTTTGTAAATCTCGCAGTCCGGGTGTATTGGGACTAGAAACATTGACCGTTATATAATCAACATGGTCGTAGATTTTCTCGAAACAAATGATGTAGTCATCTTCGGCAAATTCATTGGGAGTCTCTTTATTCTTACCAATGTTTCCACCAACAATTAACCCTTGTGGACGTTTTTTCAAACGTTCAACCATAGAATCAATACCTTGATTGTTGAAGCCCATCCTGTTGATAATGGCTTGGTCTTGAACCAAACGAAACAAACGGGGTTTGGGATTTCCGGATTGTCCAACAGGTGTAACGGTTCCGACTTCCACGTGACCAAAACCGAGATCTTTCCACAGATTTAAATGTTTAGCATCTTTATCAAATCCAGCGGCTAGTCCCACAATATTGGGGAAGTTGATGCCCGCAAATTCAACAGGTTTACTACAAACGGGTTTGACGTAGATGCGCATCAGACTGTTTAAAATGGGAATGCGAAAAGCGGCTTCCATAAGGTTAAGAGCCACTTCATGTGCCCTTTCGGGCGACATAAGAAATAATATGAATCGAACTATCTGATACATGAGCGTAAATCTACTTCACTAAAATTTTGCCAAAGTTGATTAATGTTTAAAATGTCTGATGCCTGTTGTGACCATGGCCATATTGTGGTCATTGCAGTAATTAATACTTTCTTGATCCTTGATAGAGCCACCAGGTTGAATAACAGCGGTGATACCTGCTTTATCTGCAATTTCTACGCAATCTGGGAATGGGAAAAATGCATCACTCGCCATAACTGCTCCTTTTAAGTCAAAGCCAAACTTATTCGCTTTATCAATGGCTTGAACCAACGCATCAACGCGGCTGGTTTGTCCCGTTCCGCTAGCAAGTAGTTGTCCATTTTTGGTCAATACAATGGTATTGCTCTTGGTTTGTTTAACCAGCTTTACGGCAAATTCCAAGTCTTGGTATTCTTGTTCCGTTGGCGCAACATGTGTAACTACGGTCATATTGTCACGCGTTTCAGTTGCGTTGTCGCGCTCTTGAACCAAGGTTCCATTAAGAGCTGTTCTGTAAATGGTTTGTTGAACTTCCTTCAGGTCTTTAGAGCGAAGTATGATTCTGTTGGTTTTCGCTTTCAATGTTTGGAGAGCTTCTTCAGAATACGAGGGGGCAATCAAGACTTCGAAAAACAAATTATTTATTTGTTGTGCTGTTTCAGTATCAATAGCGTGGTTGCATGCTAGAATACCGCCAAAAGCGCTCACTGGGTCACAAGCTAAAGCGTCTGTCCAGCTTTGTAAAACCGTTGGCCTTGTTGCAACACCGCAAGCATTGTTGTGTTTAATGATGACAAAAGTAGATCCTTCATTTTCATTGAATTCGTTCAATAAATTAACAGCACTGTCTACGTCAAGTAAATTGTTGTAGCTCAATTCTTTACCTTGTATTTTGTCAAATAATTGATCTAAATTTCCGGTAAAATGCGCTTTTTGATGAGGATTTTCACCGTAGCGCAAAGGGGTAGTGGTGTGATCCGCAAACCAATCAGCAATTTGTCCGTCGTATTGAGCGGTTACTGCAAAGGCTTTTCCAGCGTAGGATTTGCGTTGATCAAGGGAAAGAGAGCCGTTGCCTGTTTGGTAATCTGATAAAAATTGAGTATATTCTTTTTTGTCGGCCACAATACAACAATGTGCATGATTCTTTGCCGCAGCGCGTATCAATGAAACACCGCCAATATCTATTTTTTCGATAATTTCTTGTTCTGTACCACCGTCAGCCACCGTTTGAGCAAATGGATAAAGGTCAACAATTACCAAATCATACAATGGTATCTCGTATTGAGCGATTTCTTGCATATCAGATTGCAATTCTCTGCGAGCAAGAATACCTCCAAACACTTTTGGGTGTAAGGTTTTGACGCGGCCACCTAGAATGCTAGGATAGCCAGTGATGTCTTCAACGGCAACACAGGGTAGTCCAAGATCTTCAATGAACTTTCTGGTTCCACCGGTGGAATAAAGGGTCACATTTTGTTGATGAAGAGCCTTCACAATAGGCTCTAATCCGTCTTTGTAAAAAACTGAAATAAGTGCTGAACGAATAGGTGAATTCACTCGGCAAATTTACGCAATTAGAAGGCCTTGACTCGTAGATGTTTACAACTTTTTGAGAACTTCAGGGTCTAATGTTAGACTCCCCGCCCCATGTTTGGGCAAGTATGGACAATGCCTGCAGCCACTGCCACAGCACTGCTTTTTTTTAGCTAAAAAACGCTCAGTGAAAACGCAAAATCCGTTTTCCCAATAATAATCTTCGTGTTCTTTGGCTTTACTAAAGGTGCGTTTTACTCCTTCCCGTGACATTGCTTAAATTTCTTACCACTTCCGCAAGGACAAGGGTCGTTGCGTCCGACCTTCATTTCATTTTTTATGGGGTTTTGGGTAGGAACTGCGCGTTGTTCTGCCTCAGAGGTAGATCCTGAAGTTGTTTCTTCTTTCGATGCTACTACTTTTGGGTTTTCACGGCGGGGAGTATTTCTTGCCTCGCTCACTTCACCTTCTGTGTAAATTCGAGTTCTGAACAGCAGTCCCAGAATTTTTTGATTCAACCTTTGCAACATTTGACCGTACAATTCAAAACTTTCAATTTTGTAAATGAGCAGTGGGTCTTTTTGTTCGTATTGAGCGTTTGAAGTACTTTGTTTTAATTCGTCAAGTTCACGCAAATGCTCTTTCCATTCTTCATCAATAGATTGTAAAGTAACAGACTTTTCAAAATCGCGAACCATTGATTCACAACCAGAATTTAATGCCGCTTGCATAGGAACGGTAACTTGGAAGTTGTGAATTCCATCTGTCATAGGTACCACTACATTTTCAATTCTATCGCCTTGTGCTTCTCTGATCTGTGAAAATACTGGGAGTGCTTGCGCTGCTAATTGCTCTGATTTATGTAGATATTGTTGGGTCAAACCATCAAAAAGTAAGTCAACCAACTTCTCATCTTTACTACTATTGTAGGTTGCTTCATCGAATTGGGGCGCCATTGCAAGTGTGCGAATGACTTCCATTTCAAATTCTTCAAAACTATAGTTGTTGTTTTTGGCTTGTGAAATGGTTTCAACAGACCAATTTTCTAACATATTGCGCAAATCAATGCTAAGTTTGTCACCAAACAAGGCATTTCTTCTGATGCGATAGATGCTGCTTCTTTGCTGATTCATCACGTCATCGTATTCCAACAAACGTTTACGAATTCCAAAGTTATTTTGCTCCATGCGCTTTTGGTTGCGTTCAATGGTTTTGGTCATCCAAGAGTGCTCAATTACATCACCCTCTTTGTACCCGAATTTATCCATGAAGTTGGCCACTTTTTCTGATCCGAAAATGCGCATCAAATCATCTTCCAAAGAAACATAGAATCTAGACGTTCCTGAGTCTCCTTGACGTCCAGCACGTCCGCGTAACTGTCTGTCTACGCGTCTACTTTCATGTCTTTCTGTACCAATGATGGCCAATCCACCAGCGGCTTTAACTTCGTCAGAAATTTTGATATCCGTTCCACGGCCTGCCATATTGGTCGCAATGGTAACAGCTCCAGGCAAACCCGCATCGGCAACAACCTCAGCTTCTTTCTGATGCTGCTTGGCATTCAAAACGTTGTGTTTGATGCCTCGAAGCTTCAACATTCTCGAGAGTAATTCACTCACTTCTACTGACGTTGTACCCACCAAAACCGGACGTTTTTGCTCGGTCATGGCAACAATTTCATCAATTACAGCGTTGTATTTTTCGCGCTTGGTTTTGTAAACCAAGTCTTCTTTATCAATACGAGCAATCGGGCGATTGGTAGGAATTACCTTCACACCCAATTTGTAAATATCCCAAAGTTCTTGTGCTTCCGTTTCTGCCGTACCCGTCATACCCGATAATTTATGGTACATACGGAAGTAGTTTTGCAAAGTAACCGTTGCATAGGTTTGCGTTGCGGCTTCTACTTTAACGTTCTCTTTTGCTTCAATAGCCTGGTGCAGTCCGTCGCTGTATCGACGACCATCCATTACACGACCGGTTTGTTCGTCTACGATTTTTACTTTGCTGTCTTGCAAAATGTACTCAACGTCGCGTTCAAACAAGGTGTAGGCTTTCAATAACTGATGAACAGAATGGATGCGTTCGCTTTTTTCAGAAAACTCTTGCATTAAGCGAGTTTTTCTTTGAGTTTTTTCTTCGGGGGATGCTGAGCTGCGCTCAATTTCAGCCATTTCTGAACCTACATCAGGCAACACAAAGAAATGGGGGTCTTCACCACCTTGAGTGATCATCTCAATCCCTTTGTCAGTCAAATCAACTGAGTTGGATTTTTCATCGATGGTAAAAAACAAAGGTGCATCTGCTTTTGGCATCTCTTTTTGTTGGTCTGCCAAATAGTGGTTTTCCACTTTGATAAGCAAACTTCTCATGCCCGACTCACCCAAGAATTTGATTAAATTTCTATTTTTGGGAAGCGCTCTGTGTGCACGGAACAAAGCTAATCCGCCATCGCCTTCAAGAGGGCCGTCTTTGCCTTCGCCAATCAAACGCTTGGCGTCAGATAAACACTGGGTTGCATATTTCTTTTGAGCTTCAACCAATGCATGAATGCGGGGTTTCAGAACATCAAATTGCTGAATATCTCCACGAGGAGTTGGACCGCTTATAATCAAAGGTGTTCTAGCATCGTCAATCAATACAGAATCTACCTCATCAATGATGGCGTAATGATGTTTTCCTTGAACTAATTCATTGGGCTCGTGCACCATATTGTCACGCAAATAGTCGAAACCAAATTCGTTATTTGTACCGTAGGTGATATCAGCTTGGTAGGCTTTGCGGCGCTCTTCGCTGTTAGGACGGTGGTATTCCAAACAATCGACTGTAAGTCCCAAGAAATTAAAAACAGGCATGTTCCACTCGGCGTCACGACGAGCAAGGTAATCATTGACTGTTACCATGTGCACACCGCGTCCGCCAAGGGCGTTTAAGTAAGCAGGTAGAGTTGAAACCAACGTTTTACCTTCACCTGTTCCCATTTCGGCGATGTTGCCACTGTGTAGAGCGTAACCTCCAATCAACTGAACATCATAATGTACCATGTTCCACTTGATTTTACCTCCTGCGGCAAGCCATTCATTGGCGTATTGCACTTGGTCACCGCTAATTTGTATGTGAGGTTTTGTGGTGGCTAATTCACGATCTAAGGGGGTAGCGGTGGCAGAAACTACTTCGTTTTCAGCAAATCTGCGGGCCGTCTCCTTGATGGTGGCGAATGCCTCGGGAAGAAGATCTTTCAAAACATCTTCCAATTTGGCATCTCTGCTTTTTTCTAAGTCAGCTACTTCCTTGAAAAGCTGTTCTTTTTGATCTATGGCTTCATTGCCCAGTTCTTTTATTTGATTTTGAATATCAAGTAGTTGATTATCAATATCTTTTAATTGTTCTGCAATTCTGCTTTTGAACTCGGTAGTTTTCCCACGAAGTTCATCGTTGCTTAATGTAGAATAAGAATTGTAGTATTCATTGATGGCGTCAACCACGGGCTGAACCTCTTTCAAGGCCTTTTCGTGTGCACTACCACCGAAGATCTTGGCGATTCCGCCTAATATATTTCCAAACATAACTGAAAAATGCAAAGTTACGGTTTTTTGACGTGCCTTTAAAGTGACTGATAGCCTCTTTTTACATTTTCGTCGGAATTTATTTTGTTAAATTTTTAAGACAAAGATTAAACAAAATCTTTAACAGTATGTTTATCTGTCATAGAGTTTAAAGTATCGATGAAAAAGTATGTGTTCTTAATCCTGGTGGCGTGTTTCTTCGCATCAGGAGTTCAGGCTCAGGGCCTAGAAATTAAAGGAGTAGTGGTTAGTTCAGATGACAATCTTCCCATTTCAGGCGCTAAGTTGAGTATTTATAAAACTGATTATTCAGCCACTTCAGATAAGGAAGGGAAGTTTATCATCACCATCAAAGAGCCCGGTTTCTATTCTGTTACGGCCGAAGCAATCGGATTTAAGTCGGCGAACAGTTACGAACAGTTATTCACTTTCGATAAGCAAATCCCCATCACCATTGAGTTGATTCGTGAAGAATCTATCGATGCCATTGGTGAGGTTAGTATTCGCAAATCTTCCCTCCAAAAAAGAAGCGCTGAATCGCCTTTGTCCTCTCAGGAGCTTTCCATTCGTGAAATAGAACGTAATCCAGGTGGTAACAGAGATATCTCCAAAATCATTCAGTCTTTGCCAGGCGTGATAAGCATTCCCGGTTTCAGAAACGATGTGGTAATTAGAGGTGGTGCGCCGTCGGAAAATAAATTTTACCTAGACGGAATTGAAATTCCAGTAATCAACCACTTTCAAACTCAAGGAAGTACTGGCGGACCTGTTGGACTTTTAAACGTAAACTTCATTAAAAGTGTAAACTTGAGCACTGGGGCTTTCCCCTTGAATTATAGCAATGGATTGAGCTCTGTGCTTGAATTTCAGCAAATTGAAGGCAATAAACAAAAAGGAAAATACCGTTTTACAGTAGGAAGTTCTGATTTAGGACTTACCGCTGACGGGCCTATTGGTAAAAAAGCAACCTACATATTTTCAGCTCGTCAGAGTTACTTACAAGGGTTGTTTTCGCTTTTAGGATTGCCGTTTTTGCCTAATTTTATTGATTATCAAGGTAAACTAAACGTTGATCTTGGCAAGCGCGATAAATTGGCGGTGATTGTGGTTGGCGCATTTGATTTCTTTCGATTGAATACCGGCGTAAACGATAGAATTACCGATAGCCTTCAATTGAAGTCGAACAAGTATATTTTGGGTTATTTGCCTGATTACAATCAATGGAATTATGCCTTTGGAACCGTTTATACGCATTTGGGTAAGCGCACAAAAACACAGGTGTTTTTGTCGAGAAACATGTTGTACAACGAAACCAACAAGTTCAAAGACAACGATGAAAGCAAGCCAGAAAATCTCATTTTGAACTACGTCAGCACCGAAGAAGAAAACAAATTAAGAGTGGAACATTCTGGTAAAACCCGCCGTTGGAAATGGATGGTTGGCGGTGGATCCGAATACGCTCAATACGGTATTGATAATATGGCCAATATCGTTACTCCATTTGGGGTTCAAAAAATAGATTTTGAAAGCAATTTGGAAGGATTTAAATACAGCGCATTCGGAAGAGTTTCGGGCGACTTTAAAGGGACTTTGATTTCTGGTGGATTGAGATTTGACGGAGCTAACTACGGAAAAAATACCCGCAATCCATTAGGCCAGCCAACCGTGAGTTTATCTGCCTCAGTTCCTGTTGCAAAAAATATTTACTTCAACGCCAACGTAGGTCAATTCCATCAATTGCCAACTTATTCAATTATTGGATATAGAGTTGGAAACACCTTGGTCAATAGAGATCGCATTGATTATATCAGAAATCGCATGGTTGCTGCGGGATTTCAATACAACAAAGGGCAAGAGACCAAAATTACGGTTGAGGGTTTTTACAAGCACTATTCAAATTATCCGTTTGCGTTGAACGATAGTATCAGTTTGGCTAATTTGGGGGTTGATTTTGCAGTAGTTGGAAATGAGCCTGTGAGTTCTTTTGGTAGGGGACGGGCATATGGGGCAGAGTTTCTCATTCAGCGTCGATCACGCACGGGTCTTTACGGAATTGCCAGCTACACATTGGCATGGTCTCAATTTGAAGACAAGCGCGGACAATTTGTAGAGAGTTCATGGGATTCTAGACATACTGTGAGTTTGACAGCGGGTAAAAAGCTCAAGAAGAATTGGGAGATTGGTGCAAAGTGGAGATTCGTTACAGGTAGACCATATACTCCAGATGATATTGCTCGAAGTATGCAAACTCAATATTGGGATGTACGCGGAATTGCGCTTCCAGATTACAATCGCTTAAACTCTGCTAGATTGAGCAATTTCAATCAGTTTGATATTCGTGTAGACAAGGTTTGGTACAAAAAGAAGTGGTCTTTAGACTTGTATTTTGACATTCAGAACTTCTTCAACGCGAAGTTCTATGGCCCAGAAACACTAATAGCTGCTCAAGATAATCAGGGTAATTTAATCAAAGACCCAAATAATCCGAACAGCTATCAGTCTGAATTTCTTCCCAATGAATCAGGAACAGTGCTCCCAACCATCGGAATTATTTTAGATTTTTAATAGTTATAGCTGAATCCAGTTTCGGTAGGGTGGATACACATAACAGCCACCTTACCGGCTCTGTTTACGAGCTGCTGGGTCATGGTACCAATAATCAATTCGCTGATTCCTTTTTCCATGTGAGTCATAGCAACAATTAAATCGGCATCGGTGATGTTTGCATAATTGTGTACTTCAGTTGCAAAGTTGTCAAGCAAAGAATCTTTGAATTCATAAAGCTTGTATTTCACTTTATGAGTGTTCAATGCAGTTTCAACCAATTTGATATTGGCTAACATTCGGTTGCTAAGGTATTCATCATCTGGACGGGTATACACAATGTGAATTTCAGAATTGAATTTTTGCGCAATATTGATTCCCCAGTCTAATTTTTGACGCGATTCTACAGTCAAATCAAACGGCATAACAATTTTCTTGTATCCATCAGAAGAAACGGTAGAGTTTTTCACTACAACTACGGGTACTTCAGCATATTGAATGGTTCTTGAAGCATTTGACCCAACAATGCGCTCCAATCCGCTAGCACCATGGCTTCCCATGATGATGGAGTCGTATTTTTCAATGTTTGCAGTTTCTGCAACCACTTTATACACTTTACCAGATCCAATTCTAGTAGCTACTTTAATCCCGGTTTCTTTAGCAATGGCTTCTGCACGCACTTGAAGTTTGGTTTGCATAGCATCTTTCAATAAATCAGATTGTGATTTTGAGAAAATACTACCCAAAAGACCTTCTTCTATGACATACATCAAAGTAATTTCATTCTTGTAGGCTTTTGCTACATTGATTGCATGCTTTACAGCGCATTCGGCCACATCCGAAAAATCGGTAGGCACCAAAATATTGTTGTTGGTTTGTCTAGACATAACTGACTAATTCTAATGATGCAAAGTTACAAACAAAAGTGAGCAGAATCTATGACGTAAGTCAGGATTGCTAACTTATTGTTTTATTAATACATAGGAAGCATTTTTGTCTGAACCTGTCAATCGTATGTAATAGGTGCCGGTTGCAATATCTCCTACATATAAAGCCTCTTCCGCTTGAATTTCTTTAGTTAAAATGATTTGTCCCAAAGAATTAAGCAATTCAATCTTCAATGCTTCGCTGTTATTAAAAGTGATGTTATCGAAGGCTGGATTGGGTTGTGGTTGCCACAATTTAGATTCTAAATCTTGGTTTGAAGCTTTTCCGCAATATACTCCCACAACCTTAGTAATTGATGTATCACACTTATTGCAAGTATCAATCATGATCAATTTAACCATATAAGCACCCCAAGCTGGGAATTTATAATCAACCACTCTTGATGTTTTTACCGTGCTCGATCCTTCAATATACCACTTGTACTTTACACAGCCATTGGCAAAATAAGGAGCTTCAAAAATCTTAACACAGGAGTCTTTTGCTGATGTGCCTACTCCAAAATCTTTGCCTTGCAGGCTGCATTTATTTATTGGGGTAGTGTCTGTGCAATTCACATAAACCGTTTTACAAATCCAAGTGTCACAATTCAAACACTCATTTTTCGCCCAGAAGCAAACATTGTAGTAGCCGTTTTCTTTAAAAGTATAGGTGTGATTGGTTCCAGTTTCAAAATAGATCATGGTGTTACCGCTCACAATTTTCATTTTCTGAACAATGCACGAATCTTTGGGTAGTGTAGATTCAAAACTGTATGTTTTGCATTTATTGCCATAGACAAAATTAAATTTGCTCCAATCGCATTTGGTGGTTTTAATACAATCGGTTGACCATGTGGTGCAAATAGTAGTATCGCAACCAGTACACAAATTCTTAAAGTTCAAACAAATGGAATACTTGCCATTTTGAGTCATGGTGTATTCATAATATCTTGAATTGTTTGCCAAAGGCTTGATGGTTGTGTTGTTTACAACCGCGGTAAACTGGAAACAAGAATCATCAAATGCATTAATGCCAATTTTTAATTTAGGGCAAGTGGTCATTGCCACCTTGAAGCCCATATTGGTTGGCCAGGTGCATTTGGGTTTTGAAAGGCACTCAACTACGGCATATTTCCAAATGGTGGTGTCGCATCCTGTGCACTTGTTTACATATCTAAATCCAAACGGATAACTGCCGTTTTTAGTAACTCTGGTTGACCATCCCCGCTTATTTTCAATCAGGGTATTGCCCCAATAAAAATCAATACGGATGCAAGTATCTTTAATAGCAGTGGCTTCCATTACTATTTTACCACACGAATCTTTTACATTGGCATAACTTGTGTTTAACTGGTAATTTGACCAAGTGCAAGACTTAGGAAGACAATCATTGTAAACTACTCCACAAATGGTGGTATCGCATTGCAAACAAGAATTGTAGGCAATCAAGCAATAATTTTGAGAATCTTTTGTGCTGAATTTATGGTCAATAACGTTGCCTTTGTATTTGGTGTTATCTAGAACCCAATAGTATGAAATACAAGAATCTGAAGGTCCTGCTTCAAATCTAAATGCATTGCATTTGTTGGTGATGTTAATTTTTGTTTTACTCCAATCGCATTTTTTGGTTTGAGTAGAACACTTAACAGTGATGGTTTCGCAAACTGTTTTTGTGCAACTTGTAGTGCTATTTAAGGTCCATTTCACCGTAACGCAGGTTTTGTAAGAACCATCTTTTGTATAAGTTTGGGTAGGATCAGCGTTGCTTGAAGTTGAACCATTTCCAAAATCCCAACTGTAGCTGTATTTCAAGCTGGAATTTGCACTGTTTTTGGGGGTTACATTAAACTTATATTTGCCGCAGGTTGCAGTGTCTTTAGTTACAGACATTACCACTTTCGTTGTATCACACGGACAAGCAACCACTTTTATTTGTTGACAAATGGTAGTGTCCCATTTTTTACAATTGTTTACTACTTTCATACACAGGGTATAGGTGCCGGCGGTAGAGAAGGTGTGTTTTAAACTACTGGTTTTACCAATAACCGTATTGCTTACTGACCATGATATGCTCTCGCAACTATCATAATAATAGGGGCTTGCATAAACGGTTAAGCACTGAGTTTGAGTTGAAAAACCAACCTTAGACTGAGCCGAAGAAGTACCTACAAATAATAGTGATAAGGACAATGACAAAATGCGTAGCAATGATTTCATGGATTTTGTGTTTAGTTTATTTGTTCTACAAAAATATGATATTTGACGTTTAAAAGTGAATTTTCGTTGTATTGGAACTGTAAAAAAATCAATCAATTAACATCAATTCTGAAATTATATAATCGGATATAAGTTTTCCATCATTTGTAAGGGATATGGATTCTTCGAATTCTGTAATCCAACCGTTTTGAGCCGCGGTTTTTAAAAAAGGAATATTACTGGATTTGAATGTTTCAGCCCATATGCCTAATTCGCTTAATTGAAGTCCTTCTTTGGTTCTCAATTTGGTCATAATGAGTTCGTTACAACGCTCAATCAAGCTTAGGTTCTCGAATTCTACCGAAGGAATACCCGTTTTTTCTCCTTCAATGTACTGTGCATTATTAGGGATATTCCAACTTCGAGTAAGTTCGCCATCAAACGAGTGCGCTGATGGACCAAGACCTAAATAGGGTGATCCCTTCCAATAATTGGAATTGTGTTTTGATCTATGTCCTGGTTTGCAGTAATTGCTGATTTCATAGGCATCCCAGCCAAATTCCAGCATCAGTTTTTGCAAGAGCATAAAATCTTCGGTCATGCGCTCATCTACGGGTTCTTGAACTTCTTTCTTTTTAATCTGATGCGATAATGCAGTTTTGGGTTCTACGGTTAAGGCATAAGCAGATAAATGGGTTATACCGGAGGTTAGCGCCCATCGAAGTTCGTTTTCCCATTCCTGAATTGATTTCCAGGGAGTTCCGTAGATTAAATCTAAGGTCAGGTTTTGAAATCCAGCTTTTACGGCTAGTTGAATAGATTTTTTGGATTGTTCAGCAAGGTGATTCCGATTCATCAACTGCAATTCAGTATCGTTGAGAGATTGAACTCCAATGCTCAGTCTATTGATGCCTAGTTCCAACCATGTTTGCAATTGAAATGAATTGATATCTTCTGGGTTGCATTCTAAAGTGATTTCCTGAATTTCAGAGAGGTTGAAAGACGTATTTAGGGCATTAACAATTTGAAGAAGTTCATCTTTTTCTAATAGAGACGGTGTACCGCCCCCAAAATAGATGGTTTCAAGTTTTAGATGCTGGTTTTTTTTACGATCAATTTCCAACAGGAGCGCTTCAATAAAGTCATTTTTGAGCTTCAGGGAAGTGCTGAAATGGAAGTTGCAATAGTGGCACGCTTTTCTGCAAAAGGGAATGTGCAAATAGATGCCCGACATAGTGCGAAGTTATCGTATTTTTGCGAATCTGACTTTTATGAACTCAAAGGTTAAGTGGCTATTTTTTTGGTTTCTTTGGATGCTAACAGCCCAATCTTCTGGATTGATGGCTCAATCAGCACTAGATGCTCCAGCTGAAACTGAGTCAGATACTGTTCAATTGCTTGATAGCAATGCCATTAAATACAGCAGGGCGGGATTTAGATTTTGGGATTCTCTTTCGAAGGATTCTGGTTCAGGAAGATTCAAAAGTGCGTTAAATTGGCAAACGCCCACGGTTAAGGTTGATCGGGTTTTTGAGCCATACTCTCCTTTTATTCACGAAACTTATTTGAGAATATCGAGAGTCAAGTTTTGGTTCTTTGCCGTGAGCATCTTCATAATCTTGTATTATCTCTATTTTAGAGCTGCTTTTGCCAAGCAATTTCAGCTCAGAATGAGCAGTTTTACCAAACAGTATTACTTTGAAGATTTGATGCGAGAACAAGCCATAAGTTCAGCCGCGGGAAGCGTGCATGCCTTCAATTTAGGACTGTTGGTTTTCTGTCAAGGAATTCTACTTTACTTGGTTGCGGCAGATTACAACAGATTGAACAGCATTTATACATTCATTCTTGCAATCATTGCAACAGGTATTTTCAATGGTTTATTGCTCTTTACTCAGTACATATTCACTCAAAGTATGGATATGGGAGGGGTCTTGTTGCGTCAATTTCAAAGGCAAATAAATGTCAATCTGTTATTCGCGTTCATTTGCATGCCCGTATTTCTTCTAAGTTATTACAATGCTGACTACTCCAATAATTCTTTGTGGTTAAAAATCATTTATTCGTCTTTAATTATTTGGATATCAATTCGTTTGTTGTACCAAGTTTACGGATTAATAAAAGATAACACATTGAATTTCACTTCAATTTTGTACCTTTGCACCTTGGAAATTATCCCTTATTTGCTTTTACTAAAGTTTTTAGGAATAAACATATCATAATTCATGTACCCGGAAAGAGAAACCAAAGTCAAATCCATTCTGATCACTCAACCCCCGCCAGAACCGGGCAGAAACGTGTATGAAGAGTTTGCAAAAAAGTACAAAATCACCATTGATTTCAGGGCGTTTATTCACATTGAACCGTTAACTCCCAAAGAAATCAGAAAGCAAAAAGTCAATTTTGCTGATTTTACCGCAGTAATCTTTAATTCAAAAAATGCCGTAGATTATTTCTTTTCTTTGGCTCAAGAAATGAAGGTGGAAATTTCTCCCGAAATGAAGTATTTTTCCATCAATGAGAATGTATCTAATTACGTTCAGAAATACATTGTACCGCGTAAACGTAAAATGTTTACATCCAAAGGAAATGAAAAAGATTTCTTGACTCTCTTCAAAACCCACAAGAAAGAAAAATTCTTGTTCCCTTGCAGCGATATTCGTAAACCGAGTATCCCTGATTACTTCACTCAAAACGAATTTGATTTCACCGAAGTCATCATTTATCGCACAGTTTCTTCTGATTTAAGCGATCTTGAAAATGTGTTTTACGATGTAATTGTATTCTTTTCGCCTGCAGATATCAAATCTTTGTATGACAACTTCCCCGGGTTTGTTCAGAACAAAACCAGAATAGCTGGCTTTGGAAGCTCCACCCAGCAAGCCATCGAAGAACACAATCTTATCTTAGATATTCCAGCTCCAGCAGTGAATATACCTAGTATGGTTGCTGCTTTGGAAGACTATTTGTCTAGAGTGAACAAGTAACCCCCCACCCAGGCCCTAAATTCTGAGCCACTTTTGGTGATGAAAATCACCCTGTTTCCTCCGTCTTTTATACCCAATATTTTTAATAGTTCGTGACCCTTCATGCCACTGCAATCTCTAGCAGTGACCGTTGCTTGAGCAATATTTTGATCTTTCAAAGTGCGTTTTAATTCCTTTAAACTTCCCTTAAATTCTAATTCTACCCTTAAAGTTCTTCCTAAATAATTTGGAAAGGTACATTTTCCAACAAATAAGGTGCCTTGCGTGGTAACAGAAATCAAATCGGGGTGCTCTCTGAACTTCTCATTCAACCCCAATATATTCATATGTCCGTGAGGCTCAAAAATGAAATCCAATCCGTCACTTTTTTTTTCTATTTGTTCTAAATCATCAACTTCATGGAAAATGTCAGCATGTTCGCTCTCTTTGATATTTACCGCGCTGCGGAGGATATTTTGAGCGCCTAGTGGATGTACTTCAACCAACAATTCCTTGACCTCCGATTTGTACATCACGCTGTAAAAGTGCAATTCTCCAGGCAACCACTTCCGGATTTCTCGAAAATCAGTAGCTGGACTCAACTTGATGAGCCATCGGTTGCAGAGATTGCCGTATTTCTCAATTAACTCCATGATGTTGGGTTGGAAAATAGAAAAGTTGCCTCCCAATCGTTCGTTTTCCTGGCGGCGGTCAGGATCAACATAAATGAGGTCTATGGATGGTTCAATTCCGTGAGCTGATAAATATTCTTCGGCAGTAAAGGTGAGCCGTTTATATTTACTCAGTTGTTCAGCAGGTAAAGTTTTGTTGAAATTGAATTCAACCAGTTGGTTAAGGGCCCCATTCGGGTCCAAGCTTTTAACTGTGCATCCCAATTTTAACCATGCCCAATCATCAATTCCCAATCCACCGGTTAGGCTTAACATTTTTTGGGATGAAAAAAAGCCCGCTTTCCAAAGGGCCACCGATTCTGAGGTTGATTGTTCTAGGCTTCGTTGTTCGAATAAACATCCAACAGAAACAAAAGAGGGCAATTTCTTGATAGCCTTTTCTTTGAGTTTGTATTGTTCTAAAGCCAAAGGTAAGAATTCACCGAACTTTTTCTGCAGTTCACCGAGTGAAGGCATTTTTTGCGGTGATTTTTCCGAATTAATCAACGACAAAGCAAGAGAAATGTCCTCAAATGCGTTTACTTTGTAAATTAATTCAGAAATCATGAAGACTGCAAAATTAATCGCAATTATTGGTATCGCTGCAACCTTATTCACAGCATGTGGCGTTCGCAAGAAAGACAAATGCCCAAGCATGGGTGAGAGAACCACCATTGTAAAGTAATTCCATGAACGGTTGGCACGATTTATTGAGCACTGAACAAGTAGATCAAGCCGTTCAAAACTCAGCCCACAAAACAGTGGTGTTCTTTAAACATTCTACCCGCTGTTCAATTTCCACCATGGCTAAAAAACGACTTGAGTCGTTGGAGTCATCGGAGTTATCAAAGGCTGATTTTTACTATCTAGATCTAATCGCTCACCGTGATGTTTCCAACTACATTGCTGAGAAATTGCACGTCTATCACGAATCCCCTCAAATCATTGTGGTGAAAAATGGAGAGTGCACTTACGATGCATCGCACATGGAAATTAGCAGCCGCGACTTGATTCAGGAAGTATCATGATTCCGGTCTTTAATTTGGGCGACGAAACTCAGTTGACCTTTATGGTGACTGAGTCTGATTTAGCCTCATTCAACGGGGAGCGTGTGCATCCATTTTATTCCACTTTTTCCTTGGGACGAGATGCTGAATGGACTTGCAGGCAATTTGTTCTTCAAATGAAGGAGGAAGACGAAGAGGGAATAGGTACTTTTTTGAATATCAAGCACGCTTCTCCTGCTTTGTTGGGGGAACAAGTAACCATTACAGCAAAAATCACTAGACTTGAAGGAAATAGCATAGATTGTGATTTTTGGGTAAATGCCGGCGAACGGTTGGTTGCTCAAGGAGAACAAGGCCAAAAAATATTGAAAAAAGAAAAAGTTCAGAGATTGATTGAACAAATAACCCCATGAGTAAAGGAACCAAAAAAATTGAAATTCACAACCGAAAAGCATCGTTCAATTATCACATTGAAGAACGGTTTGAGGCGGGCATGGAATTGAGAGGTTCTGAAGTTAAATCTATACGAAGCAATTCGGTGAATATGGGCGATGGTTATTGTTATTTGGAAAACGGGGAGTTGTTCCTCAAGAATATGCATATTTCGGAATGGAAACAGGCCAGCTATGACGCTCACGAACCCCTGAGAGATCGTAAACTCCTACTCAATAAAAGAGAACTTGCACGTATCGAAGGGCGCATCAAATCGAAAGGATACGCCGTTTTTCCCGTTCGACTTTTTGAAAGCGACCGTGGTTTTTTTAAGTTAGAAATTGGCTTAGGTCAGGGTAAAAAGACTTTTGACAAGCGTGAAGATATCAAAGAAAAGGACATTAAAAGAGATCTTGATCGAGGTGGGCGTTATTGATCTAAAGTGAGATGTTCCAGTAAAAATTCCGCTACGGTTTTTACAGGAATACTGCAATTTAAAAAGCCTTTCAAATCTCGGGTTAATATAAATTCTTGGTTGTTTGCAGTGGCCACGGCCATTTGAATACCGTCTTCGGTGTCTTCATGATTCAAGGTTATTCCTTGTTTGATTTGTTCTAAATTTAAATCCAATACCTGAACATATTTAGTGACAATTTCTATACATTCTTGTTGCTTCGATTTGCTTTGTTTTCTCAATAAGTAGAGTAGGTTGGCAATGGTTAAAGCAGAAGTAGAAAGTTGCCACGATCGGTCTGAAGCTAAAGTCAATAATGTCAAACTGTGATTGGAATGAGGCATTCGATCAAAGAATATGTCAGCCAATACATTGGTATCGAGAAATAGCTTAATCATTTAAGCGCTTATATTTCTGCTCCATGTATTGCAATCGATCTTCATTTTCTTCTAAATGATCAGATTCAGAATTTAATAATCCTTTGATAGATAACAAATCATTTGGGAATTCTAGGGAATCAATAGAATCTTCGTTTTCCAAAAGGTGAATTAACTTTTCTTCAACCAATTGAGACAAACTTTTACCCTGTCGCTTGGCATACAGTTTGCCTTTTTCAGCAACCATTTGTGATATTCGAAGGGTTAATTTGTAATCCATAAAACTTTTGACGTACATTATTTTTATTTTGTACGTCACAAAAATATTAAAAGTAAATTACAAAAACAACTTAGTTGTCATCTTTGCAAATCAATTCTACGAGAGTTGCAGTTTCTGCAAATAAGATTTTTTGAAAGCTTAAGTCAATTTGATCTACACCCAATGATTGATGCTCCATACCATAGAATTTAGATAGGTGTTTAAAATCAAATTTTCTTGGGGTATGAATGAACTTTCGAAGTTCAGGGAATTTGTTTGGACCTTCAATCCAGTCGAAAATTCTTCCGCCGCCGTTATTGAATACCACCACTCTCAAATTGGAAGGTAAATCTGTCCAAAGTGCATTAGAATCATAAACGGTAGTTACATCGCCCAGAACGGCAATGACTATTTTTTCGGGTTGTGCCAGCGCTGATCCAACCGCGGTGCTCAAACAACCATCAATGCCGCTAACACCTCGATTTGAGAAAATCTGAGCCGCTGTGGGCAAAGACCAGCTGCCATATCTCACGGGCATGGAGTTTCCCAAATGAATGATAAAACGCTCGTCAATGGATTTGAAAAATTGCTGCATCCAAATGAGCTCACTTGAAAATGGCTCAGGCAATTCATTGGATTTCAATGGCTGAGTTGCAACAAACTGTTGCCAAACTTCTGAATATTTTTTGCAAGAATTTATTTGATCTTCAGCGTTATGGGTATTCCAAAGTTCCAAAATTCCTTGAAGAAAATCGGCTTCGAAGCTGGGAATGTGTACCGGATTGGTTTCAAAAGGATCGCCTACCTCTGAATATGGTCCAAGATGGATATGATGCGGTTTGTGTTTTTGGAGGAAGTTTTTGAGGGGTTTCGACAGTGTAACTGTCCCCAAAGAAATCAATAAATCTGGCTTTAAAGATGCGGGAATTTCTCGTTTTAATAAGGCCCAATCCCAACTTTGCAGCCCGTAGGGTTGTTGTGAACTGCATACGTCGCTGAAAATCGGAAGGTAATTCTGAAGCTCGGAGAGTACTTGAGAGAGGGTTTCGGACGGGGGATTTTGACCCACCAACACCGCAATTTTTTGAGCGCTGCCAATGGCCGAAGAGATGTCTTCTAAAGTTACTTTGGGTATTTGGGATGCTTTGTAAACAAAGGGTTTTACAGCAATGGAATCAGAATCAGAAGCAGAGCTAAAGGTTGAAATTCCTTCGTAAATGGGTTCTGAAAGAGCAATATTTAAGTGAAAGGGACCGGGAATTTGAGTGAGTGAATCCTGAAACAGTTGGTAAATGCCTTCGGTGAGTTCGTGTTCAGATGAATTCCGGGGATTGCAATGGTGTGAATGACGCACATAAGTGCCAAAAATACCGGGTTGTCGGAGGGTTTGACCATCCCACTGATCAATGAGTTCTTCGGGCCGGTCAGCAGAAACAATACACAGCGGAATTCGTTGATAATAGGCTTCAACCACGGCAGGAAATGCGTTTACCAATGCTGATCCTGATGTGCACAAGAATGCAGCTGGAAATTGATCTGATTGAGCCATTCCCATGGCTGAAAAAGCAGCAGAGCGTTCATCGGGCATGCTGAATAATTGCATGTTTGGATTTCTAAGCAGCGCTGCAACGATGGGTGCATTTCTAGAGCCAGGTGAAATTACCCAGCGAAGAATGCCAATTTCTTCAAAAAGTTGAACTATATGGTCTAGCTTTTTGGATAGCATTTAGTTGAAAAACGGATTGGTATTTATTTCTTTCTGAACTTGAGTGGATGGACCATGTCCACAAAAAAGCTGCATATCTGATGGAAGGGTAAAGATTTCAGATCTAATTTTCTCTAGGAGCAAATCGTGATTTCCGCCGGGAAGATCGGTTCTTCCTATAGAACCTTGAAAAACGCAATCGCCTACCACCGCAAAATTTTCATCTTCCTGAATGTAAATTACATGTCCAGGTGAATGACCGGGAACAAATCTAACATCCAATTTCAAGGTTCCCACGATGATGCTATCGCCGTGTTGAACAAATTGATCTGGAAGGGGAGAAGGGGTGTAATCAAGGTTCCAAACGGCTGCCATTGCGTCTGACCGTTGAATCATTTTGACATCGTCTTGGTGCAGATAGTATGGAACTTCCGGAAACTCTTGTTTAACGTACCAATTGCCAAAAATATGATCAATGTGGGCGTGGGTTCCCAATAAATGGGTCAAGGTAAGTTGATTTTGGATTAAAAAATCTTTGACGGTGTTGCATTCCTCACGATTATACATTCCTGCGTCTATCAGCGCTGCATGGCGGGTATTTTCATCCCAAATAATGTAGGTGTTTTCTGATAGCGGATTAAAAGTGAATGACTGAATGGGCATGGCGCAAAGATAGGTCTGTAAACAACAAAAAACCCAAAGCATACGCCTTGGGTTTTTCTATCTTGTTTAAGGATTTAAATTATAAATGTATGCACTCGTCGTAAGCTTGAGCAACGGCTTCCATTACTGCTTCGCTCATTGTTGGGTGAGGATGTACTGATTTCAATACTTCCATACCGGTGGTTTCCAAATTACGAGCTACAACAGCTTCAGCAATCATATCGGTCACACCTTCGCCCATCATGTGACAACCCAACCATTCGCCGTATTTTTTGTCAAAAATAACTTTAACGAATCCGTCTTTATGTCCGCTAGCGCTTGCTTTTCCGCTCGCACTGAATGGGAATTTACCCACGCGAATCTCGTAGCCTTTTTCTTTTGCTTGAGCTTCGGTCAATCCAACAGAAGCAACCTCCGGGTGAGTGTAGGTACAACCAGGGATGTTTCCGTAGTTCAAAGGCTGAGGATGATGTCCGCAGATAGCCTCTACGCAAATGATTCCTTCAGCAGAAGCAACGTGTGCCAATGCAGGACCAGGAACGATATCACCGATGGCGTAAACGCCAGGAACAGTAGTTTTGTAGAATTCATCTACTACCACTTTACCTCTTTCGGTTTTAACGCCCATTTCTTCCAAGCCTAAGTTTTCAAGGTTGGTTTCAACACCTGCAGCACTCAAAACGATATCGCATTCGCGTGTTTCAACACCTTTAGCAGTTTTGATGCTCACGGTGCAACGGTCGCCTTTAACTTCTACTTTTTCAACGCTAGATTCTGTTAAAATTTCGATGCCTTTTTTCTTGTACGACATAGCCATAGCTTTGCTCACTTCCTCATCTTCCACGGGAAGAATGCGGTTCATGAACTCAACGATGGTCACTTTGGTTCCAACGGTATTGTAGAAATAAGCGAATTCCATTCCAATAGCACCGCTACCAATGATCAACATTTCTTTGGGTTGCTTAGGAAGAACCATTGCCTCACGGTATCCAATGACGTGTTTGCCATCGATAGGAATGTTTGGCAATTGACGACTTCTAGAACCGGTAGCTAAAATGGTGTGATCTACTTCAACGGTATTTACTTTACCATCTTCACCTGTAACGGCAATTTTGCCTTTACCCGCTAATTTGGCAGTTCCTTTAATGACTTCAATTTTATTTTTCTTCATCAAGAAGGCAATACCCTTGCTCATTCCGTCAGCTACTCCGCGGCTTCTTTTGATCATGCCATCGAAGTCGGTTTTAACTTCTGCTACAGAAATTCCGTAGTCAGCAGCATGGTTAATGTAGTCAAACACTTGAGCACTTTTTAACAAGGCTTTAGTGGGTATACATCCCCAATTCAAACACACACCACCTAAATCGGCTTTTTCGATGATGGCAACTTTTTTACCCAATTGTGAAGCGCGGATGGCAGCAACGTAACCGCCGGGTCCACTACCTATGACAGCAATATCAAATTTCATGGTCTGATCTTTTGTGATGCGAAGATAATATAATTAACTCATGGTTTCTAACTTATTGGATGCGCGCTTACGCTCGTTTTCATCCAATATAATCTTTCTCAAACGGATGTTTTCTGGAGTTACCTCAACGTATTCATCGCCTTGGATGTATTCCATTGCTTCTTCCAAAGAAAACACTTTTGGTGGCGCCAAAACGGTGCTATCATCTTTACCTGCAGCACGGAAGTTGGTCAACTGCTTTGCAGTACAAAGGTTCAATACCAAATCTCCTGGCTTGATGTGCTCACCCACAATTTGTCCGGCATAAATTTCTGAACTCGTAGGAATGAAATAATTTCCTCTGTCTTTCAATTTATCCATAGAATACCCGGTTGAGCTTCCTTTTTCTTTGGATATCAATACACCATTGATACGGCCAGGGATTTCACCTTTGTAGGCTTCGTATGCTTTGAAACGGTGAGCCATGATGGCTTCTCCTTGGGTTGCAGTCAATAAGTTGTTTCTCAAACCAATCAATCCGCGAGAAGGAACCTCAAATTCCAATCTAACCATGTCGCCTTTGGGCTCCATGCTGAGCATTTCACCTTTTCTTTGGGACACATATTCAATAACTTTTCCAGAGTGCGAATCAGGTACGTCAACCGTTAAAATCTCAATTGGTTCGCATCTTACGCCATCAATTTCTTTTAATATGACGCGGGGCTGACCCAACTGGAGTTCGTAACCTTCACGACGCATGGTTTCCACCAATACGCCCAAGTGCAGAATTCCACGTCCAAAAACCAAAAACTGATCAGCAGAATTGGTTTCCTGAACACGAAGAGCCAAGTTTTTCTCGGTTTCTTTCATCAAACGCTCGCGAATCTTCTGTGAAGTCACGTGCTTACCCTCTTTTCCGAAGAAAGGAGAGTTGTTGATGGCGAACAACATACTCATGGTAGGTTCGTCAATCTTCATTTGTGGCAATGCCTCTGGATTTTCAATGTCGCAAATGCAATCGCCAATCTCAAAGTTTTCCAAACCCGTTACAGCACAAATATCACCAGCGGTAACCTCAGTTATTTTGGCTTTACCCAATCCGGTAAAAGTATAAATCTCTTTGATTTTATGTTTTTCGATACGTCCATCGCGCTTCACCAAAGAAACGGGCATATTTTCTTTCAAATGTCCGCGCTTCAATCTTCCAATGGCAATACGACCGGTAAAGCTAGAATAATCTAAGCTGGTGATTTGCATTTGGTTGGTACCTTCTTCCACGTGGGGCTCAGGAATCACCTTCACGATGGTATCCATCAAGAAGGTCAAATCTGGGGTAGGATTTCTAAAATCTGGACCGAACCAACCGTTTTTACCCGATCCGAAAACCGTAGTAAAATCAAGTTGTTGTTCGTTTGCACCTAGGTTAAAGAACAAATCAAAGATATCGTCGTGGGTTTTTTCAGGATCACAGTTTGGTTTGTCAACCTTATTAATAACAACAATAGGTTTCTTACCGAGTGCAAGAGCTTTTTGAAGCACGAAACGGGTTTGGGGCATGGGTCCTTCGAAAGCATCCACAAGAAGCAATACTCCATCGGCCATATTCAAAACACGCTCTACTTCACCGCCAAAATCGGCGTGACCAGGGGTATCAATGATGTTAATTTTTGTACCTTTCCAAATTACGCTAACATTTTTGGCAAGGATGGTAATACCGCGTTCACGTTCAAGGTCATTATTGTCAAGAATAAGTTCGCCAAAGTCTTGATTTTCTCTAAAAAGTTTGGCTTGGTGGAGCATTTTGTCGACCAGGGTAGTTTTCCCGTGGTCAACGTGGGCGATGATTGCAATGTTGCGCAGTTGAGACATGTTAAAATTAAAATTGCGCGAATTTCGGTATAATTTATGAATTTATTGTTATGAGTGGGTTTTTGGGGGGAGTCGGGGGTCGGGAGTCGGGAGACGGGAGTCGGGGGACGGGGGACGGGAGACGGGGGACGGGGGACGGGTTTCGGGTTTCGGGGGACAGGTTTCGGGGGGCGGGAGTTGGGGAGGAGGGACGGGAAGTTTGAATTATTGAGTATGCATGCGATGAAATAATTTCGATTGATGGAAATTTAAAATTGCCCGATTCTGTCATTCCTGAGAAAATTCGGGAATATGTAAAATCAAACTATCCAGCCTATTTCTATACAGAGAGGGGAGAATTCACATCAATTTCGCACGATGTTCTTAAAACTTGTCGCTGGCTCAACACTGCCTCTAAATTTATTTGCAGCTTCCCACAGGGTAACTTCAATTGCTTTTTCTTTTACTTCTTTAGTTGACTTAGCCATAAATCCTATTTCTTTCCATTAAGTTTTTTCTTTTCAATTTCTTTATCAGCAGATTTAACTCTGCGCTCAAGTTTTTTGATGTCTTCTTCAGCGGGTAGCTGTTCTGGTTTTATACCACTTTTACCAAGAAGTTCACGTACATCTCCGTTGTTCTTGATATGCTCATCCGTAATGCTCGCCTCACCTTTCAGGTCATGTTGCTTTACATTGAAGTTGGTGATTTCGGTGGCCAATTGTTTTGCAGTAATTGTAATGGTAGGGAGGAAATCAGCTAGGGGTCTGTTTTCCGGAATGCCTAACTTCTTCTTCATGGTGCTTGTGGTCAATCCGCCAAACAATGCCCAATCTCCTTTGCTACGAATGTTTGCAAAACCTTTATTGTCTACACCCCTTTCATATATATTCTTAGAAAGTTCAGTTTCAGTCGCTGCCAATTTCTCACGAGCTTGCAAGCGCTCATTCAAGCGAATACGCTCTTCCAGCAACTCTTGCTTTCTTGTTTGAATGGCAAAATAACTTTGTGCAAAGGCTATTTGTTCTTTCTTAGAATCCCCGTTCTGCGCAATGAGATAGCAAGCATAGCGAGTAAGCATAATATCATCCTGTTTTCGCTCAGCCCCGGATCCGATTTTGACCATTTTGGTGACGTCAACGAAATGGTCTAAAACCGCTTCCCCTGTGGTTTTGCAACTTTCTTTTGCCTTATCTACAGCATTTACGAAGTTACGCCAGTCTGAGTAACCAAGTAGCTCCTGAAGCTCCCTTGCGAGCCAATATTCAACACCTTCTTGCTCGTATGCTGATTCTTCAAATGATTTATTCAGTTTTATAATTGTTTCCTTTTCCATATCACATTATTTCTCGCTTTTCGCGAGGATTTAATAAATTGAATACATAGCTCGTTTCAGTAATTATAATGTGTAAAAAACTACATTTAATTACGACGGAAGTTAGCTAAATTTTTAGAATTAGACAGATAAGATGGGAAACTTTTCGGTCAATTCAGGTCAATAACTTCAAGATATTAAGTGGCTGAAACCGGCACTTTCAAAATAAAGCAGAGAAATTTCCCTAAAATTGCTCCGTGCATAAAACTCTCTTGAAATTCTGGGTCATTTTGACCTTCTTCAATCTCTCTGTGGCCGAAGGTGGAGCTCAAGCCAATTTCTTTGATCGATTGGCCGACTCGGCCTATACATTGACCAAACAGCAAGTGGTTTATGACCCTCAGTATTTTGTTTTGAAATATCCCAACGGAGATGTGCCTGCCAACAAAGGGGTTTGTACCGATGTGGTGATTCGCGCCTACCGAAAATTGGGCATCGATTTGCAAAAGGAAGTTCACCAAGACATGTCATCGCATTTCAACGCTTACCCAAAAAGTTGGGGACTTTCGCGTCCCGACAAAAACATAGATCACCGACGGGTCCCCAATTTGATGACCTATTTCAAGAGACAAGGCTCAAGTATCGCCATTTCAACGGTCGCGTCTGATTATTTTCCGGGGGACATCGTATGCTGGAATTTAGGCGGTGCCGTAACTCATATTGGAATCGTCAGCCACCTGAAATCCAACGACGGTTTAAGACCCCTAATCATTCATAACATCGGCGCCGGACAGGTGCTCGAAGATTGTTTATTCAGCTTCAGAATTATTGGGCATTACCGATTTCGGAAATGAACTTTGCAATGTGTTAAATATCCAAAACAACTAACAGATTTCTTTGAACTTTATCTGATAGCGCTGTTGGTAGTTGGCCTATTTTTTTTATCAGTCGTCTGTTGTCGATGGCTCGAATCTGGTCAATCATTACATCACAATCCTCTCGAACATTGGCCATTCCCTTTTTCAAGTGTACCCGCAATAATTGACTTTTGGCTGATACGTTTGTGGTTATTGGACAAATTAGGGTGGAAGGATGAATTTCATTTAGAAGATCGGATTGCACAACCAGTACCGGTCTTGTTTTTCCGGTTTCGGTTCCATGTCTCGGATCTAAGTTGGCTAACCAAACATCAAATTTTTGAATTTCCAAGCTCTTCATAATCGTCCATCTCTTCAAATTCTTTCAGCACTTTCATTGACTCTTCACTTACTAATTTCGATTCAAATGCCAACTGTTGTGCAATGAGTTCTTTCTTTTTCACCGCGTTGTAATACTCAATTGCCTCGTTGATGTATCTATTCCTTGGTTTTTTAAGTCTAGATATTATTTCTTCAGTATCTGAATAAACATTTTCGTCAAGCTTAAGTGAAAGCGTTTTCATAGTTTAGATATTCTAAAAGTATACAACAAAAGTATATACTTTTTTGCTCAAATCAAAATTGATTATTTCAACTAAATTTGCACCTTTCTACTCATGTTCGAATCTGAGATTTCCAAACGCAAAACCTTCGCTATTATTTCGCATCCCGATGCCGGTAAAACTACCCTGACAGAGAAATTTCTGCTTTTTGGTGGACAAATTCAAACCGCAGGGGCTGTTAAGTCCAACAAAATCACAAAAACCGCCGCCTCAGATTTCATGGAAATTGAAAAACAAAGGGGTATTTCTGTGGCTACATCGGTGATGACTTTCCCCTACAAAGGAAAGTGGGTCAATATTTTGGATACTCCCGGGCACAAAGATTTTGCTGAAGATACTTACCGAACTTTGACCGCAGTTGACTCCGTTATCTTGGTGGTAGATTGCGTGAAAGGGGTGGAAGAGCAGACCAAACGACTCATGGAAGTTTGCAGAATGCGCAAAACTCCTGTGATTGTGTTTATCAATAAAATGGATCGCGACGGTAAAGATCCCTTTGATTTACTCGATGAGCTCGAAGAAAATTTAGACATTCAAGTGCATCCTTTGAGCTGGCCCATCAACGGCGGACGCGATTTTAAAGGTGTTTATTTGCTTCCCTCGAAATCTTTGAACCTCTTCGAAAGCTCCAAAACCAAACTCTCTGATGATGTAATATCAGTGCAAGGCGTTGATGATGAAAGACTTCCACAGTTGGTTGGGGATAAAAATGCTGCAAAACTCCGCGAAGACGTGGAACTCATTGAAGGTGTTTACGGAGACATCGATATCAATAATTATTTGAAAGCCGACGTGGCACCCGTTTTCTTCGGTTCGGCATTGAACAACTTCGGAATTCAGGAGCTCCTAGATACCTTCGTGGATATCGCTCCGAATCCGCTCGCACGTCCCACAACCGTAAGGGATGTGGAGCCCACCGAAGCTAAATTTTCGGGATTTATTTTCAAGATACACGCCAATTTAGACCCTCGCCACCGCGATAGAATTGCCTTCTTGCGTGTGTGCAGCGGCAAATTTGAACGCAATAAAGCTTACAAGCATACCCGACTTGAAAAACAGGTCAAATTTGCGGCGCCATACACCTTTTTAGCTGATTCTAAGGAAGTGATGGATGCTGCTTTTCCGGGGGATGTTGTGGGCTTATACGATACCGGAAACTTCAAAATTGGCGATACACTGACCGAAGGTGAGGTATTCACTTTCAAAGGAATCCCGTCGTTTTCGCCCGAAATATTCAAAGAATTAATCAATCTTGACCCAATGAAAAGCAAGCAGTTGGAAAAAGGCATCCAACAGCTCACCGACGAAGGATTGGCCAACTTGTTCATCCAAGAACCCGGAAGCCGAAAATTTGTTGGTACCGTGGGTGAACTGCAGTTTGAAGTACTGCAATACCGCCTAGAACACGAGTACGGCGCGAAATGTCGCTTCGAGGCCCGCGGAATCCACAAAGCCTGCTGGATGACCGGTCCTGAAGCCGATCTGAAAGATTTCATGAAATACCGCGGTTCAAACATTGCCTACGACAAATCGGGCAATCCCGTTTTCCTCGCCGAAACCGCTTACATATTGCGCATGGCCATGGAAAAATACCCAGACATTCAATTCCACACAACAACGGAGTTGATATCCTAAGTAGTCCATAGTCCGTGGTCCATAGTCCGTAGTCTGAAGCCTGTGGTCCATAGTCGGAAGTCCATGGTCTGTAGTCCGTGGTCTGTAGTCCGTAGTCCATAGTCTGTGGTCGCCGACACCTGAAACCCGTTACCCGGTACCTGAGACCCGGTACTATATATGAAACGCGTATCCAATGCCGAAAACCCATGAGTTTTGCCAAGCGTTGGTGCCGGGTTTGACCAGGTCTTTGTCGAAGATGGAGATTAAAGTGTAGTTTAAGTTGAGGTATTTAGTGAGACGGGCCGAAAGGCCAATGTCTATACGAGAATCTAAAAGTGCGCGATCTGTTTGGTAGGGTAGAAAGCCCAAGTAGTTGAGCTTGGCGGTGTACATTTCTTTGGGACCAAAATTGCGCGTGCCACCCATTTGGACTTGCATACCGAATTCGTTGTCAATGTATTGTCCTTTTTGAACACGAGCAATGACCTCGGTGTTGCGGAGGTTGTACAAATCTTGATTGATGACGTAGGTTTGTTTGAGGGTAACATAACCAAGACGAATGAAGGAGTTTCGGTAGAATTTATTTTCAGTACCTATGGCTAACTGTGTTTGTCCCTGCGATAGGAAACTGGTGGTCATGGTTGTAAGTTCTCTTCCGATGGGGTCTTTTGTGTAGATATAACCGGGTAGAAGTTGCGTTTGAAAATTGAGTCCACCGTACATAGATAGGGTAGGGTATTCATCGAATTCCATACCCAATTTACTGTCTAAAAAGACGTTGTCAATGTTCTTTCTGGTGCTCCAAAAGCCATCTCCGAAAATGTCGCTCTGTCGGTTAGCAATGACACCCACGTTGATTTTGAGGGTATTATCCCAACTCATCCGCTCCTTTTTAAGATTGGCTCCGGCACTAATTAGACCAGCAAAGCTGATATTGTTGCTAGAGCCGCTGTTCCAATTGGGGGATGAGTTGGCTAATGAGAAGTTAAATTTAAAATCAGCACCGTATTCCCAAATACGGCTAGCTGTTGAGTCACGACGAAATTGGTTTCCGCTGTTGGTAGGGGTAGACGATGGAACGTCCCCCGAAAACAGAAATCCCAAAAATGCCGCGGCTAAATGCATGAAAAAACTTAGGGCGGGCGGTAGATTAGGCTTCTTTTAGAACCTTTTCAACCAATTCAGCAGCCTCTTTAAGGGCAATCGCAGAGAATACCTTCAAACCGCTTTCATCAATGATGCGCTTAGCTTCTTCGGCATTAGTACCTTGCAAACGAACAATGATGGGGATTTTTACATCACCAATTTTTTTGTACGCCTCAACAACACCATTTGCAACGCGATCGCAACGAACGATACCGCCAAAAATGTTGATCAAAATGGCCTTAACTCCAGGATCGCTCATGATGATTCTGAAACCAGCTTCAACGGTTTCAGCGTTAGCAGTACCCCCTACATCTAGGAAGTTTGCAGGTTCACCGCCTGACAATTTGATGATATCCATGGTAGCCATAGCAAGTCCAGCACCGTTAACCATACAACCCACGTTTCCGTCGAGTTTTACATAGTTAAGGTTGAATTTACCAGCTTCAACTTCTGTAGGATCTTCTTCAGCAATATCGCGCAACTCGATGAAATCTTTGTGGCGGTAAAGGGCGTTGTCATCAAGATTTACTTTGGCGTCAACGGCAATAATTTTATCGTCAGAAGTCTTAAGAACAGGGTTGATTTCGAACATCGCAGAATCGGTTTCATCGTAAGCTTTGTACAAAGCGGTTACAAATCTCACCATTTCTTTGAAAGCGTTGCCTTCTAATCCTAGGTTGAAAGCAATTTTACGAGCTTGGAAAGGCTGTAAACCGGTAGCTGGGTGCACCCATTCTCTGTGAATTTTCTCAGGAGTGTGCTCTGCTACTTCTTCAATATCCATACCACCTTCAGTGGTGTAAATGATTACATTTTGCTTTTTAGTACGATCTAATAAAACGCTCATGTAGTATTCTTTAGGTTCGTTAGCACCTGGATAGAATACGTCTTGAGCAACATAAACTTTATTCACTACTTTACCAGCAGCGCCTGTTTGGATGGTAACCAAAGTACCGCCCAACAAGTTTTTAGCAATTTCAGCTGCACCTTCGGGCGACTTAGCCACTTGAACACCGCGGTGCTCAGTACCTTGGATTTTACCTTTTCCGCGACCACCGGCATGGATTTGGGCTTTCACCACACACCATCCGCTGTTGTATTCGTCGCGCACGCGCTCAGCAGCAGCAAGTGCTTCTTCGGGAGTTTCGGCTACAAAACCATTTTGCACGGCTACTCCGTACTTTTTCAAAATTTCCTTAGCTTGATATTCGTGAATGTTCATATAGGTTGGAATTCCGACGCGAAAATAATTAACTTTGACCCCATTCCCGCAATAATTTTACAAAAAGTGATATCATGCATTGAACTTCGCAAACAATACGGCCAACTAGAGGTCCTAAAAGGGGTGTCTCTCGATGTCCATGAGCGCGAAATTATCAGCATCACCGGCGAAAGCGGCGCAGGAAAAAGTACCTTATTACATTTAATAGGCACCCTAGATCGTCCAACTTCAGGTCAGGTGTTGTTTCGTGGGGATGATATTTCGAAATTAACCGGCAAGAAATTATCGGCTTTCAGAAACCAGAATTTGGGATTTATCTTCCAATTTCACCAGCTCGTTCCAGAATTAACGGCCATAGAAAATGCCTTTTTACCGCGTTTAATTTCTGGGGATAGCCGTTCGGCTGCAGAAAAATCAGCCAAAGAAATGCTAGACTACTTGGGCCTGACAGACCGCATGAATCACCGTCCAAGCGAATTATCGGGCGGCGAGCAGCAACGAGTATCTATTGCAAGAGCTCTGAGTATGCGTCCATCGTTAATCTTAGCCGATGAACCCACCGGAAATTTAGATACAAAAAACGCCAAGCTGATTCACGAGCTCTTCTTCAAGATGCGCGATGACTTCAACTTGACGTTCATTATAGTGACCCACAATCAGGAACTAGCCAAACTCTCTGACCGACAGGTAGTGATTGTGGATGGGGTTTTAGACTAGAGACTAGAGACTAGGGACTAGGGACTAGGGACTAGGGACTAGGGACTAGAGACTAGGGACTAGAGACTAGAGACTGGTACTTGGTACCAGGTACCAGGTACCAGGTACTAAGATCAGTTTCTCTCGTAACGATCTTTAGCGTTCCAACCCATGGAAATACCAAAGCGCCAGCCCCATTTACCGGGTACAGCAAATACGTTTATGGGAATGTTTAATTTGCCTGATTTGAAGGTTTTTCCAGCTGCAAATAAGAAGCCAGTTGCAATTACCGTAGTGCCGCGGCTGTCTGGTGCGGTTATTATATCGCCACTTTGATTGGGGCTTGGTTCTCCTAAAACGAAGTTTTGAGATTGGTCATTGCTGGGGAAAAATCCTTCAGCAGATCTAGAAATGGCAAAGTTTGGACCGAAGGCGAATTCCCAACCGTTAACGTTGTTTCTCAAACCATTTAATAAGGTTATCGAAGGTATAACTCTTCCTTGGTCTAAACCGGTAATCATAGGTATGAACTCAAATAAAGCTTGGAAGTTTCCTTCGTTGAGGTATTGTTTTTCAAATTGATAACCAAATTGAAACATAAATGGATTTCCATTGTATCCACCGGCATTTTCACTTCTAGTCATTAAGGTGCCCAAGTATCCTGTCATAAAGGTTGCGCCCATACGTGGTCCATCCGATTGCAAACGAGGAGCATAAGGGTTGTTGATGGCGTTGTCAAAATCTGCGCGTTTGGTTAATTTAGTAACAAGTTCATTGTCGTTTGGAACATTAAATAGGTCATTTACACAAATGCGCAACATTTGGAATTCTGTGCCAGGAATGACTAAGAATTCACGAACTTTTTGGGTTTCAAAGTTTCCTTTGTTAACGTCTAATATTCTCAATGAAACGTTCAAGTTTTCTCCCATTTGAGAGATTGATCCGCTCAGCATTTTGTCAACTTTTAGTTTTTTACCTACTTCTTGAAGACAAATTTTTGAGTAGCAATTAAGAAGGTCTAAAGAATCACGGCGGGCGATGTATTCAATATCATATTTATCCATGACTTCAAAATAGCCTACGCGAATTAATTCGTTTGTTAAAAATTGGATGGCCTGAATTTGGTTCATTTTGTAACCTCTTACATCGAAATCTACAACCGCAATGCTTTGTTTAGCTACTGCATCATATTGTGCAGTTAAGTTGCTGGAAATTAGTGTAATGCACACTAGAAATAACAGTCTCATTTTTTTCATGGTCTTTATTTTATTGATTTGTGTACAAAATTGTGTAGTTGTATCAACAAGAAATAACGGAAATTTACAAATGGAGAAAGTATTTTTAAGGCTTTTCCGTAATTTGCTAGAATATTTTGAAAAATTCATCACCCAATAGACCCGCCCAACTCGCTTTTGTGGAAGTTCTCAAGAGGGCTGCCCCTATGAACATTAACCTCGCTGAAGAAATAGCTGCTCTGTTTGAAATTAGCTTGGATTCGGTGTACAGAAGGATGAGAGGCGAAACCGATTTCTCTCTTGAGGAAGTGGTTGCACTCTGCGACAATTTTAACATCCCCCTAGAAGATGCATTGAGCCCCAAAAGTAAGATGGTCAGTTTTAGAGCCAATGACCTTTCAAATGAGTCACAATCATTTGCTGCTTATTTAAAGGTGTTGTATTCTGATTTGCGTTGGGTGAGACAATGGGATAATGCCGAAATCATTTATGCAGCAGAAGACCTTCCTGTGTTTTACCATTTTTTCTTTCCGCGGTTGGCAAGATTTAAAATGGTTTATTGGAACAAGTCCATACTTGGCTCGGTTGATTTGAAGCAGTCTTTCGTTGAGGATATTCTCATCCCCGACTCATGGCGGGAAGAAGTCCCTAAAATTCAACAAACCTTTTTGGAAATGCCATCTACTGAAGTTTGGCATGAAGATACTTTGAAAAGTACGTTTAGACAGCTTGAATATTATGCATCGGCGGGCTATTTTAAAGATATTAACGTAGCACTTGAAGTCGTTGACGAAATTGAAGCCTTAGTTTTGATGTTGAAATCGCAAGCAGTTCAAGGGAAAAAGTACAATCCTATAAAAAAGGAATTCACAGAAACCCCTTATGAGTTGTATATCAGCGATGTAATGATTGGGACGAACTGCGTATTTTTAAGGTCTTCCGGACAGAATGCGTCTTACTTGGGGTATAACACGTTTAATTTCATTCAAACCAAGAACGAAGCGTTTAACCGGCAGGCAATTGGCTGGTTGGAAAACTTGATGTCGAAAAGCGAAAAGGTATCAGGTGTTTCAGAAAAGAATAGAAATCGTTATTTTGCTCAAGTTGCACAAGAAATTGAGCAATTGCGCAAACGAATTTCACCATGAGTGACAGCACTACACCCGAAGAAATATTAAAAAAACATTGGGGTTTCGATCGTTTTCGAGATGGTCAACTAAATATCATTCAATCAGTTATTTCTGGAAATGATACACTTGCCTTGTTGCCAACAGGCGGTGGAAAGAGCATCTGTTTTCAAGTGCCTGGACTTCTTTTAGGGGGACTTACACTCGTGGTATCGCCCTTGATTGCGTTGATGAAAGATCAAGTTGACGGACTAAAACAACGGAATATTTCGGCCAATTTCATTCACAGCGCCCTAACTTGGAAAGAAATTAAAGGCATTATGGAAAATGCCCTTAAAGGACATTACTCCTTTTTATATGTATCGCCTGAAAGACTGCTTTCTCAAAATTTTACGGAATATCTGCCCAATCTGAATATAAAATTATTGGTGGTAGATGAGGCTCATTGCATTAGTTCTTGGGGAAGTGATTTCAGGCCTTCGTTCAAAGAAATTTACAAAGTCAGAGAATTTTTATCTGCCAAAACACCCGTTGCCGCCTTTACTGCGTCTGCGCCCGATTGGATTCAAGAGGATATTATTTCGGGATTGCAATTAAAGAATCATAAAAAATTTCAAGGTGAATTTGGACGAAATAACTTGGTTTTTCAAGCAATTTATGCAGAAAATAAACGCGATTTATTGCTGCATGCATTGAAACATACCACTGGGTGTTCTATCGTGTTTGGAAGCACGCGAAAAGAAGTTCAGGATTGTGCTCAATGGCTAGCCGAAGAAGGCATTTCATCGCATTTTTATCACGGCGGACTTCCAAGCGAGGAACGATCTAAAAAGCAAACCGAATGGATGCAGAACAAAGTAAGGGTGATGGTGTGTACCAATGCTTTTGGCATGGGCGTTGACAAACCCGATGTTCGGTATGTTTTCCATTTGTCACCAAGCGCTACACCCGAAGACTATTATCAAGAAGCAGGAAGAGCAGGGAGAGATGGCAATAAGAGCTTTTGCATTTTGTTTTACAACTCGTCTGATTGGTTGAAATCAATAGAGTTTATTGCGCAGCAACATCCCCCGATAGAAACCTTGAAACAATGTTACCATGCGGTCATGAATTCTTTGGGAATTGCACCAGGCAACGGACAAGACAGCGTGAATGCAATAGATTGGACATTGATTGCTGAAAAGTACAAGATTTCGGTATCGCAAATGTTCTTTTCTATCAAAATCATTGAGAAATTGAAGCTCTGGCACCTCAGTGAGGGATTTAATAGTCCCTCGAAAATCAAGATGCAAATGGATTACTCAGAGGTTTATGACTTTAAAATCAGGTACGAAAAGTTCGATTCTTTGTTGGATGTTTTGATGCGCGGATTTGGGGGGATTTTTGAGCACTTCACCACCGTAATTGAACCTCAATTGGCTCGAAAAGCCTTATTGACAGAAGATGAATTGACTAAACAACTGGGTGTGCTCCAAAAGGCGGGAGTTATAGATTACATTCCTCGGAGCAATTTGCCCATGTTGACTTTGTTGGAACCTCGATCAATGTATCCAAGCTTCGATATGAAAATCGTGGAAGCACTGAAGAAAAGGAGGCTAGAGGCATTGTCAAAAATGCAAGAATATTCACAGAATAAGGCATGTAGATCCAATTTTTGGGTGAATTATTTCACTGGAGAACCTTCTGGAAATTGCTTTACTTGCGATAATTGCAAAAAGAAGTTTGCTAAACCTCAACCCAGTAGAATTCAAAAAGAAATTCTCGAAAGATTGTCAAAGCCATCAGATTTTTTTGAGTTTACACAGAACTTTCCTCTGGAATTTAGAGACAACTTTTTGGATCAGTTGAATAAACTAATGGATGAAGGTAAAATTCAGAAATCGGCCGATAATCAATTAAGTTTGCAGGCTTGAAACTGATTTTTACGGTCATAAACGATTTAACAACTGATCAGCGAATGATTCGCATTTGCAGTGCCTTGTCTGAAGCCGGTCATGAAGTTGAATTGGTGGGTAGAAATAAGAGAGATTCACAGTCCCTGGCAACTAGAAACTATAAACAAACCCGATTGAATTGCTGGTTTGAAAAAGGAAAGTTCTTTTACCTTGAATACAATCTTAGGTTGTTTTTTTATTTACTTGGTAGGCAAGATTATTTTCTGACGGCCATTGATTTAGATACGGCTCTAACGGCTGTGGGGTTAAACATTTTCCAAAAAAAGCCATTCTTTTTTGATGCCCATGAAATGTTCACCGAAGTTCCAGAGGTGATAGATAGAAAAAGCGTTCAAAAAATATGGCTGAAAGTAGAAGCGAGTGTTTTTCGGCGTGCGAAAAAGATTTATACCGTTGGATTTGCTTTGAAGAAGTTTTTTGAAGATAGACATCATAGAAGTGATGTCATGGTTGTTAGAAATGCACCCAATTCAAAAAGGGAATCTGTACAAATACCGGTAGAAATAAATTTGCCGTCAGAGCCGTTTATTTTGTATCAAGGCGCTTTGAATAAGGGTAGAGGGCTGGAGAGGCTCATTCAAATATTAAAGGATTACTCGTTGAATTATCCCTTGGTTTTGGTAGGGGATGGAGATGTCAGGCAAGAGCTTGAAAGAATGGTGAATTCAATGGGTTTGCAAAAACAAGTATTTTTTGTGGGTCAAGTTTCGCCTATTTATTTACCTGAAATATCGCGAAGGGCAAGGATAGGTTACAATGTGAGTGAAAATTTAGGATTGAGTTATTTTTATTCGTTGAACAATAAGTTCTTTGATTACGTAGAAGCTGAATTGCCCTCGGTAATCAATGATTTTCCGGAATACGTTGAACACTGTAAAAAATTTTCTGTGGGTATTTTGGTTTCGAATGCGAATCAGGAAATTGCAGATGCCTTAAAGAAATTGATTGAAGATGAAGTGGCATATCAAAAGATCAAGAATCAGTGTTCATTGGCAAGAAATGTTTGGAATTGGGAGTGTGAAAAACAAATTTTGATAGATATTTACCAAGAATTTAAGCAGTAACAAAGAGAATTGACCCATAAACATCTTCATATTGTAGCTTTTGATTTACCCTATCCTCCGAATTACGGTGGGTCAACAGACATGTACTACAAGGTGTTGTCTATGAAGGAATTAGGAGTTAAAATTACGCTTCATGTATTTTTATACGGCGGTAAATCTCCAGCCAAAGAGTTGGAGGAAGTAGCCGATAAAGTGTATTATTATCCCCGGAAAAGAAGAAATCCTTTTGCGGGTACATGGCCATATATAGTAAGAACTCGAAAATCTGCCCTGTTGTTGAAACGTCTGATGTCAGATGATTCACCTATATTGTTCGAAGGATTACATACAACCTACTATTGCAATTCACCGCAATTAATCAATAGGGTTAGGGTAGTGAGGGCGCACAATGTGGAGCACAATTATTATGAAGCATTGGCGTTGGCCGAAGAGAATATTGTAAAAACGTTGTTTTTCAAACGTGAAGCCAAACGCTTGCGCGATTATGAAAAAATGTTAAAGCAGGTAAATGGAGTTGCTGGTATTAGCCCTATGGAAACCCGATATCTGCAAGGTGAGTACGGAAACGCTGAATACATACCGGCTTTTCATTCTAATGAAGAGATGATTTGCAAAACCGGCAAGGGCGACTATGTTTTGTATCACGGTAATTTATCAGTACCCGAAAATAATCGAGCCGCTTTGTTTTTGGTAACGGAGGTCTTTTCAAGATTGAGCATTCCTTGTTATGTTGCAGGTTCAAGACCTTCTCAAACGCTGCAGGAAACCATAAAACGCTATCCAAACATCAAGTTGGTAGCCAATGTTTCTGCGGAAGAAATATTGAAATTGATACAAGACGCGCATATCAATGTGATGGTGACCTTTCAATCAACGGGCATCAAATTAAAATTGTTGAATTCCCTGTATCGTGGGCGATTTGTGGTAGCCAACAAAGAAATGGTTGACGAAACAGGATTGGATACCTTGGTGCATTTAGGTCAAACTCCCGCAGAGTTGGTTCAACAAATTCAAAGAGTCATGAACATGGAATTTACCGAGGATTTGTTAGACTACAGAAAACAAGTTTTAGGGTCTACTTTCAACAATCAACTCAACGCTAGAAAGTTGTTGAATATGTTAGGCTTGTAGACTGTTTATTAATCTATGCACTACTGTTTTTTGTGTGTAAGTGCAATCATTTGCTTGGTTTTATGCGGTTAATTTTGAATTATGAGGTATTGCGTTTATGCATTCTTGCTGTTCAGTGTTTCAGCATTGTGGGGACAACAACATCCGGTGAATACTTTTCCGTCAATTTACACCCAAAGAGGTATAGAATTGTACGAAGAAGGTAGATTTAATGCCGCTATTGCCCAATTTGAAGAAGCGTTGAAAAATCAACCCCTTGATCAACAAGACGGTGATCTGTTGTTTTATCATGCCATGTCGAAGTTATATGCCGGACATGAGAACGCTGAGCCTTTTTTGACCTCTTATCTTGAAAATAATCCCAATGCAGGTCGTGCACAACTAGCCAATTTAGCCTTAGGTGATTATTTTTATAACCAAGGAAAGTATGGTCCTGCACTTTCTTATTATCGTGAAGTTGATGAGAAATCTGTAGATAAAAAGTTACGCAGTCGCTTTTTGTTTCGTGTTGGATTTTGCTACGTGAATCGTGGCAAGTATAAAGAAGGCAAAGAGAATTTGGAGAAAGTAGTTAAGAGCGGTGGCGAATTTCAATCCATTGCTCAATATTATTATGGTTATGCGTGTTTGATGGAGAAGGATTTTGAAAGCGCTTACTCAGCCTTCAGAACCATCACTGATAAGAACTTTGAGATGGTACATTTTTACATGGCTCAAGTGCTTTATCAATTGTCGAGATACGAAGAAGCCATTTCAGAATTGGATAAATTAAACACGAGAAAGGTCAAGAAAAATGAAGCAAATTGGTTGAGAGCGCAGTGCTATTACCGAATGAAATCGTATGCAAAAGCCGCTGAATTTTTTGAGGCTGTGAATCCATCCCCTAAAACAACAAAGCCACAAGAACAATTTGAAATTGCCTATACTTACGCAAAATGCAAACGGTACAACGAGAGTATTCCGTGGTTTAGAGAAGTAGCTCAGAATAATGATAGTTTGGCTCAAATTGCGAGCTTCGAATTGGGAAATGTTCTGCTTGAAATGAAGAACTACCGCGAAGCACAATTCGCCTATTCCGAAGTTTGGAGAACTGGTTTTAACGAGGAAATTGCACGTCTTGCTTTGTATACACAAGCAAAAATTGCCGTTCAAATGGGAGAAGCTAACTCTACCAAATTGTTAGACAAGTATACCAGGTTGTTTCCCAAATCACCCGAGGCTAAAGAAGCCAACAAGTTGAAAGCCAGATTGTTGCTGAATACCGATAAGTATCGTGAAGCGGTGGAAATATTGGAGGGAATGGATGATTTAGATGCCCAAACCGAAGAGATTTATCAGAAAGTCACCCTAGCAAGGGGCATGGAATTGTTCAAATCTCGTCGTTGGGATGACGCCAATGATCTTTTCAAGCGCTGTATGGCTAAAAAAGCCAATCGAAAGTTTGCTGCTCAAGCCGGTTATTGGTATGCAGAATCACTCAATCAATCAGGAAAATCAACAGAGGCTTTGCAAGCATATAAGGATTTTATCAATATGCCCAAATCTGATGAAGTATCGGAATTTTCTTATGCGTATTACGCTCAAGGATATCATTTCTTCGAGAAGAAAAACTACTCGGAGGCCGCAATTTACTTTTCGCAGTTTACTCAAAAATTAGGCAATCAAGGGTATAACGAAGCCGTGGTTCATGATGCACACTTGCGCATGGGCGATTGTTACTTAATGACCCGCGAATTAGATAAATCTGTTAAGGCATATGCTTATGTTTCCGGGAAACGCGGCAGGGATGCGGATTATGCACTGTTTCACAGCGGACTTATATACGGTTTGTTAGGCAATTCGGAGGAAAAAATCAGCACCTTGAAGAGATTGTTACGGGATTATCCAAACAGTCGATATGTGATGGAAGGTTATGATGAGGTAGCAGCGGAATACATGGAACTCAGAAATTACGATCAAGCCAAGGAATTCTACAGCCAGATTTTGACTAAGTTCCCAGGTACGCAAATTACGAGAAAAGCATACAGTGCTTTAGGTCGTATTTATTACCAGAAGAAAGACATCGATGCATCGGTAGATTCATATTCAAAATTGTACGATGAATTCAAAGGAACAGCTGATGCTCAATCGGCGGCTGAAATGGTAAAAACCATTTTGACTGAAGAGGGAAGAGCCAAAGATTTTGTGCGTTGGGCTTCATCTCGCGGTGGAATGAGTTCAATGGCTGAAGACAGTATACTTTATGAAACTGCCATTACAGCATATGATAGAGAGGAGTACAAAAAAGCAGTAGGAAGTTTTGAGTCATACTTATCTGAGAAGCCAGAGGGGAATTTTGTGATTTCTGCTCAATATTATTTGGGAATGAGTTATGAGCAATTGAAGCAACCTCAAAAGGCGGTTGAGTTGTACAAAAAAGTGGCAGTTGCAAATTCAGGAGAGTACAAAGAAGATGCTACATTGGCAGTCTTGAAAATTTACGGACCCAATGCCGAATGCGCTGATATCATCACCTATTTGGAAATTATTGAGCAAATTACCAATTCTCGCGATATTCAGGAGAAAGCTTGGAAATCGATGATGTACTGTTACGGTAAATCAGGCAATGCTGAAGGCATGCAGAAAATTGCGAGCAAAGTAATGGGATCTAATTCGGCCGATAAAGACATGAAGTTTGAGTCGCAACTTATCTTAGTTAAGAACCAATTGAAGCAGAGCAGTGCTTCTTCTACGGCAGATGAAAATAATCAATTATTCTCACAATTAAAGACCATATACAGCGGCAATGATAATCGTTTTGCGGCTGAAGCAAAATACTTGGAAGCCGAATTGCACTTCGGATTGGATAGTTTAAATGCAACCAAAGAGTCTTGCTACGAATTGCTTGATAAATTCAATGGATATGATGAATGGGTAGGAAAGTCACTGGTGTTGCTTGGAGATGCATTCGCAAAAGAAGGTGATTTCTTCAATGCACGGGTTACTTACAATACCATTCTAGAAAACTTTACAGATAAATCAATCACTGAAACGGCTAAAGACCGAGTAAAAAGGATTGAAGGAAAATAGGTGGTTGATTATTTCAAATCAACCACTTGAGAACCCATTAAATAACCCTCGGTATATACTTCAATGCTGTATTTACCGGGGTTTAATTTTTGAGATGGTTTCCAAATACTGGAAGGAACTTGCTTAAGATCTTTCTCAAAAACAACTGAAGTTTTGTATGAATATTTGGTTGATTTGCCGTTTTCTAATTCAACAATACCTCCTTGACCGCTTTGTGAAAGTGTAATGCCTTCTGGTCCAGTGATTTTTACAAATATTTCTCTATCGCCAGCTTCCGCAACATTGTTTTCAGAAATATTGAAGCTGATTCTCAAGGCATCAACGCTGCGAGCTCTAATGGTATTTACTTCTTTACCAGTTAGACTTTGCTTTTTTAAAGTTTCTACTCTGATATCTTGTGTGGTTAAGCGTGCTGCTAGGTTTCTAAGTTTCTTACTTTCTACTTCTAAGTTTGTGTTTTTAGCGTACAAAGTCATGTTTTGATTTTGCAGACTGTCGTTTCGGTCTTTCAATTGAACATTCTCTTCTTCAAGCGCAGCTAATTTTGCGTCGAGTTCTTTGATTTTATTGGTCAGCTCGTCAACCAATAAACGACTGTTTTTGTCATTCTTCTTCAATAAGTAGGTCAAACGAGCAATTTCGCTGCTTCTAGCGGCTAATTCAGCCGACATTTTTTCGCCGTTCTGAGCTAGGGTTGCAGAATCGTTTCTGTATTGTTCTATCAAGGCTTCAGCCGCTGAAATGGCTTTATTTCTTTCTTCAAGAGTTGCACTCATTTCCTCATTAACTTTTACTGCAGCATTCTTCTCTCCTTTGCCAGCTTGCCAGAGGTAAAACAATCCTAAATTGAATACCAACAAGATTAGAATAATGATGTAAAGGATGGATTTGTTCTTGGATTGATTGATCATGTTTGTTCTTAAATTAATTGGACGGATTTACGAATTTAGCGTAATTTTACTGCTTTCTTTTTATAAATGCAAGTTGAAGAGCTTTTGCCCGGTCTACTTCTCATTACTCCTAAAGTATTTCAAGACCACCGTGGGCACTTTTTTGAGAGCTTCCGAGAGGATGTTTTATCGTCTCATGGATTAGCAAATAATTTTGTTCAAGACAATCAAAGTCTTTCCAATAAGGGCATTCTAAGAGGGTTGCATTTTCAGGCTCCTCCTCATGCTCAAGGTAAGTTTGTACGCGTTATTTCTGGTGCTGTTTTGGATGTTGCTGTTGATATTCGGAAGGCCTCACCTACCTATGGAAAAGTTGCGGCAGTAGAATTGAATGAGCAGAATTTCAAAATGTTATACATTCCTCCTGGATTTGCACATGGCTTTCTAACCTTGGAAGATCACACCATTTTTACCTACAAATGCACTGATTATTACCATCCTGAAACCGAAGGAGGTGTGAGATGGAATTCTCCTGAATTGAATATTCCTTGGAACATTGAAGATCCTGTATTGTCTGCCAAAGATGAAATTCTTCCGCTTTTCAGTGAATTCATATCCCCATTTTAAGAAAAACGATTAACAACCTATAATACCCGTTAAGCTATGACTCAAGATTTATCACCTAAAACCCAGGAGCTGCTTCAGAAGCTTCAAGAGAAATTCGGTCAAGAGAATCAAAAACTCGATGATTATCTTGAGGGGTTGCTCTATAACAACTACGAACCTTATTGGCGTTATGTTGCTGTTGATACCTTGTTGTCATTGCAACAACCCAAAACAGATATTCCCGACGAAGTTATTTTTATAGGATATCATCAAATAACCGAGTTGTATTTCAAGCTCATCATTCACGAACTTGAACAAATGTCGGTGGGCGGTCTATCTGACGAGCGTTGGAAAGATAAGCTTACTCGTGTAGTGAGATATTTTAAAAACTTGATTGATAGTTTCGATATCATGATTGACGGAATGGAAATGAAACAGTTTTTGGAATTTAGAATGTCGCTTTTACCGGCGAGTGGATTTCAGAGCGCACAATTCCGAATGATTGAAATGGCTTGCACTGATATGTTCTATCTGACTGCAGAGTCCCAAAGAGAAAACAGCCAAATTGATGATGTTCAGGGCTGCTATCAAAATATATATTGGAAGCAAGGTTCTATTGATTCAGCAACGGGTCAACGCACTTTAACTTTGAAACAGTTTGAAGATCATTACGAAAAAACCTTCATGGAGTGGGCTGATAAGTGGAAAAACATCAATTTGAATAAGCAATTGTTGAAGTTAGATGCTGAAGGCAAGTTGACAGAAGAGTTAAAAGGATTTTTTAAAACCTTAGATGTTTATTTGAACATCAATTGGAGATTATCGCACTATCGCAGTGCCGTAAGATATCTGTCTAGTAAAGGAACCGATGTATCAGCCACTGGCGGTACCAATTGGCAAAAGTTTCTGCCTCCTCGTTTTCAAAGAATCATATCTTTCCCAACGTTGTGGACAGAGGAAGAGAAAGAAAATTGGGGCAAAGGTTGGGTGGATGAGCAAATGCTTTTATTGAAGAAATAACCATGAGCCAGTCTGACATTACGTTGAGTGAACTCCAGCAAAAAGTAGATCACTGGATCAAAACTGTTGGTGTTAGGTATTTCTCAGAACTCACAAATACGGCCATTTTAATGGAAGAAGTGGGGGAGTTGGCTCGAATAATGTCAAGAAAATACGGAGATCAGTCTTTCAAAGCAGGAGAACCTGATGATAAATTAGCCGATGAAATGGCTGATGTGCTTTGGGTTCTGGTGTGTTTAGCCAATCAAACAGGGGTAGATTTAACCAAAGCGGTTGAGTCTAACATCCAAAAGAAAACCCAAAGAGACGCTGAACGACATAAAAACAACGATAAGTTGCATTGAAGCAAAACTTTCGGCCTACAATTTTTGTTACCTTTGTAAAACATTGGCGGCAAATCACCTCAACAAAAGAAAAGCAGATCACATTGAATTGACCTTCCGTTCGCAACTGAGCGAGGGTGATTCAAGATTTTATTACGAACCATTGTTCGCTGCTTCCCCTGATCATCAGACTTTAAAAGAAACTTCATTGGCAGGAAGAATCTTGCGAGCGCCCATTTGGATTTCTAGCATGACCGGCGGTGCTGAATTGGCTGGAGAAATCAATAAAAACTTAGCCCGAGCAGCTCAAAAATATGGCTTAGGTATGGGCCTTGGTTCTTGCAGACCTGTTTTGGAGCAAAAAGAGTCAGCTTCCGATTTTAAAGTGAGGAATATCATTGGCGATCAACCCTTATTTGCGAATTTGGGCATTGCCCAACTTCAGGAATTGAAGAAAGCGAATGAAGCTCATAAAATTAAGGAACTCATTCACAGCCTAGATGCTGATGGATTGATTATACATGTTAATCCCTTGCAAGAGTGGTTTCAGCCTGAAGGTGACAAATATTCTGAGGCACCCATAGACACCGTAAAGTGGGTATTAGATTTTGCCCAGTTTCCTGTTATGGTGAAGGAAGTAGGACAAGGATTTGGTCCTAAATCCTTGAAAGCGTTGCTGGAGCTCCCATTGGAAGCACTCGACTTCGGGTCTTTTGGAGGTACCAATTTTAGTTTACTTGAAAATCACCGAAGAAGTGACTTGAGAGCCGAAGAATGGAAATGCGCCACTCATGTGGGGCATACTTCTGTAGATATGATTGAATCCGTGAATGAGATTTTGTTACAAATGACCGAAGCAGGGAAAACATCCCCCGTGAAAACAATCATTGCCTCAGGCGGAATCAAGAATTTTTTGGATGGATATTATGCCATCGGTAAATTGAAACATGCTGCAATTTACGCTCAAGCAAGTCCGTTTTTGAAATATGCACTTCAAGGCCAAGAGCCTTTAGACCAATTCATAGAATCACAAATTGAAGGCCTTAAAATGGCTCAATCTTACCTAACGGTTAAATAAAATGAGAAAACCCGCACCTATTTCTGGCTTCAGTAAATTATCGAAAGAAGCAAAAATTGAATGGATTCTTCAGAATCACGCCAGCGAACCTGAGTCGGCATTGAACATGTTAACCGGTTATTGGCATGGACAAACAGAGGTACAACGACTCCACGATGAGTTCATTGAAAATACGGTATCCAATTTTTATCTTCCGTTTGGGGTAGCTCCAAACTTTTTGATTGACGGTAAAATCTTCACCATCCCATTGGCCATTGAAGAATCAAGTGTGGTTGCGGCAGCAGCCAAAGCCGCCAATTTTTGGTTGGAACGCGGTGGATTTAAAACGGAGATCATTGGCATGACCAAAATTGGACATGTGCATTTTGTTTGGCAAGGGAAGGATTTCGAATTTCTACAAACAGCGTTTGTGGATCACAAACATAGATTGTTTGATGCGACCGATGAAATTACCCGCAACATGCGTCAACGCGGCGGCGGAATTTTAGATATTTCTTTGATAGATAAATCAGATTTAGAAGAAGATTATTATCAGCTCCAAGTGAAATTTGATACCCGTGATTCGATGGGTGCTAATTTCATCAATTCTTGTTTGGAAGCCATTGCAAAAGAATGGGCACAGTTAGTGGGAGAGTTGAAGGCTGAGCATCCGGTTCAAATTGTGATGAGTATTTTGAGTAATTTCACTCCTGAATGTCGTGTTAAAGCGGAGGTGAGTTGTAAAATCAGCGACATTAACGAAGGCAGTGGTATCAGCAATCAAGAGTTTGCTGAAAAATTTGTAAGGGCCATCAGAATTGCTAAGGCTGAGCCTTATCGTGCGGTGACTCATAACAAAGGAATCATGAATGGAATTGATGCGGTTATTATTGCTACTGGCAATGATTTTCGTGCCACTGAAGCATGCGCTCACGCATATGCAGCGAAAGATGGAAGTTATTCTAGTTTAACCCATGCCGAAATCAATGGTGATGAGTTTAAATTTTGGATCGATTTGCCCTTGAGCATTGGCACCGTTGGCGGAATTACCTCGTTGCACCCGATGGTGAAATTTGCTCATGAACTTTTGGGATATCCGTCTGCTTCTGATTTGATGCGCATTGTCGCTGTTGCCGGATTGGCGCAGAATTTTAGTGCTGTTAGATCTTTGATTACCTCAGGAATTCAAAAAGGGCACATGAAAATGCACTTATTGAATATTTTGAATCAATTGGAAGCAACCGATGAAGAGAAAAAACAAATAGTAGAATATTTCAAAGATAAAGTGGTTAGTTTCTCAGCTGCAGTAGAGATATTTTCGAAAGTGAGAGGGGTTTCAGTTAGCGCAATTTCCTCAGCTAAGCATTAATGCAGTCTTTTTACGCACCCGGTAAAATTTTATTGAACGGTGAGTACACCGTTTTGGTGGGCTTCGAGGGAATGGCCTTGCCGGTTAAATGCGGACAATGGCTTGATTCGTGGGTCTTTAATACTCCTGCTGCTGCGGTTGATACCCTATATTATCAAGCGTTGGATGAAAATGAACAACCCTGGTTCCAGATGAGCGTGAGTTTGGATGATTTGTTGCCTAGCAGCGAAATAACTTCCATCGATAAGCCCGTTGCTGAAACTTTTTTAAAGTTGCTCAATTTGGTTCCCGATGGATTTTTTGAGTCCGGAAAATCCGTACGACTGGTTACTCGACTTGAATTCAATCGAAATTCTGGATTAGGCAGCAGCAGCACATTCGTTGCTTTGATGTCGCAATTTTTCGGATTGAATGCCCAGTGGGTTCAGTCTGAGCTTTTCGGGGGAAGTGGTTACGATGTAGCCATTGCACAGGTGCAAAAACCCTTGGTTTTCTGGAGAAATCAACAAGGAGTTCATTTTAGACCTTGGAAACTGTCTTCATCTTTGACTCAACAATGGCACATCGTTTTTTGGGGAGAGAAAGTAAATTCACGTAACAGCAGTGCAGCAGTTAAGGAGACCTTAGATCAGTTGAGCGCCGATACAGCATATAAAATGCAGTTGGAAAAGATTTTGTCTTTGACACGAGATGCTCAAGATATTCCAACGTTGGAAACATCATTGGAAATGATGCAAATGTTTTTGTCGCAATTATTGGGATTAGAAACGCCTTATCAATCGTTGGGTTTAAAGCCAGTATCTCAGGGACTGTGCAAATGGTTGGGAGCTTGGGGAGGTGATATGCTGTTGGTTAACAAGAAGATTTTGCAAGAATATCCATCCATATTTAAAAATAAAACCGTAGTTGCCTGGAACGACTGGGTGATTCCAAATTAGAATAAAGAATGTCTGAGTATAATTGTGTTAAATATCGTTGCCCAAGCAACATTGCCTTGGTGAAATACTGGGGTAAAAAATCGGGAGGTGTTCAACTACCTGCAAATCCTAGCATTAGCTGGACATTGACAGATCTTCACGCTACAACAACTGTCACAAGGGCTAAATTGGATGATACTCATGCTTCAAGTGTGAGTTTGGAGTTTTTTTTAGCGGGAGAACCTAAGCCTTCTTTTGAACCAAAAATCAGACAGTTTTTGGAGCGAATTGCTCCTATGATGCCTCAGGTAAAGGAGTTTCATTGGCGAATTGAATCTGAAAATAATTTCCCTCACGGCACAGGAATAGCTAGTTCGGCCGCAGGCTTTGGTGCTTTAGCACTGTGTTTTGCAGACTTTCAACGGGCTGATTTAGCTGGAACACAGACTTGGAGCGAAGAAGAATTTCTTCAAACTGCAAGTATATATGCTCGATTGGGTTCTGGTTCGGCTTGCAGAAGTGTTTACGGACAGCCAGGAATCTGGGGAGAAACCAAAGCATGGAGCAAAGCCACAGATGAATTTGCTGTACCCTTCACCGCTGAGGTTCATCCGTCGTTGAATAATTGGGCGGATGCCGTGTTGATTGTAGACGATGGGGAGAAATCTGTGAGTAGCACTCAAGGACATGATTTGTTAAAAGATCATCCTTATGCAACCTCTAGATATCAACAGGCCCAAATCAATTTGGAGCGCTTATTGGAAATAATGAAGGAGGGTGATCTCGAAGGATTTATCTCTCTCGTAGAATCAGAAGCCTTGCAATTACACGCTATGATGATGTCGTCAGAACCATATTATTTGTTGATTCGCCCAAATACGGTGGCGATCATTGAGAAGATTTGGCTCAAACGCAAGGAGACTCAGTGGCCTATGGCCTTTACTTTAGATGCCGGTGCCAATGTGCATTTATTGTATGATAAATCTTACAGTCAGTCAGTAATGAACTTTATTGAAACTGAGTTGTTACCTTATTGCAAAAACAGTTTGTATCTTTGCAGCAACATTGGTGGATCCCCGCAAAAAAATTGAAATGATAAAAAGTTCCATGTTTTACGCCAAAATACTTCTCTTCGGAGAGTATGGAATCATTGAGGATTCTATGGGGTTGAGCATCCCTTTTGATAATTTTAATGGAAGATTTCGTTTTGTTGAACCTTCAGAAGCTGATGACAATCAAATTCGAAGCAACAAAAGCATTGCGAAATACGTGAAGCATTTGAAACAAATGCATTTTACTGGGCAATTACCTTGCAAATTTGATTTTGCACGATTGGAAGGTCATCTTGAGACAGGACTATATTTTGATAGTAGCATTCCTCAGGGTTTTGGTGTAGGAAGTTCTGGTGCTTTGGTTGCCGCCATTTACAGCAACTACTCAGAAAATCCCATTACCGCTGACGATATCATGATTGAAGATCGGTTGCAGCAGTTGAAAGAAGTATTGGGACTTATGGAGAGCTTTTTCCATGGAAAGAGTTCGGGCCTAGACCCATTGATTTGTTATCTGAATTTACCCATCATCATTAAAGGGAAAGGTAATTTAGATACTGCCGAACTTCCGGCAGAGAACATCACAGGTAAAGGAGCCATTTTCCTTTTAGATTCCGGTTCCCCGGGAAAAACAAAAGGTATGGTAGAAATTTTCCTCGAACGTTTGAAAGAGGAAGGTTTCAGAAATATGGTGAAAACGGAATTGAAAAAGCACAATGACAATGCCGTAACTCACTTTTTGAAAGGAGAGGTTAAGCCTTTGTTTAAACACGTTAAGGCCATTTCACAGTTATTCTTTAATAACTTCCAACCTATGATTCCTCAAAAGTTTGAATCGCTGTGGAAGAAAGGACTTGAAACCAATGCCTATTATCTAAAACTCTGCGGTAGCGGAGGAGGCGGTTTCGTTCTTGGTTTTACCGAAGACTTTGAACAAGCTCAAAAACTCTTAGAAGGGCACAATGTTCAAGTAATCTACAGAATGTAATATGCCCAAGGGCAATCAAAGATTTTTACGCTTTTTATACTTTTTGAGTTTGGTGCGTTGGTACAACGTGGCCTTGATTTCTTTTGCTCAAATCTTTTTGGCCGCCTACATGCAGCTTATGTTGCATGCCGAGGCATCAAAAAAGTTGGCTTTGTGGTACTTTTTGACCGATATAAATACCTATCTGATGGTAGGGGCTTCTGCATTTACCATTGCAGCGGCGTACATCATCAACTCATTTTATGATAGAGATAAAGATTTGGTCAATCGTCCTTCTCATCCGTTGATGGCATCGGCCATTGGCACCAAACATTTGGCAAATTTGTACATCATCTTCAATGTTTTGGGTTTGATATTTGCCGCTATGGCTTCTGCTAAAATTGCGGCTTATTTCTTGGGGATTCAAATTTTGTCGTGGTTTTATTCGCATAAATTACAAAAAATTGCCTTTTTCAGGGAACTCACGTCTTCATTGTTGACTGTCTCACCCGTATTGGCTGTATGGATTCACTTAGGACTTCCATCTATCGAAATTTTAGGCTTTTTCACCGCATTGACCTTGATTATATTGACTAAAGATGTTTTGAAAGGACTTGACGGACATCGAGGAAATTTAATCTTTGGATACAGAACAGTAGCGGTGGTAACTTCCCAGAACAATGCTCGTTTATCATTGATAGTCATTAATTTAATGGCTTTTTTAACTTTCTCGTATCTAAGGTTTTGGTTCGACTGGACCTTGACTCCAGGTTCATGGAAGTATTTTGGAGATGCAGGATTGATCTATTTGATTGGATTTTCTATTGGATTCTCATTACTTGGTTCTTTGATTGCCTATTTGTTGCCGTTGAATTCCATTAGATGGGCTGTGCGTTGGCAGAAATTATTGTTAATTGGTCACGTTGCTGGAATTGTGGCTCTTATTGTTTATAAGTACATTCTGATTTATCTTCCGCTGTAATTTGTTGGACTTGGAAGAGAGAATAACCCTTTTTGCAGAAATTCTGTTGCCGTTACCTTTACCTAAGGTTTATACCTATCGTTTGCCGTATGAGTGGAACGAGTTGTTGGTATTGGGCATGAGAGTAGCCGTTCCATTTGGCGTCAAAAAGGTGTATTCTGGCATCGTTTGGAAAATCACCGAGCAGCCACCTCAAGGATATCAAGCCAACTACATCATTGAGATTTTAGATGATAGACCCATTGTAACTCCCTTGCAGATGGAGTTTTGGGAATGGATTAGCAGATATTATCTGTCGAATTTGGGCGACGTTCTCAATGTGGCATTACCCGCCGGGTACAGGGTTCAGTCCCAAACAAAGATATCCTTACATTCAGAAATCAATTTGGATGATTTAGGAGTTCTTGATGAAAAGGAGAATTTGGTTTTATCTTTATTGATTAAGGAGAAAATCATTACAGTTGAACAGGTTCAGCAACTTCTGAATCAGAAAACCATCATGAAAACCATTAAGTCCATGTACCACAAGGGATTGATTTCCATGCAGGAGGAATTGCGTGAAAATTATAAACCCAAATGGCTAGATTGGATTGAGCTTTCGTCAGATTGGAAAGACGAAGCCTTTGCAAATGAAGTGTTGAATTACACCGAGAAACGGGCCATAAAGCAATTTGAAGCCTTGATGCACCTTTTGGGTCGTACCAGAGTTGCACATCCTGTGAAGACATTCATGGCAGATAGTGGAGTTTCTCGCACAATATTAAATGCTTTACAGGCGAAAGGATGGTTAAGGATTTTTCAAGAGAAAACAGATCATCTTAAATTAAGAGCCGCAGGAAATAGCCATTTGGAGTTGACATCCAAACAAAAAGACATAGCGTTAAAAATTGATGACGCATTTGATCAAGGGACACCGGTTTTGATTCAAGGGGTAACGGGTAGCGGAAAAACGTACCTTTATTTGAAGGCATCCCTTGAAATACTCGAACAAGGTAAACAAGTGTTATTCTTGGTTCCAGAGGTGGCCTTGACCGAAAATTTAGTGGAGCGTATTTCTGAATTTGTGCCACAGGAAATAGGCGTTTGGCATCACTATTATTCCAGTTACGAAAGAACAGAATTGTACGATAAAATAGCCCGAAGGGAAGTCAATTTCATTATTGGAACTCGGTCGGCATTGTTTGCACCTTTTTGTGAATTGGGAATCATCATCATTGATGAGGAACATGAACCAAGTTATAAGCAATTTGAAAAACGACCCTTGTTTCATGCGCGTGATGCGGCATTTTATCTGGCCAGACAGTGGGGCGCTCATCTGTTAATGGGTTCTGCAACACCCAGTTATGAGATGTTGCATTTAGCCAAGACGGGCAAAATCTCTTTGTTGAGATTGGATGTCCGATTTGATGACAGAAAAGCCACCAAGTGGGTTTGGCTAGACAGTAAGGAACTTAAACAGCAAAATAGGCACAAAGAATTATTTTCTGATCCTATGTTGGAAGAAATGAAATTATCTTGGGAAAAAGGCAAGAAAACCATCGTTTTTCACAATAGAAAAGGATATGCTCCATACATGCAGTGTGCTTTGTGTGGACATACCACGCAGTGCATTCAATGTGATATCGCCCTGACCTATTACAAAAGTTCGTTGAATCAAAGATGTAATTATTGCGGACATTCACAAGCTGTACCAAAGGTTTGTCCAGGTTGCGGAGGAAGTCACTTCCAAATGAAAGGTACGGGTACGGAAAAAATCGTGGAAGAGTTGGAAATTTACTTTCCAAAAGCAAGAATTGCCCGATTTGACCAGCAAAGCATCAAGAAAAGGAGTGATTTTCAGAAAATAATTCAAGATTTTAATACGGGTCAAATTGATTTTTTGGTGGGCACTCAACTATTATCTAAAGGAATTGACTTTGAATCTGTTGAGTTGATTTGTGTTCCCGATGCTGATATGTCTTTGAATATTCCTGATTTTAGGTCACACGAAAGAGCATTTCAACAGCTTTACCAACTTGCAGGACGAGCCGGAAGGGGCGATGCCGCTGGGAAAATCCTTATCCAAACCCACAAGAAAAATCACCCCGTTTTCCAAGCGTTGAACGATTCAAATTTTGACGGATTTGCCCAAGAAGAGTTGGAGGCGCGCGAAGCATTCTCTTATCCGCCATTTGGTCGGTTGATTGAAATTTCAATCAAGCACAAAAATGAGTCAACCTGCATGACGGCGGCTATGATTATGAATAATTTATTGAGGACTCATTTAGGAGATTTTCTCTTGGGACCTGTTGTCCCTACAGTTGCGAGGGTCAAAAATATGTACATTCAGCAGTTCTTACTCAAGTTGAATTCAAAGTCGCCTACTGCAACTAAAATTAAGTCATATTTGCTGTCTCAAAAAGATCGTTTGATCCAAAGCGACGGCATGAATGCAATTCAAGTAGAATTCAACGTAGACCCCTATTGATTTCGTAATTTTTCGTAACTTCGCCCCTATGCAAAGCGAAGTTTTGGATAATGTTGCCGTTGAGACGGATTTTCTTCCCTTAAACGGAACCGATCACATTGAATTTTTCGTAGGAAACGCCAAACAAAGCGCCTATTATTATCAGGCTGCTTGGGGATATAAATTGGTTGCTTACGCGGGGCCTGAAACGGGAGTGCGCGATAGAGCCAGTTATGTTTTAGAGCAAGAGAAAATTCGCTTGGTTTTAACTACAGCCATTGATCCAAACTCTGAAATCGCTCAACATCACCTTACCCACGGTGACGGTGTTAAGTTTTTGAGCATTTGGGTTGATGACGCCACCAAAAGTTTCGAAGAAACAGTTAAACGCGGTGCAAAGCCATACATGGAGCCCACTCGTTTTGAAGATGAGAATGGCTATGTGATTATTTCTGGTATCCATACTTACGGTGAAACCGTACATAAGTTTGTTGAGCGTAAAAACTACAACGGCCCATTCTTGCCTGGTTATAAAAAGCCTGCTTTTGCCATGAATGTTAAACCCGTTGGACTTAGATACGTAGACCATTGCGTTGGAAATGTCGAATTAGGCAAGATGAATGAATGGGTTCGTTTTTACGAGGATGTAATGGGCTTCAAATTGTTATTGACTTTTGATGACAAAGACATCAGCACCGAATACAGCGCTCTGATGAGTAAGGTGGTGTCTAACGGAAACGGATACATCAAATTCCCCATCAACGAGCCTGCTGAAGGAAAAAAGAAATCTCAAATAGAAGAGTATATCGAGTTCTATAAAGGTGCTGGTGTTCAACACATTGCCATCGAAGTACACAACATCATTGAAACGGTAGGAGAACTTCGCAATCGCGGAATTGAATTCCTATACGTTCCTGAAACCTACTATGATGACGTACTTGACCGAGTAGGAGAGATTGAAGAAAATCTTGAAGATCTAAAGAGTCAAAACATTCTTGTAGACCGAGACGAATCTGGATATCTACTACAAATCTTCACCAAACCTGTAGAAGATCGCCCCACCGTATTTTTTGAAATCATTCAAAGAAAGGGTGCAAAATCATTCGGAAAAGGCAATTTCAAAGCCCTTTTCGAAAGCATTGAACGCGAACAGGCGGTAAGAGGGAATCTGTAGATTGGTACTAGGTACTAGGTACCGGGTTACGGGTAGCGGGCTTCGGGTATCGGGTTTCGGGTTACGGGTAGCGGGTACCGGGTTACGGGTAGCGGGCTTCGGGTATCGGGTTTCGGGTTACGAGTAGCGGGTTTCGGGTAGCGGGCTTCAGACCACAGACCATGGGCCACGGACTACAGACTACAGACTACAGACTATATCAATATCGATTGTATAAATAGAATTCCTTGAGTAACTGAGAAGACAGCCATCACCGTCAAGGCTATCCAGCGTTGAAGGGGAGTTATGTGTCTGAATAGGTAAATCCAGGCTGGGAGAAGCACGCACACGTTCCGGTAAACGGCGGTGACACTGCTGCTACTGTAGGGGAGCCACCAATAGAGAAGGGTGAAAATCATTAATAGGAGCCACAGCGGTTGTTGGGTGCGGATCTTGTAGAATTTAATGACGGCTAGAATTACAGCGATCCAAATGAAGTAGTTTTGGAGTTCTATTGACATTTTTAGGGTGCCCCATGCATCGATTAATTCCTTGAATTTCAAGTACATCATCTCGAATGGGAGCTTCACATGGTGTCCGTATTTGCCCTGTATTAGGAATAATGCGTTCCATTTTCCAGTGGCGAAATAATCGTATGTAAACCAAGTTATGATGCCGGCTAATGGAATTAATACGAGTTTAGAGGCATTGGTGAGGGTTAAATCTTTTTTGCGCCATTGATAAAATGCATAAACGCCCAAACAGGCGATGAGAATGAATCCGATAGAGTAGGAGAGTGCGGCAAAGTAACCCATGATGCCAGCCAGTAAGTATTTTTGACGTTCCAGAAAGTAAAACATCCCCAGAACGAAAAAAGCTAAAAGGGACATGGGGAAAATGGCGTGAAAATAGATATTTCCCGGTGCTAGTAATAAGAGTAAAGCGCCCGCAAAAGATTCATTTCTGACCCAATACAGGCTGCAAATCCAGAAGAAGGTACTGATGTAAATACCGGCATCGGCAAATGGAATTTGTTGGCCAGAAATTTCATGAAGCAGTCTAATGAGAGCAGGGTAAAGGGGTGCCCAGCCGGCGTTTCCGCAGTTCCCTGAGGGAATATCAGGGCAAGGGTAAAGGGTGTGCCCAACTTTAGCAATGCCAAGGTAAAGCCCGGAATCCCAACGGCTCCAACAGATTTCGTTCCATCCTCCCCAACAATTTCCGGCTAAAGCTATGTAATGTCCAAATAAAAAATAGGAAACAATGAGCGCGAATGCGGCAATGATTTGTCTTTTGCTTAGTTCCATTGACTCTCCACGAAATTCATCAGTGAAGATACATATTGTGGCGAGAAATCAAAGCGAACACCTGCGGCAAGGTAAATTTCTGGAATGCTCTGAGTGTAACCTAATTTCATGAAATTGGTGTACCCTTGGAGGGCTTCCTCACGCGACTTTTCAACGTAGTTTTTCCAAATGCCTATGGCGCCCAATTGAGCAATGCCGTATTCAATGTAGTAGAAAGGTACTTCGAAAATGTGCAATTGACGGTGCCAAGAATGATTTTTTGCAAATTCTAAATCCGTGTAGTCAACCAAACCGGTTCCAAAACGCTCTTGAATTTGGTTCCAAGAAATCATTCTTTCAGTGCGAGTATGATTGGGGTTTTCATAGATCCAATGTTGGAAAGCATCAACTGTAGCAATCCACGGAAGGGTATTGATCACCCCTTCAATTTGTTCCATTTTAGCCCTTTGTAGGTCTTCAGTTGAATCGAAATAATGTTGCCAACCTTCCATGCTCAACAATTCCATACTCATCGAAGCAAGCTCAGCTACTTCGCTTGGAGTGTTTTTGAATGCGTTCAAAGGCAAAGGTGCCATCAAAAAGCTGTGAATGGCATGCCCCGCTTCATGCACTAAGGTTTCAACGTCTCTCAAATTGCCGGTTGCGTTCATGAAAATGAAGGGCATATTGGTTTCGGCTAGAGGATAATTATATCCGCCCGGTGCCTTGCCCACTCTGCTATCTAGGTCAAGCAATCCTTTTTCTTTCATAGTGGTTAAACACTGTGAAAAGAAAGGATCTAATTGGTCTAAATTCTTGATGCCTTTTTCCAAAAGGTCAGAACCGTTGCTAAAGGGTTTTAAAGCCGGTCTATTGAGAGGATCAACTGAGGTATCCCAAGGTTTGAGAACCTCCAGTTTCATTTGATCTTTGCGTTTTTGCGTGACTTTTTGGGTGAGTGGAACTACATATTCTTCAATGGCCTTATGGAAATCTTTGCAATCTTGGGCTGTGTAATCGTATCTGCCTAATGCTGCAAACATGTAGTCGCGGTAATTTTCAAATCCAGCATTGAGTGCCATTTGATGTCTTTTTGCGACCATATGGTCAAAGATATCTTCCAGCTTTTCAGTGTCAACGGCACGGCGTTCTTGTATTTTTCTCCATGCTTTTTCTCGAAGATCTCTATCGGGTTCAAGTAAAAAGTTGGATGCTTTTTGGAGGGTGATTTCTTCACCGTTCCATTCAATGCTCATACTACCTTGAACCGAGGAGTATTCTTGGGCCAAAGTGCTCAATTCAGATTGAATTTCAATGTTTTCTTCTCTGAAGATTTCGATGGCTTTTCTAACTCCGCGGAAATAAATTTGGTGAGCAGTGCTTTGAGGATTGGATTCATTTTCGAGTTCCTGAGTGAAAGAGCAATCTGCAATTTTTCGATTGAGTTGATCTTCTAGTGGAGCCAACTGTGGTTGGATTTCCTGAACAAACTGAAGATACTTCGACTCGTGATCTTTGTTTTTAGTATCGCAAGTCATGCGAATGTATCTCCAGGCCATATCTTCCGAAATATGACTTTCGAGCTCACTAGCATCTTTTAGCCAATTTTCTAATTCGGTTACGCTGTTTATCGGTCTCTCAATAAGTTGATTAAAGAGTGAAACGACAGATTCAGCCGAATCAATTCGGAAATTCTCAGGAATAAATGAAGCCATAGTAATTGGTATTAGCTACCCATTTTGCGAGGAGTTGCAGTTTTTGCTTTCACTCCTGCGGAAGTTTTTGTAGCGGTTTTAACGGCTGACTTTGCAGCGGTTTTGCTCGCATCAGGTTTTGCTTTTGCAACTGGAGCATCTGAGTCAGTACCTTCTGCGCCTTCAGTTTCTTCTTCATGAAGTGTAGCGAAATCTAATTTATCTTTTAATAAGTGATACCAAGCACACAACTTTTTCATATCGCTTGGATACACTCTTTCGCGGTCATAGTTTGGCATAACCTTCGCCATAAACGCTTTAACTTCATCGTTGTCTGCCTTGCTGGTGGGAACGGCTTCACCTTTTTCTTCCAACGCTTTTACGTTTTGAAGTACTACTGCCAATTTAACCTCGCCTTCTTCTTCAAACATAGAGATGTCAGATAGAATGCTCACGCGTTGTCTAAGGTTGGTAGAGAACTTTTTGCCATCGGCCAAAGCTTCAAGTATTAAACCAGATTTGTTTTGTCCCAATATTTTGTGCAAGCCGGGCATTCCGGTTACTGAAACGATGTCTTTTAACTTCATAGAAATGCAAATTTCCACAAATAGTAGTAGATTATCAAGTACGAGAGTGTTGTTTTCGGGTATGAACTTTTTGAAATTCCCTCAGAAGTACTGCTTTTGCCATATTTTCATGGGTATCACCGCCCATTTTTTGGACGAATTTGTACTGTTTCTCAGTGAGGTCAACTCTGAAAACTATCTTCATCCAGTCTGAGTTTCGTTGAGTTCTTAGGTTTTCTACGGCCAATAATAGTTCTGGTAACAGAGAGGCTAAATCGGTGTAATTGTCCCCCGAAAAAAGAAAGCCCGCTATCCCAAAATCTTTTTCAATTTGCATCCTAATTTCCTCGAGATACATTGGGCTAACCAACTGTAAATTTAAATCATCGGGTGGATTATTGGGGATATCTAAGGGATGTTTCACACACACGAATTTAATGCCTATTTTTGTTTCATGATCATTGTTACGGGTGCTTGCGGATTTATTGGCTCTGCTCTTTTGGGAAAACTTCAGGAACTTGGTTACGGCGAATTGATTGCTGTAGATGATTTTAGCCACACTTCAAAACTTCCCAATTTGGAAAACAAGAAACTGAAGGCCCGAATTGATAGAGAAGAATTTCCTGATTGGTTGGATGAACATGCTCAGAAAGTGCAATTTGTATTTCATATTGGAGCAAGAACCAGGACCAATGAATTTGATTGGGATGTTCTAAATCACTTAAACGTAGATTATTCTAAACGACTTTGGAATACATGTACCCAGTTTTCTATTCCTTTGATTTACGCCAGCTCGGCAGCCACTTATGGTAGCGGTGAATTTGGATTTGATGATAGTCCAGAGGGTAGGAGTCGTTTAAAGCCCATGAATCCCTATGGCGAGAGCAAGCAGTTGTTCGACCTTTGGGCGGAAGAAAAAGCGGCTGAAGGCCTGCACCCTCCATTTTGGGCTGGTTTTAAGTTTTTCAATGTCTTTGGCCCAAATGAATATCACAAGGGAAGAATGGCCAGTGTGGTTTTTCATGCCTTCAATCAGATCAAGGAAAAAGGCGAAGTTTCCTTGTTCAAAAGCTATAGAGATGATTACCAAGATGGCGGACAACGCCGAGATTTTGTATACGTGAAAGACGTTTTAAGCGTTCTGATTCATTTTATGGAAAATCGAAAAAATTCGGGAATTTATAATTTGGGAAGCGGGCAAGCTCACACTTTTTTAGAATTGGCAACCGCGGTTTTTGAAGCTTTAAATCAAGTTCCCAATATTCAATATGTTGAAATGCCCGAAGACATTAGAGGTAATTATCAATATTTCACCGAGGCATCCATGAATAGGGTTAAAAACGCAGGTTATTCAGACTCATTTTGGGATTTTGACCAAGCAATCAAAGATTATGTTACTGGCTATTTAGAGCACCAATGCGCCGTGTATTAAACATATTGGGTGTTGTTTTAAGAGCTATAGGCTTGAATCTATTGGTCTTAGGATTTTGGCTCAATTCAGACGAATATAGCGGTGAACCAAACTCTCAGAAAATCATTGATCAAGCACAACTAGAAATTCTTGATGCCGATGAATTGATCACAACTCTAAAAGACTCATTTGGGCAAGCCAAGTCTTTTATGCCTTGGTTGGATAAACTTAAAAGTAAAGATTTAGAGGCATTTTTGTTTTATCAAGGAAAGCCCATTGAGTGGACATGCCAAGATTTTCAGGTTAGTCCCCAATTGGGCAATCAGTTTGGATTTATTAATCAAAATGGAGTTTATCTTGCAACTTGGAACCTGGAAATCAATAATTATACCTATGTTTTTGTCTTAAATGCATTCAATTCCAACTTTCCACAAATTCAATCAAAAACTGCCATCATTAATGGCATTGAAGTAGTTGTTTCTAGTGATTCGTTCTCAAATGCCAAAGACTTAAATGTCCAGATTAGAACCCTCGACCCTTTAAAAAGAGAACCTAAATCATTTGATTTTTATGTAAAAATCAACCGTGTAAATAACCCCGTTTGGGATGATTTACTTTTGTTGCTTGGTTGGATATTTTTAACGGCAGGTATTTATTGTTTATCTGTATTAAAAAATTCTCTGTGGCGAAGAATTCCTATAAGTGCTTTGTTATGGATGATCTTTGCTCTGGGTATTTCAAACGGAGTTGTAGGTCAGAGTTTGTCCCAATTTAGATTGTTTTCTCCCGATGTTTTTTCACCTACCCCTCTTTTAAATACTCTCGGTGTATCAATAATTTGGTCGTTGATTGGTTTATGGTTGGTTCGAAATTTAAAAGTATACCGAAATGAACTAACCAATACCGCACCGGTATTGATTTTGTTGTTGAGGTGGGCCTTATTGCTTTTGGCGGGAACTATATTGTTTTACAGCGCAGATTTATCTGCTTACATTATTCATAGTACACACATAGCGTTTGATTTTTCTAAACTTCTACTGATAGATTACATGTCGGTATTGTCTCTTTTACTGATTATCATCATGTTGGCTTCAGCACTTGTGATATTGGATTTTGTCATTCATACCGGAAAATCAAATTGGAGTTTGTTCACTTCAGGATTCATTTTTTCAAGTATTGTGGTGTACAAAGATCCATTCATTGGTGCATTGTTGCTTTTGTTCTTATTGATTTGGTTGGGACATCAAACTTGGAATAATTTGGGTTTTCCAGGAATTCGCCGATGGCTTGAAATTATCTTGCCAGCCCTTTTTATCAGTGCGGTAATTAAAGGTGAATTGGTGAAAAAAGAACGATTACAACAAGAATTACTCGCCAAAAACCTAGTAGTTAAGTACGATGATTTTGTAAATGGACTTTTGCTGGATATTGAGAATTCATTCAATACTGACTTAGCGGTCTTGCATTTCATTACTGGAAATTCTGAAACCGAAAAAGCCCAACTGGTAGAGAATTTAAGGACTCAGTATTTTTCAGAATTAAACGATCAATTTGAATTTGAGGTTTTTGATTTTAACGATTCCGGAAAGAACTTTAGAATTCAGAACTCACTTGATTTATCAGCACTTAATTCTCTTTTCAACAGCGATGGCTCGCTCCAAATCACTCCTCATTTTGTTCAAATCACCGAAAGAAGATTGAGAGGGGCATACGTAGGAAGATTTCCGGTTTATAAAGACAGCCAATTTTCTGCACTTTATTTTACCCTTTTGACACCCAAAAGTCTTGAAAACAACGGACAATTATCTGATCAAATTAAACCATCCGAAGTTGAAAAATTGAGAGACGAGAATTCATTTAGTTATGCCATTTACAACCGAGATAGACTGAGTAAAAATACCGGGTCGTTTGAATATCCTCTTCAAAGTCCCTTTGGAAACACAAACGGTTTTATTCAAAAAGGAAAAAATAGGCATTTTGTCTTGTATGATTCTTTTAATAACCAAGTAGTTGTGACCGATACAGCAAATGGTTTGCTGCATGAAACGTTTCAATTCACCCTCTTTATTTTAGGCGGATTTTTAATCTACTTCTTTATTTACTGGGTGGTTTGGATTGAGAAGTGGGTATTTTTAAAAGCGGGATTAGCTAACGATACGATGCCTACCAGTCATTGGTTGATTTCTAAAAAACTCCAACTTTATATGACCTGGCTATTGATGTTGATATTTATCATCGTATTGACGGTGACAGTCAACTTTTTTATATCCAAAAATACGTTGGCTCAACAGCAAGATTTATTGAGGAAAACCACCAATATTGCAACAAAAATAAGCTCTCAAATCAGTTTAGATCAACTCGAAAATAAATATGAAGTAGGTTTGGTGTATGATCTATCCGAAGCATACGGTGCTGATATAAATGTTTTTGACAGATACGGACAATTGATTGTTTCTACCCATAATGCGTTCTTCCGTGATCGATTCAGAGGGAATTTGATGAATCCAGCGGTATACAGAGATTTCAATGCCGGAAAACAGAATGCGATTTTGGCCGAAGAGAAAATTTCTGATCTCGAATATTTATCTGCATACTCCGTAATCAACGATAATGATCTGAATATTAGAGGATTTGTTAATGTGCCGTATTATTCAAATCGAAACGATTTGTACAATGAGATATCCAACTTTGTAGTGGCTATCATCAATCTATTCGCGTTAATTTTCGCAGCTTCTTTGATTTTAACGAACGTGGTTTCTAAGAGAATCTCTGAACCTTTGTTGCTGATTGGGTCAAAACTAGCGAAAACAAAATTAGGTCAACGAAATCAACCCATTCAGTGGGAGGGCGAAGATGAAATTGGTCAATTAGTTTCAGAATATAACCGGATGTTGGCTCAATTAGATGAAAGTCTAAACAAATTAGCGGCTACCGAAAGGGAAGGAGCGTGGAGAGAAATGGCCAAACAAGTTGCCCATGAAATTAAAAATCCTCTGACTCCCATGCGTCTGTCATTGCAACATCTGCAATATTCAATGAATCGCGGCGATGATAATCTCAAAGAGAAAATCTCAAAAACAGCAGACTTGTTGATTCGTCAAATTGATTCATTAAGCAATATGGCCGAAGAATTTAGCTCATTTGCAAAGATGCCAGAACCCAAATTAGAGCCAACCGATATTACTCAAGTGCTAGCCGATGCCATTGCATTGAATGAGCGTGAGATGGGTTTCAGTATTGAAGCAGATTTATGTGAATCAGAAATTGAAATCTTAGCAGATGCCCACCAATTGGTTCGAGTATTTAACAATCTGCTAAAAAATGCCATTCAAGCCATCCCCGATGACAGAAAAGGTAAAATCCAAGTGGTTCAAACTCTATCACCCAATAATGGGAAAGTCATCATCAAAGTAAAAGATAATGGTAAAGGAATTCCTCCGGAATTATTCAATAAAATCTTCTCTCCCAATTTCAGTACCAAAAATTCTGGTATGGGCTTAGGATTGGCCATCACCCGTAAAATTGTTGAGCAATTTAGCGGATCTATAGATTTTGAAACAAAATTAGACGAGGGCACCACCTTTACTCTGGTATTTCCAACCAGGGCTTCGACCTGATTAACGGCGACT
>CAMDUE010000007.1 GCA_945877575.1 Chitinophaga pinensis
GACTAGAGACTAGAGACTAGTGACTAGAGACTAGAGACTAGAGACTAGAGACTAGAGACTAGAGACTAGAGACTAGAGACTAGAGACTAGAGACTAGAGACTAGAGACTAGAGACCAGCGGCTGACCAATTACCAACGACCAACGACCATGTACCAACTACCATGTACCAACATTTAAAAATCAAACTTTATTCCCTGTGCGAGCGGTAAACTTTCGCCGTAATTGATGGTGTTGGTTTGTCTGCGCATGTAGGCTTTCCAAGAGTCTGAGCCCGATTCGCGTCCGCCGCCGGTTTCTTTTTCGCCTCCGAAAGCGCCGCCAATTTCTGCTCCGGAAGTACCAATGTTGACGTTGGCAATTCCGCAGTCAGATCCCAAAGCAGATAAAAATAACTCTGATTCTCTGATGTTTTCGGTGAAAATGGCGCTTGAAAGTCCTTGTTTTACGCCATTTTGGATTTCAATGGCATCGTGGATATCACCTGAATATTTAAGTAGGTACAAGATGGGGGCAAAGGTTTCTTCTTGAACAATATTGAAGTGGGGCTCTGCCTCACAAATGCTGGGTCGAACGTAGCAACCGCTTTCGTAACCGGGTCCTTGAAGGACTTCGTTGCCGTAGATGATTTTACCACCTTCTTTTTCGAGTTCCACAAGAGCATTTTGGTATGACTTTACAGCCAATGTATCAATTAATGGACCAACATGATTTTCAGAATTGAGAGGATTTCCAATCTTGATTTGTTGGTAGGCCTTGATCAATTTTGCTTTCATTGCATCGTATTGGCTGTCGTGAATGATCAATCTCCGGGTGCTCGTGCAACGTTGGCCTGCGGTTCCAACAGCACCAAAAACAACTGCACGCAAAGCCATATCTAAGTTGGCATTTGGGGAGATGATGATGGCGTTGTTTCCGCCAAGTTCAAGTAGTGATTTTCCCAAGCGTTTTGCAACGGATTGAGCGACTTCTTTACCCATTCTTATGCTTCCGGTAGCGCTGATGAGGGCAATTCGAGGGTCATTGCAAAGCCATTCACCCACAGGTTTTCCTCCCTGAATAATGCAAAAAAGGCCTTCGGGAAGTTGATTATTTACGAGAACGGATTTTATAATGTGTTGAACCGCTTGAGCGGTGGCAGGAGTTTTTTCGCTGGGTTTCCAAATACTGACATTTCCACAGACGGCGGCAATCATGGCATTCCAACTCCAAACGGCCACTGGAAAATTGAAAGCAGATATAATTCCAACAACGCCCAGTGGGTGCCATTGCTCATACATTCTATGTTCGGGTCTTTCGCTGTGCATGGTTAAACCGTGAAGTTGACGGCTTAATCCAACGGCAAAGTCACAGATGTCAATCATTTCTTGAACTTCGCCCAATCCTTCTTGGAGGCTTTTACCCATTTCATAGCTGACTAGTTCGCCCAAAAGCTGTTTGTTTTTGCGGAGTTCATCGCCAATTTGGCGAACAATTTCGCCGCGTTTTGGCGCTGGCCATGTTTTCCAGATTTTACTTGCTTCAACAGCGGCAACAGTTATTGATTCGTAATCTTCAGACGAAAGTTCGTTCCAAGTAGCAATGATTTGATTATCTACAGGACTAAAATCAGTGTGAGAGGGCGTTCCAGATGAAAATAGGTGATTGATTCCTGTGCTTCCGGAAGGAAGATGATTGGTCAAACCGAGTGCAGTCCATTTATCCATGACTGCAAGTTACAAATTTGTACTTGGTTCTTTTTAGGATTTTTTGGGACGGATGATCAAAAAGACGGCTGCAAGTAGGAAGAACATCCCCACGTAAATATTCCAACTGAGGCTTTCGTGGTCGGCAAATCCCCAGAAAACAGCAGTGACTGGAATGATGAAAGTATTTGTAGAAGCCACTAACGATGAGACGTATTTGATGATCCAGTTGAAAATGATCATGCTCACGGCACTGCCCATAAATCCCAAGAGAAACAAATAGAAAAAGGCCGAGTTAGCAGAAATATTTCCTTCGTCAAAGAAGCCAAATCCTTCTTGAAATAAACCTCCAGGATGTTTGTCCCAAGCGTCGAAATAGTTGGTTTGCGATAGAATGATGGTATAGATGATTCCTACAGAAACAAAGGGATAAGCAGTCTTAACCATACCTGGAAGGTGAGATAATTTGTGCTTGATTATATTTATGTTAAGCCCGTATAAAAGGGCCGCCATCAGCGGAAGAGAAGCACCTAAAAGGTTGATGGGTTGACCGTAAGACAAAAGAGATGGTCCAAAGAGGAATATGGCTCCAACAATGCCCATAATTACCCCAATTCCCCCTTCGCGGGTAAATTTTTCTCTAAACAAAAATGCCGAAAAGAAGAGTGTAAATAAGGGGGTAAATGCATTGAGAATTCCCGAAAGGCCTGAAGGAATGAGTCTTCCTGCATAAGAAAACAACAGAGCAGGAATGGCATTTCCGAGAACACCTGAAGCAATGAGCCAGAGATAGTCAGATTTTTCCAATATTTTTTTGCTGGAATCTAGTGGATCATTGGGTTTGAAGAAAGTGTATTTTAATACCCAAGGTAGCAAAACAGCACCGGCCAAAATCAAGCGTGTTCCCGCGACTTGTAAGGGGCTGAAGACCAAAAGTCCGCGTTTCATAAGTATGAATGAGCTTCCCCAAATACAACCTAAAAGGATAATTAAAACGGCGGGCAACCACGAATATTTCACGGTGCAAAAGTCGGTTAAATTTATGATTCGGCGCTGCACTGAATTTTATTTGCGAAATTTGTAAGACATGCGAATCTTCCTATGTTCATTAATCAGAATACAGCCAACATTGATTCTGTTAATTTTGTTGGTCATAAATCCTGTTTTTGCGCAAGAAGAAACGCACATTCACGATGAAATTGTCTGTGCTGAAAAAGCCCAGTTTGAGGGAAGAAATTTGATTAAAAAACGGTCAGGTGAGATTGTTTTTCATGGATATGACATCATTTATCATCGCTGCGAATGGAAACTGAATCCCAAGAGCAATTCAAATATTGAAGGTCATATACTCTTTAAGTTCAAAGCTGATAATGATTTAGATTCTTTGGCTTTTGATCTGGTGAATGAACTTAAAATTGATAGCATTACTCGGAATGGGCAGTTTTTGTTTTACGAGCGCAAGGCAAATAGGGTCCTGGTTTGGAAAACAGCGTCAAAATCTTCTGTAAAATGGAATCAAAATAGCATTGATTCTTTCACAGTGCACTATAGGGGCAACCCCGCATCAGTTTCTGGCGGATTTGGATCGTATGTGTATGATAATCATCAGACTGGTCCCATCATTCATACCCTTTCACAGCCCTATGGGGCGCCTTTTTGGTGGCCCTGTAAACAGTCGCTGAACGATAAAATTGACAGCATTGATATTGTGGTTGAAACGGCTTCAGATTTCAAAGTGGGTAGTAATGGAGTACTTCTAAGTACTACTCCTACGGTTCAAGGTTGGCATAAAATACATTGGAAACACCGTTATCCGGTGGCAACGTATTTGGTGGCGATAGCGGTTACCAACTATGCTGAATTCACAGATTATGCCAAATTTTGGAATAGAACAGATTCGTTGCCGGTGGTGAATTACGTGTTCCCGCAGTTTCTGAACTCATCCAAAACCGAAGCTCAAATCACGTTACCCATGCTTCGTTTGATGGATAGTTTGTTTATACCGTATCCATATCCCCAGGAAAAATACGGGCATGCACAATTCACTTGGGGAGGAGGGATGGAGCACCAAACCATGAGTTTCATGGGGAATTTTTCGCGCGATTTAATAGCGCATGAGCTGGCCCATCAATGGTTTGGCGACATGGTTACCTGCGGAAGCTGGAACGATCTGTGGCTCAACGAGGGCTTCGCTACTTATTTGACCGAGGTTTGTTATCAATACCTTGAGAACGATGATTCTTTCAAAAAGAAAATGCGCGCCATGAGGGCCAACATTACGGCTGACCCCAACGGAAGTGTAAAACCGGCCGATACTACTCAAGTCAATATCTTGTTCAATGGTCGACTGACCTACAGAAAAGGCGCTTGGTTGTTGCACATGTTGAGGCATAAAATTGGTGATTCTTTGTTTTTCGAGGGATGTAGAAAGCATTTAAGCGGCTCACAAGCTTATGGATTTTCAACTACGGCAGCCTTTCAGGGCATCATGGAATCGGTTTCAGGTCAAAATTTGGACACATTTTTCAAGCAATGGTATGAGGGTCAGGGGCATCCTGACTTAAAAATCAATTGGAAACAGCGAGGAAGAAAACTTGAGTTGAGCGTAGAGCAAACACCTTCAAATTCAATGATGGGGTTTTGGAAAATTCCGGTACCAATGGAGTTTCTATCAAAGCCAAATTTTAGTGGGATCAGAACCAGTAAATATTTGGTTTTTTATCCGGATAGTTTAAGCAAGAATTATACGTTAGATATTGATTTTGCTTTAGATACGGTTGTTTTCGATCCCAAAGTTTCTGTCTTAGCAAAAGCAAGTGTGGGCGGAATTAATTTGGATGCGCAACAAAAAGAAGAAATCATTTTGGCACCAAACCCAGGTACTGATTTTCTGCAAATTTTTGCGAGAAATCCGGTTCTTAAGAAAGTTGAAGTGTATAACTCTATAGGTCAAATTGTATATTGTGAGTCTAGAGATTCCACTCAAACTTGGGTGATAAATGTTACACAATGGCCTGTTGGGCCTTATTTTACAAGGATTTACACTGATAATTTTGTATATTTGGGTAAATGGTTAAGAATAGATTAAAATGGCTTTTACCATTGGTTTTGGTATTTGCAGCTTGTGAAGACGAGCCAATAAACAATGGAAATAATTCTACTCCCAAGTTTACTGTAGAATTTAAGGGCTTATTAAGGAATGGGGTTCTTCCAGCCTTAGGCGTAAGTGAATACAGAGCCAAAAGCGTCAACGAAGAGATCACCATCAGCAATTGGTCTATGTTGTTTTCGGAATTTTCTTTAATCAAAGAAAATGGTGAAAGAGTTTTGTTGGGAGATGGTTATCAATGGTTGGCTTTTAGAAACAACCGCACCGTGTTTAATTACGACAAACTTCCCTCTGGTTCATACAAAGGTTTACACTTTAAAATTGGTTTGGATTCTTTTGTGAATCACGGCAATCCCAATATTTGGCCTGCAGATCACCCATTAAATCCAAACTTGACCGGATTGCATTGGGGTTGGTCAGGTGGCTATATTTTTCATGCTTTCGACGGCATGTACAGAGTTATCGGCTCAACCGGAATGCCAACAAGTTTTAGTTTTCATACCGCAACCATGCAGATGGTTAGAGAGTTCGACTTGATGCTTCCCTTTACGTTGGATGCAACGAACAGCAAGAAAGCAACTATTAATGTGCATGCTGAGAACTATTTTGACGGAAACACCACCATCGCATTGAAAGAAGGCAGCGTAAGTCATTCTGAAGGAACTAAAGAGATTCAATTGATGCAAGCACTTCTGGGTAATATGTATGACGTAAACGGCAAAAATGGAGTTTTTGATTTTGTAGAAGTAAAATAACAAAGCAAATGTTTGGGTTGAAAAATTTTGGTTTGATGGGTGCAACACTACTGTTGCTTACTGCTACTTCTTGTAGAAGAGAAGAAGATCCTTCCGCTAAAAATAATAAAACCTATCAACCTACTTTGGTTGATCCTAAAGATATTTTTCCAGCGGAATTTGGTATGCCCCCCCTTCCAAAAGACAATCCTTTTACCGAGGAAGGGATCTATTTGGGACGTATGCTTTTCTACGATCCCATACTTTCTTTTGATAGTAGTATAAGCTGTGGATCTTGCCACCAACAAGAGTTTGCTTTCGCTGAACCACGCCAATTCTCAAAAGGGATTTACGGTTTGATGAGTCACCGAAATGCACCATCGTTGTTTAATACGGCTTACAGCCGTAAATTCTTTTGGGATGCCCGTGTGAATACTCTCAGAGATTTGATCTTTGAACCCATTCAAGCACACAATGAAATGGCAATGACGCTGCCCTTACTGAATGAACGTTTGAAGAAGGTAGAGCGCTATAAAGATTATTTTAATAAGGCATTTAATTCTGAACCCAATCTCATAGATATGTCTTTGGCGTTGGAGCAATTTTTATTGAGTATTGTGAGCAATGGTTCTAGATTCAATAAATTCTTCCCCGGAGATAATCCGCAAGTGATGAATCAATCAGAATTGAGAGGCGCCTTTGCGTTCAACGGTTTGGTGGATTTCGATGCAAATGGAAAAACCAAGGGAGCTGACTGTTTTCATTGTCATGGAGGGGAACTCGCTCAACAACAAAATCCAGTCATGGGTGGAATTGCCAACAACGGATTAGATCTTGTAGTTACAGATAAAGGATTTGGAGCTATTACCAATAGGGACCAAGATTTTGGAACTTTTAAGACTCCGTCTCTGTTGAACATTGCTCTTACCGCGCCGTACATGCACGATGGAAGATTCAATACATTGGAAGAAGTTATTGAACATTATAGTACTGGTATCAGGTATGAAAATCCATCCATTCATCCTCAGTTAGCCGCACACGGTGGCCTTCAAATGAATCTATCTGAAACTCAAAAGGCTGATTTAGTGGCTTATCTCAAAAGCATGACCGATTTAGAATTCATTAAGAATCCTAAGTATTCTAATCCTTTTGTAAAATAATCATTAAAGTATTGGAGATAGCCAACGGCGCATATCGTCGAGGTTCATTCCTTTTCTTTCTGCGTAATCTACCAATTGCTCTTCGGAAATTTTTCCAAGTCCAAAATACCTTGATTTTTCATTGGAGAAATACCAACCGCTTACACTAGAAACGGGCAACATGGCCATGCTTTCAGTCAAGGAAATTTCAGGGTTTACATGTTCATTCAGCAACTTGAAAAGAATTTCTTTTTCGGTATGATCTGGACATGCAGGATAGCCAGGAGCAGGACGAATGCCTTGATAATTTTCGCGAATCAACTCTTCGTTGGTCAGTGATTCATTCGCTGAATAGCCCCAAAGGTTCGTTCTTACCTCTTTATGCAACCATTCTGCCAATGCTTCTGCCAAACGGTCAGCCAATGCTTTAGCCATGATGCTATTAAAGTCATCGAGGTCTGCATCATATTGAGCTATTAGATTTTCAAGTCCAAGTCCAGTGGTAACTGCAAATCCACCCAAATAATCAGTAGATTTTGGTTTTAAGAAATCCGCCAGACTCAAATTGGGAATTCCCTCTGACATTTTGCGTTGTTGTCTTAGGAAATGGAAAACTGCCAAGGGTGTTTTTCCGGTAAGATCTTCTGAGCCGTCTTCATTGGGTTCATAGACAGCTGCATCGTCTAGACATCTAACAGCGGGCAATATAAATCCGGTTGCTTTGCATCTCATTGGAGGATTTTGCTCCCAAGAATCAAGCATTTTATTCGCATCATCAAAAACCTTTTGAGCTTCTGATCCTACTACCGTATCACTGAGTATATCTGGGTATCTTCCGGCTAATTCCCAAGTTTGGAAATAAGGGGTCCAATCTATGAATGGTCGGAGGTCTTTTACAGTAACCGTATCGTAAGAGAAAAATCCAAGTTTATTGGGTTTATGAACGATTCCGTTGTGATCTTCACCATTTTTCAACGCCTCTTGGTAAGGAATTAGATTCTTGATGGTTTGTCGTTGTGCGTGATTTTCAGCGATTTGTTGATACTCGTCTCTGATGGTATTGGAATACTGGTCATACGTATCAGGATTTAGCAATTGGCCAGCAACTGGTACCGAACGACTGGCATCGTTTACGTGAATAACTGGATAATGGTATTGTGGGGCAATTTTAACAGCGGTATGTACTCTAGAGGTAGTAGCTCCACCAATGAGGAGTGGCTGCTTCATTCCAAGGCGCTGCATTTCTGAGGCAACGTGAACCATTTCATCTAGAGACGGTGTAATCAACCCGCTCAAACCAATGATATCAGCACCCCATTCTTGGGCACGTTGAAGAATTTTATCGGCGGGAACCATCACGCCCATGTCTTCAATTTCATAGTTGTTGCAGGCTAAAACCACACCTACAATGTTCTTTCCAATATCGTGAACATCGCCTTTTACAGTGGCCAACAATATTTTACCTTGAGCTCTCGCGTTTGGATTATTTAATTTCTGTGCTTCTAGGAATGGCTGTAAATAAGCAACCGATTTTTTCATCACACGGGCACTTTTAACCACCTGAGGAAGGAACATTTTACCTGCTCCAAAAAGGTCACCTACATAGTTCATACCATCCATTAAGGGTCCTTCAATAACAGACAGAGGTTCCTTCAATAGATCAAGCGCTTCTTGAGTATCTTGGTCAATAAACTCGGTAATACCTTTTACGAGACTGTGTTGAAGTCTCTCTTTAATTGGTAGGCTTCTCCATTCTTGCACATCAACCTTTTCGGCTTTTTTACCTTTTACTGTTTCAGAGAAAGTTACTAACCGTTCTGTAGAATCAGGTCTTCTGTTTAAAAGTACATCTTCTACACGCTCTAATAGCTCTTTAGGGATGTCTTCATACACTTCAATCATTCCCGCATTGACAATTCCCATATCCAAACCAGCTTTAATGGCATGATATAAAAATGCGCTGTGCATGGCTTCTCTTACTGGATTGTTACCGCGGAAAGAGAATGAAATATTAGAAACGCCACCAGATACTTTGGCACCGTATAAGTTTTGTTTAATCCAACGTGTTGCATCAATGAAGTCAACAGCATAGTTGTTGTGCTCATCAATACCAGTGGCAACAGTGAGAATATTAGGATCAAAAATGATGTCTTGTGGATTGAATTTTACCTCATTAACAAGGATGTCGTAACTTCTTTTACAAACGTCTATTTTGCGTTGGAATGAATCCGCTTGTCCGGTTTCATCAAATGCCATAACAACAACGGCTGCACCGTAGCGTTTGACTTTTTTAGCGCGGTTGATGAATTCAGCCTCACCATCTTTTAGAGAAATTGAATTCACAATTCCTTTTCCTTGGAGACATTTTAAACCTGCTTCAATAACATCCCATTTACTGGAGTCAATCATCACGGGCACCCTTGAAATGTCTGGTTCTGATGCAATAAGATTCAGGAATGTGGTCATGGCTTGAACGCCATCCAACATGCCTTCATCCATATTGATGTCTATGATTTGCGCACCGTTTTCTACTTGCTGTCTTGCTACATCAAGGGCGCTGTTGTAGTCGCCCTCTAAAATTAATTTTGAAAAGGCTTTTGAGCCTGTTACATTCGTTCTCTCTCCAATATTGACAAAATTGATTTCTTTTGTTAATGTGAAAGGCTCAAGTCCACTTAATCTCAATAGATTAGGTATGGTTTTAGATTCGGGCATTAGGGTCTTATAATTTTAGAATAAAGTGGGCCATTTTTGGGGATTAGACTCGTGCATCATTTGATAAATCTCTGCGAAGACATCATCAATTGAGGGTTTCGAGAAATAATCACCATCGCTAGAGTAAGCAGGTCTATGTTCTTTGGATGTGATGGTCAGCGGTTTACTATCTAAATATTTGTAACCGTTTTGTACTTCCAAAATCTGTTGCAAAATGAATGCTGAAGCACCACCTGGAACATCTTCATCAAATACAACCAAACGATTGGTGTTTTTTAGACTCTCAGCAATGCTGTGGTTAATATCAAAAGGAAGTAGGGTCTGTACGTCAATAAGTTCTACTCTAATTCCGTATTCAGCGAGCAATTCAATGGCTTGCATAGCAATTCGAACATTTGAACCGTATGTTACCAATGTTACATCTTCCCCAAAACGCAAGGTTTCAGTAACACCCAATGGAACGGTAAAGTCTGCAATGTTCTTGGGCATTTTCTCTTTGCTTCTGTAACCATTCAAGCACTCTACTAACAACGCCGGTTCATCGCTTCTCAAAAGAGTATTATACATACCTGCAGCTTGCGTCATAGATCTAGGTACACAAACATGCATTCCGCGTAATGCATTTATAATCATACCCATAGGTGAACCAGAATGCCAAATTCCTTCCAATCTATGTCCACGAGTTCTTACAATTAATGGAGCTTTTTGTCCGCCCTTGGTTCTGTATTGTAACGTAGCTAAATCGTCACTCAATGGTTCTAGACCGTACAACAAATAATCGAGGTATTGAATCTCTGCGATGGGTCTCAGTCCTCTCATGGCTGCTCCAATTCCTTCTCCAATGATGCTCCATTCTCTGATTCCTTTATCGGTAACACGTAATTCGCCAAACTTTTCTTGCAAACCGGAGAATCCTTGATTCACATCGCCAATTTTCCCAACGTCTTCACCAAAGGCAAAAATACGAGGGTCGCGTTCCATGTTTGCTTCAAAGCACGCTCTAACTACTTGATATCCATCAACATGTTCGTCGCTGGTTTCTAACGGGATATGAGGAACTTTGAAGACACTTTCGTTGCTATCGGAATACAGTTTAGAACTGTAACGATCATGGTTATCGTCTATGAATTTTTTGTGATAATCAAGAAGCGTTTGTTTTTGTGCTTGAGTATTATGGATAGTTACCCTCAACGATTGATTAATGGCAGTTCCCAAATCTCGTCTGATGGGGTCATTAATAGACAACAATTGTTCTCTGATAGCAGACAACTCAGAAGGAGCGATTTGAGAAGTGATGAGTTGTGTAAGAACTTGGGCAAAAGACTGTATATCTGTTTTGATATCAGAAACAAAATCTGACCATGCGGCCTTTTGCATTTGTTTAACTTCGTTCAAAGCAGATGCCTCAAGTGCTTCCAATGATTCAACGGTGCACAATCCGTTTTCAATGATCCATTGGCGCATTTGGGTGATACAATCAAATTCTATTTCCCAATCGAGGCGTTCTTTTGTTTTATATCGTTCATGACTTCCAGAAGTTGAGTGACCTTGTGGTTGAGTAACTTCAGTAACGTGAACTAGCACGGGGGTGTGTTTGGTTCGGCAAACATCTGCTGCTTGCTTATACACATTGCATAGTTCAGCGTAATTCCATCCACGAGCGGTAAAAATTTCCATTCCCACGCCTTTATCGTTGGTTTGGAAACCACTCATGATGGCAGAAATATTCTCTTTTGCGGTTTGATATTTTGCGGGGACAGAAATTCCGTATCCATCGTCCCAAACGCTCATCAGCATGGGCACTTGCATGACGCAAGCGGCGTTCATAACTTCCCAGAAAATACCTTCCGAAGTTGAAGCATTTCCAATGGTACCGAAGGCGATTTCTTTTCCTTGGGAAGAAAAATCGTTCATGTTATGAAGAGCAGGGTTCTCTTTGTACAGCTTAGATGCAAGAGCCAATCCCAACAAACGAGGCATTTGGCCTGCGGTTGGAGAAATATCAGCAGAGACATTGTATCTATCGCTTTGACTGAGCCAATTTCCTTGATCATCAAGCAATCGGGTAGCGTAATGTCCGTTCATGCTACGCCCGCCGGAGGCAGGTTCTTTCTCTACCGATGCATGCGCATATAATTGAGCAAAAAACTTTTGAACGTCTGAAAGTCCAAGAGCGAACATAAAAGTTTGATCTCTGTAATAGCCGCTTCGCCAATCACCCTTTTCGAAAACTTTGGCCATGGCCACTTGTGCCACTTCTTTACCGTCACCAAAGATTCCAAATTTGGCTTTACCGGTCAACACTTCCTTCCTACCAATAAGGGAAGCGTGACGACTTTGAAAAGCAATTTTATAATCGGAAAGTACGGTTGAAACGAATTCTTCCTGAGTAATGTCTGCTGATTTTGTTGCCACTTCTTGCATTACTGCAAAGATACGAAAAAATATAGCCTAACTTTGTACAACACCATGCCTGAATTCCAACTAGTATCCAATTTTGAACCCAAAGGCGATCAGCCAGACGCCATAAAACAGTTGGTTCAAGGAATTGAAAATGGACATAGGGCACAAACTTTATTGGGAGTTACTGGATCTGGAAAAACTTTTACCATAGCCAATGTAATAGAGCAGGTAAATAGACCTATCTTAGTTCTGTCACACAATAAAACGCTGGTTGCTCAATTGTATGGTGAGTTCAAGCAGTTCTTCCCCAATAATGCGGTTGAATATTTCGTGAGCTACTACGATTACTACCAACCCGAAGCATTCATTCCCACAACCAATACCTATATAGAGAAAGACCTTAACATCAACGATGAAATTGAGAAAATGCGTCTGCGAACCGTTTCGACTCTTCTTTCAGGTAGGCGTGATGTCATTGTTGTGGCTTCTGTGAGTTGTATTTATGGTGCCGGAAACCCTTCAGATTATGAAAATACCATCATTCGCTTGAGCGAAGGGATGCATATTTCTCGTCAACAATTGTTGTATCGATTGGTTGAGAGTTTGTATTCTCGAACCACTGTCGAATTTAAAAGAGGTACTTTTAGAGTTAAAGGCGATACCGTTGACGTGCATTTGGCGTACAACGACTTTGCATACCGCATCAGTTTCTTTGGGGACGAAATTGAGGAGATCTACAGTTTTGAACCAGAAACTGGCAGAAAGATTGATTCACTATTAGATTGTGCCATCTATCCCGCTCAAATTTATGTTTCGCCAAGAGATCGTTTGCAAGATGTAATTTACAAAATTCAAGATGATTTGGTGCTTCAAATGGAGTTCTTCCAACAGCAACAGCGATTTTTAGAAGCCAAACGTCTAGAGGAGAGGGTAAATTTTGACCTTGAGATGATTCGTGAACTGGGTTATTGCAACGGAATTGAAAACTACTCCAGGTATTTTGATCGCAGAAATCCGGGCGATAGGCCTTTCTGTTTGTTGGATTATTTTCCGAAGGACTTTTTATTGGTGGTAGACGAAAGTCACGTAACCATCCCGCAAATTCGCGCCATGTATGGCGGCGATAGAAGTCGAAAAATCAATTTGGTTGAATACGGATTTCGATTGCCAGCAGCCATGGATAACCGTCCATTGCAATTTGAAGAATTCTATTCGGTTGTCAATCAGTCTATTTATGTCACTGCAACCCCTGCTGAGTTTGAGATTGTAGAATCAGAAGGCGTCATTGTTGAGCAATTGATTCGTCCCACGGGTTTGCTCGATCCGGAAATTGAAGTACGTCCTTTAGATACTCAAGTGGATGACTTGATTGGAGAAATTGACGAGCGCATCAAGATGGGCGATAGGATTTTAGTAACTACGTTGACCAAAAGAATGGCCGAAGAGTTATCGAAATATTTGGCCAGACTCAACATCAAAGTTGGTTATATCCACTCCGAAGTGAAAACATTGGAAAGGGTTGAAATTCTTCGAAACTTACGACTTGGTGGAATTGATGTTTTGATTGGAGTCAATTTGCTCCGCGAAGGACTGGATTTACCAGAAGTTTCTTTGGTTGCGATTATGGATGCAGATAAAGAGGGATTTTTACGCAGTGTTACAAGTTTGGTTCAAACCATTGGTCGTGCAGCGCGAAATGACCGAGGAAAGGTGATTATGTATGCCGATAAAATGACTAAAAGTATGGAAATAACCATCCGTGAAACCAACCGTCGAAGGGAAAGACAAATGGAATACAATACGGAACACGGCATTACTCCAAGGACGGTCAGAAAAACGCGCGAAGAGATTTTCAAACAAACATCGGTAGCTGATTCTATGGCATCTGACAACGATAAAGCATATAAAGTCTTCTTGGAAGATTCTGGAGCGGTTGCTGCAGATCCCATTGTTCAATTTATGGATAAAAACGCGTTGCAGAAAGCCATCCAAAAGACGGAAAAAGACATGTATAAAGCTGCCAAGAACATGGAGTTTATGGAAGCTGCTCGCCTGAGAGATGAGTTAGATGCTATGAAATTAAAACTTCAGGAAGTTTAAAATTCCTTTATTCTTATTTCAGCACTGCGCACATCGCTGATACAGAAAAAGCCAGCAACCCCTCGTTCCATATTTTTATTCAAAGGAATGATGTTAGATTGAATATTTACTGGAGGAGTAGCAAATAAGCCGCCATTGTTACGTTCATTCACGATCAAATTGAACCAGAAAAATGCCTCTAAAGTGATGGAATGTACTTCAACGCGCACCTTTTCTCCGTCTCTGTAAGGCCTTAGAAATTGGTTGATTCCTGAAAATCTAATAGGGTAAATAAATAATCCTCCGTCTTGACCGTTAGAATTATTACCCATGTCTTGAGAGATGTTCAAATTTCTAATATCGTTGAGAAAGGTATCATTTCTGAAAGTTTTCACCCAATAAAAATTACCCATTCCAGGCAAATCATTGGCAAAAAGTTCTACGTATTTACCAGAGTCTATGAAGGGAGGTCCGTTTCCTTCTACAGGGACAGCGCTCAAACTGTCTATAACACTTACAGTTGGGTTCAATCGACAAGCACTGATTAGAGTATCACCACGATGAATGATGATTAAGGCGTATTGTCTGCCTACTTGAAAAGTATCTCCGGTGGAGGGTTTAGGTGTCCATTCATAAACACCGCTGTCTTTATGGATAAATGGGAAAATTTTAAAATTGCTAGCGCTGGTATCTGCAATGAGTACCGTTGCATCAGAAATAAAGGGCTCAGTTCCTGGGGTGGCAAAGTATGGAACACTCTCGGTTAGTGTGATTTGTTGGGTAGTATCTAGGTTGTTTACAAAAGCATCAACTACGATTTTCTTTTGTTTCTGGTCTACGTTTACGTCAATAATGTCTTCGCACGAAGTTGATAAAAATCCAAAAGCTGATAATATGAATAACGCTCTAAGTAATTTCATGTTAGTTCCATTTAAAATTGTAAGAAATAGCGGGTACAATGCTACCAATTACGCTGAATTGGATGGCTTTATTCATGCCCGTATTTTCGTGATTGGTTGAGAAATATATGGAGAAAGGATTTCTTCGGTTGTAGGCATTGTAAACCGAGAACACCCAGTTGGTTTCCCATTTCCCTTTTTTCTTTTTAGTATAAGTAGCTGACAAATCGAGTCTATGATAATAGGGATTGCGAATGTTGTTTCGTGCATTGCTTCCAGCATCTGGCACGGTGTAACCTTGAACGGTATATTGACCAGTGTAAAAGGTGGTTGGTGTACCTGAGCTCAAAACAAAGTTGGCCGCAAAGTCCCAAGATTTGTTGTGCTGATATTGCGCTACAACGTATAAATTGTGGAGTCTGTCGAACCTGCTTGGGTACCATTCGTTGTCATTGATTCCGTTAGATTGTCTTTCACTTCTAGAAAGTGTATAGCTAATCCATCCAGTCAGTTTACCTGTGCTTTTCTTCAAGTAAGCTTCCAAGCCGTATGCTCTTCCTACACCGTTTATCAATTCTCCTTCGAGATATTCATTGAGTAAAAGGTTGGCACCATCAACATAGTCTACTTGATTTTGAAGGTCTTTGTAGTAAGTTTCAAAGGAGCTCTCGAATTCATATCCCCCGAGAGTGAAATTCTTAAAATACCCAATGGTGTATTGATCTGCCAATTCGGGCTTAATGTTGTTTGTGGATAGTGACCACACATCAAAAGGTACGCTTGCTGCGGTGTTCGAAATGAGGTGGAGATACTGTACCATACGGTTATAACCACCTTTGATGGATGCAGATTTATTCAATTGATATTTGAATCCCAAACGAGGTTCAGGGTTGATGTAATTGGTAATTACTTCATTGTCACCGGCTTGCCAAACGGAATCCACAAATCTTCTCTGACCCGGAGCAAATGGTTCGCGGTAGTTATATACATTGCTTTTGCCCAGATATAAGAATTGACTGATTCTTAGTCCAACACGAAGAGAAAATCTTCCGGTACTGTTAAAATCTTCTGTCAAGTAGACCGCATTTTCCAATCCAAATTTATCGGGTAAGCTGAAATTATTGGAGCCCAAACTATTTTTTGCAATGGCATTTCCAGGACGGAGAATATAATAAGTACTTTGAAAACCAGCCCCCAATTCATTTTTTGGGTTCAGGTAATATTTAACATCTGATTTTAAACTGTTATTAAAAATGTAGGATGTCCAGTTAAAGCTGAGGTCATCACCATTTGAGAATTCTAGGTTATATCGGTATCTGCTGTAATAATAAGTAACGTTAGAAAATAAGCGTTTGTTGAAAACATGATTCCAACGGGCAGTTACAGTATTGTTGCCCCATTTTACACCAAAGGCATCTGCGGCATAAAAAATATCATCGCCAGCATAGGAAGATATAAAAAAACGGTTGCGTTTGTTTTGATAATTGAACTTAGTGGTTAAATCATAAAAATAGAATTGACTACCTTTCAAATCTTCATTCAAAAAGGGAGCTGCCAAGACGTCGATGTAACTTCTTCTTCCAGAAACCAAAAAGCTGGCTTTGTTTTTCAACAAAGGACCTTCAAGGGTTAATCTAGAAAATATGGTACCTACACCACCACTGCCTTGATAGGTTTTATTGTTCCCATCTTTGGTAGTAACGTCTAAAACTGAACTCAATCTTCCGCCGTAGTTGGAGGGGATTCCACCTTTAATGAGTTGAACGTCTTTAACTGCATCAGGATTGAAAATACTGAAAAAACCAAATAGGTGGGCCGAGTTAAATACTGGAGCATCATCCATCAGAACTAAGTTTTGATCAATAGATCCACCTCGTACATTAAAACCAGAGGCGCCTTCACCTACTGTTGTTACACCGGGTAGAAGTTGAATGCTTTTAATTACATCTGCCTCACCTAGAAAAGCAGGTATTTTTTTAATAACCTTACCTGAAAGGGATTGCGTTGAAATGTCAATCTTCTTGACGTTGTCATTTTTCTTGGCTCGTACATTAACCTCTCCAATGTCTTCTGCTTTCGGAGCTAATTCAATGTTGAGTTCTAAGTTTTCAATAAGGCTGATGCTAAGTAGTTTTGGTTCAAAATCAGCAGAGTTTACTCTGAAATTGTAGGTGCCCATTTTTATAGTTATGCTGTAGAAACCATAACTATTGGAACTGACAGTAGCTCCAGATGTGATTTCGGTTATTTGGACACCTTTGATGGATTCTCCATTCAAACTGTCTTTAACAAAACCGCTCAAAGTAAAAGATTGCCCGAATGCTGAATTTACAAAAGGGGCTGAAAATAAAATAAATGTTACAACAAAAGTCTTAAGAGTCCTCATACATGCGCTCACGGCGTGCAAAAGTAACCCTTAAGGGACTTTGAAAGTTTTGGAAACGAGGAAAATAGGAAAAAATCCGCTGAAATTAAGCTCTATCGTTCATTCTAACAAAGGGTCGTGGAGCAGCACCAGTGTAAATTTGACGGGGGCGTGCAATAGGTTGCTTGTCGGTGCGCATTTCCTGCCACTGTGCAATCCAACCGGGTAAACGTCCCAAAGCAAATAGAACGGTAAAGAAGTCGGTAGGGAAACCTAAAGCTCTGTAGATGATACCTGAGTAGAAATCAACGTTCGGGAATAATTTACGTTCTATGAAATAGGGATCATTCAAAGCCGCTTCTTCCAATTTTTTAGCAATTTCTAGAATTGGGTCATTCACACCTAATTTATCTAGTACATCATCGCAAGCTTTCTTGATGATTTTAGCTCTTGGATCGAAGTTTTTGTAAACGCGGTGTCCGAAGCCCATCAAACGGAAAGGATCATTTTTATCTTTAGCCTTATTGATGTACTTTTCAACATCACCACCGTCATTCTTAATATCTTCTAACATTTCCAGTACCTCTTGGTTTGCACCACCGTGCAAAGGACCCCAAAGAGCATTGATACCTGCAGAGATGCTGCTGTATAAGTTTGCTTGAGAGCTACCTACCACACGCACGGTACTAGCAGAACAGTTTTGTTCGTGATCGGCGTGTAGAATGAGCAATTTATTCATTGCATCAACAATCACGGGATCAGCCATATAACTTGGGTCTGCAACTTGACCAAAAGTCATGTTCAGGAAGTTGGTTACGTAGTCTAATTTATTATTAGGATATACCAACGGGTGACCATGGCGTTTTTTGTAGATCATAGCACAGATGGTTGGCATTTTAGCCATCAAACGAATGATGGTTCTTTTTACTGCTTCTTCTGGACGATTGGGATCTAAAGATTTTGGGTAATAAAGACTTAACGAAGAAATCATGCTGCTCAACTGACCCATAGGGTGACTACCCGTTGGGAAAGCTTTAAACATCGCTTCAAGTCCTTCGTTTACCAAAGTATGCTCAGAAATTTTAGCTTCAAATTCTACAAGTTGTTCTGCTGTAGGCAGTTCACCGTTTAAAATTAGATAAGAAACTTCCAAAAAGCTACAATTTGCAGCCAAATCTTCAATGTCGTAGCCTCTGTGGCGAAGAATACCCAATTCACCATCCAAAAAGGTAATTCCACTGGTAGTAGCACCTGTGTTTTTAAATCCAGAGTCTAAAGTGATATAACCGGTTAAGTCGCGTAATTTTCCAATATCAATGGCTTTTTCGCCCTCTGAACCAGTGATTACGGGTAATTCGAACTCGTTTCCTTCTAAGATGATTTTGGCTTTTTCTGACATATTCTTTGGTGAATTTCTAGGTTTTTACAAATATACTTTAATTTGATTTGGCTTCCAACACTTCATAACCTTTTGCGGTCAACTGAAATCGAGTTTGCAGTATTTGATCAACGTTAAAAGTGAGTCGTTGATTGTTCGACAGATCAAGGGTTTTGACATAACGGTAGTGCAATAATTGCTTGACAATATCTATCACAACAGGTCGACTGAGATTAATTTCTTCGACGACCTGTTGCAAAGTTTCGACGTGAATCAAACGATTCATCACCAATAGCTCGTCTTCCCCTATTTCAATCATGGAATTACCCGTGATTTTCAGGCCTCATTTGAGGGAAGAACAAAACCTCTTGAATGGATGCTTGATTGGTAAGCATCATGGTTAAACGATCAATACCCACACCCAATCCGCTGGTTGGAGGCATACCGTATTCTAAGGCACGAATAAAGTCGTGATCCATGGCCATAGCCTCATCATCTCCTCGTTCTGCCAATACCAATTGTTCTTCAAATCGTTCCTTTTGGTCTATTGGATCGTTCAACTCTGTGTAAGCATTGGCAATTTCTTTTCCGTTTACAAAAAGTTCGAATCGCTCAACCAAACCAGCTTTGCTGCGGTGCTTTTTGGTTAAAGGACTCATTTCAATGGGGTAATCAGTGATGAAGGTAGGCTGAATTAAATGTTTTTCAGCAGTAGCTCCGAAGATTTCATCAATCAATTTACCGTATCCCATTTTAGATGTAATTTCACATCCAATGCTTTTTGCGAAGTCACCCAACTCTTGTTCAGTTTTTCCTTCAATGTTAAATCCGCTATATTTCAAGATGGCTTCTGCCATGGTGAATCTTTGGTATGGACGGGCAAAGCTGATTTCATTTTCTCCAACAACAGCGGTTGTAGTTCCGTTAACGTCATTGGCACATTTTTCAATCATTTCTTCAACAAAATCCATCATCCAATAGTAGTCTTTGTAGGCAACATAGATCTCTAATCCCGTAAATTCAGGGTTGTGGGTTCTGTCAATACCTTCATTTCGGAAGTTTTTGGCAAATTCGTAAACGCCGTCAAATCCGCCCACAATCAATCGCTTCAAGTAAAGTTCATTGGCAATTCTCAAGTACAATTTCATGTCTAGAGCATTGTGATGGGTTTCAAATGGACGTGCTGTAGCTCCGCCGTGTACCGCCTGCAAAGTGGGCGTTTCAACCTCTAAATATCCACGATCATTGAATGTATTTCTCAACGACTGAATGATTCTGGTTCTCTTTAGGAATATTTCTTTGTGCTGAGGATTCACCACTAGATCCACATAACGCATGCGGTAGCGTGCCTCAGGGTCAGTGAAAGCATCAAATACAACGCCGTCTTTTTCTTTGGGAAGTGGAAGTGGATTTAAACACTTAGAAAGCAATTTGAACGATTGTACGTGTAGAGTAGTCTCTCCGGTTTGAGTGCTGAATACATATCCCTCGAAACCAAGAATATCGCCAATGTCGAGGAGTTTTTTAAATACGGTATTGTACAATTCCTTGTCATCACCAGGACAAACCTCGTCTCGGTTGATGTATACTTGAATTTTGGAGGTGCTATCTTGAATTACTGCAAATGCGGCCTTGCCCATGATGCGTCTAGCCATCATTCTACCGGCAATTACGGTATGTTTGAATTTCTCTGGATTCGACGGAAATTCATTTTTAATTTCATCGGCAGTGGTGTTTACCGGAAATAGTTCAGCAGGGTAGGGATCAATGCCCAATGCACGCAATTCGTCAAGCGATTGACGACGAAGCAGTTGTTGTTCGTTAAAAGAAGGTTCCATGAATCAGCTGCAAAGTTAACCTTCAGAATCTTCTGATGAAGGATCTTTTGCTGCTTTTTTTGGAAAAACTATTTTTACCGATGGAAGTTCAAACTGATTTCGAGCAATCAATAGGGTTGCAACACCTACAGTAATGCATGCATCTGCAAAATTCCAGATGGGGGCGAAGAACACAAAATGCTCCCCACCACTGAAAGGAATCCATTCTGGCAATACGCCTTCCCAAAGAGGAGCATAAAACATATCTACAACATGACCTTCAAACCAACTTGCTACATAGCCGTTTATATCGTCAAAAATCACACCGTAAAAAACGGAATCAATGATGTTTCCGATGGCTCCTGTTAATATTAATGATATGGAAAAAATCAACCCAAACGGACTTTTTTCGCGAATCATGGCTTTCAGATAGAAGAAGCCGAAAATAGAAACTGCGATTCGGAAGAAAGTGAGAAACAGTTTCCCAACTTTTCCTCCGCCGAACAGAGTGATGCCGTAGGCCATACCGTCATTTTCAATGAAATAAATCTTAAACCAGTCTCCCAATAAAGGGTATGTTTCACCATAAACGAAATGGGTTTTTACGTACACTTTAATGATTTGATCAATGATAAGTCCAACGAATACGACAGACAATGCAATTGTCCATGCCTTTTTAGGGGCTATATTGTTAAAAAACGACATATTCAACTTACCTGCGGTTCTTCGCCTCAACCGTTTCTGTAGTGTGTGGAACCACTCTCAATCTTTCAGCAGGAATCAATTTTCCGGTGGTCTTACAAACACCGTAAGTTTTGTTGTGAATACGAACCATTGCGGCTTCCAAACTTTTGATGAATTTCAACTGATGGGCAGCCAATTGATTTATTTTTTCCTTTTCAGCCGTTTCAGCACCATCATCAAGGGTTAAATAATTATTATTTGTTGAGTCTGTGCCATTTTCATTGCCTGATTTCAACTGACCTTGAAGGGTTTTAAATTCATCTTTTGCACGGTCTAATTTTGCTTGTATCAAGTTTTTGAATTCTTCCAATTCTTCGTCGTTGTAGCGTGTTTTTTCCTTTTCCATAGGTTTTAAAATTTATGCTTTTTGGATATCTATAAATACCTCAGTTTCATAAACATCGGTAGCGTGTGTGGTACAATTATCGTTAAACTCAATTTTGATTGCAAGTACTTCTTTACAAATATAATTGTAAAATGCTACTATACTGTTAACAACATGCTCCTCAGCTTTATACTGAACACTGATTTTATCGGTTACCTCAAAATCAGATTCTTTTCTGATATTTTGAATTCTATTTACCAATTCTCGGGCAATTCCTTCTTGTAAAAGTGCTTCGGAAATATGAATATCCAGAGCCACTGTAATATCGCCTTCATTAGCTACCAACCAACCCGGCATATCTTGAGCGCTTATCTCAACATCGGTTAGGTTGATTTTTACTTCTCCGAACTCTGGTAAAGTTATGCTGATCTCACCATGACTCTCTAATTCTGTAATTTCGTTAGGTCCAAAAGCAGCGATTAACTCAGCAGCTTTCTTCATGTGCGGCCCTAATTGCTTTCCGAGGGATTTAAAATTGGGCTTAACCTTTTTAACCAGAAGTTGATTGTCAGCGGCTAAAAATTCAATTTCCTTTACGTTTACTTCAGATTTGATGATATCAGAAACATTCACCAATTCTTGTTGCATTTTCTCAGATAAAGCTGGAATTAAAACTTTCTGTAGGGGCTGCCTAACCTTTATTTTTTCTTTCTTTCTCAAGGATAATACCAAAGAACAAACTCTTTGCGCTTTTTCCATTTGAGATTCTAAAAGTGGATCAATTAACTCTGGGTTATACTTGGGCCATTCACTCAGGTGAACGGATTGAATATCTAAATTACGTGGTGCATTTAACGCCTTAAACAACCATTCTGCGAAGAATGGTGCAACGGGCGACATTAGCCTAGATACGGTTTCCAAACAAACAAAAAGGGTATCATAAGCCACTTGTTTTTCATGGTTCATTTCTCCTTTCCAAAATCTTCGTCTGGAAAGTCTCACAAACCAGTTGCTCAACTGTTCACCTACAAACTCTTCAATGGCACGAGACGCTCTGGTGGGGTCGTAATCATTTAAAGATTCTTCTACTTCCTTGACCAATGAATGAAGTTTACTCAAAATCCAACGATCCAGTTCTGTGCGCTGATCTTTAGAGATTTCATTTTCTTCAGAATATATATAACTGTCTATGTTCGCGTAAATTGCGAAGAACGAATAAGTATTGTAAAAGGTTCCTAAAAACTTCCTCTGTGATTCAACAACACCTTCAAGGTCGAATTTAAGATTGTCCCAAGGTTGAGAGTTGGTAGACATGTACCATCTTACAGCATCAGCGCCATATTTCTCAACGGTGCTAAACGGATCAATAGCATTCCCCAATCGTTTGCTCATTTTGTTTCCGTGTTTATCGAGCACCAATCCGTTGGCAATGACATTCTTAAAGGCAACCTCGTCAAAGAGCATTACACCCAAGGCATGAAGGGTAAAGAACCATCCTCTAGTTTGGTCAACTCCTTCAGCGATAAAGTCAGCTGGGAAGTTTTTCTTAAAAACATCTTCATTTTCAAACGGCCAATGCCATTGAGCATAGGGCATAGCACCGCTGTCAAACCATACATCAATCAGGTCTGATTCTCGCTTCATGGGTTTGCCGGATGCACTCACCAGAGTTATTTCATCTACAAAGGGTCTGTGCAAATCAAAATTTGCAGTATCAACTGATTGATTCAGTTTTAGAAGTTCATTGGCTTTATTAATCTCGTGCACAAGTTCTTCCAAACTGCCAATGCATATTTCTTCTGTTTGGTCTTCAGTTCTCCAGATAGGAAGTGGGGTTCCCCAGTATCTAGATCTGCTCAAGTTCCAATCTACCAAGTTTTCCAACCAATTACCAAATCTGCCTTCTCCTGTGCTTTTAGGTTTCCAGTTGATGGTTTTATTCAATTCAACCATTCGGTCTTTTACCGCAGTAGTTTTGATGAACCAACTTTCTAGCGGATAATAAAGTATAGGCTTATCAGTTCTCCAACAATGGGGGTAAGAGTGTTCGTATTTTTCAACTTTGAATGCTTTATTCTCTGTCTTAAGTTTGATGGATATTCTTTCATCAACACTCAAATATTTATCTCTACCTTGTTTTTGAGCTTGCTCCAGTTTTTCAGCATCTGTTAAATAAGCTTCTTTCACATATTCTCCAGCAAAATCAACTACCTCTTCAACAAATTTCCCTTCTCTATTAACCAATGTTAAACTACCGATGCCGTTCTGTTTTGCCACTCTGAAGTCATCAGAACCAAAACTAGGGGCAATATGAACTATACCCGTTCCGTCTTCGGTACTTACGAAATCTCCCAAGATCACCCTAAAAGCATCGCCATCAGTGGGCTGTGCATAGGGAAGAAGTTGCTCGTATTTAACACCGGCTAGGTCTTTTCCTAATTCAGATTTTATTTTTTTCCAGGGGATGTTTTTATCTCCTTTGTTATACGCACCAAAATCACCATTTTCATTCTCGGGAGTAAAATACTTGTTCACTAGGGCCGTCGCCATTGTGACTTTTACAAGATCTCCGGTATATGGATTGAATGTTTCAATGGTTGAATATTCAATTTTTGCACCTACTGCAAGAGCTGTATTGGATGGAAGTGTCCACGGAGTGGTTGTCCATGCTAAAAAGTACTCATTTTGAGTTCCTGCGCGCTTAAATTGAGCCACAATGGTGGTATCCTTAACCATTTGGTATGTACCAGGTTGGTTCAATTCGTGTGAACTCAAACCTGTTCCTGCCGCTGGTGAAAACGGTTGAATGGTGTGTCCTTTGTACAACAAACCCTTATCATAGAGCTTTTTCAGTAGGTTCCAAAGGGTCTCTATATATGAATTTTCGTAGGTGACATAGGGATTGTCAAGGTCAACCCAAAAGCCAATTCTTTTGGTGAGATCATCCCATTTATCTTTAAATTCAAGTACGTCTTTGCGGCATTCTTTGTTGTAATCAGCCACAGAGATTTTAGTGCCAATATCGTCTTTGCGAATTCCTAAGCGTTTTTCTACCTGCAATTCTATGGGTAATCCGTGGGTGTCCCAACCCCCTTTTCTTTCTACTCTGTATCCTTGTAAGGTTTTGTAGCGACAAAAGATATCCTTCATTGCTCTGGCCATCACGTGGTGAATACCAGGCATTCCATTGGCAGATGGTGGGCCTTCAAAGAAGGTAAATGACTTATCTGCTGGGCGCGAATCAATGCTCTTTTGAAAGATTTTTTCATCTTCCCAGAACTTTAGGATTTCGCGCTCTATTTCAGGCCAATTCAGTTGTGATAGAGTAGAATACATGGAATTACGTAAAACTGCAAAAATACGTGATTTTGACCCAAAAGAAAAGGCCGCTTATTTGAAGCGGCCCTTTCGTGAGATCAATATTTTAATTGATAATGAATCAGTTATTCAACCACCAATTTGGTTGCACCCATTCCATTTTCAAATTGCATAGAAATCATATAAATACCAGCAGGTAAATCTAAAGTATATTCATTGTGATTTCCTGTAATATTCAATGAACGAACTTTTTGTCCGTTGATATTTCTGATTTCTGCGCTCAACAAGTTGTTGTTTTCCCAATTGTTGTGAAGGGTAAGGTGATTTTTAGCTGGGTTCGGAGCAACTGTAACGTTAGAAGCCCAGTTAATTTTGTTGATACCTACGCTCTCAACCAATCCCATAGCTACCGCCATACGAGGTGAAAAATAACGTTGTAAACTGTCAACAAACAACAAAGCACGACTCTTGCTCATGAAGGGGTTTGTAGCTTTTGCACCAGCCAAAATTGCATCAACTGGGTAGAATTGTTTAGGCAACATTTTGATAGCGGCAGTATCCCACCACTCGTAAGGTCCTGAAGCGTTTACCAAACCAACAATAGGGTATAAACCATCAATACCGTTGTTTACTTTATTTATAGCACGGGTATAGTCATCCATTACCTTGCCTTTGAATACATCGTTGTTTCCAAATTTATCGGCACGGTCCATTACATCGTATCCACCAGAAACTTCAACCACTTGAAGAGTAGTACCTGGTACGTTAACCATTCCTGTAGTATATGGAGCAAATGGGTCATTTACTGAATGTGACCACAACATTGGGATTTCTCCTTTTTCTAACCAAGATGAATCACCCAATGCACCTCCAATTTGGAAGGCAATCTTCGCATCATCAGAACTATGTCCAGGGGTGTTAACCTTATTGAATGGGCCACCTTGTGGAGTTGGAACAGTGATTCCACCATATCCATAACGATCTCCCCACATAGCATCCATAACCATGGCAGCACCTGTACTAGGATCGCGGAATTTATTGATAGTTATTTCGCCTTGACGATCTAAAGCAGCATATGCTGAAGTGATGTAAGAACCGGTTCCTTGACCACCTACGCAATATTTAGTGGTATCAACACTAAATGTATTACCAAAAGCAGCAGCATTTTCTTTCCACCAACGAATGCAAGAGTGTAAATCTTGAACACCTTTATAAGCTGCGTTGATGATGGTGCTACGACGAACATTTTCATCTAAAGAGCGAGGATCCCATCCTTGACGGTAAGCAATAGATGCAACTACATAACCTTTACGTGCAAATTCATAGCACATTTCAACAGTTGCACTATCGTCTTTGGCACCAGTTGGTGTGTTATTTATGTATCTGGGTAAGAAACTACCAGTATGTAGATAGATAATTAACGGACGATTGCTTGAACCATCATTTGGAGCATAAATATCCATTTTTAGGGACTCCAACATGAATTGAGGACCAGCTTTAGTGGTGTCCATATCACCATAAAGAACGGTGTAATTTTGTGCATAGGTAACATTTTTAGTTACCGAAACTTTTGAACGATCGATGACATTGTCAACGAAACGAATTTGAGCCGAAATGCTTGAAATACAAGCTAAAGCAAACGACCCAACAAGTAATAATTTTCTCATATTTTAGTTTAGTTTTAAACGAAATTAATAAAATAAATGATTATTTTTCCATTTACTTATTGGTGTGTGTATTTGCCTTCGTTGGCAAATCATACAATACAGAGAAATAAGCCATTCGACCAATCCGCGGCCCACCATACACTTGCATCACCATATTGTTGGTTAAATTGGATGCTCCAAGTTTACATTGTAGGTGATATTTGGGGATTTCTTTGGCCACCATGGCATCAATCAAATAATAGGATGAAATGTTTCCAGTAAATTGTGGACTTCCTTCGAAAACAAAACCTTCTACCCATTTAAAGTTGATATTGAACGAAAGTTGCTCCACATTTTTTACTTTCATCTGACTACCTGAAAGGCTAAAATTGAATTTATGCCTTGGAGTATTAAAAGCAGGTATAATAGGATCTTGATTGTCTTGCTTATTCAATTGGTTGTATGAATGGTTAAAGCCAACAGTATAATAATCACCAAAGAAATAGTTTAAGCCAATGGATGTACCTTGTGTAGTAACGGGAGTTTCAGCATTCGTTGCAATTCGGTATACTTGTCCACCCATAATTTTATTGATCGTAGGATCGATAAATGGGTCGAATCCAATTTTGTATCCTATAAAATCTTCATAATAGGAATAGTAAGCACTGAAATCAATGTTGAGTTTATTTTTAAAGAGAAAGGCCTTGTATCCTACTTCAATGCTCTTTACTTTTTCGGGAACTACAGGAGCAACATCAAAATACTTCAGAATGCTGAGGTCAGGCTGGGCCACTAAGAAATAATCGTTGAGAGACTCCATGGTAACCAAATTCTGATATCCCTTGATATTCCCCAACAAAATAGCTCTACCAACATTATAGTATAAATATTGGTCAGCCAACGTAGGATTTCTAACACCGCTGGTCAACGAAAGGCGATAGTAGGTAATCTTGTCAGGGGTGTAAACAAAAGACAATGCAGGGGAGTATACAAACGGAAAATTCACATTCTTGTCAACCCTGAAGGTGGCGTTCATTTTCAACTTGTCTTTCATGTATTTTTTCTCATAGCCAGCATAAGTTCCCGCTTCGGTGTTGGTAATGACTCTACCGTTTGTGTCTGAAAAAATAGTTCCAGCTGAATTGGGCGTGTACAATCTACCACTTATACCCAATTTAAGTTTATGCCTGTTACCTAAATCAAAATTATGCTCTGCTTGGAAATTATAAAGGGCACTTTTATCATAAAATCCGCTACCGCCTTCACCAAAGCTTTTTCTGCTGGTAATGGCATTTTTCAAAGAATCAAACCTTTCAGAACCCGACTGAAATCTATTATAAGTTACATCAAAGGGATGTTGAATTCCTCTGAAATCATTGGCAGAGTTGGCCTTTTCCTTGGCTTCATTGTGCCACTGGGTAAATTGATCTATGTTATTATTGACCAAATCATCCATCATTCTCTTAAAAAGATCTAAGCTGTCAGCAGGAAAGAAATTTGGATATCCGGGTAGTTTTTTTACTTGAGGCTTGATTTTGTTTCGCCAATAATTTTGATAATCTCCTCCCCAAAGGTCATCGGGTTTAGTTGCTTGTTGCATGAGAAGAGCAGTGAAAACAGCATCATACGTATTACCTGCATCTTCATGCGTAGCGTATGCACGAATGAACCCGTCTTTATGTTTGTATTCAATTCTGTTTTGAAGGAATTGAATGTCGTTTAAGCTGTATCTATTATCGCCTTGATAAACGGTAGTACCCATACCAAAGTTAATTTGATAGATGAATTCCTTTCGCTTGTCTTTGAAGGGTTTAGCGGCGAAGGCAGCGCTGGTTTTTAAATTATAGGTGTTGTAATCAACCAAATCTTTTTCCCAATATCCATCTCTGAAATAACGTTTCAATCCCGGAACGTCGTACATACCAGCAACACTGGTTTGGTCGTATTCGCCGGGCCTAAGAACTTCGTCGCCATATTTATTGATGGCATCGTAACCCCCTGGGTTGTTTCTTGCTACTTTTGAATCTTGTACTGGGTCTTGATTGTCTGCAACCCAATCATAGGCCTGCATATAATAGAAGTTTGTTTTAAAGGCAAACAATTCACGGTGCTTCTTGTCGTAAAAAACTTTAGCATAGCGCAATGAGTTTTCCATCAATTGCCTTTCGCCCATTTTGAATTTGTAACTGAAACCTGGAGTTTTCCATGGGTCTTTGGTAGTCATGCTAATTACACCATTAAATGCCCCTGGCCCGTAATACGACGAGCTTGCACCCACCACAATTTCTTGTCCAGCGACATCCAACTCTGAAGCTCCTAAGAAGTTACCCAACGAGAAATTCAAACCAGGGCTTTGATTATCTACCCCGTCAATGACTTGAAGTGTACGAACGGGCGAGGTAGAGTTAAACCCACGAGTATTAACGATTCTAAATCCCAAAGAAGCCGAAGTTACATCAACGCCTTTGAGGTGACCCAATGCCTCATAAAAATCAGACGCTGGAGTTTCTTTGATGCTTTGAGCGGTCATACTTTCAACGGTCAGAGCAGACTCTTTCAGTTTTTCTTTGAGTCGATTTTGCTTGATTCTAACTTCGTCTATTCGGTCAATTTGTGCCGTATCGCCTTCTCCTTGAGATAAAAGAGAAGAATTAAAGCCAATAAAGAATAAGGCAATCAGTAGGTTGCGCTTTGTCATAAAATACAGATATTCTTGCAAGATAATGTTTTTAGATTCGATTCAAAACTCAAAATTAAATTGCCTAAAATTGTAGTGCGATTCGAATGATAGATAAACAAGTACTTCTGAAGGCCTGGGAATTGATGCAAACTGCCCGTGCGATGGCCGCAATATATGACGAAAACAGACCTACAACCAAGTATGTTCACAGCACTTCTAAGGGTCACGAAGCAATTCAAATCGCTACCGGATTACACATGAAGTCAGTCGATTATGTGTATCCTTACTATCGAGATGAAAGTATGCTTTTGTCAATGGGTATGACCCCGTATGAGTTGATGTTGCAGCTCTTAGCCAAGGCAGAAGACCCATTTAGTGGCGGAAGAACTTATTACGCACACCCCTCTTTAAACAGGGCAGATATGCCCAAAATGCCCCATCAAAGCAGTGCTACGGGCATGCAAGCCATTCCTGCTACGGGGGCTGCACATGGACTCAAATACAAGGAAAGTCAAGGCTTACTTACTTCGGCTGAAAAACCTGTTGTTTTATGCTCTCTCGGAGATGGTTCAGTTACTGAAGGTGAAGTTGCTGAAGCATTGCAGATGGCTGTTCTTCATAAATTACCCATTATTTATCTTATCCAGGATAACGATTGGGGCATTTCAGCTTCGGGAGATGAAATGCGTGCCATGGATGCCTTTGAATACGGTTTGGGTTTCAAGGGTCTTCGAAGAATAAGAATCAATGGATCTGATTTTGTGCAATGCTACGATGAAATGAAGCGTGCCATTGAAATTGTTAGAGCCAACCGTGAACCTATGTTGGTTCATGTTAAAGTTCCTTTGTTGGGACACCATACCTCTGGAGTTAGAAGCGAATGGTATAGAGATGATTTAGAAAAACAGCAAAAACAAGATCCGCTTCCACGCTTAAAACAACTTTTGTTGAGTTTAGCCGTAACCGAAGCAGAATTGGATGCCATTGCCTCCAAAGTAGCTGATATGGTTAGTCAGGATTTTGAAAAAGCAAAAAATGCGGCAGACCCTCAACCTGATTCGTTATTTGATCATATTTTGGCTCCTACACCTATTACTGAGGAACAGGGTGTTAGAGCTCCCGAGGGACGTGAACCAGTTGTTATGGTAGATGCCGCTTTATTTGCGGTGGATGAAATCCTAAAAAATCACCCAGAAGCATTATTATATGGTCAAGATGTAGGACATCGTTTGGGTGGCGTGTTTAGGGAAGCCGCTACATTGGCTGATAAATACGGCAAGTCAAGAGTATTCAATACACCCATTCAAGAGGCATACATTGTGGGAAGTACCGCTGGCATGAGTGCCGTGGGGTGTAAACCCATAGTTGAAATTCAATTTGCCGATTACATTTGGCCCGGTGTAAACCAACTGGTTACTGAATTATCAAAAAGTTGTTATTTATCTATGGGTAAGTATCCGGTATCTTCCATTATTAGAGTGCCAACAGGTGCTTATGGTGGAGGAGGTCCTTACCATTCAGGCACTGTAGAAAGTAGTATTTTACCCATCAAAGGTATAAAAATTGCCTATCCAAGTACCGCTGCAGATATGAAGGGTTTGATGAAAGCCGCTTTCTATGATCCCAACCCGGTAGTTATGTTTGAACACAAGGGTTTGTATTGGAGTAAAGTAGCTGGAACGGAATTAGCGAAAACGCCTGAACCTTCTGAAGATTATGTCATTCCGTTTGGAAAGGCACGAGTAGTTTTAGAGGCAGACAAGGATAAAGTTGAAAATGGCCTTTCAGTTGGAGTTGTTACTTATGGTATGGGTGTTTATTGGGCGTTGAATGCAGCGAAAAACATTAAGGGACAAGTAGAAATCATAGATTTGAGAACCTTGGCCCCATACGATGAAAATGCCATTTTTGAATTGACCAAAAAGCATGGTAAAGTACTTGTTCTTACGGAAGAAACGCTCAGAAATAGCTTTGCAGAAGCTTTGGCGGGAAGAATTGCACAAGAGTGTTTTCAATACTTAGATGCACCCGTTCAAACTTTGGGTAGCAAAGACATTCCTGCAGTTCCATTAAACATGGGAATGGAAGCGCAAATGCTCCCCAATGCTGAAAAAGTGCTCGAAAGATTGAACTGGTTGATAGGGTATTAATTTTTTAGATTTTCTATCAGCGATTCAATAGTGTAATAATGAAAGTTATGGTCTTTGTCGTTCATTACAAATAAGGTTCCTTCACTGTTTTTAACGATCGGCAATTTTGAAAATTCAATCCCATCGGTTTCAATTGCCGCTATTTGTGAATAACCAATGTAGCTTTGATTGGTTCTATCAAAAAAGATAATCCTACTAGCCTGTTGGTCTGAAATAGCGATTAATCCTTGGGGATACTTTTTTATGGAATCAATGATAGCAATTCCCTCCATATCTGCTTTGAAATGTTCCTTTCCGAAGACTTTTGAAATTGAAGTTTCGCTATTCAAATCCAAAACATGAATCCCAAATGTTTCATCAGAATAGTATAAACGGTTAAAGCGAGAATCTATAGCAACGGCTTCAATTTCCTTTTTTCCTGAGAAATCACCTATAAATTTCAATAGTTTTAAATGTTCATTTTCGGTTAAAAGATACACTCCTAGATAACCGCTTTTTGGGCCATTTTTTCTGCTAACATAGATAAAAACAGAGTCTCTATTTTTATTCACCTTCGCTGAAAGTCCCATGGGTGAGTGAAAATCAATATTCTTTTCAGTGCATTCATTGAAGACATTAAATTTTCCATTTGAGCCCAATGGTTCCATATCTGGTAAACTATAAATTCCAATAGACATGGTATTTCTTTCGGTAAAAATCAATAAATCACAAGTTTTCCCCTTCCATTTTACATTTTGAATAATATCTACATTGTTGGGTCGCCTTAAATTATTGATCGTGTATTTAGGTAGGGGATTGCCCAATTTATCAAATGCATAAATACCGCCATTTTCATGTTTATCATTGATAAAAATAATTGCATCATTGCTATCCGCTGGATTAATCCAAACGGCAGCATCATCAGGATCATTTGGCAACGAGCTTGTGGTTTTTTGCGGAGCAACTGGTTTTACACAGGAGTTAAGAAATACAATTGCTATAAGCGGAGTTAAAATAGTTTTTATATTCATAGCAGTAATTTTACCATCTGTTTCTGATTCCCAATCTTAACCACCAAGAATAATATTCTTGCTGTTTCAATAGGTTCTCATTACTTAAATACATCATTAGGGGTGTATTTAATAAGTTATTTCCTTGAAAAAATACATTCCAGTGCTCGTTCATTCTATAGTCTGCCATCAAATCAACTCGAGCAGCGGAGCCATAATAGATGTCAAACGTAGGTTCTTGGCCTAATTCAACCAAAAAATTATCGTGGTAGTTTAAAACGGCTTGCATGAATAAATCTTTAGAATCATAGAAAATTCCAAAATTCAATGTGTGTTTTGCTTGGCCAGGAAGGGGAATCCTTTCTTTATTGTTATTTTGGTAAGTAAATCCTTTCCCATCAGTGCCATAAATAAAAACTTCGTCTAATTTTTCTACAGGTACCCTTTCGTTGATGTAGGCATCTGAGGCGGTGAAAGTGTAGTTGGAATAGACTCCTAAATTGCTCCAAAAACCTTTGAAAAAACTAAATTTTTTATTTAAAGTCAATTCTGCGCCGTATACGTGTGCAAACAGACCGTTTTGCGCCATGGTAACTTCTTTCAAACCAGCAGTGCTGAAATTTGAGTCCAAATGAACAAATCTTTTATATAAAAATACAAAATTATCAATTCTTTTATAGAATAAACCAGCTTGAATTAACCCCTTTTGATTGGAATATTTCTCAATGAGAAGATCAATATTGTGGGCAGATGCAAATTTTAAATTAGGATTACCAAATTTTATTTCATCTCCTAATCCACCTTCTTGCTCTTTTTTGTATGGTAAAATATCTTCAAAATTGGGTCTGGAATATGTATTGGTATAAGCAAATCTTAAATTGGTATTAGGATGAAGATTATATTTAAAATGAAACATAGGCAATAGGAAGTTGTAACTCTGTTGAGAGCTCATGGCTTCTAAAGAATCAAAGAACCTGCCTTTATATGTTTTAAAAAAATAGCCATTGTAACTCACTTTTGTTATTTCACTTCTTAAACCCATCAATACATTCCATCTTAGAGTCTGATGTTTCAACATGAAATAATTTCCCAAAATATCTTCAGTTGCTTTATAATCACTAGAATATAGTTCATCTTTCGTATCAGCCTCATCCAATTTGAAGTTTTGAAAATAGTATTTAAAGAACTCTTTTGATTTATCTGCATTAGGAGTTAAACCAAGGGAATATCCTTGATTGAGCAGATTGTTTTTTTGTAAATCAATTCCCAAGTTGGCAATATTCATTTTAGGACCAATCTGAGTGTAGATTTGCCTACTTCCTGGTCCAAATTGAGTCCAATATACTTCATAGCTAAAACCATCATGGTTTCTTTCTTTAATTTTATGACGCCATTTAGAACCAATTTGTATTGAAGTTTCTGTCTTTTTCTTGGAGTTTTCCTTAATAATATATTTAAAATTTATCTTAGACACTGTGTTGTATGATTCAGTTGAACTGGTTGAATTTTGTAATCCATCAAATAAATATCTTGAATAATCAACACTGTAACCTGAATCACGGGAAGTGGTAAATTTGAATTTCGGCCATTGAGGTTGAGAACGATCTATTGAAAATGAAAGATTTGGACTACTAAAAGCAATTTCAAATTCATTAGGGCGGTTCTCTATTGCTTTAGAATAAGCGATACCGTAATCTAATTTTATACGATTAAATTGATGAGTTCCATCAAAATTAATGGTTGAAATTTCTTGAATTTTTAAACGATCTCTTAACTCTCTATTGAGAGAGGCTTCTCTTGTTTTTGTTGGATTTATTATTGTTCCTCCACCGAATTCATATACTAGTCGGTGACGTTGCTCGTCATCTTCATACTGATTGTACATTCCTTTTAATGAGATTCTAGATTTTTTACCAATATGATAGGTGTAAGACGCATTCAATCCAGTTCTATCTCTTTGGATTTCGTAATACCGCAATTCAATATCATTATAAACAGGTTGAAATACATTTTCCTCTTGTGTTGGCCTTTTTGAATAGTTAAATTCCATGTTGTGAGAACCTTGAGTATTACGGAATTTATTCCCCCCGAAAACAAAGCCATGATTTCCAATTCTTTGTGAAAATGAAAACATAGCCATGTAATTATTTGGTGAATTTCTTATGTTATTATATCCACCAGCTATTGAGAAAGATATTTTTGCTACAGAATCATTTGCTGATCGAGTCACAACATTCACCGTTCCGCCAATGCCATCAGCATCCATATCTGGGGTAAGGGCTTTGGTAACCTCTATTTTTTCTATTTGATCTGCGGCAATAACATCGAGTCCTACAAATCTAACATCACCTTCCGGGCTAGGTATTTGTTCACCATTAATATTGAAATTTGTAAGTTGTGGAGGAGTACCTCTGAGTTGAACAAATCTACCTTCGCCTTGATCTCTTTGGAGTGTAATACCTGAAATTCTTTGTATAGCTTCTGCCGCATTTACGTCTGGAAATAGCTTGATTTGTTGACTTGAAATCACATTCAAAATATTATCAGCCCTTTGCATGAATTCAAGCGCTTTTTGTTGTTCTTCAAACCTGCTACTTATTTCTACTTGCGCAATCTTAGATGTATCTCCTTGACTCTGAGATTTTAATGGATTAAGGAGTGCTATAAAAAATAAGACGGCCCAAAAAGAGCCGTCTTTAAACACCTGAAAGGTGGTATTCATTTTATTTTACGATGATATTTTTAGTGTAAGTATAACCGTTTCGAGTTCCTTTAAGTATATACATACCTGGGTTCAAATCATAAACACTAAATTCTGTTTGATTTGAAGTGAATTCTTTAACCAATTGACCTGAAACATTAAAAATGCCTACAGTGGTATTTTCATCCAATTTTCTAGTAACTCTAAATGAATTATCAATCGGATTAGGGAAAACGTCAAAAGAACTAGACTCTATCGTATTGATTGAACTTGAGGGTGTTTTGTAAACCACAACCAATCTTGGAACTCTTTCAGGATGGTTTTTACCATCGCCACCATCGTCTGGATCTTCTTCGTTCTCAAATGACATGAAATCGCGAGCATTGTCCTTGTCACTGGCTCCTTGATCCTGACCAGTTAGCATTAATGCCAATGCATTACCTGAAGTCCAACCTTGGCGGTCAACTATTTCCTGAATAATCGGTGCAAAGTCTGGAGTTTTAAACATTGTCCATATAGGCCAAACTTCCGTAACCTCCCAGTAAAGCTTAGAGGTTGTTTTTGGGCGGTCTAAGATTAAGTTATCCATGCTAAAGGTTACGGAATTATCAGCAGCTTCTCCATAAATTGTAACTTTTGCAGTGTCTTTTTCTTCTTCATGGGAATAAATAATTAAATAGGCACTATCAATTTTAGCCCCTTGAGGTATCTGAATGTCAGTAAATCTCAAGCCACTAGTCATAATATTGAATGCATCACCTTCCCAACCCATATCTAAATCATCGTCAAACAACTTATCCATTTCTTGGTTCTGCTGTTCTGCATCATCTGATGATTCATCAACACCATCTACGGTTCCAGTCTTTTGAATTTGTCTTTCAAATCTTGTTTGAGAGGATAATGTTCCAACCACCAATACAGTTAGAATCAAACTGAGTAAATATTTTTTCATGAGTGCAAAACTCCAACCCCAGCATTAATTCATGAATGATAAATGTTTATCATAAAGTTTTTTCGGTGGTTGGAATTTAAAGAAAATTTAATAATCAGCTTAAAAACCACTTAATAATCTTCATGGATTTTATATTATACGGAGGATACTTCTGCTTTAAATCGAACCAAGTTGCGGTTTTCACCACACTCTTTTTGTGTGTAAAGGCGTCGAATCCGGCTTTACCGTGGTATGCGCCTTGACCTGAGTTACCAATGCCACCAAATGGGAGCTTTGGGTCAACCAAATGCATAAGAGTATTGTTTATGCAACCACCTCCAAACGAAATACGATCAACTATGTTTTTCTCCAGCACAGAATTTTGAGTGAATAAATACAAACTCAAGGGGTTGTTATTTTTTTCTATCAAGTCAAAAATTTCAGCCTCATTTTTAAATGTGAATACCGGTGAAACAGGACCAAAAATTTCTTCTTGCATGATGGGATGATCCAATTTCCCTTCTACCAATGTTGGTTCAATTTTTCTCTTGTCTTTATCTGTTCTTCCCCCCATCAATACCTTGGTTTGATTGAATAATTTTTCAACCCTTTCAAAATGACGGTCATTAACTATTTGGGTAAAATCACTACTCTCAATGGCATTTCCAGAATAAAATCCATCAACCGTTTCTTTGTATTCTTTAATGAATGCCTCTTTGATTGACTCATGTACAATAAAATAATCAGGTGCAACACAGGTTTGATCCGCATTGATGCATTTCCCAAATGCAATTCTTTTAACGGCAACTTTTAAGTCGGCCGATTGATCGATGATGCAGGGACTTTTACCGCCCAACTCAAGGATACAAGGTATTAAATGTTCTGCTGCTTGTTTAGCAATGCTGCGTCCTACCGCTGTAGAGCCTGTAAAAAAAATCAAATTGGGTCTATAGTCATTTATAGCACGTGGAACAATCTCAATTCCATCTCCTTCAACCAAAGCAACAATTTCGTTTGGGAAGGTTTGACTGATTAATTTATTTAGGATTGCCGACACCTTCGGGGTTAATTCACTGGGTTTAAGTAAGGCAGTATTTCCTCCGGAAATAGCTGCAATTAGTGGGGCAATCAATAATTGGAACGGATAATTCCATGGGGCGATGATAAATACCCTACCGTAGGGCTGTGAATATATTTTTGCCGAAGATGGGAACAGCGATAATGCAGTGCCCATTCTAACGGGTTTTGACCATTTCCCAATGTGTTTTATGGTTTCATTAATGTCTTGGTAAATAAATCCAATTTCACTGGAATAAGCTTCAAATTCGGATTTGCCAAAATCATCGTGAAGGGCTTTTAAGATTTCACTTTCTAAAGATTTGATGTTGGATTTTAACTGATTCAACAATTCAATTCGATAATCAATTGAAAGCAATTTGCCGGATTTGATAAATTCTGTTTGTTGGCTTTTCAGTAATTCGAAATTCATACCTTTAAAAACAATTCGAAATGAAAATAGATTTTTGATTGAAAATTATGGAATCAGCTTTAAGTGCATTCAATAGTTGTTTTCCCAAAGGAGATTCCAATCCAATCCCTTTAATTAAAACAGAGGAGGTCTTAATGTCCCCAAATCCAAGTCCCAAAAATCCAAGTATTTTCGTGCCATTTAAATCAAGTTCAATGAATCTTCCAGGAATGCACTTTTCGGTATCGATGATGTTTTCGGCAGCAGAAATTAGACGTGAAAATGTATTTAGCTGTTCTACTTTCTGCAGTTTTTGTTTTTCTGCTAAATTCAACTCTGATTGCAACATTTCTCGTTGAGTTTCATACTTATCTCCTGCACTACTCTTTGTTTCCTCTGCCATAGACTGATTTAAGGTATTGAGTGATTCTTGAGCCTCTTGTAAGCCATGTTCCAAATGTTTAAGAATGGCAGTGATTAATTCGGGTTTTGTGGGAATAGTCACATTTCAAATGTACGATTAATTGTACCTTTGTAAATATGAATTCCCAACCTCGCGTTGTACTTAATACCATTGCTGAAGCCATTGAAGACATAAAACAAGGCAAGGTCATCATAGTTGTTGACGATGAAGATCGTGAAAATGAAGGTGACTTTTTAACGGCGGCTAGAAACATGACGCCAGAATTGGTGAATTTCATGGCCAGAGAAGGACGTGGTTTGATTTGTGTTCCTCTGACCGAAGAACGTTGCGATGAATTGGGACTAGATATGATGGTAGGTAAAAATACGGCCACTCACGAGACCGCTTTTACCATTTCAGTTGATTTGTTGGGATATGGATGTACAACGGGTATTTCTGCCCAAGACCGCTCAAAAACCATCATGGCGTTGATCAACCCCAATACAAAAAATGAGGAATTAGGTAAACCAGGTCATATTTTTCCTTTAAAAGCAAAGGCTGAAGGTGTATTGAGAAGAGCTGGGCATACTGAAGCTGCCATTGATCTGTCTCGAATGGCTGGATTTGAACCTGCTGGGTGCATTGTTGAAATTCTTAATGAAGACGGTTCAATGGCAAGATTACCCGACCTTTTGGAGGTAGCCAAAAAGTTTGATTTGAAGATAGTGAGCATTGCAGATTTAATTAAATATAGAATAGAACATGAGTCCCTCATAAAAAGAGAAATCTCTGTGCAAATGCCCACTCACTCTGGAGATTTTGATTTGATTGCGTACAGACAAAAAGATACTGGACATGAACATTTGGCTCTCATCAAAGGGCAGTGGACCGAAGATGAACCCGTACTAGTCAGAGTGCATTCAAGTTGTTTGACCGGTGATATTTTCGGAAGCTGTAGATGCGATTGTGGTGAACAACTCCAAAAAGCGATGCAGACCATCGAAAGTGAGGGTAAAGGAGTTATTGTATATATGAATCAAGAGGGAAGAGGTATTGGATTGCTCAATAAATTGAAAGCGTACAAACTTCAAGAACAAGGCCTCGATACTGTGGAAGCTAATATACAACTCGGATTTGGAATGGATGAGAGAGATTACGGAATCGGTGCTCAAATCCTCAGAGATTTGGGAATCAGAAAAATGAAATTGATGAGCAATAATCCCAGAAAACGTACAGGTCTCATTGGTTATGGATTGGAGATTGTGGAAAATGTTCCTCTTAAGATTCAACCCAATCCACACAACGCCAAGTATTTAGACACAAAGCGCACCAAAATGGGACATAACTTAGACGCTCAATAATCAATATGCTAGTTATTAATCCATCTGATACGCCAATACCACAACTGCACCAATTTTTAATTGGAAGTATTGGTCCACGTCCCATTTGTTTTGCTTCTACTATTAGCAAAGACGGCAAACCCAACTTGGCGCCTTTCAGTTTTTTCAATGTGTTCAGTGCCAATCCACCAATTTTAGCCTTTGCTCCTAATAATAGTGGGCGAACTGGAGCTCCCAAAGACACCCTTTTAAATGTATTGGAAGTCCCTCAAGTGGTGATTAATGTGGTTTCGAACTCTATTGTTGAGAAAATGAACGTAGCAGCGGCGCCTTGGGAAAAAGGCATCAGTGAATTTGAAAAAGCAGGTTTGACACCGTTAAATTCAGACTTAATTGCACCTTTTAGAGTAGCTGAAAGTCCGGTTCAAATTGAATGTGAAGTGATGGAAGTCAAGCATTTTGGCGAAGGAGGGGGAGCCGGGAATATGGTAATTTGTAAAGTATTGAGATTACATATAAATGAAGACATACTCAACGCTGAAGGTAAAATTGATCAACACAAAATAGATTTAGTGGGCAGATTGGGCGCCAGTTGGTACACATATTCTGACTTATTTGAATTAGGACAACCCATGTCTCCAACTATTGGTTACGATCAACTTCCTGAAAATGTGCGAAATAACAATGTATTAACGGCGAACGAAGTGGGTAAAATGGCTGCTTTAGCCGAATGGCCATCCCCAGAAACAATAGAAGAAGCAAAGACAATGGCCTTTGAATCTCGAGATCAAACAGCAAGTCAATTTATATCTGAAGGAAAGATTTCGTTAGCACTTGCGATCTATTTAATTTAAAGCACAATGCGTTGTATCTTTGCGGTATGAATCTCGCAGAGAAAATCAACGAAGGAATCAAAGAGGCCATGAAGGCCAAAGATACTGATCGCTTAAGAGCCTTACGTGGCATCAAAAGTGCCTTTTTATTGCTCCAAACTGCTGAAGGTGTGACCGAGGTTACAGAAGACATGTACCTAAAATCTTTGCAGAAGCTTGCCAAACAGAGAAAAGACTCCTTAGAGATTTATGAACAACAAAACAGAGAAGACTTAGCTCAAATTGAAAGAGTTGAGTTAAAATATATAGAAGAATATCTTCCCGCGCAGCTTGATGAAGCCACCGTTAAAGCAAAAATTCAAGAAATTATCACTCAACAGGGCGTTTCTGGACCTGCAGCAATGGGTAAAATCATGCCTTTGGCAATGAAAGAATTGGGGTCACAAGCAGACGGTAAATTGATTTCGAACTTGGTAAAAGAGTTGTTAAAATAATGGACAGACCAGTTAGAGTTAGATTTGCACCCAGTCCAACAGGGCCTTTGCATATTGGTGGCGTTAGAACTGCATTGTACAATTATTTGTTTGCAAAAAAACACAACGGTACAATGATTCTTCGACTTGAAGATACAGATCAAACCCGCTTTGTTCCGGGTGCCGAGGAATACATCAAAAAAAGCCTTGAATGGGTCGGTATTGAGATTCAAGAAGGACCAGATCAAGGCGGTCCGCATGCGCCCTACAGACAAAGCGAGCGTAAGCCCATGTATCGTCAGTATGCTGAGGGATTGATAGAGAAAGGACTGGCTTACTATGCTTTTGACACTGCTGAAGAACTTGATGAGATGCGCAAACGCTTGGAAGCAAGCAAAATGCAAGCGGCTTACGATTCAGTCAGTCGTATGAGCATGAAAAATTCATTGACTCTTTCTGCGGAAGAAGTAAAATTGAGAATTGACCGAGGTGACGACTATGTGATTCGCATAAAGTTGCCCCGAAAGGAAGAAGTGCGTTTTCACGATGTGATAAGAGGATGGGTTGTGGTGAGCACCACTCAAATGGATGACAAAGTGCTACTTAAAGGCGATGGGATGCCTACCTACCACCTTGCGAATGTGGTTGATGATTACTTAATGGGCATTTCTCATGTCATCAGAGGCGAGGAATGGCTGCCAAGTGCTCCTTTGCATGTCATGCTTTATCGTTTCTTGGGATGGGAAGACGTTATGCCTCAATTTGCCCATTTACCCTTGCTTTTGAAGCCAGAAGGAAATGGAAAACTCAGCAAACGGGACGGTGATAGACTTGGATTCCCAGTGTTTCCGCTGAATTGGGAAGATGATAAAACGGGTGAGAAAAGTTCAGGTTACAAAGAATCAGGCTATTTCCCAGAGGCAGTTGCCAATATGCTAGCCCTTCTTGGATGGCACCCTAGCAACAATCAAGAGCTGTTCACCATGGATGAACTCATTGAAGCATTCTCCTTGGAGAAAGTGAGTAAATCAGGTGCGAAATTTGATTTAAATAAAGCCTTATGGTTCAATCAACAATACCTTCAGATGAAACCAACATCTGAGGTTTATGAAATGATAAAACCTTTGGTAGATTCTTTAGGATATGATGTGTGTCAAGAATATGTAGAAAGTGTAATCTCTATGATGAGAGAAAAAGTACAGTTCGCTAAAGACACCATATTGCAAGGTAAATACTTTTTTGAGGCACCCTCTGAATACGACAAACAAGTAATTGAGAAAAAATGGACAGCTGATATGAACACTCATTTAGTTGAACTTTCTTCTGAATTTGAAAAATTAACCGATTCAGATTCCCCGGAAAACTTTGAAAGTACATTCAAACAATTCTGTGAAACCAAGAGCCTTAAAACAGGTAATTTACTTCAACCTTTGAGAGTAGCGGTTTCGGGCGAAGGCACCGGAGCGCCTATTTGGGAAATGATTGCTTTGCTTGGAAAAGAAGAAGTAATTCACCGCATCAAATCAGCGAGTAACAAAATTTCATTTTCAATTGCCTAATCAAAATCGTATTTTCGCCAATTAAGAACTAATTTCATTGAAACACGCATGCGTTCATTTTCAAAATTAAATATCATTTTCGGTTGGATTACCTTCCTTATTGCGTTGGTAGTCTACACTCTTACTCTTGAATCATCTGTCAGCCTTTGGGATTGCGGTGAATTTGCATCTGCCGCATACAGACTCCAGGTAGTTCACCCTCCAGGAGCACCATTCTTCTTGATGATGGGAAGACTGTTTTCGTTATTAGCTCCCAACCCTGAAGCAGTGGGTTTCTGGATTAACATGATGTCTGCTACAGCTTCGGCAGGTACTGTCATGTTTACCTATTGGATTACCGTATATTTTGCCGGTAAAATGATAGACGAGAATAACGAAAATCGCGCTCTATTGATGATTGGTTCAGGCTTGGTTGCCGGTTTGACCAACACCTTCATTGATACTTTCTGGTTTAGTGCTGTAGAAGCAGAAGTATATGCCCTAAGTTCATTCTTTACCTCTTTAACTTTCTGGGCGGTATTGAAGTGGTATCAAATGGAAAACAATAAATACACCGACAGATGGATTGTATTTATTTCATTCATGATTGGCTTAGCTCTTGGTACGCACATGTTGAACTTGTTGGTTATTCCAACGGTTTGTTTGGCGTATTACTTTAAAAAATACAAAGCTTCACGCAACGGAGTAATATATGCTTTGGGCGCTTCAGCATTGGCTTTGGGTGTTGTGATGAAGGTTATTTACCCAGGAATTCCTTGGTTATTAGCAAAATTAGATCACCTATTTGTAAATAGTTTTTCATTGCCGTTCTACTCAGGTGCCATTGCGGCAATCATTTTGGTTTTCGGTGGAATTGCTTACATGCTAAAAAGAACTCACGAAAGACACCAACACAATTTGAACGTCATTTTTTGGAGCATTGGTTTCATTGTTTTTGGATATTCTTCTTACGCCATGGTGGTAATTCGTTCAATGGCAAATCCTGCGATTGACATGAACAACCCAGAAGATCCCTATAAATTTTACGGATACATTACTCGTGAACAATATGGTGATCGTCCATTAGCCTATGGTCCATATTTTAATGCACCCCAAACTAATTATAAAGTAAAAGGAACACGTTATTTCAAAGGTGAGGAAAAATATCAAAAAGGCGGTGATATTTATGATGCCGTTTATGATGCTGTAGACGTAGATGGCGATGGTATGCCCGATGATTTTAACACTCTATTTCCGCGTATGGGTAAAAGCAATAAACCTAACGATGATAGAGGTTTCAGGTCATACGGCGGAATGCAAGAAGTTCAAGAGCAAATAGATCAATTGGAGCAGATGGGCAGTCAAAAAGGACTTACCCAAGAGCAACAAAGCCAACTTCAAATGCTTAAATATCAAATTCCTACTTTTGGAAATAACTTGACATACTTCTTCAACTATCAGATTCGATACATGTATTTACGCTATTTCATGTGGAATTTCGTGGGTCGTTTCAATGATCAGCAAGCAGTATCTGGCAATACCCAACTTGACGGAAATTGGTATAGTGGAATTCCTTTTGTAGATAAATTTGTAGTAGGTGATGTAGATACAATGCCTGATTACTATAAAAATCAAAAAGGAAGAAACGCATATTTTTTCTTGCCCTTGCTGTTAGGTTTGCTAGGCATAGTAATGCAATGGAGCAAACAAAAATTTGACTTTTGGTTGATTATGACCATGTTCATTTTTACGGGTGTTTTAATTGTTCTTTATACCAATCAGCCTCCTTATGAGCCACGAGAAAGAGATTATGCGGTTGTAGGGTCTTTCCAAATTTTCTGTATTTGGGTAGGGTTGGGGGTTGTTTCCCTTGCTGACATCCTCAAGAAAAAATTGGGCAAAACTTCAGCTTTAATTGCAACAGTCTTAAGTATAGTATTGGTTCCTTTAAACATGGCAGCTCAAAACTGGGATGACCATGATCGTTCAGGCCGATACATCGGTATTGACATGGCCAAGAACTTCTTGAACCAACTAGAACCTAATGCAATTTTGTTCTGCAATGGTGATAACGATACTTACCCTTTGTGGTACGCACAAAACGTAGAAGGCATTAGAACCGATGTTAGAATTATTAACCAGTCACTTTTACCTACAGAATGGTATAGTTCGGTTCTTTTGGATACTGTTTACAAATCAACACCACTTCCTTTAACTTTAACTAAGGAAGATTTGCAAACCGGTAGCTTTGAATACGGTATTCCAGTGAATAGAGAAGTGAAAGAGGTGCGCCTTATTTCTGACATCCTTAAAGAATTGCGCGATGGCAGAAAATCTGCTCAAGGTGAAACTACAAATCTATCTTGGAGAGGTGGGACAGTATATGTTCCTATCAACAAAGACGCTGTAATCAAAGCAGGTGTGGTTCACCCTAGTCATGCAGGTCAAATTGCCGATAAAATTGAAGTGAATGTAAGCGGTGATTATCTATCAAAAGGTGATTTAGTAATGTATGATTTGGTATCAGAAATGAATCGCCAAGGTTGGAAGCGCCCAATTTACTTTACTTCTGTTTCTGGTTTTGATTTTGGAGGATTTAATGACTATCTCCAGTTAGAAGGACTAGTCTATCGTTTGGTTCCCATCAAAGGGGGTTCTTCTAGCAGACAACCCAACAAAATTGATCAATTTAAAGTATATAACAATCTAGTAAATAAGTATAGATATTATGGAATGAAGGAAAAAGAAAACTTCTTCCTTGATGACAAGGCCGCCTATGTACCAGGAGATTTAGTGCAAATGGGTTTGCTTCTTTCTAGATATTATTTAGATAAAGCAAGAGTCATTGAGTCAATAAAGTCTCAATACGATAAAGCTCCAGAGAGTATAACCAAAGCAGCTGCTCCCGAAGATGGGTATGGTTCTGCTTGGGATTACTACAACTTCTATAAAGATTCAGTAAGTATCTTCAAAGAAAGAGGTCAAAAAGTGCTTAAACACATCATGACCGAAATTCCTGAGAGAGTAATGCCTATGCGTCGTGAGTATAGAGTTGATTACGGTTTAACCTTGTTGGAGTTAGGTGATGAAACTGAAGCGAAGAAAGTTCTTGATTTAAGCGTAAAAGAAAATGTTGATTATTTCACCTTCTTCAACGATATGATTGAAAACGGTAGCAACACCATGTTTGCTCAAAGAGAAGTTTATTTTTCACGCGAAAATTTGAAAAGAGTATTGACAAGCCTAGAAAGCCGTGGTAAAATGGCTTGGGTGAAAGAATACAGACAAAAAGCATCTAAAGTGGGCAATTTATAATTGCCCACCCTTTTATGGAGAAAAAACAAAATACATTAATCTACGGGGTACACCCCGTGCTCGAAGCATTAGAATCAGGTAAAACCATTGACAAAGTCTGGATCCAAGAAGGCCATCTTCAAGGACAATTGGCTGAGATTCTGGGTATTCTGAGACAGAAACGAATACTTTGGAAGCAAGTTCCAACAGTAAAACTAAATACCTTGGTTAGAGGAAACCATCAAGGGGTTGTAATTGCATTATCATCAGTAGATTTTACGCCGTTAGACATCATTATTTCTGAGGCCTTTTCTTATGGTGATGATCCATTCATTTTAGTGCTTGATGGTATTACAGATGTAAGAAACTTTGGTGCCATTGCGCGTACTGCCTCTTGTGCAGGGATTCATGGAATCCTAGTTCCGGAACAAGGCAGTGCCCCCATAGGTCCTGATGCCGTAAAAACTTCTGCCGGTGCGCTTCTGAAAATTCCCGTTGCTAGAACCAATAGTATGTATCATGCTATCCGTCAACTTAAAAACAGTGGTTTAACCATCATAGGTGCAACCGAAAAAGCTGCCGAGGGACTTTATCAAGCTGATCTTACAGGCCCTGTTGCGTTGGTGATGGGAAATGAAGAAACCGGGTTATCTCCAGATGTATTGAAGTTGTGTGATCAATTGGTCAAAATACCAATGTCAGCAGGTGGAGTAGATTCATTGAATGTTTCGGTTTCTACCGGTGTGGTCGTTTATGAAATAATTCGTCAGCGCACCAAATAAATAGATTCCCCACTCAGAATAATGCACTAATTTTGTGCATTGATTATGAAACCGATCCAAATGGTTGACTTGCAGTCGCAATACATTCGCTATAAAAGTGATATGGATGCTGCTGTGATTGGCTCAATGACAGAGGCCAAATTTATTCAAGGTCCTGAAGTTCGCAGCTTTGAATCGAATTTAGCCGAATTCCTTGGAGTTAAACATGTTATTTCGTGTGCCAATGGCACAGATGCTCTTCAGTTGGCTTTTATGGCTTTGGGACTTAAAGCCGGAGATGAAGTCATCATTCCTAGTTTTGCATATGCCGCATTGCCTGAAGTGCTCTTGTTGCTCGGAATTAAACCCGTATATGTTGAGGTTAATTCAATCACTTTTTTGATGGATTATACAGCGCTAGAATCATTAATTACTCCAAATACCAAAGCCATTGCACCGGTACATCTTTTCGGTTGTGCTGCTCCAATGAAGCAAATTCTTCAAATTGCCCGTAAACACAATTTGTTTGTGGTGGAAGATGGTGCTCAAAGTTTAGGCGCCCAATATTGTTCAGATGAAATCGAAGGATTTGCATCTTGCTTAGCAGATATTGGGACTACTTCGTTTTTCCCAAGTAAAAACTTAGGTTGCTATGGTGATGGAGGAGCAGTTTTTACCAATAACGATGAATGGGCAACAACACTGAGAATGCTCGCAAATCATGGTCAAATCAAGAAATATCATCATCAAATTATAGGTCTAAACTCTCGACTAGATACACTTCAAGCAGCTATCTTAAATGTGAAGCTTCCCCATTTGAAGGAATTTAATTTGAAACGTCTGAATCGTGCACAGAGATACAATGAGGCATTTGAAAACCTGAGTCAATTAATTACTCCTGTTTTAACTGACGATAGTTCTCATGTGTTTCACCAGTATACCTTGAAATTAAACGGAGTAGTTAGGGAGGATTTTAAACAGTATTTAGAGTCTAAAGGTATCCCAACCATGGTTTATTACCCCATTCCTTTGCATAAACAGAATGCCTATGCTAATGGTCAATCACTTCCAATCTCAGAAGGGCTTGCCGAAAAAGTAATTAGTTTGCCTATTTGTCCTGAACTTGACAACGAGCAACAAGACTATATCATTGAACACGTAAACACATTTTTTAAAGCTTAAAACACCCAAAAATTATATGAAAATTGCAGTAGTTGGAACAGGTTATGTTGGATTGGTTAGCGGCACTTGCTTTGCTGAAACTGGCAACGATGTAATCTGTGTAGACATCGATCAATCAAAAGTTGAAAGACTTTCTAACGGACAAATAACCATTTTTGAGCCCGGCCTAGAAGTTCTTTTCAAAAGAAACCTTAAGGAGGGTAGATTGCAATTTACCACCAATCTTGAAGAAGCCATCAAAGACAGTTTAGTCATTTTCTTAGCCCTTCCAACCCCTCCAGGCGAAGACGGATCAGCTGATCTACGTTACGTTTTAGGTGTTGCAGATCATTTAGGTAAAATCATGACCGATTACAAGGTCATTGTAGACAAAAGCACGGTTCCAGTAGGAACAGCAGATAGAGTACACGCAGCTATTGCAGCTAATTACAAGGGTGAATTTGACGTGGTTTCTAATCCGGAATTTTTACGAGAAGGTGTTGCAGTAGATGATTTCATGAAACCTGATCGCGTAGTGATTGGCGCTGCGAGCCAACGAGCTTTTGAGGTCATGGATGAATTGTACGCTCCTTACGTTCGCCAAGGAAATCCTGTAATGCACATGGATACTCGCTCAGCCGAGTTGACCAAATACGCGGCTAACAGTTTCTTAGCAACCAAAATTTCCTTCATGAACGAGATTGCTCGCTTATGTGAATTATTGGGTGCTGACGTTGATATGGTGAGAAAAGGCGTGGGTAGCGATGATCGTATTGGTAAGCGTTTCTTGTTCCCAGGTATTGGTTACGGGGGAAGTTGTTTTCCGAAGGATGTGAAAGCATTAGTTCACAGTGCATCAGAAGTGAATTACGATTTCAAAATTTTGAAAGCAGTAGAAGATGTTAATGCAGACCAAAAGAAAGCGCTTTTACCAAAAATTGATGCTCATTTTGACTCAATAAGCGGTAAAACCGTTGCTATGTGGGGACTTGCTTTCAAACCCAATACCGATGATATAAGAGAGGCTCCAGCCCTAGAAATGATTGATGAATTGGTTGCAAAAGGTGCAAAAGTTCAGGTATATGACCCGGAGGCCATGTTGAATGTAAAAAATACGATCCAAGACAAAGTGATCTATGCCGATTCATCTTACGATGCCTTGCATGGTGCAGACTTCTTGGTAATTGCTACTGAATGGCCTGAATTTAGAACCCCTGATTTTGATAAAATTAAGGCCTCACTCAAAGAAATGGTTATCTTCGACGGACGAAATCTATTTGAATTAGATTCAATGAAGAAACACGGTTTTAATTACTACAGCATCGGAAGAAAAGACATTAAATGAAAAAAGAACGCGTATTGATTACCGGTGCAGCCGGGTTTTTAGGGTCTCACTTGTGTGATCGTTTCATCAAAGAAGGTTATCATGTCATTGGGATGGACAACCTAATCACAGGGGATCTTAGAAATATTGAGCATCTTTTTAAGTTGCCTGATTTTGAATTCTACAACCACGATGTTTCCACATTTGTGCACGTACCCGGTGATTTAAAATACATCTTGCATTTTGCATCACCAGCAAGTCCTATAGATTATCTAAAGATTCCCATTCAAACTTTGAAAGTGGGGTCATTAGGTACTCACAATCTTTTGGGATTGGCCATGGCAAAAAAAGCCCGAATATTAGTGGCCTCTACCAGCGAAGTGTATGGTGACCCAACAGTACATCCACAAACCGAAGATTATTGGGGAAATGTAAATCCTGTGGGTCCTCGCGGTGTTTATGATGAAGCCAAACGCTTCCAAGAGGCAATAACCATGGCTTATCATACTTACCACGGATTAGAAACTAGAATTGTTCGAATATTCAATACTTATGGACCTAGAATGCGTCTGAATGATGGTCGTGTACTTCCAGCGTTCATGGGTCAAGCACTTCGTGGTGAAGATCTTACCGTTTTCGGTGATGGAAGTCAAACCAGAAGCTTTTGTTATGTAGATGATCTAGTAGAAGGTATTTATCGCCTATTATTAAGTAATTGTGTAGATCCAGTAAATATTGGAAATCCCAAAGAAATAACCATTGCTCAATTTGCTGAAGAAATCATCAAACTAACCGGTACCGACCAAAAAGTGGTTTACAAACCTCTGCCCGTTGATGATCCAAAACAACGTCAACCCAATATTACTAAGGCGCAAGAAATCTTAAGTTGGGAGCCACGTTATGATCGTAGCGAAGGGCTTAAAATTACTTGGGATTATTTCAAATCTCTGCCAAAAGAGCGCCTCTACGAGGAAGCACACCACAGAGATTTTATAAATTAAAAACTTATTGAGACAGCTTGTTGGCTAATTGTCCGCAAGCTGCATCAATATCTTTTCCCCGACTTCGTCTGACGTTTACTATCAATCTTCTGGAGCTCAATCCTTCGGCGAATTCCATCAGCCTACTAGTAGGTAGGTAATCAGCTGTTGAAATTGGGTTATACTCAATCAAATTGATTTTACTCGGAAAAGAATGAGCAAATACAGCCAATTCTTTTTCAGATTGCAAATCATCATTAACCCCGGCAATAACGGTATATTCTAATGTGGGTCTATTGCCTGTTTTATCGTACCAATACTGTAATGCTTCGGTTAAATCTTCGAGAGGATTGCTATCATTGATGGGCATGATGGCGCTTCTTTTCTCATTCGTAGCAGCATGTAAACTAAGCGCGAGATTAGTTCTAACACCGTCATCTGCCAATTTTTTTATCATTTTGGTAATGCCAGCCGTAGATAAAGTTATTCTGCTTGGGCTCATCCCCATTCCATCGGGGGATGTGATGAGGTCAACACTCCTTAAAACTTCGTTATAATTCAAAAGAGGTTCACCCATGCCCATATAAACTATGTTATCTAAACGCTTACCATGATGTTTTTCAGCTAATTCATTGATTAAATTTACTTGATCAACAATTTCACCGGCGGTCAGATTTCGTTCTCTTTTTAGATATCCTGTAGCACAAAACTTACAATCCAATGAACAGCCCACTTGACTACTTACACAAGCCGTGGTGCGGCTCTTGGTAGGAATCAATACACCCTCAACTTTGTTCCCATCAAACAACTTAAAAAGTACTTTTATGGTTCCATCTTTGGAATATTGGGCATCGCTTAATTCAGTTTGATGAAATGTAAAATTTTCTTCAAGGAGGCTGCGCAAATCTTTGGGTAAATTGCTCATTTCAGCAAAAGATCTCGCACCTTTTTGCCATAGCCATTGCCAAATCTGTTTAGATCGAAAGCTGGGTTGTTTTACTTCTAAAAACCAAGCATTTAATTCTTCTAATTTGAGATTTCGGATATCTCTCATCAACAACCTTATTTCTTTCTAAAATAAATCATGATTGGAACCCCCGAAAACGGAAACGAATCACGGAGTTTATTTTCCAAAAATCGGCTGTAAGAATCATCAACATATTGAGGAAGGTTACAGAAAAATGCAAACGCAACCCTTTTGGAAGGCAGTTGAGTCACAAATTTGATTTTTACAAATTTCCCTTTTTTGCTTGGCGGAGGATAATTTTCTATAATCGGTAAGATGAAATCATTGAGTTTATGCGTTGAAATTCTGGTACTCAATGAATCATAAACCTTTGTTATCATTTCAACAGCTTGAAAAATACGTTGCTTGGTCAATGCCGAAATATACAAAACCGGAACATCTACAAAAGGAGCAATTCGTTGTTTAATATTTTCAGTGAAAGCCAAATGAGTATTTGTATCTTTTTCAATCAGATCCCATTTATTTACTAAAATCACGACTCCTTTTCCCAATCGATGGGCCATCCAGAATAGATTGAGATCTTGTGCTTCAAGTCCTTGTGTTGCATCCAAAACCAGAACCACAATATCAGCATTTTCCAATGCTCTCAACGAACGCATGACCGAGTAAAACTCAATGTTTTCGTGGACTTTACTCTTCTTTCTAATTCCTGCGGTATCAATCAGGATCATTTCCTTACCAAAAGCGTTATAGTGGGTATCTATGCTGTCTCGGGTGGTACCTGCAATGTCAGTAACAATGTTTCTGTCTTTTCCAAGTAAAGCATTTATAATACTACTTTTTCCTACGTTTGGACGACCTACAATAGCAATTTTAGGAAGTGCAAGTTCATCTTCACTCGTAGAATCGGGTAATTCTTTTATATGTTCAGTTACAGCATCTAACAATTCACCAGTTCCAGAACCATTTGTAGCCGAAACTTCAAAAATATGCTCAAATCCCAAGGCATAAAAACTGGGTGCTTGTAATCTTAAACTCTCGTTATCTACCTTATTCACGCAAAGCAACACGGGCTTTTTGTTTCGATGCAATAGTTGAGCAAAATCCTGGTCTAAAGGGTGAATATCTGATTGAACATCCACCATAAAAATAAGAACAGCGGCCTCTTCAATGGCAATATGTACTTGCTCTCTTATGGCATTTTCAAATAAATCTTCTGATTTTGGAACAAATCCACCGGTATCAATAACCGTAAATTCAACGCCATTCCAGTCGCTTCTGCCGTAATGACGATCACGGGTTACGCCACTAAAGTCATCAACGATGGCTTTCCGTTCACCCGTCAAACGATTGAACAAGGTGCTTTTTCCAACATTCGGACGACCAACAATGGCTACTATTCGATTCATCCTGCAAAGATACGATAGAAAATACCGATGTTATGCTAAGTGAACATTTATTAGGGCATATGTTATAAAAGGGGATTGTTTAACTAGGTGTTAAAGCATTTCAGATAGTATTCAACAGAATAATTAAATTAACTTTGTGTAATCTTTAAATTGGCACGGAATATGCCAACAAAGGAACAGTAACTTTCAAACTTTCATTTCTCAGTTCAAAAATTAACGTGTAACTGAGAGGGCGGAGCCGTAAAATTTTTACAAAACCATTGATTTTCCGTAAGTTTGATTTGAATTCATGATAAAAAAAGGTTTAGTAGTTTTAGTGGTATCTTATTTTTTGGCTTTTTGCGGAAGTTCTAAAGACCAAGTCTATTTCACTGGTTTAAAAGATAGTACCATAATTGACTCAGTTTATTGGAGGGAAGTCATTATTCACAAAGGTGATCAATTATCCATTACCGTTGCTAGTTTAAACCCTGAGATGGATCAAATTGTTAATCAAGCCAATTCAGTATCCGGCCAGTCTGCGGGGGGTGAAACTCAATCTGGTTATTTTGTAACTGAAAAAGGCATTCTAAACTTGCCTCGTGTAGGAAACTTAAAAGTAGAGGGAATGTCTCATGCGCAGCTCATTGATACCCTACAAATACTTTATTCCCAATATACTAAAAGTCCAATTGTCTCAGTCAGACTAATGAATTTCAGGGTCACCGTTTTGGGTGAAGTTATGCATCCTGGCCAGTTAACATTTTCAACTCCAAATATTGATATATATCAAGCTATCGGCAAGGCTGGCGATATCACTCCTTTCGGGAGAAGATCAGACGTATTACTAATCAGGCAAACAGATTCTTCAAGATTGGTTCATAGAGTAAACCTCTCTGATCCAAAAGTAATTCGCAGCTCGGTTTTTCAATTGCAATCAGGAGATTTAATCTATGTAGAGGCCAATCAAACCAAGAAGAATTCAAGCAGTTTAACATTGCAATTATTCCCTGTAATCACTAGCGGAGTTACGTTAGTTGTTGCATTAATGGGTATTGTTGGAAGATTTTAAATAGTAAGTTAAATCATGGAACCAAATCCACTAAATCCTGGACATGTTTACAAACAAACAGAATCCAAATTAGGGACAAGTAGCGCACTAAATCCTTATGATATTGTTAGAAAGGTAATTTTACCCTTTTGGCCCATTTATGCGATTTCTTTGGTTATTGCCTTTTTTGCTGCTCGCGTCTATATTCGTTATCAGATTCCAGTTTTTCAAGTGTTTGGAAAGGTATTGCTTAAGGAAGATGGGGGTGCAGAAGGTGCCATATTAAAAGAGTTTGACATTTTTGCTGCACAGAAATCAGTTGACAATGAAATTGAAATAATCCGTTCCTCAGATATCACTGGTAAAGTAGCTCGCAACTTAAATACGTACATTTCAATTCGTCAAGAAGGCAAGGTTAGAACAAATATTATGCCTTTCCATTTTGCCATCAATTTTGAAGCACTTGATGAAGACTCAATAATGTCTGCTAACAATTTAGAACTTGTATTCAACTCCGACAGAAAGTCGTTCACAATTTCCGGTACGAAATACCCTCTAAAGGATCAGATTATTACTATCAATGGAACATCGTTTCAATTGACAATAGACCAGTTGCTTGCATCTCAAGTCAATTTCAACACCCCTTATTATTTATCTATTAGAGATATAAAAGCTGAAACTGCTAGAATTTCAAATGCTGTAACTGCGGCTCAAGTGGGCAAAAAAACTACCATTATTGCAATTACATATAGCGATCAAAATGTCGAAAATGCACAAAAGATATTGAATGAAGTTGTTGATGTCTACACAAATTCTTCTGTGGCAGATAAGCGACGTTCGGCTCAATTCTCGCTAGATTTCATAGATCAAAGACTTCGACTTATCAATGGAGAATTGGATAGCGTTGAAAGGAATATTGAACAATATAAGTCAGCCAATGGAATTTATGATATCAGCTCTCAAGCGAATTTGTACTTATCCTCTGTCAAAGAAACTGATCAAAAGATAGCGGAATTGGATTTGCAATTATCTGTATTAGCGGATATTGAAAACTATATTAATCAGAAACAAAACACAACTGGAACCGTTCCGTCTGTTATGGGTTTCAATGAACCCTTATTAAGTGCCTTATTAAGTAAATTATACGATTTAGAAACTGATTTAAGCAAGAGAAAAAAGATTTCGGGGTATCAAGACGAAACCTATGTTACTCTAGAAGAGGAAATAATAAAAACCAAGCGCAGCATTAAGGAGAATATTCGAAACATTAGATCTAACTTAAATATTGCCAAGATAAATTACACACAACAATCCGGCGAAAAAAATGGATTGCTAAGTGCAATTCCGGCAAAGGAGCGGACTTTGGTTGACATTTCTCGGCAGCAATCAATAAAAAATGAGATTTACACTTTTTTGTTAGAAAAACGCGAAGAGTCAGCAATATCGTTTGCAGCAACGGTTTCAGATATAAGAATCATTGAGAAAGCTTTCGGTGGATCACAAATTGCCCCTAAACCTTCAATGAATTATGTATTTGCTTTCAGTATCAGCTTCATAATTCCATTTTTATTCGTTTACTGGTGGGTTCTATTAAATCCAAAAATCAAATTCCGCGAGGACATAGAATCTTTAACCGAGATTCCCATCATTGGTGAAATCATGTATGACAATCAAAAGCGAAGCATTATTGTGGGCATCAAGGATAGAGGAATTATCGCAGAATCTGTTAGAAGTATTCGGACAAAGATATCTAATTTTCGATGGCAGAATAAGAAATCAGTACATACTATTTTAGTTTCTTCATCTGTTCCCGGGGAAGGTAAAACTTTTGTGAGTATCAATTTAGGAATCAGTTTCAGTTTATCGGGTCAAAAAGTGGTTTTGATTGGTGCAGATATGCGAAAGCCAACGCTGCATAAACCATTTAATTTACAAGCAAGAAATGGTTTAAGTGCTTATTTATCTGGGGCAAATGATTTAGATTCCATTATATATCCAACAGAATATGATGGACTTTCGATCATCCCGTCAGGCGTTATTCCACCGAATCCAACAGAATTATTTGAATCAGATCAGATGGAAGTTTTTTTCATAGAATTAAAGAAACGATTTGATATTATTTTAATAGATACTCCTCCATTAGGGCTTGTCTCTGATGCTGAATTGATTGCAAAGTTTGTAGATATGAGCATATTTGTGGTTCGACAAAATAAAACACATAAAGATGCCATTGTTGAGGTTATTGAAAAAGCTAGAAAAACAGGATTGTTTCCCAATATTTCTTTGATTTTTAATGGTTTAAAACCAACGGGAATTGGACGCTATGCGTATTACGGTTATGGTGGATATGGTTACAGTGGTTATGGTTATGGAGGATATAACTACGGATATGGTTATTATGGAAGTGGGGTGAAGAAAACGGGATATGGGTATTTTTTAAAGAAGATTTTTAAGAAGTGATTTGAATACAAATGAATTAAAATTAGCCATTATTGGTGGCGATTTTCCGCCTTCTAACTCTCCTAGGGCGATTAGAATTTTTAATTTGGTTTCTGGTTTAGCCCCTTATTTTGAGAGGATTAATGTTTATTTGCCAAATGCACCAATAAATAATTTGAATGCCGAAAAATCTAATGTGAAATTTTATTCATTTGGGCGAAATATAAAATTTACGTTTCGTGGCACGTTTGGTAGAATATTACAAAGAATTTTTAATTTGTTATTCGACTATCCAGATATCAATTTTTTCTTTTGGTTAAAGAATTATCGTCATGTTTTAGATTCTGATGTAATACTTACCATTGGCGTTCCCCATTCAATTCATTGGGGAATAAATAAATTGCTTAGAACATGTAATAAAAAGATTTATTGGATTGCTGAATCAAGCGATCCTTTTTTCACAAAAGGCATGGATATTTTTCCTAAGCCATTTTATTTTCGATTTCTAGAGCGTTCCTTTTTAAATAAGGTTGATAAAGTAATCGTTCCATTTGAGGGTGCCATTGCTGCATATCCTAGATTTTCCAAATCAAAATTCAGTGTAATTCCACAAGGTTTTGACAGCGCATATATTTGCAGTTTTCGAAACGAAAATGTCAATAATTCTATCTTTACGTTTGGGTATGCAGGAACTTTATACAAATTTGGTAGAAATCCTTCAGAATTTTTAAAAAAGGCAATAAATTCTAAATTTAATTTTAAATTTTATTTAATAGTAAATAATTTAGATTTAATACCTTCTGAATGTTTAAGTGATGAACGATTTATTATTCAGAATTTAATGCCTCGAGAAGATGTTTATCGATTGCTAGCAGGTATGGATTGTATTTTGAATTTTGAAAATTATTCAAAAACGCAGAGCCCTTCTAAGATCATTGAATATTCATTCTTGGGTCGGCCTATATTCACAGTTAATTTGGAAATTGATGGTGATGTTTTTATTGATGAACTACTATCAGGCAATAGAGAGCCCATTCAAATCAATAGTTCTGAATACGATAATAAACAAATAATCGATAAATATATTTCTCTATTTAGAATGGAATGAGTGTTAACTCATTATTGCTTTTATTAATTTGGCCTTTCGCCTCATTTTTGTCCTTATTTCGGGGTAAAATAGATATTGAATTTCGAAATGTTTTTTGGTTTTTATGTGTTTTTTTTGGTTTTGGATTTGTGTTGAAAGGAGACGTAGGGGATAGTTACAGATATGCTGAGGAATTAAAAGAAATAAACTTTAAAATAAAATTAGGGTTTAGTTTTATTGATTTATTAAGTCTTATTTATACTCAATATTCTGACCCATTTAGTCCAATAGTAACTTTTATAATTGCCTATTTTACCCCTGACTACCGCTTTTTGTTTGGAATTTATGCATTGTTTTTTGGTTATTTTTATTCAAGTAATATTTTTATTATATTGAATAATTTGAATAAAGATATATCTACAAAATTAAAATATTTAATATTTGCTTATTTGTTACTTATTCTCCCAATATGGGAAATAAATGGTGTTAGAATGTGGACGGGGTTTCACGCTGTTTTTTATGGTCTTTTGAAATCTAAAAATAGTCTATTGGACAGGGCATACATTCTTTTTGTTCCACCTTTTTTTCATTCAAGTTTTTTCATATTTTCTGCAATTTATTTGATTGCTGTTTTGGGGCAGAAATATATATCTTTAAAACTTATAAGGATTGTATTTTTGTTGTCTAGTTTTGTGGTGTACACTGGATTTAGATTTACTTTTGAGCAAACAGCTTTTATTGGGGATTTAGGATCAGGTGGAAGTGAACTTCTGGAGGGTAAAACATCTGCTTACAATAATGAATATGATCTTGAATTAGAACAATCTAGTTGGTTTTTAAATTGGAGTGCCGAATTCTCGAGACAGATTAATTTAATTTTAGCTGTAGGCTTATTTATTTTCATACGAACTGATAAATACAATATTTTTGGTTCAATTAGTTCAAGAGAATTATTTACTATTGGTTCAATTGTTTCTTTGATTGCTCTTCATCCAAGTATCTCATCTGGACGGTTTTTGGTTTGGATTACGTTTATTGGTTCATATATTTTCATTCAAGAATATGAAAGTCGAAAGGGTTTATTTTATTATTTATTAGAAATTGCTATAGTCATTTTCATCTTGTTTATTTTAGTAATAAAAATTCGTTTTGGATTTGAATTTTTTAATTATGGGTTTTTTTTAGGCAATTTATTTTCTATTTATTTTCTTGGAAATGATATTTCTATGTTAGACTTTTATTATGCGTTATTCGGAAAGTATAGTTCTTAAGCAAACATGTGTGGACTAGGATTTAGTATAGTAAGTGAGGCATTAAGTAGACCGCGTGAATCACTTACTGATAGAATTGAACACCGTGGACCAGATTTTAATGGTTCAAAGAAGTTCTGCTATAGTTTGAATGAGACTGGCAAACAATTTTCATTAAGCTTTAGTCACCGAAGGCTTGCTATTACCGATTTTTCGAGTTTAGCTAATCAGCCATTAATTGTTGATGATCAATTTATTATCATCTTTAATGGTGCAATATTTAATTACAAAGAGTTAAGAGGTATTCTACAATCTCTTGGAGCCAACTTCGTTACTGATTCTGATACTGAGGTTATAGTTCAAGGATATAAGTTTTATGGCTTAGATGTTTTTAAGAAATTACAAGGAATGTGGTCTATTGTAATTTGGGATAAGCTTTGTTCTTCGGTTTATTTCAGCCGTGATCCATTTGGTATCAAACCGCTATTTTACTACCAAAAAAATCATGAGTTTTACTGCTTTTCAGAGGTAAAGCAGTTACTAGATATTGTAAATTTGAGTGTAAATGATGATTCATTAACTTACTTTTTGAATTATGGTGTTACCAATTTTGGTAATGAAACATTATTCAATGGGATATTTGAGTTTGAATCTGGTTTTGTCTATGAGTTTGATTTAATAACTGAAAAATTAGAAAAAAGAGAGAGTGTAATCTGTGAGGCAAATTTAATTGGCTTAGATTATAGTAAAAGTTTAAATAATAATTTGTCATCAGCTTTTAATGCTGATGTTCCATATTCGGTTTCTGTCAGTGGTGGATTGGATTCAAGTATACTTGCTTATTTAGGAAAGCAGGCAACAAACAAACCTCACAAGAATACTGTATATACTTCAGTTTCGTCTGATTCATCTAATTCTGAAGAAATCTGGGCTGAACAAATTACAAACGAGTTAGGTTTTAATCTAGTGAAAGTGAGAACAGATTTTTTTGATTTTAAGAATCATCTTCCTCAAATTATTTATCACCTTGAAACTCCTACTCAATCGATGAGTGCATATTTTAACTATTTTGTTTATCAATCCATGAAAAAAGACGGTGTGAAAATGTCTTTTTGTGGGCAAGGTGCTGATGAACTATTTGGTGGATATAGTCAATTTCAATATGCTCGATTTTTTAATTTTTTACCAAGATTCATTGGGAACCCACTAAGTCGAATTTTAGATGTTTTGCTTAGTTTTTCTTGGCGTCATACTCATCATCCTATTTTAAAATATAAGTCTCATAAAAGAATTGAACATTTTTTTAAAAAAGTAAAGAAACCATTTTTCAATTTAAATGATGTGATTGATTACTTTTTATTGAAAGATCCTTTACCAAGGTATTTGCATTGGGAGGATAGATTATCTATGGCACATTCGATTGAATCAAGAGTGCCTTTTTTACAGCAAAGTATTTATTTGTTAGCGAAGGATGTACCTTGGAGACTAAGATATAAACAAGGTTTTACGAAGTATATTTTGAGGAAAACATATAAAGACAAAATTTCTGATAAAATACTTTTTAGAAAGGATAAAAAGGGTTTTGCAAATTCAGAACAGTTTTGGATTTTAACAAAATACTCAGCAGACTTTCGAGTGTTATTGTTGGAAAACTTGGAATATCTAAGTGATTATATCCATATTGAATCAGCTATAAAAGGATACGATCAAATGGTTGTAAATCAACATTATGATCCTATTTATTGGAGAATTATCCAATTGGGTCTATGGCATCGAACCTTTATTAATAAATTAGTTTCTTAATTTTGAAAAACAATCTGATAACATTTGAATCTGATGACTGGGGCAGTTTAAGATTGGAAAATCTTTCAACCGTTGAAAGTCTGAAAAATGCTAATATCCCTACCCATACTTGCGGGGCAGGCTTCTTTAATGAATTTGATACATTAGAGTCTTCTGAAGATATTAAATTACTGTCAGATGTATTAATTCAAAATTCCAATTTACACTGTACCCCTAAATTTACTTTTTTACAACTAACGTCTAATCCTGACTTTGATAAAATTAAAGAATCTAATTTTACTCAGTATTTTAATCACTCTGTTGAAGTAGATTATCTGAAATATGGAGATGAAAATTATTTATACAATTTAAAAGAATTAATAAGTAAAGATATTTTTTCTCTTGAATTTCATGGAAGGGAACATCTAAATGTTCCTGTTTGGATGCGATACTTGCAGTTGAATGACAGCAATACACGTACTGCTTTTGATTTGAAGTATTGGGGTTATGATAATATCAATCAATATTCTGTTTTTTATAATTCAGCGTATGATGTAGAATCGAAAAAGGATATTTCAATGTATGTTGATATTTTAATTGATGGAATACATAAATTCAAGGAATTGTTTGGAATTCAACCAATCTATTTTGTTCCTCCAACAGGAGGAATGAATTCCGCTTACTTGAAACCATTATCCGATAATGGAATAAAATTGGTTCATTCTGCAAGAATACATATAGATAGTTTGGGTGAAGGTAAAAAGAAGAAGCTCTTCAGAATTCCTGGAACTAAAAATAAATTTGGTCAGAGATATATAAAGAGGAATTGCTTTTTTGAACCAGCAGACAAATCAAAGGATTGGGTTAAATCTTGCTTGTGTGAAATTGAGCATGCGTTTAAATACAATCAACCAGCTGTAATTTCAACACACAGGGTCAATTATGTTGGAAGAATCCGTAAAGATAATAGACAAAACGGTTTAGATAAACTGTCAGACTTATTAAGTCAAATAAATGAGCGTTGGCCCGAAGTTAATTATCTTCATACTAGAGATTTGTTTAATTATTACGAAAATAGGCGTTGGGATTTAAAACAATTAATAGGAGTAATTAAGTAAAGTAATTTGAATAGGCCGTTAATAGTTTTTCAGTCAGATGATTGGGGTACACAACGAATTCCTTCAGGAATAGAATCTAAAATCCAGTTTGATTATCTAAATGAATTTCTTCAATTTGATACTTTGGAAGATAAAGATGATCTAGATAATTTAAAGTGGGAAGTTGAGAATATAGCTACTCAAATTTGTAAGCCAGTAAATTTTACTCTAAATATTGTTTCAGGAAATCCCAATTTTTCGAAAATAAGGGCGAACGATTTCCAAAAGTACTTTGTACAGGATTTAGATCAGAGTTATTCATATTACGGATTTAATCAAGCCCAAATTAAAGTACAGTGGTTTCATATTTCAAATTCTGCTTCTTTTGATCTTCAATTCCATAGTAGGGAACATGTAAACTCACAATTATGGTTAAAAGCACTTCAAAAAAGAGATCAAATGACAGAAGCTGCATTTGATTTGGGTTTCTGGGGGCTTTCAACTAATTATACTAGGACTAGTCATAAAAGTTTTATGGCTACTTGGGATGAAAAGCCAATGGAGACGGATGAATTAAATTTTAAAGAAGGCATTAAACTCTTCAAGGATTATTTTAACATCAAACCAATTTCATTTGTACCTAATAATTATATTTTCCCAATTGGAAATATAAAATTTGTTGAGAAAAATGAAATAAAATCAATTCAAGGTAGAGAATATTTAATCCAGCCTCAAAAATCTAAATTTTTTAGATTTCGGAGGAAGGTTCCCAGGAAAATGGGCAATATCGAAATCGGGTCAAATAGTTTGATTTCTATTGTAAGGAATGTTCAATTTGAGCCATCGAAAGATTTATTTTCAAACAAACATAATGAGTCATTTACTCCTCAAATAGATTTAGCAATGAATCAAATTAACTTGGCAATAATGAAAGGATTACCTGCTGTTATTGATACTCACAGGGTAAATTATGTTGGTGGTAGAAATGAACAAAATAGAGACTACGGACTGCAACAATTGAGAAAACTAGTGGAAATGAACAGAAGTACATTAATGAGGCTTTCGAATCCAATTGGGTTGCTCCATTGGGTAAGAATATTGACGAATTTGAAAATCAAGTTTCACAATATACTGGTACGAAATATGCGGCAGCCGTAACTACTGGAACAGCGGCCCTGCAGTTAGCACTTAGATTGGTTGGAGTTTCAAGAGGTGATTATGTTATCTGCCAAAGTTTTACTTTTGTAGCATCTGCGAATGCTATCCTATATCAAGGTGCGCAGCCTATTTTTGTTGATTCTGAAACAAAAACTTGGGGCATGGATCCAGAACTTTTAGAAAAAGCAATTCTGCATTGTATGTCCCTCGAAAAGAAACCAAAGGCCATAGTGCCGGTTCACTTGTATGGAATGCCGGTGAATATGGTGGAAATTATGCGAATTGCTAAGAAATACAGAATTCCTGTAATTGAAGATGCTGCTGAGGCTTTGGGTTCATCAATTAACGGAAAGATGTGTGGTTCATTTGGAGATTTTGGCGTCATTAGTTTCAATGGAAACAAAATAATTACCACGTCTGGTGGTGGAATGTTGTTATCTGACAATCCCAAGAAGATAGAGAAGGCTAAATTTTTAGCGACTCAAGCTAGAGAGAACTTTCCTCACTATCAGCATGAAGAGATGGGTTATAATTTCAGAATGAGTAATGTTTTGGCTGGAATTGGAAGAGGCCAAATGGAGGTATTGAACGAACGAATTGAGAGTAGAAGAAGTAATTTCAACTACTACAAGGAAAAGCTCGGTCAAATACCTGGAATTTCGTTTTTAAAAGAATTAGAAGGAAGTATTAGTAACAGGTGGTTAACCATAATTTTGTTAGACCCAAAACTCACCGGGGGCATAGGACGAGAAGACCTGAGATTTGCATTGGCTGATGAGAATATAGAATCTCGTCCACTTTGGAAACCAATGCACATGCAACCATTATTTGAGAGTGCGCCATATTTTGGCAAGGGCATAGCAATGAAATTATTTAAACACGGTTTGTGTTTACCAAGCGGCAGTAATCTAACCAATGAAGAATTGGATAGGGTTATTGACGTAATTATTAATGTTATTAATAATTAAAATTTATAAAAAGAACTAAGGTAATTTTGCCTTAATGAAAATCACACTTATTGCTGCAATTGGTAAAAATAATGAATTAGGTTCTAACAATACATTATTGTGGCATATACCGGAAGATTTTCAATGGTTTAAATCTAAAACTATGGGTAAAACCATGGTTATGGGTAGGAATACCATGGAAAGTTTGGGTAAACCCTTGAAAAATAGAGAGAACTGGGTTTTAACCCGGGATTTAGACAGAGTTAAAGAAGGGTTCCAAGGGTTCACAACCTGGGAAGCTGTGTTTGATAAAGCTGCTGAGAATCAACTCAGTGAACTAATGGTAATTGGCGGGGCGGAGATTTATCGTCAAGCAATAGATTTTGCAGATGAATTAATCATCACCCATGTCCAAGCTGAATTTCCTGAGGCTGATGTGTTTTTTCCAAATATAGATTTACAAATTTGGAGGGAATTTGAAACAGTAAATCTAACTGAATCAAACGAAACTAAATTTCAATATAGTTTTGTAATTTACAGAAAATTGTAAATCATATGAAAATAGGCGTATTCTCGAAGTCAATAAATGATCCGAAACATCGAGATGCACTGCTCGTTTTAGTTAGGATTTTACAAAAACGAGGTCATGAGATTTGGACAACACCATCGTTGGAGGATTTTATACGAATGAACCACGATGATATTTCGCCTTTGGTTTTTGATGAAGTTGAGGGGATTGGAAAACCCATCGATTTTTTGTTTAGTATTGGTGGTGATGGAACGGTTCTTGAATCATTAAAAATTGTAAAGTCAAGTGAGGTTCCAATTTTGTCGATAAATACTGGTAGGTTGGGATTTTTAACGGGTGTTGGTCTTAGCGAGTTGGAAGATGCTATAGAGCGGATAGAATTAGGGCAATATATTCTTGAATCACGCTCATTATTGCATTTAGAGTCATCGGAGAAGGTGTTTAATTTCAATTTTGCATTGAACGACTTTGTAGTTCACAAGAAGGAAACTTCAAGCATGATAGTAGTTCATGCTTATTTAAATGGGGAGTTTTTAAATTCTTATTGGAGCGATGGTTTAATTCTTTCTACACCGACGGGTTCAACGGGCTATAGTTTGAGTTGTGGTGGACCTATTTTGTTTCCTAAGTCTGATAGTTTTGTTTTAACACCCATAGCTCCGCACAATCTGAATGTTAGGCCCGTGGTAATTCCAGATGATGCTGTAATTTCCTTTGAGATTGAAGGAAGAGCAAATTCCTATTTAACCAGTTTAGATTCGCGAAGCCAAAGTATTACAAAAGATGTAACAATGGCAGTAAGAAGGGCTGATTTTGTTTTGAAGTTATTGAGATTGAATGATACCAACTTCATGGATAACTTACGTTCGAAATTGAATTGGGGATATGATAGGAGGTCAGAAAATTGAGAACAACGGTAATTTTTATAGTCTGTTGTTTAAATAGTATTTGCCAAGCACAGAATTACAATCTAAGTTCAGTAGATAGGTTAGATGTTATTGCTTGGAATGTTGAGTGGTTAGGTGATGCGAATAATGGTCCATCGAATGAACCAATCCAAATGAGTAATACTATCAAAGTGCTCAAGAATTACAATGCTGATGTGGTGGGACTTTGTGAAATTAGTACTGATCAGGCATGGATTGATTTAACTAAGAATTTGCCAGAATACGGGGGAGTGAGGAGTACTTGGACACAGACACAGAAAACGGCACTCCTGTATAAAAAAGATCAGTTTTCGCTGGTATATCAAAAACATATACTTGATAAATATAGTTATGATTTTGCAAGCGGGAGACTTCCGTTAGAGGTGTGTTTAAAAACTCCGAGTAATGATACTTTTTATTTTTGGGTCATACATTTGAAAGCAAATACTGGGAGTACAAGTGATAAGGTTGAGGCTTATAATAGAAGATATACCGCTGCACTAGCTTTGAAAACTCATTCTAAAAGTTACAAGAATGGAGTGATTTTAGGGGATTGGAACGATGATTTTGATCAGAGTATATTAACTGGTTATAATTCACCTTTTTGGGGATTTGTGAAAGATACTTTAGCGTTTGTTTCTGCAACAAAGGCTTTGAGTGATCAAGGGAAGAAATCGACTGTGAGTTATAGTGATATGATTGATCACATTGTATTGACAAGTGGTTTTAAAAATAGAGTGATTGAAGATTCAGTTTTGGTTTTGAATCCTTCTAGTTTTATATCTAGTTATGGTTCATCAACAAGCGATCATTATCCGGTATTTGTAAAGACAAAATTCCCGGTAAGGCGAAATGCCCAAGTATATGAAATTTCAGATGATCATTTTTATTTTGATGTTAATGGAAAATTGATAGTCAACGGTTACGAGGTAATGGGGTCAATGGTATATGATATGTGGGGTCGAGTTAGGGTGTTCGAAAATAATGTGTATTTTAGTGACTTGAACCGCGGATTGAATGTGGTTTACATTGAAAATAAACGAATAAGATTAAAAATTGTAAAATGAGAACTTTGAATATCAAGAAATTCCTGCTAGCAATGGTGGGAATTTTTTATTTAGGCCAAATTGGATTTGGACAATCTCACTATTTTGAGTTAAATCAGCCCATCCAAATGGTAGGCCCCAAAACCACGGTTTTTTTGAAAGATTATGTATTGGAGGTTTCGAAAATTGCATGGATCAAAAGTGGAAATTTGCCAACCGATTTGAGGAAAATCAATAACAAAGATTATTCTTTAAGTTGGGTAAAAGGTCAAGATTCTTTGGTGATTTCAACAGCAGAGGGCTGTGCCAAAATGGGTTTTATTCGAATTGGGTTTGTTGATGGAAAGGAAATGTACATACCCGTCAAAGCATCCCCCGAAGGAAAAAATCAAGAATTACAAAAGGTTCCAATTACTTATAGTTATTCGTATACTAGGATATTGCCTGGTGTTAAAAATCCTCCGCTAGAATTGGAATTTATCATTGATTCTGAATCAAAGGTGGGAGTATTACCGATGTGGGGAAATAATCTAATTGCAGGATGGAAATTGACACCCTATCACCCGGGAGAGTATAAATTGAAGATTGTTGTCCCCGATAAGGCAAGGAATATTCATAAATCGTACGTACGAATTTGGGTGTACAATGAATATGGAATTGGTAATGATATCTTGGTGCCGCTGGTAAGTGGAGCTGTGATGAAAGATCTAATGAAATTTGGGCAAAGAAAAGATCCGCATGGAATGATCATGTATAATATCATGATTGATCGCTTTTTTGACGGAAATAAGTTGAATAATAAGCCTCTAAAACACGATTCGGTGCATTGGAAGGTGGATTATTTTGGAGGGGATGTTGCGGGGATTACTCAAAAGGTGGAAAGCAATTATTTTAGTACTCTTGGGGTAAATTCATTGTGGATTTCGCCGGTGGTTTTGAACCCTTCGGAACCTTGGGGACAATGGAAGAGACCAAGAACCAAGTTTAGCGGTTATCATGGATATTGGCCCATTTCGAGTACTTTGACAGACCCAAGGTATTGCACAGAAGCAGAACTAAAGAAGTTTATTGAAGTGTCTCATCGATATCATAAGAATGTGTATTTGGATTACGTTGCGCATCATATTCATCAGAGTCACCCATTGTACAAACAAAGACCTGATTGGTATACGCCATTGTATTTGCCGAACGGGAAGAAAAACACGGAACTCTGGGATGAGCAGCGATTGACAACTTGGTTTGATGATTTCATGCCCACCTTTAACTTTTTTAAGCCGGAGGTTGTCAATGCTTTAACGGACAGCGCTTTGTATTGGGTAAAAACCTATGATATTGATGGATTTAGACATGATGCTACTAAGCATATACCCAATGAGTTCTGGCGGGAGTTAACTTATAAAATGAAGCTTGAAACGGCTGATAAAGGTCGACAATTGTATCAAATTGGTGAAACGTATGGTTCGCCTGGGTTGATTGGATCGTATTTGGGAAATGGATTATTGAACGCTCAATTTGATTTCAATCTTTACGATGCGGCTATTAATACATTCAAGGCTGATAGTGGTGGGTGTAATAGGTTGGCAGAAGTATTGAATGAGTCTTTAAGAACCTATGGTTCTCATCATTTGATGGGAAATATTACGGGCAACCAAGATAGGCCACGGTTTGTTTCGAGGGCTGATGGAAGTGTAAAGGAAAACGAAGATGGAAAACAAGCGGGTTGGGATACAGACATTCAAATACAAGACGAGCTAGCACTACATAAGCTTAGGAATTTGTACGCTTTCATGTCGGTTATTCCTGGTATTCCTGTGATTTATTATGGTGATGAGATTGGTATGCCTGGCGGAAATGATCCTGATAGCCGGAGAATGATGAAGTTTGATTTGAATGAAAAAGAGCAGGAACAATTAGAGGTTTTTAAGAATTTAAATCATTATAGAGGGGGTTCAGCAGCATTGCAGTATGGTGAGTGTTTTGTTGAGAATATTGGTGATGATTTTATAAAAGTGAGTAGAATTTTCTTCGGAGAGGAAGGAGTTTCATTCATGATGTATACAGGAAACAATAAGGCACGAAGAGATTATATACTCAGTGAGTGGGGGTTATCAATTGATGCAAATGGAAAGTTGGTAACAAGCGGTAATGATTCTGTGCGAATTATATATTTTGATAATAAAGTAAATCCTAATGGTTTTACTTTGATTTACGTGCGCAGATAAAATTACTCTCGTTTATTGATGTTATTATGGTCAATATCAACATCAATTTCTAAACCAAAGTCACGTGGATCATTGGCAAAACGAACGGTTGTTCTTCGGTTTTGTCGGTGTTGGTACTCTTCGCATTTGACCATGGGTTTTCCTTCAATATATACGAAGTCTTTGGGTTCGTATTCTTGATATATGGCGCCAATTACGTTTCCGTCATCGTCAAGATCTACGAGCATTTTCTTTGTTCTTCCAGGGATATAAGGTGTGTAAGTTGTAGCGTTTTCGTCTTCGCAAGCACATTCGTTTACATTTTGGTGTTCACCATAACCTACAGCCACAATTTTATTGGGGTCGATTTTCCAAGTTTTAATGATATAATCTACCGCTGAGTCTGCTCTTCGTTTTGAGAGTCTCACATTATAATCATAGGGCATACGGCAATCAGTATGTGAACCAAGTTCGACCACTAATTGCGGATATTTCTGCATGATATTGATTACAAATGAGTCTAATACTCTTTGGGCATCAGGGCGAATTTCAGCTTTATCAAGATCATAATAAATGGGTAGTGCGTAGGCTTTTTCCATTGCATCTTTGATGTTAAAGTTAGCAATGTCAGTGAAGTTGGTTTTGAACTCATCAACATTTTCTTTGATGTGACCCAAACCACCTTTTTTCATACGTTCAAAATATTGAGATTGACCAACGTTTGTATTGTTTTTATCTCGATCTTGGTCAACAATGATTCCGAATTTTTTGGGGTCATTGGTAAATCTGACCGTAGTTCGTCTATTTTGTCGATGTTGATATTCTTCGCATTTAACGAAGGGCATTTCGCCAAAGTAGGTAATTTCGGTTGAGTCGTAATCTTGGTAAATTGTACCAATAACTTTACCGTCATCATCTAAATCAACGATCATTTTTGCAGTTCTACCGTGGATGTACGGGGTATAATCTACTTTGAGTTCATCTTCGCAATGGCACTCATTAACGAGTTGTGTTTCACCGTAGCCTTTTGCTATGATTCTGTTTGGTCCAAGGTTCCAACGCTTTCTCAAATAATCTACGGCAGAATCAGCACGGCGTTGTGCAAGTCTTTCGTTATAGTCATATGGCATACGGCAGTCTGTATGTGAACCCAATTCGCAAATGAGAAATGGATATTTGAACATCACATTAATTGCAAAGGAATCAAGCACGTTTTGGGCGTCTGGTCGAATAACAGCTTTGTCAAGATCGTAGAAAATAGGTAATGTGAATATTTGGTTGAATGCATTTTGAATGTTGAACCATTCTATTCCTAAACCTTCATCTAAGTTTAATTCTTCAGGTTCTGGAATAGGCTCTATCATTTTGTATACTTTATCGATACAAATGTTGTAATAACTTGTATCGATGCGCATGGTAATTCTATCGTTTTGACGGTGTTGTTTATCGTTGCAAGCAACAAAAGGATTGCCTTCCACAATTCTGATTTCTCGGGGTGTATAATCTTCAAGTTTTTCACCAAAAATTGAACCTCTGGCGTCGAACTCTAGCTCAAGTTTTTTGGTAACACCTGAAATGAAGGGTGTGAATGGGCTTATTTCAGAGCCTTCACATGAACATTCATTTAGAATATGAGTTTCGCCGTAGCCATTGGTGACAATCCTTTCAGGGTCAATTTTATGAGTAGATGTGAGATATTCTTTGATTTGGTCTACTCTTTTCTTGGATAGTTCAAGGTTGTATTTGAGTGTTTGTCTGCAATCGGTATGTCCACCGAGTTCTAACACAAATTTGGGATGAGGCTTTAGGAAATAATCCGCAAATGAGTCAAGAATTTCTTTATTTCTATCTGACAATATTGCACTTGTTCGGTCATATTTTATGGGGAGATCAAATATTCCGAGATTGAATGTGTTGGTATCTAGTTTAGTAAAAGGTAGGGAACCCATCTTGAAATTGTCTCTACAATTTTTTAACTTGGTTAATGGGTTTATTGGACGGTTACAGGTATCAACAATATTTTTAAAATGTTTGAGTTTCTTTTTGAAGCGCAATGTGATTCTATTGTTCTGTTCCTTTTGATAGATGTCACATTTAACATAAGGTTTTCCATTGAATGAATCAATTTCATAAGATTCGTAATTGACGAAAATATAGCCCATTAACTTCCCTTCTTTAGAGAAGTTCGGAATCTGTTTTCTAGTGACAGTGTCAATGAAAGGGGTATATCCCACAACATCAGAACCTTCACAATTACATAAGTTAACAGGGACTGATTCTCCATAGCCTATGGCGATTATTTTTTCGGGGCTAGAACCCCAAGCAGTGATGAGATGATTTCTTATTGTATCAGCTCTTCTTTGGGTAAGTTGTTGATTGTATTCGGCGCGGCCATCGCATTCAGTATGCGAACCAATCTCAACAATGAGATCAGGATTCTCTTTAAGGATACCAACTAGATAATATTTTATGCGTTCTCTGAGGTTTCCATCGAGCATGACTTGGTCTTTTTCATAGGCCATTGGAAGCTCAAACGTTCTATTGGTAGCCGTAAGTTGATTGAAGGAATCAATGGGTAGTGGATTTGCGCAAATGGGTTGACTTGGAATAGGTCCTATCCAAATAGTATCATAGACAATTTCAACAGTGGTGTCGCGTTTTTGCCACTCTAAGACGCAAGGTAAGCTTCTATCTACGTTGTTGTATTTTCCATCTCCATTTCTGTCTTTTTTGACGAGTGGAATTTCATAATAAAATTGGAAGGTTGGACCGAGTGTAAAGGAATACCCCAATTCCCATTGGATAGGTTTATACCTAGAGATGTAACCAACGCCCATCTCCTTTCTGATGCCGTTCCAAATATTTACTTTGTTTTGAGGGTTAATGAGTCCTTTTTCAATAAAGCCAATTCCTGCCCAAACACGAAAAATGCAATTAACTTGGAAATTAACTCCAATTGCATCTCTGCCGTATGAATTGTAGGGGTTTAATTCCCACATTCCATAAACACCAAACCGATTGATTAAATTGGGAATTCCTACTTTTAATCTAAGTGAAGAAAATGAATATGCTGGAGAAAAAGGAGTGATTCCTGCACCAATAATTAGTTGTTGGGAAGAGGCAGGCCGAGCGAATGTCCCCAGAAAAAAAAGAAGTGATATGAGTTTAAAAGTTCTGAGAGAGGGCATTGCAGATGAACTTCAAAATTATAAAAAGAAATTGTGTATTGGGTGGTTTATTTTCATTAGTCTTTATTGTTGTTCACTGCTTGAATAATTTGGCATAAAGTTCAACGAATATTGGAATCTTTTCAAAGTAATTTGAAGGATAAAAGAATGGTTCGCTTTAGTTTTGCAGTTCATGTTTAAAAGTAAAGTTATCGGTGCCGCCTTTTTTATTGCCTTTTTCCTATTTGTAGATCTTTATGTTTGGCAGGGAGTTAAATTACTGATTAAAAATTCAAGTAGTACGACCAAAAAGATTGCATTTGGTCTGTATTGGGGGTATACAATTGGTATGATTGCATTTTTTGCGTTCGCTAGATTTGTGCCTCACGCTGTAGGTCCTTTGGCTATGAGATTTGTAGGCAGTTTGGCTTTCAGTATTTTGATAGTCAAGGTATTGTGGGTTGTATTTCTACTCATTGATGATTCTCAAAGAATCATTCGTTGGTTTGGAAAAGATATTCTTAATAACGAAAAGGGAGTGGAAACGTTTGCAGTTGGCGAAGGTATTCCTCGTTCAAAATTTTTAAATTATTTAGGATTGGGAATTGGATTGTTATTTTTAGGGAGTTCTATTTGGGGAGTCGTTAAAGGTGCTCATAATTATGTGGTTAGAAGAAGAAAATTGAAAATTAAAAATTTACCCAATGAGTTCAGAGGTATGAAAATTGTTCAGATTTCCGATATTCACTGTGGTAGTTTTTGGAGTAGAGAGGCTGTAGAGAGAGGTGTAGAGTTAATCAATAAGCAGAATGCTGATGTTGTGTTTTTTACAGGGGATTTAGTGAATGATACATCAAAGGAAGCAGAACCATGGCTAGATGTTTTTGGAAAAATAAAAGCTAAAGAAGGAGTTTTTTCTATTTTGGGTAACCATGACTACGGTGATTACGTTCAATGGGAATCAGGTAAAGCAAAATTGAAAAATTTGCAAGAAATGTATGATCATCATGCAGCTATGGGATGGGAATTACTGTTAGATGAGAATCGTGTTATTGAACGAAATGGACAGAAAATCGCCATTATCGGGGTTCAAAATTGGAGCGCAAAAGGACGATTTCCTAAATATGGAGATCTGAAAAAGGCACTAGCGGGAACAGAATTGGCAAGTGTAAAATTGTTGTTGAGTCATGACCCAAGTCATTGGCGGGAACAGGTGCTTGGTAAGACCGATGTAGATGCTATGTTTAGTGGACATACTCACGGCATGCAATTTGGAGTGGATTCAAAGTTTTATAAATGGAGTCCAGTCAAATATCTTTATAAAGAATGGTTAGACCTTTACAAGGAAGGTGAGCAGTATTTATATGTAAATCGAGGATTTGGTTATTTAGGATATCCGGGAAGAATGGGTATCTTCCCGGAAATCACAGTATTTACTTTAGATTAGAGTAACTCTTTAGCTTTATTGATAAAGCGTTCAAGTGCTGCACCGTTCAATAGGTTTTTTTCCAGCATTGCTAGGTCTAAACAATATTGGATGGTGCTTTTTTGTGCCTCTGTATCTTGAGACAATACTTTAGCGGCTAATGGGTGATTTGAATTGATTACTAGATGGTGTTTTTTCATTCCTAAGTCACCAAATGGCATTGATTGTCCCATTTTTGCGTATTCTTCCATACGTCGTTCCCATTCATTTTTATGAATGCTGATGAACTCTTGTTGCGGTGGAAGGCTTTCTAATTTTATATCAAATGCCACTTCATTCAGAAGTTCTTTTACTGATTTTTCTAGTGTTTCTTGTTGTTCTTTTGATAAGCTGCTCTCAATGGTTTCGTCTTTTTCAATCAACTGATTTACGGGAGCACTATCAACGCATTTGAAGCGTACTTTTTCGAATTTTCCTTCTGCAAATCCTGCGAAATGAACGTCTAAAGTGCCCGTGAGTTTGATGATTTCATATCCAGCATCTTTCACTGATTTTATACTCATGTGTTGAGCATTTTGGTCTGTGGTGTAAAGTATGATGGTATCGCCGTTTTTATCGGTTTGATTGATTTTGCAATGGTCAACCCATTCTTGGATGGTATGGAATTTATTGTCAGTTGTTTCGAGCAGGCAGTAATCTTTCATGCGCTCAGCAAATTTTTCATCTGAGAGCATTCCGTATTTAACAATTAGATCGAGATATTCCCATTTTGATTGGAAATCTTCTCTATCTGCTTTAAAAATTTCGGTTAACTTATCGCTTACTTTTTTAGAAATATGAGAAGTGATTTTTTTAACATTTGAATCACTTTGCAGCGCGCTTCTACTTACGTTCAATGGAATATCTGGAGAATCAACAACCCCTTGAAGTAAAACTAAATACTCTGGAAGAACGTCTTTAACATCTTCTGTTACAAAAACTTGATTAGAGTAAAGTTGAACACGATCTTTTCTATTATCAAGCGCTTGATTGATTTTGGGGAAGTAAAGAACACCCGTTAGGTTGAAGGGATAGTCGGTATTGATGTGAATGTGAAAAAGAGGGGCTTCCTGCATGGGGTAAAGTTCTTCAAAGAACTTTTTGTAGTCATCTTGTGTTAAATCACTTGGTTTTTTGGTCCAAATAGGATCAATGTTATTGATGACTTCGCCATCGAATTCTACAGGAATTGGTAAAAATCTACAGTATTTTCTGAGAAGTTCACGAATTTTCCATTTGCTCAAATAGGTTTCTGCATCTTCATCTGTAAGGTGAAGAACGATGTCTGTTCCACGATGTTTACGTTTTCCTTTTTCAATAGAATATGAAGTAGTACCATCGCATTCCCATTTAACCGGTTCTGCATCTTTTTTGTAAGAGCGAGAGATAATATTCACCTCCTTAGCAACCATGAATGCAGAATAGAAACCAAGTCCGAAATGACCAATCATCTGGTCTGGATCTTTGTCTTTCCATTTTTCCACGAATTCTGTGGCGCCAGAGAAAGCCAGTTGAGTTATGTACTTTTCAACTTCTTCTTCGGTCATACCAACACCATAATCTGTGATGGTTAGGGTTTTTTTCTTTTCATCGATGGATATTTCTACTTTGAGATCTCCCAGTTCTTCGGAGTACTCACCGATACGACTTAGTGTTTGGATTTTTTTAGTTGCGTCTACCGCATTACTTACCAATTCGCGCAAGAAAATTTCCTGATCTGTGTACAAGAATTTCTTGATGATTGGGAAGATGTTTTCTGATTGAACTGAAATTTGACCTGTTCTCATGATTTATTTCATATTCAAAATGCGTTCCATGAAATTTATGCGGAAAATTTGGCAGAAATTTAGTGGATGAATGGGACGTTTTGTCATTGACAGACTTAATTTTGAGTATTGAGAATGATTGATCCCAAAATCATATTGAAGTTAGAGCGTTTTTGTGCTTATCAAGAAAGGAGTCAAAGGCAAGTGGAAGAGAAGGGTCGCAAACTGGGTTTGAGTCAAACTCAGATTAATCTTGCTATGGTAGAATTAATTCAGTCGAATTTTTTAAATGAAGAGCGTTTTGCATTTGCATACGTTAAGGGCAAGGTGAATATTAAAGGTTGGGGAAGGAATAAGTTGATTTTGGGTCTTAAGCGCGCGGGAATATCGCAGTCTCTTATCAATAAAGCCCTGCTAACTGTAGGAGTTGATAAAAATGAAAAGGCTTTGAATATTCAATTGCGTAAAAAACTAAAATCACTTTTTAAGATTGAAGATAAAGTGGATCTAATTTTGGATGGCGAAGAGGAATTGGACTTCGACACGCGCAACAAAGTGGTGCGGTTTCTTCTAGGAAAAGGATTTGAATACGATGAGATAAACCGAGCTTTAAGAAATTAAAGCATTTTGGGGTCCATTTCCCATTCATTAATTTTCATTTCAACAGAATAAGGTTCTTTAACTCCGTTGGTTTCAATGGTGCCTTCAAGATTAAGTACTACTTTTATTCTCAAAATTCTATTGGTTTTGATATCTACGTGAACGGTTCCAGAAACTGTGCCTTTCATGTTGAGAATCTTTTGTTCTTTTAGTACTTGTCCGTACACATCTTCATAATTGACATTACCAGAAACTACCAATTTTGCACCTGTTTTGCCTTTCAATTCGGTTTCTTGAAAGGTTTCCATACCTTCAAAAGTAAAGGTCATTGGAATGTAATTGGTTAGTGGAAATGAAAATATAGAATCAGTCCAAACATCACCAATTTTATGTGATTTTTCGGTGTGGAAGAAGTACATGAAATAAGCTCCTTCATTTAGGTCATGTACATTATTTTCTGCTACCCAATTTGTATATACGGGTCTCCCTTTAACTCCAACGCATTGGCCAGATTCGTTGTCATAAACAACAACATACGCATATTCCGTTTTGTCTTCAATAGGGTTGCCTAAGTCTTTTACCTTACCATCTTCCCTTCTGATTCCTGAAATTTCGGTGTAGGTGTATGATGCCGTTGTATGTCCGTTTGTATTTTGAACGTATGCTCTTCCAACAGAACGCATATTCAATTGTAAGTCTTTAATTGCAGCTGTTGGGGATTTGAATTTTGTGATGATTCTTTGTTCACGTTTGTATGACCCTTCGGTAAACATGCTACTAGATGGGTAACCAGTATGCGAGAGAGCAGGAATGGTTTGAGCAGAGGCTTCAAACACAAAAAGCGCACAAATTGAGAAGATTGAGGTAGTTAAGGAGATTAATTTCATATTGGATGTAAAATTACAGAATTTCTAAGTTATTTGTAAAGGACCCTTTCAAGGTAGATGGTATTTCAAGTTTTGTTTCGGAATAGATTATACGTCCCTCGAGATTAATCTTAAAATCTCTTTGCGAAATGAGGTTGGCGAAATCTGTATTAATGACGATTGAGCCATTGATTGTGCCAATAAAATTGAATTGGATCGGTTCGCCGGCTTGTACCTCTTGAATCATGTTTACGTCTACCTCAACATCAATTTTAGCTCGATGATCAGTAATATTCACCAATCTAAAGGTTGCGATACCAATATTTGGCATGAAATTACTGTCGGTCCAAATATCTCCGATGTTTTTATTGGATTTTAAATCTAGAAAGGGTGACAGCCCAGTAAAACCAAAAAATTGAATTTGTTTGAAATAATTGGATAGAGCTGTATCGCCGTAATATTCGATGATGTTTTGATTTTTATCGATAGTCAAGGATAATTCCTTAAACGTAGAATTGTCGGAAGGCGTTTTTAGACCGTTGTGTTCTGATTCTAAAATTGGTGGTGAAATTACTCGTTGAATTTGATTGGGTTCATTGAATGATATTCGATTTTGAAGTTCAATTTTTAAATAATCATTGTTGATTTGTTCTTCACCAATAAAAAGCGTATTTGATTGAATTTGTTGTATATACGTTTGTTTGAAGCGGAAATTAGGAGTTTTTTTATTCCATGGTTTGATGTTATTCTGTGCCGAAATAAAAGACATTGACAAAAAGGAAGTCAAAAAGAATAGGGTGATTTTTTTCATCATAAACATGGTTTTGTAGGCAACAAGTTACAACAAGTTATTTGAAATCAGTTGCTGACATATTTAGCCACTGTAAAGCAGCATTAGAAAGTAGGTCTTCTTTTGTTCTAGAGTCAAGATTCGAAGTTTTGATTAATTCACCAGGTTCAAGCTCACCCAGAGGGAAGGGATAATCTGTACCTAAGCAGATTCTGTTAGAGCCCATCAGATCAATGATGTGATCAAGAACTTTATGGTCGTGAACTAGGCTGTCTAACCAGAATTTTCCTAGGTATTTTTTTGGATTATGGGGATTGTCGACGGCTACTAAATCAGGGCGCACTTTCCAGCCGTGTTCAATACGGCCAATAGTACCTGGAAAAGCACCTCCACCATGAGCAAATGCAACTCTAAGATTGGGTAATTTCTCAAAGATTCCACCGAAAATCATGGAACAAATGGCTAACGAGGTTTCCATAGGCATTCCAACAAGCCAAGGAAGCCAATAGTCAGGCATTTTTTGTTTTGCTTCAAACCACCAGGGGTGTACAAAAAGGGCCATGTCTAATTCTGCCATGGTTTCGAAAATGGGGAATAATTCAGGGGCATTGAGGTTCCACTGATTGATGTGTGTACCTATTTGAATACCCTTTAAACCTATTTCTTTGCATCGTTTCAATTCTTGGATGGAGAGTTTGGCGTCTTGCATTGGCAAAGTTCCAAGTCCAACAAAACGTTTAGGGTATCGTTTACAGACATCTGCTATGTGATCATTCAGATATTCTGCAATTTCGAGGGTGTGTTCGGGTTTTGCCCAATAATTAAACATCACGGGAATGGTACTGATGACTTGCACAGCAACTTCATGGTGATTGCATTCTGTGATGCGTTGTTCTGGTGACCAACAGTTATCTTGTATTTCTCTAAAGAATACTCCGTCTTGCATCATTTTTGCACAGCAGGGTTTATGATGCTCTAGAGTGATAAAGGGACCATACCCAAATTTTGATTTCCAATCAGGAAGATGTTCTGGAATGATGTGTGTGTGAATATCAATGGTTAGAATAGAATCAGCAGAAGTTGGATTTTGCTTATCGGGTGTAGACTGCATGTTTCAAAAATAAAGGATGAATTTGGGGAAAGTGTAAAAAATGTCCGTTTTTCGAATTCTATTTTATGAAGTCGAAAGGAATTGGGTTTTGGGGAGCTACCAGTATGGTGGTAGCAAATATGGTGGGGACGGGTGTATTTACGAGTTTGGGTTATCAATTGTACGGAACTCAGGATGGCTTCGCTATTTTGATGATATGGCTTGTTGGGGGCATTGTTGCGTTATTTGGTGCTTTTGCATATGCTGAAATTGCCAATAGATTACCACAAAATGGAGGTGAATTTTACTTTTTATCTGAAATTTATCATCCTATCGTTGGATTTATGGCTGGATTTGTGAGTGCAACCGTAGGGTTTGCAGCACCCGTGGCAGGGGCGTGTTTGGCTTTTGGGGCCTATTTAAATGGAATTTTTGAGGGCTTTGATGGTAAATTTATTGGAGCGATTTTGATGGTGCTCATTAGTGTGTTGCATTCAAAGTCTGTTAAAGTTGGAATGTTGTTTCAGAAAATATCCACTCTTGGGAAAATTATTATTATTGGATTATTTGTTGGGGTTGGATTTATTTGGAGTGGTGATCATGTGAGTGTAGGATTGAATCTGGCAATGACTGAAAAAAGTTTGGGAGAAATTTGGAAGAACGGCTGGTTCAACTCTGCTTTTTCAGTGAGTTTGGTTTGGGTCTCGTTTGCTTATAGCGGTTGGAATGCTTCTGCTTACATTGCAGGATCGATTGAAAATCCAGAGAAAAATTTAACGCGTTCAATTGTTATTGGAACCCTTCTGGTTATTCTAGCTTATTTAGGGTTGAATTCTGTTTTTTTATTGAATGCACCTAAAATTGAATTGATAGGGAAAAAAGAGGTGGGACTCATTGCCGCAAATTATATTTTTGGAATGGGTTGGGGTAAGATTATGGGAGGAATAATTAGTATTTTATTGATTTCTACTATAAGTTCAATGATTTTTACAGGACCAAGAGTTTTGAATGAAATGTTCAAGAAGCTCAAGGTTGCAAATAAATGGGCCGTACTGGATTCTAAGAATATTCCAGTTCCTTCAATTTATGCTCAGCTCGGTCTAAGTTTGTTATTGTTATATACATTGGATTTTGAGTCATTGATTTATTACGTGGCTTTCACCTTGTCATTTTTTACTATTTTAACGGTATTCGGGATTTTTGTATTGCGAATCAAAGAAGGAAAACCTCTTGGCTATAAGGCTTTTGGTTATCCCATAACTCCGTTGATTTTCATTGTGATGACCAGTTCGGTGGCATGGTTTTTCATAACAGAAAAACCGTTTGAAAGTTTATTGGGACTCGGTACTGGTTTAGTGGGAGCTGGGTTGTATTTTTTTAGGGTTAAGGACTAGGTCTTTAAATTTAAAAGTCCACCATTTTTTCACCATGAAGGGTCTTTCTAGAATGGGAAATAATAAAAATGATCCAAATAATCCAATGATTATTAATAAAACCCAAAGAACATAACCTGAAATATCACCCCATAAATTGATTTTTTGGAAAATGCGTCCAACTCCGCTAATTATTGGATAGTGAACTAAATAGATAATATAACAAGCACTGCCTAATCTATAAATCAATTCATGACTTAAGAATGAGTTGAGTGCTTTTTGAATAATAACTAAATAGAGTATGATTAATAACAATACTGTTTCAATTAGGTCGAAATAGTGTGAGGTGATTAAATGACGTGAAAAGAATAAGAATAAAATTAGAGCAATTGATATAATATTTTTAGCAATATTTTCCTTGATAAGAGTTGAAAGTTTATCTTGATATGAGTATAAAAGTGAAATTAGGATACCTGAAGTAAAAAATTTCATATTGGGAAGCAGTGGAACATCTAATGAGAATAGTTCAATGAAAATTATAAATAAGATCCAAAAAAGGATTTTCTTCCTAAATAGAAACCAAAAAAGGGGTAAGAATATATAGAATGCGAATTCAACATCAAGTGACCAATAAACAGCTAACAGTTTATTCATTTGAAAATAGGTACTAGTATAAGTAACGACATAAAAGTAGCTTTCGATAAATTTTTTGGGGTCTCCAAATAAGCTAATTTGCAAAACAACCATTAGTGCGGCAGTTATGAATAAAGGAGGCTCAATTCTTTCAAACCTTCTTCTGAGGTAACTCCAATAATTAAATTTAGCCGAATTTAAAATCAATTGTTGACTCAATACAAAACCAGAAATGGCGAAAAACATGTGTACTCCCCCGTGACCATTTTCAAAGTATTTTAGCGTATCATCATCTAATAAATATTCAAGCGCATAGGATGAAGAATGAGTAATTATTACGATTAGTATTGAAAGAAATCTTAATCCGTCAATGGGTTTAATGATTTTGTTTTCGGGTATTGGTCTTGAAAAATACGGTTTAAGATTACGAAGATTAAAAAAAGGCATCAGGCAAAGTTATTGACTTTCCAACTTCTTTTTTTCATTGAAAAGTGGTTCTTTGATGCGGAAGGTAAATGCGGCTGCGAGTAAGAAGAATATTCCGCCTATCATGACGTATTTGATGGGGTAGTTGTTACAAAAGTCGCGCACTATGATGCCACCAATTAATCCGTTGATGATTTGGGGAATGACTATGAAAAAGTTGAAAATTCCCATATAAACACCCATTTTTTGGGTAGGAATTTTATCTACTAAAAGAGTGTAGGGTATTGAGAGAATGCTTCCCCATGCGAGACCTACTCCAATCATTGGAATCCATAAGAGGTCTGGATTTGAGATGAAATACATGGAAAGAAGTCCTATTCCGCCCGCAGTTAAAGAGAAAATATGTACGAATTTTCTAGAGGTTCTTGCGGCAAATTTGTGAATCAAAAAGGCATAGACTGCGGAGACGGCGTTATAAATACCAAAGAGTATTCCGACCCAATCGCCTGCACGTCCAAAAGAAGCAGAACTGTGGTCATCGGGTGATAAATGGTAGTGGTGCGTAGCAATGGCGCTGGTGGTATAAACCCACATAGTGAAAAGTCCAAACCAGGAGAAAAATTGCACAAAACCTAGGCCTTTCATGCGTTCTGGCATAGACATGAAGTCTTTAATTATAGAAGATTTGGAGGTTTCATGTTCTGAAGCTATTGTTGAGTCTTCGTTTTGGTATTTTATGAATTGTTCTGGAGGATATTCTTTGGTTTTGAATATGGTGATCAAGACAGTACCGAGTAGAATGACAGCACCAATATAAAAAGAATAGACTACGTTTGGTGGAATTATGCCTTCAGCGGCGGTGTTTGGAATTCCCATTTTATTGTGCAGAAACCAGGGTAACCATGATCCGATTACAGCGCCAATTCCAATGAGTCCGGTTTGTACACCGAATCCTGCTGTGCTTTGATTTTTGGGAAGCATATCTCCTACCAATGCTCGGAAGGGTTCCATGGCAATGTTGAAACTCGCATCCATGAAGGCGAGGAACAATCCCCCGAACCAAAGAACTAAAGACATCCCCAGAAAAGTAGATGAGGAATTGGATAACACTGAATTTGCGTTGGGGAGAAGGATCAAGCCAATGAATGCAAGGATGGCGCCGAGGAGGAAAAAGGGTTTTCTTCGGCCGAGGGCATTCCAAGTTTTATCGCTGAAATGACCAATGATGGGTTGAACGATGAGGCCGGTGAAGGGCGCTACGAGCCAGAACCAGGAGAGTTGGTGAATATCTGCCCCAAAAATTTGGAGAATGCGGCTGGCGTTTCCGTTTTGGAGTGCAAATCCGCCTTGAATGCCGAGAAATCCGAATGATAAATACCAAATTTGTGCGTTGGAAAGTTGGGGCTTTTTAAGTGACATAATGGTTTAATTTAAGATGATTACAACAAAACCGAAGCCTTTGATGTTGGCATTTAGTTGGTCATCGAATTCCATGTTATCATAGGCAAAAAGACTTGGGTTTTCGGTAACAATTTTGCCTTTTGGAATGGTCACTGAAGTGTTTCCTAAGTTTACCACTACACGAACGCCATGCCCCTCAGAGTCAACTCTGTCAAAGGCAAGAAGGTCTTTAGAGATATCGTCTAAATTGATTTCTTTCATTGGAGAGCCCCATTTTCCATTTGCAATGGCTGGAACGATGTGCTTCAAATGATTCATTTGACGGTACCAATGGTAACGCGAGGTGTCTCCCCATTTGATGGGATCTTTCTCGAAAAACAATAATCGTTTGGTATTGTTTTCTTCTTCGCCGTTATAAATAAGAGGGAAACTTTGTGGGAGAGTGTAATTCAGAACGGAGAACAACTTCCAGTGTTTTCCGTATTTCTCTTCAACGGTTCCATTCCAAGTATTTTCATCGTGGTTGGTTAGAAACTGCATCTTGAAAACATCTGAAGGAATTTGTCCGTAGTTATATTTTAAGCCGCTTTTAAAATCTTGGGCAGTCTTCTTTCCTTGAGCTACTTGAGCAGACAAAGCATGTAAATGCCAAGAATAATTGGCATTGAATGCATTGGAATAGTAATCTTTGAAAGTCTTATCACCTTGTGTTTCAGATTCCATTTCAGCCAGCATGAATACAGGTTTGATTTTTTCGAGGGACGCTCGAGCTTGACGCCAAAAATCTGCTGGAACCATGAACGCCACGTCGCAACGATAACCGTCTATGTCAGTCTCTTTAACCCAGTATTCAAGGGCATTTATCATGGCCTTGCGCATGTTTGAATCGTTGTAATTGAGTTTGGCTACATCGGTCCAATCAAAGGGTGAAAGTACATTACCGGCACTGTCTCTTTCATACCATTCGGGGTGTTCTTGCATCCAGTGATTATCCCAAGCACTGTGATTAGCCACCCAATCAATGATTACTTTTAGACCATTATCATGGGCAGTTTTTACTAACTGTTTGAAATCGTTTAGATTACCGAATTCAGTATTGACGCCTTGGTAATCTTTCACGCTGTAATATGAGCCGAGCGTGCCTTTTCTTTTTTCTATTCCAATGGGATGTATGGGCATGAGCCAAAGAACGTCAACCCCCAAATTTTTTAAACGAGGAATATCAGTTGTAACTGCTTTAAATGAGCTTGCTTGTGAATATTGTCTAACGTTGACTTCGTAGATCACCGCATTTTTGCTCCATTCGGGTGCGTAGAATGGCTGGTTTTGAAGTTGATTTTTAGCTGTTTCGGATTTTGTTCCGCAAGAAAACAACATTGCGGTAGCTGAAATCAATAAAAATGATTTGGTTATTGATGAATGAAAAATGCTCATGGTGTCAATTGTACACTAAGTGATGCAATTTACAATTAATACTGAGTATAACAAACAGCGTTTTAGAATACCTTTGCATTTGATTTATGAAGTTACAAGATTTAATCACCAATGTGGAGTTGGCAATTGCAAAAATGGGATTGTCTGAAAGTGAATCGAAGGCAGATGAGAATGGACAGTGGGTATTATTGAAAGAAGAGATGCCGGTTTATTTGGATGCATGGGAAGATTCAGAATCTTCGCCTTGGAATTATTTTGTATTTAAGCAAGATCCCACTGTTTTTCAAATAACCATTCCATTTTGTTATGCTCCTACAGTAAAGAGGAATGAATTGATTGAAGAACTATTGGTTGTAAATTTGAATTTATTGTTTGGTAAGTTTTCATACAATCCGAAAGATAATATTGTGGCATTGAGTTATAGAATTCCGGGCGAACAATTCAATCAAGAAGCACTGCAAGTTTGGATAGATGGATTGGCCTATTATGCAGAGATGGCTTATCATGTTTTAAAGGATGAGTTCCATTTGAAGCGTGTGAATGTGAGAGATTAAAAGTTGATAAAAACATTTAGATTTGTTGCAATGAAATATTTAGGGTTATTGGTGGGAACTGCACTTTTATTTGTATCCTGCGGAAATAAAGGAGGGAGTAACTCAGAATCATACAAGAAAGCGTATGAATTATCACATAAAGCAGAAGATCGTGAAGGGGTTATTCAGAATTTGACATTATGGTTAGCGAATGATTCTTCAATTAGTGATTGGGCGTACGATACTTTGGCGTTTTACCATTATTTCTACAGAGTTACACCCGGGGCAGTAAGAAACTCAAAAACTGCAACGTATTTTGTCAATGAGGGATTGGCCAAGAATTCAGGGAGTTTTTTCTTGAAGGACATTAAGGCGAAATTGGATTTGGAAGAAGGTAAGGATACATTGGCTTATGAGAGTTTCGATGGAATGTGGAAGCAGACCAATGATCCCACATATTATTGGGATATGGCATGGATTCAAATTGCCCGTGGAAATTTGAAAGTGGCAGACTCAATGGTGAATTGGGCCATTACCGATAAGGAGATTTTATCTAAAAAAGTGAAGATGGAACACATTCAAGCTTCGTATATTGAGAATGTTCCGAGTGAAGCGGCTTTTATGCACTTACAGGCTTTATTGGCAAACTCTAGAAAGGATTTGATGGGTGCTGCAACTTATTGGCAGAAATCTCTAGAAATTTTCCCCGAGTTTTATGCAGCCCGCCGAAGTATCATGGAGTTGCAAAGGTTGGCTTCCGGTCAGCAGTAACCTAATTAAATTGTATTATTTAAGGCTCAAATAGATCATTTCGATCAAATTCTGCGAGGATCAGTTTATGATCGCCGGGGATGTTTTCAATGCTTCTGTATGTTTCGGCTTGTAGAGGGTCAGAATATAATATGTAATCAATTCTAAAGCTTGGAAAAACCCCTTTATAAGTGGTTTCAAGACCTTTACCTCTAATGATAAATGCATCATTGAGTCCTTTAGATACATTTCGGTATGTATAACTCATGGGAACATCGTTAAAGTCTCCCGCCACAATTTTTGTTAACTTACAATCTTGAATTTCTCGTGAAACAATATCAACTTGGTGTTCTCTCTTTTCGTAAGCAATTCTGATTCTTTGAATAAGTCCAAGTGCATTTTCTTCATCGATTTGATTGGAATCTTTGACGGATTTAACGGTTTGATAATCTTGTTTATTAAATCTAAATGATTGAAGATGTATGTTGTACAGGCGAATTTTTTCATCGCCACACTCAAGGCAGTTGAATGGAGGAATTTTAATATCAGCCGACATGGCCATGTTACCAGTTTGGTCAAGGAATTTGATTTTTTTCCAATCTGTAATGGGGAATTTTGAAAGAATGCACATGCCATACCCTCGGTTTTCGGAGAGCTGATATACGGCAGTGTAGGGTGTTTGAAGTTCTTTTCCGAGTTTACGGCACAGGGATTTAAGTTGATTTTTTGGCGAATATGCTTCTTGAATGAGATAAATATCGGCGTGGAGTTCTTTTAGTTTTTCTGAAATGGTATCTAAGGAGTAGTTATCTGTCCACTGCCCGAAAGAATTGGCGTTGTAACTAACTACTTTAAGTTTGCTGTTTTCTTGGATGGGGAAGTCTTTTGCTGAATTCCATTGGAAATAGAGCGACATCTGTCCCATGTTTATAAAAAGGAATGTTGCAGGAATGAGGCTGCGCCATTTGACTTGAATTAGCCAATAAATGAGGAAAAGAATGTTGAGTGCATAAAGCGCGGGGAAGGCAAGACCTAAAAGAGGAACATAAGATGAGAAGCTAGGGGGTACTGAAGGAACTTGACCGGAAATGGAAAGTAGCAACCCAAAGATGAGTGTCAATGGGAAAATAAGGAGGTTGAATATTTTTAATAGTATTTTCAATGCAGTTATTTTTTGCTTGCTTTGAAAAGGGTTTCTTTTTCTTTAGAGGTTAGATTATCGTAGCCAGATTCGCTGATTTTATCAAGGATTCTGTCAATTTCGGCTTGAGAGGGTGACTGACGATTTATTTGAACGTTAGCAGAACGTGTGGGTTTGGAAGATTTTTTTGGAATCCAGTGGGTTGGGAAATTCCAAATTCCTTTAATGAACAGAATATAGACTAGTCCAAAAAGATAGCCGCCCATATGAGCTTGGTTTCCGCCGGAATTTGCGCCTCCAAACATCCCCAGAAAATCAAAAAAAACTTTGACGATAACAATCCATCGGAGTTCAATTTCAACGATTCCAAAGAGGAAAATACGGTAGCGGGGAGTGAAGATAGCTGTGGCAAGAATGATGGCAGAAATGCCCGCGGAGGCACCGACTATGGGATTTAAATTTCCAAAAAGTTTGCTGATGAGATAGAACAAGAAAACACCTGAAATACCCCCTCCGAAATAGAGGTAATAAATATGTTTTTTACCAATGAGGTCTTCAAGGATGGTTCCAATGAAGAATAACCAGAGCATATTTCCAAGTAAGTGAAAGAATCCATCGTGAATAAAAATGGAGGTAAGGATGCTGTAAAATGATGCCCAGAGGGGTTTTGAAGGCCAAAACGACAGGAAGTTAAAGACAAAGTTTCCGAAAGGAAAGAATTTCAAAATAGTCACGAAGAGAAAAGCCAAAACATTGACCCATATGAGGTTGATGACCGCAGTATTGAGTGGGCTGAAAGGCTTATTGTAAATTCTCATAACTATTTAAGCCATCCTTTTTGCCAGATTTTGACGATGATCAATCCAAATAAAGCGCCACCAATATGGGCAAAGTGGGCAATATTGTCAGATTCTAAGTCAACAAATCCCATGATGACATCTATACCAACGATGATGGGCACTAAATATTTTGCTTTGATGGGATAAGGGATGAAAAGAAAGATCATGCTTTCGTTGGGGTACAGCACAGCAAAGGCGGTCATAACACCATAGAGGGCACCGCTCGCGCCCAGCATAGGTGGATATGGCACATTGGTGCCAAACATTTTATTGGGGAAAAATGATCCAGAAAAAGATTCAATTTGATAGGCTGTATACATGTAATGCAGAAGCACTGCACCAAGTCCGCTAAAAAAGAAGAGTTGTAAGAATTTACTGGTTCCGAGTCTGTATTCTACCACCATACCAAAAGAGAAAAGGGCGATACCGTTGAATAAAATGTGTGAGAAACTTCCGTGGCAAAAAATATGAGTGATCAATTGCCAAATTCTGAAGTCGTTTGAGTCAGGGTAAAAAAGGTACCAAGTGGTGGGGTCAATACCCACTTTGGGCAGAGCAGTCTGCGCCATGGCGCCAAGCACCATGATGATGAGGATATTTTTTAACGCTGGAGGTAAATTATTAAACATTACTTTCTTTTAAACAAATCAAACAAAATTTCGTTGTTGAGGTGCACACAAATGGTTTTGCCATCGAAGGTATATTGAAAACTTGGCAATGAGAAAAGTTCTTTAATCAAATATTCGGATTCTGTCTGATTCAATTGGTGGTTTTGTGCAGTGAGGCGCGAAAGACTGAGAGCAAGGCTATCGTTTTTGGAAAGTTTGAGGTCACCTTGAGTAATTTCATAATCATCTATCATTTTTTCAATGATTTTCTCTTCGTTGCCATTTATTTGGGGCGGTATTCCGTTGATGATTATGGTATTTCCTCCAAAATGTCCGAGGTCAAACCCGAGGAATTTAAATTCATCCATCAGTTCGAGGAGTAGCCCCATTTTAGATGGTTGAAATTCGAGGGTTTTTGGGAAGAGAAGTTGTTGAGAGCTGCTTTTATGTTGCGCTAATTGTTCTTGGAATTGGTTGAACAAGATGTGTTGTCGCGCGAGTTTTATATCAATTAAATAAAGGTGATTATTCAAAGAGGCTACTAGGAATCGTTCATTGTGCTGGAAGAAACCTTGAATATTCAAAGAGTTATCTTGTGGAATGAGCGAAACTTGATCTTGATTGAATGCCGAAGCTAATTTCGGAGGGAGTGATTGATGTGGAGTTCTTACAGGATCTATGGGCCCCAATATTTTTTGCCAATCTTGGTTTTGAAATCTTTGATTGGTGGGATTTGAATTTCCAAAGGGGTTGTATTTGGGTTGACTTGAAGGAATAGAAGTTCCGGAATTATTGAGGTTGTTAGACCATTTTGAGAAGTTATCAATATCAAAAAGTCCATCAGAAGTTGGAAGAATTGATTGTCCGAGGGCCTTTTTTACAGAAACTTTGAGAAGGTTATAAATGTGTTTTTCGTCTTCGAATTTGACTTCTGTTTTTGTTGGATGCACATTCACGTCAACTTTATCTGGGCTGACATTGATGAATATGACGTAAAGAGGATAAGATTCGGGTTCTATTTGTCCGTCATAAGCTTGCATTACTGCATGGTGAAAATAAGGACTTTTAATGAAGCGATTATTGACAAAGAAGTATTGGTCACCTCGGGTTTTTCTCGATTTTTCGGGTTTTCCTAAAAAGCCGTTGAAAGCAGAAATTTCGGTATCTTCGGCAAAATCGATGAGATTTTCAGGGTCTTTAATGCCTAAAACGCCTGCAATTCGATCTTTTAGGGGCCTAATTGGGAAGTTAAAGATTTCGTTTCCGTTGTTATAAAGTTTGAAGGCAATGTTTGGGTTAGCGAGTGCCTGGCGTTGAAATTCTTCAAAAATATGTTTTGTTTCAACGGCAATTGATTTTAGAAAGTTGCGTCGTGCAGGAATGTTGTAGAATAGGTTCTTTATTGAGATGGAAGTACCAATGGGGGCACTTTCAATTTTCACATCAAGAACTTCACTTCCTTCAATTCTGATATAGGTAGCCACAGAATCTTCCGGTCTTCGGGTTTTCATTTCCACTTGAGCAACGGCCGCAATAGATGCTAATGCTTCTCCTCTGAAACCGTAGGTATTTAAAGAGAATAAATCTTGGGCCTTTCTGATTTTGGATGTGGCATGTCTTTCCCAGCAAAGACGGGCATCGGTCTCACTCATTCCTTTTCCATTGTCAATAACCTGCATCAGGGTGGAACCACCATCTTTGATGAGCAGTTTCACTTCGGTGGCGCCTGCATCAATGCTGTTTTCGAGAAGTTCTTTAACCGCTGAAGCGGGTCTCTGAACTACTTCTCCGGCGGCAATTTGATTTGCAACTGCGTCTGAAAGTAACTTGATTATACCTGACAATGTGGGTGTGATTTGAAACTGTTCAAAGTTACAAATCGTTTTTCAGATAACCCAAGACACCCCATTCGGTGTGGGTTTCTTTATAAATGGGTTTTAAGTTCATATTTACCGCAAAGTCATTGACCAAATCTAGGTCTTGAAGTTGCAAGCCGCTGATGAAAATATATCCGTCTTTTTTGGTTACTCTGCTGTATTCAGGCAGGTCTGCAAGAATTACTTCTCTGTGAATATTGGCGAGCGTTACGTCATAATACTCGTTGGAAATGGGCTTTAATTGTTCTGCTGTACCAAGAATAATTTTGGTTTTTTTGCAAAAGTTCTTCTCCACATTTTCAAGGGCATTATCAACTACCCAATCATCAATTTCAATACCCAGGCATTCCTGTGCTCCAAGCATTTCGGCTGCAATGGCTAAAATGCCAGTGCCCGTTCCCATATCAAGAACCTTTTTGTTAGCAATGTGTTCTTCAAAAGCGAGCAATGCCCCAAGCATTAATTGAGTGGTGGAATGGTGTCCAGTTCCAAAACTCATCTTGGGTTCTATGGTGATTGTAAGTGCGTCTGATTTTTCAGGGTGAAATGGTGCTCTAACATAGAATTTACCTATTGACAAGGGCTGAAAAAAATTCTTTTCCCATTCTTCGTTCCAGTTTTTGATTTCCGTTTCTTTCCACTCAAAAAATTCAGCAAAATCAAACATCAAGGCCTCAATTTCTTTTTGGGTCTCTATGGGAAATTCAGAAGTTTCACCATAAGCTTTTACTGCTTTAGGATCTGTGTCTTGATCAAATATGGTGAAAGGATAAACGCTTAAAAGCGCAACGATAATTTCGCTGTTTTCTTGGGATATTTCGTTGGGAACAACAGTAAATTCGATGAATCGAGGCTGTGTTACCGACTCTATTTTGGAGGTATCTTCTGGCATGTTATTTTTTCTGGGCTAGTTGCAGATTGCACTCTTTATATTGAGCATTATAGCCAATATTGAAGGGTAGTTTAGCGGGTTTGATTTCATCGTACTTGGCTTTTAAGTCAGATTGAAACATATTGCTAAAAAGAGGAATGGTACGTTTGTATTCACCTAAAACGGCAACTGAAAAACCATTGTTTTCTAGTTCCTTTAAGGGGATACCCGAATCGTCTTGGAGAATGGTATTGCAATTTTTTAAGCAGATATTCCTGATGATTGAGAAATAATCTTTATGCATCAAATAGGTAGCTGCTTTAAAGAAGGCAGCAGAATTGGTTTTTGATGCCAAATAAAAAGCAGAACCAATGCGTTTGTTTTTTTGGTTTAGACCCAAATCGCTGAGGTCTTCAGAGAAGTAAATGAGTTCTTTTACGGTTCCATTATTGGATGAATAACCGATTTTAATGCCTTTTTGGTTGTGAGGTTTGGTGGAAATTGGCTGAATTTTGGTGATTTTACCAGAATCGTTGATGTCAAAAGATTGGATGTAGTGAATTTGGTTTCCAAACTTGGCCAAGTAATAGAGGCAGGTGTGAATGGTTCCATTTAGGTATCCTTTTTTGAAATCAACGGCCATACTTTTCGTTCTAAAAAAGCCCAATTGATGTGGGAAGAATAACGATTTTTCTAAATTTCTTAAGTATTCAGTTAGTAGGGTAGAGTCGGCGGTATTGGGGTCAAATAGAAATCCAGCAGGTTCGAGTCCAATCATAATGATGGTGTCAGCATTTGGATAGAATAAATGCGGATAAAAGAAATCTCCACCGGCAAAAGGGTATAAGACAGTTCCCACTGGGTTTGTTAGTGCCTTTTGTGAATGGGTCCAAGAAGCAATGGGTTGAGCTATGTTGCGGTTGAGTTTATCCCATTTTGCTTGGCTGGTAGAGCTGAATTCTGACCAAATTGGATTTAAATGGGTTTGTTGGGTTAGGTTTTCGGAATCACCGGCAAGCAATTGACAGAAGGGGTTCCAAATACTATCAACGGGGGTTGCATTAACCGTGGTTTTTGCAGGAATGGTAGAATCTTTTTTGGACTTTTCGGTTTTGTTGCCCTGGCATGCGAAAAGGAACAACGGAAGAAACCAAACTACGCGTTTCATATTGGGAGCAAATGTACAATCTTTTAGAATAGAGTGTGATGTTCGAAGGGTTGAATGGACCAAGGAAAATTTCGGTCTGATGGTTTATTCAAATTAGGATTTACTGTAAAGGCTGTTAGGAAGTCAGGGGGCATTTGGTTGATTAAGAAATCTCGGTCATTGACTGAACCTTTTAGCCATAGTGGGGCATTTTTAGGTTCAATGATGACGGGCATTCTTTGTTTGGTGTTGTGTATTTCTGCCATAAACGGATTAGCGGCGGTGGTGAGAATGGTAAAACTCCTTTGCCATTGGTTTGAGGTTGGATGTTTGTAGTCAGAAAAAAGTCCCCCGAAAAAAAGAATCTTATGATTTTTTGGAAAAATAAAATGGGGAATCTTGGTTTTACCTTGGTGTTTCCATTCGAAGAAACCGGTAGCGGGAATCAAACAGGGATTATTCAACCAAGCATTTTTGAACATGGGTTTAACAGATGCGGTCTCAGAGCGAGCGTTGAGAGATAGCTTTTGCAATTCGGAAATCTGCTGTGGTTGAGACCAATTGGGAATTAGTCCCCATTCGGCAAGTTCGCTGTTTTGTGATTGGGTAACAATGGGTAGAATGGGGTGTGAAAATCCGTTCAAAAAGAAGCCTGGCTGGGGAATGAGTGCAGGATCTAAATTTAGTTGAGCTTGAGAAAGTAATTCTTGAGTGGGTTTATTCTGCAAATTGATGTTGACCGAATATGAAAAGCACATGGTTGCAAGTTAGGACAGACGATTGATTTTCTATAAATTGCTATCATGATCTTTGCTTTGATACGGGAAAGAAAAAATCCGCCTGACAACCGAGTGGCATTGTCGCCGGTTCAATGTGTGACCTTGAAGAAGAGGTTTCCACAGGTTGATATTTGGGTGGAATCAAGTCCTGATCGTTGTTTTTCGGATGACGATTACAGGGAAGTAGGAATTGAGGTTAGGGATGATGTTTCTGGGGCTGATATTCTGTTAGGTATAAAAGAGGTACCTATTGAATTTTTAATTCCGAATAAGACCTATTTGATTTTTTCACACACTATAAAGAAGCAGCCATACAATAGATGTTTGTTGCAAAGTATTTTGGAAAAGAACATTCGTTTGATAGATTATGAAGTGTTGAAATGGGAATCGGGGCAGCGTGTATTAGGATTTGGCCGTTGGGCTGGAATTATTGGTGCTTACAATGGTTTGAAGGTTTATGGTGAGCGTAATTCTTTGTATTCGTTGAAGCCTGCACATTTGTGTTTAGATTATGCTGAGGTGATATCAGAAGTCATTGTGAATGGGTTGCCTAACATTAAAATGGTAGTAACCGGAGGTGGAAGAGTAGCAAAAGGGGCGGTTGAATTTTTAAAGCAAGTAAGAGTTAGGGAAGTAACCCCACAACAGTATCTAAATGTGAGTTATGATGTGCCGGTATTTACTCAATTAAATAGTCCTGATTTGTATGTGCATCCCGATAAGAGTGAGTGGGACACTCATCATTTTTACGAGCATGGCAATGAATATATGTCACAGTTTCTGAATTATGTGAGGGTGAGTGATTTGATTATCAATGGAATTTTTTGGAATGAATCGTTGCCTAGATTGTTTGCGATAGAAGATTTAAAACGCGATGATTTCAAACCAAAGGTGATAGCAGATATCAGTTGCGATGTGAATGGTAGCGTGCCCATTACAGTAAGAGCAACAAGTATTTCGGACCCGGTCTTGGGATGGGATATTTTTAATGGATGCGAAGGGGTGCCATTTTCACCGGGTGGAATTGACGTTATGGCTGTGGGTAATTTACCCAATGAATTGCCTAGGGATGCGAGTCACGATTTTGGGGCTATGTTATTCCAACACGTTATACCCGAATTATTGGAGTGCAACTCGCATCTTATTGAAAAGGCAACCATTGCTGAAAGTGGTCAGTTAACAACTGACTTTTTATATCTGAGCGATTATGTTTTAGAACGTGATTAGTTTTGGGCGGTTCAATTAGAACTGCTCAAATTTAGAACTGCTCAAATTTTGAGAAGAAGAAGCTTCCTTCGATAGCAGCGTTTTCATCGCTGTCGCTTCCGTGGATTGCGTTTGCATCGATGCTTTTAGCATATAGGTTGCGAATGGTTCCTTCTGCTGCTTGCTCAGGATTAGTAGCACCGATCAAATTACGGAAATCTGCAACAGCGTTGTCTTTTTCAAGAATTGCCGCATAAATTGGACCGCTGGTCATGAAACTCACCAACTCTCCGTAAAAAGGTCTTTCCTTGTGAACTTCGTAGAATGCGCCAGCTTGATCTGTAGTTAGATAGGTGTATTTTAAAGCTACAACTCTAAAACCAGCTTGAATGATGTGATCTAGGATTTTACCTGCATGTCCGTTAGCTACGGCATCAGGTTTAATCATGGTAAAAGTACGATTTGACATGTTTTATTGTGGATTTCGCTCCAAATTTCGTGATTTATTGGGAACTTTGAAGATGATTGGTCGATTTTTATGGAAAGTTCAAATAATAATTTAAAAAATCAGCGCAGAATGCGCGGAGTGGGTGATTTGCATATGTTGGAAGGCCCACATAGTAGGTCAGAGGAGTTCTTTTTTCTTTTTCGTGTGGTTTGGGAATTTTTGAAGGGATTTAGGAAGTTGCATTTTGTGGGTCCGTGTGTAAGTGTTTTTGGATCTGCTCGTTATGGATCTGATCATGATTATTATCAAAAGGCAAAATTGATGGGTGCAAAAATCAGTGAATCTGGATTTACCGTTTTGACGGGTGGTGGACCAGGAATCATGATGGCTGCAAATGAAGGTGCAAAGAGTGTTGGAGGCAAGAGTATAGGAGTGAACATTGAATTACCTTTTGAGCAAAAGCCCAATCCATTTCTAGATGTTTGGGTAGACATAAGATATTTCTTTGTGCGCAAGGTGTTGTTGTTTAAGTATTCTGTTGGATTTGTGATTTTTCCCGGTGGATTTGGAACGATGGATGAAATGTTTGAAGCGTTGACATTGATTCAAACTCGAAAAATGCCTTGGTTTCCGGTGGTAATTGTAGGAACTGAGTTTTGGTCTGCTTATCAGAAGTTTGTAGATCAAATGGAAATTGGAGGAACTATATCACCTGAAGACAAGAATCTGTATCTAGTTACCGATGATTTAGATGAAGCATTGGATTACATTCACGAGAAGGTGGCATTAATGCCGCGCAAAAAACAAAATTATCGTCGATTCTGGTGGTTGGGTGAGTAGATTTGAAGTAACTTTGCAGTATGAAAGGTCCTATTTCTCAATTCATTGAAAATCATTACTTGCACTTTAATGCAGCTGCTTTAGTTGATGCTGCAAAAGGATATGAAACGCATCTTACTGAAGGTGGTAAAATGATGGTAACCCTTGCGGGTGCTATGAGTACTGCCGAGTTAGGTAAAAGTTTAGCAGAAATGATTCGTCAGGGAAAGGTTGATATTATTTCTTGTACTGGAGCAAATCTTGAAGAGGATATTATGAACTTGGTGGCACACAAGCACTACAAGAGGGTACCAAACTACAGAGATTTAAGTCCGCAAGATGAGTGGGATTTATTGGAAAATCACTTCAACAGAGTTACTGATACTTGCATACCGGAGGAAGAGGCTTTCAGAAGACTTCAGAAGCACATTCATGGAATTTGGAAGGGCGCTGATGACAAAGGTGAACGTTACTTTCCTCACGAATACATGTACAAAATTTTGCTGAGCGGCGAGTTAGAACAATATTATGAAATCGACCCTAAGAATAGTTGGATGCTTGCAGCTGCAGAAAGAAATTTGCCCATTGTAGTTCCGGGTTGGGAAGATTCTACCATGGGGAACATTTTTGCGAGTTACGTGATCAAAGGAGAAATCAAGGCATCTACCATGAAGAGTGGTATAGAATACATGACTTGGTTGGCAGATTGGTACGTAAAGAATTCAGAAGGTAAAGGTGTAGGTTTTTTCCAAATTGGAGGCGGTATTGCGGGTGATTTCCCTATTTGCGTAGTTCCTATGTTGTATCAAGATATGGAAATGGAAAACATCCCATTTTGGTCGTATTTCTGTCAAATTTCGGATAGTACTACGAGTTACGGAAGTTATTCAGGTGCTGTTCCCAATGAGAAAATCACTTGGGGTAAATTAGATATAAATACTCCCAAGTTCATTGTTGAAAGCGATGCTACTATCGTAGCGCCCTTGATATTTGCTTGGGTATTGGGATGGTAATTCCAAAATCTGATATTGTATTGTTTGAAGATGTTCAAAAGGTTGTTAATAGACAATATGAACAGTTAATTGCAGATCCTCAAACAGGAAGACACTTCAAAGAACTCAATTTTGAAGAGCATTTTCCAAGAATCTACAATTTTTGGAGCTTTATATTAGGAATTGATCCTGAAAATCATGCTTATAAGGGAAGTGCATTTGAACCGCATACCCATATGGATCTGACGCATCAAGATTTCAACGACTGGCAGAAATATTTGAAAATTGCCGTAGAGGAACGATTTGAGGGTCCTACAGCCAATTTAATGTTGCAAAAGGCAGAGCAACTAGGGATGATGTTTGAATACAAACTGGGTTTACTAGACGATAAATAAATTATGAGTAATTTAATTCCTAAATTAAAGAATATCAAAGGGTTTCTCTTTGATATTGACGGAGTTCTGACCAAAGGTTCGGTTTTGGTGACCGAAGAGGGACATATGCTCAGATCGGTGAATATTAAAGATGGTTATGCCTTACAACATGCTGTTAAACAAGGATATATTGTGGGGGTAATCTCTGGCGGAAGATCTGAGGGAATGAGAAAACGATTTGAAGGATTAGGACTTAAACATATTTACCTTGGCCAATCGCATAAAGAGGAGGCCTTTGAAGAAGTTTGCAAGTTAAGTGGAGTAAATGCCTCCGAATTTATCTATATGGGCGATGATATGCCTGATATTCCGTTGTTCGAAAAAGTAGGTTTGAGTTGCTGTCCGAAGGACGCAAGCATCGACGTTTTGGATAGAGCTGAGTACATAGCGAATGCAAATGGAGGTGAAGGTTGTGTTAGAGAAATCATTGAAAAAGTGATGAAACTTCAAAATTCTTGGTTTAACGATGACACACACCGTTGGTAAGCATGTTTTCATTGCTTACATTTGAAAAACATGACTGCTAAAGAACTATTAAACGAAAGTATCAATGTATTAAGACATACAGATACGGTAGAAGCAGCTGTGGGCTACCTAAATGGCCAGGGTTTGACGGAATTGCCGGTTGTAAAGAATAAATTCTTATACAATTACGCGCGAATTGAAAACTTGAATCAAGTAGATGATCATTCTTTGAGATTGGATGAAGTTATTGCTGAAAATGTTCATGCACCCGCTGTGTTTCACAATCACCATTTATACGAAATTGTTCCTATAATGGCGGTTAGTGAGTTGTCAGTTATTGCTGTTTTAGGAGAGAATAAAGAGTTTGAAGGAACCATTGATCAAAGGCGAATCAATAAATTGATCACCGAATCTATGACTTATAGAGGACTAGGTGCTGTGGTGGTATTGGATTTAGAGGACCGTGATTTCTCACCTGCCTCAATCTGCAGATGGGTTGAAGAGAATGGAGCTAAGGTCATTGGAATGATGGTAAAAAGCGAGGAAATGGGAAGATTAAAGGTTAATTTGAAATTGAATACCACGGTTTCGAGAAATATTGTATCCACATTTCAAAGACAAGGTTATAAGGTAGAGAATGTTTATTTGTCAGAAGATCAAAATGGCCAAGAAGACAGAGAGATAGACATGGTTCTCAAGTTTTTTGATTTATAATTTTTTTTGGGATTGCATGTGAAAATCCCTATTTATTATTGAAATTTGTGGAAAACCGATTTATACTGCTGCAAATATTGTTTGTAGATATGTCGTTAGTAGTACTTTGAAAGCATTTTAACTTTATGAATGATAATTTGATCAATGAAAATGAGGTAAAACCAATAACTCTAGTTAGTGTTGTTAATTTTTTCTGGAGGTGGCGCAAGGTTTTCATCATTTCGGCGAGCATAGCAGCAGTAATGGCAATTGTTATGACCCATCCGGCCATCACGAAGCCAAAATACAAGGCTCAGCACATTTTTTATCCCACGAAAAACAACTCAATATCCAATGCGTTATTGACCGAATTGAATCAGCGTCAACAAGACCCATTGGAATTTGGGGAAGAAATTGAAGCAGAAAAGGCGCTTCAAATCATTCAATCGGGAACATTGATTGGTAGATTGGTAAAGAACTTCAATTTGATGGAGCATTACGGAATAGATCCTAAAAAAGAGAAATTTCCCAAGTATGCTTTAGATAATAAAATGAAGGAGAACTTCAGTTTTGAGAGAACTCGTTATTTAAGTATCAAGGTTGAAGTCTTAGACGAAGATCCCAAAATGGCTGCAGCTTTGGCCAACGGAATTGCCCTGTTGTATGATTCAATCAAAACAGAGGTTCAAAATCAAGTGGCAAAACCGGCTTTGGATATTGTTGGTCGTGCTTTAGCTGAAAAAAGAAGCAAAATTCAAAAAATTAAAGATGATTTAAGAGAATTGGGTACTCGAGGAATCACAAACTACGAAGAGCAGTCGCGCGCTTTGGCGGAAGAAATATACAAAGCCCAATCATCTGGAAAAACCGGTCAATTGCAACAGTTACTTACTGAGCAAAAGGCGTTGGTAGCAAGTGGTGGTGATTTTATTGCTTTAAATGAATTGATTAAGCTAGAAGAGGAAAAGGAAAGTAATTTAATCACGCAATTCGAAAAGCGCCAAGTAGATGTTGGTGAGCGCTTATCGCATAAATTTACTGTAGAAGAGGCCACTGTTCCAGAAATTAAGTTTTGGCCTAAGCGCAGTTTTATTTTTATCATTTCAGTATTAGGAACCATCATTGCAACGGCCGTTGTGTTGGTGTGTTTTGAGCTGTTTTGGAAGAAGTAATATGCAGCTTTCTTGGAATCAATTGAAAAACGGCAACCGTAATTGGTTGATTCTGATTCTTTTTATAGTTTCTACAAGCATTGTCTGGGCTGTAGTGCAACAAATTTGGTGGGTTCTTGGAATTCCCGTGGTTTTGTTGGTGATTCTTTCAAGTCTGTTGTTTACTGAAAAAACGTTGCTTTTCTTTGGGGCATTTGCACCTTTAGCGGTTAACTTTGAGAATTTGGGTGGTGGATTGGGAATGTCATTGCCAACAGAGCCTGTATATATATTTCTTTTTGGTTTACTTCTGTTTCATGCATTTAAAGAAAGACGGGTTAATTTTAGTTATTTAAAGCACCCTGTAGTAGCAACGGTTACGGCTTATCTTGCATGGTTGTGGTTGAGCAGTATTTTCAGTTCAATGCCCACCGTAAGTTTTAAGTTTACATTGGCACGCACATGGTATATTTCATTGTTTTTTTATTGGGGATTGTTTATTTTTAACAGAGAAGATAGGGTTAAGTTTTTCTTAAATTGGTTTACCATTTTTACCATGATTATGGTGTGTTATACCCTTTTTATGCATGCCAAAGATGGTTTTTCTAGGGGGTCAAGTTATGGGGTTTCATGGCCATTTTTTCCTGACCACGGTATGTATGCAGCTGCCATCGCTTACGTGGTTTTCATATTGGTGGTTTACACCTTTTATGTAAGACAAATGGATTTCCATATCACCTTTGCACCGTTCTTTTTTATTACTCTATTGATACTGTTGTTTGCCATTGTTGTGAGTTTTACAAGGGCAACTTGGTTAAGTTTATTGGTCTCAATGGGTGTTTGGATTTTGACCCGATTTAAAGTGAAATTCTCTGTAATTTTAATTGTATTGGTTTCGGTGTTGGCGGTTGGAATAATCAAGCAAGACGAGATTTTATATTCTTTAGAAGCAAATAAACAAGGCAGCAGCGATGAATTGGAAGGTCACGTAAAGTCGGTTAGCAATATTACAACTGACCCAAGTAATTTAGAGCGTATCAATCGTTGGAAATGTGCAGGTAGGATGGTATCTGAAAGACCTGTATTTGGATTTGGACCTGGAACTTTTGTATTTCAGTATGCGCCTTTTCAGAAGAGCAGTGAATTGACCTTGATTTCCACGCATGCTGGTGATTTGGGTGATGCGCATAGTGAGTATTTTTCGGCGATGAGTGAAAGTGGATTTGCTGGAATGTTGCTTTGGTTAGGTATTGTTCTTACAACTATTTCAACGGCTTTTAAGATTATTTATACTTCAAATAGTTTAAAGATTAAGTTATATACCTATGCCGTATTTTTGGGTTTGATAGCCTATCATTCTCACGGGGTTTTAAATAATTATACGCAATACGATAAGTTGGCTGTTCCCATGTGGGCATTTACAGCTATTTTAGTAGTGTTAGATTATAAGAACCAGAATTTAATAACTGCTGATGAGAAAGGCACTTAGAATCCCTACGTTTTCAATTGGATTGGCTCTTTGCCTTTTGTTTGTTTTGATTTCGGTTATAGGTCCATTTTTTATTCAAGATCAGACTCCAAATGCCAATGATATACATCCAGAATGGTCTGGATTGAAACCTGGGTCAAGGGTAGATTTTAAGGGAGAACAGAAGGTGTTTTGGTTAGGTACAGATACCTTTGGAAGAGATATTTTAAGTAGGTTGGTTTTAGGTTCTCAGATTTCTTTGAGTATTGGACTTTTGGCCATGTTATTATCTCTGATTATTGGGATTTTTGTGGGACTTATTGCGGGATATTACGGGGGTTGGATAGATTCTGTTCTGACCTGGTTGATAACCGTTTTTTGGTCTGTACCCACGTTGCTAATTGCTTTGGGTTTGAGTGTTTTTTTAGGGAAGGGCTATTTCCAAGTGCTTATTGCCACCGGATTAAGTTCGTGGGTGGAAGTTGCTAGGGTGGTTAGAGGACAGGCAATGCAATTGAAGAACCGTGAGTTTATTTTATCGGCGAGGATTACTGGATTTGGAAATTTCCATATCATGTTCCGCCATATCTTACCTAATTTAACGGGTACCTTAACGGTTTTGGCCACCACTAATTTTGCTGCAGCAATCTTATTAGAAGCTGGACTGGGATTTTTGGGATTGGGAGTATCTCCACCAAAACCTAGTTGGGGAATAATGGTAAAGGAGAATCTTGGATTTTTGGTATTGGATCAAGCCTATTTGGCGATAATCCCGGGCATGGCCATCATGATTTTAGTTATGTCTTTCAATCTGATGGCCATGGGTTTACGGGATGTATTGGATGAACAGAATTGATTATTCTGTTACTTGAATTCTTGCAGAGAAGTTAGATTTGTTTGAGTTAGACTTTATTATGTAAAGTCCAGTTTTCAATGTGCTTGGCACTTGGTATTGGTTGTTTTGCAATTCACTATATCCTACAGCTCTTCCTGTTAAATCAAACCATGTTAAGTTTGAAGGAAGTTGTTGAATTCCGTTCATGGTGATGTTAGATTTAGCATCAACTGGATTAGGGTATACAGAAACATTGTCAATATTGATGATCTGGTTGTTTAGATGATCAGCGATGACTTGAATAATTGCGGTGTCTTTACAGCCAGAAGCATTGGAAGTAACAATCATTTGAACGTCATAAGTTCCGTCAGTAGCGTATTGGTGAGTACCAGTTGCGCCAGATGAAGTATTTCCATCACCCCATACCCATTGAATACTGCTATTTGGGTTGGTAACAGCGGGTGTACAAGTAACTTTGCGGGGATAGTCTAGTGTCCATTGGAAACCAGATGTTGGACGGAATTTAGTGTTAATGGTGACAGATTTTCTCTCTGAAGTACAGCCTTTGAATTCGGTTTGGTAATAAACGGTTTTATCTGAGAAAAGAATGCCAAGGTTTAAATTGCTGCTAGAAGAGAAGCTATTATTAGTGGTCTCATCTTCATACCAATAGATATTTCCATAGGTTATAGGTGCTGATATAAGGCCTAGTGACTTGTTACATACATCAGGAGCACTTATTGTGCTTGGTGTTGGTGGTATGTTAACGGTTACTAATACAGAGTCAAAAGAATTGTTTTCGCATTTACCGTCAATGGTTTTGAAGAATACATAGCTATTGCTATTTTGTAAATTCTTTACATTCACAAATTTTGAACTAGCGAAAATAGATCCAGATTTAGAGGTATACCAATTTACATTACCCCACTGAGTTGAAGCAGCAACATCTGCTGAATCGCCGATACAGATTTCATCACCAATTTTCGCAAAAGTAGGCGGTGCTTGGTTTGCATTCACATTGATAGTAATTCTACCAGATCCGCAGTTACCGTCGTAAGATTCAACATAATATGTTTGTGTTCCGCGCTTGTTGATGGATGCAGTAAATTGAGTTCCTGTTGCGAGTGGACTTCCCCCGTTAGGGACATCAAACCAACGAATGGTAGCACTAGAATTATTTGATGCAGATAGTTTTAAATTTAAATTTCCAGAGGTGTAGCAAATGCTCGTATCTGAAATGGTAGTTGGAGCGTCAGGGGCGAAATCATTTCCAACTAATGCAGAAACGGCAACACGGCCCATTTTATAGGTGCAACCCCCATTTTGGGCTTCTACATAGAAAGTGGTGTCGTTATTTAAAACAACAGTGGTGTATGTGCTTCCGGTGTGAAATTTGGTTCCACCTGTTGAAGTTCTGTACCAATCAAGGTTTCCGTTGTCAGATTTTGCTTCTAGGTTTGCTGAGGCACCGCTGCATAATGAGTCATTTTTTGTTGTAAGTGTAGTGGGGTATGCCTTAGCCACAACTGGAACTAAAAAGTCTCTAGATTTACAGTCGCCATTGACGCCATAAACATAGAATGAATCAGAAGTTAATACTTTTGAAATGGTATAGTTGTTAGTGATTTGGAAAGGAGTTTTATCTAATCTCTCGTTAAACCATTGGTGTTCAACATCAGTTGCGGGAGTCATTGAAATTCTCAAACTATCACCAATGCAGGCATTGTATCCTTTAGCAAAAGAAGGTGTATTGGGTTTGAAACGAACAATTTTTGTGGTGGTATCATAACAGAAAGAACTTGAGTAAGTTGCAACCATAGAACGCAATTCAACAGTTACATTTTTCTTGGTAGAAGGTCTGAATTTGCCGTTGATTGAATTCAATTGGAAATTGGTTTTGTCGAAAACCCAATTGTGGCAATAGGCATCAAATCCAGCGTAATCATAGTACATATATTGATTGTAGAAAACAGAACCGCTGACATTCTTTTTGTAGGAATTGGTCATTCGTAGGGTATCAACGTTTGCGTAACAATCTTGATTATGGGTAAAATCAGTACCAAATTTATACTTCACAAAAGGATATAATTGGATATGACAATCGAAGGTAACACCGCCAACATTTAATGTTAGTCCTCTGTACCACTGAGCCTGAAGTTTCGCGCAATTGATGTTTCTTCCTTCGCCGTCGCCATTTGCCCAAGAGTTGGTTACTAGTCCGGGTCTGCTGAATTGGCTACTATCACATTCAACAGTTAGAATGTAATTTTTAGAGGTTTTTACAGGAGTAGAGAATACTACATTTCGTGCGATACGAGTCAATAACAAATTCCCCTGAACTGTATCAATTCTTACGAGCTCACTAGCTAAAGGTGAACCTGTGGGTAAAGAATCACCGCCTGCTTCATAAACACTGCATTTGATATAGGTAGAAGTTACTTTTCTACCTGTATCGTAAGGCAAATATGCGTATAATCTAAAGCCAGAAATGGTTATTTCTTGTGGTGCATCAAAGAATTGTCCGAATGCAAGAGTATTGGATACTAACAATGAGCTGTAACTAGTTGAAGCAATATTTACGAAGTAACTGGTATCAGAACCACATTGGGTGGGGTTGGTCGCGCTCCTTTTTGCAAAAGAGGATGGTTTGCCCGTTATTCGATTCATTTTCACTGTACCCGATATTTTTCCGGGACCTTCAATCAGCTGAGCGAAAGAGGTTTGTGAAAACAAGAAAATGGCAACAAAAAAATGTAGTGCTTTTTTCATAGTTGGATTTTTTAATTCACGTGAAATAACAAGAAATTCATGAGATTAGCAAGTTTGAGAGTTTCTCAATAGGTGTTCTGACATTCGTGAGAGATTGCATGCTTAAAATTAGTTACTTTTGCTGAGGTAAAATTTAAAATTATGAGTTCAAATCAATTATTGAAGGGTAAAAGAGGAATCATATTTGGTGCTTTGAATGAAGCATCTATTGCATGGAAAGTGGCAGAATTGTGTCATGCTGAAGGTGCACAAATTGTGCTAACCAATGCACCTGTTGCAGCTAAAGTGGGACAAACTGGTCAATTGGCTGAAAAATTAGGGGCCACTCTTATATACGCTGATGTTACCAAAATGGATGATATGGAGAATTTGATTTCTCAAAGCATGGAAGTTTTGGGTGGAAAATTGGATTTTGTTCTTCATTCTGTGGGTATGAGTTTAAATGTGCGTAAGAAGAACGCTTACACCGACTCAAACTATGATTATATGCATACAACTATGGATATTTCGGCTATGTCGTTCCATAGATTGATGCAGACTTTATGGAAACAAGATGCCATGAACGAGTGGGGCAGTATTTTGGCTCTTTCTTATATTGCAGCTCAGAGAATTTTCCCTGATTACGGTGAAATGGCAGATGCTAAAGCTCTGTTAGAGAGTTTTTCTCGTAGTTTTGGATATCACTTCGGAAAAGCAAAAAAAGTTCGTGTAAATACCATATCTCAAAGTCCTACTAAAACCACTGCTGGTAGCGGTGTTGGCGGATTTGATTCCTTCTTTAACTATGCTGATAAAATGAGCCCATTGGGCAACGCTGATTCTGAATCGTGCGCTCAATATTGCGTTTCTATGTTCAGTGATTATACTCGAATGGTTACCATGCAGAATCTTTTCCACGACGGAGGATTCAGCTTCACAGGTATCTCGACTGATTTTATGGAAACGTTCAAAGACTAGTCTATGGTACTGGGTACCGGGTACCGGGTTTCGGGTACCGGGTTTCGGGAGTAGGGTGACGGGTGTCGGGTTTCGGGTACCGGGTGACGGGTGACGGGTGACGGGGATTAGGGGATTAGGGGGCGAGGCGCTCCTTTGACCAGAGCTGATTTGCTAGTTTGTATCGCACTCTGTCGTGAACGCGACTGGGTCTGCCTTGCCAAAATTCAAATTGAACGGGTTTGATGTTGATTCCGCCCCAATGATTTGGACGGATTATTTTTTCTGGAGTTTTGAGGAGTTCTTGAGTTTCAAGTTCAAGATTGCGATCAGCATCAATGGCTGAGCTTTGTAGGCTGATGATGGCGCCTGCTTGCGATTCAATGGGGCGAGAATAAAAGTATTTATCTGATTCTTCGGGGGATATTTTTTCGGCGATGCCGAGGATTCTGACCTGTCTTTCTAGTTCGGGCCAGAAAAAGTTCATGGCAATCTGGGGGTTTGTAGCAATTTGTTGTCCTTTTTGGCTGTTGTAGTTGGTAAAAAACACCAGTCCTTTTTCATTAAAATCTTTGAGTAGAACAACTCTTGAATCGGGGAAGCCATCGTTTGAAGTTGATAACGTAAAAGCGGTAGGTTCATGAACCTGCGACTCAATGGCTTCCGACATCCATTTTTTAAATGCCGAAAAGGGTTCGTTGGGCATCTCATGGAGAGAAATGCTGCCTTTCATGTAGATTTTGCGGATATCGGCGAGGTTAGTCATTGGTCTATGGTCTATGGTCTATGGTCTGTGGTCTATGGTCTATGGTCGAGGGACGAGGGACGAGGGACGAGGGGCGAGGGACGAGGGACGAGGGACGAGGGGCGAGGGGCGAGGGGCGAGGGGCGGCATGAAACCCGATACCCGATACCCGATACCCGATACCCGATACCCGATACCCGATACCCGATACCCGATACCTGGCTCCCGATACCTGATACCTGGTTCCCGGTACCTGGCTCCTGGTACCCGGTACCCGGAACCCGGTATTTGGTTCCCGGTACCTAATTAAAACAATCCAGGTATTTTGCCTTTGCTGTTGTTCATCATTTTCATCATTTGGCGCATTTGATTGAACTGAGTGAGGAGTTTGTTGAGGTCTTGTATGTTGCGACCACTGCCGCGAACGATGCGTTGTTTGCGGGAGTTGTTGAGGATTTCGGGTTTGGCGCGTTCTTCGGGGGTCATTGATTGGATGATGGCTTCAATGCCTTTGAATGCGTTTTCATCTACATCGAGGTCTTTGATTTTGCTTCCAACGCCGGGCAGCATGCCGAGAAGATCTTTCATGTTACCCATCTTTTTGATTTGTTGGAGTTGAGCTAGGAAGTCTTCGAAATCGAATTTGTTTTTGGCGATTTTCTTGGCAAGTCTTTGAGCTTCTTCTTCGTCAATGGTTGCTTGTGCACGTTCTACCAAGCTGACAACGTCACCCATACCCAAGATTCTTCCGGCCATACGATCAGGGTGGAAAATATCAAGGGCGTCCATCTTTTCGCCGTTGGAGGCGAATTTGATGGGTTTGTTGACAATGGATTTGATTGAAAGTGCAGCACCACCGCGCGCGTCACCGTCTAATTTCGTTAGAACAACGCCGGTGAAATCAAGAACATCGTTGAATGCTTTTGCAGTGTTGACGGCATCTTGTCCGGTCATCGCATCTACTACAAAGAGGGTCTCAACGGGGTTGAGGGCTTTCTTGAGGGATGCAATTTCTTTCATCATGGCCTCGTCAATGGCGATACGACCTGCGGTGTCGACAATCAGCACATTGCAGTTTTTGACTTTGGCGTGCTTGATGGCGTTTTCGGCTATTTGAACTGGGTTATTATTGTCGTTTTCGGTGTAGTATTCGGCTTCGGTTTGTTCGGCCAGGACGCGCAATTGTTCGCGTGCTGCTGGACGATAAACGTCGCCAGCTACCAGCATGGGAGTGCGACCTTGACTTTTAAGGTGTTTGGCTAGTTTACCGGTAAAAGTTGTTTTACCAGCACCTTGAAGTCCTGCCACCAAAATGATGGCTGGAGAACCTTTTAGGTGGAGTTCGGCAGTGCTTCCCCCGAGAAGTTGAACCAGTTCATCGTGAACAATCTTGGTAAGCATTTGTCCCGGTGAAACCGATTGTAATACTTCGGCGCCGGTGGCCTTTTCCATGATATCATCGGTAAAGGTTTTAGCTACTTTGAAGTTTACGTCGGCAGAGATGAGGGCTCTACGGATTTCCTTTACGGTATCGGTAACGTTAGATTCGGTGATGCGGCTTTGTCCTTTAAGGGTTTTGAAGGCCTTTTCGAGTTTGCTTTGCAGACTGTCAAACATGGTACAAAGATAACAAAACTGATTGTAGAGTGTTGGAGTTAGTCGTCTATTAATTGAAATGGTCTAATAATCAAATAGGTCAGAGGAGTAGAATGAAAATTTGCGTATTTTTGTATTTTATTAAAAATCATGGCATATTTTTTTACTTCAGAATCTGTGAGCGAAGGCCATCCAGATAAAGTGGCTGACCAAATATCTGACGCGTTAATTGATCATTTCTTGGCATATGACCCCAGCAGTAAGGTTGCATGCGAAACTTTGGTAACTACCGGCCAGGTAGTTTTGGCAGGTGAAGTTAAGTCTGACGCTTATTTGGATGTTCAGAAAATTGCTCGTGAAGTGATTGCAAAAATTGGTTATACCAAAAGTGAATACATGTTTGACGCTAGCAGTTGCGGTGTATTGAGTGCAATTCACGAACAAAGTCCTGATATCAATCAGGGTGTTGAGCGCAAGAATCCTGAAGAACAGGGTGCTGGTGACCAAGGTATGATGTTTGGTTATGCAAACAACGAAACTGAAAATTACATGCCTTTGCCATTGATGTTGGCACATATGATTTTGGAGGAATTGGCAGCGATTCGCAGAGAGAATTCTCACATTACTTATTTGCGTCCAGATGCAAAGAGCCAAGTGACTTTGGAATATTCTGATGATCACAAGCCTTTGAGAATTGATACTATTGTAATTTCTACTCAACATGATGATTTTATCAAGCCTGAGAATGATAGTAAAGAGGCTCAAGATAAAGCGGATGATGCTATCTTAGCTAAGATTGCACATGATTTAAAGACTATTTTGATGCCAAGAATCATCCATAAGTTGGGTGATAAATTGGCTTATTTGTTTGAAGGAGATATTAAATATCACATCAATCCAACAGGTAAATTTGTAATTGGTGGACCTCACGGTGATACCGGTTTGACAGGAAGAAAAATTATTGTTGATACTTACGGTGGACGCGGTGCACACGGTGGAGGAGCATTTTCAGGTAAAGATCCTAGTAAGGTAGATAGAAGTGCTGCTTATGCTACACGACACATTGCAAAAAATATTGTTGCAGCAGGTTTGTGTGATACAGCATTGGTTCAAGTGAGTTACGCTATTGGTGTTGCAAGACCCGTAGGTTTGTTTGTTGACACTTATGGTACCGCTAAAGTGGGTATGACTGATGGAGAAATTGCAGCGAAATTGTTGGAAATGCCTGAATTCGATTTGCGTCCCTATTTCATTGAGCAGCGTTTCAATTTGAGAAGCCCCATTTATTTGGAAACAGCGGCATACGGACACATGGGTAGACCTTGTGAGACGGTGACAAAGGTATTCAATAAGGGCAGCAAGAATGAGAAATCGGTGTCAGTGAAGTTGTTCCCATGGGAAGAATTGAACGCGGTTTCTGCGGTTAAATCTGCTTTTGGTCTGTAAAAACGAATAATAGTCCCCCGAAAAAACGTCCCCCGAAAAAAGAAAAAATATGTGTGGAATTGTAGGATATATTGGTAAAAGAGAAGCTTATCCCATTGTAATTAAGGGTTTGAAGCGCCTTGAATACCGTGGTTATGACAGTGCAGGAGTTGCTTTATTGAACGGCGACATGCGCATTTATAAGACCAAAGGAAAGGTGGCTAACCTTGAAGAATTAGTGGGTAAAAGCGATGTGAGTGCACATATTGGAATGGGACACACGCGTTGGGCAACCCACGGGGAGCCTAATGACGCGAACGCTCATCCGCATTTGAGTGATTCGGGCGATTTGAGTATTATTCACAACGGAATTATAGAAAATTACGCAACCCTCAAGGAAGGGTTGTTGCAGCGAGGGCATAAGTTTAGCAGCGATACTGATACGGAGGTTTTGGCGCATCTGATTGAAGATGTGATGCAAAATGCAAAGTTGAGTTTGGCAGATGCGGTGAGGGCATCGTTGAAGCAAGTTGTTGGAGCTTATGCCATCGTGATTTTGAGTAAAAACCATCCTGAGCACGTGATTGCAGCAAGAAAAGGCAGTCCGTTGGTGGTTGGAATAGGTTCAGACAGGGGCGAGTATTTCTTTGCATCGGATGCAACGCCCATTGTAGAGTATACGAAGAAAGTGGTTTACTTGAAAGATGGTGAAATTGCCATTGTAGAGAACCAAGAAATGATCATCAAGAGTATTGACAATGTAGTTCAAGTGCCTTATGTTCAAGAACTTGAATTGAATTTGGAGCAGTTGGAAAAGGGTGGATATGAGCATTTTATGCTTAAGGAAATCTATGAGCAGCCGAAATCAATTTTTGATAGTTACCGAGGAAGATTTGACGCGCCTACCGGCACATTCCACATGCGTAGTTTGGAAGAGCATGCTGATAAGTTGAAGGATATAAAGCGATTAATTTTAATTGGTTGTGGTACTAGTTGGCACGCAGGGTTGGTAGCAGAATATTTGTTTGAAGACTTTGCTCGTTTGCCTGTGGAGGTAGAATATGCATCGGAGTTCAGATATAGAAATCCAGTTTTATACTCAGATGACTTGGTAGTAGCCATTTCACAGAGTGGAGAAACGGCAGATACCTTAGCGGCGATGGACCTATCTAAGCGCAAGAGTGCTACGGTATTTGGAGTTTGTAATGTGGTTGGAAGCAGTATTCCTCGTTTGAGTGATGCGGGTGCTTATACCCATGCTGGACCTGAAATTGGTGTGGCCAGTACCAAAGCGTTTACGGCACAAGTGACTGTTTTAACGTTGTTGGCGTTGGGGATTGCCAAATTGAGAGGTACGATGAGCATTCAAGCTATTTCGGAAGTGATGAAGGAGTTGGAGCAAATTCCAGCTAAAATTGAGAAGGCATTAAAGTTGAATGACGAAATTGTAGAGCTATCGAAATTGTACAAGGACTCTCGTAATTTCCTTTATTTGGGACGTGGATATAATTTCCCGGTAGCCTTAGAAGGGGCTTTGAAATTGAAGGAGATCAGTTACATTCACGCTGAGGGTTATCCAGCAGCAGAAATGAAACACGGACCCATTGCCTTGATAGATGCCGAAATGCCTGTGGTGGTGATTGCTACAAATAGTGAGCACTACGAAAAGGTGGTGAGCAATATTCAAGAAGTAAAGGCTCGCAAGGGAAGAGTTATTGCGGTTGTTTCTGAAGGCAATAAGACGTTGAATTCTTTGGTAGACCACGTAATTGAAGTTCCCGAAACGATTGAAGCTTTGAGTCCGTTGATTAATACCATTCCATTGCAGCTATTGAGTTACCACATAGCGGTAATGAGGGGTTGCAACGTTGACCAGCCAAGAAACTTGGCGAAGAGCGTTACGGTGGAGTAGATACACTACTGTTTATCAATTTTGTAAACTCTACCTGCATCTGTAATGGCGTAAAGTGCGCCATCAGATCCCTGAGTAATATCTCTAAATCGCTGTTGTTCAGAAACTAGGAGGCGTTCTTCGCCGAGGACTTTGTTATTATGAACATGTAGTCGAGCAATGTGAGTACCTCCGAGAGCTCCAACAAATAAGTTATTTTGCCATTCCGGTATTTTGTTTCCCTTGTAAAAAGTCATTCCGCTGGGTGATATAGCAGGGTCCCAATAGTACACGGGTTGCTCCATGTTTTCTTTTTGTTGGATGCCTTGACCTACTTTTTGTCCACTATATTCTATACCATAGGTAATGACAGGCCAACCGTAATTTTTGCCTGGGTTCAGTAAATTGATTTCATCGCCTGCCTTTGGTCCGAATTCCCCTAACCAAATTTGTCCAGTTATGGGATGGATGGCTAAACCTTGTGGATTGCGATGTCCCATGGTGTAAAGTTCTTCTAGAGCACCTGTACCATCGAATTTCGGATTGTTTGGAGCTGGTTGGCCTTCTGCAGTGATGCGAATTACCTTTCCAAGGCTGCTTGAAACAGATTGTGCTTGGTTCCTGATGTTTGCGTCTGATCGTTCTCCTAGGCTTATCAATAGGTTTCCGGAATTGTCCATTACAATGCGAGCACCAAAGTGCAGGTTGCCGTTATACGGAGTATTAGATCGGTAAATTACCGATACAGATTCCAAAGCGTCTTCGTTTTCGGATAGTCTGCCTTTTGCTACTGATGTAATGCTTCCCCCGGAAATACTTTCTGAGAATGCCCAGTAGAGCATCCTGTTTGACATGAAATTTGGATCAACACAAATCCCTAAAAGCCCACCCTGACCGGAGTAATAAACTGGAGGGATATTGGCAATATTTCCGCTGAGAACTCCATCGGTTGTCATAGTGCGCATAGTGCCTCCTTGTTCGGTTATAATTAGTTTTCCGTTAGGCAATGCGGCAATTCCCCATGGATCTTTTAGGTTGTTGTTGAGGATTTGAAATTGGAATGGAGTTTTTGTTTTAAGACTTCCAACGCGGGTTTGTCCAATGAATGCAGGCGCGTATTTCGTCACTGTGGGTCTGGTCTCAACGGGTGAACCAAGTTCCAAAGTAATGGTTGAATCTTTGGGATTCGGATTTTTGTTATTGGGGGATTCCTTTTCTTTACAAGCACTAAACTCAATTAAAAAGATACAAGCGATGGCAAATTGGATGGCAGACTTTTGCATTTGGCAATGATAGTTTTAATATCAGAGGAGTTGGATTTTTGTTATGTCATATTTTGATAAGTATTTATAAATCTACAATCTGCAACGTGTGTATAATTGAAAAGATGTGTATATTTAATTTGTAAAAAAACGAATCAATATCACCTTAGACTCCTATTTGCATGAAAAATGCAGTCGCCTGACGGGGAATTTGAGTCAGCTGATTGAAGATCTTCTCGAAAAACATGTTGCAGATACAATAGTATCTGTTGCCGAAGAGCCTGCAGAGTATTATGTAAAGTCGCACATTGAATATGAACTTAAAGATTCGATGGCGTTTCAAGTCTTTCAACAATTGAAAGGACAACCCCAAAAATTACAGTCGGAGGTATTGAATTATGTAAAATATCTGCTTTCACAGGAAGCAACCAATACCAGATTTAAAAACAGGTTAGAGCCGGGGCTTTTGAAAGGACAAATTAAAATGTCTGATGATTTCAATGATTCAATTTCAAATTATCCCCATTGATGAAAGAGCCATTGACAATTTGGGAGAAATTCCTTTCATACATAAAGACCCCTTTGACCGATTGCTGATAGCAACGTGTTTGACTCAGGATTTGATGTTGATTTCAACAGACGGGAGTATGAAGGGGTATGAAGATTCAATCGGTTTGAAATTATTGAGTTAAGATTAATTACTTTTGCCCCATGAGTATTGCCTCAACCATTTTAAAGAGATTATTTCTTCCGCCTCATATTTTTAGAGTCATCAGATTGCAGCGCAATCGCAAGAAGCACGACAGATCTGCTGATGATGCACAATTGAAGTTGTATCACGATATTTTGCCAGGAGATTATCTGCATTATGGTTATTTCGAAAATCCAGATATACACCCTCTAGATATGTCTTTCAGGATGATCTATGAAGCCCAAGATAATTATGGTAAGAAGTTAACTTCGTTGATTACCGATTTCGAAAATCCGGTGTTTGATGTGGGATGCGGCATGGGTGGATTGTTGGGCCAGATGAATTCAATGAACTTAAAAGCCATCGGATTGACGCCCGATGTGAATCAAGTCAAACACATCAGAGCGAAATATCCGAATGAGGTGATACATTCAAAGTTTGAAGAATTTGATTCAACGGGTTATGAGAAGCACTTTGGAACGTTCATTACCTCAGAATCTCTGCAGTATTTGAAGTTGGATAAGGCTTTGCCTTTGATACAGAAGGTTTTAAAAGAGGGTGGTAAATGGATTGCCTGCGATTATTTTAAAACGGGTGTAAAAGGTGAAAAGAGCGGACATAATTGGGAAATGTTTGAGCAAAAGTTGAAGGATAACGGATTTAAAATCACGTTTCAAGAAGATATTACCAAACATATTTTGCCCACCATTGGGTACGCTCATCATTGGGCAACCAAAATCGGAGTGCCCCTTAAAAATTATGGTATAGGCAAGTTGAAGGTGAAAGCACCTGGTATTTATTATGCTCTAGAAACTGTGTTGCCTGAAATAGATGCAAAAATAGAGAAGAACATTCAGACGGTTGACCCCGAAGTATTTGCTGCCAACAAGAGGTATATCTTGATGGTCATCGAAAGGGCCTAAACTTATTTCTTGCTGAGAATTCCCGATCCCAACACGGCAAATTCAGCCGTATCGTTGGCTGTGTTGATTTTGTGACTGTAATCAAAACTGCCTGTTTTTCTAATAATTTGAATTTTTTCAGTGCCGTTTGACAAAGTTTTATTGATGGTCACGATGTTTTCTGGACCAAAATAATACTTCGTATCGTCAATATTTAAATACAAACCTTCTTTGTCTTCCCACATGGTATGTGTGATGGTATCTCTGAAAAAGCGGGTATTCGTGGGATTGGAAGAGCTTCCCTTGTAAGTGTATTCGGTGAAAGCAATATCGCCTTCAAAGGTTCCTTTATTTACGGGTTTGCCTGTAATAGTTTCACAAGAGTTCAATAAGGCCAAGCTGAGGATTAATCCAAAAAAGGTTTTCATAATGTTGGCAAAACTACCACTTATTGTTCAATCGATCGTAATTCTGTAAGTTGATTTTAAATTGAGCAAAGGGCCTATTGAAGAGGTTTGAGTGGCCCACACAATAGTAAATTCCAATTTTGTAGCGTTCTCGCCAAATGCGAACAACCTTATCAATTCCGGCATACGCCTCAATGAAGAACATGTTTCTTCGTTCGGGTGCGTAAAGCATATTCATTCCAACAGATTCATACAGACTTAACTTTTTAACTAAGGGAATTTTATTCAAAATTGCCCCATTGAAGTGGTGTCTATAATGAACTTCATAGAATCGCTTGAATGTGGTAAATGTGCTATCCAAGGTTTGAAAGGCGAACATGGGTGGGGTAAAAATCAAGGGGTCGCTTCGGCGCTGATATCGATAGTCAATGAGGCTTACATTACGGCGGTTCAAAAAAGCTCCGGAATTGGCTTTGATTTCACTGTTTCCAAGAAGTCCCCAGGGAAAATCATGCTCTATGGTGTATTCCAGATAATCGAGGTCAATGGTACTTTGAAGAATTCCGGGGAGTGATTTTCGGTAAGTAACGGCGAAGGTGGGCCATGCAGAACCGAGAATTACTTTCCTGCGCGGCTCGGAAATGTATTTTTGGAAGGGGGTGTAAGACAGGGTGATACTTCCAAAAACCGCTCGATGGCTTTTGAATTGTACGGCGGTGTTATTTTCAAAAAGGCTATCTCCTGAGGCAGCAAATCGGTACGATGAAATGTCTTTTCGGTCGCTGATTTCGGCTCTCAATCTCAGATATAAACCATTCACAATTTCCTGCCTGTGGTAAGCGGTAAAGTGATCGTGTTGATAGAAATTATCGCGTCTAAAGACGTCAACATAGGCCGCGAACGGGTTGATGAATCCAAAATCTCTACCCACCTGAATCCAGATTCTTTTTTGTTTGTAGGGATTGTATAGGGTGGTGAAAATGATGTTTCCTCTGATGTCTCGATTCAGTACACCGTAAGACAAATTAGGCACGAGCCTCACGGTTTTCTTGTTTTCGAAGGTTTTTTCGAGGGCGCAGAAAAATACCCCGCGTCCGCCGCCAGGCCACCAAGGTTGGTAGGTGATCCACAACGGCTGAAAGCCCATTTGAATGCCTTTTCTACGATCTTGGAACCCTTGTCCTTCAAGCACCAAGCTTTTGAAAGTGACTTTGTTGATGAGCCGCTCAATGGAGTCAAGATAGTCATCAGAATTATGCACTCGCTCTATGCTGTCAGTCTGAGTAACAAACTTCTCTTCAATCACACTGAGAGGAATGGCACGATTTTGCTTCCAAAAAGCGGTGTCTTTATCGTATGCTTCTTGATCGGTTTTGCTCAGTTCTAGTCCGAAGTGCTTTTTGGGGAAGTTGGGATTTACCTGTATGTTGGAATAAATGACTTTGGTATTGCCCAAGTTCAAAGTGCTTCCAGATTTGGAAGTGTAGTCAAAGGTCTGACTGTCAATCAGTATCAGGCTGTCTTTTGTGAGTCGATAAGATTGAGTGAGTCTCATGGAATTGTATTCAGCCATGAGGTGCTGAGGGATATTTAATCGAAGTTTAGAAACATAAAAGGCGGTATCTACCAGATGTATTTCGCCGTTGAAAGTAGCGTTAGATGTTTGTCTACCGTCAAATCTTATGATTAATGTTTTTCCGTGTTGTGAGTCGACATAGCTTTTTATGAACCGAAAACGGTAAGCAAGAAGAGCAGAGTTAGAGAGCGGAGACATGATGGGTAGAGGGCTCAAAGCGGGAAGTGACAGCAAATTTTGGTAAATGTTAAAGTCGCCGTCAAGAGTGGTTAGATAGAAAAGGCCTGATTTGTTGCCTCTAATTTTTACAGCGGTTCGCACTTCTTTCAATTTATTTGGTGGCAACCAATCGCGAGTCATGATGACCTCGGCCATATTTGCATTGACCAGAGGCTCTGATGAGTCTTTTTTGGAATCCGCTCCAAATTCAGCCGCAATGGAAGCAGTACCTTCTTCTTGAGTTGACTTATACTTGTTCTTTCTTTGGGACGTAACTTCTTCGAAGGCCTTGATAAAAACGGTAGACGATTGAGATGGAATTCTGGATGCCCATACGTCTCTTCGATCAATGGCTTTCCGCATATAACTCGGTCCTGGATCTTTCCATTTGGTTTTGACGTAAACGGTTTCAACCGATTCCACGGTGGGAATCATTTTGATGATTACGGTATCTGATTTTCCGTTTTGGCAGAGGTACGCAAACTCTTGTTCGCGGAATTCAATTTTTGAGAAGACCAGGTTGTAGTTGCCGTTATCAAAAGGAATTCTGAAATAACCATCAATGCCGGTTTGTCCGATTTTACGATTTTCGTTGTTGGTTTTTAAGTAGATATCTACGTATGCTAAAGGGGCTTGATTGGTATCTAAAACTAGTCCTGTCAGTTGTGATTTATAGATTTGTGCAAAGGAGGCTTGATTCAATCCAAAGAGAAATAGAATTAGACCAAAGAATTTACGCATTTTATATAAAACGTTTAAATTGCTCATGAGTTACCGAACCATTTTCTTTTTTTGGAATCTTTGGAATCTTTTGATTTTGATGCCGGAAGCTCCTTGATTTTGTATTTTTTAACTGGAACTTTTACGGGGAAGGGGGTTTGAAAATCTTTCAGGGTGGGCTTATCTTCTATGTTCCATTTGAAGCGCGATAGCTTGGTTTCACTGTCGGAAAGTTCTTGCAACGGATAGATTTTACCTTTGGGTTCAACGTAGAAGTGAACGGTAGATATTTTGCCGGCATTGAAGCGAAATTCCATATTGGTGCAGTCAACGGTGAAGGCAGAGTTGATGGTGTCTTGTTCCTTGATGTAGTAGAGGGCTTTGCCTTTTCGGAAGACTTGAGTTTTATCGATGCGTTGGTTTGAATTTAAAAAATAGTGAATGGAATCGCCTTGAATTTGACTGAAGCGGCCACTGTCTTCTTGAAGAGCAATAAAAGCATTGGGGAAAAGTTCACCTTCTCGCATTTTGCCATTTTTGATGACTAAATTCACCGAATCGCCTGACAATCTGCTGCTAGAGTCCCAAATTACGGGGTTTTCACGCAGTCGGAAGGTGCTATCTTCAGAGGTATAAATCATGCGATTGGCAGAAATACGGGTTTGTTTTTGCATGATTTTTACTTTGTTTAGTGCTCTGGTTTGTTGTTTTCCTGAAATGGGTCGGCGTGAGTTTTCAAGGGTATCTGCAGCAATAAACAGAGTGTCTTTTGATTTTGTTTGGATTCCTTTCGCGTTTGGATATACCATGGAAAGTCCAATATCATCGCGGTAAAATCCTTGATTTCCCCAAATTTGGAACATTTCAGCAGAGTCTATGCTCCAAACATGTCCTTTGGTTATGCCGTATTTTGCTTTTTGGTTGACCCAAGCTGAATCTGCTATGAGGGTTTTTCCGGGAGAGGAATAGGCAAATTTGGTGTGAAAAAAACCATTTTTTTCTTCGGTGAAATAGTAGCCGCCTTCAAATAAAATGAGATCTTCATCGGTGTTGATTTGAGTAAAGCTCATGAAGTTGGCTTTTTTCTCTTGGGTATTGTATTGAAGGGTATCGGTTTGAATGACGTAATCTGGAGTGATGAGTTTGACGTTTCCTTGAAAGAAGAGTTGATGTTTTGAAGGATCATAGCTCCCGCGGTTTGAGGTGAGTTGGGTTTCTTTATCAATGATTTTACCTCCGGCGCCATACCAACCCAATTTGGTGAGGGTGTTGTATCGGAGCCAGGGGGTTGAGAGTTTCATGGACTCGTCTTTGAGTTCTACCTTTCCTTCTACAAAAGCAACGTGTGTTTTATTGTCGTAGAAAAGGCGATTTCCGGTTACAACTGACCCTCCCGTATTGACAATTTTGACTCCACCAATTCCACGTAGGGTTTCATCTGTGGGGTCATATTCAGCTTCATCGCAATATACGGTTGAGCCGCTTTGTTCGAATTGTACGTTCCCTTTTAATAGTTGGCCTTTATGTCCGTTGATGTCTAAACTCTTCATTCTACGGGCTTTCAGCGATATGGGCTGAGCGTTTGCCGCGTAAAAGCATCCCCCGAAAAAAAGAAAAACCAACCACCACCTAAGTAGCGTTTGCGAAGACCATCTAGATCTATTTGCAAAAGGATTGAGGGCGGTGATGTAACTTGCGTTCAAAATGTCAAATCAACCCGCAAATTACCTATTAAATTCCATTTTGGCGGAGTCAAATCGTTGGGAGTGGAACTTAGACCGACAATTGACTTTGTTGGGAGTATCAGGAGGGCGTGATTCAACGGCTATGTTGTTGGCATTTGTGGAGTTGAAGTTGCCGGTAATAGTGGGGCACGTGAACTACGGACTTCGGGGTGAGGACAGTGATGGAGATGTGGAGTTTGTGCGGGAATTGTGTGATAAATTGGAGGTTAAGTGTTTCATATTGAATGTGAAAGACTCTAAGAGTGGCCGATTTGAAATTCGTTCTGGAGAATCTACGCAGGTTTGGGCAAGAAGAGTTAGGTACGACTTTTTTCAAGAAATTATGCTTGAGAATGGGGCGGTGTATTTAGCCGTTGCACATCATCTTCAAGATCATTTTGAACATCTGTTCATTTACTTATCACGTGGGCAGAATCACCATGCTTTTTCGGGAATGAGAATTCAGAATGGCAAATTGATTCGTCCTATGTTGAAAGTCAAACCGTCTTCAATTGTTGAATTTTTGAAGCATCGTGGGGTAGTTTGGCGTGAAGATGCATCGAACGAATCGCTTAAATATTTGAGAAATAAGGTTCGTTGGGGTATTGTGACTCCTTTACTTGCCGAAAACGAGGCACTTTTGGATGAATTTTTAGAAAGTAGCCAGCATTTTCAAGTTAGTTTTGATGAAATTCGTCAACAATTTGAGCTAAAGTGGCCGCGAAAGGATTTGAAAAAGGGATTTTGGTTCAAGGCTGATGACCGTTGGACGTATTGGGGAGTTTTAGATGATTTTATGAGAGGTCTGGGTTTTACATCGTCTGATGTGGAGCAGATTTTTGGCTTGACATCAAAGGTGGGAGCTTTACGGGAAACGGGAAATTACGTGATGTGCAAAGAGCGCAATTCACAGATTTTGCTATACGAGAAGGTGGTAATTGACGATTTTTATGATGATTGGAGAATCAATGTCCCACGGCAGTGGAAAGAAAAAAACCTAGAAATCAGGCAATGGCAACAGGGAGATAAAATCAAAATTGCGTTAGGCAATAAAATGATTACCAAAAAGATAAGCGATGTTTTTGTTGATTTAAAATGGAATAGATTGCAAAAACAGCGGTGCAGAATCTTGGTGGTTGATGGGGAAATTATGGCTGTGGAAGGTGCTTTAATGTCGTGGGAACTGCAATTTAGTGGAGAGATTATGGTGGAAATCGTGGTTCACGGAAAAAACATTGGGTAAGCGTTTTGGAATGACTAAATTTGCTATAAGATGAAAGCGATAATTCCGGTTGCAGGTATTGGAAGTAGGTTAAAGCCGCACACTCAAACCCAACCAAAGTCTCTGATTCCTGTGGCGGGTAAGCCCATTTTGGGTCACATTATGGACCATTTGGTGGCAGCAGGTATTGATGAATTTGTGTTCATCATTGGCTATTTAGGAGATAAAATTGAGCAGTTTCTTACTGAAAATTATGCTGATGTTAAATTGAGTTTCGTCATGCAAACGGTGGGAAAAGGGATAGGTCATGCCATTTGGTTGGCCAAAAATGAGATCAATGTAGAGGAACCCGTATTCATTGTATTGGGTGATACCATTTTTGAAGCTGACTTGAAGGAAGTTTTCGCATCTGAAAACAGCAGATTGGGTGTTAAAAAAGTGGAAGACCCAAGGTTATTTGGCGTGGCTGAAGTTGAAGCTGACGGTAGAATCAAAAAGCTGATAGAAAAGCCCAAGATTCCCCATTCCAATTTGGCTTTGGTTGGACTTTACTACATTAAAGAAACGGCTGAATTGATGCAATGTTTGGAATACAACATTCAGAACGATATTCGCAATAACAATGAATTTCATTTAACCGATGCCTTGGAATGCATGATTCAAAAAGGCGTCAAGATGGAAACCTTCCCTGTTTCTACTTGGTTTGATTGCGGAAAGAAAGACATCATTTTACAGACCAATAAAACTTTATTAAAGCGCAGAGAGATAGGTAATTACAAGAAGTTTACTGACCATGGAAACATCATTGTTCCTCCAGTTTACATTGCTGATTCAGCGCAAATTGAGAACAGCATCATTGGTCCAGATGTGAGTGTGGGTGCTGACGCCATCATTTCTCAATCGATTGTAAAAAATAGCATCATTGGACAAGGCGCTTCGTTGAAACATGCCATTATTGAAAATTCTCTTATAGGAAGCGATGCCTCACTTTCTGGCGCGGTTCATTCTTTGAATATAGGAGATAGCGCGGAAATAAATTTATAATTATTATGTATTCTGCTTCAGAATTGGCCGCAATCATGAGTGCCCAAATTTGGGCTCAGGAACTGAAAGCAGAAGAGGTTTTTGTTGAAGGCGTTTGTTATGATTCACGCCTATCGGAAGGAAGGGGAAGTGTGTTTTTTGCCCTTAACGGCGATGGTTTTTCGGGGGATATTCTGACTGCAAGCCTGAACGATGGACATCGATATTTAAAAGAGGCCGCGGCTTCGGGAATTCAGGTGTTTGTGGTAAATAAGAGGCCATTAAATTGGCATTCAGCGGGTATTTTTTTAGTGGTTGATTCACCTTTGGTGGCTTTACAGAAATGGGCAGCAGTGCATCGAAAAAAATTCACCATTCCGGTAGTAGGAATTACAGGCTCCAATGGAAAGACCATTGTAAAAGAGTGGTTGGGAGAGTTGTTACACGGTGATTTTCGAATTCATAAAAGTCCTCGGAGTTTCAACAGTCAATTGGGGGTAGCGGTTTCCATATTGGGCATCAGATCGCACCATCAAATGGCATTGATTGAGGCGGGTATTTCTCAAAAAGGTGAAATGTTGCCGTTGTGGGAAATGATTCGTCCATCGCTAACGGTATTGACAGGGCTGGGTTCAGCGCATGATGATGGATTTGAATCGATGCAAGAAAAGGCGGCGGAGAAAATGCTTCTTTGCAAAAATGCCGATGTGGTAATAATGCCCTCAGATCAGGCAGATTTGATGCTGGAAGCTTCCAAATGGCGGCAGCTTCAACCCATGACTAGATTTATCACCTGGGGAAAGGCTGAACGAAGTTCGTTTACTCTTCAAAATGTAGAGAATACTTTCATGGGGCAAAAGCTTCAATTTACTTACAGAGGTCAACCCCAGGAATTGGAAATCTCCATGAACGATGCGGCCAGCGCGTTCAATGCCATGACGTGTTTTTCGGTGTTGTTCGCTGTTGAGCGTTGGGACGCTGAACATATTGATAAATTCAAAGCCTTGCAGCCAATCGGAAACAGAATGTCTTTAGAGCGAGGAAAGCGCGGGAACATTCTTTTGAATGATAGTTACTCCATGGACTATGAAAGTTTGGTTTTAGCCATAGACTACTTGAAGTCTCATGCGGGAAGCAGAAAAATTACGGCGGTGCTGAGTGCGGGTGGAGATTGGAGAATAGAAGGGCGAGTGGATGAAGTAATTTGGGTTGGGCCGGGTGGACAATTTGACGATGTTCAAGATTTGATATCCTCAGGCGTATTGGATAAACTTGAAAATCAAGGAATTTTGATCAAGGGCGCTCGAAGATTCGGAATGGAACGGATTGTTGACCGATTGAAAGGGTTGTTGCATAAAACCGTCATGGAAATCAACTTAGATGCGCTCAAGAGCAATTTTATGTATTTCAAAAAAGCCGTGAAACCCGGGGTGAAATTGATGGTGATGGTCAAGGCTCAAGGGTATGGTAGCGGAAGCACCGAAGTAGCTAAGGAATTGCAGGATCTCGGGGTAGATTACTTGGGTGTGGCTTATGCAGATGAAGGAGTATCCCTCAGAGAGGCAGGAATTCACGTCCCCATAATGGTTTTGAATGTAGATGCCTACACCTTGGAGATTCTAGATAAATATGCTTTAGAACCCGTCATTTATTCGGTGAATAATTTGAATGAATATTTGAATGAACGAAGCGGAAGAGCCGGTAAAATTCACTTGGAAATAGATACCGGAATGCATCGTTTGGGTTTCGAGGGACCAGAAATTTTTGAGGCCATGAAAAATCTGCCCAAAGAAATTGAAGTGGAGAGTTGTTTCAGCCATTTCTCGGTTTCCGAAGATGAATTACAAGACTCATTCAGTCAATCTCAAGCGGAAAAATTGATTGAATTTTCCTCTGAGGTTGAGAAAATTTTGGGTTATAAAGTAATCAAGCATATTTGCAATACAGCTGGAATCATTCGTTTTCCGCAGTACCATTTAGACATGGTGCGTTTGGGATTGGGGCTTTACGGTTTGGATCCTTCGGGAGAAAATAATTATAAAATTCGCGCTATCGCTTCACTTAAGGCCTCTGTCACGCAAATTCGCGATGTAAAAAGTGGCGAAGGGATAGGTTACGGACAGAATGATCGTTCCGATAATGATCGTAAAATTGCTACCATTTCAATGGGTTACGCCGATGGGCTCTCACGGATTTACAGCAGGGGTAATGGCAAGGTTTGGTTGAATGGTCAATTGTGCGCCTTTGTAGGGAATATTTGCATGGACATGGCCATGATAGATGTCACGGGAGTGAATTGCAGGGAAGGCGATGTGGTAGAGATTTTTGGAGAGAACTTATCTATAAACGAAGTTGCGAGATGGGGGTCAACCATTTCGTATGAAGTTTTGACCGGCATCTCGCAACGAGTTCCACGGGTATTCGTGGGTGAATAAGATTATTTTTTTACTAGAGAAGTCATGGGTGACTTCAAATTTTGAGTTTTTACGATATCCACTTTCAAAGAACCCACGTATATATCAGTTTGGATACGCACTGGAATGTGGTTGTCATCGTCAGAAACCCATACGGTCATGGCGTCTTTAGATTTGAATACTCTATCTACCACCAATTCGGGCTTTAATTTGATGCAGCGCACCTTACCAATGTCAGTTTTGATGGTTTCCTTGCCTACGTATTTGAGTTTCAAGTTATAGATTTGATTGTCAATGTAAATATCTAAGGGAAACTCATATCCTACGGCTTTGTTGGAATAATCTAAGTTTCTGAGATAATAAATTGCAGCGGCAACGTCTTGGGTATTTTCAGTGATGGGCATTTTCCCTTTCTTGTTTTTCAGGAATTTGTCTTTGTGGTTGTAAACCACCACATCTTGGAAATAGTAGTCGTTTTCTCTAGCGGTTTTGGCATAGCGCAGGGGAGTGTGGTTCTCGGTATCTACCCAAGATTCAAGTTTATCTCTAACAATGTAAAGCCATTCAAAGGAACTGAGGGTTTCACCTTCAATTTTTAAACTGAGGGCTTTTCTATTGTTGATCATGATGGGATCTGAAACGCTCATGTTTACAACGGCAGCGTTTATAACACCATAGTGAATGCGGTATTTTAAATTTTCATTGGGCTGATAGGCCAATTTGGTTATTTTTTGAGAGAATTGTCCGTGATCAGCAGAAGTATTTTGCATGGGTTCTGCTTTGTAAGAAATAAGAGAGGCAGCTAATGCTATACCAGCAATTGCAGCGATTCCGAAAATGTGCAGACGTTTCATGCCAAGATATACACAAAAACCGTGCCTATCCCCCAAAACAAAAGAGTAAATTTGCAGCTATGCAAGAACAAAGACCATTGACCCAGTTTTCTAAAGGCAGCGGCTGCGGTTGTAAAATTCAACCCGCAGTGCTTACAGAGTTGCTTAGTGGTCTGAGGATTGGCGCTGATAATTTTGATAAGATTTTGGTTGGAAACAATCAAAACGATGATTGTTCGGTATATGATTTAGGCAACGGTCAATATCTGCTGCAGACCGTTGATTTTTTCACTCCAATGGTGAACGATGCTTCTGTTTTTGGGAAGGCCGCCGCCGCAAATGCATTGAGCGACATTTATGCCATGGGAGGCAAACCCATTATGGCGAATGCCATTTTTGGATGGCCTATTGATGATTTGAGCTTAGATCAAGCGCGTCAAGTGCTACAGGGTGGACATGATGTCTGTAAGATGTTCGGTGTTCCGTTGGTTGGTGGACATAGCATTGATTCCAAAGAGCCATTATTTGGATTGAGCGTAACGGGTTTGGTGTCTGCCGCTGATTTAAAAGTAAATTCCGGCGCGAAAGATGGAGATGCAATCATTTTAACCAAATCTCTTGGGGTGGGAATTTTGGCAGCAGGACATAAGCGTAATTTGAATTCTGCTGAGCAAAACGAAGCGTTGTTTGCCTATTTGACTCGCGTGAATTCAGTAGGACAAGAATTGGGTAAAATTCCGGGAGTTCATGCCATGACCGATGTAACAGGATTTGGGTTGTTGGGTCATTTGGTGGAAGTGTGTCAAGCTTCGGGATTGATGGCTGAGTTGAATGCGGGTGCTCTTCCCAAGATAGAAGAAGCCCAAGCATTAGCTGCACAGTTCGTGATGCCCGATAACGCGATGCGCAATTGGAATACCTACGAACAATTCTGTGAGATGAGTGCGGCAGACGCTTTTGCATGGATAAATGATCCCCAAACAAACGGAGGGCTGTTGCTATCTGTTGCAGAAGAGTCTGTTGATGAAGTAAAGAAAATACTTGAATCAAACGGCGATGAGTTTCACCTCATCGGGAAAATGGTTGCTGTTAGTCGCGATACAGAGTGCTGCGTACGGCTTTGATGATTCTTTCTACGCTAGGTAAGTAAGCTTCAACGAAGGTAGGTGCGTAAGGCAGGTTGGTATCCATACTGGTTACACGATGAACAGGTGCATCTAGGTAATCAAATGCGCGGCGCTGAACAATGTGTGACAATTCTGAACTGATGCTCGCCAAAGGCCAAGCTTCTTCAACTACAACCAATCTATTTGTTTTCTTCACGCTATTAATTACGGTATCATAATCAATAGGACGAACGGTTCTTAAGTCTATTAATTCAACGCTGATGCCTTGAGCTTCAAGTTCTTTAATGGCCTCGTAGCAGCGAAGCATCATTTTACCGAAACTCACGATGGTTACGTCATTTCCTTGTTGAACAACGTCAGCAACTCCAATGGGGATGGTGTATTCACCGTCTGGAACCATGCCTTTGAAACCATACATTTGCTCACTTTCCATGAAAATCACAGGATTTTCATCGCGGATGGCACTCTTAAGAAGGCCTTTAGCATCGGCTGGATTGGATGGAACCACTACTTTCAAACCGGGAGTATTGGCGTACCAATTTTCGAAATTTTGAGAGTGTTGTTGAGCCAATTGACCAGCACTTCCTGTAGGTCCGCGGAAAACCATAGGGGCAAGGAATTGCCCGTTACTCATAGAGTTGATTTTTGCGGCAGAATTAATCACTTGATCAATGGCAACTAACGAGAAGTTGAATGTCATGAACTCGCAAATTGGGCGGAGGCCGTTCATGGCTGCTCCAACGGCGATACCTGCAAATCCTAATTCAGCGATGGGTGTATCTATAACGCGTTTTGGACCGAATTCGTCGAGCATTCCTTGGCTCACTTTGTAAGCGCCGTTGTACTCTGCTACTTCTTCTCCCAACAAAAACACGCGTTCATCGGCGCGCATTTCCTCTTGCATGGCTTCGCGAAGTGCTTCGCGGAATTGAAGTTCTCTCATAATTTCGAAGGCAAAAATAATGAATTCAATTCAATCTCTTGTTCAAAATTCCTAGTACAAAAGCATGTAGTTGTCTGGGGCCAAATTTTCTCCATTCAAGATCATCTAAATCGCCCCCAAAATTGAGGTAATAATCGATTCCGTTTGATCTAAATTCATGGAGTACGTGTACTCTAAAATTGAGCAAGGCAATCCAACCGTCTTCGCAATCTTGGAACCATTCCTCGTAGTAACTGTCATCGGAGGCATGAAAATTCATGACGTTTTCGCCAATAAGAATGAATTGATTGATGCCTTCTTGGTTCAATATTTCAATGACTTCGCGCTTGAACATCATGATGTCATTGTACAGAGCATCGTTCCATTCACCAATGAATTCAATGATGGCAAAACCGTCTTGGTAATCGGCAAACAGAATTTTTAGGTAGAGGGTTTGAGAGCCAAAATCATCCCATTGCGGGTGAATGAGGTGGTTGTACACGGCATTTTCGTAATAAAATTCACTGTATTCGCGTCCATAAAATGGAGAACGCGGATCTTCGGCAGCGCTGTATTGGCTGATCCAGGTGAAATGCGGTTCTAGGCTGTGCACTTTGCAAAGATATCTTGAAAATCCATACCTTCGCGGCACTGTGCCTCGTTCATTTGTCAAAAATTTGTTGTGGTTGCAAGCCATAAATTGGTTGGTAAAACCCTTGTGGATTTTATGGATTGAGCGAACCGTTCAAGTGCAATTGGGCAACGAATGGTATGGTAATTACTTTGTGCATTTCAATACCGGACTGTTATTTGCAGTGCTTTTAGACGCCGGTTTGAACTCATATATTGCCCGAGAAGTAGCGGCTTCGGGAAGAATGAAGCACCCCCAAAGAATGTTGGTTTTCAGGCTGATTTTGGGTGCAATTTACATTCTGTTAATAGGGATATTTTCATGGAAACAGAATTTAGATTGGAGGATATTGGGATTTGTAGTCTTGAATCAGATTCTGGCATCGTTGGTATTGATTCAACGGTCTGTTTTGCAAGGTAGGCACTTGTTTGTTTCGGACGGATTTTTGAGCGTGGCTGACCGGTTTGTTGCCATACTGGTGAGTGCTTGGTTTTTGTTCGGATCGGCCGGTAGTTTTAATGGGTTGAACGGAATAGTCGTATTCTTGACAGCTCAAACGGCTGGGTATGCTTTTGCCCTATTGACGGGTGTTTATTTCCTCAAGTTCAAGAAAAATGTAAGTGTTTTGGCTAATGAAGCTGTAGATGAAACCTCTTGGATGGATTGGTTTTCTGAGGTGAAGTGGTATGTAATGATGGCCTTGTTTATGAGTGTATTTACTCGAATTGATGCATTGATGATTCGAAATTATTCGAGCGATAATGGATTGGTTCAAGCGGGTTTGTATGCTCAAGGGTATAGATTATTGGATGCAGCATTGATTTTTTCTACTTTGTTAAGTACCCAATTATTGCCTTTGTTCAGCCAGAAATTGTCTAGGAAAGAGAATGCAGGAACGCTTGTTTGGGGTAGTTTTAGGTTGGTTTTGTGGGTGGGATTGTCTGCCTCTGTGGTGGCATTCACCTATGGAGATTGGATTTTGAAATTGTTGTATAAAGAAGATACTCGTGAGGTGAGTTATTGGATATTTTCATTCCTGATGACATCATTTATACCTATGGCGGCCATCCATGTTTTTGGAACTTTTGTGACTGCCATGGGAAAATTGAATTGGTTGACAGGGGCTGCTTTGCTTGGCATGGCGGTGAATGCTTCTTTCAACTTTTGGTTGGTACCTAAATTGGGTGCAGCGGGTGCTGCTTTGGTTTGCTTGTTAACACAGAGTGTTTTTGTGGCTTTGTGTTTCCGATTGGCTTTAAAGTCAGATTATTTTGGCTGGAGACGGGCGTTTACAGTTAAAACATTGGTGGTTTTTTCTGGATTTATTTTGTTCGTGTCGAAATTTTTACAAAAGCGTTCTGTAGATATCACTGTGTTAAATGATGCTGCAGATTTGGGCGGTGATGTCTGGATGGTGCTGACTTTTGTGGTGTTGATGGGAATAACCTTGTTTTGGGAGGAAATCAAAAAGAGAATTATCTAAAACTCTATTTTATTGTAGTAATTGACCTTCCTCTTTGACTTGTCATCGGTGTTTTTGATGACTTGATAACCGCTGTTCAAGAAGTAATTGTCGTACCAATAATCGGTTGTTCCTGTAGATCTGCGTACTTCGTCTTCAGAATTTAACGTGACATCGTTATTGATGGTTTGCTGATTGGTTATTTCGCCGTTGATGTTTAACGTTTGAGCATAAATCTTCTTTCCTGAGGCATAAACGAGTCCAATAGAAGAAGCATCGTTGTTGCGGATGGTTAAAAATTCAATCGGAGAATACGGTTTGTAACCGGGATTTAATTCAAAAATTTGATCCCATTCCTTCTTACCTGTTTCGTCAAAACTAACAATGCTTGCATGAGTGTATTGATATCCATCAAATACACGTTGAGTTGTTGCCTTACCGTTTACATAGGTAACTTCTGTGCGATAAGTAGGGTAATAGCTTTCACCTACATACAGAAATTTGTTGCCAACAGGTATGATTTCATGTGACTCCATCAATACATTCACGTTGAGTTCTTTGCCTCTAGATTCTGCTTTAGCCAATTTCTTGCCCAGTTTTTCTTGTTGCTTTTCTGATAAATAATCAAAGAAATGTTCAAAATCAGTGTATTTGTATTGATTGAAATAAGACCAATCACCATTTTCTAGAATTCCGAAGTAAATTCCTTCAGTGGTAATGGTTGATCTGCCAGAATACGTTCCGGTAAGGGCGTATTTCCCTTCTGAAAGCTTGGTTATGGCTTGAGAATTGAGGTTGGTTTCTAATTCTAATTTTCCTGAAATTTCGCCGTTGAACTTTTCTTTTTGATCGCTGTCAATGATGTTTATGAATACGTTAGATGATTTTCGGGAATTGTAAGTTACGTATACAATGGCAATTTCATTGGTGTTAGGAATGGAGATTACTTCTTTGATTTTCAAACTTTTGGGTTGTAATCCTCCGAAAGTCAATGGAGTTTCTGTTACCTCAAATGTGGTTAAATTCACGGTGAATAGCAATGGAGTTTTCTTTACATTTCCTACAAAATGTATGGCACCTTTGGTAGGATAGAGCCCTTCAAGCTTCTTACTTGCAGGATTTAATTGTATTTCTTTTTGTTGGAACTCACCGTTTTCTTTATTGAAATAGTGAAGTACTCCGTTGTTTTTAGCGTCGCAGTTGAAATTGTAAATACCGTTTTGGTCTTCACCGGTAAAATTATATTTCTGAGCTTGCGCAATTTCAGTTTCGTATGATTTGTTCAGTTTTAAATCGGAATTGTAATGGTCGTATTTCCAATTGAAAAAACCATCAACCGCTTTGTTTGATCTGGTTTGAATCAGCATTCCTTGCTGTTTAAGCAGGTAGGTTCGTTCTTTAGCGGTTCCAGAAACATCCTCAATTTCGAGGCGATTCAAAATTTTTATGGATTCTTGTGCTTGCGAAGCGATAAAACATCCCCCGAAAAGAAGAACAGCGGTCAATGATTTGAACGAAATCATGGTTTAAAAGTTGAATTGATTGTTATACAACGGAAATTCAGACATGAAATGTTGAACTTCCTGTTTAATTATTTCAAGAGTTTCTGGATTGTTGCGATTCATCAACGCGCGATCAATAAATTCTGCAATGGTTTCCATGTGCTCCTCTTTGAGTCCGCGGGTAGTAACCGCTGGCGTGCCCAATCTAATACCGGAAGTCACGAAGGGACTGCGTTCTTCGAAGGGAACGGTATTTTTGTTGATGGTGATGTCGCATTTAACCAGGGTATTTTCGGCCATTTTACCGGTTAATTCAGCGTCTTTGGGACGTAAATCTATGAGCATTAAATGATTTTCGGTGCCGCCAGAAATCACGGAATAGCCTCGTTGAATCATGGCTGAAGCCAAAGCCTGAGCATTTTTCATTACTTGAATGCCATATTCTTTGAAATCATTACTCAGCGCTTCGCCGAAAGCAATTGCCTTAGCGGCAATTACGTGCTCTAATGGGCCGCCTTGTGTTCCAGGGAAAACAGCTCCATCCAAAATGGCACTCATTTTTTTAACTTCTCCTGAAGGAGTTTTTAGTCCCCAAGGATTTTCGAAATCTTTGCCCATCATAATGATACCCCCGCGAGGACCACGAAGAGTTTTGTGGGTGGTAGAAGTGATGATATGGCAGTGGGGTACGGGGTTGTTGAGCAATCCTTTAGCAATTAGACCTGCAGGATGGGAGATATCAGCGAGTAATAAAGCACCTACTTCGTCAGCGATGGCTCTAAGGGTTTGATAATCCCAATCTCTTGAATAACTGCTTGCGCCACAAATGATTAGTTTTGGTTGCTCTTTAAGGGCAGTTTCTCTCACTTTATCATAGTTGATGGTGCCAGTTTCTTTTTCAACACCATAAAAAGTAGGACGGTATAGTTTTCCGGAGAAATTCACGGGAGATCCGTGGGTTAAGTGTCCGCCGTGGCTTAAGTCAAAGCCTAAGATGGTATCACCGGCATTTAAAACTCCGAGCATCACAGCTGCATTGGCCTGTGCGCCTGAGTGGGGCTGAACGTTTGCCCATTCAACGCCAAAAAGTTCTTTCAGTCTATCAATGGCAAGTTGTTCTACTTGGTCAACGATTTGGCAACCGCCGTAATATCTTTTGTTTGGTAAACCTTCGGCGTACTTATTGGTGAGAACACTACCCATGGCTTTCATGACTTGCGGACTGGTGAAATTCTCACTCGCAATCAGTTCAATACCATGGTTTTGTCTGTCAAATTCTTGTTGGATCAGGTCAAATACTACGTTGTCGCGGTTTTCCATGCGCAATTTTACAATTTTTTTGGGGGATTTTTTCTCGTCAACGAACCTTCAGCGAACGATTTTACATGATTTTAGTTAGTGTATGCTAAATTGTAATAAAAAACTCAGAAATTCGCTTGGTCAAGTGTCGTTATGAAATTAAATCAGACTTATCTAAAAAATGCGGGTTACTTCTTGGGAGCCTTGGTGTTATTTTATTTGATCACACGTTGGTTTTTTGCGCCAGCGTTTGATGGAATGGCTTTGAAACAAGGCGATATGCAGCAGGTGCGATTCATGACTGATGCACCCGCAAAATTCAAAGAAGTTAACGGGCAATACCCTAATTGGAACGACCGTTTGTTCTCGGGAATGCCTAACAGCTTAATCAGTGGAATTCCGCAGGGATCGGTTTTATCAAAATACAATCCGTTGGTATTTTTTGGTGCTGTTAAATACGAGGTGAGTTTCTTGTTCTTGTCTATGCTGAGCATGTATGTCTTGTTGTTATCAGTGAGGGTAGACAAGTATTTGAGCATTGCAGGAGCCATTGGTTATGCGTTCATGACCTTTACCATTAGCAGTTTTGAGGCGGGGCACATTACGAAAGTTTTGGCCATGTCTGTTATGCCGGGCGCGCTGGCAGGGGTGCTGTTGTTATCGCAAAAAAGGTATCTCTTAGGAGCGGCAGTTTACGGACTGTTTTTTGCGATGTTGGTTTATTATTTCCACTATCAGATTTTGTATTATGCAGGAATCATCATTGCCCTATATTTTGTTATTGAAATAATTAAAACCGTTAAAACCAAGGAATGGAAACATTTGGTTATTACATTGGGAATTACAGGAGTGGTTTCGGTTTTGGGTGTGATGACTTGTGTTGGTAAGATTTATGATACCATGGAGTATTCTAAAGCTACCATGCGTGGTGGTTCTGAAGTTGCGAGTGAGGTGCCTCAAGATGGCCCTAAAACAGTCAATGCAAAAGGGTTGGATATTGAATATGCTTTCAGTTGGAGTTACGGAGTAACCGAAACATTTACCTTGTTTGTGCCTCGATTCAAAGGTGGAAGTTCAGACGAGCCAGTTCCAGATAATATGTTTGGTCAAGAGCGATTGCCCATGTATTATGGAGATTTGCAGTTTACATCTGGTCCTATTTACATGGGGGCAGGTTTGATGTTCTTGTTTGTTTTTGCCATCGTTTTTGCCTTCCAATGGAAGAAAGAACAGCCTGAAAACAAAGAAGCCTTCAACTTCTATTACATGGTTTGGTTTGGCATCGGTATTTTTGCCCTATCATTAATTCTCTCTTGGGGAAAATACGTGGGATTGAATGAGTGGTTATTCAATAATTTACCTTACTACAATAAGTTTAGAACGCCCATGATGGCCTTGAGCATTGCTCAAGTTATTGTGCCGTTCATCGGAATTTTAGGGGTTTACAACGCATTGTCTCAAAATTGGAGTGATGCTTTTGCCAAGAAATTGCAAAAATCTGCCCTTTTTACTTTGGGAGGTATCGTTTTAGTGTTGATTCTTGTTACTAATGGTCAACAATTTAAAGCCCCAGTTGATGAACAAATTGGCGATCCAAGTGCTATCACCGAAATACACAATTTACGCAAAGAATTGCTCTGGAATGACCTTTGGAGAAGCGTTGGAATCATGGCATTTATTGCACTTTTGGTGTGGGGTGTATTGAAAAAACAATTGAGCATGACCGTGTTTGCAGCTATTGCAACAGTCATTGTAGCTTTTGATTTAATGGGTGTTTCTGGTCGTTATTTAAATGACGAAAATTGGGAAGAAAAAGAAGTAGAGCAATCAATTACGCCTACCCGATTAGACGAGCAAATCATGGCAACCAACAAAGAAGGAGCTAGGGTCTTTGATTTGAGGTATAATCCCTTTAATGATAATCATGCTGCGCCCTTTCACAGGAATGTGGGTGGATATCATCCGGCTAAATTGAGCAGATACCAAGACCTAATTAGTTACGGTATAACCAAAAATGGGACTCAGATGAGTGCCGATGTCATTTTGAATAATCAGGTTTTAGATATGCTTAATTGCAAGTATGTACTCACTAAATCGCAAGACGGAAAAACCGAAGAAGTTATTCCTCGTCAAACGGCTTTGGGACATGCTTGGTTTGCTGATACCGTGGTGAAATCGGCATCTGCAGTTGAAGCTTTGAAGAAACTGAATTCATTGAACTTGGGAGTCTATGCTGTGTCTGAATCTAAAGATGAAGCCCCAAGTCAGGGTGTTTATGCTTACGGCGAAACAGATAAGATTGAAAGGACTTACTACAGTTTTGACACGTTAACTTACAATTCGTCAAATACGAATAAAGCATTGGCTGTATTCTCAGAGATCTATTATAACGAGAAAAACGGAAGTTGGAAAGTTTACGTTAATGGCAATGAAGCAAAGGCCTTGAAATTGAATTATTTATTGAGAGCAGTAGAGCTTCCAGCGGGCAAGAATGAGGTTAAGTGGGTGTATGTACCCACCTCTCGTGAAACTTTCTTGAATTTAGAAATGGCTAGCTCAGGGTTGATTTTACTTCTTTTCTTGGGACTTATGATTCGTCCTTTGTTCGCCAAGGAAGAGAATGCATAAGCTCACTATCATTACTATTAATTTTAATAATCTTGCGGGACTTCAAAAGACCGTAGAGTCAATGAATGTGCCCTTGCCTGAAGGGGTTGAGTGGATAGCGGTGGATGGAAATAGCCGTGACGGATCAATAGAATACATTCAATCTGCTCCCTTCACTCATCGTATCATTGAAAGCGATAAAGGCATTTACGATGCCATGAACAAAGGTTTGAACGCAGCAACTGGAACGTTCGTTTGGTTTATGAATAGCGGAGACCGATTTCATTCGAGTGATTCTGTTTTCCGAATGGTAGATTTTATTGAGCGATTTCCTCAGGTGGATTGTTTTTATGGGGACACTGAATTTGTAGACGAGAATTATCAACCAATGGGCTTGATCAGTAAGTTGAAGCCACAGAAATTCCCATTGAATCTTAATAAAAATAGTTTCAGAACGGGAATGAGCATTTGTCATCAGAGTTTTGTTGCTAGAAAAACGCTGTGCGATGAGTACAATTTAAAGTATCGATTTGCTTCAGATGTTGATTGGATTATTCGTATTCTCAAGAAGAATCCTGTTTCTATGGCTGTTGATTTTGTGGTGGCAGATTTTGCTGTGGGTGGAAGTAGCTATCTTCATACAAAGAAAGCAATGAAGGAACGTTTCCAGATTTTAGGCGAACATTATGGATATTTCGCAAATATATTGGCCCATATTTGGATTGTAATTCGCAGAATTTTATTTAATTTGAAAGGTCGTGAGTAATACAGATAGAGTAGATAAGCAGTTATTTGAGGGTGAACATTATTTGGGAAAACCTGCCGATGCTCAAGATTTATTGGTTTCTAGACGCATAAAAATCTTAGAAAAGTTCCAGGGCTACTTTGATAAAAATGCTGAATTGTTAGATATCGGTTGCGGCAATGGCAATACCGTTTTACAAGTGGCTTCTAGATTTAAATACGTTTACGGCTTAGAGTATACCAATCAACACCTTGCCGATTTTGAGCGATTAAAGGTTGATTTTGAAGCTCAAAATGCTGAATTTGTTTGTGCTGATATTTCGGCTGGTCCTTTTCACAAAGAGGTAGATCGTTTATTGAGTTTTGAAGTAATTGAGCACCTGTCAACTGAAGAGGCGGTTCAAAATTATTCGAAGTCATTAAAGGAAGGGGGATTATGTGCCATTTCGGTTCCCAACAAATGGTGGATTTTTGAAACCCATGGGGCTTCGTTGCCTTTATTGCCATGGAATAGGGTTCCTTTTTTCTCTTGGTTACCCAAGCCCTTGCATGAACGATGGGCGTTGGCAAGAATTTATACTCGTTCAAGAATTCAAAAATTGTTAGAGAATTCGGGGTTTGAAGTTTTGGAAATGCATTACGTGACCGCACCTATGGATGTAGTGAAATGGAAGCCTTTGCAATGGCTTTTACGCAAAGTAATTTTTAATTCAGATACTACCATTTGGCCATTTAAAGCCGTGAGTATCATGGTTTTTTGTAAGAAGAAATAATCATTAGTTATGAAAAAATACAGTTTATTCGTAGCGGTTTTAAGCGTTTCAACGGTGTTGTTGGCGCAAAAACCTGCAAAAGATTGGCACTATTCTGCGCCATCTAAAAAGAACATGGGCATTTCAGTTTATGAAGCCTATCAATCTGCTGCTGCTCAAGTGAAGCCTCAACCCATAGTAGTTGCGGTAATTGACGGAGGTACCGATATCAACCACGAAGATCTGAAAGATGTATTATGGACCAACACCAAAGAGGTGGCCGGAAACGGAATTGACGATGACGGAAACGGTTACATTGATGATGTTCATGGTTGGAACTTCATTGGTGGTAAAGACGGCCGAAACGTAGGTGCTGATAACCTAGAAAAAGTAAGGGTTTACAAGAAGCTACGCGATCAATATCAATCCATTAGTTTTGATTCAATGGATTATGATAGTTTCACATACGCAAATCCTAATTATATGGTATATGAAGGAATTAAGAGTGAGATTGAGAGCACTCGTGAAGGTTCACTTCAAGGAATGCAGCAATTGGAGAAAGTATTGGAAATGTTGAATAAACTTCGCAAAGAAAGCGGAAAAGACAATCCTACGGCAGCTGACTTAAAAGAAATGAAAAGCGATGATCCGTTCATGAATGGATTGGCTCAAGGTATTGCTAAAGCTATGGAAAAAGACAAAACCAACAGTTCTTTTGAAGCCATTTACAATGAAATTCAAGAGGGTTATAAAGCCATGGATATTCGCGCTAATTATCAATACAATCCTGACTATGATTCTCGAGAAATAGTGGGTGATAACTATGCAAATTCTTCTGAGCGTTACTATGGAAATAGCGATGTGGTGGGCCCTGATGCCAGTCATGGTTCGCACGTGGCGGGAATCATTGCCGCTACCCGTGGAAACAATATCGGATTGGACGGAATTTCTGATGCCGCTAGAATTATGGTTGTGCGTGTTGTTCCCGATGGAGATGAGCGCGACAAAGACGTAGCAAATGGAATTCGTTATGCTGTTGATAATGGAGCAAAAATCATTAATATGAGTTTCGGTAAAGGTTTTTCTTGGGATAAAGCAGCCGTTGATAGTGCTGTGGCCTATGCCGGTCGCAAAGGAGTATTATTGGTTCACGCCGCAGGAAATAGTGGAATGAACATTGATATGGAACCCAACTATCCAAACGATAGCCTTTGGGGCGGACAAGTTTTCGCTGAGAACTGGATTGAAATTGGTGCAAGCCAACCAGCTTTGAAGGCTTTGGCTACTGATTTCAGTAACTACGGTAAGAACAACGTTGATCTGTTCTCACCCGGAAGAGATATCTACAGTACCATTCCGAACAACAAATACGAGTATTTCAACGGTACTTCTATGGCAGCTCCAGTGACTGCTGGTGTTGCAGCGTTTGTTTGGAGCCGCTACCCAAATTTAACTGCGGTTCAAATGAAAACCATCTTAATGGAATCAGGAACATTGGTAAAAGGAAAAGCAATCTTGCCAGGTACTAAGAAAACCAAAATTAAATTCTCAGAAATTTGCAAGAGTTCAAGATTGGTGAATGCTAAGAATGCCATCGAAATGGCTGCAAGCATGTCTAAATAAAATGTTGTAATTCTCTATAAAACTTGGCTGCTGGGAAACCCATCACATTGTAAAAACAACCGTTGATGGATTTTACTCCAACGAGTCCCATCCAGTCTTGAATACCGTAACTGCCGGCCTTGTCAAAGGGTCGGCAGTTTTGTATATAGTTGTCTATCTCAGATGGAGTTAGCTGATAAAAGTTAACTTCGGTTTGGTCAAAAAAGGTATGTGATTTTTGAAGATTCCTCACCGTTACACCGGTGTAAACGGTATGTGTTTTTCCGTTCAATTTTTGAAGCATTTCTCGCGCTTCTTGTGTATCAGCCGGCTTATTTAATACTTCGTCATCTACCCAAACAATGGTGTCTGCAGTGACCAATAGTTGATTTTTTTCTAGGGGATGAGCATAGTGTTTAGACTTATGCTCTGATAGAAAACAACAAATCTCTGAGCCTTTCAATTCTGATGGAAAATCTTCATCGGCTTCGATGTTGACTACCTCAAAATTAAATCCCGATAAAGTGAGAATTTCATGCCTCCGAGGAGACTTAGATGCCAGTAAAATCTTAGTTTCTTCCATGGAAGTTGGGCGCTACTACCAATTCTTTACCGCCGTGGCTGTAATCGTAGAATCCGCGTCCGCTTTTTACACCCAAATCACCTGAAGTAACCATGTTTACCAACAAAGGACATGGAGCATATTTGGGGTTTCCAAGTCCGTCGTGAAGCACATTTAAAATGGCTAAACAAACGTCAAGTCCTATGAAATCAGCCAATTGCAATGGACCCATAGGGTGAGCCATACCTAATTTCATGATGGTGTCTATTTCTTCTACTTCGGCTACACCTTCGTGCAGCGAAATGATGGCTTCATTGATCATGGGCATTAAAATTCTGTTGGCTATGAACCCAGGATAGTCTTGGGTGAGTGCTGGAATTTTACCCAATTTACGAGAAAGGTCAAAAATGGTATCGGTAACAGATTTGTCTGTTTTAAATCCTTCTATGACTTCCACCAATTTCATTACTGGAACGGGGTTCATGAAGTGCATTCCAATTACTTTTTCAGGACGGCCAGTCACTGAAGCAATTTTGGTGATGCTGATGGATGAAGTATTAGATGCGAGAATGGCATGTGCCGGAGCAGCTGCATCAATGTCGCGGAACAGTTGCAATTTGATGGTCACGTTTTCAGTGGCGGCTTCAACCACTAAGTCTGCATTTGATACCCCCGATTTTAGGTCTGTGGTGGTGTGCAAACGCGAAAGGGCGTCGTTTTTTTCAGTTTCTGTCAATTTCTCTTTGGCAATCAATCGGTCCATATTTTTGGTAATGGTTGCCACGGCTTTATCAAGCATCTCTTGTTTGATATCAATCAAGGTAACTTGGTAGCCGCTTTGTGCGAAAACGTGGGCGATTCCGTTGCCCATGGTGCCTCCTCCGATAACTGAAATATTTTTCATCGCTGCAAAGATAGTTATAATTATATTTGCACCCCCAATTTGGGGATACTATACCTTATGAAATTATCGCATTTCAAATTCGAGTTGCCCGAGGAGTTGATCGCTCAGGAGCCATTGAAGACCCGCCACGAATCACGTTTATTGGTGGTAGATAGAAAAACACAGAAGATTGAACACCGCATGTTCCACGATGTTTTGGATATCTTCAATGAAGACGATGTGTTTGTTGTGAACAATACCAAAGTTTTCACTGCACGTATGTACGGTCAAAAAGAAAAAACTGGCGCTCAAATTGAGGTGTTTTTGCTTCGTGAATTGAACCATGAGTTGCGTCTTTGGGATGTTTTAGTGGATCCTGCAAGAAAGATACGTGTTGGAAACAAGCTCTATTTTGGTGATGATGATCTAGTGGCAGAAGTTGTAGACAACACCACCAGCAGAGGTCGTACCATCAGATTCTTGTTTGACGGTGACGATGAAGCCTTTGATCGTGTCATAAAAAAGTTGGGCGAAACTCCCATTCCAAAGTATATCACTCGTCCTGTACAAGAGGAAGATGAAAATTGGTATCAATCGCTTTTTGCAAAACACGTTGGTGCAGTTGCAGCTCCAGCAGCTCAATTGCATTTCACCCGTGAATTGTTGATGCGTATGGATATCAAAGGCATCAAATTCACCGAGGTTACTTTACACCTAGGGTTGGGTGCTTTCCGAGAAGTAGAAGTGGAAGATTTGACCAAACACAAAATGGACAGCGAATACTACCGCATTCCACAATCTACGTGTGACGTTGTCAATGATGCCATTACTGGCAAAAACAAAGTTGTTGCTGTTGGTGGTTCAGTGATGCGTGCATTAGAGTCTTCGGTTAGTTCAACTCAAACCTTGAATCCCACCGAAGGATGGACAGATAAATTCTTGTTCCCTCCTCATCATTTCAATATTGCAAACGCCTTCATTACCAATTTACACGCTCCAGAGTCGCCCTTGTACATGATGTCAAGCGCTTATTTAGGACACGAATTCATTCGTGACGTGTACGCCGAAGCCATGAAAGAGAAGTACCGCTTCTTGTGTTATGGCGATGCGTTGTTGGTGATTTAGGTACCAAGTACCAAGTACCAAGTACCTGGTAGCGGGTAGCGGGTAGCGGGTTGAGGGTTGAGGGTAACGGGTAACGGGTAACGGGATTCGGGATTCGGGATTAGGGTAACGGGTTTTGGGTGTTAGACCCAGTCACTCGTCACCGGTCTCAAGCCACTAGTCATTAGCCACTAGTCTCTAGTCTCTAGTCTCTAGCCTCTAGACTCTTGACCACCGACCATCTACCATCTACCATCTACCACCTACCATCTACCATCTACCAACGACTAAAGACTAAAGACTAGAAGCCACAAACCAATAGATAGGGAGCCCAACAATGATGTTGAAGGGGAAGGTCATTCCTAAGGCCATTGGGAGGTAGATGCCGGGATCGGCGTTGGGAACGGCTTGCCGCATGGCCGCTGGTACAGCTATGTATGAGGCGCTTGCGCCTAAAACTCCCATAAGGAAGAGGTTTCCGGGTTCATGGATGATGAGGCTGGAAATGGCGGCTGCGTTGTCAATTCCCATGCGTTTTTTGAGAATTCTAAAACTTATAAGGGGGAAACAGAAAGCAGATGTGATTCCAATGAGTGAGTAGTTGAGGAC
>CAMDUE010000008.1 GCA_945877575.1 Chitinophaga pinensis
CACTCGGCGTTCAATCAATTACAAACCTATAAACAAACCATACCTTCTTTATTCGTTTACAATTCCTTACTTATCGTTTCCGATGGTTGGGATGCATTGTATGGTTCTTTGACGGCACCCAAGCAATTTTTTGTGCCTTGGAAATCCATTGATGGAAAGTTGGTAGCCGATGAAGACATCCCTCAAATGGAGGTGATGGTAAAAGGGATGCTCAATAAAAATGTGCTTCCTGACCTGATTCGACATTACATCTTATTCCATCAAAACAAAGAACAACTAACCAAGATAGTTCCTCGCTATCATCAATATTTTGCCGTAAATAAAGCGGTAGAAACCACAAAAAGAGCCACTTCTGAACATGGTGACCAAAGAGCCGGTGTGATTTGGCACACTCAAGGAAGTGGTAAGAGTTTGAGTATGGTTTTTTACGCTGGGAAATTGGTGCTGGCGCTGAACAACCCGACCTTGGTGGTTTTGACAGATAGAAATGATTTAGACGACCAATTATTTGATACGTTTTCCTTGAGTCAAGACATCCTAAGACAAACACCTGTCCAAGCCGAGAATAGGGATGATTTAAAACGAAAATTGAGCGTAAGTTCAGGAGGAATTGTATTTACCACGATTCAAAAGTTCCTTCCTGAAGTACAAGAGAAAATTGATATTGGGGAAGGTAAAACCAAAAATATCAAAGGTCAGTTTGAACTCCTGTCGGAACGTAGAAACATTGTTGTAATTGCGGATGAAGCCCACCGAAGTCAATATGACTTTATGGATGGATTTGCCAAACACATGAGGGACGCCTTGCCTAATGCATCCTTTATTGGTTTTACAGGAACTCCCATTGAAAATACGGACAAAAATACCCAAGCGGTATTCGGTGATTATATTGATGTTTACGACATTCAACAAGCCGTAGAAGATGGAGCAACGGTGAGAATCTTCTATGAAAATAGATTGGCTAAAATCAACCTAAAGGAAGATGAGAAACCACGAGTGGATGAGGAGTTTGAAGAACTTACTGAAAGTGAGGAACAATCTGACCGTCAAAAACTGAAATCTCGTTGGGCGAGATTAGAAGCCATCGTTGGAAATGAACATCGTTTGGAATTAATAGCCCATGACATTGTGAACCATTTTGAGTCCCGAAATGCCGCCTTGGACGGTAAAGCAATGATTGTTTGTATGAGTCGGAGGATTTGTGTGGATTTGTACGACCAAATCATCAAAGTCAGACCTCAATGGCACAGTGATGAGGATACAGACGGAGTAATCAAGGTGGTTATGACAGGCTCATCGTCTGACCCATTGAGTTTTCAACCCCATGTCAGAAACAAGGCAAAACGGAAGGCTATGGGGGAAAGATTAAAAGACCCCAAAGACAAACTAAAAATTGCGATAGTCAGGGATATGTGGTTGACGGGATTTGACGCCCCTTCCATGCATACCTTGTATCTTGATAAACCCATGAAGGGGCACAATTTGATGCAGGCAATCGCCAGAGTTAATAGGGTATATAAAGATAAGGAAGGTGGATTGGTGGTTGATTATATTGGAATCGCAAATGATTTAAAGAGAGCGTTGTCTTTGTATACGGAAAGTGGAGGGAAAGGGAAGCCCACCTTTGACCAAGATGAAGCGGCGGAAGTGATGATGGGAAAATATGAAATTGTATCACAGTTGTTTTCTGAACAACCAACGGATAAATCTGTACCTAAAGGATTTGATTATAAGTCGTTTTTTTCATTGACACCCAAAGAGAAGTTGTATTTCCCCATTAAAGCCGCCAATTATGTGTTAGGGTTAGAAAACGGAAAGGAACGATTTATCAATGGTGTTACTGCGTTATCAAAATCATTCGCTATATCAGTACCTCATCCATACACCATTGACATTCGGGATGAAGTTGGATTGTTTCAAGCCATCAAGGCTCGTATTGTGAAGGTTACTCAAAGTGGTAAGAGTAAAACGGACGAGGAAATAGAAACCGCCATTAAACAGATATTGTCGGATGCAGTCGTAGCGGATGAGGTGGTAGATATTTTTGATGCCGCTGGTATCAAGAAACCTGATATTTCCATTTTATCAGACGAGTTTCTTGCTGAGGTAAAGGGAATGTCGCATAAGAATCTTGCCTTGGAGTTGCTTAAAAAACTCTTGAATGATGAAATCAAAACAAGACATAGAGTGAATTTGGTGCAATCCAAAAAGTTCTCTGAGATGTTGGATAGTGCGGTAAAAAGTTATCAAAATAACCTCATAACGTCAGCTCAAATCATAGATGAGATGATTCGATTGGCAAAGGACATCAAAGAAGCCGATAGAAGAGGTGATGATTTGGGATTGGATTTCCGTGAGTATGCGTTCTATTCTGCCTTAGAAGTGAATGATACATCAGTAGCGGTGTTAGGAGATGAAATTCTAAGACACATCGCCAGAGAGTTGGTTGATACGGTTAAACGAAATACCACCATTGATTGGACGGTCAGAGAAAATGTCCAAGCCAAGATGAGAATTGCGGTTAAGAAAATCCTGAGGAAACATGGTTACCCACCTGATATGGAATTAAAAGCGACGGAAACGGTAATAGAACAAGCCAAACTCCTTGCCAATGATTTCAGTTCTAAGTTTTACGAAATAGGAAATGATTCTTTTAGAATTGCTGCGGATCGGGGATGAATGGAATAAGAGTGAATTGAATTTGAAGCCCCTACAGATTGCATAGATACTTTAAATCTCCATTAGCAAATTATACAAATATTCCTTTAAAGTAAGTTGGTTAATTATAATTTTTAAATAAATATAATTGCCCAAAATATCGAGAGTTGCCTCAAAAAATGTATCGTGTACGTTTAATTCTTAAACAACTAAATTCAAATCTTTTTAATTTATATTTAATTTGATTTTTTTGCAGAATTTTGCAGCTTCTGGCATTTTCAAGTCAATATATTCAGGCATCGGGTCAAGATATGTGTGCCATAGAATTCTATATTCATGTTGGTGGGCATAGACATTCGTTTTAGAGAATAGGACATCTAATCCACTAGCCTGATTTATTTGATTGAATAACTTTGCCAAGTCGTTTGTATTGGGTTCGTCATCACTTTTTATTGAATCTAAATTGAAATCTGGCATTTCCCTTTGAATTATTCGATCAGGTTTGTACAAACATGGTCCAAAGTTTAAGCCTTTGAATTCCGGTATTGCTTTCATAATTGATTCCATAAATTCATGTGGCTTTTCAATAATAAAGCATGCGTCAACATCAAAGTCAGAATAAAGTTCCTCGTTATATGTCAAGCTTGTAGATAAGACAAAAGCATCATGTCCGTTGCTTGTCATTGCACCAAACTGATGTTCAGTACCTATTCCGAAAATCATATTTGATCCTTCATTTTTGTCGCCCCGTTGTTCATCTTTATGCTGATGAAACCTTTTAAATGAGCTTAGTCGTAGAATGCCAGTTTTGAAAAACTCATCAACCCATTCTGATTCGAGGTATCTAAAAACCATCGGTACATAAGAATGTACGAATGGTCTATTTGGTATTTCTCTTAATCTTTCTTGGGTCTTTTCGGATTCATCAAGTAAACTAAGATTATCCTCAAGTATCTCAAGTCCCCATTCCTCTTGTTGTAAACAGTGAACATTAAACATATACTTGGTCGTTGAATCTGGATTTAATCCATGTTTCAATGCAAATTCACGGTTTCTTTTTTGCGCGTCTTCTCGTGTTGAAAATCCATTCAGAATATATCTTTTTTTCATATTTATTTAATGGAAGTTAATATTTCACGGTTAATCAAAATTCGTGATTTCGAATTACTTCACCATCAATCATTATTTTACTTGAACAGAGGCAAAAGTTCACGTGATTCTGAGTCCGTTTAATTACAAAAAACAATACAAATATTCTGTAATTTACAAATTTCAATTTAACTAACCTACAATTTCTTTAGTTAAAAATGACATTTGTACATTTTAGAAAACAAAAAGCATTTAGTGCGGCTGTATTACCAATACAATGTCTGTATAAATATTTCAATGCAAACCTGTTAAAAATTTGGCATACAAATAAACCAAAACAAAAACACCCACATTTCTGTGAGTGTTTCTAGAGTAGCGAAGGGGGGAATTGAACCCCCGACCTCAGGGTTATGAATCCTGCGCTCTAACCACCTGAGCTACCTCGCCATTTGAGGGTGCAAAAATAATGAAAAAATCATAATTCCGCAAACCTATCTACTTTTTTAATACGCGGTCCAAACTTGCGTATACCGCATCTACCGATAAATCTTCCATGCACGAAGTGCCCAATTTGCATTTGCCCAAATAGAAACACTGACACTCCTTCGAGGGCTGTACAATCTCGCCCTTGTCAAACAAGTCGAACTCGTGAGGATTGAAAATGTTGTTCATCAATACTATACGTTTGCCTAAGCCCAAAGTCAAGTGCATTCCCATCGTTACTTGGGTCACTACCGCGTCGCAATGGTCTATCAAATTGATGAAATGACTCAAAGAAAAATGTCCTAAGTAAGGAGCGCCGCTGCCAGCTTGAATTTCCAAATTGCGCTCGTGCTCCTGACTTCCACCGAGAAGCAACGGATAATGCCCCGCATCTTGAATCTTTTTGGCCAACTCAACCCATTTTTCAATGCTCCACAAACGCGTGGTCCATCGATCGCCGCAACCCGTGTTCAATCCAATGATTTTTTTGTCTGTTGGAAGGTTCCACTCGTATCCTTTATCTGAATGATTGTCAAGCAAGTAGGGCTCGCCTGCGTATTCCATTCCGCAGAGTTCAAAGATCTCGGTGCAATAGTTTTTGGTGTTGGCTTTGCTCACATCGTCAAACAATCCGGTATCGAATTTGTGCTGAGCCAAATCGTTGGCCGGTTGCGAAGCTCCATCTTTCAAAATGTAGCCGTATTTTTCCTTGGCACTGACCATTTTCAATAGGGCAGAAGCCTCTTTTTCCTTGTCTAAATTGATGGCAATGTCCCAATCAACATTGGTGACGTAAAGTTGCGCTTCAACGCCCAATTTGTAGATTTCGTGGATCTCTCCCTTGGGAAGGATGTCTGGAAAAAGCGTAATCCAGGTGAATTTTGCGTTGGGGTAGAGGGATTTATATCGAGTAATCAGAGGCGTTGTTCGAATTACATCGCCCATCGCACCCAGTTTTATGATTAAAATGCGTTTCTCAATTTGTGTGTATTCGGGACAGTTTTCGCAGTGATATCCGTGCTTTTTGTGGGGTTTACAGGGTATATGTCCCAAAAAATGCAGGCAATCAGGTTTGTAATGCATGTTGCGAAATTAGGTTATTTCATAAAAATGACGCGCGTTGGCAACCAAATTGCTTAAAAAATTGTCTATTTTAGTAGTTTGAAAATAGGCCTAAAACCATTGAGAAAATTACGCTTTTTGTCCTTTCGCTTTTGGATGCTCTTGCTCACTTTTTTTGTGGCTGGAATTTCCAATGCGTCTCACTTGGTAGGTGGATTTTTAACTTACGAATGGCTTGGAACCAACGGCACCAACACGCAATATCGAGTGACCCTTTTTGTTTACCGCGATTGTGCCAAAGATGGTACCAACGAAGAAGTTCTCTTTGAAGATGATTTAAATTTGTGCGTTTATAAGGGAGATAAAAAGATTCACACCACCTACGTCATTAAGCTCCTAGCCAAGAAAAAAGTTCAACCAGTAGGAAATACCAGCTGCCCCGAAATTGCTTCGGCTTGTCTGGAACAGGGTATTTACGAATCAACCATCAGTCTGCCGAACAGCAACACCGGTTACCACCTGAAATGGGAGCGTTGCTGCCGAAACACCCAAAATAACCTCCGAAACCAGTTTGGTGAAGCCTATCAAGGACAAACCTACTACGGGTTTATTCCGCCAACAAACATTAAAAATAGTTCGCCTTATTTTCAAGATGTTCCTGTTCCTTTCATTTGCAGGAATGACACAATTACCATCAGAAACCGTGCTCTTGATCCCGATGGCGATTCATTATCCTACAAATTGGTAAGACCTTGGCAAGGAGCTGATATGAACAATCCTACGTTGCCAACCTGTCCGTCAACCATGACCACGCCTTTTGCAGAGGTTGATTACAATACGGGCTATTCAGCAACCAAACCTTTCGGGAATGCCGGTATTGCAAGCATTGACGCGTTTAACGGTTTGACAACTTACTTGTCAACCATCGCAGGTCGATTCGCCGTTGCGATTGAGGTTACAGAATGGAGAAACGGGGTTGCAATTTCTACCGTTAGATTGGATCTTCAGATTTTGGTGATTAACTGTTCACCCAACAATAAACCCACTTTAGAATATACCAAGGGTAAACGTTATTGGGAATTGGAACTCGGTGAGCCCATCTGTTTCGATGTGAAAGCCGTAGATGCCAAAGACATTGATGACGTAGTAACTTTGAAAGCCTACGGTGATATTATCACCGGTTCTTCAAGTTACACCGGACCTAAGGCTACCTTTAATCCAACATTGCCCGTGGCTGGAAAAGCCAGCATCACATCACAGTTTTGCTGGAATCCTGGTTGCAATGTAAACACCAATGATACGTTCCGAGTGATTTTTGAGGCGTATGACGATGGCTGTCCATCCAAATTTATTAATCAAAACGTATTGATAAAATACAAGCCTTTCAGTCCCAAGGAAAAAATCTCAGGACCTAATTTGGCCTGCCAAAATCAACAAGGGGTTACTTACACGGCAAGCAACCGCAGTTACAAAAACAGCCTAAAATGGAGTGTTACTGGGGGGACCATAGTAGGTTCGGATACAGCCAATAAAATTGTGATCAATTGGGGGAATTCCAACGCTGGTAAACTGTCTTTGAGAACTACCAATACTTTCGGTTGCTCAATCATCGCAGATTCACTTTTAGTCAATCTTTCTTCTCCTCCTATTAACCCATTTTTTGAAGGAGAACCATGGTGTTGTTTATCAGTTAAGTATACTTACAGATCTTTTGCAACTGAAAAAATAATCTGGGAGGTAAAAGGTGCGAAATCAATTAGCGAAAATTCTGCGGATAAAACTATCAGTATTATTTGGGACGAAAACTATACAGGTCAGCGATATCTAATTTGCTATCAAATGAATAGTTCAGGATGTAAAAGTGGAGGTGACACCTTAAAAATCACTATGACCGCGGCGGGAAAGCCCATCATCAAAGGGCCAACCAATGTTTGTCCAAACAACGATAATATTGAGTATTACATTGATTCTATCGAATCACTTTATACCTATGAATTCTATGCAACAAATGCCCGTAAAGTTTCTTCTCCAAGCAAGGGTAGAGCTCTGATTAATTGGGGAGATGTTGGGCCTGGAAAGGTCATGGTCATTGCCACCAATATTTTTGGATGTAAAGACACTGGCTACTTTGATGTGCTTATGACTCACGCACTTTTAGGTCAACCGCCCATTGGTGATTCTTCGTTGTGCGAACTGACGGCTAATGTGCCATATAAGGTGAACAAAATCAGCGGCGAGGATTATTCTTGGTCTATTTCCGGGGGAAGTATTTCTTCAGGACAAAATACCGATAAAATTACCGCTGATTGGGGAACCGCCGGAAATGCTTGGGTAGGTGTAAAATCTACCGGTTACGACCCCATCAATAAGAGAGTTTGCCAAAGTTCTTTGTATAAATTGAATGTTATTTTGCATCCCACGCCAACAGCGAATATTTTCGCAGACCTTCAGCCGGAGCAATGCCAACAGAACAATCAGTTCTTTACTTTGGTTGATTTTTCCGCTTTGAACGGAGTGGATTTTGGGGATTCTATTGATTATCAAATTACACCCAATACAGGCTTAACCTTAGAAACAATTAGTGGTGTGGGCAAATCCAAACCAGGCAAGTTAAAAATCAGCCTCAACCAATTTGGCACGTTCACCATCAAAGCTCGTATCATTTCTAAACACGGTTGTCCTGGTCCTTGGGATCAAACACAAATAACCATCAATCCCAAACCCATCAACACCCAATTGGTGGGAGATTCAGTGATTTGCAATCCAAATGTTAGCAACCTTGGTTACGTGATAAATGGCAATCCAGGAAGTACATTCACATGGAAACTCATTGGCGGCAACTGGGCCAACAATCCGGCTACCAATAATGCAGGTTCAGTGAATTGGGATTCATTAGCACCTTTAAGAAATATCACGGTGCGGGAAATATCTGACAAAGGTTGCCCCGGTGATAGCATCTCTTGGAATATATATTACGATAACCCATGGATTGAAAGTCGTTTAGTGACCGTTTCACCACCTCCTGACAAAGACGGTAAGATTCTGGTAGAATACCAGTTAAAGAATTCCCCTAGACCCAATGGACCGGTGTATATTCAGCGAAGACCTTTCAATAGCGGTCAGTTTTGGAACGTAGGACAAGGGCCCATTAACGGCACAGAATTTCAGGACTATGATGTTAAACCCGATGCATTTTCATACGATTATCGGGCCATGATTTTGAATCAGTGCGGCGATACGCTTTACAGTCCAATCAATACAAGCATTTTATTGACCGGTCAGAGAACGGGTCCTATGAGTATGTCGTTTACGTTCACTCCTTATTTGGGATGGGTAGTTGAGAAATACGAATTGTACAGGGAATTGATCAATAAGACAGGGTACGAATTGTATCAAACTTACCCGGGAAACACATCAGATAGTTTCAATAACGGGGAAGAACATTTTGGTCAGAAATACAGAATCAAGGCCTACGAATTGGGAGGCAGCAGAGTTTCTTGGAGCAACGATATCTTGTTGTATTTTGATCCGGTGATGTTTGTACCCAATGCGTTTACACCGGATGGAAAAGGGGCGAATGAAATTTTCAAACCGGTTATTTCTGGGGTGTTGGATTACCAATTCCGGATTTACAACAGATGGGGTGAAAAGTTGGCTGAATTCCGCAATGAATCAGAAGGTTGGGACGGAACCTATAACGGTCAAAACGCACCGGATGGGGTATATGTGTATCAAATCTCCTTCAAAGATTACAAAGAAGAAATCTATCAGTTCAGCGGAACCGTGCAATTGCTTCGTTGATTTTTACTATATTTGATTTATTATAGAATTATGTCTAGTCCATTATTTTCTGAAAAGGCTTTCTCCGCAACCCGCAGTGGTTCTTATGAAGGCAGCATGACACTAAAAGGTACCGTTGACAAATCAATCGTTTTATTCTTAACCTTGTTGGCACCTGCCGTTTGGATTTGGAATAAAATGGGTGGTGATCCTGAATATGCGATCAACAACGGTGTTCAAACTTACATGTACGGTGGATTGATCATTGGTTTAATTAGTATTTTAATTATGAGCTTCAAGAAATCTTGGTCGCCTTATTTAGCACCTGTTTATGCAGCTGCAGAAGGCGTTCTTTTGGGTGCTCTTTCTATGTTTTTTGAAGCTATGTTCCCAGGCATCGTAATGCAAGCTGTGGCAATCACCATGGGTATTTTCGCCTTAATGTTGGTGCTTTACAAGACCAATGTATTGCGTGCAACTCCAATGTTTACCAAAGTAATTTACATCGCTACCGCTGGTGTGGGTGTTTTTTACTTGTTGATGATGGTGTTGAATTTATTCGGTGTACACGGTTTGTCTAGTTTCTACGCTGGAAGTAGCCCAATGTCTATTGGTTTAAGCGTTTTGATTGCTGGTATTGCAGCGTTCAACTTGATTATGGATTTTACCTTCATTGAAGAAGCTTCAGAAGCGGGTGCTCCTAAATACATGGAATGGTATGCAAGCGTTGGTTTGTTGGCAACCTTGATTTGGTTGTATATCGAAATCTTGCGCTTGTTAGCGAAGTTACAAAGCCGCGATTAATCCTCGTCGTATTCCAATTCCAACTTCGCACTTTGAAGTTCGGATAAGGAATGTTGTTCACCGCACTCTTTTGCCTTGATGATTCCATTCTCAAAGCAAGACAGTGCGGTTTCTTTTTGCCCTAATTCTATATATAACTTCCCCAAGTGATAATAGGTAGCCACATAGTTTGGATGGTTATCAATCAAATAAAGATACTTTTCTAAAGCCAATTCTTTATTGCCCATAGACTTGTATTCTTGAGCAATGGCGTAATGCAAAAATGCATCGTTAGGGCTTTCTATCAAGAAAGATTGTAGTTGTTCTAATCGAGTCATTATTGAATTTGAAATTGAATCTGAGCCAAATTGCCGTTGTTTGGTAACAGTTGCAGACTCAGTTTTTGATTTACATCGAACTTGAAAAAATGAGCATCTACAGTGGCATCAATGATCTGTAAAGCATAAATGGCTACAAACGCAATTCCGTAACCATCTCTCAGCTCTCTGTATTGGTCGCGTTCATCCATTTGTTGGGGTGTGGGCTGCGATCCTGCAGCAAATAAATCTCTGAATTGCTGATTTCTATCCAGCAACAATTGACGATTTTGCACAAATTGATATCCAGTAAAAGCCAACCCACCATAAATGATAGGTACCTTCCAATATTTTTGGTTGTAGACTTGTCCTGCACCGGGCAAAACTGCCGAGAATACACTAGCCAAATGAGGCGAGTGAACTTTTACTGCTTTGCTGCTGTCTAATGTCTGTGCATACGCGCAGTTAGAAGCAAAAAGAAGTAAGATTACACCAAAAATGCCTTTAAATTTCATGAATCAGCTCAAGAATGCGTTCCAAATCTTCACGATTCTTGTAAGAAATGACGATTTTTCCTTTGCCTTTAGAGCCGTTCTTAAGGTGAACTGCCGATTTTAATCTGCGGTGAAACTCTTCGGTTATGCGATCAATTTCAGGATCCCAATCCGTTCCCGTTATGAGTCCGAAGTCTTTTTCTGGGTTTTGTTTCTTCTCTTTAACGGCTGATTCTACATCTCTCACCGACATTTTATTTTCGATGATATCGCGGTATAGCGCCATTTGGTGCTCTTCGGTTGGTAGGTTGATCATGGCGCGCGCATGCCCCATGGAGATTTTACCCTCCTTGATTCCAATTTGGATTTCATCGGGAAGCTTGAGCAATCTCAAATAGTTGGTAACGGTGCTGCGCTCTTTACCTACGCGCTCTCCCAATTCTTCTTGCTTTAAACTGCACTCTTCAATCAAGCGTTGGTAGCTGAGTGCTATTTCTATGGCGTTTAGTTCACTTCGTTGGATGTTTTCAATCAAAGCCATTTCCAACATGCCTTGATCGTTTGCTGTTCTAATGTATGCGGGGATTTGCGTCAATCCCGACATCATAGCTGCACGAGTTCTTCGTTCACCGCTGATGATTTGATAATTATCACCGCCCATTTTTCTCACCGTAATGGGTTGGATCACCCCGTGAATGCCAATGGAGGCAGCTAGCTCTTCTAAAGCCTGTGGTTCAAAGTCGGTACGAGGTTGAAAGGGGTTTGCTTCGATATTGGAAATGGGAATCAAAGCAATGCTTCCAAGTGATATTTGGTTGGAACCTGAATTATCTGAATCTGCGGACTCTAACAACGCGCTCAATCCGCGACCTAGTCCTGCGGGTTTCTTTTTTAATGGGGTTTGTGTCATGCTACAGATGTTTCTTCGGTGGTGTCAATAATTCCGTTTTTAACTAAAATTTCTTTGGCAAGGTTCAAGTAATTGATAGAACCCTTGCTGTCAGCATCGTGATAAATCACGGGTACTCCAAAACTAGGAGCTTCTCCCAGCTTGGTATTGCGCTGAATGATGGTATCGAACACAATGTCTTGAAAATGGGTTTTTACATCGTCCACAACTTGGTTGCACAAACGCAAACGAGCATCGTACATGGTCAACAAAATACCTTCAATTTCAAGATGTCTGTTTAAGTGGTTTTGGATTATTTTAATGGTGTTGAGCAATTTGCCCAATCCTTCCAAAGCGAAATATTCGCATTGTACAGGAATCACCACGCTGTCGGCGGCCACCAAAGCATTGGTGGTGATCAATCCCAAAGAAGGAGAACAGTCAATGATGATAAAATCGTACTGGTTTTTCAAGGGTTTTAGAAGCCCTTCCATGATTTTTTCTCGGTTGGGAAGATCCAAGAATTCAATTTCAGCACCCACCAAGTCAATGTTGGAGGGCATGATATCTAAAAATGGAGTTTCGGTTGACATGATTACGTCTTGTGGACGTATATCTTGAACCAAACACTCGTAAAGTCCGAGTTTGATGTTCTTGGGATTCATGCCAATTCCAGAGGTAGAATTTGCTTGAGGATCTGCATCTACCAGCAGTGTTTTGTATTCCAGAACGGCCAAACTAGCGGCTAAGTTGATGGCCGAAGTGGTTTTTCCTACTCCTCCTTTTTGGTTGGCGATGGCTATGATTTTTCCCATTTTACAAGTGTTTTCAGTGGTGCTATTGTTTAAAAAGTTTACTTTTGCCTCATACCCGAAGTCTTTCGTTGTATGCGAACAAACAAAGTTATCTCATCTCACCGCACATTTGGAAACATTGCCCTCATCGTTTTATTCACGATTTTTGGTTTTAATCGTTGTAAAAATGTGGATAAAATTTCGGAGGCCCAGGTTTTTCGCTACAATGAAGATGTTTCAGTCAATACTCTTGATCCCATATACATCAAATCACAGTCTGAAATATGGATAGGATCCCAAATTTACGAGGGTTTAGTGGCATTAGACGATAAACTTCAGCCCATTCCGAGGCTCAGTAAATACTGGGAAATTAGCCCTGACGGACGTGTGTATAAGTTCGTGATTCGCACTGACGCCTATTTTACTTTTGTAGAACCCAATCAAAACGGAAAATTAACCCCTCAATTTTCAAGAGTTACGGTTAACGATGTGGTATACAGTTTAAACCGACTGATGAATCCCAAAAACGGATCACCGGGTATGTGGGTTATGAACAATGTTGATAAAGCACCTAGGGTTTTGAATGATTCTACCGTGGAGATATCCCTCAAAAATCCCGCCCCCGCTTTTTTATCACTTTTGGCTACCAATTATTGTTGGATCGTTCCTGAATTTACCCAAAAATGGCAAGAGGGTAGATTGTCGCAGCAACCGGTAGGGGCTGGGCCGTTTTATTTACGGAGGTGGGAAACCGATGTCAAATTGGTCATGTTAAAAAATCCGCAGTACTTCGTGTTTGATGGAAAGCAAAGACTGCCTTTTTTGGATGCCGTGAACGTGACCTTTGTGAAAAATAAGCAAACTGCATTCATGCAGTTTATGGCCGGACAATACGATTTTTTCAACGGAATTGACGGGTCATTTAAAAACAAACTCCTCAATCAAAACGGTACCATAAAATCAGATTATCAGCAACGCATCAATGCCGTTGTTACTGATTTTTTGAATACAGAATACATTGGATTTTACTTGGGCGATACTCTAAAAGGGAAACCCAATCCCTTGAGAGATAAACATTTGAGAAAAGCGTTGCAATTATCCGTAAATCGACCAGAAATTTTGAGGTTTTTCCGTAACGGACTGGGGAGCGATGCCGTGAATGAGGTCTATGGTTTTGTGCCACCGTCTCTGTTGGGAGAACATCACAAGGAGGCTAAAACGATTAAAAATCCCCAGAAAAGTGAACCACTGAGAGAATTTCAGAACAGTGAGTTCTTTAAAAATCCATCCAAATTTGCCAAAATAAGTTTGACCACCACCGCAGATTACTTGGATATTGCGGTGATGTTGCAGAATACGTGGAAGAAAACCCTGAATTTGGATGTGGCCATAGAGCTGCAGACCGGTGGAATGTTGAGACAGCTGCGAGAGAAGGGCGATTTAGGCATGTTCAGAGGTTCGTGGATTGCCGATTATCCCGATGCAGAGAATTACTTGGGATGCTTTTACTCGCCTTATTTAGTGCCCTTCGGACCCAATTATACTCGATTTGTATCAAAAGAATTTGATCAATTGTATGATGAAATTTCAACGGGTATAGTAAGATCAGATGAAGACCTTCAACAGAGGAATTCCAACATCAATAAAGCCAATCAAATCTTGAGCGATGAAGCACCTTTTATATTGCTGTATTTCGATAAGAGCTTGAGACTGATGCAGAAAAACATTGAAGGACTCAGCAACGATCCCATCAACCGCTTGGATTTGAGGAGGGTGAGGTTTAAAAACTCGCTTTAAAAAAGCTATCCAATTCTATATTTTGGGCACGGGCAGTATCAAGGTCTGATTTATTGCCTTGCCACCATTTGGCACCTTGATAGATGAAAATGATGTTTTCGCCAATGTCTTTCACCGTTTTCATGTCGTGAGAATTGATGACGGTGGTGATGTTGAGGTCTTTGGTGATCTGCAAAATCAGGTCATCTATGACTCTGCTGGTCAAAGGATCTAATCCGCTGTTGGGTTCATCGCAGAAAAGATATTTGATGGGCAGCGCGATAGCACGTGCTATGCCCACGCGTTTTTTCATTCCTCCTGATATTTCGGAGGGGAATTTATTGTTGGAGTTTACCAAGTTTACTTTAGATAAACACTCATTGACGCGGTGTTTTCTCTCTTCTCTGTTCATGGATGAGAACATCTTGAGGGGGAATTCCACGTTTTCCTCTACGGTGAGTGAATCAAACAATGCGTTGTTTTGGAACAGCATTCCAATTTGCTTTCGGAGTTCTTGTTTTTGATCGTATTCGAGCGACAAGAAATCTTGGTCATCGTATATGATTTTACCTTCTTGTGGGGTAAGGAGGCCAACTAAACACTTTAAAAACACACTTTTTCCGCTTCCGCTGGCACCAATGACCAAATTGGGCACACCTGGCTGAAAGGTTGCATTGATATTGTTGAGGATTTTTCGTCCGCCCAAAGTAATTCCAACTGATTCTACCTCTATCATAATCCCAAGAAAATCTGAGCAATTACCAAGTCGAAAAACAAAATGAATATACAAATACGAGTCACTGCATAAGTGCCTGCTGCACCGACTTCAAGGGCTCCGCCTTCGGTGTAATACCCCTGATAGGAGCTGAGGCTCGTGATGATAAATGAGAAAATGAACGATTTGATCAGCATGATTTCAACATATTCTGGATGGAAAACCATTCTGGCTCCTTCAATAAGGTCATCGAAAGATAGAGCAGATGTGAATTTAGTGGCTACCGCACCTCCAGTCATGAGTAAAAAGTTAGCAGCAATGATCAACGACGGTATCATGATCAATCCGGCAATAATTTTTGGTAATGCTACGAAAGAAGCGCTGTTGATGCCCATAACTTCGTAAGCATCAATTTGTTCAGAGATTTTCTTGTTGCCTATTTCTGAGGCAATATTTGCTCCAACCTTCCCTGCCAATACCAAACAAGTGATGGTAGGTGCCAATTCCAAAATAGCACTGGTGCTTACTACCGATCCAACTACAAATTTTGGAATCAACTGGGTAGGGAAAAGATCGCTTGGAGTTAACAATTGGTTGGCCGTTTGAATGGTGGTTACCGCGCCCAAGAAAAATGCAATCAAAGCCACTACCACCAACGATTCTATACCGATATTGTGCATTTCTCGGAAGGTGATCTTCCAAAAAACAGACCATTTTTGAGGCCTTTTCAAGACGTATTTCATGAAAATCATGAATCGACCTATTTCCGTAAAGAAGTTCATTGTTTGAAGGGGTGAAATTACTGAAAAATTAGGATATTTTTGACCAAACCGTTCTATTCGGAGTTTTTGCAAGTTCTGATCTGATGGGTGCACTCGCTTCGGACATCAGTAATTCATCTTTGTCTAGCCAACTCATAGCCTCGTGTCTCGCAGCAATTAAAATGGCTTCGTCGTGTCTGATATCGGCCAATTTTAAATCTAAAATACCGCTTTGTTTGGTGCCGTCTAACTCACCCGGTCCCCTTAAATCCAAATCCACTTGCGCAATTTCAAAACCATCGTTGGTGCCCACCATCGTTCGAATGCGCTTTTTGCCGTTTTCGGATAGTTTATGACCACTAATTAGAATACAATAACTTTGTTCAGCTCCTCTTCCTACACGTCCCCTGAGCTGATGCAACTGCGATAGTCCAAAACGCTCTGCATTTTCAATGACCATTACCGATGCGTTGGGCACATTCACACCCACTTCAATCACCGTGGTGGCAATCATTATATCAGTGGCGCCGGTTTTAAATTTCGACATTTCGCTGTCTTTTTCCGATGGTTTCATTTTGCCGTGCAGCAAACTGTATTTGAAATCGGGCGGCGGAAGAAATTCCGTTACCATATCGTAGCCCGACATCAAGCTCTTGAGTTCGAGCTTGGGAGAGTCGTCAATCAGCGGAAAAACATAGTAAATCTGCCTGCCGCGCGCTATTTCGTCTTTGATGAAGTCCATCACTGATGTGCGCATGGCTTCGTTTTTATGTACCGTCTTGATGGGTTTTCTTCCCTTGGGAAGTTCATCTATGATGCTTACATCCAAATCACCATAAACCGTCATGGCTAGGGTTCTGGGGATGGGCGTAGCCGTCATAACCAAAATGTGCGGAAGCACTTTTCCCTTCTTCCAAAGTCGGGCCCTTTGAGCCACTCCGAAGCGATGTTGCTCATCAATTACCACGAAACCGAGGTTTTGAAAGGCCACATCTTCCTCCAACAGGGCATGAGTTCCAATTAAAATATCAATGTCACCGTTTGAATTGGCTTCGAGCAGTTCTTTTCTGCGCTTTTTAGTCGTTGAACCGGTCAATAATTCAACCCGAATGCCCAAAGGTTGTAGCGATTCGCTCACCGAAAAATAATGCTGAGTCGCCAAAATTTCGGTGGGTGCCATCATGCAGGCCTGAAATCCGTTATCAAGCGCTAGCAACATGCACAGCGTGGCCACCATGGTTTTTCCTGAACCCACATCCCCTTGAAGCAGTCGATTCATCTGTTTTCCTGTACGAACATCTTGCCTGATTTCCTTGATCACTCTTTTCTGGGCGTTGGTCAGTTCAAATGGCAAATGGTTTTGATAAAACTCATTGAATTTTTCACCCACTTGATCAAAAATAACCCCCTTATACGTTCTATTTCTGTTGCCTTTCAGTTGCAAATGTCTGAGTTGCAAATAGAATAGCTCTTCGAATTTCAGTCTTTTTTTTGCGGTTTCGAGGGACGCTACATTCTTCGGAGCATGCAACATTCTGAGCGCATCTGTTCGGGTGGGAAAATGAAATTTTTGGCAAATTTCCTGCGGAAGATTTTCGGGGACCCCAAAGTCTGCCTGATTTACCACCAGTTTGGTCAGTGAGGCCAAGGTTTTACTATCTACGCGTTTGCGTTTGAGGGACTCTGTCAACGGATAAACGGGTACCAGTCCCAAGCTCGAAGGTTGGAAATCGGCCGTTAACACTTCCAATTCAGGATGAACAATGCTCAATTTCCCTTTAAAATCATTGACTTTTCCGTAGATAAGGTAGGTTTCATTGGGTTTCAGGTATTTTTCAATCCATTGAGCGCCTTGAAACCAAACCAATTCCAATTCTCCGGTAGCATCTCTAAAGGAAGCGGTGAATCTCCGTCCGGGCCCTTGTCCGGTAAGTCCTTCAGGAATAATTTTCCCGGTGAGTTGCACCCCCACATCCACAAAGTTCTTCAATTCCGCCACCGCCACAATTTGCGATCTATCTTCATGTCTAAACGGATAATGGCTTAACAGATCAGCAACGGTAAAAATGCCCAACTCGGTATTGAGGGCCTGCGCTTTGGCAGGACCAACACCTTTGAGAAACTCAATCTTGGTATCGAGCGGGGTGGGCATGGTGCAAAGAACGGAAAATAGAGATGATTTAGCAATGTAGCTCGGTAAAGGTATTTTCTGATTGAATATTTGAATTATAAAATTTGTCAAAAAAAATATAGTAATTCGAAAATTATTCGAATTATACATACAAAAGATGCAAGATTTGGAAATGGTTTCGTCTCTTTACCAGCTGGGAAACGTCCCAATAGACACTTCGATTTTAATGCAATTGTTGAAAGATTATAAAAGTCCTTACGACAAGATCGTAGAAATGGTTAATAAAGGATGGTTAGTTAAAATGCGAAGAGGTTTATATATAGTCTCGCCAAAATTAACTCATCGGTCGCCTGAATCATTTTTAATTGCTAATCACTTATACGGCCCGAGTTATATTTCGCTGGAGTCAGCTTTGTCATTTTGGGGACTTATTCCCGAAAGAGTATTCGAAACCACAAGTGTTACGACTAGGCTAAGTTACAAAATCACGAATGAGATAGGTCGATTTTCTTTTTTACGCTTACCACTAAATTATTTTTCCTTGGGATTTCGATCTATCGAAATTGCAGAGAAACAAATGGTTATCATTGCATCTAAGGAAAAGGCTCTATGTGATCAGGTAATTTCTACTTCAGGATTAAATATTCGGAGTAAGAAACAAGCAATAACCTATTTGATTGATGATCTACGAATTGAATATGAAGAATTGATAAAGCTTGATTTAAATATGATGGCAGAATGGACGAGTATTTGTCCCAAAAAGCAAAGCATCATCCACATTATACATGCAATTTCTAAAATTTAACATAGTTTAGTGATACTTAAATACCATGCTATCAACCACCATCTCCGATTTTAGAAAACACCTCAAGGAATACCTTGATAAAGTGGTGAATAGCTCTGAAACCTTAATCATTAAAAGAGATAAAGATACGGGTGTGGCAATAATGTCTTTAAGGGAATATAATGCACTGTTAGCCACACAACATGAATTGTCATCCAAAGTCAATGAAAGACGTTTGGATTCTGCCATTGAGAAATTGCAATAATCAAAGTGAATCTAAATATTCTCTTTGTTCTTTTCGTCAAGTTCTGTATCCAAATTCTCTATTCTCTTTTTCACTTCGTCTATCAATTGCTTTTCTGTGGGAAGATATAGTTGATACTTGCTCGCAATAATATTGTTATTGTTTTCAGGCAGAGTGATTTTCACAACAGCATCATTTTTATCAGTGCATAGTAAAATTCCAATGGTTGGATTTTCAAAATCTTCTTTTTCAAATCTATCGTAATAATTCACATACATCTGCAATTGACCGATATCTTGATGATTGAGCTTTGCAGTTTTGATCTCAATAAGCACAAAGCTTTGTAAAAGCCGGTTGAAAAACACCAGATCAATGTAAAATTCATCTCCATCAATATTTATTCTCTTTTGTCTCGAGACAAACGTAAATCCATTACCTAATTCTAAAATGAAATCATGTAGATGTGTGATAATTGCGTTTTCTAAATCTTTTTCATAGTAAGCGGCTTCTCTTTTCAAACCCAAAAACTCCAAAACCATGGGATCCTTTATGATTTCTTTTGCGTCAACAGGTTGTTTTTCTTCACGCGCCACAGCTAGTACTGACTGTATATCATTGCTCAGTAATAATCTTTCAAATAATTGACTATTTATTTGACGTTCTAATTGCCTAGCCGTCCAGTTGTTTTTAACAGCCTCAGAAATATAAAACTCTCTCTTGTCTTGATTATCAATGCGTATGAGCGTTCTGTAATGCGTCCAACTGAATTGTGAACGCAGTGCGTTCACAATTGGAAAAACTCTGTAAAATTGACGAAATAAATTTAATTGGCGGTAAGAGAAACCGGTTCCATACCGTAATACAAGGACTTCCGAGAGTTTTCTAATCAAAAAATCACCGTATTCAGCCCTGTCTTTACCTTGTTGTTCTTCTTCAAAAATAACTTTGCCAATTTGCCAATACATGTGAACTCTTTCTGTGTCAACAGAACGAATCGCTCTAGCCTGGGAGTTATTTATTATGCTATGGATCTCTTCAATTAAGGATTTCTTTAATTCCATAAGAGTATAAATTTAACTCATATACGTTTGATTACAAAGTTTTTATTTACTTATTGTCAAATTTATTTTAATGCATATTATTGTAAAGTTTACGTCCCTATGAAACCCCTCAAATACCTCTTCACTTTTGTGCCCGCCGCGGCTGTGTGGGTATCGCTCACCCAAACCGGATGGCTCACCTGGTTTGGAACCCTATTTGTCTTCGGATTCATCCCGCTCCTTGAATGGGTCATGGGCGTTAAACAGGCCAAAATCAACGCATCCCCTGAAAATCAACTGTCGCTGTCGGAAATCATCGGACGCATATTTGCGATGGGAATTCTATGTGGATCCTTCGGAATCAACGTCGCTCACGAGCTCGGACATCGATCCAATAAAACCGAACAATTTTTCATTGAACACAACCGCGGATATCACAAATCTGTTACCCCGGAATGATGGTGTTGAGCTTGATTACCCCGTTGTGGTTTTATATAATGAATAATAGACTAGAGTCGAGGGGCTAGGGGCTAGTGTCCCTCGTCGCTCGTCGCTCGTCGCTCGTCCATAGTCGATAGTCGATAGTCCATAGTCGGTAGTCGATAGTCCATAGTCGATAGTCGGTAGTCGGTAGTCCATAGTCGACAGACCACAGACCACAGACCACGGACTACAGCCCACAGACTTTTCATTATCTTTGCAAAATGCTTAACGGAAAAACCGCTCTGATCACCGGTGCTTCTCGAGGAATTGGGAAAGGCATCGCTGAAGTTTTTGCTAAAAATGGATGTAATATCGCTTTTACTTTTGCTAGTTCTGTTGAAAAGGCTCAGGCCTTCGAAAAGGAACTGTCTGAAACTTATGGCGTGAAAGTGAAAGGCTATCAAAGCAATGCGGCAGATTTTAAGCAAAGCGAAGAGTTAGCATCCCAAGTAATCACCGACTTCGGAAGAGTAGATGTGCTCATCAACAACGCCGGTATCACTCGCGATACGCTCATGTTGAGAATGACCGAAGAACAGTGGGATGATGTGATCAATACCAATTTGAAGTCGGCGTTCAATTTGACCAAGGCATTTTTGAAGCATTTCTTGGGAAATAGAGCCGGTTCCATCATCAATATGACTTCGGTTGTGGGCGTGACGGGCAATGCCGGACAAGCAAACTACGCGGCGTCTAAGGCGGGTATGATTGGATTTACCAAGAGTATTGCCAAAGAATTGGGCTCAAGAAACGTGCGTTGCAATGCCGTGGCGCCTGGATTTATTGAAACCGAAATGACCCACGTGTTGAACGAGGAAACCAAACAAGGTTGGATCAATACCATTCCGTTGAAACGCGGTGGTACTCCAGAAGATGTTGCCAATGCATGCTTATTCTTGGCTTCCGATTTGAGTTCATACGTTACCGGACAGACTTTGTCGGTTTGTGGCGGTATGTTGATGTAATTTTCACGATCTTTGCAAAATGCCACTCGATCAGGTAGACGCTGACGAACTTTATCCCGATGATAAAAACATGGGGTTCTTTGACCACCTCGATGAACTTCGTGCGAGGTTGGTTAAAATTGCCTACATCCTTATAGTTGCTACCATTATTTGCTTCGTATTTGTAGAAGACATTTTCAATTTGATTGTCATGTCGCCCTTTGAGCCCGGTTTCTGGGGATATGAATTCTTCTGCAAAGCTGGTAGATTTTTTACCCAATCGGATGCACTTTGTTGGACACCTCCAAAGCTCTCCATGCAAAGTCAGCAAATTCAAGGACAATTCGTAAGTGCCTTTAAGATATCGTTTGTAGTGGGTACCATTGCGAGTTTTCCTTTGGTGGTTTGGCAACTGTGGTCGTTTGTGAAGCCAGCCCTCAACATCAAGGAAGTAAAACGAGTTCAAAAGAGTTTATTTGTTGTGTCTGTTTTATTTTTCACTGGGGTTTTCTTCGCTTATTTTCTTCTTGTACCCGTTGCCACCAATTTCTTGCTCACGTATTCGTTGAATGAGAATATTCAGAACATCATTACCATTTCATCGGTGACGGGTTTTGTCAGTTTTATGAGTTTGGCAACAGGCCTGGTTTTTGAACTGCCCGTGTTGATTTATATTTTGGCGAGCATTGGGTTGGTAACATCTGATTTATTGAAAAAATATTGGAGGTATGCCGCGGTGATTATTTTCATCATTGCCGGAATTGCCACTCCATCGCCCGATATGTTCTCTCAGCTTTTATTGGGACTTCCACTCATGTCTTTATATGTTGTGGGTATTCAAATTGCAAAAAGAGTAGAGAAACGCAAAGCACAAGATTAAATTTGAAACATGAATATTTCCGTTGGTTCCGATCACGCAGGTTTTGAATTGAAAAACGACCTGTTGGTTTATCTTTTAGAAAAAGGCTATAACCCCACAGATATGGGTCCTGATTCTTCTGACAGTGTTGATTATCCTGATTACGCGCATCGCGTGGCTGATTCGGTAGTTGAAGAACCGAACACTTTGGGCATCCTCATCTGCGGAAGCGGAAATGGTGTTTGCATCACAGCCAACAAGCATCAAGGTGTTAGAGCTGCATTGGCATGGGAACCCGAATTAGCGTCCCTCGCAAGACAACACAACAATGCCAACGTGATATGTCTTCCTGCCAGATTCATTTCGAAAGAGACGGCTTTCGCCATTGTTGACGCTTATTTGGGCGCAGAATTTGAAGGTGGAAGACACGCAAATCGCGTGAACAAAATTGAAGGAAATGTCTGCTGAGCAAAACCTTGAAGCGGTAAGAATGTTGGGCTTGAAGTTGCCCACAGACCCGCGCTGGGTAAATATTGCAGAAAAATCTTTGGAAGAAATTCTGATTGATCACGCATTTTGCGAGCAAAAAGCAGCCACATCGGGTATTTCGTTGATCGTAAAATACTCTCATTTGGAGAGAATTGTCAAGGAAGTTACCCCATTGGTAGCAGAGGAATGGGGGCATTTCAGACGCGTCCTCAAAGAAATGGATAAGCGCGGCATCAAGCTCGGTAGAATGCGTAAAGACGAATATGTGGTTGGTTTGCAGCAAAATATGAACATGGGCGACCATAAAATGATTTTGTTGGAAAAATTGCTGGTTTTTGCCCTCATCGAAGCCCGAAGCTGTGAGCGTTTTCGCTTGCTCAGCCTCTATTGCAACGAAGAATCTCTCAGGTCATTTTACCATGAATTTATGGTATCAGAGGCCGGTCATTATGTGATGTTTATCGATTTAGCCAAAGAATATTATCCCGAAGAAGTGGTTAAAGCCCGTTGGCAAGAATGGTTAAAGATTGAAGCCGATATTTTATCGAATTTAGAACTTCGCGGCGACCGAGTGCACTAATTTTAGTGTAACTTGCCTCTCTATGAATTCATTGACGCATTTTTTCGAAGGCCTTTCGCCCATAATGCAAGGATTCACAGGTTCCATGTTCACCTGGTTTCTCACTGCATTAGGGGCATCGGTGGTTTTTTTTATCAAGGACATTAAACGCGGATTTATGGATACGCTCCTCGGATTTACCGGTGGAGTGATGCTTGCCGCAAGTTTTTGGAGTTTATTAAATCCAGCCATTGAAATGGCCGAACTTTCATGGGGTGAATCTCGTGCTTGGATACCCGTAGCTATTGGCTTTTTGGGCGGTGCATTTTTCTTGTTTGGACTGGATCAATGGCTGCCTCATTTGCATTTAAACGAACCCATCACCAAAGCCGAAGGTGTAAAAACCAATTGGAATAAAACCGTATTACTTGTCTTAGCCATCACCCTCCACAACATTCCTGAAGGACTGGCAGTGGGTGTTGCCTTTGGAGCCGTTGCCGAAGGAATTCCCGGTGCAGACCTAACGGGAGCTATAGCCTTAACTATAGGAATTGGTATTCAAGATTTTCCCGAAGGAATGGCGGTTTCGCTTCCGCTTCGTCGCTTCGGATTGTCTCGATGGAAGTCTTTTCTCTGGGGACAATTATCTGGGGTAGTTGAGCCCATCGCGGCCATCTTAGGCGTCGCTCTAGTCATGTGGGCGCAAGACATTCTCCCATATGCGTTAGCCTTTGCCGCCGGCGCCATGATCTATGTAGTGGTTGAGGAAGTAATTCCAGAATCACACAGCAACGGCCACACTGATAAAGCCACTCTCGGACTGATGTTCGGCTTCGTCTTGATGATGTCGTTGGATGTGGGACTTTAGACTTTGGTACCTGGTACCTGGTACTTGGTCCATAGTCTGTGGTCTGTAGTCCATGGTCCATAGTCCATGGTCTGTGGTCTAATACCCGAAACCCGCTACCCGCTACCCGCTACCCGCTACCCGAAACCTGTTACCCGCTACCCGCTACCCGCTACCTATTACCAATTTGTACAATACCACTAAATTGTTTAGATTTGATGTTAAGTGGCTGAATTGATTAAAATAGCAATAGTTGCACATCAAATTGACAATCAAAAGTCGATTGATGAGAATACTGTGAGCTGGATTGAAGCGTTTTATAAAGGTTTGTCAGTAAAAATTGGTCAAATTTTGAAAGGAACACCTGAAATTGATGTTCTTTTTCCTCAAGATTTGGTAGGTGGAAGCCAAAGAGAACCCAAAGCGTATCAGGTGATTATTCCGGTTTATTCGCAGTGGTTTATTCGGTCTCAAGATTGTGTGGAGGTTTGTTGCGATGTGATTCAATCTTCGGCTATTAGCAGTGAGCCTAAGGTTTTTGTAGTTTGCAATGCAAGTATCAATCCTGCTTTGTATCCGCTAGCAATTCAGACTGATCAAATGTATCACTTTTGGTCTCAAGATAATGTAACATTTAAGGCAACTCGATTTGAACCAAAATCCCCCGAAACAGAGAAATTCTTTTGGTCAAAGATTGATGATATTGCCAATGATATTGCTCAAATTAAAATTGCCCAAGAAGAAATTTTGGTTCAGCAGGAGACCAATGGAATAAGTGTTTACCTATCTGAATGCAGCCAAGATTTAGTGGTATACAGAGATCAACTCAAGAGAGAATTGGTTTCGATGGGTGTCACGGTGTATCCTGAAAAAGAATTGCCTCACCACGTTACATCGGCAACGGCTGAAATTCGCAAGTACTTGGTGAAATCTAATATAAGCATTCACATGTTGGGTAGTGAATACGGCACCATTCCCCAGGGCTCAAATAGAAGTATTGTTGAAATTCAAAACGACATTGCCGAGGAAGTGTTTTCTACGCAGCCCGGAAAAAGATTCTTGTGGGTTCCAGATAATGCGTTGGCAACTTCTGATAGACAGGCGGAGCTGCTAGCTGATGCAAAGACATCCATGAAAAACATCGGCTCTGCTGAGGTGGTAGTGGGATTCATAGAATTATTTAAAAACGTTATCAAAGAGAATCTCCAAAAGGAAATAAATATCCTCAAGAAGGAAAAAGAAGAGGTAAAAAGACTCAATGGAAAGAAAGTGTACGTCATTTGTGATTTCAACGATAAACCTGACATTGAAATTTGGATGAACAACCAACAAAATGAGGAAATTACTTTTTTGTTTTCTGCATTTGAACCAGATGAAAAGTCAATCAGAACCAATCACATGAACCATTTGATAGCGGCAGATGCACTGATTTTTCTTAAAAATTCGGGTTCCGATAAATGGTTGAAAATGAGAACCAATGAGGTGATGAGAGCAAGAGCATATGGGCGCGAAAACATTGACTTTCCGGCGGTTATCATTCGCGGAAATCGACACAAAGGATCCGAAATTCTTCATCAAGATATAGACACGATTGAAATTAATCAAGTAAAAGCATGGCTCTCTCAACTGTAAGTACCTTAAATAGTTTTAAAATCAGTAATCCGTTTCCCGGATTAAGATCTTTTGAAGAAGACGAACATATTCTGTTCTTTGGAAGGGAAAATCAAGTCGATGATTTAATATCCAAACTAAGAAAAAATAGATTTTTAGCGGTAATAGGTACATCAGGAAGTGGAAAATCATCTTTGGTGAAGTCAGGTTTGTTGCCATCGCTTTATGGCGGATTTATGGCGCAAAGAGGTTCCACTTGGAAGACGGTTACCATGCGGCCTGGTAACAATCCAATAGGCAATTTGGCTAAAAGTTTGGCCACTGAAAATGAAGACTTTTTGTCGCAGTTGGGCATAGACGGCACTGATTATTCAGATATCGTTGAAGCGGGTTTAAGAAGAACGGAAAACGGCTTGATTGAGTTTTATGAACAAAACATAGGCCAATCTGGTGAAAATTTGCTTATACTGATTGATCAATTTGAGGAAATCTTTAGATTTAGCAAATTTGAAAAAGAGAATAAAGGATTTTCAGACTCTGTAGCTTTCATTAATCTCTTGTTAAAAGCCAATGAAAGGAGAGACTTACCGGTTTTTGTGGTTCTCACCATGAGGAGCGATTTTTTGGGAGACTGTACCAATTTCAAAGGACTTCCAGAGGCAATCAATGACGGACACTATCTGATTCCGCGCATGACCAGAGAAGAGGTTAGGCAAGTGATTACTGGTCCAATTGCCGTTGGAGGTGCAGAAATAGAGCCTGCATTGGTAAATCGGTTGCTCAATGATTTGGGTGATAATCCAGATCAACTTCCTATACTTCAACATGCGCTGATGCGAATTTGGGATTATTGGCGGGAACAAGGAGCAAATGGTGCTTTAAACGTAGAACAATACGAAGCCATTGGTACTTTGAAATCAGCATTATCACAGCACGCAGAAGAAGCATACGATGAATTGAATGCCGATCAACAAATACTTTGTAAGTCAATTTTTAAAACGTTAACTGATCGCAGTACTGATAACAGAGGAATTAGACGACCTACACAAGTAAAGGAAGTTGAAACACTAACAGGCACGTCTATTCAACAAATCACGGATGTGGTTGATGTTTTCAGAAAGCAGGGTAGGGCATTTTTGACTCCAGATATTGGAATAATCATTGACTCCAATAGTATTTTAGATATTTCGCACGAAAGTTTCATGCGTGTTTGGGTGCGTTTACAGGCGTGGGTGGATGAGGAAAATGAAGCCATTCAAATGTACCTTCGACTAACTGAGGCCGCTGAACAATACGAAAATAGAAGGGGAGGTCTATGGAGAAACCCTGAACTTTCTTTGGCAATAAAATGGAAAAACGATAACAATCCCAATGAATTGTGGGCCTCAAGAATCAACAATGAGTTTGCCCGAACCATGTTGTTTTTGGAATATTCAATAACTGAACAACAACGGGAAGAGGAATACAAGGAATTTCAACAAAAAGCTCGACTTAAAAGGGCGAGAATCTTTGCCATTACAGTAGGTTCAGTGGCATTGGTTGCAGTGTCAATGGCACTTTGGGCTAACACAGCTCGTAAACAAGCTACCATTGCTCAAAAGGGAATGGCGGTTGAAAAGAAAAAAGCCGATGATCGTTTGGTTGATTTGAATAAAGCCATGATCAAGGTAGAGGCATCTAAAGCAGAATTGGAGAAGAAGGGTGAAGATCTTAAAGTGGCGTTAAATGAATCTAAAGAGAATTACAAAAAGGCTTTAGCAGCGACTGACCAGGCCTTGGCTGAAAAAGAAAGAGCCAATCAGGAGAAAATTCAAGCACAAATTGCTCGGAATGACGCAGATTTGGCGAGGGTAAAAGCCGAAAAAGCCGAGTTAATCGCTAAAACCGAAAAAGAAAAAACCGAACAACTTAAAACTTTGTCAGATGCTGATGCTAAGGCATTGGCTGCCGCCTCAAAATTTGCGCATAACGAATACGAGCAGAGTTTAGAATTGGCAAAATCAGCCTATGAAATCAATAAAAAAATGGGCGGATCAGAATCGAAAAACAGCATCATCAATGCGTTGTATTTGGGTTGGACACACAAGATGCAAAGAAAAAACGAGCTGTTAAGTCACAAGGCGGCGGTTAAGATGGCATCACTTTCAGATAAATATTGTTTGAGCGTAGATGAGGCACGCATGGCTGTTGTTTCCAAAATAGAAAATGGAGCCATTACTGCCATTGGATCTACGGAGCTTCCTAAAAATGTTGCTGGATTGCGTCTGGTGAATCAAGCTAAAGAGGCTGTCGTTGTTTTTAATGATGGACAATTTTCTTTATACTCTGTGAACAACGGAAAGTTGAATTTTAAGCAAAATATTTTCAAAGATACCCGTCCAACTTCACGAGCCATTATACATGAGCATAGTGGAAATTTATTTGTATCCAACGGTAGCCATGTATGGGCTTTCCAGAATTTTAAGGGTACACCGAAATTCATCAAAGATGTCAAATTATTTTACATCTCTCCCAAAGGAAAAGTATTGACTTGCAGCAACAGCAATCAAATAAGCTGTTTCAATTCGGTTGCCGAATTTGAAAACTCTGGCAAAGCTGCTTGGCGGAAAGAATTCACAGAGAATATCACAGCGCTTTCAATCAATCAAACTGAGTCTGGATATGTTTTAGGCACCAACAACGGTAAAATGATTATTGGAAATCTTCAAGATGGAGATTTGATGAAAGTGAACGGCATTAAAGAGAATGATTTCCCTCGTTTACACCTATCCAGAATTTCGGAAATTTTGTGGGTGAATAACCTCAATCACGATGAAACCATCATCAGTGCGGGCTATGACCATACTTTAAGAATGATCACCATGAAGGATGTTCGAAGCGGCAATGTATCATCAGATGCTTTACGTTTAGACATTCATAAATCATGGATTTACGGAATGGAATGGATATCAACAGACAATGATCAAGCAGGTGTATTATCTTGGAGTGAAGATAAGGTGTTGAAATACAGCTTGTTGTCTTCAGAAGGGCTCAGTAAAGCGTTAAATTAAATGGAGATGTTATCAAAGAAAGTCAAGTCGATTTTTATTTTTTTCGGGGGATGTTTCCTCGTATTCACACCGCTAAGAATTCAAGCACAAAGCAGTTGTGATCGAAATTTAGATGAAGTAAATTACCTTTATGAAATTGGTCGGTTTCAACAAGCTATAGATGCCGTTAACTTATGTTTGGAGTCTTCTGGTTACAGTAGACCCTCCAAAATTGAAGCCTATGCTATGCTTTCAAAATCTTTGTTAGCCATTGATTCATCGGAAAAAGCAAAATGGTATTTGCGTGAATTGCTCACCATTAAAGATGATTATGAGCCCCAAATTGATGATCCGCTTCGTTTTAAAAAAGCCCTAGATGATGTTAGAGCTTCAATGAAGACCAATACCATTACTTCAGTATCTAAAAAGGCTGAAAAACAAGAGCTCGCGCCTGCAACTATAGTCGTTTTAACATCTAAAGACATTGCAGAACGAGGATATTTAACTGTTGAAGAGATGCTCGATGATCTTCCGGGGATGGATGTTTCTCGAACCAATGGACTTGTAAATAAATCTGTTTTTGTTAGAGGGTACCGTTCAGCCAACATGTCTGATCGTTTGTTGGTTGTAATCAATGGGGTTGAAGCCAATGAAATGTGGACACAGTTTGCCTATCTCGGGAAGCAACTTCCGGTTGAATCGATTGAACGCGTTGAAATGATTTATGGTCCGGCATCGTCATTATACGGAGCGAACGCATTTTCTGGGGTATTAAATATTGTAACCAAAGGAGGTAGTACCTTGTTTAAATCGAACAAAACATCCTTCGAAAGTGAACCAAAAACCGAGTTTATGATGTCTGGTAGAATCAACACTGGGGCATTCAACACTCAGGCGCTCGAAGGAACCACAGCCGTAAAATTGAAAAACGGAGTGGTTATTCAAATGAATGGAAAAGTTTACCAAAGCGATGAAAATAATCTCAGTAAATATTCAGATTGGGATGGTCAATGGACGGAAGCAGATTTTGGCCTAAATCATTACCGAAAAACCTTATCATTGGTTACAACTAAAGATTCTATAAAGAATATTTACACCACAAAAGATCCTAGTGGTGTATATCATCAAATTAAAGGTGATTCCATACTACCTACGCAATTTGCCATTGATGAGGCAAAGAGATTGGATCAGTTGAAATATAACGAAATACCCAATATATCGGGTTTTTACAATAAGGGTGCTGATCCAAAAATATTCAGCGATAAGACCTTTGGAGTTTATGCCAATATGCGAGTAACATTGGGTGATTTAATTTTAGATTTACACATTGAAGATAGAGATGAAGGGGCAACTCCTGATTATGTAGACAAATTCTTTTCGGTTAACTCATTATTTACCAATTGGCAGGCGAGACAACAATTTATTTCGTCTCGCTATTCAAAGAAATTAGGTGATAAGTGGTTTTTCTACAATACGGCGTATTACAGAATTTCTGATTTTGGGGTAAAATCACGTTTAACTACCTTCAATGGGTACGCGCAAGACAGAAGAGAATTGATTGATTTCTTTAATCCAAGTAGAATTAATCCTGAGTGGACCAGAGTATCTTATTTTCAACAATGTAAACAATTTAGAGATGAGTTTCGTGCTCAATACACCATCAATGATCATTTTGATCTATTGGTGGGATTAGAAATACGTAACGGGATCTTTCAATCAAATTACTTAACTACATCAATTTCAGACAATGCCATGTTTAATGGAACAGTTCAATCCAATCCTGGAGGCAACAATCCAGCCATGTTTGAAGGCGGCGGATTTGGATCTCTTACTTATTCAAATACGGCAAGAAAAATAAACATCAATGTGGGTGGAAGATATGATTACACTTGGGTAAATGAAGACACAAAAGTTTCATACGGCAAGTTTAATCCACGTTTAAGTGCGGTTTTTTATCCCGGAAATTGGGTATTCAAGCTCATTTATTCTGAGGCTATGTTCGCCTTCCCAAGTTTTGTTCGATTCTCATCATCAGTTAGCAGAATTCCTCCAGATAATTTGGCTCCTGAAACAGTTAAAAACATTGAATTTAATGTGACTCATGTTTTAAAAGGCGGGAAGTTCACCACAGAGTGGGTAGGATATAAGTCAACCTACGCAGATATGTTGATAACCAATAAGGTAAAAGGATTAGACCAATATGGAAACTGGCCAAATACCACCAATGAAGTTATGGGTGCACAAATGAACACGCAATGGAAAGTCAACCGATTTATTGATTTTAATACCAATGCTACTGTGAATCATTCGGTGTTCTTAACTCCATCGTCAACCAATCCTGATGAAATCACCACATTAAAAACGGCACAAATTTCTGATTTTACATTGTATGCTGGGTTAGGTACGAAATTCTTGAAAGACAAAATTTACTTCTATATATCTTCAAATGTTGTTGGTAATAAATACACCGGAAAAGGCACCAGTTTAGCAAATTCCACTCAGTTAATTACCATTCCAGGGTACCAATTAATCAATGCTGCCCTTAAAGTCGATTTATTTCAAAATATTACTTTTCAAGTTATTGGAAGAAATTTGTTGAATCATTATTATGCAGCTCCAGGAATTAGATCTGCATCAGGTTCTCAAAGTCCTTTAGTGCCTCAACCTGGCCGAAACATACATTTAGCATTAAACTTTAGGTTTTGATTTCAACGGTTCAAATATCAAAGCTCATTTACGGAGACTTAGACTCTGACAAGAAATGGCTATTGAAACGATTGATTGCACAATCGTTTTTTAGTGGATTGGCTAATGCTTTTTTCTTCGTTGCAGCCTATTCATCTATGCTTGGCGCATTGAAAATTGCCGAAGTTCCCTATGCTTATCTTTCTTCTGGACTTGGGGGAATTCTATTAATTAAACTTTTTCAAAGAATTCAGAAGGACTACGGTGCAATAAAGTCACACTTTATCATTACCGTTTTATTCGCTTTGTGGTTATTTTTCTTATTGATCATTAACCGGAATATTCCTGAAGAAGGTCTTTTGAGGAAAATCATAGGTATTGCAAGTTTCACCTTAGTGATACCTTTTAGTGCAGTATTTGCTTTGAATATTGCCACCAACTGTTTTCAAGTTCTTGGTGTAGTGCAAGGAAAAAAATGGGTTGCTAAATTGGGAATAGGAGAGACACTCGCAGCAATGTTGGCGTTTTTAATTACACCCACCATTGTTGACTTATTTGGGAATTCTACAGCCCTTTTTGCAGTTGGTTCTTTGGCCATGTTGCCCCTTTTGGGATTGTCTGTAGTGGAATATATTAAAACTACAGGCAGCAGATCCACTTATTCTTTGCAAGATAAAGTTGAACTTAAAAGCCTATGGAATATTCCTTTCTTTAAAGTGGTGATTATCACCACTGGAATTTCTGTACTGATGATCTATTGGGTTGATTTTACCTACATCGTTGCCGTGCGAAAAATTGCTTTTTTCAATAATACAACAACCTCAGATGTGGTGTCATCCTTTTTCGCTTTGGTAAAATCAGGTGAACTTTTGGGCTCCATTTTATCAGCTGAAATCATACGTAAACTTACAACTCGTAAATCACTGATCGTGTTTTCTTGGGTTTTGTTATCAGTGGCTTTATTGGTGATGGTTTTACACTTTGGATTGCAATTACCCATGGTTTCTTTGATTTATTTCATTTTAAGTTTAAAGTGGTTTGAACGAGTATTTAGAAGAACTATTGAGGCACCCGCCTCTAGAATTATGATGCAAGTTGCCAAGCCTGCTGAAAAAGCCGGTTTGCAAACAGCAATAGAAGGTATTGTTTCTCAGATTGCCACGGCAATAGCCGCATTTTTATTGTTAATTGCTGCACAATTACATCCAGATGCAGAGAGTACAGAGTTTTTGGTACTGGTAGTATTTATGATTTTAATGGTATCCCTCTTTTGGGTCACTCGAACAAATAGGGTCTCAAAACGTTACACGGTTAGATTGTCTACCTATCTAAAGAGCGTTGCTGAAGATCGATTGTCAGTGAAATCAAACTCAACAGAAATTGAGGTTTCTGATGATAAATCAGATAATACAGGTATTGAAACGAAAGAAGCCATTAAGAAATTCTATCATTCTGACATTCTCATTCAAGCTAAAACAGTCCAAAACTTACCTGCTCAAATTTCGAAAATAGAAGAGTTATTAGATCTAGCCCGAGCAGCGGCACTTCCATTTAAAGCTGAAATTTTAAGCCGTTATTACAACGAGAATCTGGTCCTACAGGGTGAGATTGAAACGAAATTCAATATCATGTTGATGGATATTGGCGAAGCCTTGGTTTGGATAGATTTGAGTATTGAAGATTTAAGAGGCGAGGACCTTAGAGAATATTATTTATATCTATCGCTTAAACAAGCCCGCGATATGTACATTAAGCAGGTATTTACTCTTCTTTCTTGGAAGTATAGTAGGGAAGAGATGGAAGTTATTGAAGGCTTTATGACGGGCGATAAATCGAGTGCAGATGATGCACAGTTTGCGATGGAACTCCTAGATACTGTATTGCCAGAATTGTTGAAGCCTTATTTATTGCCCATTTTTGAATCAAATACACTTGAAAGTAAAATCAAACGTTGGAGGCAGTACATACCTGCGCACCAATTCAATTCTGATGATCGATTGAAAGATATTGTTATGCGTGATTATGCGCAAGTGCCTTTATCGGCCAAATATTGGGCTCTTAGAATTTTGAATAAAAACCCAAATCATCAGGCATTCATACGTGCATTTCAAACCACATCAAAAAAGGCGCTGTTCTTTGCAACGGAACCCAAAATTTCTATTGCCGGTAATTTCTTGGAGCAATTTGAACGGTCTCTTGATTACAAGAACTCTAAAGAGGTCTTTATTAAAACAGAATTATTGGTCAATTGGCTGAATCAAAAAGAGAAGTTTATCCATTTGGATAAGGAAAATAAAGATTTCAAGGCCTATTGTGAGTTGAATTTCAAGTTGTTATCAGATAGTTTAAACAACTGATTACGTGCTTTATTAATCGGGAATTTCTTCCTTTTTATTGATCATTTTCTCTGCACGAATTCCTTTTTGGATCATTCTATTTTTATTCACTTGCGACATTTCCACACCTTGAACCTGTAGTCTTATTTTAGGTTCTTTTTTGCTGGTGACACACAGCCTGTTTTGGTAATAGATTACAAATCGTTCGTCAATGATGGTATCAGGGACGAGATAGAAAAGGTCTTCTTTTTTATCTTTTGCGAAAGTTAGATAGCCGTCGGGATCTTCAGAAAATTGAATTACAGCTGTATCTTTTTGAAATTTCACTAAAACACCAGTAGTTACGGGTGTAAATATAAATTCATCAATTTCGCGTTTCCGAATAATAAAATGTCCGCCAGCATTCACGACAAAGTCTACATTCTTTTTGCCAGATTGTAGCACCAAAGTTTTATTAGGAACGAATTGAAGCTGATACAACCAATTGGAGTCACTTATGTATCTGGAAACAAATTGGTATGAAAAGTTTTTGTGGGAACAGCTTCCCAAGGAGATGATGAGCGTGAATAAAGCAACAATACTAAGGCGTGTTTTCATAGGCATTTTCTCGTTTCTTCAAAAACGATTGGATCAAAAAGTTGAGTAATAATCCGAATAAACCACCTACAAGAAATTCCATACCAGTATTTAAGATAAACCCTGTTAAACGAAAGGTAATGGCGACTATCAGCATTATACTAGGCACTACAAAATAATAGCTATACTCGTAAAGTAAAACCATTCTTACCTTTTCATCAAACATGGCCACTGAAAGCGCAATCATGCAACTAATGAGCAAAACTGTAAAGAACATAGCAACTACACGTCCAATTTCCTTGTATTCAACAGCTTGAAGATTGGCTTTTTCAATTTGTTTGGTTTCGGGTTTTTCAGGAAGAAATGGATTGTTGGCTAAATTGATAGCGCTCATGACTAAAGCCTGATTGACTGATAAAATTGAATCAATGTTTGCCCCATCAGGAATAGACAAGAAACTTTCTGTAAGATTGTTATCTGCTAAAGTTTCGGGAACGGCAAATTTCTTATATACTAAGGGCCAAAACTTCGAGCTTTTACTCATAGCACCAGAAACATGATAATAACCGGCTCCTTTAATATCCTTTTTGTTTATATAATCTGCCTTTAATGATAAACTCTTTAGGTTTTCACCCCAAGTGATGAACCAATCAGATCCGCTGCTAAAAGAAATGTATTGGCTTAAATTATCTTCTTCGGCATGAGGTCTGAATCTAACGCAATAATCTTCTTCAAATGTTGTAAATGGCACGATTCCAAAGAATGTACCCTCGTTGCTTCGAGTATTGATTTGTTTTTGGGTAAATTGTTTTCCTGATAAATCAGTTACCAAAATAATTTTATTGGTAGGAACACCTCGTCTAATGTAGTCATTGAAGGTTTTGTCAACAGACAATCCATCTGGGCGATTTGAAACTAAAGGACTAATAGCAGAACATAAAATACCGCTGTAGTTATTATAGTCTGAGGTGAAAACAATGACACGATCACAAATTCCTGAAATGTCTTGGGCGGAATAAGCATTTTGAATGTCTTGTGAAGGAAGAATAACCGAAAGTTCTAATCTATTGGAAACTTCACCCAGTCTATATTTAATGAACTTAATAAATTCTTTGTACTGCTTTTGCGTTTTATCGCTTACACCGTAAAGATCAATGACCAAACCTGAACCATTGTTTTTTGATAGAGCTTGAATGGCTGAATCAGCAAATACTTCCCATACTTTTGGATTAGAAAGGAAAGCTTCAGTCTCGCTTCGGGATGCAATCACACAAACTAAATCTAGGGCAACTTGATACTGGGAGCATCTTTTAGCTAGGTTGGATTTAACCCAATTGGGCAATTTGATTGGTTTTCCGTTGTTGCTATTTATCTGGAAACCAATATATCCAATTCTTGAAATAGCATTAAAATCATACAATTCATAGGAGTTCCCTTCCCAAAAACCGTGAAATGCATAAATCTCCTTAAGGAAGTTCTTTCGCTGTCTTTTTTCGGAAAACGCTGGGTATTCAATGCCTGTCCATTCAGCTTCACTCATTCCCGGTTTGTTGAATTGTTCAACCAGTTCTTGATATCGGCGTGGTTTTGTTAAAATAACATTTTCCTTGGCTCCGGCTTTTGGCACTTGATCCAAATAATCAAATCTATTTTGCCTTTCTACAATTTCTTTTAGATAGTCGCCAAATTCATCGGTATAAGCAGGGATAGTATCTAAAACAAAGGTTTTTAACTTTCCACCTTTTTCTTTTCCCGCTTTAATTTTCTCGGATACTTTCTTGGCTTCTTTCTTGATCTCTTCTTCGCTGTTTTGAGTATAAGCCAAACCAGACCAAAGCAATAGAACTGCAACCAATAGAGTTTTTCTGTGAAGGATTAAATTGTATATTTGGCCTAGACTTCTATGCATTTGGGTGTGGGAGGTCAAAAGTAATACAAAAATAGAGATATCCACAAATATCCCACAAAAAAAAGAAGATGAATCGCGCTATAAAATTATTCTCATTCATGCTTTTGTCGCTGTTATTTACATTCTGCGGAAATAAAGCTCAAGATGTCATGTTGGCGGCGGCTAACGAACTGTTTGAAGCAGAGAAATACGAAGAAGCAAAAACAGCCTATCAAAAATTACTGGAGATATATCCAAAAAACAAGTTGGCCTATTACAATTTGGCAGTGATTGACATCAAATCTAACAACCCAGATGGGGCCGTAGCAAATTTTTCAAAAGCCATTGAAATAGATCCATTTTATGGCAATGCCTATTTAAGTCGTGGCAAAATTTATATGTCTCAAAAAAATTACGAAGCAGCGGAATATGATTTTAAATCGGCTCAAATTGATGAATCAGTTTTTGAAGACGCTCTAAATGAATTGGGCCGACTTAAAGTGGCCACAGGTAATTATGAGGAAGGCATTCAATTAATAACCAAGTGTATTCAATTGAACGATACTGCTTTGCTTTATCGTTTGACCCGGGCAAGTGCCTTTTTTGAGTTGGGTTTATACGATAGAAGCTTAAATGATATCAATCATGTATTGGGTAGAAAACCCAAGAACTGGGAAGCCAATTTATTGAAGGCACGGAATTACATGGAAAAACCTCAGTTAGACTCAGTATTGTACTTTTTAGATAGAGCGCGATTATTTTCAAAAGATCACCCCATGGTATACAGTGCTTTTTCTGACTATTACCTCATGACCGATGAACCTTCAATGGCCATTGCTTATGCTGAAAAAGGACTGCAACTCAATACGAATTATATTCCCCTCATCATCAATAAAGCCAGGGCTTTCGACGGAATGGAAAAATTTGAACAAGCAAACACCATTTACAACGAGGTAGCCGAATTGGCAGACAGTATCCCTGAATTTCATTACTATCTAGCCAAGAATAAGGTATACTTAGGCGATTCTACAGGGGCTATATTGTCACTTACAGATGCAATCGCATTGCGAAAAAACTATTCAGAAGCATACAAGTTCCGATCTATTTTGAAGGCCCGTTTGGGTGATGTAGAGGGTGCGGTAAATGATCAAAAATTGTCTGAAGGTGCTGGATACTTCCTCCGAAAAAATGAGACAGACGCCAAAAAGCAAGATTCTAAGGAGCCTTCCACTCCGTAAAAATCATGTATGAAGTCCAAGGAAATTTCATCGTTGCATATCCCCAAGGAAGAGTTTGCATGATGATATCTGAGCCGTAACCTTCAACCTCAATCATCCATTTGCTGTCAGATTCTTTCCATACCGTTCCTCTCCTTAAAAGGAAAGATTCAATAAATCCACGATTGCTGAAATTAATCATTACCGGCCATTGACTTCTAACGGCCGAGATGAATTTGGTAATTTCTTCAATTTGTTCTGAAGTGAGTTGTGGTAAACCGCTAAGTTCATTTTCTGGCGGAATTCCAACAATAATTCTGGGAATCAAATCTTGAAGTTCCAGAGGTGTCTCTTCGTCAATTCGAGCAATAGCAAGGATGGTTTGATAAGCCAGTAATTTATGTTCAGATGATTTAAACTCATTTTTTTCAAGCAGTTCTAATCTTCTGAATAAAGTACCCCAAAACGGCGCAAGCAACATCATACCTGATAAATTAGCCGTATATCTAGTGCCACGATTAATTTCTGTTTTAATTTGATCATTAACGGATTCCTTTTTTTGTTCAAAGTTTACCTTAATGGGTATTTCTATATTTTCCCCGAGTTCTTTGAGTTTTAATATTTCTTTTTGTATTGGATCGCTCAATAACTTTTGGGTTTGTTTTAAGGGCTCAACATCCCTTTTCCAAAGTTCTTTTAGTTTTTCACCAACATCCGTTTTGAATTTATTTAACTCATCAATTTGTGAATCTTTTGGTTCTTCATTTTGAGGATTTATTAAAGAAACGAGCAGCTGTTCAATGACGCTTCCGTCATGTTTTTGTGGACCTCTCTCAAAAAGTCGTAGAAAATTTAGTGTCCAATTTTCGAAAAATTCTAAATCTTCTAGATTTTCAATCTCTTGTGCTGAACCTTGGATTTCTGTATATCGAATCAATGTTTTGGGAAGCCAATGATCAATCAGCCACTGATTGAAATTGAATTTTCTCAAATGGTGCAGCCATTGATCAATTTCCTGAATAGGATGTTCAAACGATGTTTTTTCAGGGCTTGTTGATGCTGATAATTCATTAAATATCACTTCAAATAAAGTGAGAATTCCGCTAACCGGTGCCGTAGTTAGCGCACTGACTTGTTCTAATTTTTGGTACCATTCCTGGCTTTCAGTAAGCAGCGAATAACTGATTTTCTGTTCTATACTTTTGAAGAATTCTGCAATCAGTTCTTTAGCCCTATTTAATGTTTGATCACTTTCTTCATTGATTCTATTGATGATGGATTGGTGCCACTCTTTTTGGTAAAACAAGCCACTATTTGAGTTAAACAATGCATGATAAATTCTCAGTGCCACTATAGTCTGGAATAACTCATTGTGTGTCTCTTTTTCACTGGGAATAGATTTTAATACAGATCTTAATTCACGTTGAATAAAACCAATGGTTGATTTTAATGCATGTTGAATTTCTAAGGTTAGATTTTCTGATTGTTCCCAACCATTAAATATGGAGGAAATGAATTCAATGAACCTAGTTTCATTGCTTACCAACGTAACTAAGAATAATTGTTCTTTGAAGCTCTCAGAAACTATGTCTTTATCTATCTGTGAAAAGAATGATTTCCATTCTTTAAATGCAGAGTTCAAATGTGTAATGTAAGACTGTGTTGTATCATTGGGACCCAAGACTTCCCAATTCAACTCGTTGAAAAAGCTAGGATAAGGAGCTTCTTTTTTCTCTGTTTTGGGGATATTTTCTTTTTTAAGTTTTGATTTACCTATAACATCTGATTTAAGTTCGTTGAGAGGGTCACTAATTTCGCTGAATTTTGTTGTTATCTTAAGGAAACTTGGCGTCTTGACTTTGTTCAGCCATTCTAACCATGTTAGAGGTTTTATTGAGCTTATTTGTAAGGTATAAGGCAGTTGGTAGGTACTCTTCCAATGCGCAAAAGTTTGGGCCATGGGCATGAAGTAGTTTGATTTTTGATTCAATGGTTCCTTTGAATTTACGTAGTGCATCCACATAAAATCAGAGAGTTCTATTTTCCACTTTTTAACTACCTCTTCTTTTACGAATCTTTTTTTCAATTTCGTATTTTGATTCTGCCCATGTTGATCCCAGACGAAATTTAAAGTTGATTCAAGGGCTGATTCTGTAATATTTGGATGTTCTAGCACCCATTGAAACAAAGTAGGTTCTAGGGTTTTTAAATCAAATTCCTCGGTTTTATTAAAGATTTCCAAAGAGTTGATTTCTTTTTTGTGACTGATTTCATCAATCTTTGGAAGATCATGTTCAATTCTAACAAATTCTTTTTCATTGTCTGAGAATTCAAGCAACTCTTGAAATAAGTTGGTGAATTTAGCAATGTGAGACAAACCCAAATTAGGCTCTATTTTGCGGTAAACTTTTAGTACTAATTGAAGAAATTGGATTTTAGTTAAAGGAGTTTGAATTTCAAACAATAGTTGTTTGATACTATTTATAAATACCCATTGTGAATTGCTGGAATGTTCATTTTTGATGAAAAGGGATAACTCCCAAAGAGATTTTTCATGCATTTTCCAGCCATAAGCTGCAACAGTATTAAACCAATCAACAGAGGTTTCTAATGAAAATATATCGCTCAGTCGTTTAATTCCTTGATCGGTTTTTAACGAGAGTGTTTTTATCCATTCGTTTCTTTGAGGATGTTTCTTTAAAACCTGAATCATCTCAGGATTTTGTTTCAAGAACAGCTCCCAAAACTGTTTAGAATCCTTAAATTGGTCTATGTCAAGAGTGATTTCCTTGATGGTTTCTGAGACATCAATCAAATTTCCCCATCCAATCTGTTCAAAAAGACTTTGTAAAGAGTACAATTCTAATTCAGGGTGGGGCTCATTGTTATCTATTGAATTTGCATAATCTAATTTTATCTCATCCAAACCTTCAATCGTTTTTATAATTGAAGAAAGAATCTCATTTCGAAGAAATTCTAGTTGCTGATTTTTGGGGACTGAATATTCGAGCAGCGTTTCAATTCCCCGGAGAAAAGTCTTTGACAGCAATAAATTTTGGAAAAAATTCTGAGAATTTGATTTGACAAGATCTAATATTTTCAGAATAGATTCATCCACCATCAAAACGGTAAATCCGTTTAAGGTTGCCCAATAATTTGAAATTAAATGATTGATTTTCAATAACCAAGGGCTCTTTTTTTCGGTGTCGAATTGAACCAATATTTGAAAAAGCTCTTTTACTAAAGATACGATATCTGCGTATTTTCCCGGTAGAATAGGATCAATAGGTTCTTCTTGTACGTCTACTTTTAAGATAAGTGTGGAAACGTCTTCAGGTCTTACAATAACCTGAGTTTGATTTATATCTTGTGAATACTGGATTTCCAACAAAGGGAAATTAATGAACTCAAAAGCGGCCGGTTTATTGGGGAGTTCATTTTTGATACCCAGTAGATTGGCTATATCGTTGATGGCTTTATGAAACGCCTCAGTTTGAAAGAATGTTCCCAAAGAAATTTCAGAACGCTGCCATTGAATTCGTTTTAGATTTGCTTGAATCTGATTTTCGATAATCAACAGGAAATTATTCTGAAAAAGATCAAGAGAAATTGATGCAGGTTGTAAATTTTCTTGAATTAAGGTTGAAAGTGCTTTACTGATTTTTAATAAAAACTCAAATTGCGGGGAATTGGTAACATGGTGGCTACTTAAAATGAGATTGAGCCATTGCGTGGTTTTCAATAATTCTTTCCACCATTGACTTTGAAACGTTCTGTGAACGGTTTGAATTTTTAGGGGGACTTCTGCTTGGGTGGTAGTTTTCCAATAGGCAAACCAAATCAACAGGGCGTTTTCGATGGACTTAAATTTCAGTTTGAATTTAGTGGCATCAGAACTTTGGTCTTCAATGAATTTCTGAAGAACGCTCCATTCTTCTTCAGTTAGCCCCTTTTTGAAATCTTCAAATTGGTTGTAAAGTAACTCGATGCTCTCATTTGCCTTAAGGTTGGGGAAATCATCAAATTCTTCTTGATTTAAATTCAATTCATCGTTTTTCAGATATTCTCGTTCGGCTATTTCAAGAGTAACTACCTGTTCAAGTTTTTGAATTTGCAAAACGGTGTCGCGCCAAATATTGAACAAATACTGTTTTTGGATAGGCGATGTAAACACCCATTCGCGCCACCAGCCTTCACTTCGATTGTAGTATCTTGATAATACCATCAAGAATGTTTCAAAGTCAAACAGTAAACTCTTAATTTCACCTATAACTAAGTGAATGTGCAATATTTCTTTATCGGAATAATTTGTCGTTGAAAATGGAGTGGTAACATTCAACCAACTTTTAATGTCTCCAATCAATATTTCAATGACCTTGGGGGCATCTTTTGAAATATTGGGTGATAAATTGGTGGTTGGAAATAGGCGTTTTTTCCAAGGGTATTTTGGATTTACTGTTGCACTCTGATATAGATATTCTGAAATTAATGATAATCGTTTTAACGCAGCTGGAATGCTTTTATTCCAAAGCAACATGAACGTATCGCTCTGTTTGATCCACAGCCAATATTCAGAAACAGATCGGATTGACTTTTTTCCCTCCCTGAACATGGATAGCTGCATTAAGATTTGTTCTTCGAATCGTTTTGAATTTCTCCATTCACTGGGTAGCTCCGGGTAAACCAATTCGAAGAAATGCACAATCCACTCTGAGATGTTAAATGGTTTTCCCAATAGAACCGCTTGAATGGCTATTGAATATAGTTTCCGATTGGGTGAAATATTCAAATAGGCAAGGAGGTGCAAGAAAAATTCCAGCTCATGGTAAGATTTTTTTCCTAAGGTATTGGTCCATTGTATGGGAAGCGTTTCTGCGAGAAATCCATCTACCTTCTGAAGGGAATACGTTTGAATCAGTCTTTTTTGCCATACTTTAGTGAGATTTTGGTAATCTAAACTATTCCCTTTAATGATGCTCTGAAAAAAACCTTGTTGGTTGATTTCCATGATTTCATCATCAGACAATCTAGACAAAATTATTTGGAGTAATTTTTCTTCAAAAGGTCCATTTTTTGAATGGAAAAGAAGCAAATAAATATCTTGTTTAAACCATAATTCAAAAATTGATTCAAATAATACGATGTTGTTCAGCGATAAATTGTTCCTTTTCCGTTGGAATAATTCAATGAACAATTTGAGCAAGTTCGGATCTACAGTTTCTCCAAAATTCTTTCGGTACCATGAAATGAGTTCTCCAGAAAGTTCATCTCCCAAGAGTTGAATCATCAATTCATGGATATCAGACAAACTCAAAATGGAATTTCGTTCCCAGTTCTTGATCAATTCATCAATGTTTTGATCGCTGAATTCAAAGGATGAATTCAAATAAGACCATATTTCTTGAGTTTGATTGTTTTTTTTAGGGGACTTGAACAGGTCATACAATGTTGGAGATGAATTTTCAGCATCCAAAATTTTAAAATATGGGGCAAAAGTCACCCATAATTCATTGGTCAAAGCATCTTTAAATTCATCGATGCTAGACAAGGTACCCAAATCAATTTCTATAAAATCAATGCCATCATTTTTGAAGATTTGGTTTTTGGAGTTGATATGGTCAAAAGCATCTTCAATTCCTTTTTTGAGTTTTTCCACCAAACCGTCGTTCCAGGTTAGGGAATTTGGAATGTCAATTTTTAATTCTAATTCGTTTATGGTTAGCTTTTTAGGCATAAACGAGGTGTTTAATCATCTTGTTTGAGCAAGATTTCTAATATTTGACTTCTACTATTTTCTAAACTTGAGGAAAATTTGTTGTTATAAAAGTCTTTTAAGTTCGACAACAACAACTGAAATTCAAAAGGATCAATCCAAATTGGATTAACAATCAAATGAGGTGGGGTGATATCGTCAATAAGTTTAAGAATACGCTGTTTATCTTCCTTCTTGTAACTAGAGCTGTGCCAATCAGGAAATACTATTGACAGAGTGAAGCTGTATGGATCAATGACATTTCCAAACTTGAAATACTGATTGTCAAAAAATTGATATTTGAAATTGTCTGGTTTTAATAGTGTTATCAATCGTTCTTGATCGCTTTCTGCTTCTTTTCGAGAACTGTAGAACTTCTGAATTTGCAATTGGTTAAAATCAAATTCAATGATATTTACATACTGTTTTCGTCCAACAGAAAGAACATTGAATCTATAGGATTCAGAGTTTAACGCTATTTCCAGTTTGTTTAAAATCTCGTAAATATCTGCTAAAAGGTATTTTGAATCAAGGGAGAAAATGATGTTGTCATTTAAGTGAATCTGACAGCCAAATACGGGCTCATTGATGTGTGGAGTCAGTTCGAAATGTTCAACGAGTAAAAATCCCTCACTGATATCGTGAATGTATTTAACTCTAGAAGTAATTTCCTTTTTTTGTTCATCATCAATTAGGGTTCCAAGGGTTCCAATGCAACTGAATTTATCATTGACAATTTGAGTTACATTGTCAGTATTGGTAATGTAATTTTCGGCACTTCTTCCCCAATACACGAAAGAATCAAAATTTTGCTTGAGTTCAATGGAGGTTCCGTTTTCAACTTGAATCAATTTAAAAATACTCTCTAAGTACTTCACAAATTCAACCGTTTTAAAGTTATAATTCAATAAAGTACTCATCAGTCCAACAAATCCCTGATTGGAAGGTCTGACCAAGCACAATCCAGTTGAATTGACCGTATGAATGCGTTGATTTCTGTTTTTTAACCAAAACGAAAGGATGGACTCGTAATACCGAGTTTCCTCTTCTAAGGTCAGATCAGGTTTGAAAAATCTGATTAGATCAAAGTCAAATCCAAAAAGATGCAAAAGAAAAGCATACGTATTCTTCCTCTTTTCAAAAGTATCTCTTTCAGATCTGTAGGTATGACTTACAAGTTCGTGAAGGTTGTTTTTATGGTCGCCTAAATAGAGTTTCCATTGGGTAAACCGATTCGCGCTGTCTTTTTTATTCTCAGCAATTTGCGCATCGTATTTATCATTGAAATCTGCCCAAACATATTCTATTCCGGGTATTTCTTTCAATATTCTTTGCGACAGTTTGGTTAAATTGGATGTCTGTTGATTGAGAATGTCAAAAGATTGTTCCAAGTCAGAAATGAACTTAGAAATAATTAAATCAAAGACAGATAATACACCTTTTAATTGCAGTCCTGATGCATCTTGTTCCTTGATTTCACCCCACAATTCCTTTTCTTGGTCAAAAAACGAGGGTAGACCCTTTTGAATAGAAGAATATTCAACCATTTCAACATCGGGTTGATTCTCGTTGTTTCCTTTTAGATTGGCTGAGTTTTTTTCTTGAATATTGATTCTTTCAATCTCATCAAATGTCAGGCTCTCAACCAAATTATTGCCAATGAATAAGTTAATTTTACTTTTGGGGTTGAGGATTAAACGGAAGGGTTGTTGGTATTTTAAGGTCCAAACAAAGTTAAATTCGGGGTCTTTGATGGAAATATTTCTGATGTTTTGGGTGTATTCATTCTGATTGACAGCCGTAACAAGATCAGCAGATTGGAGTTCAAAGGATACTTTCTTAGAAAACGTACTCACATTGAATATACGTGAATTCGAAAAATCAGCCGTTGTTTGTCCCCCACGAAGAAAATCCATGGCTTGTCCAAAGTAAGATTGTGCAATTTTTTGAGAGTTATCGTGATTTTTGATTTCAACATCCATGTTAATGGTAACTTCTCTATAAGGCGGAAAATGAATGCCTTGAATGGATGAACAAATGGGTCTTGCCCCTTCTTTGAGTTCATTGATGAATTGCTCTAACTCTAAATCAGAAGTAAAGTTATCGCTAAAAACGATGATATCATATACCCCAGAAGCGCACGGATTGGATAGTGACGGAATGTAGAAAACCTTGTAAATATGCGGGTGTTCCAACAATCGGTCTGTAAAGTCAGCAAAAGTAAGAAAACCACTTTGGGTTATGAGTTTATCGGGACTGAGGAAACTATTTACAGATAAGAACTGCTCTAGTTGATCTGGATCTTTGAGTTTTTGAAATTGAAATGCAATATCAGCAAAAGCAAAACAAATTTGTTCAAGAACGGTAATTCCGGGATCGTGAATGTTGTGGTCTGTCCAAATTGCACCACTATATGCTTGAACTTTTTTGATGGCTTCTTCTCGAAGTTTGATGAGATCAAATTCTTCGGGAATTTCAGTTGCGATGTCGATGGAGTAGTTTTCCAATTCTTCATCCATAGCCATTTACCCTTTGTCTAGGGATTTGATTGTATTTGTTTGCTGCTGATTGCGGATTTGTAGGTGTATTTTTTCTATCAATGGATGCACCACCTTGTAAGGTTGGTTAGCAAGTCCATCAAGAATGATGTTGATTTCCTTGGCGGTAATGGTAATTTGAAATTCAGTATTTTCCTTTATTGCCATAACAATCCTACATGGTATTTTATGACGGTTTCACGGGCATAAGGGCGCATAGTTCTAATTTGCAAGTTGTACTTGAAATAATCGCCATCCCATCTAAGTTGAATCCTATTTCTTGATCTACCAAAAAAGTTTTGAGTTTGATTAATACCCCCTTTACTTTTACCAAAGGTACAAAGAGCTATGGCATGTGTCATGGCATGCGCACCTTTTTCGCCGCAATTAGCAATAACTTCAAATGCGGAATAACTTTCTAGATTTTCTACAATAGAGTGCCATTGCCCGTCAGCAGGTACTTCTCCAAATCGGTAATAATTGATTCTTCCGTGAGAACCAATGGTTCCGTTAACATCTAGGGTATGCAATGGGTCATCAATACCTATCCCAACAGAACCAGAACTACTCAAGCTCAACACCGGTGACTCATTCATGCTGTGTTTGAATTTGAGTACCTGATGATCACGCTCGTCTTCAACTTTAATTCTCCAAAAAGCTTCGTTTTCTTCGTCGTGGCTTTTAATGGAAATGGCTGAGTGATTTTCTTTTGTAAAGACAACAAGTCCCTCTGAATCATTGATTTCAACACCATCATCAACTAAGTTCACGGTGGAATCAATCAAATCTTGGAAATCTTCTTCTTTTGGGATTCTTCCCTTGATAAAATAGTTTTTTAATTCAGATCTACGACGGGACCCCATAACTGCGTGAAATTAATAACATTATCTGTATAAACCGTTTTTATTGACAATTTTAGTTCTATATTTTTATGATTTTGGGAATTTTAGATTCATTGTTACTGTTTCTTTCGGTTTTAAAGGTGTATCCTACTTTTAATTTGCCAACTCCTTTACGCAGCTTGAAATCTTGAAGTCTATCAACCAAAAAATCAGTTTCCAAAGTCATATTTGAAACCCCAATACCATCAGAAGCATGTTTATTGGCATCTTTAATATCCAATAAATGTTTTTTACTTGGAATTAAAACATGCGATATTTTAGAAGGATCCACTTGATAATTTAAACTATTAAATTCACTGGGAAGTTTTAAATAATCATCAAATCGAGTGTAAACTGCGAAATTAGTTACCGAAGTAACAAAACTTTGGCTCCTTAAAATGGAAAGTAATTTGGAGCTATACAATGACTTACCAAAAGAAAAACCGGTTTCAATGGCTCCAGTTTGTTCTAAAGTACCTTCCAATAATACGCGGTGCAATTTTTCTCTGGCCTCTGCTTTGTCCATACCAGCTGCAATGGTGATGTTGCATTTTATGATTAATTCTTCATAAATAGGATTTTCTACTTGAAATTTACATCCCAAAGGAGCATTAGAATTTAGAAAATGTTCTATGATTCTCAATTCTTTACTGGTTAATCGAGACCATTCAGCTTTCATCAATTGTGAAATATCTGATTTTGGAATCACCACTACTCGAACCAATCCTCCCATCCAATTTTCTTCTTCGTCTTTATGACTCAATACCAATAAGTCTTGAATTTTTGGAAATTTGACCAATAAAAATTCCCTCAGGTCTTTGAAACTGCTGATTTTATTCTGAAGTCTAAATTGAAATGAATAAAGAGCCGTTTTATTACTGAATAAATTAACGGGATACAGGTCTTTTTGCTGATATGGTGCAATTTCACTCATTACTTCACCCAGAAACTCAGGTATTTCTATGTTAGTAAGCGTGATCTTTTTGTCAAATAGTGGATTTTCAGTTAATTCTAATTTGATGATTTGCGTATCAATATTCTGAACCCAGCTCAAAGAAGTATCAAAGGGAGAAACTACTTTTATCCAAGGTAATTCTTCCGATTGAGTCAAATTTTGAATCAGAATTTGACCTGAAGTTTCAAAGTTTAAAGTATCATCTTTAACAATATTTTCTTCAACGATTTTGTTCCATTTAAGTTGATTGGAATCATACCAATACCATTCTTTTGGAGATTCAATGCTTTTGCCGCTTCTAAAAGAGGGTAGCTCAAAGAACAATGCCGCTGAAGTATTTGAGAATTCAGATAAATTTAGATAGATGGAACTTTTGTGATTGTCTTGAGGCATCAATCCATCGTTATAGCTAGCCTCTTTATTCAAGATGTAATGATCAATTCCAAAGCTGGTAATGCGATCTTTAAAATCTTTGTTAGTAATTGACTCTTGCAATGATGCATCAATGACCAAATTCCCTAAAGTAGGAGTGTAGGGTTCAGGCAAATATTCGGTCATTTTGGGATTGCCTACTTTCTTCTGAAGATTTTCAGAAAACTTGCCGTGTCCAAATGCACCCACCGGGCTTACGAGTTCTAGAGCAATGTAACCATATTTCGATTTAAAAGGCTCTTTTAGGTTTTCGAAGGACTTTTGAGGGCGATTTAAATCCAGTTTCAACAAATCAATTTCATTGATTCTTCTGATATTCGAAACGGTTGGTTTAGAATCGATGGGATGCGAATCAGAAAGATCACTCGCAAACAAAGGAACTAATTGTCTTTCAGTTTCAGGAAACCAGGTGCCTGATCTTAAAGCACTGACTGCAACCATAAAATCATCGTCTGACTCAATGAAACCGTATTTTTTGTAAAGATCTGAAAGTCCGCCTTCTGCATCAGTCAAACCGTACCATTGCCAAGTAATTTTTAAATTATTTAGTGCATTGGAAAAAAGCATTGGATGTCCAATAAAAAACCTCGAACCCAATTCGGGTTTAGTTCCGAAAGGATTAAATGGTGTGGAAGGCTCAATTTTCCCAAAATCGTTATAAATCTGAACATCCCCCACAGAGAGAACATCTATATTTATGAGTATCCGATTGAGTTTGTTGTGGCTGAAAAATCCGTAACTGTATAAAAAGTCGCGCTTTAATTTAAATTTCAGTTCAACATCCCCTTTTGAATTTACAAGCGGAGGAGGATTATCTCCATCAATGATGATTGACCAAGAAAGAGAACTTGTTTCACTTGATTTATCAATGAATACACTGAGTTCAATTCGGCTTAAAGGTATTTCATATTCTATACCATCTAGGGTTTGATAGAATATTGCCATTGAAGGGAAAATCCAATTCTTTATGACGGTATTTGGTGAATCTTCGCCGTAAACTTGTTTTAAATTGGGTTGTGAATCAAAAATAGCCTTATATATTCTTTGGAAAGTAAAATAGTCAAATTCCAGTCCTATGGTCCATTTTAGAACATTGCCTTGCAATCCAAATAGCGGACTTTTTATCTGAAAATAAAACGGAGATACTTGATGATCGGTTGTTTTTTTAGTTTGTTCCAGTCTGAATTTGGAAGGATATTCAGTATTGATGTTTATAACATCATCTTCTGACTTTGATAGTATACCTTCTGAATTCACTACCAACACTTTTTTTAGAATGGTTTGGTTATTTAACTGAGTGAAATCATTTAATTCACCATGAAGGGTTACTTCAGGGGTTGATTTTGCAGTTAAAGCAAACGATGTTCCTGGCGAAAGTGATCTGACAGATGATTCTGGGTTCCATAGGTATTTGGCAAATAACGTATCAGGAACAAAATCAAACTTTGAAATGCCCGCTCTTTTTTCCAAAAAGAACGTTGCTACTCCATCAAGGACCCTGTTAGCATACATGGTGCCCATCTCATTGACCATGTCGCCTGTGATATGTGCTATGGATGCAATAGGGTCTAAAGAACGTTGTTCAATCAGATTATTGAGAACCAATTTAGCTTCTACCTTTATTTTACCCCAAATAAGTTCAATTACATCAATGTCTTTTTTAAGTAGTTTGATTTTTTGAAACCAAGCCAAGGAATCTTGAGATTTTTTAGAAGATTCAATAGAAAATACCGTTAGTGCATTGAGTTTGAGGTTTAACTTTTTCTTCTGAGAGATAACATCAAAATCATACCAATGGCTTAGTGACTTTTGGTAATAATTCACCAATTCATGAAAACTGGGAATGAGTTCTTGAATTTCAGACTGTTGCGCTATAGAGGCGTTTTTAAGAATTTCAAGGTGATCTAACTGAATGTAAATCAAGTTGTAAGTTGAAGCGCGCTGACTTCTCAATACATCAAGACCTTGAATCCATCTATTTTCAACCTGTTTAATGATATCCCTTAGGTCAAAAATTGATTTCCCCAGTTCATCACTCAATACGGCTGCAAGAACCAAAGATAAATTATTGGAGAAAAAACGGTGAATGCTACCGTCGTTCTTGCCTTTGTTATTGTAGTAGGTAATTTGTTTGGAAAGATGCAATAGAGATTCTATAACATCTTCTTTGGAAAGCGGGGATATCAGGGAATGTGAAACGGTGTTATCTCGGTTCACATTGTTTTGTGACTTCGATTCAAATCTGATATTGTTCCTATCCCAACTCAATGAATTAATCTTGATTAGCTTCCTTTAGATAGAAGGGATAAACGTAATTTGAGCGGGTATTGGTTGCTCGTATTGTGAATTTAACATCTATTAACACAACACCTTCCAGTGCATTAATTTTAAAGTCTACTGATTCGGGTATGATCTGAGGTTGAAACTGAGTTAAACCATCAATGATTCGGGTTTCAATTTCCTTTAACGTTGCTTCATCTGCAGGTTCAAAAAGAAGGGGAGTTAAATCAATTCCAAAATCGAGGTGATACAATCTCTCACCGGGCTTTGTAGACATGATTACATTGATGCTTTTTTCAATATTCTCAGCACCGCTTATCATTTCAGTTTTTCCTGTGGATGGATTTATCTGAAAGGGCATTTGCAATCCTTTACCTAAGAAAGCCAATTCGTCTTGTTCCATGTTTATCCTCCGATTAGGACTGTGGGACACATGCTCATCAAAGAACCTCCATGAGCGGTAGTATCGCCCATTCTGGCAGCAGGTTTATTACAGATCAATACGGTTGCAGATCCTTTAACAATGCTATCTGGCGGACCGATACAAACACACATATCTCCCATAACTGCGGCGGGCATATTCCCAATCAATACAGTTGGGGCACCTGGTCCTGTTATTGGCCCTCCAACGTGGGGAATTGGGACAATTCCGGGTGTTTGCATGGGACAAGTGTGCATATCTGTGACTCTAGCTGCTGGCGGCATAATGAGCGAATTTATTAATTAATTTTTACTATTCCTCCTTTAAGGGTCAAAATACCTGCGGCACTTACTTCGGCAGTCGCTTTACCAGCGAGTTTCAAGGTGGTTTTTGCTTCCCCTTCTACCTGTAAACCGGCTATTTTAACTGGGCCTCCACTGGCCGCTAAATTGATTCCTTTTAGACCACTGACTTTTACTTCTTTCGATGACTTAATGGTAATTCCGGCACTTCCTAACTCAATGCTATTGCCATTTTTATCTTTCATGGTAATACCCTTCGCATCATCAAATAGAATAGAATTTCCACCGGGAGTTTTTAGCGTCAAGTTCTTTTTTTCATCATCGAACTCAATGGTTACCTTGTTTTTAGATATAATAGCTCGTTTATTGTTTTTAGCGTCAATGGTGTAAGGAGCAGTATTTGACTTATTGTAAAGCGTACCAAGAATGATGGGTTGATTGGGGTCGCCATCAATAAATGAAACCGCAACTTCATCATTTTTTTCAGGAACAAAGAAAATACCCCTACTTTTTCCTGCATCAGGAAAAGTTAAACGCGCCCAAACCAATGCATCTGTTCCAAAAACAGGCAATTTCACCTGTATTCTCATTTGCGTATTTGGGTCACCGTCTAATTTCATTACGGTTCCCAAATGAATTCCATGAATAGTTCCAACGGTCGAGGCCACAAAATCATTGTTTAGCGATGGGTATCTTTCCCAATGCGAATATTCATCTATCCCAAAGGAAAGGGTAGTGGTAAATAAACCATCTTCCATGGTGTGCTCTATCCCAGAGCAAAAAAACTTTCCTCCAAGCTTCCCTAAACCCTTAATCTCAAAAATATCGCCAAGCAACACGGTGGTATCACCTAAAACGGTAGCTTGTCCTTTTTGCGATGCCAACAACGAGCGAATTACTTTTCCGTTGAGTAGGTCTTTAAATTGATTGGCTTTGTGAATTCCAGAAGTGAAGAAGCCGACTTTTGCTGTGGGTTTGCCGAGGACTTTTAATTTATCGAATTTAACACCATCAGGTGTCAATAATTTAGTAGTGGTATCAGATTTTTCCGTCTTTACGTTGGCAGTGTCATAATCCCAACGTGTAAAGTTGATTTCGGTGAGTGCTGGCTCGCCGGTTGAATGATTTTCAAAGGTGAGTAGTTCTTTCCCGTATGAATATGTTGCTGTTGGGGAGCCACTGAGAGTAGGTTCTTTAACCGCTACTTCAGCATCTGAATTGAAAACTAAAAAGCCATTTGCTTCAGCTCTCATGAGCATAAAATCCCAATCATTGATGCCGTATTGAACCATTTTTTCGTGTTCAATGGTACATGCATCAACTTTGGGAGTTAGTCCTGAGGTGTTTCCAATCAAGGTTTTAATGATTGCATCGTCTTTTTTCTTTAAAAAGATCTTGGTATTTCTACCTTTGGTCATTCCCAAAGCTTTATCAGCGCAATGAATTACTAAGAAACTATTATTTGTGGCCACTTCTGAGGCAACACCGCTAACCACACCTTTAAAAACCTGTTTAAGTCCTGTTACGGTTCCACCTATTTTTATGATGACATCATCACCAATATCAAAGGAGTTTTGCTCAAAAAGTTCAAATTTTTGCAAGGCAACATCGCCGTCAAGTATCCAAATTTGGGCTCTGGCAATTTTATTGGCTTGTTTGGAAACTTCAACTTTTACCACGTGATTGGATAAAGTTGAAACTTTACCTTTGATGCTTAGCTCAACCGAGGCGGTTTCATGATCCTTTACTGTAGCTCCAAACATGGTGATTTATTTCAAAGGAGGAAAATACAATTTTTGTCCCACTTTAAGATTTCTAACCGATTTTAATTGGTTGATTTTAGCAATTTCTACGTAATAATTGGGGTTGTCGTAAATTTTCTTGCATAAACTAGGCAGAGTATCACCTTCCATAACCTCAACCATATGACTGACATCAGGAGATTGTCTGCCTTGTTTTGTTAACATGGCCTTTGCCGAAATAACCTCTAAAAAATCGGCTTGAATGTGGGCACGTGTTGGCTTTCCGTTTTCATCAAAACGACCATAAATTATTTTATATTCTTTGATGGTCGTTTTCATGTTGATGGTTTCTCCCCAACTTAATAGTAAATAGTGTGGTCTATGAGTTGTGGATTCATATCCAACTAAATCCTCAAAAATTTGAATTCTATCTCCGAGTGAAAGCAATGATTCTCTGGCAGGTAGACCTGTTGAAAGAGAGTACATGAAATTAGGTTCGGCACCTGGATCTATAACTAATTCAACAGAAAGGATTTTTGGTTTCTGGGCTATGAATTTCGGATTTATACCGCTGTAACCAGTAGGTTGCAGTAGGTTAAATTGGTTGGAAGATTTAATTTCGAGAGAATTAGGATTGAAAGAGAACTTATACATCATTTTCATAAAATCAAAGGCAATCATGCCTTTTGCTTTTGGGAAAACAGACGATGTACAATCTACATCCTTGTAGGCTGTTATTTGAAAACTATTGAAGGTGCTTAATCCTGGAAGCATACAACAAAGTTACTTTTTCATTTTCTTGGATAATACACTGTTTATCCGTTTGTCTATATCACTGCTCATTTGGAACTTTAACTCCTCAAGTGCAGCCAACAATTGTTCCTGTGTAATTTGTTTATTTTTTGTAATATCAACTTCGGAAGATGATCTAATTGATGCCTTTATAACCAGTTTTTTAATTTCAGTCATAATGAGATTAATCTAAAATATCACCAACAGCGCCAGCAGCAGAATCAACGCCAGATTTTACGGCGCTAACTCCTTTTTGAGCAACTTTAGAGCCTGCATCGGCTACATAATTTGCAGCCCCTAAGGCCGCATTTGCAACGGCACTGAACATGCCAGATTGCATATTGACTTGTTTGTACCAGTCGTATTGTATTACAATGGTTTCAGTGATGTATTTTCCTGACATGGCATTAAATCCACCGGTTTCCCATTTTATTGGATAGGCATTGTAAAAAAACCAAGAATAAATGGGAGAGTGATTCGCGTCTAGTGCGCTTACTACAATGGGAATGGGAATGCGTTTTTTTAGGGTGATATTCATTTCAAACCAATCTATGAGAAATGACCCTGGAATTAGCCCACGTTTTAGGGTGAGTTGACCTTTTTCAAGTTCAACAGCAGAACTGTTGGTAACGGAATTTTGAACTTCTTGGGTTCCTGTTTTTTTATTGGATACGATTGACTTGCCAATTCCCTCGATGCTTTCAAATCGGGCATCGAGGGATTTTGACGGCAAGGGAAAGATAAAGTCTACCTTAAAATGAAACGCATTTACCGGTAGACTTTGAAACATTATTGAATTAGATCAATGAAAATTAAGCTAAACTCAAACCTTCGTGAACTAGGGTGATGGTTTCAACCGCTACTTCACTTGCATCAGACTTCAAGTCTGGGTTTTCCACTTTCTTTGGCCAAGCATTGGTCAAAGCCCATGTCATAATAGGAGAGTGTGTTTCATCGAGAAGTTCGATGGTTACAGTTTTACGAACAGGGTTGTTCATTTGAACTGCATTGTACCAATCCCAATATTCAACGTGATCTTGGAAAACACCTTTTTTGATTACAATATCACCAAACTTTCTAAGTCCTGACATTTTCTGAGTGCTAAATTCAACACTTGCACCATCGCGATATTCTATCACGTCTAGTTCGGTATTCAATCCGGTTACTTCGCTGCAATTGATTACAGTGCTGTCAAAGGTAACACGGAAGTGAAACCTTGGTAGTGGATAATCTGGATTTGCCATGATTTATTTTTTAATTTTTTAGTTTTACAAAGGATTTAATTAAGACTCTTGCATTTTGTGAGAGAATTTCAACACAATGAATTCAGCAGGACGAACTACAGCCATACCAATTTCTACGTTCATTCTTCCTTCAAGAATATCTACTTGAGACATGGTTGTTCCCATTCCAATATTCACAAAGAACGCTTGATCTGAAGAAGCACCAGCCATAGCGCCAGCTTTCCACAAATTGGTCAAATAGTTTTCAATCATTGCCTTAACTCTAATCCAAGTAGAAGCATCATTAGGTTCAAATACTGCCCAACCTGTTGCATTTCTGATGCTTTCCTCAACCATGTTGAAGAAACGACGTACTGAAATGTATCTCCATTCGTTATCATTACCAGCTAGTGTGCGAGCACCCCATACAAGAGTACCTTTACCAGTAAAGCTTCTGATAGCGTTTATAGACTTACCGCCAATAACGTCAACGTTCAAATCTTCTTGTTGTGCGTCATCAATTTTAACGATTGGTTTAGAAACAGTTGCAAGACTTACGTTTGCAGGAGCTTTCCAAACACCACGTTGGTTATCAACCATTGCATAAACACCACAAACTGCACCAGATGGTGGAATTTTTGACAATTCTTTGTAGATTTCATTAACGATATTCTGCAACAATGGGTTGTAGTCAAATGCAATTTTACCTAAGTTGATTTTGATAGATTCTGCATCTTCCAAAATGCTATCCATGATGTTTCTTAGATCAACACCCAATTTGTATAGGGTGTCTTTCATCAACTTATTCTTCATTTCATCTTGCTCTGCACCTGTAATAGCTGCGTTAGGAGTTGCTTCTCCTAAATCTAGTGTAGGATAAGCAGCAGCATCAAATGCACCAGAACCTGCAGCAGCATCGTAGCTAGCAAACTCTTTCAATAAACCGGTGAACTTTGAGCTAGCATTTACTTTAACGCTCATTTCGTTAGCAACCGCTGCGCTGTTAAAGAAACTAGTTGCAAAGTCGTACAATGCTTTCAACTCACCAGCCAAGTAACTAGCACCGCCGTTATAATCAGCAGCATCACCGTTGATGTTATCTAATATATCAGTTAATGCTGTTTTGTAATCTTTTTCGTTAGAATAAGCTCTTACTTTAGCATAATCTGATACAGCCATGTTTAAGTTTTTAACTGAAATTGGATGTGAACAAATTTCTTCTAAACGCTTATCGTCATCACCAACTTTGATTTTGATGGTTTCGTGATTGTATTTATGAGGCAATGCGTTGTAAACCCATGGGTAGTATGAAGCACCGTATTTCAAGTTGTTTACACCAACACCATTTCTAAAGTTCAATACCACATCTTTATCTTTTCTGTGGATGTATCCTTCGTAAACGTCTAATACAGCAACACGATCTTGCATCATGGCACATTGCATCAACATTTGTTGCTGCAAACTGTAGCACTGATCTGATTTGCCTAACAAAACAGCATCTGGACAAGCCAAAATAGTAGGCTGATTCTCGCGCTTGCAAGCGTCAATACCATCCTGTAGCGCTTCGAAATCAATATCGTCATTGTAACCACCAACACTTACAACATAACACTCTCCGCCACCATTGGCAAAAAACATTCTGATTGCATCATACAAATAGAAAGATTTGTCTAATTTAATTCCTTCAACTTGTAAAGAAGAGTTTAAAGAAACGTTAATCTCAGATGGTACGTATCCACCTCCAAAATGATCAACGTAATCAAGCATAGAAGAAATGTGCACCGCTTGATTAAGAATCGATGCTCCTCCTTTAATGGCCTTTGCTGTGTACCCCACAAACGCAGGTACAGCAGTAGGCACTTGTCCGACTGAAGGTGGTAACGTGGAGATCTCTTCTACGTAAACACCAGGGGTTTTGTAATTCGCCATATTATTTAAAATGTTAGGTTTTTATCGGTTGATTTAAAAAGCACTTAAAACGCAAATCTATACAATTAATATTTGATTTCTTGGAGCAAAACAGGCGAATGTGGATAACTTGGGGATTTCGAAATGTTTGAAAGCCCAAATTTAGGTACTCTGCATTTGAGTTTTGTTCTACTATTGTTATCGTGTACTCTGTAGGATACACATTCGAGGGCGTTTAATTTGTCAATGCTAATTTCACTTTGAGAAGCGAAGAATGCATGGGTTGAGTTATCCACGTCAATAGGGTTGAAGGTGGTAAATCCTGATTCTTCAATGATTTCTGTGGGCATTAACTCAGGATTTCCAAGTTTATTAACAGCGAAAATCAATTGATAGGACTTTGCTGCTGATTCTATGATAAAAGTTGATGGACCTTTGACTACATTAGATTTTACAAAATCTCCAAAGGAAGGTATATTAATTCTTAATTCTCCTAATTTAAAAAAACCAGAAGGCAAGGAAATTGGTTTCACTTCTTCTATGTGCTCAGCATCTTTTAGATTTAGGGAAATAGGCGTTTGTAAACCCGGATTTAAATCTAAATTAAAATGAAAAGAATGTGAGTGTAATGGTTTGTCGTTACAATCAGTAAATAACGCAAAGTTCACATCTTTGGTGCCCAAATAAAAATGAAGGGAATAAGGTTGATTTTGGGGTTCAATTTCTGGGATTCCATCAGAATCAACACCGCAAGAAATGATAAATGTTTGATCTACGGTTCTAAAATAATTTCTGTGGTTTTTGAGCCAATCTTGAGTTGAATTGCTCGGAAATATTTCTAAAAAATCCATCTTTCCACTGCGGTAGAATGAATGTTTAGAATCGATTACTAGCCATGGAACAATCTTCATACCATTTATTTTTGATCTAGATTTGTTCCCATACCTGAAATGCGTTCAATTTTAGCGTTTAATGATGCGATTGGTTGAATGGGTATAAATCCAATTTTGTAGGCTGCAAATGGGAGCAGTTTGGTTCCAATGGTGCTCCATACATTACTCAGTTCGTTGTATTCAAAAGATAAATAATCTACGGTTAACCTATCTATATTGTCAGGTAAACCCTCAATTTTGGTTGAATCAAGACTTTGATTTTGAACAAAGTATTCAATGATACGTGTAATTAAATTCACTCCTTCGGGGTATTGTTTTCCCGAATGAGTGGCGGCAAAAAACACATGGACGTTGAAAAGGCTTGGAGTTGGGGCGCTCGGACCTCTGTAACCGCCAGTTTTATTTAACGTTCTATCTTCCTCAATTTTTAGAATTAAGCAGTGAACGGTATTGTCTTGTTGAAGTGCTTTCCCCCCGTTTAGGTCTAATATGTTTGAAAAAACCACCAAATCTTCGGTGCTACCGAATTGGTATTTGAGGTGTAGATTTAATTCTTTACTTATCGCATTTACTACCTCAAAGATCATAATTAGCTCCTTTTAAGCGCCCAAATTATAATTCTAGCTAAGTAAATGCTTACAAAACAAAAAATGGCTAATAACAAATAAACTGTTTCTACACCTTCCATGTAAATGGCTAAATCTATAATGATATTGGGTATGATTTGGGCAAACAAATAATAAAATCCAAACGCTAAAATGGGTGCCAATAGTAAAGTAATAAAAAACCACTTAACCTCTCTGGCGACTGCCCTTTTCATGGCTTCTTTTTTGTTGTTCTGAAATTTTTCAAACATCGCATCTTGGCTTTGTGCAGCCGCTTTGAAACTCCTTCTGTAGAGTTCGCGTTCGGTGCGCAATTCCATCTGTCTGAAAAAATTGTCTGGATTCATTCAGTCGCAAACCTAATGAATTCAGATTGAATTCGTAATATAATTAGTAAAAAAAACGATACTGTAATTCACTTCCTTCAGAGTGAATGTCGTAATTTGCTTCAATATTCAATTCAACGCATATATTCCTATGTTATCGGTTCAACTACAAAAAGACTTATTGGTATTAGAAAATCTAATTCAACAAAAGGTTGAACTTTTTGCTAGTGGCCAGGAATTATCAGTTGAATTATCATGGAAAAATATTGAAACCGATGATGAAGTATTTGATTACTACCATGATCTAGTTAAACACTATCAGTTGTCTGAAATTGAAAGAGGCACTCTTCTTTTAGCATTTGTCTATGCTTATTATCCTTTAATGCTTGATTTTTTGCTACAGTATAAGTTGCAATTTCAAGATCGAAAAAACTTAGGTGGTAAGTCAGATTCCAATCAGTATTTTAAACCAACAATAGAAACCGCTGTTTTTTTATTTACCAATGGTTCAATTGATGAACGAACCTTATTATATGAATTATTCAACGGCAAATCTTGGCTCTTAAAACACGAAATTATTCAGATTGAATCGGAAGAAAATCATTTTTTCAATAAGACAATCAACATTTCTTCTGATTACAGAGAACTTTTATTGAATCAAAAAATCAATAAGCCCGATTTTAGTTCTGAGTTTCCAGCAAAACTGGTGAGTACCAATTCAAATTGGGAAGATTTAATCCTTGCCGATGAGGTTATGCAAGAATTGAATCTTATTGAAGTTTGGCAAAATACAAAGAATCAAGTGTATGACCAATGGGGATTTGGCAATATTTTCAAACCTGGTTACAAAGCACTTTTTTATGGACCTTCGGGTACTGGTAAAACGATGGCTGCGGTGTTGTTGGGTAAAAAATTGGGTATTGATGTCTATAAAATTGATGTTTCTCAATTAGTTTCAAAGTACATTGGAGAAACGGCCAAAAATCTGGAAAAGGTTTTTCACCAAGCTGAAAATAAAAATTGGATTCTCTTTTTTGATGAAGCAGAATCCCTTTTTAGCAAAAGAGGCAATAGCAATTCATCGAACGATAAATATTCCAATCAAGAGGTTGGTTATTTATTGCAGAGAATTGAAGATTATTCTGGAATAGTTATTTTGGCAACCAATTTGAAATCGGTTATTGACGATGCGTTTACTCGCAGGTTTCAGAATATCATCAATTTCCCCATTCCAGATGAAGATCAGCGTTTCCTGCTGTGGACGAGTATGACGAAGTTACCGAATTCGCCCATTGAGTTTCACGTTGATTATAAAAAATTAAGCCAAAGCTATGAGCTCACCGGCGGAATGATTGCAAATGTTATTAGAGAGTGCGTCTATAGATGTGTTCAACATGATTCAATCATTGTAGATCCGATATCCCTAGAGAAATCAATAAAACGGGAATTGCAAAAACAAGGCAAATACATGAGGGCTTAAATTATGGGTACCGAAGGAGAATTGCTCGAAGAACAAGGTTCAAAAACGGCCGTTGAAAAACAACCGTCTACGGCTGATTTACAGACCGACTTGCCATCGCCGGCGATTACTCCAATATCGGAAAGATTGCCCAAATCGGAATCAGATTCTTCATTATCTGAAGGTGAAAAATCTCCCATTGAGTCTTTGCCAGAATTGCCTCTGCCATTAACTGATAGTACTAAAGAAACTAAACCTGCTGATGTACCTAAATCTATGCCCAAGTTGGTTGGGGAGAAAAGCAGCATGGCGAAGTTCAAAGGATTTTTTGGTTTTGATACCAATTTCACTCGAATTGAAAAGGCTCAAGCCGAATTTGAAAAAGCATCGGATAACGATAGGAAGACCATTGTTTTAAAGAAATTAATTTCATTGTGTGCGGAATGGCTTAGCAGTCATTCAGATAAAAAAGATGATAAATACCAATCAGTTCAGAGTGTAAAATCGTTCGCTGAAGAAAAGGAATCGTCGATAGCCAAAGAAAAAGCATCCCCCGAAAAAGAGGCCGAGAAAAAGACAGAGCTGAGCACCTCTGCAAACGCTGTTTTACTGGAAGGTGAGAGCGGATTTGGCTTTAATACTACATTTACACAAATTCAAAAGAAAGTTGAAAAATACCAACAACTCCCGCCGGAAAGTGAACTTAAAGGCACATTGAAAGCGGAAATTTTGGATTTAGCAAATTCTTGGCTCTACAAACATCCGGAGAATAAAACGGAAGGCGATAAAACCAAAGAAGCATCTATAAGGCAAATCATTCAGCTCGTAAATGCTGACCAAAAGGCCATGGTCATGCGTCCAGAGTCCAATGTTGGGATAAATGCAAAGATCAAGGAGGCTCTCACTGGAGAGAAAAGTACGTATCAGATTTTGGTTGACAAGTTTGCCGAATACACGGCGAAAACTCAATCGCTCAAAACAGATATAATTGGTGTTTATGAGCTGATAACAGATGCTAAATCAATCATTGCTTTATCAGATCAGTGGTTAGATTCTCATCCTGAAGGTGGTGACTCGTTGATAGATCAAGTTAAAGATGCAGTAAAGGCCCCTTTTACTGGTAATGTCAAAGAAAAACGCGGAATTGTCAATAACATGAAATCGCATTTGGGTTATTTGAATGCGTCGCTGTTTTTTGGAGGAGAGAATAATTTTTACGCATCGTTTGCAGGATTGGATATCGCGGCTGCGATGGTCGGGGATAGGATTTTAGTGAAATCTGCCGATTTAGAATTGAATGTTTATGGCCATAAAATTGGCGGTAAAATTTCTGAGTTATCTATTTATGATGGTGATTTTGACTTTACACAACTCAACTTGAATTACGAGGGAGAGATCAATATTGCTGATGTATTTAAAATTAAAGGTTTCAACGGAACGATTGATAAGAAAGGGTCTCAAACCAATATTGATGTTAAGGCTAAATTGGGTTTATATCTGGATGATTTTACGGTAGCAGGTGTTGTAGGAGTCAGTTATAAAGATAATAAATTTGATTTTTCTATTGCCGAGGGAAGTGCTTCCGCAAAGAATATATTAGGACATGTGGACCTCACTTTAGAGGGAATTAACTACGATAATGGAATTCTGAAAGTAGCTGATGCATCTATCGATGTTCATGATATTCCTCACCTTGGAACGGGTAGCGGTAAGATTTCAGATTTCTCATTCAATCCGAAGGGAACGCCGAAATACAATTGGAATGTAGCAGAAATTACCGTTTCTGATAAGGAAGAATTTGAGATTGTAGACGGAGTGAAAGTGGCTGTTCCTACGTTTAAAATTTACGGTCCAACACAAAATTATAAAGTTCAAGTCATTGGAATTGGAGGCTCAGCTGAATTTTTTGGTGTTGAAGGAATGGTGAAAGTGGATCTTGAATTTGCAAAAGAAAAGAATTGGATGCCACAGGTCATTGGCGGAATTGCCAATGTTAAAGCGCCGCTTCCAACCATAGAAGGTGGCACTGGAATGAATTTTGATTTTCCCATTGTTCCTCCCGGTGGTATTTATGTGTTCGTGTCATTTGAACTATTAGGGAGTGTAGGAGGAGAAGTTTCTGCAGGAATTAAATTTGATAGAGATTCTGCCAAATATTCTGCCGGTGCAAAAGTCAACGGTGAGATTCAAGCGAATGTCAAGGCGGGAATTGGAGCGGGGATTCCATTTTTCATTGGATTGGAGGGAGGTATTTATTTAAGCGGAATTCTTAAGGCCACGGGAGAAGCAACCCTTGAAAATACTCAATTGAAAAAAGAAGGCGAGAAGTTTATCATGTCGGAAACCGTTTTAAACTATGCTTATGCTGCCAATGCTACGCTAGAAGGCGGGGTAAATTTAGATGGAAAATTCCTATTCTACAGGAAGACTCTGTACAAGAAAAAATTGTTGAATTGGAACATGGGTGAAACTAAGGGTGAGGGAACCTATGTATTGTCCAAAACAAAAAAAGAAATTAAAAAAACGGGCGGCAAGGGGTTGTTTGGAGGAGAGAAACCTGATGTTGCGACTTCTCCGTTTTCAACAGAGGAAAATCACTTTGCTACAACCTATGATGAATTGAAAGCCATCATTGATGGAACTGATTTAAATGCGGGAATTGAAAATTTGAATTTAGAAGAAGGGTCGAGTATTGAAAAACCAACACTTTTAGAAAAGAAATCAAGATTCTTAGAGAAGGTGGATGATGCTTTGAAGAATAAATACAGCCCGACTAGAATTGAAAGAGAATATTTAGAGGTTGAAAATCTAAAAACTCAAGTTATACCAAGAAATGAACGGAAAATGGCTGATCCTCCTATGAGGAAAATCGCTAGAAAGTTTGGGTCTAGGGAAAGAGCAGTTGAACATTACACCCAAAAGCTTTCTCAACTTAGAACCAAACAAAGTCAATTCGAAGAAGTTATTCAGCGCTACATTACCGAATACGGTCAATTGGGAGCAGTAGCCAATAAAATTGATCAAATTTTGGATCCAGATAATGCCTCAACCATTGATTCTGTTAAGACAGAATTTTTATTGAAATATCAAGCCATGCTTGACGAGAAGCAAAGCATTATTAGAACTAACCAAGAAATAGCCCTATTAACCAGTGAATCTGACTCCGATGAATAATCATTCCCTAAATAACGACCTGAAATGGCTTGAGAATATCATTTTATATCAACTCGGGCAGGCTGGAGATGAGCTGAAAAATAGAATTGAGAATCAAGGCGAAATTCAACCTCCCGCTTTGATTTCTGGGGAATATTACTCAGATTTAGTGGCCAATTTGAACTTGAATGGCTTAGAACGAGGTGTTTTCTTGATTGCCGCGGCCGTATTTCTTAAACCCGATATTTTTCAGCCTATCATCAAAGCAATCAAAGATAAACATCCTGATAATGCACGCTTTGGAGGTGTATTGATCAGAAATCAAACCGGTTTTATACCCACGGGTGAGACGGCAATTTATATATTAACCAACGGCGATTTGAACGAGCGATTATCTGTCATGGATGTTATTACCCCAGAACACAGATTGTTTAATAACGAATATTTGGAATTTGTCTCTGACAACGAAAACTTTCCCATTACGTATCAAAAAATTCAGCTCACCCGCGACACTTTTGATTTGTTAACTACAGGTGTGGCCAACAAGCCTGATTACAGCGCGAATTTCCCCGCTAATTTGGTGAAAGTAAACTTAGATTGGGATGATTTAGTTCTTTCGGGGGATGTTTTGAATCAGATCAAAGATCTTCAATATTGGCTCGAATTTGAAGAGCAGCTGCTTTCGAGCGAATCTATGCGGAAGAAAATTAAGCCTGGCTACAAAGCGGTATTTTACGGGCCATCGGGCACAGGAAAAACCTTGGTCGCGGGATTGTTAGGAAAGAAACATGGGCTGGATGTTTACCGGATAGATTTATCTCAACTTTCGAGCAAATACATTGGCGAAACTGAAAAGAACATTGCGAATCTTTTTAAACAGGCTCGAAATAAAAGTTGGATATTGTTTTTTGATGAGGGAGAATCATTGTTTGGAAAAAGAACGTCTTCTGGCGGAAATAATGAAAAATATGCCAATCAACAAGTAGGATTTCTCTTACAAATGATTGAAGATCACCCTGGGGTAGTCATTTTGGCAACCAACTTAAAAAGTTCCATTGACGAAGCTTTTTTAAGGAGATTCCAAAAGATGATTTACTTCGAATCTCCCGATGACACACAACGCCTAGAACTTTGGCAAAAAGCCCTGAATCTAGACCTCTTAATAGATTCTGATATTGATCTGAAAAAAATTGCAAAAGATTATTTAGTAGTTGGTGGTCAAATAGTTAATATTGTAAAACAAGCAAGTCTTCGAGCCTTAGGTAACAACAACGGGGTTATTTCTCAAAAGATTCTGCTTCAATGCATTACAGAAGAATTAAAAAAGAATTGAGTTTAAATTAAGATAATTATCCATTAGAAACATGGAAGAAGAAGAATTAAAATCTGCAACAACAACTGCGCCAGCAGAAGAATCAAATGATGATGCCGCAGGTGCGACAACCACTGCAGATTCAGAAGTAAAGCCTATTCAAGATAAACCTGCAGATGTTGGTGATTCATCAGTCGCACCGGCAGTTAGTCCAAAGTCTGGAATTTCTGTTGCATCTGGAGAAACGCCAGAGGCGGACAAAGCTGTTGTATCTCCTGCGGCAACTGCAAAAACTGAACAAGATATCGCGGAAGAAGAGTATGCAACACCCGACTTACATATCAATAAGAAAGGACATGCTGGCAGAGGTATTGGAACAACATTAACTTCGGGTGCCGCAGCCACTACCCAAGCAGGTTTAAAAGTTGGTGCTGGGGCAATTGGAGTGGGAGCGGTAGGCGGAGGTGCAGTTGCTGGCACCGCGATAGGTATAAGTGCTGGAATTGGTGCAATAACGGGCGCAGGAGCAGATGCAGCGGCAAAATCAACGGCAGGCTCAATTTTTAATCCTATTGGCTCAGCAGCAAAGGAAGCCGTTTGGGGTCAAGATAATACCAGTTCTTATGATTATGAAAAAGCCGCATCCAATGTCGGAGCGGCGGGTATTGCTTCGGCATCCGCTGCCGGTGCAGTTGGCTTAATGACAGCTGGGATGGGCGCATATGGATGGTATGAAGGAAGTCAACGTCGCAAGGCGGCTTCTGAAATGGTTGACGGGCCTAATGGTAAACAGGTAAAAGATGCTGCAGGTGTTTCTTTAGCCAATGAATCGATAACAGATGGTAAAATGGGGGTTGTAAAGGGCTCGGTTTCTACTGTTGGTGCGGGACTAAAAATAGCGGCTGGAGCAGGTGCTTCTAGTGCCGGTGCACTTATGACCGGTGCTTCTGTTTTAGGAGGAGTTGGAGGTGCAATTTCTGTAGCTGAAGGAGGATTAAATTTATATAGGGACAGAGCTTATTGGAAAAATGGATCATTTGAAGCTAGAACCGATAAGGGAAAGAAATGGTATGATTTTGTAAAATCCAAGAAAAGATCTCGTGCGGCTTTATCAGCATTGAAAATAATTGGCGGTGGATTGGCCATTGCAGCTGCTGCAGTTGGTACGGCTGCGGGTGCTGGAATTCCATTGTTGATTGCTGCCGGAGTTATTGGTGCGGGAATGGGTATTTCTAAATTGATGAAGAAATACAACAATTCTCAAAGAATCAAAAAAGCCAAAGGTCAAATGAAAGAAGAAGGTTGGTACAATAAAGACACTTCTCTTCCAGAAAATAAGTATAACACAAAAGGTACTTTAGCGGAAAGAAATAAAATAAATGAAACTAAATTAGCCGCTAAACGCAGTGAAAAAGGCAAGGAGAATGCAGAATCTAAGTTTAGCGTAGCTCAAGGAATTATTCAAACTTTCAAGGAGGTAGGTCTATCTGGAATTGGACAAAGTATCCAAAAAGTAATGTCATTAATCAAGAAAGAAAAAGGAGATAAAAAAGCTGCTGAAATCAATAAAAAAGCTCAAAAAGATTCACAACCTGGCTTCTTTGCAAGATTGATGAATAGATTTAAGAGTAAAGATCCTTCGCAAGAATCACCAGCCGAGGCTAAAGCACCTGAGGTTCCCCAATGGCATACCAATCCATTACATCAAGCAGAGGAAGACAAAATCGAAAAACCTTCAAAATTGGATGAAGAGGTATATGATGCTAAGAACATATCAGAAAGAATTGGAGTTAGTGAGCAAGAAGTACTTTCTGGATCCGGCGAAGAACTGATTGAGAAAAAACTTTCAGTGACTAATTCGTTGTAGTTTGGTACATGGTCTTTGGTACTTGGTACTTGGTACTTGGTACCTGGTCCATGGTACATGGTACAAAGTCCATAGTCGATGGTCCATAGTCTATAGTTCATGGTCTGAGGTCTGACACCCTCTACCCGCTACCCGCTACCCTCTACCCGCTACCCGCTACCCGCTACCCGATACTCAGTACTAATAAAAATAATCCTGAGACTTTTCCAACGTACTAAAGTTGAAGTAGAAAGTGAATCCTACTTGCAAGTTGCCGCCTTTAAAGGTTAATGGGAAGCTTTGATTGTAAAATTCTCCATATTCCACGCGCATTTGGCGGGCAGTAGAGAATGGTTGTTGATAGGAAACGGTAAACTCGTATCGGTGTCCCTCATCCGTATTTCCACCCATTCCAAATCCTAGGTAAAAAGCGGGAAAAGTCTTCACTATGTTATCATGAACAATTCTATAACGAGCGTTCTTGGTTTGATTGTAGATGGTATCTGTTAAACTTCCTCCCAACTGTTGATTTAAGGTAATTCCAAAGTTTTCGGTGATGAAACTACCCGTGCTGAACCGTTGTCTGAAGGATATTCCTAGGGAGGTGCTTAACATGTCTACTGGTTGTTTGATCATGCCGTTATTGGGCATCGTATCATTGTTGATTCGAAAACCGGTGCCTAAATATCCTACCTTAAAATTCAATGAACTGGCTTTACTCAAATCATAGGTGCCCTGTAAGTAACCGTAAATGTTACCGCGGTTGCGCGTTGTAAAAGGGTTGGCTAATGTGTCGCTGGTGGCAGTTTTTGAAATCACTGCACCTGCGTTGGCTGCAATAAACCACTTGCTTTGTCCATATAATGCTGTTGATGCAGTTGCGATAATTGCAAAAAATAACCCCGATTTTGAGTTCATACTACGCAAAGTTACATTTTAGCGGTCGTATCTTTGCAGAATGGTAAGAGAAAATCAGATTCTTCAACTGCTCAAGCAATCCGTTGAAAAACTCGCTCAACAAGAGGAGGTATTGCGGTTTGCCGAAATCAAGAATCCTTGGTTTACTCAAAAGAATATTGTGGTTGCTTTAGACGGGTGGATACATTCATTAAATGATTCATCTAGCTCAGAGTGGCTTAATCAATATGATTTTTCTGAAATCAGTGAGAATTCCACCAAAAAATTAGGAATCATTGCCGCTGGTAATATTCCGTTGGTTGGTCTTCACGATGTGCTTTGTGGAATTTTATGCGGATTTACGGTTTGGCTAAAGCCATCTACTGATGATGAGACTCTCATGAAATGGGTTATCTCTGATTGGACAGCAGAGCTTCAGAAAATTGGAATCTGGAATGCTGTTGAAATTGTTGAACAACTCAAAGGAATTGATGTGGCAATTGCCACTGGTAATAACAACTCTGCCCGCTATTTTGAGTATTACTTTAGGCATATTCCACATTTACTTAGAAATAATCGAAACAGCGTGGCCGTTTTGGGGGCGCAAGACCAATTAGAAGAAGAAGACTATATTAATTTGGGGTTGGATGTTTTTCAACACTTTGGATTAGGTTGCAGGAACGTGACAAAGGTGTTTCTTCCTCGTGGGTTTGAATTTAAACCGCTTTTTGATGTTTGGGAACAACATTTTGCCGATACACTGTTTCACAATAAATACGCCAATAATTACAATTATCATAAGGCATTGTTGTTGATGAATTTAGATCCACACATTGATGCCGGATATATTTTGCTAAATGAACGTACACACATTCATTCTCCAGTTGGGGTATTAAATTATTCGTATTACGATGACATTCAAGAGGTATCTCAAGATATTTTACAGAATCAAAATGTCATTCAATGTGTAGTTTCTAATCTTCATGAAATCACTTTATTAGAAAATATTTTACCTTTGGGTACTGCTCAAAGCCCATTGCTTTCTGACTATGCAGATGGTGTAGATACTGTCGCGTTTTTGTTATCTGCCAACAGTAATCGGTGATCAGATTCGAAGACCAAATAAAATCTACTAAGTAGCAAGCACCTCAGATAATATCTCACACACCGCTTTACTCATACTATTATCAGTGTCAAGGGATGGGTTGATTTCTGTGATTTCGAATACTTCGGTTTGTGGAAGGTGATAGAAATGTGAGAGTAGTTTTATGGCTTGATCTTTTTGTAGTCCGTTTTCGACGGGCGTTCCAGTACCACGAGAAATTTCGGGATCTAGGGAATCTACATCGAATGAGACATAAAGGTGGTCAACCTTATTTTGGAGGTGTGAATGTGCTTCGGAAATGGCCCATTCAATGCCGTTTTCGTGGATTTCATGGGCATATATTACCTTGATGTTTTCGTCTAAGACCAAGGCTTCTTCCTGTACTTCAAAACTGCGAATTCCTATGAAAACAATGTTCGCAGCGGGAATACAATCGTTGTTTTTGAGGGATTTAATTTCTTTCCACAAGGAAAAGCACTGTTCATCTATGTTTCTTTCTTGGTGTTTGGTATTGTCAGAGTAAAGTGCGGTGTTAAGAGCCATTCCGTGTGTATTTCCGCTGGGGGAAGTATACGGAGAATGAAGATCTAAATGAGCGTCAATCCAAACCACACCGGCGCGCTGACTATTGATGGACCTGCAAAAACCTGCAATACCTCCAACTGCATTGCTGTGATCACCACTTAAAAGAATTATGTTATTGTTATCTTTACGGATGGATTCAATTGAATCTGCGAGTTTGCGCATATGCTTCAATAGAGGAAGGCCGCGTTTCAAATAGGGCAATTGAATGGTATTAACATCCCAATCGTCTAAATTTTGGGAAATAGTCACCTTAGGTAATTGGGTGAAAAAGGGCAGCTGGGAATTTGAACAGACTTCAATTAGGGTGTCGGGACCATTAGAGGTGCCGGCCGTTGCTGCTCCGTATTCCCAATCAGAAACTACTAAACTTACACTATCAAACTTCATACGGAGATAGTCAAAATTAGGCGGGTAAACCTAAAAAAGCAAATTTTCAATAATAAGAGTTTATTAACGCTTGGTTTTTGGTTTCCAAACGATATAACCGGAAAGTTGTTTTTCTGGGGTGAATTTTTCAGCAAAGAAGTAGTCTGCTTCCCAATCACACCGGGTGATTACCCTGATGTTATTTCCATTTTTGGATGGATTTTGTGCGTGAGACCTCCGGTTGGATTGTTTAGGATACCATTCGTTTTTGGGTGCTGGCCATTCGGGATTGAGATTTTTAAAATCATCGGGAGTGAAACGACCATAAAAATAAAGAGCGTGAGTTTTGAAATACCAAGTTTCAATGAAATGACCTTTAATAACTTCAGATTTGATGGTCCGATTCAAATTGCCTTGAAGAGTATCTGCGGTAATTGGCAATAATGTGAAACTCGTAATTAAAGCGGTTAATCCACTGATTACAAATAAGTAGGCAGGCGATGGCGATTTTTTAAATAATGAAAGTAACAGCCAATACAACCACCAGACGGTAAAAAGCGATGCCGGGATGAATGCCGTCCAATTCCAAACAGGAGCATCATTGAGAATGCTTGAAGTAAAAGGGTCTAAAGTTAAATTCAAAGAAGAAATAAAAGGTTTGTAAACAACAGCTAATGGCAATGCCCATAAAATTAGCGCAATACCTAATCCTGACAAGAAAACACCCAAATTTAAAGAGTAAGGGAACTTCCAACGATTGGTATGCACTACATAAACCTGATAGGCTCCAAAATAGGTGAGTGGCCACCAACACAAAGAACTGTAGTGAATGAGTTTAGTCGAAACGACACTGAAGAAAATCAATACAACCCAAAACAGTACGCGCATGATGGAATGCCAATCTTCCACATTTCTATCCATAATGCGATTTTTGAAAAGATGGGGCAATCCAAGTATAGAAGCAGGAAAAGCAAGGAAAAATAAGACTACAATGTGGTAATACCAAGGTTGGTTGTGCCATTCAAAGTATTGACCGTTTAACAGATGGACTTGATACTCGAAGAACTTTACAAAAAATTCAGAACCGTTTGACTGTAAAAGGGGCAATACCCAAATTGAAAGGATGATTGACAATCCCAAGAAAGACAATAAAATTTGGGGGGTAAAAATCAAGTGCCATTTTCCGTTGTTGATGGATACAATGAGAATGACTAATCCGGTGATTAGAATTCCAACAGGGCCTTTAGTGAGGAATGCTAGTCCCAAGAAAACACCTAAAAGAAGATAATACAATTGAGTGCGTTCCTCCTTAAGGTAAGCTTGAGTGATGTTGTGCCATTGGTATAAAGCCATGACTATGAAGAGGTTGAAAATAGGGTCGATAAGTCCTGAGCGCCAATAGATAAAAGGTATTAAGGTTAAAAGTAGCGAAAGGGACCAAAATGCTCCGAGCATTCTTTTGCCCATTTTGTCTCCAAAGTGATACGCGAAATTTACCACAAAAACGGCAGCAATGACGTTTGGGATTTTAAAAACCCATGCTTGTAGTTGTCCAAAAATAGAATAGGAAAGGGCTTGTAACCAAATGAATAGGGGGGGCTTTTCCCAAAAAGGTTCGAATCCAATTTGATTGTAAAGCCAATTATTTGAAATTACCATTTCTCTTGCTGATTCGGCGAAAATGAGTTCGTCCCAATCAAATAGGGCGGTCAAATTCAAACCCGATAAGGTAAAAATCAAGGTGACCGCGGTCAAAAGCAAGTGTACAGGAAGTCTTTTCATGCCAATTTAGCCGCATTTGAACGGTCGAAGTAATACAAAAATACGTAGGAAAGTAAAGAACCTAAAAATGCACCTGATAAAACGTCTTCAATAGAGTGTTGTCCGAGATAAATTCGACTATAGCCCACTAAAAATGCGAGAAAAATGATGGAAATAGAAAGTGATTTTGGTGTATCTAGTTTACTTAAAATGTAAATAATAATTCCTGTTCCGAAAAAAGCCGCAGCTGTATGTCCACTTGGAAAAGCTTTCCATTGAACCAATTTGACTCCATCAATATGACGCATGAGATCAGGAAATTTAACGGATGGCCTGGGCAAATTAAACCAGAGTTTTAGTCCTTGAGTAATAATTCCTTCCGCAGCGAATGCCAAAAAGAAAGGCCAGGCTTTCCATCGAAAAAGGAGTGCTGCAAAGAATAAAGTAACCACAACCATTGGCCATTCACCCCAAAGTGTGATTCGGGAAAATATGGTATCAAGCCAAGAATTATGAAATGTCAACAAATACTTAGTGGTTTCATCAAAACCTAAAATTCCGACCCAAAGCGCTAAAGGAGCTGTGATTAGGGCAACAACAAAGAAATAGTTTCGGGCAGACATGTCAATTTACAAATATACAATAGAAGTTAAGTCGAATTAATTTTGAAAAGTCAATGATTTTGTTTTGTTTGCAAGAAAGGAGGCCACTCATGTCAAAAAAAGTCATTGAAAAAAAATCTAAACTGGAACTTGAATACTCTCTCAGATCATCGCCTCATATTCTATACCAGTACATTTCTTCCCCATCAGGCTTACAAAGTTGGTTTGCAGATCATGTTGACGTTCAGGGCGGCGCTTCTTTTAAGTTTTCTTGGGATGATGGCACCGAGTACAATGCCGAACTCACCAAGAACATTCCAGGTAAATTAGTAAAATTTGATTTAATAGGTTCGCCAGGTGATTTCCTCGAATTCAAAATTGCTCAAGAGGAAATTACGGGTGACATAGAACTCATCATCACAGAGATGGTATACCCTGACGAAGCAGAAATGTCAGCTTCCATTTGGGATGCAGCTGTTGAACAGTTGTGCAGTGTTATTGGGGCATAGTTTTTAGTACATGGTACATGGTAGTTGGTACATGGTACATGGTAGTTGGTCTGTGGTCCAGAGTCTGAAGTCTGTAGTCCGTAGTCTGTAGTCTGTAGTCTGTAGTCTGTAGTCTGTAGTCTGTAGTCTGTAGTCTGTAGTCTGTAGTCTGTAGTCCGCGGTCAGGGTTTCGTAGTCTGAAGCCCGACACCCGAATCCCGGAACCCGGAACCCGACACCTGAATCCCGAAACCCGAAGCCCGAAACCCGAAACCCGAAACCTAGTACCTAGTACCTAGTACCTAGTACCAAATAAGCCATCAGTCCAGCGCCATTTGCTAATGCGGCCTCGTCAATATTGAATGCTGCATTATGAGCGCTGATATTGGTTTTTAACTCTGCATTTCCTGTGCCTAAGCGGTAGAAAACGGAGGGTACGGCTTGCGAGAAATACGAAAAGTCTTCGGCGGCCATCCAAATGTCTAATTCTTTTACTTGAGATTCGCCGAGGTATTGTTGAGCAGCGTCGATGCAACGCTCAGTAGTATCTGGGTCGTTTTTAAGGAAAGGATATCCACGAGAAATCTGAAAATCAAGTTCGCCACCCATTCCTTCAACAATGCCTTTGGCAATTTCTGTCATGCGTTTGTGGGCTTCGTTGCGCCATGCTTCATCTAAGGTACGAAAGGTGCCCTCAATTTTTACTTCGCTCGGGATTACGTTGGTTGCGCCCATGCCGGTGATTTTTCCGAATGTTAAAACACTGGGAACCGTTGGACGAGCAATTCGGGAAACAACTTGTTGCAAAGCCACAATCATGTGGGAAGCAATTAATATGGGATCAACGGCTAAATGAGGTAAGGCTCCATGTCCGCCCTTGCCTTTTATGGTGATGTAAATTTCATCAGCACTTGCCATGTAAAGGCCCTTTCGGAAGCCCACTTGACCTGTTTCTAAAAACGGCATCACGTGTTGACCAATCATCAAATCTACTTTGGGATTGTCAAGCACACCATCTTTGATCATTAGGCTGGCCCCGCCGGGGATTTTTTCCTCGCCCGGTTGGAAGATCAGTTTTACCGTACCTTCGAACAAGTCGCGCATTTCACTCAAAATGGTGGCTGCGCCCAACAAACAGGTAGTATGGGCATCGTGTCCGCATGCGTGCATGACGCCTTCGTGTTGGCTTCGGTAAGGACGCCCGTCATTGACTTCAACAATGGGTAAGGCGTCCATGTCTGCGCGTAAACCAATGACGCGCTTGGATGGATTTTTACCTTCAATGAGAGCCACAACGCCCGTGTTTGCAATTCGATGGGTTATAAGTCCGAGTTCGTTTTGAAGGTAATTTTCCACTTTTTTTTGGGTTTCAAATTCTTCAAAAGAAAGTTCAGGATACGTATGTAGGTCGCGACGTATTTCGATTAGTCGAGGTAAAAGTTCTTGAGCTCGTTTTTTGATATTCTCTAACATGTGGATGTTCTGAGTTGGTTCGATATGCAAATTAACCTTAAATTTGATGTTCTTCATCATGATTAGTCCGAATTCTGTAGATCATTTACTTCAAGTTGCCGTCATCGAAGATGTGGTTGGCGATTATGTGAAGTTGAAGCGGGCTGGATCTCGTTACAAAGGCAATTGTCCGTTTCATGATGAGAAAACTCCCAGTTTTGTGGTAACACCCAACATGGGTATTTACAAGTGTTTTGGTTGTCAAAAAGGCGGCAATTCCATTCAGTTTATGATGGATATTGATAACCTTACTTTTACAGAAGCGGCAAGGCAATTGGCAAAACGCTACGGCATCGAATTGGTGGAATCCAATTCTGAAAATAAAGATGCCGAAATGCAGTTCCAAAGGGAAAAAGAAAACCTACAGGCTGCAAATGACTTTGCTTTGGAATTTTTTCAAGAAGAACTACACAATTCTGAAGAAGGTAAAACCGTGGCAATGCCCTATTTCAGGGAGCGGGGTTATACGCCAGAAACCATTAGATATTGGAATTTGGGTTTTTCTCCATCAGGGTGGGATGCTTTTTACCAGAAAGCAAAAAAACTCGGTTATTCTGAGGATTTTTTGATAAGTGCAGGTTTAATAAAGCAACGCGATAAAGACGGAAGTTATTACGATTTATTTAGAAATAGGGTCATTTTTCCTTTACTGGGTGTAACAGGTAAGGTGGTTGGGTTTGCCGGACGGATCATGGGCAAGGTCGATAAAGCCCCCAAATACGTGAATTCACCAGAAACACTGCTTTATAAGAAAAGTGATTTCTTGTTTGCGCTTTTTCAAGCAAAGGGCACCATCAGAAAGGAAGATAAAGCCTATTTGATGGAAGGTTACACCGACGTAATGACTTTGCATCAATCGGGAATAACCAATGCCGTTGCTAGCAGTGGAACAGCTCTTACACCAGGACAAATCAAGTTAATTAAGCGATTTACCGACAATACCACCATCATTTACGATGGAGATACCGCAGGTATGAAGGCGTCTATGAGAGGTATCAATTTGCTTCTTGAAGGCGGATTGAATGTTCGCGTTGTGCCTATGCCCGAAGGTGAAGACCCCGATTCTTACTGTAAAAAGTTGGGGCCCGAAGGTTTTAAAAATTATTTAGATCAGAACGAACAGAACTTTATCACTTTTAAAGCAAAGCTTTTACTGGAGGGAACTCAGAATGATCCCTTGAAAAAATCAGATGCCATTAGAGATATTATTGAATCGGTATCGCTTATTGCAGATCCATTGAAGCGAGATGTTCTAATTAAAGAACTTGAACATATTTTTGATATCAGCAGTGATTTAATTTATACAGAATTAGGGAAAGAACTCAGGAAGGTACAACAACAGGAGCAGAAACAGCTGCTCGAAGAGGTATCTCAAATCATCAATCAGATTCAGCCTCAAGATTCTCTATTAAGAACTGTACAACTATCTGATATTTATCAAGAAAAGGCTCTTCTTAGATTGCTTCTATTATATGGGGGCAAGCCCTTCTCAGAGGGCAAAAATGTGGCCGATTTTATTTTAGATGAATACACCAAGGAGGAATTTTTTCAATTTAAACACGACGAAACTCAATATATTATAAAACATATCCTAGAGCATTACGATTTAAAAGTATGGCTGCCTATTGAGTTTTTTACTAGAAGTTTAGATTCAAAGGTAGTCTCGTTTGCCGCAGAGGTTTTGAGTGAAGATAATAAGTTGTCTCCGGCTTTCGAAAGTAATTTGATTTATGTAAAACAGCAGGAAGATAACTTTTTACAAGAAATCATTGATGTATTTTTGCATTTGAGAAGAACCAAAATTGAAGAAATGATCATCGAAGAGCAAAAAAAGCTCAATGACCCAGACGATAATCCCGAAGAAATTTTAGAGTTTATCATGTATTTGAACACAAAAAAATTAGAATTGGCCAAACAAATTGGCGCTGTTGTCACGAGATATTAATGCTTCAGAATTTTAAAAATATCGTTCTTGTCTTTTCGGCCGCCCTTCTAAGCTTTGCTACCTTTAGATTTGACCCTGAGTTGAAACGTCCGCATGGGCTTCCTACAGAGCTCAATACCGTTATTGTTACCGATTCTTTTTTGTATGCCGATACTTTAGAATTACCCCTGTATCAAATCCCCAAGGTAAGTCAAATACATACGGTTGCGAAATTGGAATTGGGAAAATGGGCTAAACTATTTACGGTATTGAAGATAGAGGAAAGTGGGAGCGACGGACAAACGTCGGTTTATGCGTTAAAGTATTATAATCTTGTTGGGATGAGATATCCCCAGAAAAGAAAAACCACGGCCATCAGGAGAGGGTACAGTTACTATAGCGTCTACGAGAATTGGTACGAGAGTATTGTTGATTTTCAGTACTATATGGACTATATGGAAGGTTCATTTTACCGGAAATTCAAGAGATATCCTAAAAATGAAAAAGAGTTTGTGCGACACATTCACGGGTCTTACAATGTGTACGATAAGTGGTTGAGGGATGTTTTTTGGTTGCTTGATAACTTTCATTACCGTTGATTGGATCTGATTTTAGCGATAAAAATCAAGCTGAAGATCAAGCTTAAAATAAACGTGATCAAATTCATTCCAAAAACCCAATTATAACCTAGTTTCCATTGGGTGATTATTTTTCCGGCCATCAGTCCTCCAATGATGACACCAGTCTCCAATGCTATAAAAATGGTAGATAATGCTTTACCTCTGTTTTCAGGAGTGGCAACATCGCTTGCCCATGCAAATAGACTAGGCGCATTAAATCCTTGTCCGATGCCATAGAAAGCTGCACTCGCATAAAAAGAGTAGCTATATCCCAAGAAAGGAAACAACAAAAACAACATGGAAATTATTTGAAATACGGCACCAATGGCGGTGGAATAGGGCCTTCCCAAAGAATCACTGATCTTTCCAGATAAAAGGCGAACAAGCAAAGAGAAAGCAATATAAACGGTTAAAAAAACGCCTTTATTTTCGAAACCGAGAGAGGTGGTATAATCAGGCATTATGGTCAGTATAGACCCCAACGATATGCAAACCAATAACATAAGCAATGAAGATTGCCATGCAGGTAAATAAAGTAGACTGCTAGATTTGAATTCAAATTTGCGTTTGCTGCTAGACTGGACGGTTTCAGGAAGAGTCCAAAAAATGATCAATGCGGCAATACCGAGGAGTGAACTGAACCAAAACATTTGGTTTCTTCCAAAATGAAGGGCAATGATGGCGCCGAGGCCATATCCCAAACTTGAACCAGCGTTGTTGAACATTCCGAGCCAACCCATGGCTCTCCCGCGGTGTGATTCGGGAATGATGTCAGCGGTATAAGTAGTGAATCCGGTGGGAGTGAAACCTGTTGAGAAGCCATGTACAGCTCTGACCAATAAAAATGCGGTTATACTTCCAATTAGGGGGTAAAAAAGTCCAGCAACTATGCAGAACGCAGCCCCTAAAACCATAGTCGATTTGCGTCCAATGTTGTCGGTTAACCAACCACTCAAGGGTCTGGCAACCAGTGCACTAAAGGAGAAGGCGGGAATGATCCATCCTAAATATTCATGGGCATTTAGGTCTTTGAGCATCGATGAGAGCTCAGGAATAACCAAATTGAATGAGAGAAAAAACAACAAAGCTGCGGCACACAGTCTATAAAATGCCGGCGGATAGTGTTTCATTTAAATCACGAATATTTTGCCACTAACGGCATGATACGACCTTTTCCAAAGGCCTTGCTACTCACGCGAATGATTGGCGGAGCTTGGTATCTCTTGTATTCGTTGGCGTTGACCAAATTGATGATGCGGCTTACCGTCGATGCATCGTATCCTTCCAAAATGATTTCATCTTTGCCTTTGCGCTCTTCAATGTACAACCGCAGAATTCCATCTAAAATAGGATAGATGGGAAGACTGTCAGAGTCTTTCTGGTCAGGTCTGAGTTCAGCGCTAGGTTCTTTGGTCAAGATATTTGAAGGAATTCTTTCTCGTTCTTTATTGAGGTATTCAGCCATCGCATACACTTGGGTCTTATATACATCGCCAATGACAGATATACTTCCACACAGGTCGCCATAAAGAGTGCTATAGCCAACGGCCAATTCACTTTTATTGCTTGTGTTCACGAGGATTTTTCCAAATTTGTTGCTCATGGCCATGAGGATAACGGCACGTGATCTTGCTTGAATGTTTTCTTCCGCAATTCCCATGGTTGTTCCTTCAAAAATATGGGCCAAGGTGCTTTCATAAGCTTCGTGTACTTCCTTTATTGGAAGAATATGGTAAGGATTGCCTAAATTTTTACTTAGTTGTTCAGCATCGCTCACAGATCCATCAGATGAATATTTTGAGGGCATTAAAACAGCCGTTACATTTTCAGGACCTAGAGCATCTGAGCAAATAGTTTGAACCAATGCCGAATCCATACCACCAGATGAGCCTAGAATGGCCTGTTTAAAGCCCATTTTCTGAAAATAATCTTTTACTCCAAACACCAACGCTCGGTACATCAAGTCCACGCTGTCATCGCCCACGGTTAAAACAGTGGAAGAATCTTTGAATTTTCCATTTTCGAATTCAACAATGACTGTAGCTTCTTTGAATTCAGGCAATTGCATGGCGACTTCCCCGTTTGGATTAACCGCTCTGCTGCTTCCATCGAACAACACTTCTGTGTGAATACCTACTTGATTAACATACAGTACGGGTAGGTTAAAACGGCTTACTTGTCCTACAAAAACACGATTTCTGTGCGAGTTCTTTCCAATGTTAAAAGGCGATGCAGACGGATTAATGATGAGTTCTGCGCCTTTTTCTTTGAGTTCTTTTCCGGGGGATATTGTGTATTCGAAGTCGTTGTAAAGGTCCCACAGGTCTTCACAAATGGCCACTCCAATTTTCACCCCTTTGAAATCAAACGGATCTTGAGATTTAGCGCTTTCGAAATATCTTTCTTCTGCAAATACATCGTAAGTGGGCAATAGGGTCTTGGCAATGACGTGTTCAATCTTGCCGTTTTGCATAAAACACATGACGTTTTGCAGCAATCGACCTTTTCCTGGATTTCTCATAACGCCACCCACGAGTGCGGCAATTCCTTGGCAGCTCTGCGCTACTACTTCAAGACTTTGTTCGCAGCGTTCAATAAAATGAGGGTAGTCAAGAAGATCATCGGGGAGGTAGCCGCAAACGGTCATTTCCGAAAAAACCACCAAATCAACGTTTTGTTGCTTTGCCGTATAAATGGCATCGGCGATTTTTGAGGTGTTACCTTCAAAATCGCCGATGATAAAGTTCAATTGCGGAACGCAGATTTTCAATGATCCTGTTCTCATTAGAACATCAATCCCAATTGTATAGAAAGGAAGTTGTGTCTTGCGCTGTAAAGGTTGTCTTTCAAGAAATCTCCAATGCTATTATCAAATTTCACGCCTGCAGTCATTCGGAAGTTTCCAGAAATGGGATATTCAATTCCAGCACCCAAAACCATACTCATACGAGCACTCGCAATGTTGTCTGTCATCGAATAACGGCTATCTTTATTTTTACCGCCGTCAAACTCTAACAAAGTTGCAGTCTGATCTGAACTGTTGGGATTGTGTGATTTGAAATTGTACTGATCGTATAAATCAGGATCTGTCTTGGTTGTTAGTTTTTTATTGATCAAAAACGAGGGAGCAATACCTACATTAAATGTGAAAATCAATCCATTCATTTCAGCCGTTTTGAATTTTAATCCCAAAGGAATCTGTAAATATTGTGCTTTGTAATCCAATACTACTCCGGTGTAAGAAATATCGCCGGTGTCGCTTGAACGAATTAATTTATCGCCAGTATGCAAAACACTCACTGGAGCAGTGGTAACCATAAGATCAGCTGTAGCCCAATAATTACCGGTGTTTCCGAGTTTGTAGTCGCCCGTCAAACCATAGGAAAATCCCAATCCCATATTTTCATTTTCAATTGCTCCGTCCTGGACTTTCAACCAGGAGAAATTTGGACTAATTTTGAAACCCAATGAGAACGCGTTATCTGTTCCTTGTGCTCGAACCTCAGATTGAGCCATCAAAGCCAAAACTGCCAATGCCGACAAACCAAATTTTTTCATTCTTCGTTAATTGATTATTACATGCAAAAAAACAACATTTTGAATAAAGTATTCTTCGGCATCGGCTTTGCAGCTCTTGTAGTTTTGAACGGATGTGGGGAACCTGGGGTAGAGTCTAAGCAAATTAAGCAAATTGACTTTGTTGATGAGTTAAATGAATTATCTAATAATCCATTGCAAGTATCTGATTTAAAGATGGTTAAATCAAAGCATGGTCGATTTTTTGATGTCTGGTTTTCCGAAATAATGGACTATTCCAAATATTCGCGATATCCTGACTCCATGATTGCCAACATGTTCAATTATTGGTTGCAAGTAAATAGGCCCGTTTTTGCAGCGGTACAAAAGCACTACAGCGTGAATACGGAATGGAAAAATTCATTGGATTATCAGTGGAGTAAGCTTCAATCGGAATTATCCAATGTTCCAGATCCAGTGCTTTACAGTTATTTTTCACAGTTTAGCAATTACAACACGTTTGTAGATACTTTTAAGGGTAAAACTTTATTGGGTTATAGCAAGGAAATGTTCATGAACGATACATTTGCTCTTTACAAAGCACTTGATGTGCCTTCATTTTACATGCGCTACAACGATCCCAATCAAATTCCAACCTTATTGATATGGAATTATTTAAAGTCGAGGTTTGAAGCAGAACATAAAATAAATAACATGCTTTCTCAAGCTGTCTTTGAAGGCAAGATTTGGGCTTTACTCATGCATATTTCAGATAGAGATGCTCCCAATTTGGATTTGGGATATACTGCAGATGAGTGGGCTATGATGGAACGCGATCAGGGACAAATGTGGAGATTGATTTTAGATCAAAAAGCTCTATACAGCACTGACTTTAACCTTTACAGAAGGTATTTTGTATACGGCGATCAAACTTTCGGTGCAGGGATTCCACAGGGATGTCCGCCGCTTATCGGCAATTTTATAGGATATAAAATTGTATCGAAATACATCGATGAAACCGATTGCAGCTGGGATGAACTATTCAAAACTACCGATGCAACCAAAATTTTGAGATTATCAGGGTATAACCCCATTAAATAATATTTATGAGATTAGACAAGGAAAGTATGAAGTCGTTTTTAAACGAACGATTAAAGAGCAATTATTTCATCGCCCACATGGGATTGATTCTTGAGGATGTTGATAGCGGCTATGCAGAAATGAGTTTGGATATTGAAACGCATCACCTTCAACAAAATGGATTCATGCACGGCGGTGTGACCGCAACGTTGTGTGATGTGGTTACGGGGATTGCTGCGTATACTACGGTTAACGAAGAAAAAAATGTGGTTACTGCCGATTTAAAGGTGAGTTATTTGAATCCAAGTACGTCTTCAAAAGTACTTGGAGTAGGACGTGTAGTAAAGGCAGGTAAGTTTTTGATTTTCTGCGAAGGACAGGTTTTTGATGTACTAGAAGACGGCAGCAAGGTTTTAGTGGCCACTTGCACATCTATCATGGCTTCGGTAGATATTCCGGTGATGAATCGATAAATTTGAACATTCATGAGTACCAAATATCGGGAGACGCTTTATTCAAATTACCATTCTACCCAAAGCGGAAGGGCATCTTTGACAGATGCTACCACTTTGTTTAATCGTGAAAAGTGGAGATTTTCTCGCGAGATTCTGCCACATTTCAATGGGGTGAATAAAGATGCAAAAATTTATGATTTAGGCTGTGGATCAGGCAGTTTGATACAATTACTTAAAGAAAAAGGGTATCTGAATTTGAAAGGGTTAGACCTTAGTCAAGAGCAGGTTAAAATGGCTCATTCTATGGGTGTAACAGAAGTTCAGGAGGGAGATGCCATTGAATATCTTAAAACACATGATGGACATTTCGATGTGATTGTTGGTACAGATATCATTGAGCATTTCACCAAAGACGAGTTGGTAGATTTATTAAAGCTCATTCAAGAGAAATTATCCCCCAACGGAAAGGCAATTTTCAGAACTCCAAACTTAGATTCCCTATTTGCATCGGTGTTTGCCAATGGTGATTTTACCCATGAAAACTATTTGAATGCCTCTTCGGCGCAGCAGGTAATGTTGGCATGCGGATTCCAGTCTGCCAGTGTGCATGCTTCTGATGTTTCGGTTCAAAATCCCTTAAAAGAATTGTTGAGAAAGATGTTGTATTTGCATTATAATCTGTGGTTTAAGTTAATGGTTTTTGCTACCGGTAGAAGTACAAGAAATATAGTAGTTACTCCAAATATGATAATCAAAGCAACGAAAAAATGATATGAAAAAGATTGCATTAATAACGGGCGGAACTTCAGGAATTGGTAAAGCTTGTGCTGAACGTTTTCTTTCCGATGGATTTAAAGTCATTGTTACGGGTAGAAGACAAGAACGACTCCTAGAATTCCAGGCTCTGTATGGAGAAAACGATGTATGTATCTTAAATTTCGATGTGAGAGATAATAATCAAGTGGTTGATGCGTTACAATCACTTCCTGAAGATTGGAAAAATATTGATGTATTAGTAAATAACGCCGGATTGGCACTGGGTCTATCGCAGTTTTACGACGGAAATATTGACCATTGGAACACCATGATAGATACCAACATCAAGGGATTGCTTTACATGTCTAGGGAAGTTTCCAGAGGAATGAAAGATAGACAATCAGGACATATAGTCAACATTGGTTCAATTGCAGGTAAGGAGGTTTATACCAACGGTAACGTTTATTGTGCTACGAAACATGCTGTAGATGCTTTAAATAAAGCTATGCGAATTGAGTTATCTCCTTTTGGTATTAGAGTTACGGGAATTCATCCTGGAGCTGTTGAAACGGAATTTAGTGTAGTGAGGTTTGAAGGTGATGAAGAGCGAGCAAAGACCGTTTACCAGGGATTTGAAAATTTGGTGGCTGAAGATATCGCAGATGCTGTTCATTATTGTTGCACACGCAAGCCTCACGTGAATATCAATGATCTAATCATTATGCCTCAGGCTCAACCACAAGCAGGAGTAATTCATAGAAAATAACGATTGATTGTATGAGCAATAAAAACAAAAACAAGTCGGGAATCGTTTACTCTACAAACTCTGAATATTTAAATCAACTCCATCAGGTACACGAAGAAGATACACTTCCCCCGGAAAAACAAAAACTGTATGTAAGAAGGGAAGTGCGCAACGGAAAGCCGACGGTGGTGATTAAGGAATTCATAGGCAGCAAGGAGGACCTGAAAGAACTTGAAAAACAACTTAAAAATCACTGCGGAGTGGGCGGAAGCTCCAAAGAAGGAGACATTCTCATTCAAGGAGACGTTGCAGACAAGATCAAAATCTTTTTACAGTCAAAAGGCTATAAAACCAAGGGTTAATTCAATATTGTCGTTGTTTTTTGCGGCTTTATTGACGGCTTGTACTTCTACGGTCAATTCCCAAAACACAAAAATTAAAACAAATCAAATGGAACAAATTCAATCTGAAAATCTCGATACTTGCGTTTTAGGCGGAGGATGTTTTTGGTGTTTAGATGCCGTTTATAAAAACATGAAAGGCATAGTTTCTATCAGTTGCGGATATTCCAACGGATTGGTAAAAAAGCCCACCTATAGAGAGGTTTGTACCGGAAGAACGCAATGTGTGGAAGTGGTAAAATTGGTCTTCAATACCCAAGAAACTAGTTTTGAAGAAATCTTGACGGTGTTTTGGAGAATTCACGATCCTACAACATTGAATAGACAAGGCAACGACGTTGGAACTCAATACCGAAGTGGCATATATTTCCTGAATGAACAACAAAAAGAAATTGCCGACGCTAGTAAATCAGCCGTGGAAGAATCTGGAATGTGGACCGGTAAAATTGTTACTGAAATAGTTCCTTTAAAAGATTTCTCTGACGCTGAAGACTACCACCAAGATTATTTTGCAAACAATCCAGACAATCCATATTGTACGTTTGTAGTAGGCGAGAAGGTGGAGAAGTTCAAGAAATTATTCAGCGAGAAGCTGAAAAAATAACTCCATTCAGAAGGGCTACTCCAGAACCCACAATCCAACCTACGAGAACATCGCTGGGATAATGTTTTCCGGCGGCAATTCTAAGAATACCTGTTGTTAAAGACAGACCTGCAGCTGTCCATGCCATTGTTTTTTGCGTTTGTGTGCTGGGTGTGTGGTAAGCTACCCAGAGGCCCGTGGTTGCTGCTGCTGCAGAAATTGAGCTATGTCCTGAGAAAAAGGAATAAAAGTCGTCATTGCCCTTTGAAATTGGATTTTGACCTTGGGTATAGGGCCTGTTTCTTTGGAAACTGAGTTTTACACTTTGTGTTAGGTTTGCGGTGATAAATAAATTTTGAGCCAATAAATTAGCATGTTGCCAATCAATTTTATTTCCGTCTATGCATTGAAGTCCGCTGATTAATAGGGTTGCGCCAATGCTTGCATCAGATGTTTTTACGGCGGAGGTGTTGTAATTGTATATGGCTGCTCTGTCAATCAGGGGCACAGTCCAAGTGCTTGGGTCTGGATTTAAATTCTTTTCCCATTGATGATTGATGATATACCAACCAATGTTTACCGAATAAATCCCTGCCTGTAAAGGGATATTGGTATTCAAGTTTTGGGCTTGAAGGTTACTTTTGTTTTTGAAAGGGAAAAAACTAATGCACAAAATTAAAAGTGTCATGTAAACACTTTTATAATTGTCATTTAAGGTTATATGTTTGTTTTTCAATGGATTATCGTTTTATTGATTGTATAAAAATTTGATTTTAATTGTGAGTAATTCCTTTATGATATGTATTCATGGATTAGGCTCAACCCCTCGATTTTATGGGTATTTTTGCAGTACCAAAAATAGTGTAATTTTTCTATGATAACCAATGAACAGCTGATTTCAGCCATTCGAAGCAATGCGAGTCAGGTATTTGAAAACTTAACTACCGACGAACTCGTGCAAAAAGCGCTAGAGCGCAACGAAGGACAATTGACCGACCAAGATGCTTTGGCCGCTGATACGGGTGAGTTTACCGGAAGAAGTCCCAAAGACAAATTCACGGTGAAAGATTCAGTAACAGAAAACACCGCATGGTGGGGTCCTGTGAATCAGCCGGTTTCTGAAGATCATTTCGATGGGTTGTTGAATAAAGTAACCAATCATTTGCAATCAAAAGAAGTATTCATTCGTCATGCATATGCGTGCGCTGACCCTGAGTACCGTTTGAACATTCAAGTGATTACAGAGAGTGCTTATCAAAATCTATTTGCAAAGCATTTGTTTTTACGTCCATCAGCTACAGAAATCGCTACTCAGCCTACTGAATGGGTGATAGTTGCTGCTCCTTCGTTTAAGGCAGATCCGGCAGTTGACGGCGTTCGTCAATCTAATTTTACCATTGTTAGTATGAAGCGTAAGATCATTTTGATTGGTGGTAGCGGATACACAGGTGAAATTAAAAAAGGAATTTTTGGTGTTTTGAACTACATCCTACCTCAAGAAAGAGGAGTGTTGAGCATGCACTGTTCAGCGAATATTGGTAAAGACGGCGATACTGCTATTTTCTTTGGATTGAGCGGAACCGGTAAAACTACCTTGTCTGCTGATCCTCAGAGAAAATTGATTGGTGATGATGAACACGGTTGGTCTGATAAGACCGTTTTCAATTTCGAAGGCGGTTGCTACGCAAAATGCGTGAATTTGTCTGAAGAAAAAGAACCTCAAATTTGGAATGCCATCAAACACGGCGCCTTGGTTGAAAATGTTCGTTTCTTTGAAGGTACCAATCAAGTTGATTTTGATAACATTTCCGTTACCGAAAATACCCGTGTTGCTTACCCTATCGATTACATTGATAATATCGCAGTTCCATCTATTGGAGATGCTCCCAAGAATATTTTCTTCCTAACGGCAGATGCTTTTGGTGTGTTGCCTCCAATTTCAAAGTTGACTTCAGCTCAGGCAATGTATCATTTCATCAGCGGTTATACTGCAAAAGTTGCAGGTACTGAGGCTGGTGTAACAGAGCCTCAAGCTACTTTCTCTGCTTGTTTTGGACAAGCATTTTTGCCTTTGCATCCTGCGAAATACGCCGAAATGTTGGGTAAAAAATTGAATGAAAATCCAGATGTAAACGTTTGGCTTGTGAATACAGGTTGGACCGGGGGACCATACGGTGTGGGTAGCAGAATGAAATTGAGCTACACACGTGCCATGATTACAGCAGCGTTGGAAGGTAAATTGAATGGCGAATTCATTGAACATCCTGTGTTTGGCATGTTGATGCCAACTGCTTGTGAAAATGTTCCTACTGAGTTGCTAAATCCAAGGAACACATGGGCAGACGCCACCGCTTATGATGCTCAATGTCAGAAATTGGCAGAACTTTTCAACAATAATTTCGAGAAGTTTGCAGACGGTTCTAGCAATGAAATCAAAGCAGCAGCACCCAAAATGACTGCAACCAACTAAACCAGTTTTATTTATAAGAGAGGAGATGGGCCGCACGAAAGTGTGGCCTTTTTCTTTGTATCTTTGCGCCAAAATTTAGGCCTTCGCGCCGCTTAAAATAGCATTAAAATGAATCAAAATTCCCTCGAAATCAAAAAGCAATTCCTTGATTTTTTTGCTTCTAAAGGACATAAAATCGTTCCTTCGGCTCCTGTAGTTGTGAAAGGCGATCCAACCTTGATGTTCACCAACGCCGGGATGAACCAATTCAAAGATTTCTTTCTTGGGAATGCAACAGCCATCGACACTCGCGTTGCTAATAGCCAAAAATGCCTTCGTGTAAGCGGTAAACACAATGATTTAGAGGAAGTTGGACATGATCACTACCATCATACTTTGTTTGAAATGTTGGGTAACTGGAGTTTCGGTGATTATTTTAAGCGCGACGCTATTTTATGGGCTTGGGAACTTCTAACCGATGTCTACAAACTTCCTAAAGATCGTTTATACGTGACTGTTTTTGAAGGTGATGAGGCGTCTAACATTCCTTTTGATCAAGAAGCTTTTGATATTTGGGCCGAGGTAATATCCCCCGAAAGAATTCTCAAAGGAAATAAAAAGGATAACTTCTGGGAAATGGGCGATACCGGTCCATGCGGGCCTTGCACCGAGATTCACTTTGATATGCGCGATGACGATGAACGAGCTTCTTTGAGCGGGGCTTTATTGGTAAACAACGATCATCCAGAAGTCATTGAAATTTGGAACAACGTGTTCATGGAATTCAACCGAAAAGCCGATGGTTCTTTGGTCAATCTACCAGCAAAACACGTAGATACAGGTATGGGATTTGAGCGTTTGGTGAGAGTGATTCAGAATAAAAAATCAAACTACGATACCGATATCTTTCAATACATCATCAGAAAAACTCAGACTCTTTCTGGTAAAAAATACGGCGATGACGAAGCACAAGACATTGCTTTTCGCGTAATTGCAGATCACATTCGAGCGGTTACTATGGTCATTGCCGATGGACAAATTCCATCCAATGCAGGAGCTGGATATGTGGTGCGCAGAATTCTTCGTAGAGCCGTAAGATATGGTTACAGCTACCTTGGGTTTGAATCGGCATTCATGCATGAATTGGTGGCTGAATTGGCTGATTATTTTAAAGATTCATTCACCGAAATTATTCAGCAGAAAGATTTTATTGCTCGCGTAATCAAGGAGGAGGAAAATTCATTTTTCCGGACTTTGAGTACCGGTATACAACGATTGAACCACTATTTTGCTGAAAATCCCGGCAAAAATATTGCTGGTTCTGTTGCTTTTGAACTTTATGATACCTTTGGATTTCCCATTGACCTAACCGAAGTGATTGCTCGAGAAAAGGGTTTGACCTTGGATCATGCCGGATTTGAAGCCGCACTTTTGGAGCAGAAAAACCGTTCAAAAGCCGATGCCAAGAAAGAGTTGGGCGACTGGGTGGTATTGAACGAAAATTCGGAAGAAACCTTTTGTGGATACGACCAAACCTCGGTAAAAACCGATATTTCTAGATACCGCACCGTTTTAGTTAAAGGCAAGTCATTTACCCAGATTATATTGGGAGACTCTCCGTTTTATGCTGAAAGCGGCGGACAAGTTGGTGATCGTGGAACGCTCATTGGTGAGGATGGCGAACGCATTGAAATCATTGATACCCAAAAAGAAAACAAACTACATATTTGCATTACAGAGTCGGATATAAAAAATGCAAATCAGTTATTTACGGCAGAAGTGGATGCACATAGTCGATTGTTAATTTCGTCAAATCACAGTGCTACTCATTTGATGCACAGTGCTTTGCGCGAAGTTTTGGGCGAGCACGTTGCCCAAAAAGGAAGTTTGGTTAACGACAAGGCACTTCGTTTTGACTTCAGTCATTTTGGAAAAATGTCTGACGAAGAAATTCAGAAAGTTGAGGCTCGAGTTAACGAAAAAATCAGGGAAAATATTTCACTAAACGAATATCGCAATTTGCCTATAGACGAAGCGAAGAATATGGGTGCGATGGCTTTGTTTGGTGAGAAATACGGTGAATTTGTTCGCGCCATTGAATTTGATCGGAATTATTCCATAGAACTTTGCGGTGGAACCCACGTGAAAAACACCGGTGAAATTGGCTTATTCAAGCTTCTTTCCGAAGGATCTGTAAGCGCGGGTATCAGACGCATCGAGGCCGTAACCAATGAAAAAGCTTGGGAGTTTTACAACGACAAAATTGCCCAATTGGATGCGATATCATCATTATTGAATGGGACTAAAAATGCATTAGAATCGGTTGAAAAATTGATCGACGAGAACCAAAAGCTCAAATCGGAAATCGAAAAATTCCAGCTCCAACAAGTTGCACAGGTTAAAGATTTCTTAATGGGCAGAATTCAAAGCGGTATTTGTTCATTCATTGCTGAAAAAGTAGATATTCCCAATGCTGAAGCGGCAAAACAACTGTGTTTCCAGCTAAAGCAGGAGCACCCAAATTTGGTAACGGTTTTGGTTTATGAAATTGATTCTAAGCCAGGAATTGCGGTTTACATTGACGAGGCTCTGGTTGAATCTCATGGCTGGAACGCATCACAATGGGTTCGCGACTGGGGCAAACACATTCAAGGCGGCGGCGGCGGACAGCCCTTCTTCGCAACTGCTGGCGGCAAAAATGCTGCTGGAATAGAGCAGGTTTTAGAGGCGGCAAAGCAGGCTTTAGTTGGTAGCAGGTAGCAGGTAGCGGGTAGCGGGTAGCGGGTAGCGGGTACCGGGTTTTGGGTACCGGGTACCGGGTTACTAGTCTCTCGTCTCCCGGCTCCCGTCTTTAGACCATGGCCCATGGACCATCGACCAAGGACCATGGACTAAAAACCAACATTCACCACCTTCTTCGTTTCAAAGAAAGGTTCGGAATAAAAAGAAGCGATAGATTCAACTTTGACTTCTAACTTGCTGTTTTCTTGAATGAGCTCATTGAGTTCATCGATTAAATCTCCACCTTTTAATAAGGAAAAACGAGGGTGTTTTTTCCAGTTTTTGGACATCCATCGATACAATTCAATAGATGGTGCAACGGCTCTTGCCACTGCCATGTCGAATTTATTGGGTATAGACTCAATGCGAGCATTTGTTGCTTTTACATTCGTGAGTCCAAGATCATTGGCAATGGATTGAACTACGCGGATTTTTTTTCCGATGCTGTCAACCAGGAAGAATTCAATCTCCGGATAAACAATGGCTAAAGGAATTCCGGGGAATCCACCACCGGTGCCAATGTCAACAACTGTTTGAGCTTCGCTAAAGTCACCAAATTTCACCAATGCCAGACTATGCAAAACATGATGAATGTAAAAGTTATCCATGTCTTTTCTGGAAATTACATTCACTTTGGCGTTTTCGGTTTCATATAGCTCATACATGAAGGCAAATTGCTCTAGTTGCTTGTCGGTGAAATCTTTGAAATAATGTTCAATGATTGAATGATCTACCATATGATTTTCTTTTTAAAGAAGGCACTTGTGCCAAGAATGATGTACCAGAATGATTGGATAAAATTAAGCAAGGGATACAATGCATTTGCTTTTTTCATGTTCAGAAGTTTCCCTTTTTGGGCGAAGATGATCCATTCGGGTGTGATTTTGATAATTATCAATAGGGTAGGATACAAGAATGAACTTCCGGCGAAAAGCCAAACCAGTGAAATTATCCAAAACAATAGTTGAGAAATTGAGAATAATCCCAATCTAAACTTTACTGCGTTTGTATAAAATTTACCTACGAATAGGTGGCGCATTTTTTGGCGCCAGTAATGTTTGAAATTCTGCGGCCCATTTGTGGGACAATAGGCGTCAGGATGAATGACTACCTGAGTATTTTGATCATTAGCAACACTTTGAACAAACAAATCATCATCTCCGGCGGGAATGTGGTGATGTGCTGAAAATCCTCCTACACTATTATACAGGGTTTTGGTATAAGCTAAATTTCGACCTACACCCATGTAAGGAGAGCCTTTGATACTCATTCCTAAGTAATTCATGGCCGTCATGAGGTTTTCATATTGCACCATTCTTTCCAAAAAGGAATTTGATTGACTGTTCACGGGGGAAACACCCAAAACCAATGAAGTGTTTTTTGAGAATTGGGTCGCCATGTGTTTAATCCACTGATTGGAACTGGGTATGCAATCAGCATCGGTTAAAAGTAGGTGCTCGTATTGGGCTTTTTTAATGCCTAAACTTAGGGCCAATTTTTTACTTTGATTTTTGATGACTAACGGGTCAAGTAAAACATATTTTAAAAGTGGTTCTCTTTCAGCGGTTGTTACCAGAAGGTAGGCCGTTTCATCTCCGCTGCAATCATCAACTACCACAATTTCAAATTGAGGATAGTCTTGTTCTAGCCATAGAGGAAGGTTGCGCTCCAAAATAAGTGCAGCATTTCTTGCACAAATTACCACTGATACAGGAGGGTAATCAGAATTAGTTGGCTCTGCCGTTTGTTTTACTGATAAGTAGTAATGGAAATAGTAAAACCATCCAATCAAAACAGGAATGATAGCTGCAATTAGCCACCACCAATCATAATTTTGAAAGGGAAATAAATCGAAAAATGTATATGTGTTTGTCAAGGTGAATGAGCTTGCAAAATTACAATTTATTATTCGTCTATGGAGAAATTCATATAGGATTAATTTTGAAAATCGTGGGCTTCGCCTCATATTTGCTGTACAATATTTTGTACTTGTATGCAGAACAATATCGAATCGTATTTTAAGGCCGCCGTATCTGTTGATAACGTGGTTTTTGGGTTCGATCAATCAGGTTTAAAGGTACTTTTGATTTACAGGGGAGCTGAACCTTATCGTAATTGTTGGGCATTGCCCGGGGATTTAATTCAGTTGGATGTAGATTTAAATACTTCTGCAAATGCCGTTTTACAAAATCTTACTGGGTTACAAGAAATTTTCATGGATCAAATTCGCACGTTTGGAAGAGTAGATAGACATCCATATGGACGTGTATTCACCGTGGCCTATTTTGCGCTGATTCGAATTGAAAAATATAGGGTGTCTGCTCAGGCTTGGGCTGAACAAGCAGAATGGTTTCCTGTAAATGAAATACCAGATCTTCCCTTTGACCACAACGAAATCATTGAATACGCAAAGGAAAATCTAAAACAAAGAATTAGAAAACAACCCATAGGATTTGAACTCCTGCCTGAGTACTTTACTTTGACTGAATTGCAAAGATTGTATGAGAGCATCTTAGATAGAGAATTGGACGTTCGAAATTTCAGGAAGAAGATTTTGTCTATGGATTTTATTGTAGAAACGGGCATGAAGCAAAATGCAGTAACCCACAGACCAGCAAAACTTTATAAGTATAACTCTGAGCAGTATTACAAACTTCAAAATTCGGGTTACGATTTCGACTTGTAAAAATGACCATCATATAGGGTCAAATTATCAAAAAAACCTTGTTGTATTATTCACAATTATTTAAATTGCATAAATAACAATAAAACCAAATTTTGGTTACAGTTATTTAAAAATATGATGCAATTTAACTGGAAAAAAACACTGCTCACTTTTGCTATTTTTTACTCTGCAAACCTATTTTCTCAAAATACAGCTGCAGATTCTACTGCTGAAGGAATTGATGAAGTTATAGTTGTAGGTTACTCCAAATCTACTAAGAAAGAATTGACAGGTGCTGTTGGCAGTGTGAAAGGTGCCGATTTAGTGAAACAACCGGTTCTCACTGCAACTCAAGCCATTCAAGGCAAACTTGCCGGAGTGCAAATCACCAATTTTGGTGCACCTGGTTCGGCTCCAACCGTTAGAATTAGGGGAACGGGTTCCGTTATTGGCGGTGCAGAACCATTATACGTGGTAGATGGTATCATAACAGATGATATCCGTAACATTGCAACTTCTGACATTCTTTCAGTAGATGTGCTTAAAGATGCCTCTTCAACCGCCATTTATGGTGTTAGAGCTGCGAATGGCGTAATTTTGATCACAACCAAAGCTGGTAAGCGAGGTACTTCATCGGTGAGTTATGATGGATTTGTAGGATTTAAAAGTCTCACGAACAAGGTTTCAATGGCCGGTCCAAATGTTTTTACAGATTATTCCAATGAAGCTGCGGGTACTTTTGCTATCACTCAAGATCAAGTAACTGGGAAAACTGATTGGATGGATGAGATTACCAGAGAGGGTCTACAACACAATCATTCTATAGCAATTTCAGGCGGTGGCGAAAAAAATGCGTCCTTCTTTTCAGTAAATTACATGAAAGAAGAAGGTATCCTTAAAGGTAATGATTACGAACGATTAACCATCAGAAGCAATAACGATTATTACATTGGCAAGAAGTTGAAAGTGGGTAATACCCTTAATATAAGCAATTACAAGTCAAATAACAAGCCATTTAGCGTCTTTACACAAGCATATAATGCAGCTCCTTTGTATGATGCTATTACAGAACCCGGAGTTTATGGTTACACTGACGTGAACAATGTGGGAAATCCCCTCGCTACTCTTGATTATACAGATGATCAGTCGTTTGGATATAGATTGATGGGAAATGTTTTCGCTGAGATTAAACCAGCTAAAGGATTGACATTAACGTCAAGTTATGGTACAGACATTTACGATAACAATGGTCAGAATTACCAGACCAGATATCGTGTGAATTCTACTCAACGCTATGATACTACTACCTTAACCGTTAGTAATAACACGGGTTATCGTTGGGTTTGGAACAACTTGGCTTTTTACGATAAAGACATCAACAAAGACCACAAACTTAAATTCCTTGCAGGACATACAAGAGAAAGGTATGACGGTGAAATGTATGCTATTTCGCGTGATGGAGTTCCAGCAGCGCCTCAATACCGATACATCAATACTGGAACATCAACCATACAAGGAAATATTTTGTATCACAGACCGGTTTCGGATTATGGAAGAAGAGAGAGCTTTTTAGCGAAGGTGAATTATACATTCGCTGATAAATTCTTTTTGACTGGGTCTATGCGTAGAGATGGTTCATCGAAGTTTCCCGTTCAAAATAGATGGGGGAATTTCCCCGCTCTGGGTTTGGGTTGGGAACTCACCAAAGAATCGTTTTTGAGGAAATCCGCCAATCTGAGTTACTTAAAACTAAGAGCATCTTGGGGTCAGGTGGGAAATGACCGCATTGAACCTGCTGAGTTTGTTACTTTACTTTCTACAGGATTGAATGCCGTTTTTGGCAATGGAGACCTTCAAAACGGATCTACGATTGCTGAAATTAAAGATCCCAACTTGAAATGGGAGGTGACCACTGAGTATGATTTGGGAATTGATTATGAGCTTTTCCGGGGAAGAGTAACCGGTACCATTGATTATTACTACAAATTGACCAATGGCGCGCTGTTCAATGTGCCTTTGTCTGCCGGACTCGGTGATAACAACAACAGCATGTTGACCAACGCAGCTGACATATCGAATACTGGGGTAGAGGTAACCGTTGGATATAGATCCAAAGAAAATAAAGCCCTCAAATGGAATACCAATTTGACTGCAACCTTCAATAGAAATAGAGTTGAAAATTTGGGACTTGGAAGACCTACTAACTACGGAAGTCTGAACAACGGCGAATTTGCTACCAGAGTTGCCGCTGGACAGCCCATTGGTGTGTTCTGGGTGTATGAAACTGATGGTATTTTCCAAAATAAAGATGAGGTTAATGCAGCACCTCATTTATTCGGAACTCAACCCGGCGATTTTAAATTGGTTGATAAAAATGGTGACGGACAAATTACCGATTTAGACCGTGTTTATGTGGGTTCTCATCAGCCTATAGTTTATTTGGGATGGAACAGCCAATTTTCTTGGAAAAATTGGGATTTAAACATCGACTTTTTTAGCAATTTAGGAAATAAAGTGTTCAACGGTAAAAAGACCGTTAGATACGGCGGTAGTTACAACGTGGAATACGCAGTAGCACAAAATAGATGGACATCACAAAAGCCTTCAAATACGGTTCCAAGGGCTTACAACGGGGTGCCTAAGCCCTCAGATTACTATGTTGAAAGCGGAAGTTATTTGAGATTGAACAACTTTTCTTTGGGATATACTGCTAGCGAGGCCTTGAAGACCAAATGGGGTGCGAAATCGGTGAGATTTTATATCACGGGTCAAAATTTATTCACATTGAAAGAATACAGCGGGTTCACTGCCGAGTTGCCTGGTTCTCCGCCAGAGGCTGGCATTGAACTGAATATTTATCCTACTTCACGCACCGTTTTAACGGGTTTACAAATTCAATTTTAAAGAAACAACATGAAATCAACCATTAAATTCGCATCGTTTGCTTCTGTTTTGGCGCTGACTTCGGTGAGTTGTAAAAAGAACTTTTTAGAAGAGCCACCAAGGGTTCAGACCGTCAATGATTATTTTTCTACTACCAATCAGGCAGCACGTGAAATGGTCAATTCCATATATAACAAGCTTTATGCATGGGAAACACATAGTTTTTCCTGGATGGGGATGACTGAAATGGCTTCTGATAACAGCGATAAGGGCAGTGATCCGGGAGATACTGGGGCAGATAAAGATCAGCTCGACGGATATTTTTTCTCTCCAACTTCCATTTCTTTTGGGGAAGTTTGGAATTCCAGTTTTGAGGGAATCGCGCGTGCTAATAAAGCCATCGATTATATTGGCAAATTAGATTTACCACAGGCTGAAAAAGACCGTTGGATCGCTGAATCACGTTTTTTAAGGGGATATTTCTACTTCAATTTGGTGCGTAGTTTTGGGGGAGTGCCCAAAATTGACAAGGTGCCGGTAACCGAAGAAGAAATCAGCAATACTTATATTCGAGTTTCCGCCGATGAAATATGGGATTTGATTGAGTCCGATTTTCAGGCTGCAGTTATCCTTCCCAATCAGCAGCTGATAGAATCAGGCAGAGCTACTTCAGATGCAGCTCGTGCGTTCTTAGCAAAAACTGCTTTATACAGAAAGCAATGGTCGTCTACTTTGGCTTATTGTAATGATCTTATTAAGTCTGGACGTTATGAATTGATGAATGATTACAGCCACATTTGGAGAGAAATTGGTGAATTCTCGAAAGAGTCCATTTGGGAGGTGAATTGCAAAGGTACAGATCCTCAAAAGGGTATCATTGGCTATTTCGTAGTACAAGCGCCGCGTTCAGGGGCTCGTGGTTTGGGCTGGGGATTCAATACCCCGACACTTGACTTAATCAATGCCTATGAGGCGGGTGATTTAAGGAAAGATGCTACCATTATAACCTCTGGACAAACACTGTGGGACGGTTGGGAAACAGATCCAAATCATCCAAACAAACACTATAACTACAAAGCTTATGTGAGCAGAATTGCAGAATCATGGGGTAAAGGCGATAATGAAACCACTAAAAATCTTAGGGTTTTAAGATATGCTGAAGTTCTATTGATGGCTGCTGAAGCAGAGAATGAGCTTGGTAATACAGTAAAATCCCTCGAATATTTGAATGCTGTCAGAAAAAGAGCGGGCTTATCTGATTTTTCATCTTCAGATCAAAACGAAATTAGAACTGCAATTTGGAAAGAACGCAGAGTTGAACTCGCTTTTGAACACGATAGAACCTTTGATTTACGCAGACAAGGAAGAATAGGTGAAGTGATGAGAGCTCACGGTAAACCCTTTGTGGATGGTAAGCATGAACTTTTCCCAATACCACAAAGACAAATCGATTTAGGAGAAGGCAAGCTTCTTCAAAACCCTGGATATTAACCAATTTAACTATTTGGATATATGAAAAAACACAATTTATTCTCAATCGGATCAATGGCTTTGGTAAGTGCATTGGCCCTAAACTTCGCATCTTGCGGAGACGAACCAGATGACAATGGTGGTGGAAACACAGGCTACACTACTTCTGACCAAATTGCCGCTTCAAACTTGGTAGCAAAGTTTTCATTTGAAAACAGCGTTGAAGATGCAAAAGGCAACATTACCAGCGGTACTACAAACAATGTAACGTATGTTGATGGTGCTAAAGGTAAAGCTTACATGGGTTCTGCTGACGGTTATGCTTTATTTACAAATGTTGGTACTGCAGTTACTGGAATTCAATCAGTTACGTTGTCAACTTGGATTAAAACTTCAAACCATACTGATGGTGCTGAATCTTGGTTCCAATTGTTGAACGATTCTAACTGGATTGGTAACATGTTCGTTTTGCAAGAAAATGGTGCTGCAGGTGATTCTGTGCGTATCAAATTCAACGTAAATAAGTGGGATGCTCCAGCTTGGAAAGAGCAGTGGATGGAATTGGGCGGTGACAACCGTATGGTTATTGGTGACGGTAACTGGCACCACGTTGTTTGTACATATGATGCCGTTTCTTCAAAAGCTGCGTTTTTTGTTGATGGTAAAGAATTGACCATGCCTGAAGGTATCACGAACAGATATGGTGACGATCCAACCAACGGCGGTGCGCCTTTGGGTCCTTTGAAATTCAAAAATGCAACCCGTTTCGTTTTTGGTTGTTACAAACAGCATCTTCCAGGAAATACACCTGATGCTTGGATGAAGCACTACGACGGAGGATTGGATGAATTCCGTATTTACGATAAAGCGTTGGCAGCTGCTGATGTTAAGTCATTGTATGATCTTGAAAAAGCAGGTAAATAATTTGCTCAATCATTCATTTAGAATACTGCCTCTCAATGGGGCAGTATTCTTTTTTTCTTTAGGACTATTAACTCTCACAGGAATATCATCTTGCGTTAAAGAACCCATCAAACAACCTGAACCTAAACATCCCATTCAGTTGCAAGGAGTAATTTGGGATGGTTCACCCATATATTTGGTGAAAAAAAATGCTTCTGTGAATCCTGAGGTTCGAATCTCATTTTCACAGCCCCTAGATACCAATTCGGCTAAAGAGAACATCAAACTGATGTTCAACGGAATATCTTCTGTTGATCAAAACGTATCTTTTATCCAAGGTGATTCAACCATGGTAATAAGATGTAAATCACCCCTGAGATTTTTTGCGAAATATACCTTACCCATTCCGGTGTTGGTGAAATCTCGTGCGGGTGTTCCATTAGATAAACACCTTACCATTCAAATCAGAACAACGTACAATAAATCCCCCAAGTTTCCGAGAATGAGCCAAAACGACTTATTAGATTCAGTTCAGCGAAGAACTGTGAGATATTTTTGGGACTTCGCTCATCCAGTGAGCGGAATGGCCCGCGAGCGAAATACTTCAGGTGACTTAGTGACATCTGGAGGTACCGGATTTGGAATCATGGCACTGGTTGCCGCCACAGATCGCAACTTCCTAAATAGAAATCAAGTGGTTCAACACTTGAATAAAATGACCCAATTTTTATGGACCAAAGCCGACCAGTTTCACGGAGCATTTCCGCATTGGTTGAGCGGTTCATCGGGTAAAACCATCGCTTTTTCAGCCAATGATGACGGTGCAGATCTAGTGGAAACTTCCTTCCTGATTCAAGGCTTACTTACCGCACGAAATTACTTTGATCAAACATCCCCCGAAGAAACCAAACTAAGAGAAACTATTGACTCTATTTGGCATAGGGTGGATTGGTATTGGTTCACCAAAGGCGGTGAATCCAATTTATATTGGCATTGGAGTCCCAACAAAGGATTTGTGATGAACATGCAAATCAGGGGTTGGAACGAGTGTCTCATCACTCACGTTTTGGCCGCAAGTTCTCCTACGCATCCAGTAGATACCAAGGTGTATCATTCGGGCTGGGCGCGAAATGGCGGCTTAAAAAATGGCCGCTCATTTTACGGTGTAAAGTTGCCGTTAGGAGAAGACTATGGTGGTCCGCTTTTCTTTACCCATTATTCCTTTTTGGGGATAGATCCAAACGGACTGTCAGACCAATACGCAAACTATTGGGAGCAAAACGTGAACCATTCAAAAATCAATCATCTATATTGTAAAAATAATCCCAAGAACCAAGCAGGATATAGTGATTCTTGCTGGGGATTAACAGCCAGTGACATTCCGAATTCTTACACGGCTAGTTCGCCGACCAACGACAGAGGGGTTATTACTCCAACAGCAGCGTTGAGTTCATTTCCTTACACTCCCGAAGAATCAACCAAGGCCTTAGAATTTTTCTATTACCAATTGGGTGACCTCATTTGGAAGGAATACGGTTTTGTAGATGCATTCTCCATTGGTGATTGCTGGGCAGCCAGCAGTTTCTTGGCAATTGATCAAGGTCCAATTGCGGTTATGATAGAAAATTATAGATCTGGACTCCTTTGGAAAAACTTTACAGCAGCTCCAGAGGTTAAATCAGGTATGAAAAAGTTGGGCTTTCAAGCTCCTTATTTAAATTAATATGAAGAAAACGCACATTTTAGGTTCATTTTTATTTGCATTTTTTGCAATCGGCAATTCTGTCCAAGCACAAATTTATAATCCTTTTGCAGAAGCTAAAGCCAATGCATTCGTAGATAGTTTGATGTCAAAAATGACCCTCGATGAGAAAATAGGCCAGCTGAATTTGCCATCTGTCGGCTTTGACGTAACAGGACCCGTTTTAAGTAAAGATGTAGAAGCTAAAATTGTCCTCGGCGAGGTAGGAGGGGTATTCAACACCTTTACGCCAGTGGCTGTGCGAAAACTACAAGAGAGAGCCATCAAAGAAACTCGATTGGGCATTCCTCTTTTGTTGGGTTACGATGTTATACACGGACATAGAACCATTTTCCCTATTGCTTTAGGATTGTCTGCAACATGGAATTTGGGCCTCATTGAGAATTCTGCATCAGTAGCTGCCAAAGAAGCAACCGCCGATGGTTTGAATTGGACTTTTTCGCCTATGGTAGATATTGTTCGTGACCCTCGTTGGGGACGAGTTTCCGAAGGTGCAGGTGAAGATCCCTATTTGGGATCCAGGATTTCTGAGGCTATGGTTTGGGGATATCAAGGTAAAAACATTGAAAATCTATCCAAACAAAACGATAAACTCATGGCATGCGTAAAGCACTTTGCCCTTTACGGTGGCGCTGAAGCCGGTAGAGATTACAATACTGTTGACATGAGCTTGTACAAAATGTACAATGATTATTTGCCTCCTTATGAAGCGGCTATCAATGCAGGTGTGGCTACGGTGATGACATCTTTCAACGATATCAACGGAATGCCAGCCACTTGCAACGAAGACCTAATTCAAGGAATTCTTCGCAAGGAGTGGGGATTTAAAGGCATGGTAGTTACCGATTACACAGCCATCAACGAATTGGAAAACCACGGAATGGGATCCGGTAAGACCATCGCTGCGCGTTCTATCAAAGCAGGAGCAGAAATGGACATGGTTGGTGAATTGTATTTGTTGCATTTGAAAAACATCGCCAACAATGATCCGGAATACTTGAAGTACATTGACAGGGCGTGTAAAAACATTTTGTTGTCTAAATATCGCTTGGGATTGTTTTCAGATCCATACCGCGGATTGGATGATAAAAATCAATCGGTGATGTTATCAGATGAGCATTTGCAATCTGCACAAAAAGCGGCAGAAGAATCGTTTGTGCTTCTTAAAAATGAAAATCAATTATTACCCTTAAAACCCACTAAAAAAATAGCATTCATTGGCCCGCATATCAAGCGCAAGCGCGATTTGATTGGAAGTTGGAGCGGAGCTGGTGATTGGAAAAAAGCCGTGAGTATTTGGGATGCCTTAACTTCAACTGGTTCGACTGTTAAAGCTGAGAATATCAAATATGCTGAAGGTTGTAATTTGTTGGAAGACTTAGAATTAATTGCAAAGTTAAATCCTCATGACGGACAGATCGAAGCCCCAAAAGATTCTAAAAAACTCTTGAAAGAGGCCATGGCAGTGGCAAAAATATCAGAAGTCATTGTTGTGGCAGTTGGAGAAACTTTTGGTATGAGTGGAGAAGCTGCTTCAAGATCCAACATTCATTTGCCTGTGCATCAAGTAGAAATGATTAAAAGTCTACACACTTTAGGCAAACCCATTGTTTTGGTCTTGATGAATGGACGTCCATTGGTATTGACCAATGTTTTGCCTTATTGCAGCGCTATTTTGGAGTGTTGGTTCCCCGGCACACAAGCTGGACCAGCCATTGTAAATACCTTGTACGGTAAGAACAATCCCTCAGGAAAAATCACCATGACTTTTCCTCAAAATGAAGGACAAATTCCTATTTACTACAATTCACGTACAACAGGCAGACCTTTTGACAACAACCAAAAATACACTTCTAAGTATTTGGATGTTTCCAATGAGCCTTTGTTCCCCTTTGGATTTGGCTTGAGTTATTCCAATTTCGAGTATTCAAATTTAAATGCTGAAACTAAGGGTACTTCTGTTGTTTTAACTGCTGAAATCAAAAATATTTCTCAAATTGATGGACAAGAAGTGGTGCAATTTTATGCATCTGATTTAGAAGCAACTTACACTCGTCCGAAGAAACAATTGGTTGGATTTGAAAAGGTTACGCTGAAAGCGGGTGAGTCTAAAAAAGTAACAGTGAACGTTGAACAATCGCAATTGGGTTATTACGACCAAAAGGGCGAGTGGTTTTTCGAGCCAGGAATGTTCCGTTTTTCTGTGGGAGGAAGTTCACAAACTACCTTGAACAAAGAACTAAAACTCCAACTTTAGCTCATTAAGGTCTTTTACAGACAAGGTTTCCTTAAAGATGGGTTGCGAAAGCTTGGTATATACTTCGGCTTGGTAGATGAATCCATCAAATCCAAAATGGGTATAAAACTCAGGGTTCATTTTGAGGGGTTTTCCGTTGATTTTAATGGATTTATTCATGAATCCGTGAAAAATCAATTGAACGTATGTATGCGGAAATTTCAGGCTACCTGATTTCTCAAAAGAAAGTATGTTTCCTGCCTTTTTGCTTTGGATGTGTTTGATTTTATAATGGCAGAATTCGGGGTTTTTAGAAATTCCATCGTCAAAGTAAAGTTCTCCAAAATAAGCGCCACTCGCGGTTCCATTGAAGTAAATATGAACATTCAAAGTGTCTGAATTGGAATCTGTATTTTCAATCACTGATGCGGCATTTTCAGCAAATACACTACCTTCCTTCACGAAAACAGGCAAATTGTGCAAGGGAGCTTTGATCAAAACGGGTTTTCCCGATGAATAATAAACTTCGTCGTGCGCCAAACTGTACCATTGAGCGTTGTTTTCGGGGAAATAAACCTCGGCAACTTCAGTTTTACTATCCACAGGAGCAATCATGAATGATTTTCCCAAATAAAACTGATGCTGGAATTTTGAAGAAAGTGCTTCTTGGTTGACCCAGGTATTTTCAAAAATTATGGGACGCATGATGGGAGTAAGGCTATCGCGCATGCTTGCATACAAATAGGGTAATAATCTGTATCTCAGTTTCATGTAATGACGAACCACATCTGTGTGTTTCTCGCCGTACAACCAAGGTTCGGCCATGGCTTCATCCGACATTTTATGTCCCCTGAAAAAAGGAGTGAAAGCCCCAATGCTCATCCAACGTGTAAATAGCTGAGGTGAAGCATTTCCCATGAAACCACCAACATCGGCACCCACAAAATCCACCCCAGAAATGCTCAAAGAGTTGAGCAATTTGATGCTCAACATCAAATGTTCATCAGAAGCCACATTGTCGCCGGTCCACACAGCCGAATATCGTTGAATGCCCGTCATTCCTGCTCGGGTGAGGTTAAAAGTGCGTTTGCCAAGCTGATTTTCAGCAGCTGTGCGAGTGGAGACGGCCATCAAATTTCCGTAAGCATTTCGGACATCATTCATGTTGCCATATAGTCCTTCGCGGTTCATAGATAAATAGTGAGGGATGTCCTTTCCCCAAGCAGCGGGTTCGTTCATGTCGTTCCAAAATCCGTCGATTCCCAAAGAAGTATAAAACTTCAATTCCTCGCCCCACCAACTGCGGGTAACCGGGTTTGAAAAATCGGGGAAGTGGCACAATCCCGGCCAAACGCTCGCTTCATACAACCTACCCGATGGGTATTTTACGAAAACATCTTTCTTAATGCCGTTTTCATGAACTGAGTATTGGTCGTTGACCTGAATTCCTGGATCAATGATGCAAACGGGGTGAATTCCTTGTTTTTGGATAGAAGCAATGAGAGATTTGGGATTTCCATACTTCAAGGTGTCAAAAGTAAATGCCCGGTTCTGATCCATATAATGAATATCAAAATGAATGGCATCTAGAGGCAATTTATTCAATTTAAATCCATCAATCACATGTTGAATCTGCTCTTTGGAACGGTAACTCCAACGCGATTGGTGATATCCCAAGCTCCATTTCGGCGGAAGGGGAGTGCAGCCCGTCAATTGACGGTATTTTCCAGCTACTTCGGTGAAATCTTTACCCGGTATGAAAAAATAAACCAAATGGTCATCAATTACTTCGATGCTGGTAAAATCTTGAGCGGCTCCAAAATTGAATCTGCTTTTCTGTGAATGATCCAACAATATACCGTAAGTATGTCCGCTGTGCGCACCGTAATAAAATCCAATGGACTGATACAAGGGGTCGGAATTGCCTCCATAGCCTGGATTGTCAGTGTTTTCCATGATGAAAGATGAACCGGCTCGGTTTATTCCACCTGTTTTTTCACCCAAACCAAGGAACATTTCTTGATTGCCCAATTTGAAGTTTTTAGTCCATTTTCCGTTGCTTACAATTACGGGATCGAGAATGTGATCTTCTAAAATGGGGACGGAGGTAGATTGATATAAATTGTCGATTTTTATTGAAAAAGGCTCTTTTGATATTTCAATGTATAGTTGGTTATACATGATTAAACATCTTTCATTTGATAGATTAAATACCTTTGAAAAGGTATCTGTAGCTTTTTCAAGGGTTTTCTCATAACTCTCGGCCAATCCATAAGAGTGATGCCTAACGCCAGATTTTTGGTATTCAAATGCCAATGTACCCGCTTTCGCGGCATTGATTTTTAAGGTGAAATCACGCGTAACCAATTTCCATTGTTTGGAGGTTCTGGTTTGACTAATTAGGTAATTGTAACCACTATTTTGCGAAAATCCCCAATGGGGAGTCAAAATCAAACCTATTAGTCCCAGCAGGAAAAAGGTAAAACTAATTTTTCTAAGTATCTTCACGGTATATTTTTTAAAAAGTAAGCCCCAAATTTTGCACTTTTTGTAAATTTTACAGTAACTTGCTTTCGCATGAAGTACAATCGTTTTTTCATTCTATTGTTGTGCCTTTGGGCTGTTCCAACTTGGTTGTCTGCTCAAGTTGTTCCATTTCAAAAATACACTTCATATTCTGAATTTTCGGACGACGAAAAAAGAATTTTTGACACCGTACAGTTCAGAACCTTCCAATATTTTTGGGAAGGAGCAGAGCCCAATTCCGGTTTAGCCCGAGAACGAATTCACCTTGATAACAATTACCCAGACAAAGACCAGCACATCATTACCACCGGAGGTTCCGGATTTGGAGTGATGGCAGTTATGGTGGGATATAAGCGCGGTTGGATCACTCTCAGTGAGATGCTTTCGCGATACGAGAAAAATCTTACCTTTTTGGAAAAATGCGATCGATTCCACGGTGCATGGCCCCATTGGCTCGATGGCAACACCGGAAAAGTAAAGCCTTTCAGTCCCAAAGACGACGGCGGAGATTTGGTCGAAAGCAGCTTCTTGATGCAAGGCCTGCTATCGGTGCAACAGATTCTCGCTGATGAGGTTAAACGTGGAAACATCCCCAAAAACAAAAGAATCACAAACATCAATAAGCGCATTGAAAAGTTGTGGCGCGACATGGATTTTGATTGGTACACCAAAGGGGAAGACGTTCTTTACTGGCATTGGAGTCCAAATCACGGCTGGGCCATGAATTTTGCCGTAAAAGGGTATAACGAATGTCTTATCATGTACATTTTGGCCGCTTCATCTCCAACTCACCCAATCGAGCCGAGGGTCTATCATAATGGTTGGGCAGGGGCAAATTCTGTAAATAATGATGCCGCTATTAAGCAAATTTCTGACAACCAGAAAAAGGCTTATTATCCGCTTCAGCTCAAGCATCAAGGTGATCTTCGCAACGGCGGACCGCTATTTTGGGCGCATTATTCATTCGTTGCTTTGAACCCCATGGGTTTGGAAGATAAATACGCTGATTACGGAACCGAAAATATCAATCAAACGCTCAATAACTATTTGTGGTGCGTGAATAATCCGTTGAATTTTCGCGGATATTCTGATAGTTCTTGGGGACTAACAGCCAGTTATTCGGTGAACTTCTATTCAGGACATGCACCTGATTCAACCCGTGATGGGGGAGTTATTTCACCCACCGCGGCCATTTCATCGTTTCCTTATACTCCAGCATTGTCGTTGAAATGTTTATCAAAATGGTACCACGACAAACCCGAGTTAATGAAAAAATACGGTTTTATCGATGCGTTTTCCGACCACAAAAATTGGTCAAAACCCTGGTATTTAGCCATAGATCAGGGTCCAATGGTGGTCATGATGGAAAATGCCCGAACCGGATTATTCTGGAACCAATTTCGATTTCATAAAGATGTTCAACGCGGACTTAAACTGCTTGGATTTAGATATTCAGGTGAATCTGGATTGACCCTAGATCAAAAAATCAAGGCTAAGATTAGTGAATTGTCGTTGACAGAGAAGGTGGGACAGATGACACAGGTTGATCTAGGCTTGATTGCAAAGGGAGATATATGCGCACTTCAGCAACCACAAACCTTGGATTCTCAAAAATTGGCTGTGGCTTTTGGGAAATACAAAGTGGGTTCGATTCTGAATGTTGGTTGTGGTTCAGGCACTATTTCGCTTGCAAGATGGCATTCCATCATCAATGATATACAAAAAGCATCTTTGCAGTCAGAAAATCACGGAATTTATGTGATCTACGGAATAGATGCCATTCACGGTGCCAATTACACCATGGGGGCGACTTTGTTTCCCCAGCAAATAGGACAAGCCGCTTCGTGGAATCCTTCGTTGGTGGGTCGCGCTGCACAAATTACGGCTCATGAAGTTCGTGCATCGGGTATTCCATGGAACTTTTCACCTGTTCTTGATTTGGGACGTCAACCGCTTTGGTCACGTTTTTTTGAGACCTATGGGGAAGATGTATTCTTAGCAAAATCCATGACTAAAGCGGCAATTACGGGCTACCAAAACAACGGAATGAATAATTCAGTGGCCGCTTGTATGAAGCATTTTTTGGGATACAGCTATCCCTTGAGCGGCAAGGACAGGACTCCGGCGTGGATTGACGATAGAACTTTACGTGAATACTATTTGCCCACCTTTGAAACTGCAATCAAGGCAGGTGCCAAGACGGTGATGATCAATTCAGGTGAAATAAACGGTACGCCGGTTCACGTAAATAAAGATATTTTGACAGGACTTTTGCGCGATGAACTTCGATTTAAAGGGGTAGCGGTTACCGATTGGGAAGACATTTATAAGTTGCATACCACACATAAAGTTGCTGCAACGTTGAAAGAAGCTGTGAAATTGGCCATCAATGCAGGGATAGACATGAGCATGACTCCTTCTGATTTTCAGTTCAATGATTTACTCATTGAATTGGTGCAAGAGGGTGAGGTCCCAATGTCTCGAATCGATGAGGCTGTTTATCGCATTTTAAAGTTAAAGTATGAATTGGGTTTGGTAGGTGAATTTCCGCAGATTCCTCAACTAGAAGTTGGAACAAAAGAGTTTATAGAAATCAACTATCAAGCAGCCGTTGAGAGTATCACCTTATTAAAGAACGATGGAAATGTATTGCCTTTGAAAAACTCAAGCGTGGTTCAAAATACGGTTATCATGGGTAATGCTGCCAACAATATGGATTTAATCAATGGAGCATGGACCCACAGTTGGCAAGGTATAAACAATGGTTACAGAACTAAGGGTAAAATAACCATTGCCGAAGCACTCACAGAATACACTCAAGAATCCAAGAACGACGAAAAAGTATTGATTTATTGTTTAGGTGAAAAGCCTGCCACAGAAGTTCCCGGCAACATCAACGACTTAAGTATTGAAATTCCAGCCGATGATTTGAAATTTTTGCAAGAATGGAAATCCAAAGGTGGAAAGTCAGTGTTGGTTTTATGCTTGGCACGCCCAAGAATTATCACGCCCTATGTAACCTTGTTTAATTCGGTGGTTCATGCTTATTTACCTGGCGATGAAGGCGGAAGAGCCATTGCAGATATCATTTACGGTAAACAAGTCCCCAGCGGTAAACTACCGTTTACTTATCCCAAATTTGCAGGCGATATTGTACATTACGATCGCAAGCACACAGAAAACAACGATGTGAATTTCGGCCGAAATGCATATCAGCCTTTGTTTGATTTTGGATGGGGGATGAGTTATACGAATTTTGAGTACAGTAATTTTGAAATCACTAGAATGGGAGATTCATTCATGGTAGCAAGAGTTACGGTTCGCAATTCAGGAAATTACGATGCAAAAGAGGTGGTTCAATTGTATGCAAGTGATTTGTTTGCAAGCATTACACCATCGGTTAAGAAATTGGTTGGATTTAATAAGGTGTTTATCAAGAAAAACGAATCAGTAGTGGTTGAAATACCCTTTAGCAAGGCTGAATTGACTTTTATCAATAAAGATTTACAGCGCGTATTTGAGGGCGGTGAGTTCACTTTTTCTTTGGGATGCGAAGGATATGCAACCGATGAGAAGATCACATTAGATATTAGATAACAATTCAGGAATGCTATAAACAAAAAGGGCTGCCCGCGGGCAGCCCTTTTTGTACCTAAGTGAAATTTTCTATGAAAGATTATTGCTTGATGAAACGTGAAGTAAATACGCCATTTGCTGTAGTTACATTCACAAAATAAGTTCCAACGGGCAATGTACTAACATTGATTTCGTTTGAGCTACCTGACTCCAATACTTTCATTCCAACGGTATTGAAAATAACTGAATTCTGGATAGCGCTTGCGCGATCTAAATTCAAACTAATCAAACCAGTTGCTGGATTAGGATAAACGGTCAAACCAGTATTGTAGAATTTAGATACGCTTCCAATTGGAGCAGCGCTTCTTACAAATTCATAATACCAATATCCAGTACCAAAAGAAATTTCTACAATCATAGTATCTCCGTTGATCGTTGCAGGATAAACAATGGTATCTTTAGCATCGGCTGGAGCCTTTAATTCACCACCATTGTATACTTTTGGCAATCCCAAGAAAGAACCTTTGCCAATGATGGTAATGGTACCAGCATTTTTATCAGCAACCCATTTTCCTTTTGAAGTTCCGTCGTGAGGCGCAACTGGGGTTCCGCAACCGTCTTTTCCTTGCCATCCTTCTAACCAAGTACTTCCATCCATGATGTTTTCAAAAGTACCATCTTCGTTGAATACGAAACGGTCATCCAATTGACAAGCGCGAATCGTCAAATCGCTTGCAGGAAGTCCCCACCAGCTGTAATCGCCTTTAGCAGGACCTACTTTGAAGCAACCGGCTTTAGGAGCGAAATTCCAGCTTCCTACAGGGTTAATTTCAGGCATTTCCTTTACGAATTCGAATTTCCAGTAACCACTACCAATTGAAATAGACAATGTCAAGCTAGTAGCCGACATTTCGTCAACTTCATATACGATAGTATCTTTTGCATTTGCAGGTGCTGTTAATTCACCGCCATTGTATGGCTTGGGTAAACCCATATATGAACCTTTGCCAATAATAGTAAGGGTTTTAGCAGTTTGATCATAGATCCATTTTCCGTTAGAAGATCCATCATGTGGTGCAACAGGAGTACCGCAACCATTTCCACCTTGCCATCCTTCTAGGTAGGTTTGAGTTCCCAAATTGTTTTTGAAGGACCCATCAGCATTAAAGCTGAATAAATCATCAAATTGGCAAGCACGAACGCCTGTAACTTCATCTGCGGGAACACCCCACCAGCTGTAGTCTCCTTTTGCTGGGCCTACTGCGAAGGCACCTGCTTTAGGTGCAAGCTTCCAGTTGCCTGCAAATTGTGCACTCGCAACCGACATTGAGATGAATCCCAATGCCATAAATCCGCCGCGAATGACACGGTTTAATGTAGTTTTTTTCATGATAATTAAATTTACTTAATGCAATAATAAGAAGTATAAGTTCAATATTGTAAAAAAAACAATATCTTTTTGTACCAATCTTTTACACAACAAAAAAAGGCACTCATTGAGTGCCTTTTAAACTATTACGAGCTTTAGATTAATGTTGAATTTGAATCTTTTTTACAATACCGATTGAATCGTTGCGAAGTTGAAGAATATAAATCCCATTTGTAATGTTACCTAAATTTAAAGCAAAGCCAACATTGCCGTTCAAATTTTCAAATTCTTTTGATAAAATCAATTGACCATCAAGACTTAAAATTTCAGCTTTTAATTTTTGCTCAAAGCCGGCAAATTTAACGTTAATAAGGTCTGAGGTAGGATTAGGTGAGATAACTAAACCATTCAATCCTAATTTAATAACTGCACTATTACTTTGTGCAACAGTTACATCAAAATAAATAGTATCACTTCCGCAAGGAGGATTATTAGCTACCAACATAACTTTATACGTTCCATCTGCGCTAAAAGTGTATGTGGTATTTTGTTGAAAACTCTCATTTCCATCGCTAAAATTCCAATATACGTTGGCCGTATTGGTGCCTTCAAATTTGAATTCTACTGTTCTATCTTTTACAACTTTGTAAGAATAAGCTGCTTGAGGTTGCAATACACCGTAAACGGTTTGTGATTTAATGGTTTCGCAGCCAGCACCATTTTTAACAGATACTTGATAAGTGGTTTTCTCACCTACGGCTTTAGCCCATGTTGTGCGAGTATTAACACCGGTGCTCCAACTGTAAGTCAATCCACCTCCGCCTGCATTCGCAGTTAATTGAATTGAATCACCATCACAAGCCACTGTATCTAAAGCTGTAATGGTTACGTTTGGACCATTTTGAATTTGAACAAAGAAATTTCTTGTACCTATACAACCATTATCATCTGTGCCGCTTACCGTATAACCCGTTGATACGCTAGGAAGTGCATAAATAGTATCTCCACTTTCAGCACTTAAACCAGTTGCTGGTGTCCAAGTATAAGTGGTAGCGCCGCTCGCCACGAATTGTAAAGGAGTGGTTGAACCTGCGCACAGAACACCATTATTGGGTGTTACAGTGATTGTGGGAGGAGTTGCTGTGTTATCAATCCATAAACGAATGCAATTTGAGGTATCTGCTTCTCCAGATTGATTGCAAGTGACAATAGCACGAATGTATCTGTAAGTACCAATAGCAGCGCTAAAATTACCTGTATTCACCGCAGTGGTCCAAGCATTATTATTGAAAGTTTGAGAATCCGTAGAAGTTTGCCAAGATAGGGTAATACCTGTAGTGTTGGTGTAACTGCTCAAAGTAACGGTTGCTGGACCTACATTTCCGCAGATATAATAAGTATTTGCCGTAACCGTACCTGCATCAGGCTTGCCTTCACAAAAGGTTGGATAAGCATCCCAAGTAACACTATCCAGAAATATATTCCCGGCATTTGCAGCACCGCGAGCAGTGCCTTGAATCATAAAATAATTGGTATTTCCCTTAAAATTGGAAGGGATTGCAAACGAATATTTATACCATCCATGAGCTCCAGAATCAGGGTAGTTTGCTCTTGCAAAACGCTTGATTCCTTGAATTCGCGTAGCTCCCGTTAAACTTCTAGAAGTATTGAATAAAAATGTGATAGAATCGTCTGTGGAATATGCGGTATCTCTGAACATGTAAAATGATACATAACTATTGGTTGTACCTCTTTTGCTCAAGTCAATCACTGGAGAAACCAAAGTTTGAGTTGTACCGGCAGCCTGGTTTCTACATGTAAATCGAGCCATTGCCGATCCTGCTTGAGGAGTCACTGTTGGAGTGGTTCCCGCATTTGCAGTGGTTCTGCGTGACCAACCACCTCCAAAACCCACGTTACCAATAGTAGACCAACCTGCTGGGGGAAAGGTGCCACCCTCAAATCCTTGGCCTGTTACAGTTTGCGCTCGGAGACCTGAGAATTCTGAAAAAATCAGTATTACTAGGGTCGTAAACAAGTATTGTTTTTTCATAGTTGTGTGTTTAATCTATAGCATCCAAAATAAATATGGTACCCTTTGAGTTGAAATTTCTAAAACCGGTTACACTGGTGTCAAAAGTAGCTTTTATGACATACACATAAATTCCAACGGGTAAAACGTTTCCATTATAAAGGCCATTCCATGCAACTGACAATGGCTGATCTTTAAATACACACTCTCCCCAGCGGTTATAAATACTCCAAGTACCTTCTTTTACTCCACAGGTATTTCCCCAGTCGTCTACAAACATTGGAAGTACTTCTTGATTTAAACTAGGACTACCTAAGGGAGTAAACGCATCAGGCAGCCACATTTTACAATCACACCTTACTGCGTAGGCTCTAACAGTGTCCATTCTCACTCCACAAGCATTGGAAGTTTCAAGTGTGTATGTGCCGGATTGAGCGACTCCTATGTTTGGGATTTTCAATCCATTACTCCATCTATATTTGGTTCGGGGACTATTAAACTGTTCACCATTAATAATGTAGGTTTCACCCGAACAGAAATAAACATCGGTAACCAATCGTTTAACCGGCAGAGTATCTACGAAAATTTGAAAAGTATCGGTTTTAAAGCCACATCTATTTCCAGCAGTCAACCAAAACTTACCAGGATAGAAAAACTGACGTTGCGGGGAAGTAGTGAAGTTCTCCCATAAATAGTAGTCTGCATCCCACTGGGTCCAATTGACATCCCAAAGAAAATTGTTACTGCAAAAGGTTGTATCTTTTACATTTGTTGCAAATGGTGCATATTTAGTAACGATTTCTAAAGTGTCAAAAACTTCGCCGCATGCATTGTGAACCCTAAGAATCCAAGTTCCTGCTTGAAAAATATCTTTAGGAACCATGGTGTCGAAATCTGACCATTCATATTTGCTTGTGCTTTGTTTTGGAAAATCTAAAGTTAATGATTGAGCAAAGCAAATATTCGTATCGGGCAACAAGGGAGAAACTGGGGGAGGAATAACTTTGAATCTCATTGAATCAACCCTGCTACCACATGCGTTTCGAGTGTCTAGCCAATATACACCCGCTTTGGTAAAAGTTCTAGTGGGTAAGGTACTGCCATTATCCCACACATATTTGCTTCCAATTTGAGTAACATCTAAAGAAAAGTTGAATGTAGTTGTACAAAAAGTAGTGTCTTTTAAATTGGTTGGCTTTACGGGTGCACCTGTTTTCACTACAACGACAGTATCTTCTCTACTTCCACATGGATTTGATGTGGTTAAATAGTAAGTTCCTTCATTAAAAAAACTTCTTGCAGAATTGTTGTTGCCATCGCTCCATAAATAGGATTCACCTAAAGGTTGACCCGCAGCGATGTTTATAAATGTATTTCCAGGGCAAATGAGAAGCGGGGAAGTGGTTGCTTTAACAGGCATGGGACAATCTTGCTTGCAATTTGTTGTCACATTTATACCGAAAGACATAGTATCAAAGTTTAATGCACTCATACTGCCCATGTTATTGGTTGTATTGGTAGAATTGGTCCATGTCCAGTTTGCAGCTCCATTATTTATAGTTGCTGTAGCAGTGCCGCAATTGGTTTGACAAGGTGAGTTGATCATTAAATTTCCGTGTATTCCAGCAGCATTGTCGAGTCCAATGGCAGATATTCCACCTTTTGCTAATGGTTCAAAGTCACGGGCATTGTCGTAATTTGTAAAATTCTGGTTTCCATTGGATAGGATTTTAGGATTACTTACCGTAGTTCCAGTGGCTGTATCCAATTGATATAAAAGTGTACGGTGGTTAATTATGGTTTGACTTTTTGAGGATATCCACAGGCTGTTGCCTTCTAAAATGATGTTGTGACCAATTTCCTGAGTGTTGCTAGCTCCAATTGACCGGCTCCAACGGCGGTTGCCATTTATATCAAAGGCAGTGACCAAGGTTTGAGAAGTTAAACCATTACCAGTGCTGCCTAGGGTATATATTATACCGTGATTGGCGGCAACACTTCGTCCGAACCAATTTTGCCCGTTGGAATTGCCTTTAAACGTTCGTTGTGCTGCGCCTGATGTGTTTAAAAAAACCGCAAATGGATAAATCTGGGTGCTTTGAGCCCATCCGGTGATAACCCATTCTGAACCAACCCTGGTGGCACCTAAAGCTTCATGTGAATTATTTCCTAGATCAATGTTAACAGACCAAGTTGTATTTCCTGAACTATCAATCAACGTTGCAATAATATTCTGCTTTCCAGTTTGTTGACTTCCACTGCCAACAACTAAAAATGAGTTGTTAGAATATTTATAGATGGAATTATATTCATCGTTGGCATTATTTCTGTTAAAACTGGGGGTTCTTTTGGTCCATTTTAATTTCCCAGAAGCATCGATGAAGGAAATAAAACCCAATGTTGTAGTACCTAAAGAAGTTAGTCTGGTGCTACCGCAAACCAAAACCGCCCCTGAACTCAACGTTTGAATATCTGTAGTAATCTCGCTATTGTTAGTTCCTGTTACCCCAAATTTTATTGCACGAATGAACTTACCAGTATCATTGTATTGCATCAACCAGTTATCGGTATTGTTGGCATTTCTCACGGTTCCATTTCCGCCAGCGTAAATATATTTTCCGTTATTGCTAACCGCAACATTATTCATTGATGAAAAAACTGTGGTGGCAGCGCTTTCTTGATATCTGATGTACTTCCTTTGGATGTATTGATAGCATACTCCTTGAGACCAAGATTCTAAAAAATAAAGTAGGGTAAAACTTAACAACAAGAAAGCCCTTTTTCTTTGCGCGTCAATCATATATATACAGACTCGTGAAATTACCGAAGGATTGATGTAAAATTCTGAATTTCTATAATATCTGCTCAAAATGACATTGTGGTGACAGGTATTGGGTTGCGAGTATCGGGTTTTGGGATCCATTTAAAATCTCCGATTTCTGCTACTCCCGACTCCCGAAACCCGACCCCCGAAACCTGACCCCCGACCACCGAAACCCGATGACTAATACCCAATCAAAAACCAAACCCCGATTTCATTGTTATTTTTGCATCATGTCAATCAATATAGGAGATAAAGCCCCAGATTTCACCCTGATCAGTTCAGAAACTAAAGAAGTAAAACTTAGCGATTATGCTGGAAAAAATGTAATTCTGCACTTTTTCCCTGCCGCCTTTACCGGTGTTTGTACCACACAATTGTGCACAGTAAGAGATGCAATTCATCTTTACAGCAATGAAAATGCAGAGGTGTTGGCCGTTTCTGTAGATTTGCCTTTTACTTTGGCTAAATTTAAGGAAGATCAAAAATTGAACTTTACCTTGCTTTCTGATTTTAACAAAGAAGTGAGTAGAGCTTACGGCTCAATTTATGAAGATTGGATTCTAGGATTGAAAGGTGTATCAAAAAGAGCAGCGTTTGTCATTGATAAAAATGGTGTTGTTCAACATGCCGAAGTTCTTGAAAATGCAGGCGAATTACCAAGTTTTGAAAAGATTGATGAAGCTTTAGCTCGCTTGTAATCAACATTTTAAACAATTAAAAAGGCGGTCTATAACCGCCTTTTTTCGTTTCTAAAAGTCGGGGAGACAGGATTCGAACCTGCGACCCCCTGGTCCCAAACCAGGTGCGCTACCGGCCTGCGCTACTCCCCGTTCCGCTGTCTGAAGCGACCCCGACAGGATTCGAACCTGTGACCTACTGCTTAGAAGGCAGTTGCTCTATCCAGCTGAGCTACGAGGTCTTTCCTGAAACGGAGTGCAAAGATAATGTTTTCAAATTCAATTTCAAACAAAATTTCTCAAAATCATTTTTTCGTCAGTCAATCTTTTGAAGCCCAAAAAAATTGTAATTTTCCAAACAATTTACTCAATGAAAACTCAAATATTGCTCAGCACAGTTTGCCTATTCACAAACATAGTTTCGGCACAAACAGATTCTGCTAAAACCAATGCTTCCGATCAATCAACCCAAAATAAGATTACAAAAGAAGTTATCCTTGCGAATATTGATTTTTTCAAACCCGGAAGTATCACCTTTTATTACCAAGGTGGAGGAGATTTTGTTCAGCAACAAATCTCTGATAATCTTCAAGAACAACTAAAAGCTGATTACCCCACCATTGGTACCGGTAACATGCAAATGATGGTCAATTCACCCTCAATTCTTGGGTATCAATTTCATGTTAAAGACAAGATTGCCATTGGTTTGGCATACTGTGTTTCATCGGTTCAAACTCCAACTTTGACATATCCCGGAATTCAAGATCCTAACGATATTACAGAATATAATTACCGAGTAAAACTCAATAGTTTCATGGGTTCGTTTGATTATTTTTGGTTAAAACGGACCAGAAAGAAATCAACCTTTGCGCTTTACTCAGGATTTGCAGTGGGTGTATCCAACATCAATATTCAAACAAATGTGACCAAAGGTTCTGGAGGGAATATTCCTACCTATAACGTGAGTACTGCAAATGAAGGTTTTCAATTGAACTTAATCGGTTTTAAACACACCTTAAACATAAAACCCATAAGAAAACTTGGTTACATGGTTAATTTGGGGGTCGGTTTCAACTCTGTTGGACTATCAACTGGCTTATCGTACACGCTTTAAATCACAAAAATGAACACATCTTATTACAAATTAAGAGAAATAAAAACGTACAGTTCTACCGAATGGTTGGCTGATAATACCAAAAAATACAGAAGTGTTTTTGAACAAGACGAATTAACCTTCGTTTACTGCGAGGTCAGTATTTTTAACAAGAAATATGACGAAGAAGATTGGACCTTCAAAATGCATCTCAAGTGCTTCGATGAGAAGAACAGTGAAATTTGCAATATACCATGTGATAGATTCATTCCTAAAGAAGAGAATGTTTCGTATATCAGAGAGGGTTGGGGAGTTAAAATGCCAGGTACCTATTGGAAGGCCGGAATCTACCGCTGGGAAGCTTATGTTGGCGAAGATAAAATTGCCTCAAAATCTTTCTATGTTGAAAATATTGGCGTAGTCAAACCAGGCAGGAATCCCTATTTCAAATTAGAAACCGTTAAACTTTTTGAGGGTAGCTCTGATCAGTTCAGCGCCAATGAGAAAAAATTCTACAAGATTTTTAATGCTTTTCACACAAAGTATATCTGGGCTGAAATCAGTGCCGAAAATTTAACCCGCAGGCATTCTCAGCTTCCCATTGAACTTATTGTGAATTTTAGAACCAACTCCGGTTACCTAAAAGGCAGAGTGAATAAAATATTCTTCATTGAACCTGATCAAGATAACATAAACATATCTGTTGGTTACGGCAGTGATACTTTAGGTTCTTGGGGACGTGGGAAGTATTTCATCGAAATCATTTTCATGAGCGAGATGATGGCGCACATTCCATTTGAAATTGGCGATGATTTTGTGGAAGCTGATGAATCAGATTTTAGTCCGTTTCCTCAACATGCTTTTTATCAAGAGTTTCAGTCGCTTCAAGGTCCTGAAGGTAATGAATTAACTGAACCCCTCAAGGATCCCAAAGAAAGTTTCGAATTGGTGATGAAAGAGCTTGATGGACTTATTGGTCTTACACCCATCAAACAAAAAATACGCGAATATTCAGATTATCTGAGGTTTGTGTCCCTCAGAAAAGAAAAAGGATTTGAAGAAACAGACCGCATTAATCTTCACGCTGTTTTCAAGGGAAACCCCGGTACCGGTAAAACCACTGTGGCTCGACTTCTTGGGCAGATTTATAAAGAACTTGGACTCCTCAAAAAAGGACATGTTCACGAGGTTGATAGAGGCGATTTAGTGGCCGAGTACATCGGACAAACATCCCCCAAAACAAAGGAAGCCATTAAAAAAGCCAAAGACGGTATTCTGTTTATCGATGAGGCATACAGTTTGGCTCGCGCCGATGATGATAGCAAAGATTTTGGCAAGGAAGCCATTGAAGTGTTGCTTAAAGAACTTTCTGATGCAGATGATATTGCCATAATTGTGGCAGGCTATCCATCGGAAATGGAAGTGTTTTTGCAAAGCAATCCTGGACTGAAAAGCCGATTTGTAGTGCAATATGAATTTCCAGATTATACACCGCAAGAATTGGTTCAAATTGCTGAATTTGCATCTCAAAAAAGAGGAGTTGATTTTTCGGAATCAGCCAAACAAGCACTCAGCAAATTTTTAGTAGATAGCTACAGAGATAGGGATCGATTCTTTGGTAATGCCCGTTTAGTGAATTCTATGCTTGATGAGGCCAAAATCAATTTGGGACTGAGAATCATGAAAACTGAGCACCCTGAAGACCTTGATAATCAAACGCTTTCTACCTTAGAAAAGGCGGATTTTGAAAAGATTTTCGCCCAAAAACAACGCATTCTGCCAGACATTCCAATTGATGAAGAGCTTTTAAAAGAAAGCCTCAATAAATTGAAAGGCATGATTGGCTTAGGAGTGGTGAAGCAGGAAATTGAAGAACTCGTAAAATTGGTGAGATTTTACAAGAGTCTCGGTAAAGACGTGCGTAAGACATTCTCTTTACATTCTGTTTTCACTGGTAATCCTGGTACCGGAAAAACGACCGTTGCTCGTATTTTGGCTCAAATTTTCAAAGCATTGGGCATTCTAGAGCGCGGACATCTCGTTGAATGCGACCGTCAAAGTTTGGTCGGCGGCTACGTTGGACAAACAGCCATTAAAACCACGGATATGATCAATAAATCGATGGGTGGTGTATTGTTTATTGACGAGGCATACAGTCTAACCGATGGTGGGTCAAGTGATTATGGTCGTGAAGCGGTTGAAACCATCCTCAAGAGAATGGAAGACCAACGCGGTGAATTTATAGTTATTGCTGCAGGATATTCTCAAAATATGGAGCGATTCATGGAGAGTAATCCAGGTTTAAAATCTCGTTTTGATCGTATTTTCCACTTCGATGACTTCACTGCCGAAGACTTATACGTGATTGCTATGAACCAATTAAAAGACCAAAACATCATTCCAGAACCCAAAGCGGCTGATCATTTGATGAAATATATTGACTTTATGTATAAAACCCGCGATAAATATTTCGGTAACGGTCGTGCGGTGCGCAGAGTCATTGAAGAATCCATCCGAAATCAGCACTTGAGACTAGCAAGCACCGACACAGCAGTCAGAAAAGACAACGACGTAGAAACCCTAACTTTCGAAGACGTGGCTGAATTCACCACCGATATCAAGCCAAATTACGCTTCGGGCGGGATTGGATTTAGATTGTAGGACATAGTACTTGGTACCAGGTAGAGGGTAGAG
>CAMDUE010000009.1 GCA_945877575.1 Chitinophaga pinensis
ATGGAGTTTATTCAAAACAACTTTAGTGGTGCGATGCCTTATGAAATATTGATTTCATCCTATGAGGAAGGTGGTGTGACCAATGTTGATATGCTTTCAAAAGGACGGAAATTACAACGTGCCTTAAATGAAATACCTGAATTGTCAAAGCCCATGTCAATCGTTGAATTGGTTTCAGCTGCAAATCAAGCGGCCAATGATAATGATCCTAGATTCTATAGAATTCCACCGGCCAATCAATTTGGTGAGCTCTTATTGAAATTACCTCAATCTAGCCAAATGGGTGAAAATAAGTTAATGCGTGGTTTAGTAGATAGCTCTTTAACCCAAATGAGAATTAGTTACCAGATGAAAGATGTGGGTTCTGTGCGTATGGATACAATAAACAATCAAATTTCCAAAATTGCGAGTGATATTTTTCCTTCTGAAGAGTATCAAATTAAAATTACGGGAACAACTCCCATTTTTCTAAAAGGCAACAAGTACCTTTATTCAAGTTTATTGCAATCAACCTTTTGGGGTCTTTTAATTATTTCTTTGACCATGACATTCCTTTTCCCAAGTTGGCGAATGATATTTATCGCTATAATTCCAAACATCGTTCCATTGCTCATAACTGCCGGAATCATGGGGTATTTAGGAGTTCCTCTTAAACCAAGCACAATTTTGATATTTAGTATAGCCTTTGGAATAACGGTAGATGCCACAATTCACTTTGTATCTACTTTCAGACGTGAGGTAATTGTCATGAATAAGCTTGTTAGGCCTGCACTTGTGGCAACAATAAACGAAGTAGGTTTGTCCTTGATTTATACATCTTTAGCCATTTGTTTTGGATTTGCGATTTTTATATTTTCTGATTTTCAAGGTACACAGTCATTAGGTTGGTTAACGGTAATAACTATATTGATAGGAATGTTCTCTAATTTATTGTTACTGCCAGCACTGATTTTGGCCTTCGAAAAATTCATCAATCCTAAGGTAGAACTGAAAGAAACGCTTCTAGATCTCCCAGACGAGGAGGAATAAAATTATTGAATCATCAAATTGCACCCTCTGATGTCTGAGTAGTCTAATCTACCTAGAACTTCAAAGCTTCCATCATCGTGAACTTTGCCTAAGTCGTCAGTGGCAATGAAACTGCAACTGTGATAATTGAACAAGTCAATCACGCATATTCGGCCAGTTTTACCTATTGGCATGAAGTTTTTTGGGTCTGAGGGATCTTGAATCAAGATTCGCATCCAAGGGGGGCAAAAAAATCGACCAGCAGAAAGGCTGTAAGCTTGCGAAGTCAACTCAGTCATGCCGTATTCACTCCAAATTGGATCTACACCAAGACGAGTGCTGAGAAGCTCGTGAAGTTCATCTCTTGTTAGTTCTTTTCCTCTGCCTTTCATGCCGCCGGTTTCTAGGATATGTACCCCAATTAACGGTTTTTTGACCTTTTCAATGAGCTGAAGTAAGGCAAATGTTACACCAATAACCAGTACTTTTTTACCTAAGGAAGTGTGATTTTCTAGGTCAGCCAAGAACTTGTCAATGTTTTGATTGTAAAATTCTCCCTCGGTGACTCCGCAAACCTGCTCATCTAAAAATCCTTGAACCATGTTTATCAATCCAGAATCTGAGCGATCTAAATATGATGGCAGTAGTGCCATTAGGACGTCGAATTTTTGAGCTATCATGGCATGTTCAAATCCATTAAGATAGGATTTTTTGTAGTCAGAGGCTCTGTGAATGTAGTGTTTGGAAGAAACTCCTTGATGGGTAGTGCCACTTGAACTAAACGTGAGTTCGTGATCAGAGAAACAACTAATTTTATGAGATTTAAATTGGGAAATGGGCAAGAAGGGTAGGAAAGTAAGAGATTCAACGTTTTTCACGGTGTGTTCGTCGATGCCGTAAAATATTTTACTCCATTGAGCGTATATAGAACTATTGGCTAATTGAAATTCAAAGATTTCCAAAGCTAAACCCTTAAATTTGTCTTTATCTACTTTGAGAATTCTATCAGCAATATCACTTTCAAAATTGTGCATGTTCATAGTGGTTATGCAAATTTTTGCATGTTCCGATGACAAAGGTACAACGAATCAAGCACCCAAATTATCACTGTTAGATCTTGAGGTAGTTACCAATGAGTCCAGAAGTTATGATAGTTTATTGCTGCTTAAGTTACAGTATGTTGACGAAAATGGAGATCTAGGTTTGAAAGAGTCTGATACGTTTGGTTCCTTTAAATATGGACAACCTAATTTTAATAACCTGTTTTGTTATTGGTATTTTAATAAAGCCGGAACATGGTTGAAGCCCATTAATCCGTTCGCGAATCCCTTAGACTCTTTGAATTTCAACGAAAGACTGCCCTATTTAACTCCTGAAGGCAGGAATAAGAGGCTCGAAGGAGAAATTACTTTACGCATACCTGCTAGGCCCTTAGGGTTGAAATTTGATACTGTAAAGATGCAAGTTTGGATGTTAGATAGGACTTTAAATAAAAGTAACATAATAGAAACCAAAGAATTCTACATTAAACACCCTTGAATTGGGATAAAATCAATAATTTCGCACAATATAAATCAACCGCTCAGAGTTATCCATAGATGAATTTCAAGAAAGCAAGTTTAGTCGTAGCCGCAATGGCCATTTCATCCATCTCTTGGGGGCAACGTACTTCTTTGGCATACATAGATTCTGACTATATCTTAGGAAGAATGCCAGAATATCAGTCGGCTCAACAAGAGTTGAATGATAAGGCAGCGGAGTGGGAACTTGAAGCATTAAAAAAAGAAAGTTCACTTACGCAACTACAAAAAGATTTTGCCGCCGAAGAAATTTTATTGACCGCTGAACAACGGAAACAGAAAAAGCAATCCATTGCTGATATGGAGAAGGATTTAATGGAATTTAGGCAAGATAAATTCGGAACCGATGGGGAGTTGTTTAAAAAAAGAGTTCAATTGGTAAAACCCATACAAGATAAATTGTTTGACGCTGTTCAAAAGGTAGCCAAGCAAGAGGGATTAGACTATGTTTTTGACAAGGCCTCTGGCGTGCAAATGCTCTATGCAAATCCCAAATACGATAAAACATTTGAGGTTATGGAAGAATTAGGAATTCCGTTGACCGAAAATGAAACACAAAAAACGAATAAACCATAAATTTAAGTATACATGAAAAAAGTTCTATTCTTAGTCGCTCTATTTTTTGTAGGTAATGCGGCTTTTGCTCAAACTCAGAAAATTGCATTTGTTAACATCCAAGCGATTGTTGACACTCTACCCGCTAGAGATTCGGTTGATATGAAATTGGCTATGATGGCCCAAGAATATGAAGGCGCAATCAAGAATTTGCAAGCTGAAATTCAAGCAAAAGAGCAAGAATATCAAGCGAAAGCAGCTTCTGGTGCTTCAAAAGCTACATTGGAGTTAATTCAAAAAAGTTATGAGCGTTTGATGCAAGATTATCAAGAAACTCAACAAACGGCTCAACGTGATTTGCAAGTTCAACAGGCAAATTTGTACAAGCCTTTGATTGAAAAAATCAAAGTTGCAGCTGGTAATGTTGCAAAGGCAAAAGGATATTCTCATGTCATCAACAACGCTGGAGAATTGGTATTGTGGTCTGCAAATGACAAAGATGATATCACCGGGGCTGTTATTGATAGCTTATTGAAAAAGTAATTTTTTCATGCGACCTTTGGTTGCATGGTTGCCCAGGTGGTGAAATTGGTAGACACGCCGTTTTTAAGCGGCAACGACGCAAGTCTTGCAGGTTCGAATCCTGTTCTGGGTACCAAAGTATTAGATTCTATTCCGTTATTCCATGTCTAAAATAGGTGTATTTGATAGCGGATATGGTGGTTTAACCGTTCTCAAGGAGTTGAAAGCAGCTCTTCCACAGTTTGATTTTGTCTATTTGGGTGATAATGCTCGAGCACCATACGGTGATAGATCGTTTGATGTTGTTCACGAATATACTTGGCAATGTGTAAAGTGGTTGTTTGAGAAAGATTGTGATTTGGTGATATTGGCTTGCAATACAGCATCAGCCAAAGCACTCAGAGTCATTCAACAAACTGATTTACCCAACTACAATTTGAATGCGTCTAAACCTAAACGTGTATTGGGCGTCATTCGACCCACCACCGAAATAGTAGGCAATATTACCAAAACCAACAAAATTGGGATTGTTGGTACCTTGGGTACAGTCAAATCTGAATCGTATGTCATTGAAATTGATAAGTTTTTTCCGCAGGTTAAAGTTTACCAAGAAGCATGTCCAATCTGGGTTCATCTCATAGAAAATGAGCTGTTAGGACTAGAAGGCACAGATTACTTTGTAAAATATCATCTCAATAGATTGTTTTCTCAAGATTCAGACATTGATACACTCATACTGGCTTGTACCCATTATCCATTGCTTTTAGATTCCATTGAGAAGGTGGTTCCCAAGCATGTTAAGGTGATGGCTCAAGGTGAAATTGTAGCATGGAGTCTTGCAAAATATTTGGAAAGACATACAGAGTTTGCATTGAATTTAAGTCAACAGTCAACCGTTCAGTTTTATACGTCAGAAGTCTATAAGAATTTCAATGCATTGGCTACCGTTTTTTACGGCTCAACAGTTGTGTCTAAACATGCCGATATTGCATAAATGACCAGAGATCAGCTAAAATCTCAGATTAAAATGCTTCCCGAAAGTCCGGGGGTTTACAAGTATTTTGACAAAGAGGGCGTGATCATCTATGTAGGAAAAGCCAAAAATCTAAAGCGAAGGGTAAATAGTTATTTTACCAAAAATCACGAAGACTTTAAAACACACATTCTCGTCTCTAAAATTCAGTATTTGGAGTATACCGTGGTTGATAGCGAAATGGATGCGCTGTTGTTAGAGAACAGTCTAATCAAAGAATTTCAGCCGAAGTATAACATCAATCTTAAAGACGATAAAAGTTATCCGTTTATTAAAATTACCAAAGAACGTTATCCGAAGGTTTTTCCCATGAGAAACCCTGTCAAAGACGGTTCTGAATATTTTGGACCTTATGCGAGTATTCGAGTGATGAATACCGTTCTTGATTTATGTCAGAAATTATATCCAACCAGAAACTGTAATTTAAAGATGACCCCACAAGGGGTGGAGGCAGGGAAATACCAACTGTGTTTGGAATATCACATCGGAAATTGCAAAGCGCCTTGTGTAGGAAACCAAACCGAATCTGAATACAACGAGAGCATTCGTCAAATTAGACATATATTGAAGGGCAACTTGTCGGAAGTTAAAAGTCACCTCAAAGAATTGATGATTGAGTCAGCTTCTCGATTGGCGTTTGAGGAAGCTCAGAAGTATAAAGATAGGCTTGATTTATTGGATAAGTATCAAAGTCGGTCAACCATTGTTTCGCCTACAGTAGGAGATGTGGAAGTTTATTCAATATCGAGCACTGAAAAATTAGCATTTGTGAATTTCTTGAGGGTTCATCAGGGAATTATAGTGATTTCTCGGAACGTAGAAATTCGTAAAAAATTGGAAGAACCCGACCAAGAGATTCTTTTACATGTTATTGGCGAAATGCGCAGCCATTATGGAGACGGTTGTCGTGAAATTATATGTCTTCAACCCATTGAGTGGCCCGAATATAATGTGGTGGTAACTCAGCCTAAGGCGGGCGACAAGAGGAAGTTACTGGAGTTGTCGCATAAGAATGCGATGCTTTACAGACAAGAAAAACTCAATCAGTACGAAAAGTTAAATCCTGCAATTAGGGTAGATCGTTTGATGGAACAAATGCAACAAGATCTGAGACTTCGAGATCAACCCCGTCACATTGAATGTTTTGATAACTCAAATTTTCAAGGAGCGTATCCAGTAAGTGCTTGCGTTGTTTTTAGGGATGGTAAACCGGCGAAGAATGATTATCGGCATTTTAATGTTAAAACGGTTGAAGGTCCCAATGACTTTGCAACCATGAAAGAAGCCATCTCACGCAGATATTCCCGTTTACTTGATGAAAACAAACCCTTGCCCCAACTTATTGTAGTTGATGGTGGTAAAGGGCAATTATCTGCTGCAGTAGAGGCCCTCAAGGAATTGAAGATATATACCAAATTAGCCATAGTGGGTATTGCAAAGAGGTTGGAAGAGATTTATTATCCCAATGATCCGTTGCCGTTGTATATTGATAAAAAATCAGAAACTTTGAAGGTAATTCAACATATGCGTGATGAAGCCCACCGATTTGGAATTACCCATCATAGACAAAGACGAGACAAGGGGACACTAAAAACATCATTGACCGAAATACCGGGAATTGGTCCGGCTAAAGCGAAGATGTTACTCAAGGAATTCAAAAGTATCACCCGAATAAAGGAAGCATCTGTAGAAACACTTTCTCCGGTTGTGGGGAAGACTGCAGCAGAAATTATTGTTGAATATTACTTAAAAGGATCAGCAGATGGAGAGTAAAATATCGGTTTGGGATTTGCTTCAAAGGTCGAGAAATTACGATTCTGCTGCTTTACTCATAAGTAACAATCGGCAAGATAGACATAGTAAATATGAGTTGATTTGGGGTGCAGGAGCAAAGCGAGTTTTTTCGGAGCCCCGAGAGTTAGAAAGTTGCCGTGGTTGGGCATTGGGCAGAATTCACTATGCCTTCAAGAACCAAAAGTATTTTAGGGTGACACATCAAAATCTAGCTGAATTTTCACAACGACATTTTGAGTTTTTTGAACCTGAAGAATTGATAGTTTTACCGAGCTCACAGAGAAATCAGGTTGATTATTCAAGAGAGGCCAATTTGGGAACCCCAATAACCGCTGAATTTAAGTGTGGAACTATCCAATCAAAATACCTTGAAACCGTAGAACAAATCAAAGAGTGCATCAAAAATGGAGTGTTTTATGAGATGAATTATTGCATTCAGTATTTTACTGAGTTGAATATTGATCCTTATGACTGGTTTTTTAGGTTGAATGAAGCTGCCCCGAGTCCCTTTGCTGCGTTTTATAAGAGTAACGGAATGTACACTTTTTGCGCAAGTCCGGAGCGTTTTTTACAGAAAACAGGCAGTCAGTTGTTGAGTCAACCCATTAAAGGAACTCGGAAAAGAAATCCCCAGAAAGATGAACAAGACCGAGAGGAACTGAGAAATCATGTTAAAGACAGGGCCGAGAACGTAATGATTGTAGACCTGGTGAGAAACGATTTGTCTATGGTTTCTAAGGTGGGAACGGTTGAGGTGGTAGAATTGTGTGAAATATATACCTTTAGCCATGTGCATCAAATGATATCAACGGTGGTATCTGAGATCGAGATAGGGAAGGGTTTTGAAGATGTTTTAGAAGCAACTTTTCCAATGGGAAGCATGACCGGAGCTCCTAAAATTGAGGTTATGAAATACATTGATTCGATGGAAGATTTTACCCGCACCGGGTACAGCGGAAGTTTGGGATATTGGCACGATGGAGACTTCGACCTGAACGTAGTAATTCGAGGTTATGAATATGCGGAAAATAAACTCAGTTATTCTGTAGGCGGAGCAATAACCTATGACAGCATAGCTCAAGATGAATGGGATGAATGCCAAACTAAAGCGAGTACGGTAAGAAGCGTTTATGCTTCGAATTTGTAGCCTACACCTTTAACGGTGAAAATAAAACGATCATCTAGTTTTTCACGGATTTTACGCACGTGAACATCAATGGTTCTATCTACAACAAGAACTTCATTTCCCCACACGTTCTCAAGAATTTCATCTCTGGAGAATACTCTACCAGGTTTTGAGGCAAGGAACGACAATAATTCAAATTCTTTTCGAGGAAATTGGAGAGAGTTTCCTTGGTACACAACCATGAAACGTTCGCGGTCAATGATTAAATCACCAAACTCTAACTTTATCTGGGGAGTTTCAACGGTACCGGTATTTCTTCGAAGAATGGCTTTGATTCTGCTGGTGAGCACTCTGGTGCGGATAGGTTTAGCAATGTAATCATCAGCTCCAGCTTCAAAACCAGCAAGTTCAGCAAATTCTTCGCTTCTTGCAGTTAAGAATATAATGGGAATTTGTTGGGTTGCAGGATCTTCTTTAAGCTGTCTGCAAGCTTCCATTCCGTCCATTACAGGCATCATGACATCCATGAGGATGAGGTCAGGTAGGACTTTAGCCGTCTTTTCAATGGCTTGTTGTCCGTTAACGGCGATGTGAACCTCGTAGCCTTCTTTGTTTAGTGCGTGTCTAATCAACTCGAGAATGTCCTGTTCGTCGTCAACAATTAAAATTTTAGAAGACTTCTTAATCATGAAGTTACAAATTAATCTTCTAAAATTAACGAGAATGTTACGCCAAGGTTAATTGGTTGTTGTTTTTTCAAGCAATTCAGCCAGCTTTTCTTCTAATTGGTCGCCTCTCAATCCTTTAGCAATGATTCTTCCTTCACGGTCCAATAAAATGGTTTGAGGAATAGAATGAACTTGGTATAATTGTGCAGCACTGCTTTGCCAACCCATCAAATCACTCACATGCAACCACTCTAATTGATCAGCTGCAATAGCACCTTTCCAACGGCTTGCATCGTTGTCAAGAGATACGCCGTAAATTTCAAATCCTTTGTCTTTAAATCTTTGATAAACTCGGCGCACATTTGGATTTTCTCTTCTGCAGGGACCGCACCAACTTGCCCAAAAATCGATCAGTACTACCTTTCCTTTGAGGCTGCTAAGTTTAATGATGTTTCCTTCTGGAGATTTCAGTTGAATATCTGGAGCAACAGCACCATCCATTAAGGATGCCTCTTTGGTGAATTTATTTTCTATTTCCTGGGTATATTTAGAATTAGGGTCAGCAGCTTTAGCGCAATTTACGGCATGTTGCATTAGTTTATAATCGGGAGATTGTATTGCTCCATAACTGATTGCGAAATAGGGAATAAAACCTTTGGTTTGATTGAGCGCGGTGTTTTTGACAAAATCATCTCTTTCTTGCATCAATTTGGCATACTGATAGCGCAATTCTTCGGCTTTTTTAGCGCCTTCTTCGTTTTGAGTGAGTCCTTGAGCAGTTCTTTCTAAAGCAGCTACTTCCTTTGCAAACGATTGATTCATGTTGATCAATGTTTTTAGAATTTTGCTATCTTCAAGTTCATTCCCTTCTATGTTGTAATCTACGAAAGATCCTACTAATGAGAGATTGATGCTTAGTTTTGATTTATTGTCTAAAGCCAAATAAACACTGCTTTGAGGCCCCATTTGAAGTTGGCAGAAAATTTGTTCTTTTGTATTGCCAGTGAGTTTGAATTTACCCGCTTTATCGGTTCTGCAGCTATCTATAAAAACCAATTTTGATGGAGTGAGCTCCCACAGTATCAATAAATGTTCTGGTGAGTTTTTAATAGAACCAGAAATTGAAAACCCATTATCTACTTTTTCTAAGGTGGTTTTATTTGGTGTTACAAGGTCTAACATCCATTGGTTGATGTCAGATTTTATCTCATTAGCTTCTAGTTTGTTGCAGCTGCTTATCAAAAATGAAAAGGCTACAATTGCAGTCAAGCGGAACATAGATTTCAGCATAGAAATCAAAGATACAACAAAGACCTAAAAAGTTGCTTTCAAATAGGTAAAAGGATGTATTTACAAGACGATTTTATCTTGAACTGACTTTGGATGGGTGGCGTTTTCAACACAATAATCTCCAATTTTGGTGCGCCTCAAATTGGTTAAGTAAGCACCTGAATTCAGAGCAATACCATAATCGCGGGCCAAAGATCGAATATAGGTACCCTTTCCGCATTTCACCCTGAAGTCTACTTGTGGTAATTCAATTCTGGTCAATTCAAATTCGTAAATGGTGATGACTTTACTTTTGATTTCAGCCGTACCGCCTTTTCTAGCAATATCATACGCTCTTTGACCGTCAATTTTTACGGCCGAAAATAAGGGCGGAGTTTGCTGGATTTCACCCATGAATTGTTTAAGAGTTTCTTGTAATAACTCGGGGGTGATGTGTTCTGTAGGATATTTTGCATCTGTTTCGGTTTCAAGGTCGAAACTAGGCGTAGTTTCACCCAAAACAAAAGTTCCGGTGTATTCTTTGGGTTGCGCTTGAATTTCTTCGATTGATTTGGTCATTTTGCCTGTACACATAATGAGCAAGCCTGTTGCCAATGGGTCTAATGTACCCGCATGTCCAATTTTCTTACACTTTAGTTCGTATTTTACCTTTTTGACCGCTTGGAAGGACGTCCATCCAATGGGTTTATCAATTAAAATTACTCGGGCAGGTTCAGGGATGATCGACACGCTTATTCTATGATGATTTTTTGAGTGTGAATGGCTTCTTTCTTGGGATGTTTTAAGCGCTCTAAATTGTCAATAGGTGTATTCTTATATAAATTCAAAACGTAAATACCGGGACTTAAATTGTGTGTATGCAACCTGTAGATGTTGGTGCCAGTTACTGGGGTGAAAATAAATGAATGTTGTCCGTGATCATTGGTAGAAGAAGCACCCGATAGTTTAGTTAATACACCTTGCATCGTTTCATTGAGTTGGCCTTTCCATTCAATATTTACAATGCCGTTGTTAGATGGTACCGGAAATATTCTCACACTTGCAATGGGTTGCTTCCAAACGCTATCGGCAATTTTAATTCTAGAAATGAAAGAACTCATGGCATTGTTGCGGCCATAACTTCCCACAGTATAAAATACTCCTGGTTCATTGAATTTCCATTGGATGCCTTCATAATCGCCCCATCTCTGCATGTCAGGGTCAATTCCAAAATACGCAATGCGCGTTTGACCTTCTTTGATTTTGAGGAAATCAGAATATTCACCGTAACGATTTTGATAAATTACTCCCATGCCAGGCATATGATATTGCGAAGTATAAACTGCTGTTGTGATGGTGCTTGGATCTCCGTTACGGTCGCTTACGAAAGCCATTGCAGGGTAACCGAATTCCATTGAATCATGGGTTATTAGGTGTGAACGAATGTCTGCATCCCAAGAAAAGCTACTCACAAAATTTGGTTTATTGATGTAAACATGTGAGTGCATTAAATGGGCTTGTTTGGTTTCGAAATTCATGGAATTCTGCATGAATTGAATGTGGTCACCATCTCTAATTGCCGTTAAAACGCGAGTATCGTTGGTGCGAAGTCTGAATTTAAAACCTGTATCTGGTTGTAAAGCATTGGGAGGGAAGCCATAAAATTGATTGGTTTTCAGCGCTAACAACTCATGCGAGGCCATTCCGCTGGCTTGAGTGTTGGTGATTTTATGGATGTAAACGGTGTCATTTTTTTCGGAAACAGACTTTACACTCACAAAATAGTTGTCGGTGCCGTTGGGCATAGGTCCGTTTTGTGCGGGACATATATTTCGAACAATAATACCATCGTGTTTTATGTTGGTATACACGTTCTTCCTGAGTGGTTTCCCTTCGTAACCATCTGATTTTCGAAGTTGCCAAATGAGAGATTCTCTGAATCCTTCTTCCCAACTAGCGCCGTTCCCTAAAAGATTAACGGTAAAAAAGAAGTCTTCTTTGGTTTGTGAAACAATAGGATAATCACTCCAAACGCTATCACCCACGGGGTTGCCGGTAACCATATAAACGTTCCAAGGTTTCAATGGATCACCAGCGCTGGAAAATCCAACAACAATAAAACTTGTTTTATCAGTGGTGCCGTGCATATAAAGTACAATGAAGCGGTCTTCGTAAGGGTCGTAAACCACCCTAGGGTCATAAATTCTATCTAAAGTGGGGAGGTTGTCAACTTTGTTATTGGTATTTGGGTAGAACTGCAATGACCATGATTTGATGACCTTCCCGGTATCGTTATGCACTCTGATGGTGGTATTCATCACCGAGATAATTTGGCCATTGTTGGCCACTGCAATGTGGTTGTCATTGGGAGTGCCGGTGCCCAGGAATCCGTTGATGTTTTTTTGGATTTCAGGATTTAATGAAACTGGATTAGCTGCTTCAGAACCATGAACGCTGCGTTTTTTGATGTTTTTGGACTTTAAAAACTCTGTTCTTTCGTCGTTTATTTTTTTTGCGGTGGATGCTTTAATTCCGCCCGGCAACGGCATTTCTCTTGACTTTTCGGTTAATGGTTCTACCCACAAATTGGGGACAGAGTCTGGGTAGAAAATATTGTGACGTGGGGTAATCAAATCGCGAATTACTTTCGTTTCGGAAGTTTGCGCATTCAATGAAGTGGAAAAAATGGTCAGACAAAAAGCGATAATTGCAAAGTAATTTGATTTCATAGGCTTTTGATTCATACGAATTTACCAAATATTCACTTCGAATTCTAGGTGCACACCGAATTTATTTGCAACATCGGTTTGGATTTCAGTAGCAAGTTGTTGAATTTCAGCGCCTGTCCCGCCGCCATAGTGCACCAAGACCAAGGCTTGTTTTTCATGAACGCCAACATGTGATCTTTTATGGCCTTTCCAACCTGATTTTTCAATGAGCCAAGCTGCCGGGATTTTTACCAATGATCCCGAGGCTGGGAAAATTTTTAAATCAGGATGATTAGATTGGATTTTTTCTGCGAGGGATTTTTCAATAACCGGGTTTTTGAAAAACGAACCCGAATTTCCTAGAATAGCAGGATCAGGTAATTTAGATTTTCGTATTTCAATAACCGCATTGCTTACATCTTTGATGGTGGGATTCAAGATGTTTTTTTGGTTCAATGTGTTTTGAATGTCTCCGTATTGGGTATTTATTTTTGCAATTTTACTAAGTCTTAATATAACGGATGTAATGATGTATTTGCCTTTGCCTTGATGTTTGAAGTAGCTATCTCTATATCCAAATTGGCATTGATCAAGATTGAAATTTTCAATGTTTCCAGTTTCAATATTGAATGCCTTGAGCGACTCAAATACATCTTTCAGTTCAGTGCCGTAAGCTCCAATATTTTGGATGGGTGCAGCCCCAATACAGCCTGGAATAAGACTCATATTTTCAATTCCATACCATTCATTTTCAACGCAGTACAAAACACATTGATGCCAATTTTCGCCGGCGCCAAATTCAACACATACATACTCATCGGTTTCTTGGTTTTTTTCAATTCCTGGGATTCTAACAAGCAAAATGGGCTCTTGAATGTTTTGAGTGAGTAGCAAATTTGAACCGCCGCTAATAACTCTGAACGGTGACTTGAAAAAGTCTTCGGCATAGAGTTTTTCAAGTTGTTCTTTGTTCTCAATTTTAATCAGTTCATATCCTTGAACATCAAACCCAAAAGTATTGTAGGGTAACAATGAGTTATTTACTTCTGAAAGCACGCTGCAATTTACGTCTGTGTCGTTCGGCTTGCCAAATATTTAATTTTTTTTGTTGATTGTTTCAAACATATTGAAGGGTGTTTTGTTTAATCATTAGTATGAATGCTTTGACAAATACTTTGGTGTTTTTAGGGTTTTTTATTTTCATGGAGGCATTTGCTTGGTTTACTCACAAATATGTGATGCACGGATTTATGTGGATCTGGCACAAAAGTCATCACGAACCAAGACACGGAGCCTTTGAATTGAACGATTTGTTCGGATTCATGTTTGCATTACCCTCAGTTATCTTAATTGTGTTGGGTTCAGACGGATTTGATTGGAGATTTTTTGCTGGATTGGGGATAGCCGGTTATGGATTGGCTTATTTCTTGGTTCACGATGTTTTTGTTCATCAAAGGGTTAAGTGGTTAAAAAGAACCAATCAACCTTACTTCCGCGCAATGCGCATGACTCACCATTTACATCATGCCGTGCATTCTAAACAGGGTGCCGAAGCATTCGGTTTCTTATTTGTATTACCTAAATTCTATAAACGCTTCAATGGCAAATAAAACAGTTACAATAGTAGGGGCAGGGCTCGGTTCCTTAGCAACAGCGCTTCGACTTTCTTACAAGGGGTATCAAGTGCATATTTTGGAAAAGCAGGAAAGGGCCGGAGGTCGTTTGAATTTGCTTGAGAAGGATGGATTTACATTTGATATTGGTCCTTCGTTCTTTTCAATGAGTTATGAATTTAGAGAGTTATTTGACAGTATTGGAGAACCCATACCCTTTGAGTTGGTAGAGTTAAATCCTTTATATACAGTCAATATGGCGGGCCAAGATAGGGTGTTTCAAATCTATAAAGACCTTGGAAAGCTGGCAGAGGAGTTTAAAGGAATTGAAGATGATTTTGAAGTTAAGGCTCGTAAATATTTAAAAGGAGCTCGTGAAATCTTCCACGATACCGAGTACAAAGTAATCAAAAAGAACTTTGATAGTATTCTAGGTTTCTTGATGTCAATGGCAACTGTGCCTATGAAGCATTTGCCTAAAATGTTCAGAACATTCTGGGAGGAATTAGAGAGACATTTTGATTCAGAGGAAGTAAAAATTATTTTTTCGTTGGTGGCTTTCTTCTTGGGTGCTACACCATTCAATACACCGTCAGTCTATAATTTGTTGAATTACACGGAGCTTGAGCATGACGGATACTGGAATGTGAAAGGTGGAATGTATAAAATTGTAGATGGGATACTCGGATTGCTAGACAAAAAAGGGGTAACTATTCAGTACAACACGGAAATTAAGTCCGTAAAACACAACTGTGGCAAACTTACATCGGCTATGGATCAAAACGGGAAGGAGTACACTTCTGATGTGTTTGTGATTAATGCAGATGCGGCTTGGTTCCGTGGACATTTCTTGGGTAGAAAGAAATATTCAGTAGAAAAATTAGATAAGCTGGAATGGACTTTGGCGCCATTCACCATTTATTTGGGTATTAAGGGACAAATTCCGGGAATACATCACCACAATTATTTCTTGGGAGATAATTTCAAAGGATATGCAGATACCATTTTCCGCAGCAGCGTGGCCCCTAAAAAGCCGTATTACTATGTGAACGTTGCTAGCAAAAGTAATCCTGAATGCGCTCCTGAGGGATGTGAGAATTTGTTCATTCTATGTCCAGTTCCAGACAGGCGAGTAAAGCCCAATTGGGATGATGCAGATTCATTGGTTGACGAGATCATTGAAGATCTTGGTAGCAGAGTGAAGTTTGATATTAAAAACAATATTTTAACCAAAGTTGTTTATACACCTAATGAGTGGGAATCAATGTTCAATTTGTATCGCGGCAGCGGCTTAGGTCTTGCGCACGGTTTAAATCAAATTGGAGCATTTAGACCATCCAATAAAGACGAAGAATTAGATAATCTTTATTACGTTGGCGCAAGTACTACACCCGGTACAGGTCTTCCGATTGTAGTGATTGGTTCAAAATTAATCTTAGAAAGAATAGAAAATGAGCATCCAACTGTTTGATAAAACCTCTAAACAAATCAGTAGACAAGTGTCGCTGAACTATTCGACCAGTTTTTCGTTGGGAATCAGGTTGTTGGCAAAAGATTATCGGTGGGCCGTTTTTGCGGTTTATGGTTTTGTTCGATTAGCAGACGAGATCGTTGACACGTTCCATGGTTTTGACAAAGAGCGTTTGTTGCGCAACTTTAAAAAGGAAACGTATCAAGCCATTGAAGATGGAATATCAACAAATCCCATTCTACATTCCTTCCAAATGGCTGCAAATCAATTTGGCATTACCCATGAGCTCATTGAACCATTTTTTCTCAGTATGGAAGAAGACCTTACCAAGAATACTCATGACCATGGTTCTTATGACCAGTATATTTATGGGAGTGCAGAGGTAGTTGGATTGATGTGCTTGAGAATTTTTTGTCAAGGGAATCAAGAGCATTACGGTCAGTTGCTTCCTTATGCAAGAAGTTTAGGTGCAGCTTTTCAAAAGGTGAATTTTTTGAGGGATATAAAAAGTGATATTGAAGAACGCGGAAGGGTGTATTTCCCAAATGTTGATTTTCAATACTTTTCAGATACAGATAAACTTCACATCATTGAAGAGGTTAGAAAAGACTTTGATCACGCATTCATTGGAATAAAAAAATTGCCCATTGGATGCAGATTGGGAGTGCATACAGCCTACATTTATTATCTAAAGTTGTTGGAAAAAATAGAACGTACAACGGCTACAGATATTTTAAACAGCCGCATTCGCATACCAAACTCTCAAAAGTTGGTATTGCTTGCGCGCAGCTATGTACGTGAAAAGTTGATGTCGGCTTAACGGGTTTTGGGTTACGGGGATCGGGTTTCGGGTGACAGGGATCGGGGGTTAGCCAAAGAGCCAAGAAAAAACCTCATCCACTTTTCCGAATTCGTGAACGCGTATTTTGCGGTTGGAGTCAGCAGATACTTTGTTGTATTTAGATATTATGATGTCTGTGAATCCCAGTTTCTCAGCTTCGGTTATTCGTTGTTCAGCGCGTTGAACCGCTCTAACTTCCCCAGAAAGCCCAACTTCGGCGGAGAAAACGTAGCCTTGTGGTAGTGATATTCCTTGGTAGCTGCTCATGATCGCAGATATCAGAGGAAGGTCTAATGCTGGATCTTCTAAGCGCAGACCGCCAGCTAAATTCACAAATACATCTTGTTGACCCAATCTGAACCCACAGCGTTTTTCTAAAACCGCTAACAACATATTGAGTCTTCGCAGGTCAAATCCGGTAGCTGATCGCTGGGGTGTTCCGTAAACAGCGGTACTAACCAAAGATTGAACTTCTAGCAATAGGGGACGGATTCCTTCGAGGACGCATCCCACAGAAATGCCGCTGAGAGCTTCGTCGCGCTGAGCGAGCCAAATTTCGGAGGGGTTCTTCACGGGTATGAGTCCAGAGCCTTGCATTTCGTAGATGCCCAATTCGTGGGTGCTTCCAAATCTATTTTTTAAGGTTCTGAGGATTCTATATATATGATGACGGTCACCTTCAAATTGAAGCACGGTATCAACCATGTGTTCCAGTAATTTAGGACCTGCAATTGCACCGTCTTTGGTGATATGCCCAATCAAGAAAACCGGTGTCTGAGTTTCTTTGGCGAATTGGAGAAGTTTACCCGTGCATTCTCTGATTTGGGAAATGCTGCCGGGAGTGGCTTCAAGTTGGTCAGAATATAGGGTTTGAATGGAGTCTACTACGAGTAAATCGGGTTTTGACTGCTCTAGATGTTCTAAAATATTCTCGAGCAGTGTTTCAGTAAGTATTTGACAACCCTCGTTAGTAATGCCAATGCGTTCTGCGCGCATTTTGATTTGGGTTTCACTTTCTTCGCCACTTACATAAAGTACGTTGGCCTGGGTTTGAAGGGCCATTTGAAGGAGTAATGTGCTTTTGCCTATACCCGGTTCACCGCCTAATAAAATGATTGAGCCGGCAACAACCCCTCCGCCCAAAACTAAATTTAACTCGCTGTCGCTGAGTATCCATCGCTCTTGTTCAAGAGTTTGAATTTCATTGATAGGAGTGGGTGACACTATTTTCCTGCTGCTTTTTTTCCATGCTTGAACATTGTTAGATGGTTTCATTTCTTCCGATAGGGTGTTCCATTGGTTGCAACCCGGACATTTCCCGATCCATTTGGGACTTTCAAATCCGCAAGAGCGGCAATAAAAGGCAGTTTTTTGTTTGGCCATCTTAAGAGCAAAAATAAGGTTTGGTAAAGTTAAAGAGACTATCGATAAAGAATGAAAGTATTCGACAGGTAATTTAGAGTTATTCCAAATAATTCGTAATTTTGTATTCGTAAAAAACAAAGAAAAGTCCCTCTAAAATCAATAAAATCATGGAAAAAAGCATCAATGACATTGTAACGGTATACGCAGAGGCTACACCCAATCCTGAGAGTATGAAATTTGTGGCTAACAGAATGTTGTTGCCCAATGACAGCGCTGATTTTAGAAACAAAGAAAAAGCAGAAAGTTCTCCATTGGCCAAGGCTTTGTTTGAGATGAATTTCGTTCAAGGTATATTTATCATGAATAATTTTGTGAGTATCACCAAAAACGGAGAATATGAATGGTTCGATTTAATTCCTGATTTGAGAAACTTTTTTACTGAGTGGCTTGAACAAGGAAAAGAGATTGTAAGTCCCAAGAAAGAACTATCCGAAGAAGAAGAAACCGAAATAGAGCGTAAAATCAAACAATTGCTTGAAGATCACGTTCGCCCGGCAGTCGAAATGGACGGCGGAGCCATTGATTTTAAGTCGTTCAAAGACGGCATTGTAACGGTTGAGTTAAAGGGTAGCTGCAGTGGTTGTCCATCATCAACAATGACGTTGAAATCTGGGATTGAGAATTTATTGAAGCGCATGGTTCCAGAAGTGGAATCTGTTGAAGCATACGGTGTATAGTTGTGTAAAACTATTACACATCTTTTAAAAAGCACACAACTCTTTTCTTTTTAGAGGAAAAAGACACATATTTGTCGAAATACTATTTTCGCATATATGGAATCTTTAGCCGAAAAGCGGATGCAAAACGATCCACAGTTCAAATCGTTGCATCAATTTTTTCTTAATTCTACAAATCAAATTCACAATCCAGACAAAACCTTCTTAATGCAGAAGATTTCTGGAGAATGGATAGAATTTTCATACCGTGAGTTGTTGGTTGATATCAATAAAGTTGCCTCTTTTTTCATAGAAGAGGGACTTGTAAAGGGCGATAGAGTAGCTATCATGCTCGAGAACTGCCCACAGTATTACATCATTGACCAGGCCTTACAGAAATTGGGAATGGTGAATGTATCAATTTATCCAACATTAACACCAGAGGAGACTAGATTCATCATTAATGATTCGGGCTCTAAAATGTGCTTTGCAGGGAATTCTTTTTTATTGAAAAAAGTTCAAAAAATTGAAGCTGAGTGCCCAACATTAAATAAGTTAATTTTTGTGCCGTCTGATAAACCTGAAGAGGGAACCGTGATTAATTATTCAACGGTTTTATCTGTTGGTGAGTCTTCATTAGAAAAGAATTCTCAAGAAATCGAAAAGCGTTTTGAAGCAGTAGAAAAGTCAGATTTGTGCACATTGATCTATACTTCTGGAACCACGGGTGTTCCAAAGGGCGCTATGCTGACTCATTATAATTTTATGAGCAATTGTTACGATGCGAAGGAACTTTGTCCTGCAATTGAAGAATCTGATTTGTATTTATCATTCTTGCCTTTAAGTCACGTTTTCGAAAGAATGGCAACCATGTATTTGAGTACGTATGTGGGTGCTGCAGTGGCTTTTTCCGAAGGAATTGAAAAAGTAGCAAGCAATATCCAAGAGGTTCGTCCAACGGTAATGGCTTCTGTGCCAAGATTGTTGGAGCGAATTCATGAAAAAGTCATGAAAAACGGAACTGCAGGCGGTGGAATCAAAGCAAAAATTTTCACATGGGCTTTGGGAGTAGGAGAGCAATGCCGATTGGTTCGAGAACAAGGAAAAACGCCATCCGGCTTATTAGCTCTAAAGAGTGGAATAGCAGAGAAATTGGTATTCAGTAAAATCAAAGCAAAGATGGGCGGAAGAATGAAGATGTTGATCTCAGGTGGTGGCGCTTTGCCCCCACACGTGGGAATTTTCTTCGGGAATTTAGGTTTGAAGGTTCAAGAAGGCTTTGGACTTACCGAGACATCGCCTTTTGTTACGGTGAATGAGTTTCACCGTCAAGTTTATGGAACCGTAGGTAGGGTTGCACCACGCCAATATGTGGCCATTCAGAATGTGGAGACTTTGGAAATCATCACTGTTCAACACTACGATAGCTTTGACCCTAGTTTCAGAAGCGAAGAAGGTGAGATTTTAACCAAAGGACCAAACGTCATGAAGGGATATTGGCAAAATAAGGAAGAAACAGATAAAGTTTTTGATGCCGATGGTTGGTTCCATACTGGAGACATTGGACGTTTTGATCAGGGATACTTGAAAATTACGGATCGTTTGAAGAATATGTTGAAGACCTCTTTGGGCAAGAATATTTATCCGACCCAAATAGAGAACGTGTTGTTAAAGAGTGAAAGGTTGGATCAGGTATTTATTATTGGAGACAAGCGCGAGTATTTGACTGCTTTGATTGTTCCTAGTTTAGAGACTTTGCAAGAACAACTGCCGTCTAAGGTGGCATTGATGGAATCTGGCGGGGAATTTATTGAAGATGAGGAATTGACTAAATGGTTGGCTCAAGACATCAAGAAATTGTCTAACAATTTGGCAAAGTTTGAAAGAATTAAAAACTTCTTGGTGAAGAGAGAACCATTCAGTATTGAGAATGGAGATATGACCATCACCCTTAAGGTAAAACGCAAAGTGGTTATGGAGAAATACGCAGCTGAGATAGAAGCTATGTATGCTCAAACCGATTGTCCACTATAAGAGTGAATTACAAAAATTTATTCGCTAAAAACAGAATTAGGAAAAATCCGAATTGAATATAAAACAAAGATGCTGCCATGCGGTTGCGAATGGGTTTCGCAATCGCATTTAGTATCAGGTGAAAAACCAGCGCTATCAGAAACCAAGCTACATAATTTTGGATAGGAATGATTCCGTCTTTCCAATCCCAAAAGTCGTATTTCATGGCCACTGGCTCCATAAAGAAATCATACAATGTCATAACTGCAGCGCCTAAGATTGAACGCCCTAGATTGCTTTTTACAGCACCTGCGAAAATACTAGAGGTATATAATATGAGTGCTGCCCAGTTTAATCCAATTAAATAAGGAGTGCCTTGCCATTTGGCTCCAAGGGTAGAGCCATAAGCATAAGATCCAAAGATAACGCCGGTTTTAACTCCTATAAATTCTACGAAAAATCCGGCCACGCCTAAACCTAGTATAGTTAACAAGTGAGATAGTTCCCATTTTTTGTGGAATATCCATGCAATAACAAATGCAGCAATTAAGTTCCATGGGGTTAATTTGAGAAACAGCGGATTTAATTCAGGGATAAGGAATCCTGCAATTCCAACTACATATATAATAGAGACCACCCAGATAAATCGATTTTCTACAGTTTGCATGGTTTAATTTTTTTCAAAGATAACTTTACTTACTATTTTGGCACTCAATAGGCAGAGTGGAATTCCTCCACCAGGATGAACACTGCCTCCGCAGAAGTACAGATTGTCAAACTGATTTGAAAAGTTTGACTGTCTAAAAAAGGCAGACATTCTATCATTAGAGCTCGATCCATATAAACTGCCCTTGTTAGAGCCCGTTCTAGATTCAATAGTAACGGGATCTAGGACAGACTCACAAACTATATGATTTTGGATATTAACCTTTAAATGCTCGGAGAGTTTCTGTAGAATAAAAGTTTTTGCTTGTTGGGTAATTTGGTCCCAGTCTTGCCCATTGTTATAGGGTACATTAATCATCACAAACCAATTTTCTCCCTCTGATGGGGCATCTTGCTTGATTAACTTAGATGTAATGTTAATATATATGGTAGGGTCGTGGTGCAGTGTATGCGTTTTAAAGATTGCTTTGAATTCATCTCTATAGCTTTCTGCAAAAAAGATGTTGTGAATGTCAAGTTCAGAGAAAGTTCTGTTTATGCCCCAATAAAAAATAAGAGCTGAGCTTGAGTTTTCTGCGTGATCAATTTTTCGAGGGACATCAATGTTAAGTAATTTGTTATACACAATTTTAGCATCCACATTGGCAATTACCCCGTCAGTACTGAGTTCTTGATTATTTTCAAGACTCAAGGATGTTATCATTTGGTTATGGTGATTGATGCTTTTTACCTTTTGATTGTAACGAAAGTTGACGCCAAGTCTTAAAGATTGTTCAACGAGGATATCAGCAATTTGTCTCATTCCCAGTTTTGGGAGGTGTGCGCCGTATTCAAATTCTAGATGTGGAATCACGTTGAGCGTTGCCGGCGCTTGGTAAGGGTCTGAACCGTTGTAGGTGGCATATCGAGAAAAGAACTGGATCAATTTTGGGTTGGTAAATCTTTTTTCGAGGGACTGATTCATGGTTTTAAACATTTCCAATCGCCACAAATTTGCAATACCACGGAGACCTGAAGGTTTGGTGTAAGTGCTTAATTTATGAAGACTATTTTCAAGAAAAACTGGGGCGGTGATATCATAGACGATTTTCGATTTCTTGAGAAAGCCCGAAATTGCATCCGCATCTTCGATGAAGAATTGCGATGCATCGTTGACAAACGCTTCCTGATTGGCTGAAACTTGGAATCTGCTTTGGTCGCTAAAAAAATAATGGCAAAGAATTGGCAGTTTTTCAACCTGAAATTTTTGATTTAAATCTTCATCCAACAATTCACGAACAAATTGCGGCATGGTGAAAAGTGATGGGCCGGTATCAAACCTGTAACCGTCCATTTCGAGAACACCCAATTTGCCACCGTAGGTGGAATGTTGTTCAAAGACATCAACTTGATGTCCCAAACGTGCAAGTCGAATGGCTGTTGCGAGGCCCGCAATGCCACTGCCAACGATTGAGAATTGCATAGATTTAGTACAATTTTCGATGTTAAATTGTTGTTCTAAATGTAAATAAATCATTGCTTTGTTTAAAACATGCGAGGAGTTGCAATGTAAGCAACAGGATATCAATGAGTTGTATTCAATAAAAAAAAATAAAAAAAATATTGAGAATCCTTTGCAGATTCTGAAATCTATTTTATTTTTGCCACACACTCAATAAAAAATAAAAGGAAAAATGAAAAAATTCACTTTCGCTTTGGCAGCATGTGCAGCTTTCGCTTTCGCTGCTTGTGGAAACAACAACACTGAAGAGACTCCAGCAGTAGATTCTCCTGCAGTTGAAGAAACTGTAGCACCTGACACTACTACTGACACAGCTACTACTGACACAGCTGTAGCTCCTGCAACTGAAGAGGCTGCTAAGTAATCCACAAAATTTAGAAAAAAGGAAAGGCACTTGTAAAAGTGCCTTTTTTTTTATTTCTTTGTACCAATGATTAGAAAAATACTCTTGTTTTCTTTCATATTCGCTTTAGTTTATGTGGGCCGCGCCAATGCAGTCCCAAATCCTATTGATGGTAACCCCAATGAAATCGGGGGTCCTCAGTTTACAATTACTCCAAATCCGGTGAACGGATCTTATTTTTCTGTTAATATCACTTTTACAGAAGCAGATTATCCAGACGCTACAGTGGTGATTTCTGATGTACTCGGAAAGCAAGTTTTTATTCATTCATTGAAGAAAACTGATTTTTTGGAAGGGAAAGTGAGAATTAACGTCATGGACGCTGGCCTAGATAAGGGCGTTTATTTTGTTCAAATGAAGAGTGGTGATATTACTCGCACACTCAAACTAGCTATACGCTAATCTTTACCATGCCTATACGGCAGGCACAGCCACCCGATTTTATTCATGTTCATGATTTAATTACTGAGTTAGCTCATTTCGAAAAGGCCCCGCTTGAAGTAATTACGACTCCCGAAACACTAGAGAGAGCTTGTTGTTCAAATTCTCCATTAGCATGGTGTTGGGTAGCAGAAAATACGGATGGCACAATAGTAGGTGCAGCGGTGTGTTATGTGCGCTATTCAACCTGGAAAGGGCCTGTTTTTTATTTGGAAGATCTAATAGTTTCTGAAAGCCATCGTAGAAGTGGGTGGGGCCGAAAATTATTGACGGCAATCATTGAATTTGCGAAGAAACAAGGTTATTCAAGAGTTCAATGGCAGGTTTTAGATTGGAATCAAAGTGCGATTGAGTTTTATAAACAATTTAATGCTCATTTTGATGGAGAATGGATCAATGTTCACGTTGAAAACTGATAGAACAAGGCTGGGTTGGTCGAATTTCACCTTTCTATTCGTCGTTTTATTGGTAATGTTTGTCGTGTTTCTGAGGCAAACGCCTTTGATCTTGGCTTTCTATTCTACACATCCCCGTGATTTAAACGATTTTCATACGGCCTTCACAGGTTCATGGCTGCACGGTAGTTGGGAACATTTGTGGGGTAATATTTCTGCACTGGCTGGATTGGGAACGGTTTTTATATTATTATTTCCTAAGAAGATGCCGCTGTTTTTTGTGGCCCAATGGATACTCTCAGGGGTTATTTTGTTTTTCTTGGGAAGGTCAGGGCAATCGCATTTGGGTGCATCGACTTGGGCATATTCTTTCGCCTCATTTCTTGGTGTTCTATCGCTAGTTCACCCCAATCATAAGGCTAAATCAATATTATTCTTGGTAGTTTTATTTTACGGCACCATGTGGTGGGGATTGCTACCCTTGATTCCTGGAATCTCATGGCAAGGTCACCTCAGCGGTACATTGGCGGGGATTTTGATAGCCTTGTTTAGGTTGGAATTTTGGATAAACGCAATGAACATCCCCCGAGAGGGAATAAAATCAGATGAATTTTTAAAAGATGATGATGAAGAACCCTTGCCTTCTAATCCTTTCGATGATATTTAGGATGTAGTAGCTGGGGATTCTATTTTTTCAGGTGATTTAAATAAGAAAATAAAAGCGATGGCGACAATGAGCGAATAAGCTGAAAAGGTGAGCCAAATGCTTTGCCAGTTTTTAATGCCCGTTGATGGATCCACAAAATATTTTTGGATGAGGAATCCACTTCCAATAGACCCTAAAATAGCACCAATTCCGTTTACCATCATGGTAAAGAGTCCTTGTGCGCTAGATCTTATGCTTGGGGATACTGATTTTTCAATGTATAAAGAGCCTGAGACGTTAAAGAAGTCGAAAGCCATTCCGTATATGATGCACGACAAGATAATCATCCAGAGGCCTTCTGTGGGGTTTCCATAGGCGAATAAAGCAAAGCGGAGTACCCAAGCAAACATGCTTATAAGCATGACTTGTTTGATTCCGAATCTTTTCATGAAAAAGGGGATGGCTAAAATGAAGAGTGTTTCGCTGATTTGAGATATACTCATAATCATAGCAGGATATCTAACGGCTAAGGAGTTTGTGTATTCAGGAATGGACTCAAATTCATGGATGAAAGTATCTCCATAGGCATTGGTCAATTGCAAAGCAGCTCCCAACAGCATAGAAAACATGAAGAAAACAAAGTAGGTTGGATTTTTCAGCAATGAAAACGAATCTAAACCGAGAATATTGATGATACTGGATTTGCCGCGGGAGTTTTTTCCCAGCGGTGGACAATCAGGAAACGTGAAAGCGTATAAGCCTAGTATGACTGAAACAACTGCTCCAATGTAAAATTGATTTGGTGATACTTCGCTGTGGGTGAGTGAGACGGTCCACAACGCTGCTATGAAACCAACAGTACCCCAGACCCTGATGGGTGGGAAAGATTTAATTACGTCTTCGCCTCTTGTTGTTAGAATATGGTAAGCAACTGTAGAGGAGAGAGAGAGGGTTGGCATGTAGAAAATCATGGTAGCTAAAATTCTCCAGAACATGTCTGATGGAGAAACGGCAGATGGCACAGTGGCCAATCCAACACCTCCCAACAGATGTAAAATCCCGTAAAGTTTTTGAGCGGATATGTGTCTGTCAGCCAATATACCGGTGATTGCAGGCATGAAAAGTGCTGCAATTCCCATAGTTGAAAAAATAACACCGAAATCTTGTGAATCCCATTGTTTGGTTTTAAACCAAAACGCACCGATTGTGATAAGCCAAGAGCCCCAAATGAAGAACTGCAGAAAACTCAGCAGTGTGAGACGAAATTTAATCATTTCGTCAAAGTTAATTAAAGATTCATCGTCTTTTCAACACCGTCGATCAAAGCATGAATGACTTTAATGTGTATTTCTTGAGCGCGATCTGCATAATCGCTTTTGGGAGCGCGAATTTCGAGGTCGCAAAGGTCTTTGATTTTTCCACCGTCTTTGCCGGTTAAGCCAATGATAGTCATCCCTAATTCTTTGGCTTTTTGCATGGCTAAGAAAACGTTTTGACTGTTGCCGCTGGTGGAAATTCCCAAAAGTACATCGCCGGGTTTTCCGTGTGCTTCTACAAATCTTGAAAAGATATAGTCATAGCCATAGTCATTTCCAACACAGGTTATGTGACTGCTATCGCTGATGGCTAGGGCAGGAAGGGCTTTACGGTTGTTTTTATAACGTCCGGTTAACTCTTCTGCAAAATGCATGGAATCGCAATGACTTCCGCCGTTACCGCAGGAAATAACTTTTCCTCCGTTTTCAAAACTGGTTGCCAAAATAGAGACAGCCTGATCAATTTTCCTAAAATTTTCTTCTTCAGAAAGAAATTGATTTAATACCGACTGAGCTTCTTGAAAATGTTGAATGGAACTCATTATTTGCTTCTTTTTGAGTATTCTGCAATTCCTTCTTCTAGGAACTTTTTGAAAGGTTCTACTTCGAATTGGAAATAATCGGCGCCTAGAGCAGGCTGCACCAATTCTTCATTGGCGTCAAGCAAACAGTAGAGCGGTTGAGTGGTTTTTCCAAAATAGTATTCTTGCAATTCTGCATTTTTGTCACCCAAAGTAGTGATTTGCTTTCCGGTAGAATGACTTTTGAAGAATTCGTTGGGTTGTAACTTGATTTTTTTGTCGTCAACGTATAATGAAACTACTACAAATTTTTCTTTGAGTAATTTAAGTACTGTAGGATCTGACCATACTTTTTCTTCCATTTTACGGCAATTCACACAGCCATGACCTGTGAAATCAATGAATAATGGTTTTCCTTGTTCACGCGCACATTTGAGAGCTTCATCGTAGTCGAAATAACTGTTGATTCCGTGAGGTGCGTGCAATAGATCAGCATATTTCGGGGTGAAGCAAGTTCCTTCTTTAGAATCGCTGGCGCGATCCATTCTGAAATCTTGTGTACTCATTGGAGGTAGATATCCAGCAAGCGCTTTTAAAGGCGCACCGAACATACCTGGAATCATATAAACTACAAAAGCGAAAACAGCGATGACGGTGGTTAATCTGAAAATCCCTAAATGTTCCATGGGTGAGTCGTGGTCAAATTTGATTTTACCCAACAAATACAATCCCAAGAGAGAAAAAATAACAATCCAAAGAGACAAATATACTTCGCGGTCCAAAATTCCCCAATGGTAGGTTTGGTCAGGAATGCTTAAGAACTTGAGGGCAAATGCTAATTCCACAAACCCTAGAACCACTTTAACGCTGTTTAGCCAACCACCGCTTTTGGGGAGTGAGTTCAACCATGAGGGGAAAAGCGCTAAAAGTCCAAAAGGAAGGGCAAATGCGAGTGAGAATCCAAACATTCCGACTATGGGACGTGAAGCGCCACCAGCAGCTGCTTCCACCAATACGGTACCAACAATAGGGCCAGTGCAAGAGAATGACACCAAGGCAATGGTGATTGCCATGAAGATAGCTCCGGTGATTCCACCCTTATCGGCTTGTTTATCGGCTTTATTCACCACCCATGAGGGTAGGGTGATTTCGAAGGCTCCGAAGAAAGACGCTGCAAAAACCAAGAAAATCACCGTGAAGAAAATATTTGGAGCCCAGTGTGTGCTCATCCAATTGGCAGCGTTGGCTTGAAATAGGAAGGCTACAATGGTACCAATAACGGTATACAAGGCAATGATGGAGAACGCAAAAATGAACGAATCTCTGATGGCAATAGATCGATTTTTATTTCTAATGAAGAAAGAAACGGTCATTGGAATCATGGGGAAAACACATGGAGTCAACAGGGCTGTGAGTCCGCTCAAAAAAGCAAGAATAAAGAGTCCGAGCATTCCTCCTTCTTCTTCTGAAGCAGCTTGTCCGTTGAATGTTTTGGTAGATTTCAAATCTTTTGTTAGATAATCTGGTGCTTCGTTGCTCGGGATGTTTTTCTCGGGGGAAATTTCTTTTGCTGTGTCTTGAGCAGATGAGTTGTTTTCGGAAGGATTTTCGGGTGCAATGGCAGATGGGGCCGAAATGACTTCTCCGGTTACTTTCAAAGCAGGTGCATTTATGCCCATGTCTCTGAGGTTTTCGCAGCCAGATTCATTGCAAATTTGGCCGTTAAACACCATTTTTATACCTTGAATGGGGCCCAAAACTTTGATTTTTTGTCTGAATTCTCCTTTGCCAGTAAACTCTCCGGTGGAGCAATTCCAGATTTCGGTTTCCTTTACCATGTGATCTCCAACACCGTAGAATTTTCCTACTAATTGGTAAGATGAACTTGGGGTAAAGTCAATGGTTGCTCTCAAAGGGCCATCGTATTCAGGGCAGTCGCTTTTTTCGCTGTACACGTGAAATCCGGGAGCAACATCAAATTGGATAATTAATTCAATGGTTTCACCCGTTTTTACTTCTGATTTACTATACTTCGCTTTGAAATTGGGTTTGGGAAATCCAGCAGCCCACGTATAGCTCACAAGTAAGGAAAGAACTATGAATAGCCCTGATTTGGAGAGATTTTTCATTATTTACAAAATTAGCACATATCCTCTTAATGTGAACAATTCATCGTTAAAGGAACCAACAAATCGTTTTAGGTTTGAAGACGAGCATGGAAATCAACAAGTTGCACAGATCTAAATTAATCATATTGTTTTTATTATTGGGATGTTTGTCGCTGCAAGCACAGACACGTAAATCAATGAATACCAAAGAGTATGTAGATTCCTTCAAGCGGTATGCCATGTTAGAGATGAGTTTGAATGGCGTACCTGCGAGTATCACTTTGGCCCAAGGAATTTTAGAAAGTGCCTCGGGAAATTCTAAGCTTTGTTTGGAGTGTAACAATCATTTTGGCATAAAATGTAGAAAAAATTGGAATGGGAATTTTTGTTTGGCCGATGATGATGCAAAAGATGAGTGCTTTAGAGGTTACGAGAGTCCCATAGAAAGCTACAGAGACCACTCGCTTTTTTTAAAAGGGAGTCAGAGATACGCTAGTTTGTTTGAATTGGACCCCACTGACTATAAATCTTGGTCTCACGGTTTGAGGGAGGCTGGATATGCAACAAATCCGGAATACGGAAATTTATTGATTAGAGTTATTGAGCGAAATCGTTTGGGTCAATACGATAGTATGGTAGTGCTCGGACAAGATTTCTATAAATCTGGAAGTTCTCCTGTAATTGAGTATAACGGGCTTCCTGCAGTGGCTGTGAGGCCGGGAAATACGGCTGCTGATATTGCCAAAGAAAACCAGTTGGCAGAATGGAAATTATACAAATACAATGATTTAGAGAAGAATCAGATGATCAATCCTGGTGAGATTTTATATTTGAAACCTAAGAGAACATCAGCACCTGAACAGGTTCACATCATGAAACGCGGTGAAACCTTACACGATGTTTCACAGTTGTATGCCATCAAATTAAAATCTTTGAGGAAAATGAATCAATTGACCAACAATGAAGAGCCGGTAATAGGAGAAGAAATTTATTTGAGCGAAAAGCGTGAAACCAAGCCCAAAACAGTGAAAGGGCCAGTTCCCATGTCAACGGCGAGTACTATTATGCGACCGGCGGTTCAAAGTGCTTCAAAGAATATACCCAATACCCATGAAGTTCAGGCGGGAGAAACCATTGAGCAAATTGCTGATAAATATAAAACCTCGGTATTAAATATTGTTCGTTGGAATGATTTGGAATTTGCTGAGGTGAGTACAGGACAGATTTTGGCATTGGCTCCGGGAGCAAAGGGAGGATCAAATATTCAATCGGTTTCGGATGCAAAGGTTCCTATGAATGAAGTCAGTGCAGAACTTAAGAATGCGAGCATCCACTTTGTGAAGCCAGGAGAGACTTTATTCAGAATCAGTACTCAATATGGAGTATCTGTTGATCAGATTAAAAAGTTGAACGGAATGACGAACAACGCCATTCGTGCAGGACAAAAGCTAAAGATTCGTTAAGTTATTGGAGCACATAATGCATGGCAGAGCCCGTATTTTGCTGAAGCAGAATATGTCCTAAGCCATGAATATTCGCAGCATCTTTTTCGTTTTCCGTGGGTTTGTAAACGGTAAGAAGTTTTAGTCCTTCAATAACTTCAATGTCTAAATTGGAGTTGGAAAGGGCTTGAAGTAGGGGTTGATGCCTATTTTCTTTGTTGTCAATCACGCATCTGAGTTGAATGGCTGAATTTTGCATGATATTCACTCGGATTTTATTTTCGCTGAAAACGGCAAAGATTTCACGCAGGTTGTCTTCGGCAATGAAGTTGAAGTCTTTGGTAGAGATACAAAGCATCAATTGATTTTCTTTCAATATTTTGCAAGGCACGTTTATGGGTTGGCCGGAGTCAGATACCATGGTGCCGGGCAAATCTATATTCAAGAAGCTTTTAACAAAAAGTGGAATGTTTGAAGCTTTAAGAGGCTGAATGGTTTTGGGATGTATCACAGAAGCACCGTAATAGGCAAGTTCGATGGCATCATTGTAAGTGAGGTGGTCAATTTTTTGAGTATCTGGGAATTTTTTAGGGTCAGCGTTCATGACACCTTCTACGTCTTTCCAAATGGTTACACTTTCGGCGTTGAGGAGTTTACCGAAAATGGCGGCACTGTAGTCACTGCCTTCTCTTCCGAGGGTGGTAGACTCTCCTTTGGGCCCTTTACCCATAAATCCTTGGGTGATGATTAGATTTTTCTGAGCCAATGGAAGTAAACGATTGATAACAACTCTCTCGGTGTCTGTCCAATCAACTCGTGCATCGCGATAGCGATCGTTGGTTAAGATGAAATTTCGCGAATCTACCCATTGATTTCTGATTCCTTGAGAGAGCAAATAGTCACTTACAATTCTTGTTGAGATCAATTCTCCGTAAACAACGACTTGATCATACAAAAAATCATAGTCATCCTGTAAATTTTCATTGTCTACCAAACACTCCAATTCGAGGAACAAATTCTCTACTTCATTGACCCACATTAGTGCTGTTTCTGCGAACAATTCGTTGATGATTGTTTGATGTGAATGCCGCAGTTGAGAGAGTATTTCATGAAGGGTGTTTTTCTTGTGGAAGCAAGCATCTACTAGTGATTCAAGAGCATTGGTGGTTTTGCCCATGGCGCTAATGACAACCAACAATTGGGCTGGATTTTCAGCGGAAATAATTCGGGCTACATTTTGAACCCCAGAGGCATCTTTAACAGACGCACCACCAAATTTGTAAATCTTCATGAAATTATAAAGTCAAGGAAAACTGATGTTTTTTTAGTTGTTTTGCAAAATTAATTCTTAATTCACAATTCCCTATGCCCTATAGCAATGAAATCATAACATTAGAACAGTTTATCGTAGATCAACAAGCATTGTATAAAGATGCTGGTGGATCTTTGAGTCGGATATTTCGTTCTATCGAACTAGCTGCTAAGGTAGTGAATAGAGATGTAAGAAAGGCAGGCCTTGTTGATATCCTCGGAAACCAAGGAAGCACAAATACACACGGCGAAGATCAAAAGAAGTTAGACGTTATTGCCAATGATCGTTTTATCAATGCGTTATCGAAAAGTGGAGAAGTAAGCGTAGTGATATCTGAAGAAAATGATGAACCTATTTTTGTGGAGGGATCTGAGGAAGAGAAGTACATTGTGGCTATTGATCCCTTAGATGGAAGTTCAAACATTGATGTAAACGCGAGTATCGGAACTATTTTTTCTATTTATCGCAGACCTTCTTCGTCAAAAGTTGCCAATGAGAAGGATCTCTATCAAAAGGGTAAGCACCAAGTTGCAGCAGGATATGTGATTTATGGCTCTAGCACCATGCTGGTATATACCACAGGGTTGGGCGTTAATGGATTTACCTTAGACGATAGCATCCAAGAGTTTTGCTTATCTCATCCAAACATTCAGATTCCTACAGACGGAAAGATATTCAGCGTAAATGAAGGAAATTATTCAGAGTTTCCTCAGGGGGTGAAGAACTACGTTGAATATTGCAAAAGCAACGATAAAGAAACCCATAGACCCTACGGCGCTCGTTATATTGGAAGTTTGATTGCTGATTTTCACCGAAATCTATTGAAAGGTGGCATTTTCTTGTATCCTCCTACAGCAAAAACCCCCAATGGTAAGCTAAGATTGATGTACGAATGCAATCCTATGTCGTTTATAATTGAACAAGCCGGTGGGAAATCATCTACGGGTACAGCTCGAATTTTAGATGTTGAGCCTACTGATTTGCACCAAAGAGTTCCCATTTTTATTGGGTCAGCGAATATGGTTGATTTGGCGGTAAAAATGTTCCAAGAAGCCGAAGTAACCATAGCGGAACAGGCTTAAAATCCTTCAAAAATTTCTAGACTTTTTAATTTTTTGTCTGGGAAAGCATAATATTTTAACTGATTTAAAACTTCATTCAGTACCAATCTTCTTTGTTCCTGGTTTAGATTGATTGCTTGTTGGTTTTCCAACTCATCAAGCGCGGTGATTATCCAACTGGGGGTGTAAAATTGTTGCCAGTCTAATTCATATCCGAGTCCTCGACAAACATTCAATACGAATTGAATAGGCAAATATTTCAATTGACTTTTATTGGCGGAATTCAGTTTGTCAAACTCATTCAATACCAACTGAAAGAAAATAGCATCTGGAAAATGTTCATGTACACACAGCGAGATCAGTTCAGTGTAAAAGAATTTCACTTGCTGAATATCCATGGCATCAGGTACAATGGATGTTTTTAATGCAGATATTTCCTTTATTCTCAATAATCCCGGCGACTGTTTTACGGTATACACCAATTCAACAGCAGTGCCTGATTGGTAATAGGCATTTTTGCTTTTGGCTTTTCCCAATCCTTGAACGAGAAAAGCTGCTAGACCTGATAATTCTGTGTAAATGTGCACCACCGCCGAATGATCGGTGTAGGGAATGCGTTTTATGACAATGCCTTTGGTCTTGACCAACATCTGCGACCAAAAATAAAATCAATCTACCCAGTCTGCAATAAAAAGATTGGTATCACGCGTTCCGCCGTTGTTGCGGTTTGAACTAAAGATCAATTTTTTACCGTCAGGCGAAAACATGGGGAAGGCGTTGAATATGCTGTTATTGGTGATTTTTTCAAGCCCGGTTCCGTCTAAATTTATCATATACAACTGGAAGTCATAACCTCTGGTTGAATGATGGTTGCTGGAGAAGATGATTTTTTTGCCGTTAGGGTGAAAAAATGGTGCCCAGTTCGCTTTTCCCAGTTTAGTGATTTGTTTTAAATCGCTTCCATCTAAATTTACTGTGTAAATTTCCATGTTGGTAGGAGCAACTAGATTTTTAGATAAGTAATCTTTGTATTTTTTAATTTCTTCTTCTGTTTGGGGACGTGAAGCTCTAAAAACCAACTTCTTAGAGTCTGGCGAGAAAAATGCTCCGCCGTCATACCCTAAACCGTTGGTTATTTGGCGTTGATTTTTGCCGTCAATATCCATGATCCAAAGTTCAAGATCACCTGATCTGGTGCTCGTGAAAACAATAGATTTTCCATCAGGAGAAACGGTTGCTTCGGCGTCGTAACCGGTTTGATTGGTCAATTGATTGACGATTTTTCCTGTTTTATCTGAAACGAAAATATCAAAATCTCTGTAAATGGGCCAAAGATATGCGCCAGAAGTTTCAGGCGTTGGTGGACATTCCTTGGCACCTAAATGCGTGCTTGCGTAAACCAATTGTGAATCACCTGGCATGAAATAAGAACATGTAGTTCTACCAAGGCCTGTGCTAACCATGGCAGGTTTGTAATCAGCTGAGCCCATTTCTGACAGTTTAGTCCAAAAAATCTGATCGCATTGAAGCCCCCACTTGGCGTTGTTGCTTTGAAAAACGATGGATGAGTTGTCAAAACTAAAATATGCTTCCGCATTGTCACCACCGAATGTAAGTTGTTTTAAATTTTTCAGGTGTGGTTCTGGGTGTGTTGCAGGTTCAGTGGCAATGTTTTGTTTGTATTCCTTAGAAATGCCGTGGCCATGACCTTCATGTCCTTGCTGGGCTTGTTGGGCATTCAAAGTGGTTGCCGCAAAAAAGCTCAAGCCGAAGTATAGGGTGATTTTTTTCATGTATTTTATTTTAACACTTCCCAAGCCATTTTAGGGTATCCTTTACGGCCTTGATCGTCATAAAAGTCAATGAATCTCATTTTGAACCAGTTGCCAGATTCAGTTTTTAGAAGGAAATATTTGTTTTGAACGATGGTGTACTTTGCTGAGTTTTGATCATAGACTTTCCAATCATAGCCAATTTCATTGAGTGTCTTACCCATAGAAAAACTTTGTGCCAATTCTTTGGTCATGTTATCAAACGATATGCCGGAGGTATTTGAATTGATTTCACAAACGGATATTTTATGTTGGTTGATTAAAGCTCCACGAATGATATAGGGATAAGGTTGTCCGTTTACATCGTGAATGGATTCTTTGTACGTCGTAAAAACTATGTCCCATTTATTGTTTTTGATGGGTTCGTTTTCAACGGTTTTTAAAGTTCCAAAATTGAAGTACGTGTAATTGTACTCTGGATTGGTGTATATTTTGGTGATGTTTATTTTGGATGGATTAAAAACGTAGGTCCATTGAAATTCATACATTCCACCTCTTACAGACAAGAATTTAATTTTAATGAATCTATTAGCAACAATTGAGTCTGAGCCTAAATCTAAAACGTATGTTTCATTGGGATTGCCTTCATAGCCGTTTGCATTGGGTTGGAAACAGTTGGAAGTTACCAAAGAGTCAATGTGTCCGTTAGGATTATCAAATCCCCAATTGAGTTTTGACATTTGCAGTGAATGGAGATCATCGAAGTGTGTGTCAGTAACTTTAGCTAATGCGTAGCTGGTGCTTTTACCTGCACAAACAATGACGTGTGGTGTTCCATTGCAGGCAAAGCCCAAGTCCCACTGACCAAAAAAGTTGGTGGTTTTGGTTTGCGTTTCGAAGTCAAAATACAATTGATTGCTGTAGGTTTCACCCATTTCGAATGTTTGAGTTTGCAGTCCATCAGCGACTTTGGGTTGAGGATACAAGGGTTCGTCTTTTTCGCAGGAAGTGAAAAACACTGCGAACAAAACCAGAAGAGCGAGGCTGGCTTTTGAAAATAAGTGATTGAAAAATGAAACTAACAAAATGAATTACAAATTTACGGTAAGCTGAACAAATAAAATCCTACCCATACCAATGTTTACACCCCCATTACTGTTATTGTGAACACCTCCAGTTTGAGCAGTTGCAACTAATTGATTCACATTGAAGATGTTTTTTGCACCCCATTGAAATTGAGCTTTGTTGAATAAATTATAGCTAAAACTAAGGTCAGCAAGAGTAAAGGAGGGCAAAGAATATATTTCACCATTAGAAGTGAACCCTTGCGTTTTGCCTGAGAAACGGCTAAACCAAAGTACATTGGTGTTATAATTTTTAATGGGATATTGAATGTTTAGAGTATGCTGAAACACTCGCCATTCATTGAGTCCGCCATCAACATTGACTCTTGCATGATTTTGAATGAATGATGAGTTCCATGTGAAGGTAGCATCGTAAATAAAAAATTCAGATGAGATATTGACACCGCTAGAAGTCATTTCACCAATGTTGATATATTGATACATGGTGGTATTGGGATCTACCAAACTCAATTGAATTTGGTTATTGATGGAGTTGTAAAAGCTCGAAAGTTTAAATTGAGCTGCAATGTTTTTATTGATGGTGTGACGATAATCAAGGGAGGCAATAAAGTTGTGAGAATTTTCAGCTTGTAGGTTCTCGTTGCCTTGAACGTTATGATTGATATCTACAAACAAAAAATACATTTCTTTTGCTGTAGGGGCTCTAAATCCTCGAGCATAAGATGCTCGGAATTGAGTAAATTTCGAAATTTGATATTTGATTTGAAAAGAAGGTATGATGGGAGCGAATTTTAAGTGATTATTGAAGATTGCAGGAGCTATTGCAGTACCAAAAGCATTGTTGTAGGCAATTCTTAATGAGGGTTTCAGATTGATTTTTTGGGTAGGTTTGAATTCGAGTGATCCAAATAAGGCCGCATCCCAGATGGGTTGAAACTTTTGGATTCTCTGTCCGGTGATATCTTCACGTTGAACATCATAACCAGCCATGAAAACAAACTTTTTGAATTTGTTGTTTTCCCAGAGAGCACGCAGATTCAATAGTGTATTTAAGGTAGTGTCTTGGTCAGAGGGTCTTGTAACCACTTCTGAGCCGGTAACTAAATTGCGACGAACATTGATTTTTTCTCGATGATATACATTGAAGGCATTTTGAAAGCGAAAACTGTTGTTTGCATTCATTTTATAGTCAACAATGTAACCAATATCAGCTCGTTGAGTGTAGAAATAGTTGTTGTAACCAGTTACTCCAATCAAATTGAACTCGGCATTGGAGCGATCTGTTAATTTTTCGTGGAAGTAGTTTAAGTTGATTTTGTGGGTTGTCTTTTTTGTTTTGTATCCCCAACCCGCATTTCCAAACCATTTGATTTTTGGCTTCCAATCTACCATTCTGTTATCTGCATTGAAGTCAAAGCCCTCAAAAAACTGTCTTCCAACGTTGATTTCTAACCACTGATTTTTTGTATAGAAGTACTTTATGCCAGCATCTTGATTGATGTTTTTGGCGCCGTCAAAATAGGCTTTTGCGAAATAAGAATTTCGGTTGTTCAATGGGGTTTTGGTGATGATGTTTATAACACCACCTATAGCATCTGTGCCATACACTACGCTCATAGGACCTTCAACTACTTCAATTCGTTCAATACTTTCGGTTGGGATTTGAGAAACATCAATATTTCCATTTAATCGGCCAACCATGGGAATTCCATTAACTAAAATTTTAACGTTTTGTCCTCCCAATCCCTGAAGTTTAACAGATGAACCTAAACTTGGGTCGTTTGAAATAATCATGGACGATTGATTGTTTAAAACTTCATTTAAGTTCTGAGCAGCCATATTTTTGATGGTTTTAGAATTAATGACTTGAACAGAGTATGGGTTGTCAGTTGCTAAGCGAGGATTTACTGAAGCAGTTATACTGACGGGGTTGATTAATTCCACTGAAGAGTCAATGGCACTAGATGAACGCAAAGAATTTTGGGAGTGCAATGTGTTTAGCACTCCCAAAATTAAAAATATGATTAGCGTTCTTTTCAAGTGATTGATTTAATGCTCAAATGAGAATTAGATCTTTGAAAAAGAGATGGCACTTTTACCTAAATTATGGGTTACTTCCAAGATGTATTGTCCAGCAGAAAGTGCAGACAAATCAATAGTAGATTGAGTAGAGTTCAACAATAAACGTCCATCGAAACTTCTAACTACAAACTGATTAGGAGTTACATTTTCTGGAACAATTACATTGAGTTGCTCTGAAGCAGGAACTGGGAATGCAACGATGTTCGCATTGATAGATTTTTTCACGCTTGCTTGTGAACCTAATTTCACGCGATCTAAAATGCTGTTTCCGTTAGATGTTCCTCCAAATCCGGTGAAACGAATTCCCCAGTAGTCAGCGCCAGTTGCATTAGGCACTTCAATAATATAGGCACGATCTGCTACAACTTCGAAAGCTTGTCCGTTGAACGCTTTCCAATCTGAACCCACACGGGTAAGGTCGTTTTTAAATCCTTTTCCGCCAGTGGTATCTGTATCGGTGATATAAAGTTCAGGTTTCGCCAATAAATCGGCCCACTTTACATTTTCAAGTTTGGCAATCTTCAAACCGCGTTTAGATTCTACTCCCATGGTTAAGTAAGGAATATAACCTGTACCTGTGAAGGTAGGTACATAGTAGCGGGTGAAATTCAAATGCCAATCGCCTCCGTTAGGTTCAACGTTTACTTGAGTCATTTTTTGAAGGTCATAATATTTGTAAGTAGCTCCATTAGCTTCAGATTGTTTCATAGTGTCTGTAACTGGCACAGGACTACCCAATGGTGCATATTTGAAAATGAAGTCGCCGTTAGGTTCTTGAGAAATGGGCATGAACTTCACGAAATAGGTATTTGCACCTACAGCGAAAGTTAAAAGATAGAGGGAATCACCTTTTACTTTGTGAGACCCGGCATCATACACTCCCCAAGAAAAATCCCACTGGTTGTTTGGGTTAAAATTTTGATTGAAGGCGCCTTTTTCGTGAACGTGTAAATCGTTCATGGGCTTAACCCAAGATTGCCAACCGGCAGTATCCATTTGATCAAATGCCGAATTGTCTCCTTTGGGATATAAATACACATTTACCCCAGCGGTGTGATTTAAACGAATACAATTGTCACGAGTGGCAGAAGTGTGCGCCATGTGCCATTTGTTGATGGGTGACGAATGTTTGCTTCCAGTAACCACGTTAAAGTAGTTGCTGTTCGCATAGCCTGCCCCCATTGACACGGTGTCAGTGATGACTGTTTGAGCTCCCAAGGAACCAAAAAGTGCGCTTACTAACAATGCTGAAAAAGTATGTTTAATCATAGAGTTTTTAATCTGTTACAAAGGTAACTCCAACCCATTGCCTCCAATTTATGACATTCGTCATCTTCATGTCATCTAACGTCAATTTAATGTCACGAAGTAGTTGGGTAGAGTTTTGCGGATTGCGTTGTAATTTCGCGGACATGGCAAAGATTGGAATTAATATCAAACAGGGCAAAATTGAATTGCCCAAGGTGATAGTGGGTATAGATTTGGGAACCACAAATTCTTTGATTGCTTACGTTCCGGATCAAGCAAATTCAGAGAAAGCTGATGTTGAAAAAGGCAGATCACCCAAAGTTATTCCAGTGAGAGGACAAGGATTGGTGCCATCGGTAGTGTATTTTGATGAGCATGGAACCCCCAGTGTTGGACATTATGCTAAGAGTAAGATTGCCCAAGAGCCTGAGAGAACCATTTTTAGTGTAAAAAGATTATTGGGAAAAAGTTATAAAGACGTAGCAGATAAAGCTGATTATGTAAGTTATAAAATCATTGATTCTGATTCAACGTCAGAAGCCATGGTAAAGATAGAAATTGACGGTAAATTTTATAATCCTATAGAATTGTCGTCTTTGATTCTTAAGGAAATAAAAACTCAGGCAGAAAAGGAGCTTTCGGTACAAATTGAACAGGCTGTCATTACGGTGCCCGCGTATTTCAATGATTCACAAAGACAGGCCACGCGAGATGCAGGTAAATTGGCCGGTTTAGATGTTTTAAGAATCATCAATGAGCCCACTGCCGCTAGCATTGCTTACGGTATTGCTGAGAAAAAATCAGGGAATGTTTTGGTTTATGATTTGGGAGGAGGAACCTTTGATGTGTCTATTTTAACCTTAGAGGAAGGAGTATTTGAAGTGCTTTCTACCCATGGAAATACCTATTTGGGTGGAGATGATTTAGACAGGAGTATAGCTGAATTTTGGTTGAAAAAGCATCAGTTAACGTCAAATCAACTTTCAAAAACCGAATTGCAGACGCTTCGAATGATTGCAGAAGAGGCCAAAATATACATCTCTCAAGATGATATTTGGGGTCAACCAGAGGCTCAATTTGAGCGAGCGTTTCAATGCGTAAATAGCAACTTGACTTTGACTTTGAATGTCTCAGAATTGCAAAATGCCGTTGCGCCTCTTATCGCAGAAACGCTTAAGTCTGTCCATAAAGCCTTATCTGACGCTGAATTAAAGCCTGATCAAATTGATGAAGTGGTATTGGTAGGTGGCAGTACTCGTTACCCAGGTGTGATGCAAGCGTTAATGCCTATTTTCCCTCATGTATCCATCAATAATCGCATAAATCCTGACGAAGTAGTGGCTTTGGGAGCCGCTATTGAAGCAGATGTATTGGCCGGAAACAGAAGCGATGTGCTATTGTTAGATGTCACCCCGTTGTCTTTGGGTATTGAAACTGCCGGCGGATTGATGGATGTTCTCATCCCCCGAAACAGTAAAATCCCCACAAGACTGGCAAGAGAATATACCACATCGGTAGATGGGCAGGTTAATTTGAAGGTTTCTGTGTTCCAGGGAGAGCGAGAGTTGGTCGGTGAAAATCGAAAGTTGGGCGAATTTGTTTTAAAAGGCATTCCTGCCATGCCTGCGGGACTTCCTAAAATTCAAATTCAGTTTGCCTTGAATCCGGATGGGATTCTTAAAGTTGCAGCAAAAGAGTTGAGAAGTGGGGTAGAGCAAGAGGTGGAAATTCAACCTACTTATGGGCTTACCGACGGCCAGGTGGAGGAAATGTTGCTTGCTGGATTTCAAAATGCTCAATCAGATATTGAGTTGCGCTTGAATCAAGAAACCATCAACGAAGGAAATCAAATGGTATACACGGCTGAACGCTTTATTGAGAAAAACGGTCAACATCTTTCGGCAGAGGAAATTGCAGGCAGCAAACAACGAATTGAAGATTTGCGTTGTCTATTGAACGATAAAGCTGATCGAAACTCAATAAACAAACAAATTGAGTTGTTGAATGACTACACTCGTCCTTTCGCTGAGCGGGTAATGGATATAGCAATAGGTCAAGCTTTAAAGGGTAAAACATTAGACTAAATATGTATAAAAACGCAGGTATATTTCTTCTCTCTTTCATCTTGTCTTTAGTGGCTAAAGCGCAATTGGCACCTCAAGAAGTTTCGAACTTAGGGTTTAAGATGGGATTTGGATTTTATTCTTTTGGATCGGGCGAATTGGTTAATCCTCGTCCAATGCTAGGTTATACCGCGGGTTTTAATGTACACAGTGATTTTACCAAAAAGAAGAGATTGTTCTACCAAGCAGGACTTGATTTTACTTTGAGGGGTGGAAATTTTACAAATCCCGAAAAAATTGATAGCGCAGTTAATAGGGCTTACGGAAAGATCACTCTGGTTACAGTTGATTTTCCATTGAGTGTTTTAGTCCCACTAAGGCCTTTAAAAAAAGCAGAGTCGCCCATGATTAAAATGGGTGTAACTCCAAGCATTTTGCTTAGATCTGTTGTTTATGTGGGACCAGATAGAATTCCGTTAAACAGTCAGATTTATCAGCAAACTTGGGAAAATCTTCCTCTTAAGCAAGTAGAATTTTTGGCCCATGTGGGTTATCAAAAAAAGGTGGCAGAGGTTGGGTATTATGTGGGGTTGAATTTTGGGGTGAATAATTTGAATGCGGGAGATTTTAAAATTGAAGGAATCTATCCTGCTACAGGCACCGGTAAACGTATTTCTACGTGGTCTATCGAAGCGGTCATGATTTTTTAAGGCAATAGCCCGATATTTGCAGTATATTTAAATCTGCCGTGTCTCAATCTGTCACATTATATACCTTGGGTTGTAAGCTGAATTTTGCTGAAAGTTCAACCATTGCACAGCAATTGATTAAGAACGGCTTTGAGCGCAAAGAGTTTCACGAAGGGGCAGACTTATATGTTATAAATACTTGCTCGGTCACTGATCATGCAGATAGAAAATGCAAGAAAGTGGTTAGTGAGGCTTTGAAGTACAACCCCAATGCTTATGTTGTGATTGTAGGTTGTTATGCTCAATTGAAGCCAGAAGAAATTGCCAATATTCCGGGTGTAGATATGGTTTTGGGAGCTGCTGAGAAATTCCAATTGATGGATTATTTGCACGGCCTGAATAAGGAACCTAAAGCCCGACTTCACAATCAACCCATCAAAGATGTCAATGAGTTTGTTCCTGGATTTAGTGAGGGAGATAGAACTCGGATGTTTTTGAAGGTGCAAGACGGGTGTGATTATTTTTGTAGTTTTTGCACCATCCCATTAGCCCGCGGTAAAAGTCGGAGTGCCAATATTGAAACCACATTAAAGCAAGTGCATGAAGCTACGGCTAAAGGCGTAAAAGAAGTGGTTCTTACAGGGGTTAATTTGGGCGATTTTGGAGTCAATCACGAAGAAGATTTTTACGGTCTCATTCAGGAATTAGATAAAATTGAACAGGTAAAAAGATACCGAATCAGCAGCATTGAACCCAATTTGCTGACCGATGATATCATTCGATTTGTTGCCCAAAGTGAAAAAGTTGTTCCGCATTTTCACATTCCGCTTCAAAGCGGAAATGACGAACTTCTGCAACGCATGAGAAGGAAATACCTCAGTGATTTGTATAAAAGCAGGGTGCATTTAATCAAAGAACTCATGCCTGATTGTTGTATTGGTGTAGACGTAATTGTGGGATTTCCAGGTGAGTCTGAAGAGCATTTTTTAAGTACCTACGAATTCATCAACGAACTTCCTGTTTCCTATTTGCATGTGTTTCCATACAGCGAAAGACCCAATACCACTGCTCGTAAAATGAAAGACGTTGTTCCTGTTAAGGTTAGAGGCCAACGAACTACTATGTTAAGAGGGTTGTCAGAAAAGAAGAAACGGGCATTTTATGAGTCGCAAGTGGGAAAAACCAGGCCTGTTTTATTTGAGCACGATGTTAAGAACGGCAAAATGGAAGGTTACACTGACAATTATATCAGGGTAGTAACTGATTACGATCCGTTATTGGTTGATGCTATTGTGCCCTTTTACATGCAACACATTGATGCTGATTTCTTAATGCAAGGCAGCTTTGAATCTGCGCATATAACCCTTTAATTTGAACCATGTTTCCTACCCTATATCATTTCATCAAAGACACGCTGGGTCTTGAATTTCGTTTTTTAGAAATCGTAAACACCTTTGGGTTGTTTGTGGCTTTTGCCATTGGTGCTGCATATTGGGCCATGCAAACTGAGTTTGCCCGTAAAACACAGTTGGGTGTTTTTTCCAAGCGCACTCAACAAATTACCGTTGGAGAAAAGTTCCCTATGAGTGATTACATCATGAATGGACTGCTTCTTTTTGTCTTTGGATATAAAATCTTATTCTTGGCCATAAATACCGGAACTGATTTTTCGCCACAAGAACATATCTTTACCTCCGAAGGAAACTGGTTGTTGGGGATTTTATTGGCTGGCGGTGGAACCTATTATCGATACAGAGAAGATCTCAAACAGCGCTTGAATCCACCGGTAAAAAAACACATTGAAACATCCATTGCTGATGAAATGTCTACCATTACTGGTGTTGCATTAATCAGCGGCTTTTTGGGAGCAAAAGTGTTTCATATTTTAGAAACCCCCGAGAATTTTTCATTCACGGCCATAGTTAGTCAGTTATTTACAACGGGAGGTTGGACGTTTTTCGGTGGATTAATCATGGGTGCTTTGGGTGTATTGATTTACACACAGCGCCGCGGTTATCACTATTTGAATGTATTAGATGCCGGTGTTCCCGCCATGATGTTGTCTTATGGAGTAGGGAGATTTGGCTGTCATTTTTCGGGAGACGGCGACTGGGGAATAGCCAATTTGAAACCATCTTCTTGGTTGCCAGATTGGGCGTGGGCGTATAAATATCCGCACAATGTTTTAGGGAAAGATTATGGCGCCGCTGGCATGGAACCCATACCGGGTTGCGAGGGAAATTATTGTTTTCAATTGATTGATCCCGTCTATCCTACGCCTCTGTATGAAGCCTTAATGGCGTTGTTGCTTTTTGGAGTTTTGTGGTTTTATGTAAGAAAATTGGCCCTGAAGCCAGGTCAAGTATTTGGTATTTATTTGATCTTCGCCGGAGTTGAAAGATTTTTGATTGAAAGCATTCGTGAGCACGGAGATAGCCTTTATCAAATAGGTGAGATGGTTTTCTCACAAGCACAAATGATTTCGTTGGTATTATTCGTTGTAGGAGTATGCGTCTTATTATTGACTCAAAAAGGATTGATCAAGCCGGCCTCTCGCTAATTTTTTTATTTTTCGGGGGAAGAGCTGACGCTCAAACTCCTACTCAGCCGTTGCCAAATCAACCGAAGGTTGGCGAAATCAAGCAAAAAGTAGAACAAAATCGCGATACCATTTTCATTGATTACGACAAAATTGATCCTGTTTTGGTATCGGGATCTTTGGATGCTGAACATCAGAAACAGTATCAAATATTGAGGCGAAGGGTTATAAAAACGATGCCTTATGCTAAGATGGCGGCCTATAAAATTCAGGCCATGGAAGATAAATTGGCTACCATAAAGAATAAGAAAGACCGGAAAAAATACATTAAGCAGTCAGAAAAAGCCATTAAAGCTATGTACACCCAACAGTTAAAGAATTTAACCATTGGTGAGGGTCAAATTTTGATGAAATTATTGCACCGCGAAACCGGCAAGACTACTTGGGAAATTATGAAAAATTATCGTGGCACTACTGAAGCCTTGTTTTGGCAGGTGTTTGGCAGCATGTGGGGGCACAACCTAAAGCTAGAGTACGATCCGGTTGTAGACTATCAAATTGAAAATATCATCAAGCGTGAGCGTCTGGAGTGATGTTTCTTTTAAAGAAACTTGCAATTAATATGGGTGCACCAACGAGAGCACATATGGCATTCACTTGAAGTATTCTATCTGGAATTAGGTAATGAGCAATTGAATCGGCTCCAACACACATGATTGCACCCGTTAACAGGGTTGGAATGATGAGTTTGCGGTGGTTTTCGGTGTTGAACCAGCGTTTAACAATGTGAGGTGAAACCAATCCAACAAATCCTATAGGTCCGCAATAAGCAGTGATCCATCCTGCGCCAAGAGCTCCAAAAAGGATGAGCATTTTGCGAAGTTTATTTACTGGAATGCCTGCTGATTCTGCATAAATATCGCCCAACAGATAGTTATTCAACTGGTGAGAGTGAATGGCTGTAAATGCAGTCAGCAGTGATACTGGAATCAGCATCGAATAAAGGTCAGTTTTTAGAATTCTTTCAAAACTTCCCATACCCCAAAAGGAAAATTTCTGGAGTTGCTCAGCATTTCCAAATTGCTGGATGATTTCAATGATTGCACTGAACACAAAGCCTAAAACCATTCCGGTCAATAAAAGCCTAAGATGGTTGCCAAATCCTTGATTTAAGAAAATTTGCAATAACAGCGCCATCAATGCACCCAATATGCTTCCAGTTAAAGGATTTAATCCCAAAGGGAGTGCAGTGGGTGCAAAAATCATCAATGCCATACCTAAGTTGGCTCCAGGTGTTACACCCACTAAATAAGGGCCTGCAAGCGGATTTCTGAACAGTGTTTGCATGAGTAATCCAGAAATTGCGAGTCCCATGCCGGCAAGAGCGCTTCCCAAAACACGTGGGAATCTGAAGTCCCAAAAAACAATTTGAAAATTATCAGGAGTTAAGTTCCAATGGAGATCAAAAAACAAGAGCAGAAATAACAGGATGAATAGCGCACTATTTTTGATCATGGAGTCAAATTAATTTGGCCGTAAAAATAGGCGTTTTCACCGTTTTGATAAAAGATTCTTTGAAGATCTTGCAGTAAAAGATGGGGTTGTGCACTTCCAATATCCCAAAAAGGATTCGCGCCTGTTGATTCCATTTTAAGGTCATTTTGCCAAACTTGTGGTTTGCTGTAAAGGATTTCTTTTTTAATTCGATCATCAGAGATTTCCGAAATGTACTTTATTGAACCTGGGTGCAGTAAAACATTGCAGCGATGAATGTGAGCGAGGGCATTTTCTGTAGAGATTTGCACAGAATTGTTGCCAGAAAGGTTGGGAGTTATCCAAACTGGATCACCGCCGGCATCGTAAATGAGTTGAGTGAGGTAGTTGTTTTTTTGTGGTACCCACCAAATTCCGGAGTATGGCAAGTTGACCATGATTTTTGGCTTTTTAATGGAGCCAGAGTTATTCGTGTTAAACTTTGATACCAGTGAAATGTATTTCGATTTTTCTTCTTGAAAAAGGGACGATGCTAAAGAAGATTTATGCAAGAAATACCCAAAAACCTTGATCCATTCGGCCTTAGCCAATGGATGGACTTCGAAATGGTTTTGAATGTATACGAGCGTAGTGAATTTACTGACTCTTTGGTCAATTTTGGGCTCTAAAGTGTAAGTAAAAGTGAGATTGGGTTTTAATTGAATGAGTTTCTCGATGTTTAGGTTTCCGCCTTTTTGAATTTCTGAAGTTTGATTCTTTTGAGGCAGCTCAGCAATGGTATTTTGTGTCCAATGTGCTAGTTGATCAACGGCAATAACAGCTTTCAAGGAGTGCGATTGATTCAGAAATTGAGAAAAGGCAGAAGTAAGAACGGCTATTTTTGTTTGATCCTTGGATGGCGAAAAGGAGATATATTCAGGGTGGTTTTGAGGATTTTTACCTTTGTGAAATTTTTGCAGAATGCGTGTCGAGTCAAAATAAATTTCGAGTAGGGTATCGGTTGAGGTGGTGCCAATTCGAAAGAATTTTGCGTGCGAATTAGTCTGCCAATGAACCATGCTTTCATGGTTTTCTGTGTTTTGGGGACTTTGACCGCCTGAACATCCGCTGAGAATCAGCAAAATGCCCCAAAAAATAATGACAGAAAATCTGAGGAGCTGCATGTTTAGGCAAAATTAGATTAAAAAAATTGACAGCCGATAAAGTTGTTAATCAAACACGAAAGTTAGATAGCATATTTGTGAGGTGAATTTTCCGCTGTTGAAATATAAATTTTGGATAGGAATAGGTCTATTCTTCTTGTGGATGACCTTTTTTGACAATAACAGTTTTGTATACAGATGGAGATTATCTTCTGATATTTCGCGATTGGAAGAGGGAATAAAAATTCATGAGAAGAAGATTCAAGAGCTTCGAAGACAAAAAAAAGAATTGTTCGGAAGCCAAAAGAATTTGGAAAAATTTGCTCGCGAGAGGTATTTAATGAAAAAAGAAAACGAAGACTTATTTTTAATTGTTGACGTCGAAGAAACCGACGATTAACATAAATAAGTCGACATGTTTATAAAAATAGATTTATTGTGCATTTCTATTGACTTTGAATAAATAGGTTTGCAGTAGTAGGAAAACCAACAAAACCGAAATAACGATTATGAAATTTATAGCTTCTTCAAGCGACTTGCTTCAGCACCTTCTCACAGTAAATGGTGCCATCATGTCTAAACCCATCATCCCTATTTTGGAGAACTTTTTGTTCGATATTCACGGGGGTGAGTTGACCATATTCAGTACCGATTTGGAAACGAGTATGACAACGGCGTTAAAGGTAGAAGCCAATGATGATATTCGTATTGCCGTTCCAAGTAAGATGGTCATTGACATTTTGCGCTCTTTGCCTGATAGTCCGGTGACATTCAATATAGATACTACCACCTTTTCAATTGAGGTAATTTCAAGCAATGGACGTTACAAGATGGCTGGTCAAGACGGAACAGAATTTCCTTCTTTGCCTGAGAAAAGTGGCGAAGGTAGTTTTAGCATGCCTGCCAGCATTTTGTTGAGAGCGGTTAGTAAAACACTTTTTGCAGCAGGAACTGATGAGTTGCGTTTGAATTTGACGGGTTTGTTCGTAGAAATGAAGAATGACCACGTGAATTTTGTCGCTACAGATGCCAATAAATTGGTTTGTTTTACAAGAAAAGATATCTCTCCAAATGTTGATCATTCTTTCATCATTCCTAAGAAGCCTTTGAATCTATTGAAAACAGCTCTTCCTAATGATGAAACGCCAGTAGTAGTAGATTACAACAAGGCGAATGTATTCTTTAATTTTGGAGATACTCAATTGATTTGCAGATTGTTGGATGAAAAATATCCTGACTATTCAGCGGTAATCCCAAAAAACAATCCGAACATTTTGATCATCAATCGTATGGACTTTTTAAGCTCCATCAACCGTATATCTATTTTTGCATCCAAAACTACCCATCAAGTACGTTTGAAAGTGGTTGGAAGTGAATTGACCATATCTGCCGAAGATATAGAAATGGCCAATGAAGCAACCGAAAAAATCGCTTGTGAATACAACGGTGATGACATGGAAATTGGCTTCAATGCCCGTTTCTTGAAGGAAATGTTATCAACCCTTGATGGCGAGAGCATTCAACTTCAATTGTCACAACCAAACAGAGCTGGACTTTTAGTACCAACTGGCAAAGATGGGTCAGAGGAGATCACTATGTTGATCATGCCTATGATGCTGAATAATTATTGATTGGTACCGAGTACCGGGTAGCTGGTAATTGGTAGAGGGTAGAGGGTAGAGGGTAGAGGGTAGAGGGTAGAGGGTAGAGGGTTGCAGGAACTGCAGACCACGGACTATGGACCAACTACCATGTACCATGTACTATCTACCAAAGTCTACCAAAGTCTACCAAAGTCTAAACGAAAACCGCCGTGCCCACTCTTACGAACGTAGATCCGTGTTCGATGGCTATGTGGTAATCACTGCTCATACCAATTGATAGTTCACAGAAAGCGGGTGAGTCATTGAAGATGTTTTCCTTGGCGTCAATGAATAATTTCTGTATCAATGAGAATTCATTGGAGATTTGAACGGTGTCATCGGTGAGTGAAGCCATGCCCATCAGTCCGCAGATTTGAATGTTCAACAATGAGGCTTTTTCGGCGTTGAATTCAGACCAAAATTGGGGCAAATGTGCGGGAGGAATTCCAAATTTGCTATCTTCCTGGGCGACATGAAGTTGAATTAATACGTTGATGATTCTATTGTTTGCCGCAGCTTGTTTGTTGATTTCTTTAAGTAGTTTTATTGAATCTACGGAGTGAATCATTTCAATGAACGGCGCAATATATTTGACTTTGTTGGTTTGAAGGTGGCCTATTAAATGCCATTCAATGTCAGTAGGAAGTTGCTCTCTGCGCTCAAGGAGTGCTTGGACTCTGTTCTCTGCGAAAATTCTTTGTCCGGAGTTGTAGGCTTCCTGGATTTCTTGGATTTCACGGTACTTGGAGACGACAATGAGCTGTGTGCTTTTAGGCAATTGTTTCTTGATTTGATCGATGTTTTCTGCTATGCGACTCATTTTGTAGTACCTTTGTGTTTATGCAATTTTGTACCCGCAAAATAACACCCGTTTTCCCTAAAGTAAGCTTGGTGGTGGGTATTTTATTGTGGTTTTCATCGTGTTCAAAAAACCTTCCGGTGAAGGATGAGAAATTGGTAGAAATTTTGGCCGATGCTATGCGACTTGAAGCTTCTCAACAAGTGGCTTATAATTACTTGACAATGCCTGATTCAGCTTGGGACAAGGGTTATTCCTTTATATTGAAAAAACACCAGGTTAGTGCGGAAGATTTTGAAAAATCCATGAATTACTATCAGAAAAATGCTCAAGAATTTTCTGATTTGATGGGCAAAGTGGTTGACGTCTTGAATAAAGAGGAACTTAAAGAATATCGCCGGTGATTTATCCCCATAACTTTGAGGATATTGTTGGATTTTCTCCGCTTCGCGAGGATATTAAACGCTTTTGTCGACTCGAATCTGCCCAAGCAAAAGCAATCGCATTTGGTTTTGTGAGGGATGAATTGGAGTTGTTTAAGCGTTTGGATGAGATAGATGAATGCAATTTGCTCAATGAACAGCTTCCATCGCTATTTGAATGGGGAAAAGTGGTTGACATTGATGAAAGCTTAAAACACGTTTCTGTTGATGGTTACTTTTTGATGGAAACTGAATGGGTTTCGGTGTTGACGGTATTGAAGTCGTATCAACGTTTCGCCCAAGCGTTAACCAATAGGCAAGGAGATTTTCCGCGATGGGCTGCTTTGTTTGGTCCATCGGAAGCCGCAAGAGGCTGTCAGGCTTTGATTGTTAAAGTTATTGATGAGGAAGGAAATATCCATAATAATGCATCCTCGGAATATCAAAAAATCAGTCTGGAAATTTCCAGAATGGAACGCGAAGCCCGGAATGCAACAAAGTCCATTTTCAAAGAATGGAAAGCCCTTGGTTATACAGCTGATACCGATGTAACCATTCGTGAGGAACGCTTGGTTATTCCTGTTTTGGCTGAGTTTAAACGTAAGGTGAAAGGTTTTGTGAAGGATGTTTCAGCAACAGGAAAAGTCTTATTTATCGAACCAGCAAGCTTGTTGGAGGTGAATAACCGATTGAGGGAATTGTTTGCCGATAGAAAAAGAGAACGCGAGCGTTTATTAAAACAATTAACGCGAGATATTGCCCCATTTACGCCTCAATTATTGCAATTGACAGCCAATTTATCTACCGCAGATTTTATCTATGCTAAGTGGCAAATGCTGCAACTGATTCAAGCTGAAAGACCTCGTTTTAAGAAAGACGGGGGAATTTATTTGAAGTCAGTGGTTCACCCGGTTTTAAAGCGTGAACTGGGCAAGCAGAATAAGAAGATCATTCCTTTAGATATAGAACTGCATGATCAACGAATTGTTGTGGTAAGCGGACCGAATGCCGGAGGAAAGAGTGTGGTCTTAAAAACCGTGTTATTGACCCAATATATGTTTCAGTGCGGTTTGTTTGTTTCGGCCAAGCCCGAAAGCGAAATGGGTATCTTTGAGCAATTGATGATTGATTGCGGTGATGGCCAATCAATTGAAGCAGGATTGAGCACGTTTTCTGCGCATTTGGCCAATTTGAAAGCCATAATGGATCATGGATCTGACCGAAGTTTGATTGGTTTGGATGAATTGGGTACTGGAACTGACCCTAGGTATGGAGCTCCAATTGCTCAATCTGTCTTAGAACGATTGGCTGAAAAAAAGAGCTTCGTAATTGCTACAACACACTTTTCTCAGATCAGGGAGTGGGGTGCACGAAACCCGAAGGTGATGCAAGCGAGCATGGCCTATGATGCAGTGAAATTGGAACCTCGTTATCAGTTTGTATCGGGGAAACCGGGTAGCAGTTTTGCTTTGGAATTGATGCGTAAAACTGGATTTGATTCGGAGTGGTTGGAAAGCATTCAAGAATTGGCGGGGAAACAATTGGGTAAAACCGAAGATTTGATGCTTGATTTAGATCGAAAAAACGAGCATTTACAGCAATTGTTGCAAGACAATCAACGTAAAAATGCTCACCTGCAACAGTTGATTGACGATTATTCTCAGGTTAAAGATAAAATTCAATCCAAAAGGCAACAAATCATTGATCAAACCCGATTGGAGTCTCAGAAAATCTTATCGAAGGCGAACCAACAGATTGAGGAAACCATCAGAATCATTCGCGAAAATAGGGCAGATAAGAACAAGACTCAAAAAGCAAGGCAAGAGTTAGATGGGTTCAAGAAAACGGTAGATGATAAATTAAAACCCTTAGCAGGTCTCGATAAATCTTTGGTTGGAAAATCAGTCGAAGAAAAAACATCCCCCGAAACTATCGGGAAAGAAAAACCAGTTCCTGTGAAAATCATGGCCGGTTCGAAGGTGAAGAACACCATCAACGGTCAAAAAGGGGAGGTGATAGAGATCAAGAAAGATAAGGTTTTAGTGGTGTTTGGACTGATCAAAATGTGGGTGCCCATGAGTGAGTTGCAAGCGGTTGGTGGAGCTGAGTCGGCGCAGAAAAAACAGGGTACCGGTTTTCAATGGATTGAAAGGCAGTCTACTTTTTCGGCGAATTTGGATATCAGGGGACTGAGGGGCGAGGAGTCGATGTTAAAGATCCAGAAATGGTTGGATGAGGCATATGCCTTGGGCAGCAGGGATTTAAAAGTCATACATGGTAGAGGCGATGGAATACTGCGAAAATTGATTCGAGAATACTTGAAAACCGTAAATTTTGTAAAATCTTATAAATACGAAACCGAGCAACAAGGCGGTGATGGAGCTACGCTTATAACGTTGAATTAATGGGAAAATCGTATTTTTGCAGTTATGGCAGAAATACTTGACGGAAAGGCCGTTTCTCAGCATTATAAGAATCAAATCAAAGCGGAAGTTGATGAAATGACCGCTAATGGTTTGCGCGCACCTCATTTGGTCGCGATATTGGTTGGAAACGACGGTGGAAGTCAAACTTATGTTGCTGCTAAGGAAAAAGCTTGTCACGAGGTGGGTTTTACGGGGACCGTCTTGAGGTATCCAGATACCATTACTCAAGAAGAATTGTTGAGAACAGTGCATCAAATCAATGAAGATACTGAAATTGACGGACTCATTGTTCAATTGCCGTTGCCAAAACATATTGACGAAAATGCTGTAACACAAGCTATTAAGCCTGAAAAGGACGTAGATGGTTTTCACGATATCAATATGGGGAAACTCGCTAAGGGCGATACATCAGGATATACCAGCGCTACGCCATTGGGGGTGACGATGTTGTTGAAATACTATGGTATAAAAACTTCGGGTAAGCATGCCGTGGTCATTGGGCGAAGCAATATTGTGGGCAGGCCCATGAGCATTTTGTTGTCAGATTCATCGGAGACGGGCAACTGCACGGTTACTTTGTGCCATTCGAGAACATCGAATTTAAAAGAACTTTGTTTGCAAGCAGATATTGTTGTGGCGGCCATTGGAAGACCCGGTTTTGTTACTGGCGATATGATTAAGCCAGGCGCGGTGGTTATTGATGTAGGAACCACCAGACTAGACGACACCAGTAAAAAGGCAGGATGGAGGTTGGCCGGTGATGTTGATTTTACAAGTGCCTCAGAAAATGCTTCCATGATAACACCTGTTCCAGGCGGTGTGGGACCCATGACCATTACAGGTTTGATGTTAAATACCCTGAAATCTAGAAAATTGAGATGAATCAATTGCCGGTAATGGAGCATTTTTACACCATTCAAGGTGAAGGTGCTTACACGGGGTTTGCTGCTTATTTTGTGCGTTTGGGTGGTTGTGATGTAGGTTGTACATGGTGTGACGTCAAAGACAGTTGGGATGCTTCTAAGCACCCTGTTTATTCTGTAGATGAAATATTGGCATGGGTATTAAATGCCCGGGCAAATCGGGTAGTGATTACCGGTGGAGAGCCCGCCTTGTATGACTTAACAGAGTTGGTTGAGGCATTCAAACAGCATCAAATTTTTGTGCACATTGAAACATCGGCAGCACATGAAATAAAGGGATCGTTTGATTGGGTGACTATTTCCCCGAAAAAATTCAAATTCCCCTTAGATAGTCAGATGTCAAGAGCACATGAATTAAAGATTATAGTTTATAACAAGTCAGATTTTGAATGGGCGGAAAAGTGGGCACAATGTTGTCTGCCTGAATGCAAATTGTATCTGCAACCTGAATGGGATAGAAGAGATGTTGTGATGAATCAAATTATTGATTACGTGAAGATTAATCCGCACTGGCAAATTTCACAACAAACTCATAAATACTTAGGAATTCCATAATTTCAAACGCTGCAAACCCTGTGAGTAAGTAGGTTGTCAATAGACAATCGGTTCAATTATTTTTGAATTTATGTTGAAGAAGGGGCTTCTTGCTGTTGTTTTGATCTTGGGATTGGGTCGTGAGCTCAATTTGAAGGCGCAGCAAAATAAGGGCCTTACTACCGAACAGATTATTCAATCTCGGTATCATCCTTTCTCTGATTCTACGAGGAGTAAAATTGAGAATTTCTTTGATTTCCATCAGCGAATTGGTAATTTCAACGGTACCTATTTGATGTTTTCTAATGACAGCATTATTTATGGTTCGAGGGGCTATGCCATTTACGGTAATTTAGATTCTGTAGAACCTGGTGATTTATTTCAATTGGCATCAGTTTCAAAAATATTTACGGCCATGAGCGTCATGATGCTAAATCAAGACGGTTACTTGAATATTGACGATTCTGTGCATTGGTACATTCCTGAACTAGAAAACAAAGGGGTTACTATTCGACAATTATTGAGTCACACCAGTGGGTTGCCTGACTATTTTTATGCTGATTATCCCAAAGGGTTTTTCCCCGAGGGACAAACACACATGACGAACGAGCAGGTAGTGGAAGTCATCAATTTGCAAGGTAAACGCAAGTATACCAAACAGGGTTTTTATCATTACTGCAATACCAATTATGCTTTTTTGAGTCTCATTGTTGAACGACTTTCTAATAAAGATTTTCGCACTTTTGTTAGGGATCATATCTGTAAAAGCGCAGAAATGAAATATTCGCACATTGCTAATTTTGATTCATTGCCACTGGTGAATTATCCGGTTCAAGGATACAATAAGTGGAGCGTATTTGATGACAACATTTTCAACGGTACCACTGGCGATAAGGGCGTTTATTCAAACGTTTTCGAAATGTTTATGCTTGATCGGGCGTTGAAAGGCTCCTATATCCTTCACGAAGCCACCAAACAAGAAATGTGGACTCCCCAAACGGTTACAAGTTCTGATGGATATTATTCTCTAGGCTGGAGAATCAAATACATTGATGGCAAAAAATGGGTCTTCCACAACGGCTGGTGGAAAGGATTCCGTACCTACTTCTGGCGTTGTTTGGATGAAGATAAAAGTTTTGTAGTCTTAACCAACAATGTTGACGGCCGATTTCTCAGTACCCTACAAATGGTTCATTTACTCGATTGAGATTCGCTGAAAAGTTCGCTGAGTTCTAACAATGTAAATCCCTACAGGTAAATGGCTTAAGTCTAATATTTGACCTTGGTTCATCCTGCTTATTTCCATAATCACGGTTCCATTGGAAGCAATAATTTGAAGATTTTCGAGATTTCGAAACCCTGTGAGCTCCTTGTTTTGCGGGTTGTAAAAGACTATTTTTTCTGTTTCGGGGGATGTTAACCCGTTGAAGATTCCTTGATTGATCACTCCTACAGCATCGAGATCAAATCCTGAGCTGGCAAAATTCGTTGGCCACGGATCATTGATAATATTTCCTTTGGAATCTCTGCTGCCCAAAGCAGGGTTTATTGATCCAATGACGTCAATGATTCGTAGGAAGTAAAATTGATTTGGTAAGTTAGCCGCTGTTATTTCATCAATATCAAACGGCGTTCCGTAAGGCATTCTATATTTACCCGCTAAATTGTGAATTTGCTCGGAAAAGGTAGGCCCAAAAGGGGCAGTTTGACTGTCGGTTTGAGTTTGGCTTTCAGACGGAAACCTATAAAAATCAATACCATTTTCGCTGATTTCGACATGGGCTAATTCCAGAAAGGAATCGTTAAACGCATTTTCAAAAACAGCAAAGTCAAATCCAGTACCGTTTATGATGGGGGGATTGAAAAACAGGGTTATAGACCCACCATCTCCCAGGCTAATCACTCCATTTTTTCTGGATTTTCCTGTGGCCGAATTTTCATTTCCTATTGTTGTCTTTCCAGAATCAGGCACATTGATTTGCCTCAATGCAACATTCGTTTGAGAAGAAATTGCCCAGCCAACAAAGCAAGAACTATCACCGTGAATGGCGGTGCTCCCGGGTTTCCCTGCCGCAGGAGGGAAATTGCCTTGTGACCACAAACTCCGGCTAGTGAGTAGCAACAACAATATGAATGTTTTATGGTACTTGGTCTTTGGTACTAGGTACAGGGTACTTGGCGGTAGCCGGTACCCTCTACCCGCTACCCGGTACCAAGTACCTCTATCTAAGCTCCGCTTCAATTTTATTAGCAATTTCATCGCATTCACGGTGATTTTTTGCAAGTAAATCTTCAGCTTGTTTTACAATGTTTTCAGCAAACGTGCGATCAGATAGTCCTTTGGCGTTAGTCAATACATTGAAAAAAGCACCTCTTACAGCGGTTTTGATGCAAATGACGCCAACAGCTACATCGCTCATGCTGTTGGGATTGCCAATTTCAGACATTTCTTTGAGTAACGGTAGACAGTTATAAGCGGCTTCCATGGTTCTAAATGGAATCATGGTGGCGTATTGACTGGCTTTTTCTACGGCCTCTTTGCGCGCTGTTTTTTGTTCATCGGTGTCTTTTGGAAGTTGAAATGCGGCCATGATTCCGTCAAATGCACGAGTATCTTCATCAACAAGATGCAGCAGTTGGTCTTTGAGTTTTTGTCCTTTTTCTGCCCAGGGCGAGAAATCATTTACGCTATCTTCCCAACCTCTTTTGATGGCGCTTCCGTTTGCTACCATGGTTCCTAGTGCGGCACCGAGGGCACCAGAAAGCGCCGCTATACTTCCTCCGCCAGGAGCAACAGAATCGCTGGCCGTTTCATTAGTGAAGGCCTTTACGCTCATGGAAACAAGGCGTTCTTGGGCCAAATCTTTCAAGAGATATTCAATGATTCTGGTTTTGGGGTCAAATTGGCTCAATTCATTTAATCCCATACTTTTGATGGCCATATCCACCAAGGTTTGCTCGTCAACACCGCTGCTCATGCCTTGTTTTTCTAGGAAATATTTGCCTGCATCGAGTATGGGTTGCAAAGGTACAAGTCCAACCAATTCGCTGCCTGTTACTCTAACGCCGCGTTCGTCAGCTGATTTGCATGTTTCTTCAAAAACAACGTGAAGGGGAGTTTCTCTGAAATTGGTGAGATTGATGCTGATTTGAGCAATGCCGTACTCTTCAATATACCAACCAATGGCTTTGACGTATTTTAGCTTTCCGGGGATGCGGACATCCTCGCCGTTTTGGTCTTTGACGATTTTTCCAACGAAGGGATTTCCTTCTCGGAGGACTCTTCCAGCTTCGCGGATGTCAAAGGCTATTCGGTTGGCTATGCGAGTGCTTTTGCTGTTGAGGTTTACGTTGTATGCAATTAAAAAGTCTCTAGCGCCTATGACCGTTGCGCCTGCTTTGGCATTCATTTTTGATGGACCAAAATCAGGTTTCCATTGCGGTTCTTGAATTTTATCGAAAAATCCTTCGTATTCACCTGAACGAATCACACTAAGGTTGGAACGTGTTTTATTGGTTTGAGCCTCTTCATATAAATATACCGGAATTTGAAGATTATTGCCGACTCTTTCAGCGAGTTTTTTGGCATATTCAGCGGTTTCTTCCATGCTGATGCCTGAAATGGGTATCAAAGGACAGACATCGGTGGCACCCATTCTAGGATGTTCGCCGCTGTGTTGCGACATATCAATAACTTGGGATGCGCATTCAATTCCACGGTAAGCGGCTTCTATCACAGCATCGGGTTCACCAACGAAGGTAACTACCGTTCGGTTGGTGGCTTTTCCTGGATCTACGTTTAATAATTTTATCCCTTCAACTGATTCAATAGCATCAGTAATTTGCTTGATAATCTGAGGGTTTCTGCCTTCACTAAAATTAGGAACGCACTCAATATTTTTTTGCATAGCACAAAGGTAAATAATTCGTTTCAAATGGGTATCTTTGCGGCCCGTTTTTATGACGTTAATCAAATCCATTTCAGGCATTCGCGGCACCATAGGTGGTGCACCTACAGACAACCTTACTCCAGTTGATATTGTGAAGTTTGCTTCGGCCTACGGCACATGGATATTGAGCAAGGGCGTTAATAAGACAATTGTTATTGGTAGAGATGCTCGAATCAGTGGTTCTATGGTTTCTGAGTTAATTATTCAAACACTCATTGGCCTAGGACTTGATGTTGTTGATTTGGGACTTTCTACAACACCAACAGTTGAAATGGCCGTTCCAGCAGAGAATGCTGCAGGCGGTATTATTGTCACCGCTTCTCACAATCCTAAGCAATGGAACGCATTGAAATTGTTGAATGAAGTAGGCGAGTTTATCAGCGCAGAAGAAGGGCAAAAGATTTTAGAAATTGCTGAAGCGGGTGAATTTCAATACGCTACCGTTGATCAATTAGGGAAACGAAGCAGCAAAGATTATTTAGATTATCATATTGAGCAGATTCTAGCATTAGATCTGGTGAAACCAGAGTTGATCAAGAAAGCCAATTATAAAATTGCAGTTGACCCTGTGAATAGCGTAGGTGGTATTGCCGTGCCGCGTTTATTGAACGCTTTAGGCGTTGATGATGTGGTTATAATCAATGGCGAGCCTACGGGTATTTTCGCTCACAATCCAGAGCCTTTGGCAGAACATTTAGGAGAAATTTCTTCTACTGTTAAAAGTGAAAAATGCCATTTAGGCATTGTAGTAGATCCAGATGTAGACCGTTTGGCATTTGTTTGTGACGACGGAGAAATGTTTGGCGAGGAATATACCTTGGTAGCAGTTGCTGATTTTGTACTCACTCACAATCCCGGTGCAACCGTAAGTAATTTATCGAGCACACGTGCTCTGAGAGATATTACAGAAAAGGCAGGACAATCTTATTTTGCCAGTGCAGTGGGAGAAGTGAATGTGGTAGAGGTAATGAAAGCAAATAATGCGGTGATTGGTGGCGAAGGCAACGGCGGAGTCATCGTTCCGGAGTTGCATTATGGAAGAGATGCTTTAGCTGGAATTGCCTTGTTTTTGACTCACCTTGCTGAGAAGGGTGTGAAAATCAGTAACTTGAGATCTACATATCCAACATATCAAATGTCAAAAAACAAAGCAGAGTTAACTGCAGGTACTGACGTTGATATGATTTTGGAGAAAATTTCCGAAAAATATAAAAAGCAGCCGCAAAATACCATTGACGGTGTTAAGATTGAATTTGATGGTGATTGGGTGCATTTGAGAAAAAGCAATACCGAACCCATCATCCGAATCTATGCCGAAAGCGCAAGCATTACCACTGCTGAGAATTTAACTAAAAAAATCCTCCAAGACATTGGAGAAATAATTGAATAACTATGTCTTTACAATGCGGAATTGTTGGTTTACCCAACGTAGGGAAATCTACTCTTTTCAATGCAGTTTCTAGCGCCAAAGCGCAATCTGCAAACTTTCCTTTTTGTACCATCGAGCCCAACGTAGGTACCATCACCGTTCCTGATGTCCGCATCAACATGTTATCATCGTTGGTGAATCCACAAAATATAGTTCCTACAACCATTGAGATTGTGGATATTGCTGGATTGGTAAAAGGCGCATCAAAAGGCGATGGCTTGGGTAATCAGTTTTTGGGTAATATCAGAAATACGCATGCCATTCTGCACGTACTTCGTTGTTTTGACGATGATAACATCATTCACGTAGACGGAAGTGTAGATCCCATTAGAGACAAAGAGATCATTGATACGGAATTGCAATTGAAAGATTTAGAAACTCTAGAAAATAGAATTTCAAAAATTGCCAAGCAAGCCAGAACTGGTGGCGATAAAGAAGCGGCGCGCTTATTGGAAGTTTGCGAAGCTTTCCGCGACCATCTTTTAAAAGGACAAAATGCTCGAACTCTAGAAATGGATGCCGAGAAACGTGTTGCAATAAAAGAACTAAATTTATTGACCGACAAGCCAGTGATGTACGTTTGTAACGTTGATCCTAGCAGTGCGAAGTCAGGAAATGCATACGTTGAAAGAGTGCGCGATGCAGTTAAAAATGAGCAAGCCGAAATCTTGATCATTTCTGCAGCCATTGAAGCGGAAATCGCAGAACTTGAGAGTTTCGATGACCGACAAATGTTCCTACAAGAATTGGGTCTAGACCGCAGTGGGGTTGAAAACCTCATTCACGGAGCGTACAAATTATTGAATTATATCACCTATTTCACGGTGGGCGTAAAAGAAGTAAGAGCTTGGACCATCACCAAGGGTATGAAAGCCCCCCAAGCTGCTGGTGTCATCCATACAGACTTCGAAAAAGGTTTCATCAGAGCCGAAGTCATTGCCTATGACGACTATGTTCATTACAAGACAGAATCAGCGGCTCGTGACTCCGGTAAACTTCGTGTTGAAGGAAAAGAATACGTAGTCAGCGACGGAGACTGCATGCATTTTAGATTTAATGTTTAGTACCAGGTGCCTGGTACTTGGAAGCTGGTAGGGGGTAGGGGGTAGGGGGTAGGGGGTGACCACAGACTACGGACTATGGACTATGGACCACGGACCACGGACCACGGACCACGGACTATGGACTATGGACCACAGACCACAGACCACAGACCACAGACCACAGACTACAGACCACGGACTACAGACCATGGACCACAGACCAATATCCTAATACCCTAACAATTCCTCCAAACTAGATTCTAATCGGTTCCATGGGAGGAATTGGTCTTCTAAGGATTTGGATAGTGGAATGGGAGTGTCTAAACTTCCGAGGCGCTTTACAGGGGCGTCTAGATGTTGGAAAGCGTTTTCAGTTATGTATGCCGATATGTCCGAAGCTATGCTTCCGGTGAGAGTGTCTTCTGTGAGAACCAAGGCCTTATTGCAGCGTTTAACTTGTTCAATAACCGTGTCTTTGTCCCAAGGAAGGAGCGTCCGCAAGTCTATGACTGTGACGCTGAGATTTTTCCTCTTGATTAGATCTAGGCTTTGGAGAACGCCCCAGCCGTAAGTGATGATGCAACAATCACTGCCAAAGTCGTGCACGGTTGCTTGGCCCTCGGGGAGGGTGTAATAGGCCGTTGGAACCTCGGCTTCTGTGTTCCGGTAGAGAAATTTATGTTCGAAAAATAGCACCGGATTTGGGTCTTCGATGGCGCGCAATAAAAGCCCTTTTGCATCAAAAGGATTTGATGGGTAGTAAATTTTAAGTCCCGGCACATGGTAAAACCAGGCTTCTGTACTTTGGCTGTGAAACGGGCCGGCTTGAACGCCAGCGCCAGTGGGCATTCGAACCACTACCGATGCGGGTTGCTTCCAGCGGTAATGACTTTTTGCCATATTGTTGACTATCTGGTTGAAACCGCAAGTCACGAAATCGGCAAATTGCATCTCAACCACTGATTTTGTCCCTTTTATTGAAAGTCCATATGCCGCACCTAAAATGCTACTTTCGGTGATGGGAGTATTCCGAACGCGGTGTCTACCGTGTCTTTCACTCAGTCCTTCGGTCGCTTTAAATGCCCCGCCGTATTCAGCAATATCTTGGCCCATAATCACCAAATCTGGGTGTTTTTCAAGAGCCAGGTCAAGGGCGTTTTTTACCGCATCAATTAGTCTCAGGGTTGTTTTTTCGGGGGATGACCCTTCGGGGGATACGCCTTCGGCGGATATTGATTCTGATTCTGATGCAAACGGTGCGTATAAATCAGTGAGCTCTCGGTCTAAATCTGGAATGATTTCAGGTTCATTGAATACTTTTTCAATGGCTAAGTTTAGGATGTCGAGTCGTTCTTTTCTGATTTTTTCAATTCCTTCGTGATCTAAAAGTCCTTCGCCAAAAAGAAAATCTTCATAATTCTTAATGGGGTCTTTTTCAGCCCACATTTCAATGAGTTCTTTGGGGACATATTTGATGCCAGAGGCTTCTTCGTGTCCGCGCATGCGGAAGGTCATGGCCTCGAGAATGACAGGGCGAGGCCTAATTCTGATGCTTTCTGCGAGATTTTTGACGGTGTTATAGACTTCTAAAATGTTGTTTCCATCCATTTTTACGGCTTCCATTCCGTAGCCAATGCCTTTGTCAATGAATTGCTTGCATCGAAATTGTTCATTGCTTGGTGTAGACAATCCATATCCGTTGTTTTCGATGAGGAAAATTACGGGTAGATCCCACACCGCAGCTACGTTTAACGCTTCGTGGAAATCACCTTCACTAGCACCGCCATCGCCGCTAAATACTACAGTTACTGTATTTTTTTGATTGAGTTGATCTGCTAAGGCAATGCCATTGGCCACTCCTAACATGGCTCCTAGATGACTGATCATTCCAACAATGTGGAATTCATTGGTTCCGAAGTGAAAACTTCTATCTCTGCCTTGGGTAAACCCAGATGCTTTCCCTTGCCATTGAGCAAAGAGGCGTTCATCGGGGATGTTACGGGATGTGAATACGCCCAAATTTCGGTGCAAGGGTAATATGTATTCATCTGAATTTAATGCCAATGTGGTTCCCACAGAAATGGCTTCTTGTCCTATGCCAGAAAACCATTTACCTATTTTACCCTGTCTGAGTAGTATGAGCATCCGTTCTTCAATGATGCGGGGCGTCAATAGAGATTTATAAAGGTCTATTAGTTGTTGATCACTGAGGTTTCTGCGATTGAATTGCATGGGAGTAAGATTTTGAATGAATATAAATTGCGATTAAAACACGAAATTTAACGATGTGTTATACAGCGTCGTATTTTGTTTATGGAGTTTAAACTCTGGTCGTTTTACCAATTCAATGGCTTTCTGAAGCGAAGAGTTGTATTTTAAACAATACAGTCTGATTTCCTTGGTAGCTGCATAAGGGTTGTTATTGTAATATTGGGCATGAGATTTAGGATAGAAATAAAAGCATCCTAAAATAGTCAAGATGCAGAATTTCAATGAAATAGACAAAGTGTTATTGCTCATTGCAACAAATTTTACAAAATTTCTGCAACCTTTTTCCTATTGTGCGTCATAAATCTGAAACTACTTGTTAACACATGAGCAAATCATAAAGGGCTGTATCAAGAATGATCGAAAAGTACAAAAAGAACTTTTTGAGCGTTTCAGTCCTAAAATGTATGGTTACTGCCTCCGTTACTCGGTAAATGCAGCAGATGCTCAAGATGTTTTACAAGAAGGTTTCATTAAGGTCTTTGAAAAAATTAATTCCCTAAAAAACCCAGATCAACTGGAAGGGTGGATGTCTAGAATCTTTATCAACTTGGCAATCAGTAGGTTTCGAAAAAATAAAATCGCACCTAATATGATCAGCACAGATGAAATTGATGTAGCAGACGAAGCCCCCTCAGAAGAAATGAACGAGCTCACACCTTCAGAAGTGCTTAGTAAAATGCAAGAACTTCCAGAGTTGTACCGAACGGTTTTGAATTTGTATGCAATTGATGGTCATTCACACCGAGAAATATCTCAAATGTTAGACATCACTGAAACCAATTCAAAAAGCATTCTCAGTAGATCCCGGAAAATGTTAAGAGAATTAATTTCAAAAAGTCCCAACAAATAAGTACAAGATTCTGGAAAACAAGGTTTTAAATATCGACCAACAACTAGCAGAAAAGTTCAATCACTTTACTGCCGAAGTTCCTGCGTTCTCCTGGGATGCGGTAGCGTCGAATTTAGATCGTAAAGATTCCAGACGAAAAGCGATAGTTTGGTCATCGGTGGCTTCAGTTGTTCTCATGGCGGTATCGGGGATGTTGTTTTTTAACATTCCTGCTACCGAGATGAATGAGTCTCAACAAAAGTTTGTAATTACACCAAGTACACGTCCCCAAGAAACCCAAAAAGCACAAGCAGAGAGCAGCAATGCTGTTCGAACAGATCGTCATAGCCAAGAAGTTTTGCAGTTGTCACGCACAAACTCCTTAGAAGGAAAAATTTCAAAAACTCCTGAAGTCATGCAACCATCCATTGCATTAACTTCAGGAGTTGTTTTGGAAGAGGCATTGGCTCAGAAGTCTTTAATGACAAATGATTTTAATTTGAATAGCAAGAAATTGACTTCGTTTGAATTAGGTTCATGGATATTGAAATTCACTGATTTTACAGCTCCGACTAAGAATATACGCAAGCAAAAAGTTTCACCTTGGGCTTTTGAAGTTGGATATGATCAAAATCAAACGCAATTCAATTACCAAGTATCATCTACTCAACAGAAATACGTACACAAGAATTATTTAAACAGAATGCGCGAAGGGGAATTTTCTCTTTCTGCGCCCCAATTTCATACGGCACTCAGATACGATTTAAATGACCGTTGGCATGCTTCTATTGGATTGGGATTTGCTCAAACCAAAACTTCTCAGAATTTTAATTTTAGGGATAGTGTTCCGGTCAGTGTTGGACAAGGACAAGAGGCTGATGCTTTTGGAAATTATCCGATCTTTGGATATGCAGGTTTGGGACAACAAGTTAATTATGACGGTGTACAAACCATCAATATGGTTTCAATCCCCATGAACATTGGGTACAACTACCCAGTAAATAGGTTATGGTCTATCACTGCAGAGGGTTCTGCTAGGTATAATTTAATATCTGGAAGTATTGGTAAAACGTTGAATTATCACACTCTAGAGTTGATGAACGCTGATCAACAGGTTTATAGAAATAGTATTGTTACCGCTAGGGTAGCAGCAGGTGTTGAGCGAAGACTTGGTCTGAAGAAATGGTTTGGCGTTCGTTTGAATACTCAAGGTAGCATCACTCCGCTGTTCAAACAGGATGCGGCGGTTCAAAATCGCGGTTGGTCTGTTGGATTGTCAGCTTACTATTATTGGAAATTATTTTAAGGCAAAACGGTGACTACATTTTCAAACATATCGCTTAACTTGCAGGGAATGAAGAGACTGATCCTCGGTTTGATCACTGTTTTACTTGCGAATTTCGTGAGTGCGCAGGTATTGCAGCCGTTGGGTACGGGTTTGCCTGGAAAAGTAGTTGCTTCATACGCAACTGAAAGTGAATTTTTTGCTCTTTACGAGGATGTAGAAACAGCACAGCCCAATGATTATACTTTGGCTCGCTGGAACGGAGTTTTTTGGCAGTTATATCCAGGATTGGAAACTCCAGAACCTGTAGAGGTTACAGAAGGGGTATACAACTTTCATTCAATTGTACTTTATAAAAACACCATTTATGTGGGTGCATACATTGCTAACGCCTCGAAAGACGCAGAGGTACCTGTGACGCATTTGTATAAATGGAGCGAGTCTAAACAAAGTTGGGTTCCTGAAATTGGCGTGGTAGATACCCGAAATAACGGTATTGTATTTATGTCGGTTTTTGATGACAAATTGATGATTGCCGGACAGTTTGAATCTACAGTTGCTGGCAAGAGTATTCAGAATATTGCGGTATTTAATGGTAGTCAGTGGGATTACATGGGTACTAGTGACATGGTTCAAGGAGCAAACGGATTGATTCGTGCGTTACAGCCATTGGGCAATAGATTGTACATGGCGGGTAACTTTTCGACCTTTGCGGGTGGTTCAACTGGAAACATTGCTTATTACACAGCTGCCAATGGTGGTTGGGGTGGAATAGGAAGTCCGTTCACTGGTGAAATTTTGGATATGGCCACCTACAATGGCAGTTTGGCTGTTCTAGGTACCCAAACCAATGGTACACAAGAAGTTAGAATATTCAAAGGAACTTGGTCTTCGGCAATAGATTTCACCGGGTTTTCTACTGCAAACATTAAGAGTATTGCAGGAGCAGGTGACAATTTGGTTTTGGCCGGTGATTTTGTAAAAGACGGCAATGGTTCTTCTTTGTTGGTGTATGATGGTTCACAACTTTCTTTCACCGGGAATCGGTTAACTGGGCAGTTTAGCCTAGGTCAAAGGGGTAGTGAAGCTTTTGTTTGGGGAGATTTTAAAGAGTTAAATACAGACCTTAAGTATTTTTCTACCATTGTCTTTGCAACGGGTAATTTATACGGCGATTTATACTTTGATCTTGATGGTGACTGCATCAAAGACGGGAACGAAATAGGTATCCCTGAAAGTATTATTAGAGCTATTCGTAAGTCTGATAAGCAGCAGTTTTTTACTGTAACTGATAAAAATGGGCACTTCACATTATCATTGCCTGAAGGTGATTATACTTTAGAACACATGTCTCGAAGACACATGTATAGTATTTGCACCGGAAACTATGCTACACAAGTCAGAAATGGTAAATATTCATCAGTAAGTTTGGGAGAGTATATGAGTCCAACAACCAAAGATTTGGAAGTGGCTTTAAATCCCATTTATCCTGCAGAATTGAAGGCAGGTGATACTGTTCGAGCTTTGTTGGTTATAAAAAATCACGGGGCACAGAAGGTAAATAGTACTATTCATGTGGCCCATGATTTGCCATTGGCCGATTTTGAATCATTCCCAGAAGCAGATAACTACGACGGAATTGAAGCAACATACTCATTGTCCAATTTAGAACCCTTTGAAACCCGTTCAATTATATTAAAGTATAAAATTCCGCATACTGCCACTGCTGAAAGTCGGTTTGGTTTGTATGTGAAAACTGGTTCGTTGTCAGCTCAAAACGATGCCTATCAAAATGATAATTTTGATACTACCAAATTGAGTATTGGTAAGCGAGGAAATGGAGCGAATTCAGTTGAAAAAGTGGCTGACATTGGTTCTACAGTTGATTACAGAACCAAAACTTGGCTGTACACTGTGAATTTCAGAAATACGGGAAGTTCATTTGTGAAGAAGGCTGTAATGATTGATACATTGTCAACTCAGCTACCCTTGCAAAGGATATTGTTGAAATCTTTCTATCCGGTGAAAGCCCATTACAGCATTCAAAAGGGACGTATTTTAGTTGTGACTTTTGATCCTGCTAATTTGAAAACCTACGAGAGCAGTCCAACACAATCTACAGGCTGGGTTCAATATCAATTAGATTTTTACGAGCAAATGGGCGTAAAAACTCAGGTTGATAATATTGCATATGTGAATTTTGACTCAAAATGGGTAGGGGCATCTGAAAACTGTCAAGTGATGGTTATTGACGGTGCTATGTCTGTTAATAAGAGTCTAAACAAAAATGGTTTGAAGGTATATCCGAATCCAGTAAAATCTGCATTGTCTGTTGAATGGTTACAGAGAGAGCTAGGTCAAGAATACCAAATATTGGATATGACCGGCAGAGTGGTATTGGCGGGAACGGTTGGAGAAGGCATTGTAAACGTAGTAGGATTGAATTCAGGTATTTATTTACTCAATACCCTTTCAAGCAGTACGAGATTCCAAGTATTGAAATAAATTAAAATTACCCTTTTTAAGCTCCATCTCAATTTCTCTTTGAAGCAATTGAATGGATACATCACTCATTCTGTTTCGCTGAATGATTTTAAATGCTTTTTCAGCAAACAAGTATTTTTTTCGGGAATTCTGTTGGTTGACAGTTTCGTGTTTGGAAATTGCCTCTGCTAGGCTAGAGACTCCTTCATTTTGCATTGCTTGGGTTAAAACAACTGGACATTCCCACAATTCATTGGCACGAATATGAGCCAATTTCTTCAGGTAAGAAGCAAACGCGGCAGCGCCGTCTCTATCTGATTTGTTGACCACGAAAATATCGGCAATTTCCATGATTCCGCTTTTGAGTGTTTGAATTTCATCGCCGCTTTCAGGTACTGAAACTACAATGGTGGTATCGGCTAATCCAGCAATTTCTATTTCACTTTGACCAACCCCTACGGTTTCGATGATGATGCGATCAAAGGGAGCATATTTTAGAACTTCTACCATTTCAATGATACTAGCAGATAGTCCGCCAAGTGATCCTCTAGAAGAAACGCTTCGAATGTATACATTGGGATTTAAGAAGAGCGATTGCATTCTCAATCTGTCACCAAGGAGTGAACCAAAGTTGAAAGCACTGCTCGGATCTACAGCTAGAATGGCAATTTTATGATTCTTTTCTGCCCAGTAATTCACCAACGCATTCACCAATGTGGATTTACCTGCACCTGGAGGGCCGGTAATGCCAATGACGGGTGTGTTTCCGTTCATTTGTTTTAGAAGACTCAAAGCATTGGGGTGCTGGTTTTCTACCCAAGATAAGGCCCGAGCAATATGCAGCTCGTTGCCTATTTTGATTTGTGGCAGTTCAGGAATCAGCATGTTTCAAATATACGTTTCAACTCCGAGTGTATGGTAAGTCTGATATTTTTAGGTGTCTGTCTGTTTGATGCAAGAAGCTACCTGCAATGGCAATCATTGCCGCATTATCTGTGCAATATTCAAATTTGGGAATGTAAGATGGGATATTATATTTTAGAGCAATTTTTGCAAATTCTGCTCGCAAAGGTTGGTTTGCAGACACCCCACCAACCAGCCCAATGGACTTGGGATTAAATTGTTTGATTCCTTTGGTCAATCGTTTACAGAGCATGTCAATCAAACATTTTTGGTATGACGCACAAACAGATGAAATTTCTTGTTCTAAGAACTGAGGATCAGTTTCAATTTGTTTCCGAAGAAAATACAAAAGTGAGGTTTTAATTCCCGAGAAACTAAAATCTAAATTGGAGGTTTGGCTATCGGGAAATGAATAGGTGTTTGGGTTTCCGTTTTCGGCTAATTTTGAGATAATGGGGCCGCCAGGATAACCCAAGTTCATGAGTTTTGCACCTTTGTCGAAGGCTTCTCCAACTGCATCATCAATGGTGTTACCAACTATGTTCATTTGATCGAATGATTCAACCATGATCAATTGTGTATGTCCTCCGGAAACCAACAAACAGAGCATAGGGAATTCAACTTGATGATCAATGAAAAGTGCAGCGACATGAGCTTGAAGATGATTTACGCCAATGAGGGGTTTGTTAAGGGCAATGGAAAGGCCTTTGGCTGTATTCAGTCCAACAATCAAGGAACCCATAAGCCCAGGCCCTTGTGTCACGGCAATTGCGTCAATGTTTTGGAGGGACATATTGGCAATTTTAAGTGCTTCATCAATAACGGGAATGATGTTACTTTGATGCGCTCGAGAGGCCAATTCAGGTACCACGCCACCGTATTTTCGATGAACGTCTTGAGTGGCCATAACATTTGACAGTATAACACCGTTATGAATCACAGCTGCAGCGGTATCGTCGCAACTGCTTTCAATGCCCAATATAGTGGAGTTGTGGCTCATAGGTGGATTGGCGTATAGTATAAAAAAATATCTTTGAGGGATTTGAAAAAACGGCAGTCAAAATTAAGAAAGTTCTTGCTTAGAACTCTACTGGCATTGGTATTTCTTTCCAGTGTGGTTGCCGTTTTGACTCGCAATAGAAAAGTTCAAACCCAGATTGCCCGTTATTTGACTTATAAATTCACAGAGTTGACCGGTGCAGATATCCACATTGGTTCGGTGGAAGTTGATTTTTTACGCAATTTCCATGTAGAGGATTTGGTGATTTTTGATCTGCATAAAGACACATTGTTAAAGCTGAAAAGCCTAGATTTCAGAATAAACGAAGTGAATTTCCCCAAGAACACTGTGCGTGTGACTCAGGTAATCTTGAATCACGGCTATTTCAAGATGGGGCAATACCCTAATGAACCTCGTTTTAATTATGAAATGATCTTAAATCGTCTGGGTTCGGATACCACATCCTCAAAACCCTGGGGTGTACAAGTTGATCAAATTAAATTAATTTCTACCGATTATGTCTATTTCTCGGGTAGTCATCCCGAAAAATTGAACACAAAAGGAGAGTTTAATCCGAGTTATATCAGAGTGAATAAACTCACTGGCGAAATTGCAACATTGGAAGTTTTCAAAAATGGCAAGGTGACTTTTGATGTTAAGTCGTTGAATGGCGCTGAACGAAGCGGTTTTGTCATTGATGAACTAGCTACTCAAGGGGTTTTTTATAACAAACGACTGGAGTTGAATGCGCTTAGATTATTCTCTTTTGACACCCACATTGAAGGATTATTCAGCATGGATTGGTCTGCTAAAGATGCCATGAAAGATTTCTACCGGAAAGTGATTTTTCAGATGACGGTGGCATCATCGCCCATTAGATTGAGCGATATTGGCCCATTTGCACCTTGGTTGAAATCGCACAGTACTTCTTTGTTGTGTGATTTTACTCTAAAGGGGCCGCTTTCCGATTTGAGAAGCAAAGATTTTACAGCTTTGACATCAGCTGGAACCGAGTTGAATTTGAATTATCGGTTGACTGGACTACCCAACGTCTCAAAATTGGTGAGTACCGTCAAAATGAACGATTGCGTAATCGAAATGACCGATGCTATGGAAATGTTTGCCGGTGAGACATGGGGGGGGTATTTGGCTCGATTTGGAACTACTTATTGGAATGCTCAGCTTTTGATACCTATGGATTCCTTTGTCTTTAACGGGACTGCTCAAACAGATATTGGCGGCTATGACGGAGAATTCGCCCTTGATTTTTCGCAGGATGAGTCTATGCCCTTTAGACTTTTTGGCGAAACCAAAGGACTCCAATTGAATGGATTTGCTACATCTCTCAAAGATTTTGGAGCGTTGAATGCAAGGGTTTCTGTTTTTGGTGACGGATTTGATGAGAATGCATCAGGTGATTTTGATTTGGATATTCTAGACGTTATTTACAATGGGCAGATCTTGCAGAATTCTGCGCTGACTGGCACCTTGCAAAAAGGGGATCTTGAATTGAATGTTAAATCATCAGACGTCAAATCTAAATTGGAACTCAGCTTACTCGGAGGCAATATTTTTGGACAAAATAAGAGTTTAAACGCACAACTAAATTTGAGCAAATTAGATTTTAAGGCTCTTGGATTTGATACTGGAAATTTAGACGTCGCTGGAAAATTCAATATCGCTGTTAATGGTTCGTCTTGGGATGATTTAACGGGTTTAGTGACCATTCAAGATGCAAGATTTCACAAGGGCAATGATGAATACATACTTAGAAATCAACTCATTCAACGCCCTACAACGGATTATTTGGGATTTAAGGGCGATTGGGCCGAGGGAAGTATTTCTGGACCGTTGAAATTCACTCATACACCTGATTGGATTGATCACTTAAGCAATAATTTAGTGCCGGAGCGATTTAAAGACATTGGGTTTGCTTTGAATGATTCTATTTATTTCAGTTTGTTTTTACCCCAAACGGCTTGGATTGATGCTTTCTTGGTAAAGGGTTTGAAATTGGGTCCATTGAACATCAAAGGCCATTATTTCGCACAAAACAATATTTGTGACCTCAAAATTGGGCCTTTTAGTTTGGAGTACGGAAAACTATACAGCGAACGGGTGCGCGTGAGCCTGTTAAAACCAACTACACACGGCATGACAAAATTGAGGGTGTCAACAAACTACATGTTGGTAGATAATACGGTTTATGATACCTTGGGATTTGCCTTCGATATCATGAAGGGTGGATACCAAGTAAAAACGTTGTTGCACGAAAAAGCTGATCGGTACTCCCTGGGTGTAGCTGGTACGGGAGCTATACATGAAGATTTTGCAAATTTGTATTTTCAAGAAACCTATCTCAGAATCCAAAAGCAATTTTGGACCTTAGATGATAAGGCTCGAATCAACTTTAATGAGAACAATATAGAAGTGAATGATTTTTACATTGCAGACGCTACTCACTTTTTCCAAGTGGATGGAGTTGCAAGTAAATCGCATTCAGATACGTTAAAAGTTGAATTTGGGAATATAACACCCCGTGTTTTGACTCCGTTTTTCCCTTCGGGGACGTTTGATAGCTTGAATTTTAGGTCAAACGGTGCTGTTGCTTTGAGCGGTGTTTTTGGGGATTTGCAGTTTTTAGGGAATTTAGACATCAACAAGATAAAATATCAAAATTTTGAATACGGAAGTGCATCTGTTTCCATCGAAGAATCAGAAATTCAAGGCAGACTGAAGGTTGATGCGTCAATGAGAACAGGTCCGTTGGAGAAAACTCGTTTCTACGGAACAGTGAGTCTTAAAGAAAACGAATCGGCTGATTTGGATATTTTAGGTACCATTCCACAAAATTCTAGTTTGCAAATTTTAAAGCCGTTTTTAGATGGTGTAATAACGGTTAAAGAAGGGAAATTTGGCGGAAATGTGCGTATTTCAGGAAAAAGTAATCGACCCAAAATCATGGGTTTATTGACCACAAATACAGTAAAATTAGGGGTTGATTATCTAGGAACAGATTATTATTTGGGCGGGAATTTTAAATTGACTGACCAAGGGTTATTTACAATGCGACCTATGAAGTTTTTCGACGAATCAAAAGTGAATTTTGGCTGGTTGACACTTGCCCTTACTCATGAGAATTATAAAAACTTTGCTTTAGACCTAAAAGTAGACAGTATTCGTAACATGCGGGTATTGAAAACGACAGAGAAGATGAATGATCTATTCTATGGTAATGCTTGGGCTGATGGTAACTGTCGGATATATGGTTTGTTCTCGGAGATTGATATGGATATTAATCTCAAAACTAGAACCCAAACGTCAGTGTCCATTCAATATCCCGAAGTTTCAGAGAATATAGTTTCGAATTCTATAAAATTTGTCACCAAAACAAAAGCCAGTAAAACTGCAATTCCCACACCTGTTTTAGTAGAAAGCGATGCCATTGGTAAGATTACCTTGAATATACAAGCAACTGATGATGCCGAAGCAAGATTTGTCATTGATAAACGTTTAGGCGATGTAATTAAAGGGAATGGAAGTGGAAATTTGCGGTTGATTTATGATAGAGACGAAGAATTATACCTTTATGGTAGTTACATGATTAGTAAAGGCGAATACGCATTTTCCTTGCCAGGGGTGAATCTTTTGAAAAAAATAAACTTACAAAAAGGAGGTACTATTGCCTGGGATGGTGATCCTTTTAACGCAAGAGTTGACCTAGCAGGGAATTTCGAAAAACGACTTTCACCTTCAACATTGATGATTAGTAATGCAGGTTCAGGTAATTCCTATCCGGCTTCTCGATTTGTTAGTACCCTATACATGAAGGGGAACTTGTTTAGTCCGCAGATTTCGTTTGATTTAGATGCACCAGATTTGATTTCTTCGGGTGGTACTTCTGCGAACGAGGTAAACTCTGTTATTCAAAGAATAAAAGCTGATAAAGATGAAACCATGAGACAATCTATTGCTCTGTTGTTATTTGGGAATTTTTTGCCCCCATCATTTTCGTCTGCTTCGGCGCCTAACACCAATGCATTCAGCGGAACGGGTTTTGCAGGAAATAGCATTTCAACAATTGCGAGTAGCGTAGTGAATGACTTGTTTTCCAAATACGGTATTCCCACCCGAATTCAAGTGAATATTGACGATGTTCGAAATGCAACAGGAACTAGTAATACTCAGTTGTTTGTCAATAGCGAATGGTTTTTATCAGATCGACTTCGTTTAGATCTTAATTATGACCCAACCGTAGCCGTATTGGTTAATAGCGTGGCGGTACCCATTAATTTTAACTTGGAATATAAAACCAGTGATGAAAATTGGCGATTGAAGGCATTTTCTAGATCCAATAATTTGCTTTTACAGCAAAATAACTCACCCACTACCAACGGTGTATCAGGTAACACTTTAGGTACAGGAGTTCTTTACCGAAGAGAGTTTGACACCTTTCAACGAAAAAAGAAGAAGAAATCGAATGAATCAAACTAAACTCGCACCATGAAATCCGGATGGAGATTGTTCTTAGAATCAGTGCGAATGTCAACTGACGCTGTTAAGCGAAATAAACTCCGGAGTTTATTATCAGTCTTGGGTATAACCATAGGTATTTTCTGCATTGTTTCGGTATATGCACTGGTGCATTCCTTAGAACTAAGTCTAAATAATCGTTTTTCAAAAATGGGTACTCAAGTCTTGTTTGTTCAGAAATGGCCCTGGGATGATATGGGAAATGATTATCCGTGGTGGAAGTTCTTGAAAAGGCCCGTTTCAAGCATACAAGAAGCCGAATTTTTAGAGCGTAAACTATCAAAGCAGCGGGTTTCAAACTTGGCTTATGTGTTTCAGTCAAATTTGAACGTTGCAGCCAACAAGCAGGTCTTGAACAATATATCCATAAAGTTTGTTTCTCATGCATTCGATAAAGTTCAAGATGTGAGTGTTGCAGAAGGTCGTTATTTCACTGAGCAAGAATCAAATGCCGGCAGAAATGTGTGTTTGTTGGGATACACCATTGCACATAATTTGTTTCCCGATGGCAGTGCCACCGGTAATGTCATTCGCTTGGGGAATCAAATGGTTACCGTGATTGGCGTGTGTGAGCAACAAGGCAGTAGCATAGTAGGCCAAAGCAACGATGACATTGTAATTGCCCCTGTAAAACTTGGACTCAATCTGGCATCCTATAGAAACAGTGAAGACGCCCAAATTTTAGTTAGAGCCCAAGATAATGTTGATTTAGATGAACTGCGTTTCGAGATAAATCGGCTGATGAGACAAGTTCGTAAATTGCCTCCTCATGCCGAAGATGATTTTGCCGTAAATAAAATGTCCATGATCACAGATGCGATTTCTGGTTTGTTTGGACAAATACAAAAAATTGGGCTCATCATTGGAGCGTTCGCCATGATTGTAGGTAGTTTTGGGGTAGCGAATATCATGTTTGTTTCGGTTAAGGAAAGAACCCGTGAGATTGGTATCCAAAAAGCTCTTGGAGCAACCAATGGTTTTATTAGAGCTCAGTTTTTACTGGAAAGTGTTTGGCTAAGCATTGCTGGCGGAGCCATAGGATTGTTGTTAGTTGCTGGTCTCCTCAAGATTTTAGATGCGTTTGCCAAATCAGGTATGGGGGCAGACGTGGTTCTAGCCTTAAATTTGGAGGATGCTTTGCTCGGAGTAATTACTTCAATAGTTGTTGGGTTAGTGGCGGGATTTCTTCCAGCCCAAACAGCCGCAAAATTGAGTCCCGTAGAAGCCATTAGATCGAATTAAGAATGAATAAAAGTATATTGTTATTAGGGGCGTTGGTGTTTTTTGGAGGACAAATTCAGGCTCAAAAAGATTCAGCAAAGATTGAAGGTGTTGAAATAAAAGTTCAAAAAAGTATCATTGAAAATCAAGCAGATAAGCTGGTTTATAATGCTTCTGAAGATATTACCAGTCAGGGACAATCTGCCAGTGACTTATTGGCGAAAGTGCCCATGGTTGATGTTGATATGGACGGCAATGTGTCGTTGAGAGGAAATAGGAACGTAAGATTTTTGGTCAATGGTAGGCCTTCAGGATTGATATCGGGTAGTCCAGCAGATGCTTTAAGGGCACTTTCAGCTGATGACATTGAGAGGATAGAAGTTATTACCAATCCTTCTTCTAAATACGATGCCGATGGTTCTGGTGGTATCATTAATATCATCATGAAAAAGAAAATTGTGGGTAACACAGGGAATTTGCGATTGGGTATTGGTACTAGAAGTGCACATTTTGGAGGGCAATATTCATCGGTTAGGGGTAAAAATAATTTTTCGGCATCCGCTGGAGGGCATTTTTGGAGGAGTTGGGGAGATGTAGTAACCACTCGAACCAATGTAAATGCTTTAGGCGAGAATTGGGTCTTAAAGCAAAATGGTTATGCCAACAATTGGGGAGGCGGCCCAAGAATTACCCTGAATTTAGACAGGCAAATTGACGATAAACAATCGCTCGTTTTAACCGTGGGTACCAATTCTCAAATGAGAAGCAACAAACAAGACTGGACCAACCTTCAAGGGTTGAGTGCTTTGCAAAAAACGTCTGATCAATCTGCCGATCGATTTAATTTTGGGATGGGATATGATTTAGGGTTTGATTATCGTAAGAAATTCGATAAAAAAGACCGTGAGTTTTCAATTTCAGGGTTGATGGCCATTGGCACCGGAAATGATTATTATTTAGCGAAAAGAGATTTTTATGGAATTATTGTTACTAACGAACAAGAGCAAAGTTTGAATTCTACGTTGAACAATGAGACCTCTTTGCAAGTAGATTATACCGAACCTTTTACACAAGCAATTAAAGGGGAGTTTGGTGCAAAGGCCATTTTTAGAACCGTCAATTCTGATTATTTGTTTAGTTTTTATAACGATACCTTGGGTGATTTTATTGAAGCTAAAGATAGAACCAACGGCTTGGAATATTATCAGAATGTATATGCAGCCTATGGTCAATTGAATTATTCTTTCGCGAAGAAATATTCTGTGAGAGTAGGTCTAAGATACGAAATGACCGAATTTGGTGGCGCCTTAACCCAATCTCAAAAGAGTGAGTTTAAGGGCGATCCTTATGCTAATTTGGTGCCTTCTTTTAATATTTCACGGTCTATTGGGAAGGGTGGTTTTGCTCGATTCAATTACAATCGACGCATTCAGAGGCCGTCGTTATTTTATCTGAATCCATACGTAAATACTTCTGATCCTTTGAATGTTTCTCAAGGAAATCCATATTTGTCTCCTGAGTTTGGCGATAATTTTGAATTTTCTTTTGGGAATTATACAAAAGTGGGGGGCTATGGTTTTAATATTTTTCACAAAAGAGTTGACCAAGCCATTGAAACATACCGAACTGTAAACGCGAATGATATATATGTTACCACCTATGGTAATTTTGGATTAAACAGGCAGAATGGGTTTGATTTTAATGTGAATTTCAGAGGTAAAGGATGGTCTTTGTTTTTTAACGGTGGTGCGGGGTTGGTGCAGATTTCCACATTGGTTGATTCTGGTGCAATTGCTGGATTATCTGTTCGTGGGGTCACCTATAGTGCAAGTCTAAGAGGAAATGTGAAATTGAGTAAAAACTGGATGTTAGAAGCATTTTCAAGGGTGAATGCTCCTAGTTTTTCTTTACAAGGATATTCACAGAATTGGTTGTTTCATACGATTGGATTTAAACGACAATTCAAGAATGATCAAGGGGGAATTGGCTTTGGATTTGATAATCCGTTTTCGCCGGTGGTTCACTTAAAAACAGAAAATCAAGGGATTGGCTTTACCTATCTTCAAGATAGAGAGATGAACATGTGGGGTGTGCGAATCAATTTTGATTATAAATTGGGTAAAATCAGCAGTCAGCCTGAGAATATTAGAGAGATCAAAATCAAAAACGAAGATTTGAAAAACGGCGACGGTCAAGGTGGAATGTAAATGGAGTAAATTCGATTGGATTTTCGTAGTTTTGTGATATGGACATTCAAGGTAAAATTGTACAAATACTTCCCAAGCAGACAGGAGAAGGCAAAAACGGAACGTGGGAAAAGCAAGATTATATTTTAGAAACCCAGGCCCAATATCCCAAAAAGGTATGTTTTTCAGTTTGGGGCGTAAAAATTTCTCAATACAACATTCAAATGGGTGAATTTGTAAGTTTAGGAGTGGATGTGGAAAGTCGCGAATACAATGGAAGATGGTATACAGATCTTAAAGCTTGGAAAGTGGATAGACCGGGTGCGGCTCCAATGAGCAGCAACACAGGAACATCGACTAGCAATCAACAAGCCAATGATCCTTTTGCAGATACGGCCCAAGTAAGCGACCCATTTGCATCTTCTTCGAACTCCGAAGAGGCAGATGATTTGCCATTCTAATGTCATATTAATGTCGCTAAGTTGTCAGCAGTAAACGATGTTGACTGATTTGGTGTCTATAACTAGTTGAGATGTAACAGCCATGAAATTAAACCAATACAAAAAAATATTCCTTCTCGTCTTATTGTCAATTTCTTCAGTGGTGCTTCAAGCTACAGATTATTATTTGAGTACAACGGGAGACGACACTAAAGACGGGTTGAGCCCAGCAAACGCATGGAAAACTTTGTCAAAAGCGGTAAGTACGCTAACTAACAATGATAAATTGTTTATAGCTGCCGGAAACTATACAGGTAGTTTAAATGTGGGTGTTACCCTGTCGGTTTCTGTTGACGGAACGGTAAGAGTTGACCATCTAAGAATGAACGCGGGTTCTTTGGCCTTAGAGGGAAGTAGTAGTGGTTTATTGAATGTAAAAGATTCACTTGTTTTGAGCAATGGCATTATCACCGTGAGCACTACCACCGCAAGATTACATGCGTTGGCAACTTGTGGTTTAAAGGGTGGTAATAAAAATAGTTATGTGATAGGTGGTTATGCGGTGCATAATAGTGTTTCTAGCGGTAAGGCATTTATGTGGCATGTGGGTGTACTAAATCAATACCGCCCCGTCAAGATGGAAGGCTTCTTTCAGCCATCTTTGAGTGATCATTGGTTTCATGCGGAGTATTTTTACACAACGCCTCCAGCATCACCTACTTTACCATCTACCACCAGAAATATTTCGAAAACTGGATATTGGTTTGTTAAGTCTTCAGCGGGTCCAACAGAAGCGAGAGCTTTTGAAATGTCTTTTTATTACGATTCAGTAATTGCCGATGACGGGGTATATGATGCTCCCCAATTGCAACTTTTAAACTCCAATGGTACAAAGCCATGGACCATCAATAAAACTGGAGGTACTTTTGATCGTAAAGGCTACATTACTTCTAACGCAACTGATAGTTTGAAGTTTTATGTTTTAGGGAATGCTAAAGGCGGTTCATCTTTTCAGGGAGGTGTTAATACATTAGGCGATAAAACCAATCCCTTTGCAAAATTCACCTTTGAAACTAAAGCCTTGTGCGTGGGAGATACCATTTACTTTAAAGATCAATCCCAAAATGCTGCGGGCGTTAGTTATACTTGGAAATTTGGTGATGAGAGCTTGACAGGTTCATTGGCAGGTAAAAACGTACTTTCTACCGGACCCACCAGTAAAAATCCAGTTCATATTTACAACGGAGCGGGTAATTTCAGGGTTCGCTTGGAAATAAGAAACGTAAGCAATGTGATTGATACCTCAATTCTTATTCTTTCTGTTGGTGTTCGACCAAAATTGACGGGCTTAAATGCTATTCAGTTTTATCGTTATCCCATGAACGCAATAGATACCTTTGATGATGCAACTATTTGTCAAGGACAACGCTTTTGGGCAATTGATAACTATGATATCACCTTTGGTTATAATCCCAACAATGATTATGTGACAAATCTTGAGATTAAAGTGGTGGGTGTAACTCCTGAGCCCAAGCTTCAAACCGTGATGCCGATTCCGGGGATGGATACTCTAAAAACTACTATATCTCAGCCTGGCGCTTACCAAATATTCGCTACTAGAACTACGAATAAAGGCTGTAAGGCGTTTGACGTAGCAGATTTGATTATTTATGCAACTCCAGGAGTTGCATTTGTTTGGAGTAAACAATGTGAAACTCCTCCCAATACAAAATTTTTAGTAACTAATATGACGGGTAATCCTTCATTTACTAACAAAATTCAAAAATGGCGTTGGGAATACGAGGGTCAGAACATTACTGGAGATGTGGTTAAAAATCCGTCAACTAGGAGTTATTTGTTTTCAGGTGGTCATCCTGGGGTTAATATGGTCAAGTTGATTATGGAAACCAACTTTGGCTGTATAGATTCATTCAGCGATCCGGTATATATTTATCCCAAACCAATAATTGGATTTAACTTAGATAAATTGTGTGATGGTGAAGTGATGGAAGCTGATGCCACCAGTTCTCAGATCAAATTTGGCGGAAGTATAGATGATTATGTTTGGAAATTTCATTTAACAGGTGGCGGATTGCAAGACACAGGAAATCAGGTTACTTATCAGTATCCAGGGCCTGGTTTATATTCGAATAAATTGACCTTGTTTTCTTATAATAACGGATTGCCTATTTGTAGGGCTGACTCAACTTTTACGGTGAGAATTCACCCAAAGCCAACTCCAAGTTATCAAATAAAAGAGGTTTGCTTTGGAGATTCAACTTCGTTGCGGAGGGTGATTGATCGTTATCCTCACCGTGACAGTATGTTATATTATTGGTTCTTAGATTACAATTATATTGGCAACGATACTAATTTCAAGTATAAATTGCCAAAGCCAGGTAATTATGCATTAACGATGCGCGCATCATCCTTGGCGGGTTGTAGAGATTCTGCGGTTGGAGTTTTGCGGTCATTCTACGTTCCCGATGTGTCATTCAATCTCGATATGACGGTTCCTGGAAATGATACATTTCAGTGTTTAAATTGGAACAGATATACTTTTGATTACAATTTTGGTCTAGACCCTTACGATACCATACGAAACTCGTATTGGGATTTTGGAGATAGCATTGTAGAGTCTCCAGTCACCAATAATTACCACGGCTATACAAAAGCCGACACATTTACAGTTAAATTATTTGTTGACAACGTGAATGGTTGTGCAGACAGTGCTTACCAAACCGTTTATGTTTGGCCTTCTCCGGTGGCTGGTTTCACCCACGAAGGAATTTGTATGCCAGATACGGTTGTCTTCACCGATACCATTTCAACCTCGGTTGATCCCATAGTCAAGCGATTTTGGGATTTTGGTAATGGAAAGTCTGATACCAACAATGTGAATATTGCTCGAAATCTATACATGGACGCAACTCCGGTTACTGTTACCTATGTGATTACATCTGATCACGGTTGTGTAGATACTGCAGTTAAAGTTTTGGATTCTCTGATAGATATTCCGAAGGCGAATTGGCAAATCATTGCCGGTAGCATGCCCCTGTGTAAAGGTGATTCAGCCATTTTCCAAGTTTTGGGAGGAGACTCTGTTAGTTGGAAAGTAGATCTTGATACCGCTCGTTCTAAAACATTCAATAAGTCAGGAACTTATGTATTCAGAGTGTATAACGGGCCTGGAACTTGTTTTGCATCTGATTCGGTTCAGGTTTATGCATATTCACCAGCAGATATTCAAGCTTATGCCGATACAACTATTTTTAGAGGAAGACAGGCGCAATTGAGATTGAAAAATGCCTACAGCAACATCAAATGGTTTCCATCTAATTTATTGTTAGATAGTATCAGTGATTTTGTTGTCACCAAACGTTTGACAGATAGTACGGTATTTTATGTAACCGCTTTGGATTCAAACGGATGCCCGGATTTAGATTCTGTTATTGTCAGAATTATTGATCCACCATTGGTTAAAATACCTAACATTATTACTCCAAGTGGAGATGATAAAAATCAAACTTGGAATTTGATTGATATACCCGATTTATTCTTGTTTGACATTGTAATTTCTGATAGACAAGGAAAAAGAGTATATTCGACAAGTAATTATGACAACAATTGGGCGGCAACAGATCAAAACGGAGATCCTTTGCCCGATGGAGTCTACTTTTATTATATGAAAAATCGTCAAACCAATCAGGTGTATAGAGGATACATTCAGGTTATTAAATAAACATGAAGAAACTATCAATTTTGTCGGTATTAGCTCTTTCTACCGTGCAAGTATTTGCACAAATGGGAGCTAGAATTGATCAATTTTATCTAGACCGTTCATCGGTGATTCCTGCGGCAATTACAGCTACTGATAAGGGCTATGTGTCTCTCTACTACAATAAATTGTTTATTGATGTACCTGGATCTCCACAGCATACATTGTTTAATGCAGCGATGCCACTTCCAAAGCAGAACACTGCCTTTGGGTTGTTTTATATGAAAGAGAATATTGCATTTTCAGAAATGCACAATGCTTATGCAACTTATGCCTATAAAATTCCTGTAGGAAACGATGTTAATGTTAGCTTAGGTGTAAGCGCAGGTGTATTGGCCCAAAATTTTGATGCGTCAAAAGCAGTATTCTATGATGATAATGATCCTAAAATCATTGCATTGCTTTACAGCCCTCCAGTTGTAAGAGCAGATTTGAGGGCTTCATTTTATGTAAGTTCTGAGAAGTTTTATGCGGGTATGGTAGTATCTCGTTTGCCAAAGCCTCGATTCGATTATTCTTATTACAATTATTCAGCAAGTTATGATTTACAAACGCAGGCTTCTTGGATGGTAGGTTATAATGCAGTAATTGACGATAATTTCACCTTAAAGCCTTCGTTTAATTTTAATATGTACAATTGGGACTATCTGTACTATCAGGGTAATTTGACTGCAGATTTCCAAGGGAAATTTTGGTTAGGTTTTGGAGTTAATAATCTTTGGCAGGCAGGTTTCAACGTAGGTTTAAAGCCTCAAGAAGATATCACTTGCGCATATTCATATACAGTACCAGATGGTGTTCAAAGAGGACTTTTAGGTCCTATGCATGAATTCACCACAACCATAGGTTTTGGCGCGTTGGGTGCAGGAATCGCTGGCAATGGCAATGGCAATGGTTCAACTGATGGCAGCGAAGGCGATGGTTCAAATGGCGGATCTAGCGGCGATGATGAAAATGGTGGCAAAAGAAGAAGAGGGGGTGACCTTAATGGTCAAGGGGTTTCTCCTAGTGAGCGCATTCGAAAGGATGTTACAGTTAAGTCGTTTTCAGATATGGAGAGTTTTGGTAAAGGCAATGATACCAGCGGAATCACATTGCCTCCTATTCCAAAGGTTAAACCAGAACCTGGACATTACTTAGTTGCCGGACTACATGCATCTGAAGAAAAGGCAAACAAAATGATTAAAGACCTTTATATGAAAGATGTATTGGCGTTTAAATTTTACGATCCTAGAAATAAGAGTTTTTACGTATACATAAAACGTTACGATACAGAAAAAGACGCCAATAAAGGGACTTTCTACTTTGAAGTTTCTGTTCCCAATATTTGGGTGAGAGAAATGCAATAATCAAGGTTTTGATGAACCCATAAAAGCAAATCGTATAAGATTGCAACCCATTTGAAGAGCTTGCAATCTTATACTTTCTGGGTCTTTATATACTTCTGGATCTTCCCATCCATTTCCCAGATCAGATTCATAATCATAGAAGCAAACCAATCTTCCTTTGTAGAATAAACCGAGTCCCTCAGCCGGTTTCCCATCGTGTTCATGAATTTTGGGTACACCTGAAGGGAATTTAAAATTATTATTGTAAACGGGGTGGGAAAGTGGTACTGCTGTCAATTCCAATTCTGGGAATACCTTTTTTAATTCTCTTCTGATGAAAGGGTCCATTCCGTAGTTATCACAAATGTGAAGGAATCCACCGGAGATTAAATAACTTCTCAAGTTTTGAGCTTCCTTTTCAGAGAAAACAACGTTTCCATGCCCTGTCATGAAGACGAAGGGGTAAGAAAACAGATCATCGCTGCCTACTTCAACAATGACTTCTTGAGTATTTAGGGTTGTTTTGATTTGTTTATTGCAAAAAATTGCGAGGTTTTTAAGGGCAGTTTTACTGCTGTACCAATCACCTCCACCGTTGTATTTTAGTCTAGCCAATGAAATATTTTGGCCGAATAAACGTCCCCCGAAAAGAAAAAGGAGGATTAAAAAAGCGGCCCGTTTATTTACCACAACGTTATGAGGAAAATACTACCAATAATGATTCTATAAATCCCGAAAGCGGCGAATCCGTATTTTTGTACAACACCAATAAATAGTTTAACGGCAATGGCGGCAGTAACAAAACTGAGGACATTTCCAATGGCTATGTCTGAAAGCGCTGAGGATGATAGTTGATCCCAATTTTTAAGCATTTTATATCCTGCGGCGGCGGAAAGCGTTGGAACCGCTAAAAAGAAGGAGAATTCTGTTGCGGAGTGTTTAGATAATTTACACCCTAGTGCACCTGCAATACTGGCTGCGCTTCTGCTGGTCCCTGGTATCATTGCAAATGATTGAATCACACCAATGGTTAAGGCATCTTTAAACGACATGCTGTCAACGGTTTTCTCGCCTGGTTTTAGCCATTTATCCATAAAAACAAGAAACAAACCTACTAAAATGAGCATAACTCCAACCACGGCGGGTGTTTGAAGTAAGGTTTCGAGAAAATCATCGAATAATAGTCCAAGAATAGCAGCGGGAATAAATCCAACAATTAGTTTCGAATAAAATGAAATGGAAAAGTTCTTGATGAATCGCTCCCAATACAGAAAAACGACCGCCATTATGGCACCAAACTGGATTGAAATGAGGTAGGTGTCAATAGCGGGGTCATTGACGTTCATCCATTCTTGGAACATCATCAAATGACCCGTACTTGAAACGGGAAGGTATTCGGTTAATCCTTCTACGGCTGAAAAAATAGCGTTTTCGGTAAAGGTCATTTTTTACGGTAGAAAATTGCCGCAATACCAATGCCAAATCCTAAAATAACCACAATGGGGGCTAATGTAGCTCTTCGGAAATCATAAATATCACCTGATTTACCGCTCATTAATACAAATCCGAGAATGACCATTGTCATGCTAATGGCAATGAGAATGTAGTTTTCTTTATTGAAGATAAGGTCTGCGGGAGTGTTTTTTTTCTCTTCGGTTTCTACGTTTTTGATATTCTTATTTTTCATCAGTACAGATTTTCAATTTTAAGTTTTAAGTATTTACGTGTGCTTGCTAAACTGGTTAATGTGGAAAGCAATATTCCAAAAATAGCAATTGCAATTGAAACCATCAGCAAATCTTTGAAAAGAATGTGGCTGGTGAATTCTTTCAATATTTCAAATTCGGGCTCGCCAGAGTATGGAAGTCCCCAGAATAATAACCAAATGCATATTGCTGCTATGGGTAGAGCGGCAATGGAATTACGAACTGATTTTAAAACAAAGGGTTTTAAAATAAAGGCATTGGTTGCGCCCACCAACTGCATACTTTTTATAGTATATCGGTTGGCGAAGATGCTCATTCTCACGTTGTTGTTGATAAGGACGGTTGATAGGACAATGAAAATCAGGGCCACACCAGACAAGATCCATTGTAATTTTTCAATGTTTTGAGTCATTGATTGAAGCCAATTTTTTTGAAAAAGGACGTCTTCTACGCCAGGTTGACTTTTAAACATTTTGGTCATTTGATCCATGAACTCTGTATTTGCATACTGAGCTTTTGGATACACTTCTAAGCTCAATGGAAGGGTTACGGTTTCTACGTAATTCATGAAATCAGGGTCGTATTTGTCGCCCATTTCTTTCATTCCCTGTTCTCGAGAAACGAAACGAGTTTTAGAAACCCACGATTTTTTTTCGATGTCTTTTTGAAGTTTAGTGACTTCGGTTTCTTGGATTTCATCGTGAAAATAGATGTCAATACTTGAATTTTCGAGCCAATGATCACCCATAGATTTGAAGCCCAACAAGGTGGTTCCAAGCAAACCAAGGATGAACATAACTGCGGCAAGGCTTAAAATCCCTGGCAATGCCGATGGTTTTTTGCGTTTGACGGGTTTTTCTTCCATGGAAAATTAAACTTAAATGCGAAAATGCATAAAATTAATGGTGAGATGAAAAGAAGTTTTCCGCATTGTGTAGATTTGTTGGTATGCAGTTGTTTTCCCAGCTAGATTTGAACAAAGTATTGTTTTTAGATATTGAGACGGTTCCCGCCCAACCTTCCTTCAAGAGTTTAAGTCCTCAGTGGCAAGCGCTTTGGGAGAAAAAATCAAAATCTTTGGTAAAAGAAAACATTACCGCTGGCGATATGTATGATCGATCAGCAATTTATGCGGAGTTTGGTAAAGTGGTTTGTGTTTGCGTGGGAATCATTACCGGTTATCCGCATCAACCTCAGTTAAGGATGAAATATTTTGCAAGTGATGATGAAAAGCAATTGCTCACTGAGTTTGCGGATTTACTTAGGGTTTATTTTAGTACAGATAAGTCGTTTTTGTGCGCGCACAATGGAAAGGAATTTGATTTTCCTTATTTGTCTCGGAGGATGTTAATTCACGGTATAAAACTACCCGTTTTATTAGATAATGCAGGCAAGAAACCTTGGGAGATAAAACACTTAGATACGATGGATATGTGGAAATTTGGAGATTATAAAAGTTATACTTCATTGGAACTTTTGGCATCTTTATTTGGCATACCTACCCCAAAAGACGATATTGACGGAAGCATGGTGGCAGATGTCTATTATCGAGAAAAAGATTTAGGGCGTATAGTACAATATTGTTTGAAAGATGTTGTTACTTTAGCCCAGTTGTTCTTGAAAATGATGAATGTACCTGCAATAAGTGACGAAAATATTATATTTCCGACAGAGTAAGCCACGTTTAGGGCTTTAAACTTGTCAAATTAGAACTATATTTGTAATTCTATGTATCGTTTGATAAGAGTACTTGCATTGTTTATTTTTACTTTTGGTTTTTCGAGTGTCATTATGGCGGCTGAACCCACTGTAGGACCTAGCAATGCCAAGGTTTCTAACATACAATGCAAACAAGCCACAATTAGTTGGACAAACGGTAATGGTGGGTGGAGATTGGTGTTAGTTAAAGAAGCTTCGGCTGTTGATGCATCTCCTGCCGACGGCTCAAGTTATACCGTGTTTAATACTTTTGGCTCGGGACAGCAGCTCGGAACTGGTAATTACGCTGTTTATAACAATATTACTTCTAGTTTTACGTTGCTTGGTCTTAAGGCAAATACGAAATATTACGTTTCTATTTTCGAACACGACGGAGGGTCTCCCAATGACTACTTAACCAGCTCACCAGCAACAATATCTTTTACAACTTATGATATTAAATTGGATTTTGATTTCACTATTAACGATAGTTGTGATCAGACCAACGTAGTCAGTTTTAACAACAAGTCAACTTCAAACTTTACGGGTATAAAATATACTTGGTTATTTCAAGATGGTAACCAAGATACTGGTAAGAATGCCACTCATACCTATGTTCAAGGTGGTAACTACCAAGTAATGCTCGTTGCTTCGCCTTCTTACGGATGTACGGATAATTTTACCAATAGCAATGCGGTTAAAATAATTCCTCGTCCTGTGAGCGCGCCCATAGAAATAAACAATGATTTGTCTCAGTGTCTTGAAGGTAATGTATTCAGGTTTGCAGATAATACTACCTTGAAAAATTTGCCCAAAATGGCTTATACAAGAACATGGTATTTCACAGCCACTGATTCCTCTACAATTCCTAAACCTGTAAAGTCATTTACCAAAGGCGGTAAATATAAAATTGGTTACAAGAGCGAAACTTATTTTGACAATAATAGAACGGGTTGCACCGATACCGCTTCACTTTGGATTAACGTAGTGCCTGCTCCGTCTAGTGGTATAACAATCAACGATAGTCTTCAATGTTTAACTGGAAATAACTTTGTTTTTGATAATATCTTTCCAGGGTTGGTAACATTCTCTTGGGATTTGGGTGATGGAACATCGTCATTAAATAAATCGATCACACACAGCTACGCTTCGGCTGGCGTATATCCCATCATTCACAGCGCAGAAAGCCCTGAAGGCTGTAAAAGTAAAGATACCATTCTCATAGCCGTGAAACCCAATGTGGTTGCTACGTATGCTGGGCTGCCATCTACTGCATGTGAAAATGATGCACCTATAACTTTGTTTCCTAGTAATGCCAACGGTATTTTTTATCCTTCTTCTGGTAGTATTTCTGGAACGTTGTATACTCCTGGAAATGCGGGTAATCACTCAGTGAAATATGTGGTAAAAGATAGTTTTTGCCCTGACAGCGTTACACAAAATATTAAAATCAATCTCAGACCTAAGTTTACCTTGGGCAAGGATACCGTGATTTGTGATAATCAAGATTTCTTATTGATAGTTAATGCCGCTGGCATTGTAACTTGGGAAAATACAACTTCTGCAAATCCAAGATCTATATTTAATCCTGGAAAGTACTCAGCAACAGTTACCAATAATGGTTGTAGTTGGTCTGATACCATAAATGTTGGATATGCTTTAACTCCTCAAGCAAATTTGCCGGGTGATACCCTGATTTGTAAGGGTGCTTTAATTGTTTTAAAACAATCTTGGCCAAGTTCATCTATCAATTGGAGTACAGGAAGCAGAGATACTGTGATATACGTCTCCTCACCAGGTGTTTATTCTGTAGCTGTTACTAATTCATGCGGAACGGCATCTGATTGGATGGAAGTAAAGGTTTCTGACGGAGAATGTGATATTTTCGTTCCGACGGCATTCACGCCAAACGGTGATGATAGAAACGAATATTTCGAAATCGTTGGTAGAGATATTACTCCAACACTACTCATAATTTACAATAGATGGGGTGAAGTGTTGTTTGATAGCAATAAATCTGGAGAATATCGCTGGTTTGGTGATGCTAATGGAGAGCCTTGTATGTCGGGTTTGTATCCCTTTTTATATAGATACGAGCAACGCGTAGGCGATAGGGTCATTAGAAAAACCGTTTCAAGTTCTGTAATGATCCTTAAATAGGATTTAGAATTCTACCTTTACTTACCTAACTTTGCAACGATGAATTCATCGTTGTTAGAACAAGCACTTCAACTTGGATTGTTGAAGGAGGAATACGAGAAAATTTGCGATATTTTACAACGCGAACCTAACTTTACAGAGCTTTCTGTTTTCTCTGTTATGTGGAGTGAACACTGTAGTTATAAAAACTCCATAGTTTGGCTGAAAACTCTTCCCAAGGAAGGAAGCAAAATGTTGGCCATGGCAGGTGAAGAAAATGCAGGTTTGGTTGATATTGGAGATGGACTCGCCTGTTGTTTTAAAATTGAGAGTCACAATCATCCCAGCGCTATAGAGCCTTATCAAGGTGCTGCAACGGGTGTAGGTGGAATTAATAGAGATATTTTTTCAATGGGCGCTAGACCCATTGCGCAGTTGAATTCTTTGCGCTTTGGAAATATCAACACTGATAGAACCAAATGGTTGGTAAAAGGAGTGGTAAAGGGAATTGGTGATTACGGTAATGCCTTTGGAATTCCTACCGTTGGAGGAGAAGTTTATTTTGATGATTGCTACGAGCAAAATATTTTGGTGAATGCCATGAGCGTAGGTATCGTTGAAAAAGGAAAGACCATCTCAGCCGGTGCCGGTGAACCCGGTAATCCAGTCTATATCTTTGGCTCTGCAACTGGAAAAGACGGTATTCACGGTGCCGCATTTGCAAGTAAAGACATGAGTGAAGATTCAATCAATGATCTTCCGTCAGTTCAAGTAGGTGATCCATTCTGGGAGAAATTAATCCTTGAAGCTACCATGGAAATCATTGAAACCAATGCCGTGGTAGGTATGCAAGATATGGGTGCAGCAGGTATCACTTGCAGCACCAGCGAAATGAGCGCTAAAACAGATGTGGGAATGGATATTCACTTAGATAAGGTGCCCATGAGACAAGCCGACATGAAAGGCTGGGAACTACTTTTGAGTGAAAGCCAAGAACGTATGTTGGTAGTGGTGAAGAAGGGCATGGAAAAGGAAGTTGAACGCATTTTCGAAAAATGGGAATTGACCTACGCTCAAATTGGGATGGTGACTGACACCAAGAGAGTGAGGTATTATATGAACGGCGAATTGGAAGCAGACATTCCCGCAGAGTGCCTCGTTTTAGGAGGTGGTGCTCCCATCTATAAAAGAACTTGGAAAGAGCCTCAATATTTCCAAAAAATCAACGAGTTTTCAATAGATAAAGTTGAAGATACATCCCTCGAAGAAGCAAAAAAATCTGCCATGAAGTTAATGGCAGAACCGAATATTGCTAGCAAGAGATGGGTTTACCAACAGTATGATAGCATGGTGGGAACGGTAAATCAATCTACCAATCGCGCGTCTGATGCATCTGTTGTGAAGGTAAAAGGAACCAATAAGAGTTTGGCTCTGACAGTTGATTGTAACAGCAGATATATTTATGCTGATCCCTTTTTGGGGACGCAAATCGCGGTAAGTGAAGCGGCTCGTAATATTCGTTGTTCTGGCGGTGTGCCTACAGCAATTACCAACTGTTTGAATTTTGGAAATCCATACAATGAAGAAGTGTATTTCCAATTTAAATCTGCCATTGAAGGTATGGGTGTTGCTTGTAGGAAGTTTGATACGCCAGTAACCGGAGGTAACGTGAGTTTTTACAATCAAAGTACTAACGGTCAAGCCGTATACCCAACACCAACCATTGGTATGGTGGGAATCATTGATGAGCCATCAAAGGTGATGGGATTGGCTTTCCAAAACGAAGGCGATGCCATTGTTTTGATTGGTCCTCGTACCAATGATTTGGGTAGTTCACAGTATTTGGCTAAAGTAAAGGGAGTAGAATTCTCACCTTGTCCGGAGTTTAATTTAGATACAGAACACCAATTACACCTATTCTTGGAAGAACTTTCATGCGGAGGTTATGCTCAGTCAGTTCACGATATTAGTGAAGGCGGATTGTTTGTGTGCTGCGCGGAAAGTGCCATTTCAGGTCAATTAGGATTTGATATCTGTACAGACAAAGATTTAAGAATGGATGCTTCATTGTTTGGTGAAGGTCAAAGTAGAGTAGTGGTTTCAATTGCTCAAGATAAAGTGGGAGAGTTGATTAAGATAGCTGACAAAATGGGATTGCCTGTTTTACACATGGGAACTGTAACTTCGGGTGCGGTAATTGTAAACGGTGAAACTTGGGGCGATATTCAAGAGTTTGCGAATCCTTACCATACAGCAATAGAAGGATACTTGAGCTAAAGCATGGGTTCAGGTAATTTTAGCTTTTGGGAACAACGCTGGATGGAGCGCGCCGATCAAGTGGTGATTGGTGGCGGCCTTGTTGGACTGCAAACCGCTATTGAGCTAAAGTTAAAATATCCGCACAAGAGCGTTTGGGTTCTTGAACGGAACGCTTTTGGAGATGCTGCAAGCTTGAGAAATGCCGGTTTTGCTTGTTTTGGAAGTGCTGGTGAAATTCTAGACGATATCAGCAGAATGGGAGAAGATCAAGCCTTTCAACTATACGAAGAGCGTTACAAAGGACTTCAAGATCTCATAAAAACATATTCTCCAGAGAAGATTGGCTACGAACAGTCAGGTGGTTATGAGATTTTTCCCAGCGGAAGTGAATCTGAATTAGACCATATTCGAGAGAGCCTACCTAAGCTCAATGAGTCTTTGAAAAATGTGCATCAACAAGTTGCCTTCGTTGAGAGAAATATCAAGAAATTTGAAATGAATGTAGGTGAAACTGCCATTGTTTCTCCATCGGAAGGAGCCCTACAGAGTCATTTGTTGTTGAGAACGGTAAGACATCATGCATTGGCGGTGGGCGTTGAAATTTATACATCCATGGATGTTCAATCCATTGAAAAGCATGGATCAGGTGGGTGGGTTCTGAGATTTGAGAAATCAGACGCTCAAATTTTAGCGAAAGATTTATTTGTTTGCACCAATGCTTGGGCTTTGAAATGGTTTCCTGATTTGGAGGTGGAACCTGCTCGCGGACAAATTTTGGTGACTAAACCCATTCCGAGCATCGCATTTAGAGGAATTTTTCATGCAGACAAAGGTTACATTTATTTTAGATCTCTGGGTTCGAGAATCTTGATAGGTGGGGCTAGAAATAAACAATTTGCTGCAGAAAATACCTTTGATTCAGCGGTCACCCCCGAGATTAAAAGTGAATTGGTGCGTTGGTTGAATGAGATTATTGTTCCCAACGTCAATGTTGAAATTGATAATGAATGGTCTGGCGTTATGGGCATGCATCAAAAACGTTCACCCATCATTGAACGCAAAGAAGAGCATTTGTACCTGGGAGTTAGAATGGGTGGCATGGGCGTAGCCTTGAGCAGTCAAGTTGCCAAAAAATTGGTGAAATTGACGGATTAATTGTATATTCACTCTTGTTATGAGTATTAAAGCAACTGTTTATACTGTTGTATCCATGTTTTTGTGTACATCATTGTGCGCTCAAAACAGACCTTTTCAAGAAGACGTAAAAGAGTACGAAGTCGGCGCTGGAGATACCGCTGTTTTGGGGAAGTCAAAAGGAGCTGAAGTATATGCTTATTTAGATTTATACCGAAAAACCCGCTGGGATCCTGCAGACTTGGTACAAGATTCATTCACGCTAAAATACGGTGCTTATGATTCTGCTACGGGAAATGGATTCTATAGATATTTCTTTCGGGGGGATTTTGATGTGGCTGAATTACCCAATGAATTCAAAGGAAGGAAATGTGAAATTTTGGGTGTTGAAGTCCTCAAGAAAAAAGAAACGGGAGAAGATATCAATGTTATGTATCTCAAAGGATTTCAAGAGAATACCGTTATTTGGGTAGATTTTGATGACGCTGTGAAATACATGGAAATTGAACGTTTTATTGCTAAAAAACGACGTAAATAATGGATAATTCAACCATTCTGTCTCAAATCAGCATGTTTGCAAAGCTCGCTGAGCTGCACGAGAAAAATCCTTTTAGGTATAAAGCTTTTGCCAACGCATCGTTCAATTTAAAGAAGATCAAAGATTCTTTTTCTGAAATGAGTGATGCTGATTTATTGAGCATTCCCGGTGTGGGTAAAGGGGTTGTGGAGGCCATCAGAGAAATTCAGAATTCCGGTACATTTACAGAACTTCAAGAATTGGAAGAATGTACTCCAGATGGAATTATTGATATCCTCAAAATCAAGGGCTTGGGCCCCAAAAAGGTAGCTGTCATTTGGCGAGAATTGGAAATTGAGTCAACGGCTGATTTACTCAATGCTTGCAGGGAGAATAGGTTGGTTTCGGTGAAAGGATTTGGATTGAAAACCCAGGCAGATGTCATTCATTCCATAGAATTTGCCCTTTCTTCGAAGGGACGTTGGCATTACGCTCGTTTATTAGAGCCAGCCACAGAATTTAAAGATCATCTAAAGAAATTCTTTGACGGTTCGAGAATTGAATTTACGGGAGCTTTCCGCCGAGCGGTACCCGAAATTGATAGAATAGATTTATTGGTTGATCTTGATTCCGACGAAGTCATTGAATATTGCGATGAGATGCAATACAATGCAGAATGGGTTGATGATCAACTAACTACATGGTTGTTGGGTCAATATCCAGTCGTTTTTCATTTTGCCGATAGCCGCGATTTTGAGCGCATTTGGTTTGAAACTACTGGCTCGCTAGAACATTTAAAATTGTTGGGTTATGAATCTAAGGAGTTTGTCTCTGAAGATCAGGTTTACACTACTAGGGGATATTCAGGTGTTATCATCCCCGAGCAGCGCGAGGGATTGAATGAGCTGAGAGAAGACTTCCCCCGAGAAGGACTTATTGAATTTTGGCAACTAAAGGGAGTGCTTCACAACCACACTACTTACAGTGATGGTTTGAATTCTTTGAGGGAAATGGCCGAATTCGCCAAAGATCAGAAATACGATTATTTGGGTATTTGTGACCACTCTAAATCAGCGGGTTATGCGGGTGGTCTCAGCGAGGAAAGGCTTTTTCAGCAGATAAAAGAAATTGATCAATTGAATAATGAGCTCGCGCCCTTCAAAATATTTAAAGGGATTGAAAGCGATATTTTATCAGACGGTAGTTTAGACTACCCCGATGAGGTTTTAAAACTTCTAGATTTTGTTGTGGCATCAGTGCATAGCGGCTTGAAAATGGACGAAGATAAAGCCAATCAACGATTGATTCGGGCTATTGAGAATCCGTATACGACTATTTTGGGACATCCAACGGGAAGGCTTTTGTTGTTGAGGGAAGGATACCCCATTGATCATAAAAAAATCATTGATGCTTGTGCTGCAAATCAGGTGGTTATTGAGTTGAACGCACATCCGTGGAGGTTAGACATTGATTGGAGATGGATTGATTATGCTCAGAATAAAGGGGTGTTGATTTCAATCAATCCCGATGCGCATGAAAAATCGGGGTATCATGATATGTATTTTGGCACTTTGGCTGCGAGAAAAGGCGGTTTGTTGACCAGGAATACATTGAATGCTATGGATTTGTCAGAATTTGAGTTTTTTATTCAAGAGAATCGTAAAAATAAAATTGGCTGAGCATGCGCATTTTGGTGGTTAGATTCAGTTCTATTGGCGACATCGTCTTGACCACGCCTGTTTTTAGATTATTGAAAACGCATTTTCCCGAAGCAGAGATTCACTGGGTTACTAAGGCTTCTTTTACTTCAGTTTTAGAGGGTAATCCCTACATTGACCGCACTTGGAAGTGGGATGATGACCAAGATCGTAAAGTACTTCGCGGGACATCATTTGATTTCGTTGTAGATCTGCAAAAAAATGCACGTTCTCGGCAAGTTAAATGGATGTTTTTTGGAACTCCCCATGTCACCATTTCTAAGCAGAACTTCAAGAAGATTTTGTGGGTTCTTTTTAAGCAACACCGCATTAGAAAGTGGCCCTGGTTATCTAAAACTTTGACAACAAGATCATTCACAGATCGTTGTATAGACGTTTTGGGTGTTTTTGGAATTTCAAACGACCATAAAGGGCTTGACTTTTCCGTAGACTCAACTTCCGAAGATGAGGTTGTTACCAAGCTAAACGGGTTGAATAAATTTGCTTGTTTGAGCATGGGAGGGTCTTTTTTTACCAAAAGATTGCCTTTGCAAAAATGGCATCAATTGGTGGTTGGTTTGAACAGTCATGTGGTGTTGATTGGAGGGAAATCTGATGCAGAGCAAGCAACTAAATTGCAAAATATGATACATTCAGATTTGCAAGGCCATGGATTTCAGGTTTTGAATTTAGTGGGCGAGTTGAACTTAAAGGAATCTGCCGCCGTCATTCAATTTAGCAACGCTGTTTACACCGGCGATACCGGAATGCTGCATATTTCAGCAGCATTGGGGAAAGAGGTAAATCTATTTTGGGGAAATACCATTCCAGAATTTGGGATGGAGCCCCCTTTGAAGTTAGGCGGTAAATTGATGCAATTTGAAGTAGAAGGATTGAATTGCAGGCCTTGCTCTAAGCTTGGTTTTGATGCCTGTCCGAAGGGACATTTTAGCTGCATGAACAACTTGCAGATTTAAATATCGTTAAACACACTTTTTTTCCTTATTTTCGCGACCTTAAATTATTTGTCGAGAATTCTAATTACCAATGAAAAGCAATAAATCGATTGTCGTATTTTCTGTCATTTTGGCCTTAGCGTCCCTATTCCAATTGACTTTTACTTTCAAAGCAAGAGGGTTTGAACAGGAAGCCAGAGAGTTTGCTGAGAAAAAAGCAAAATTTGGGGTGAGTGAGAAAGAAGCTTACCGCCGTTACATTGACAGCCTTGGAAACAAAGACTATTACAGTTTTTTGGGTATCATGAGCTACACTTATTTTGAGTGTAAGGAAAAAGAAATTAACCTTGGTTTGGATCTCCGTGGAGGGATGAACGTCATCTTGGAAGTTGAAAAAGATGCAGTGATAAAGGTTTTAGCTAATGACCCTACAGATGCAGACCTGCTAAAATCGTTAGAATTGGCAAACGTAGAAGTTAGAGATAAGGGAACAGATTACGTTGAGGCTTTTGTTTCAAACTTTAAAAGGACGGCACCAAACAGGAAGCTTGCAGTATTATTTGTAAAAGGTAACAACTCTACCATTCAAGCTGGAAGTGAAGAAATTGAAGTTAAAAATTACTTACAAGCTTCAATAAAAACGGCTGTGTCTAACGTTAAGCAAGTGGTTGAAAAACGTATAAATCAGGCAAACGTAACTCAGCCAAACGTTCAAGAAATTGAAGGAGGTCGAATTAACGTAGAATTGCCTGGGGTTGATAATCCAAGAAGAATAGAAGAGTTATTGGAAAAGTCAGCTCAGTTAGAATTTTACGAAGTATACGGTGGGGTTGAAGGCTCCAAAATACTAAACAGTTTGTTAAAAGTTATACCAGGTACAGTAACTGAAACCAATTCTGATACGTTAAGTAAAGACACAACAAAAAGTATTGAACCTGTTTCTCTTGGAAAAGGACGTTTAGCTACAATTCTTAAACCTTTCGGAACAGGCCAAGAATCAAGTGTTGCAACAATTAAAGCGGCAGATAGACAAGTTCTAGAGAAAATCTTGTTGGAGGAGAGTTTCCAAAATATCTTAAATGATAACATCAAAGTAGCTTACAGCGCAAAACCGGTTGATGTTGATGCAAATGGAAAACAGATTGAAAATTCTGATGAGTACTTTGTGTACCTCCTAAAGAAAGATCGCGATGGAAATGCAGCATTATCGTCAGGAGCTGATAATATCATTGAAGATGCTCGTGAAAATACAAACCAAACAGGTCAAATAGAGGTTGTTATGCAAATGACACCTGCAGCTGCAACGCTTTGGGCGCAGGTTACTGGGGCAAATGTTGGGAAATACATTGCAATTGTTCTAGATAATCGAGTTTACAGTGCTCCTGTAGTAAATCAAAAAATTACTGGAGGTAACTCACAGATCTCAGGTAATTTTGATATCAGAGAAGCACAAGATTTAGCAAACGTTTTGAAGGCAGGTAAATTACCTGCACCTACTAGAATTGTAGCAAGTGAAGAAGTTGGTGCATCTCTAGGACAAGCCTCTATTAACCAAGGTTTAAATGCTTTGTTGATGGGCTTTTTATCTGTGGTTCTGTTTATGGTTCTTTACTATAACAGAGCAGGTTGGATGGCAATTGTTGCCGTATTAGGTAACGTATATATCATTTTTGGCGTACTTTCAAGTCTTGGTGCAGCATTAACTCTTCCAGGTATCGCTGGTATCATCTTGACCGTTGGTATGGCAGTTGATGCAAACGTATTAATATACGAAAGAATAAAAGACGAGCTATTGGCTGGGAAATCACTTAAATCATCAATTGATTTAGGTTTTAAACATGCATTCAGTGCAATTATTGACTCTAATATTACTCACTTATTATCAGGGTTTATTCTTACTTTCACAGGTGCAGGTCCCGTTTACGGATTTGCTATTATTTTGATTATTGGTATTTTTAGTTCATTATTTACCGCTTTATTCATTACTAGAGTTTTATTGGATCGCAGAGCTGCAAAAGGTAAGGAAATTTCTTTTGGTTTTGCTTGGAATGAGAACTTCTTGAAAGGTAAGACTTTTGATTGGGTAAAAAATCGTTATAAATATTACACTGTTTCTGCTATACTCATAATAGCAGGTATAATTTCCTTTGCCATTAAAGGTGGAATTTCTACCGGTATAGATTTTAAAGGTGGTAATTCTTTCATAGTTCAATTTGAAAAAAATTATTCTACCGATGATCTAAAAGAAGCATTGAATAAAAACCTAAGCGAATCAAGCAACGAAGTAAAAACCTTCGGTTCTAACAATCAGTACAAAATAGTAACAACCTATCTTTTATCAGATGAGTCTAAAGAAGGTAAATTAAGAGTTCAAGAAGATTTGTTAGCTGCTTTATCAGGGTTTGAACTTGGGAAAGGAGTGAATGGTGAAGGGCCTATCTTACAAAGGTCTACTGTTACACCTTCGATTGCTACAGAAATAAGAAATTCTTCTGGATTTTTGGTGCTATTGACGGTTGTGGCTATATTCCTTTATTTGGTAATGCGCTTTAGAAGCGTAGCTTACGGTATAGGTGCAGCGATATCACTTATACATGACCTTGCGTTGGTATTGGCAATTTATTCATTAGTGGATGGTGTAGTTCCATTTGCTACCGAGTTTGATCAACATTTAATTGCAGCCTTACTTACCATCTTGGGTTACTCAATCAATGATACGGTTATTGTTTTTGACCGTATCCGTGAGTTTTTGACATCGAAAAGATCGAATCAAGATGATAAATTCATGATCAATATGGCATTGAACGATACATTGAGTAGAACAATTATTACGTCAAGTACAGTATTTGTGGTGTGTGTAATTCTGTTTTTATTCGGTGGCGACGCATTGAAGAATTTCTCATTTGCCATGTTAATTGGGGTAATTGTTGGTACATATTCATCATTGTGTATTGCTACTCCTGTGGTTGTAGATTTATTGGGTAAAAAGAAACAAAAAAATTAATCATCACCCAGTGATATATAACGAAGCGGGGTGATTTCACCCCGCTTTTTTTTTAAATATTAAATTTTATGAAAGAGATTACGAATAAAGAGCTTTTGAATATAGCTTCCAGCTATGGAACTCCAACTTATGTTTACCATGCTGAGAAAATCATTGATCAGTACCAAAAATTAAAAAACTCTTTTCCTCAGGTAAAGGTGCATCTTCATTATGCCATGAAAGCACTCAATAATGTAAATGTATTAAAATTGCTAAAAGCCCAAGGTTGTGGACTAGATGCAGTTTCCATTCAAGAGGTTTATTTAGGTTTGAGAGCAGGATTTGAAGCACAAGAAATTATGTATACTCCCAATTGCGTTGATTTTGATGAAATCAAAGAAGCGGTTGAATTGGGTGTGATGATTAATATTGATAATATTTCCATTTTAGAACAATTTGGAAGTTATTACGGCGATACCGTGCCTTGTTGTTTGCGTTTGAACCCCCATATTATGGCTGGTGGACATTCGCATATTTCTGTGGGACATATTGACTCAAAATTTGGTATTTCCATTTACCAATTACGTCATGTTCAACGGGTAGTTCAATCTCATAAAATCAAGGTAAACGGACTTCACATGCATACGGGTAGCGATATTCTCGATGCCGATGTTTTTTTGCGTGGGGCAGAACTTCTCTTTGACTCAGCTGAATCCTTCCCGGATTTGGAATTTATGGATTTTGGTTCTGGTTTTAAAGTAGGCTATAAGGATGGAGATATTGTTACAGATATACAATCTATAGGACAACGCATTTCGGATGCATTTAAAGAGTTCTGTACGCGTTATGGACGCGAATTAGAGCTGTGGTTTGAGCCAGGAAAGTTTATTGTTTCTGAAAGTGGTTCGTTTTTAGTGAAAGCCAATGTCATTAAGCAAACTACTTCCACTGTTTTTGTGGGAGTGAATAGCGGTCAAAACCACCTGATCAGGCCCATGTTCTATGACGCCTATCACCATATTGAAAATATCTCAAACCCTGAAGGGATAAAGAGACTTTACAGCGTAGTAGGATACATTTGTGAAACGGATACATTGGGCTATGACAGGCAGTTAAACGAAGTGAGGGAAGGCGATGTTTTGAGAATTAAAAACGCAGGCGCCTACGGCTTTACGATGAGCAACAATTATAACGCGAGGTTAAGACCCGCGGAAGTTTTGTATTATAAAGGTCAAGCTCATTTAATCAGAAAAGCGGAAACATTGGAAGATGTTTATCGCAATGAGATTGAGGTTGAACTTTAAGTAGTTTATATCTAAATAGAAAAAGGCTCGGAGTGATTCCGAGCCTTTTTAGTTATTGTTTTGTTTGACTTAAAAACAGTTGGTGTTGAACCAGTATTCTGGAGATTCAGCGGTCCAGTCAAATTGTTTTCGAATATATCCACGCATCACTTTGTATTCCACAGATAAAATTCTTTGTCCGCCAGTATTGATGGATTCAAACATTTTATTGGGAATGAAACTGAGTCCAAACTTGCCGTTGCCGTAGTTTTTCATTTTCATTTGTGGAACGCGGCCAGCAATGTCTCTATCTGCAGCCTTGATGTTATCACCATCTACAAAAAAGATGAAGTCATTGGCTCCCAATCCTACACGAGCCTTTACCACGCAGTAAAAGTCTTCTTTGTCTTTAAGGGAGTCATTGGTTTCTAAATTGCGGTCATAGAAAATGGTTAATACATCGCTAGGGTTGATACTCAAGGTGTCTTTGGTCTTTTTTCTTGGGAAAGGATAGTGTTTCTGAGGCCCTGTTGTTGGAGCCGTGATCTTGATTTCAAGGTCTTCAGTTTTGCACTCAGCACCACCACAGTCTAATGAACCATCTTTCTTTTTGATTAAAAGCTTAATGGGAGAAGTATATACTTGAGAAGCTGATACCTCATAGAATGCAGTTGGAACCATTCTGTAAAAGACCACACCGTTACCGGCTTTCTGAACTTTTAAAGCATCATTTGAAGCGCCCCAAGTTCCGTTGTGTAGTGGGTGTCCAACAGGATGCTCTTTGGGTGACCAGGTCCACATGTACAAATCATCAGTAGTGGAAGCCAATGAAGGTGCAGCTCCAAAGGTGCATTTGTTTAGGTCTACCCATACGGTGATTGAATCATTGGGGTTGATTGGGTCTGGTTCAACCCATGCTGCTTGTCCCAAAAGGGTAGTGGCAGATATTGCGGTGAAACCGCTCAATAAAATTTGTTTTAGAGATTTCATAGTCATTTTATTTTCTTACGAACCATAAATGATAAGACACCGTGCGGTCAGAACCGCACAATTTATTGTACTTGATGGCCAAGTATGCGTCTTGAGGACGAACAGGGCGAATCAACGAATATTTCGCAGGGCCAAATGAATTGTTCAGCTGCAAGTAAGATGGGTAATTGTCGTTATCAAATTCCCATGTTCCTAAGGCATTCACAAAGAATTCAGAGCCAGCGCCTTGAGTAATTTCAAAGTTTCTGCTGGATTTATCGAAGCTGATTTCCATGGGAGTTGAAGTTAACAAAGCTGACGTTACATCAAGTAGGGTATCACTTTCTTGGAAAGCCAATTCTACGTTCACATCAATCTGGTCGATTTTAGCCAAAACCCAGGTACCATTTATTCCTTCAACTTGGCTAGCGCGAGGACCCAATTCTTTGGGTTCGGGTTTGCATGCAATCACTGAGATTGACAAAACCAGCGCAAATATGATTTGTTTAAAATTATGTTTCATTAGTTGCATCCTCCTGTAGGATTAATTTCGAAGATATCGGTTTTTTCAGTAATTGGGAACTGCATCATCATGCCTGGACAATTCCATTCGTGTCCGCGAACAAACATTCTTTCGCCTTCAATGGCTCCCAAACGTTTAATTTCATGAATTCTATCGCCTTGGAAGATCAGCTCAATACGACGTTCTTGGCGCACTCTTGTCAAAATTTCGTTAGCTGTTGCTGTGCTGGATAGAGTAGAAGGAATAACATACGCACGGTTAATTAAGGCGTTCATCAAATTTACCGCAGTATTTAAATCTTGATTCTGTTTTGCTAAACTCTCAATGGCTATGTAGTACATCTGGGTAAGGTGTAATACAGGTATGTCAAAGAATGGAGCGTCAAATTGGGTAGTCTTAATGTACTCATTTTGAGCTCCTTTATTTATTACTTCTAGTTGTCCCAAACGTTTATCATTGTCAACGTCATTGAAGCCGGAGTATACTTGCTTAGCTAAAACTATGGCTGGCACTCCAGCTGCAAAGTTTGAGGTGTAGGCACCGCTGCGTTGGTCATTTACCCCGTAACTTATAATACTATAAATGTGTTCAGACAAGGCAGATGCATGAAAAGTATTTACGGTGTCAGCAAATGTAAAGGCACCTGAATTGATTACTTCTAATGCATTGGTTCCAGCAGTGGCATAGTCTCCTTTTTGAAATGCTACTTGTGCCATTAAAGCTTTTGCTGCCCATTTTGTGGCATAACCATTGTTTGTTTCAGGAAGATTTGCAATGGCATTTGTCAAGTCTTGTTCAATGCTCGCGTAAGCAGTTGCTACTGTCTCTCTGGCTTGTGGTTGAGTAGTCACTTTGGTTACAATTGCAATTCCTGGATGAGAATTATCTGCAGTGTAACCATAGGTCTGAGCGTACATTCTAACCGCAGTGAAATGTCCCAAAGCACGAATAAATGCAACTTCACCTAAAATTCTGTTGCGATCAGCTGGTGTTAAATCTTTGGCATCGTCAATATGATCTTGAACAAAATTCGCTCTGAATATACCACGATAAAGCTGCGAATAAAACGCTCCTGAGGTACTGTTGAAGAACAATACGTTGTGATTGTATACTTCTCTGTAGTCATTGTTGTTTGGCAGCGCTGGATTGTCGCTCAACAACTCCGCCATAGTTTGGTAAAAACCACCAAAAGTATTGGCTATTTCGTTGTAACTGCCGTTCAACAATAGTTGAAGATCTTGGGTATTGTTGATGGCATCTTCCACCAATATTTCATTGGGTGGAGGTGTTTCAATCATTTTCTCGCAAGACGTCCCCAAAATGGCAACTCCCGCAATGGCCCAAATGTATTTGCTTGTTTTAAATAATTTTTTCATGATTTTAACAATTAAAAGCTAAAGTTAATGGCTACACTGATGCTCTTTTCTTGAGGGGGAGTCAAGTAAGTAATGCTTCCGCTCATATTACGATCTGTCGCGTTTTCAAAGTCACGGGCAATTTCAGGGTCCAAGCCTGTGAATTTGGTCCAAGTCAATAAATTGGTACCAACAACCATGATTTTTCCGTTTTCAAAACGCATTTTATTCAACCAATTTTTTGGTAAACGATAACCGATAGAAATGCTTCTCAAACGGGCATAAGTTCCATCTTGCAACCACAAATCAGTATTGATCCATGGAGTGGTAGATCCGTGATTGAAGGTGCTCAACGTCATTCTTGGAATATTCGTTACGTCACCAGGTTTTTGCCAACGATCCATAACACGTGGGTCCATGTTCCAATCGGTAATCAAACTCATTTGACGTTTTAAAGAACTTTCATAGATGTTACCGCCAATGTTAAAGTAGATATTAGCATTCAATTCCCAATTCTTGTAATTGATGGTATTTGAAATATTTCCAAAGGCGTCAGGCAAGATATTTCCTACGGCAACACGGTTTGAAGGGTCCCATTTATCGGTTACATTGCCGTTGATGTCATAGTAACGTGGAGTTCCAGTTTGAGCATCAACACCTGCATATCTCACCAAGAAGTTGGTTCCAACGGGCTGTCCAACAACAACACGGGTATCGTTAGTTCCTCCGCTGATGGCATCTGGAGAATATACACCAATACTGGTGATGGCATTCCAGTTACGTGCAACGTTGATGTTTGTTTCCCAACGCATTTTTTTGGTGCGCACGTTCACGGTTTTCAAAGTGAATTCAAGACCTTCATTTTTGATCATTCCAACGTTGTCATAGAAGCTTCCAAAGCCAATATGTGTTGGAATTGACACGTTCATGATTACGTCTTTGGTGCTTTTGCTATAGTAGGTGAATTCGGTAGAAACTCTGCCTCTGAACATCTGAACTTCTATGCCTGCATCAAAGTTTGTGGTGCTTTCCCAACGAAGATTGGGGTTTTCTAAACGTGCAGGAGCCAATTGTGGTTGGCCATTGTATAACGGAAGGTTACCGCTAGGAGTGATAGTACCCCAACGAGCATAGTTGTCAAAGTTTGCATTTCCCGATTTACCAATACCTGCTCTAATTTTCATGAAGTTAATGGCTTTGATGCGCTTTATGAATTTCTCTTCTGAGATGATGTATCCAAAAGCAGCAGCTGGGAAGAATCCGTAACGGTTGTTTTGTCCAAAACGGCTACTTCCATCCCAACGAGAGGTCAATTGGACGTTAAATTTCTTGTCGAAGCTGTAGTTGAAACGTCCAAAGAAACTCAAGAAAGCCCAAGTGTAGGGTGTATTGTAACGACTTAATAGCGCTGTATCTGGAATGGCTACTTTATCAACCGGGCCAGTAGCGTCAAAGTTCTCAACGAATTTACTTTCTGAAACTGAGCGCTGATATTCATTGCCCAACATCACAGAAATGTCGTGTTTTTCGTTGAATGTTTTATTGTAATTGGCGGTTACGAAGTAGTTGTAGTTGTTTGTCCAACGGGGCCACCACTTCGCATTTCCAGCCTGCTTATAGTTTTTGTTGTAATACAAAATTAATTCGGCGGGCTCGTAAATATATTCGTTATAATCCATGTAGTCAATGCTTCCGCTAGCATTGATGGATAAGTTTTTATTGATTTCGTAACTCAGAGACGCATTGTTGATAGAACGAATTTCTATGCTTCTCCAATTTTTTAGATCCCTCAATGTGTTCAAACCAATAGGAGTAGTATATGTACCTGACGCAGAATCATATTCGGGTGTTTGAGGATAAATATTTAGCATAGTACTCATGGCAGAACCCAATCCACCAGCCCAAGCAGCATCTACGCGATTGTTGGTTCCGCGGCTCAATGAATGCGAAAGTTGGATATTCATTCCTTTGAAAGGACGGATGTCTGCATTCAGTCTGTGACTCAAGCGCTGGTAAGAGTTACCAATAATGTAGGCTCCATTATCATCCCAAGAAACGATGTCTTTGATGGCAAAGTTTTTTCCTGCATAGTTTGTTCCCAAACTGTAACTCTGTTTGGTTCCAACGCCAATCATTTTCGACACCCAATCGGTGTTAACTCCCTGAGCATCATCCCAATTCATGCGTACGCCAATGGCAGATAAGTTAGGTTTTCCGACGTTTCCGTCGTTGTACCAAGCTTCTTCATAAAGTTGCAACCATTCATCGCCAGAAATCATGGTGGGCATTTTTGTAGGAGTTGCAGCCCCAAAACGGGTACTTACGTCAAATTTCAATCCTTTTTTACGAGCTCTTTTGGTTGTGATTAAAATAACACCATTTGCACCACGTGATCCGTAAATGGATGTTGCAGCCGCATCTTTCAGAATTTCAATATTTTCAATGTCTTCGGGATTGATACTTGCCAATGGGTTGTTTGCAAAACCACCCCCGTAATTGTAGCCATTGCTTCTATTTAAAAAGTAATCTTGTGTAATGGGAATTCCGTCAATGACATACAACGGATCGCCGGCCGCTGAAATAGATGCCGCGCCTCGAATTCTGATCAACGATGCAGAGCCGGCCATACCGCTACCCACGGTCACTTGCACACCGGCAGCTTTACCTTGAAGCGATGCCTCGAAACTCTGAGTCGGTACTTCGGTGATGTCTTTTCCGGTTACTGTGGATATTGACCCCACCACGTTCCTACGGTTTTGTCGGCCGTACCCGATGATGACAACATCACCCACACTTTCAACTTCCGGAGGATTGATTGCAGTATCGGCGGGCGCCGACTTCTGTGCCTGTGCACTACCTGCAGCTCCTAAGGTTGCCAAAATGAGTGACAGTCCTTTAAGTCTATGGTATACTTTGCGCATAATAATTTCTTAATAGGCGGCAATTTACCAAAAAACTAATAAGTGTCAAAATTACATTTACTAATATTAAAAATAATTGGTAGTTGGTACCGGGTACCGGGTACCGGGTACCGGGTGTCGGGTGTCGGGTTTCGGGTTTCGGGTTTCGGGTTTCGGGTTTCGGGTAGCGGGTAGCGGGTAGCGGGTAGCGGGTACAGGGTACAGGGGGTCAGGGCTTGGACCAACGACCAACGACCAACGACCATGGACCGCAGACTACAGACCACCGACTATTGACCGCAGACTACAGACCGCAGACTACAGACCACCGACTATCCTAATTACGGTTCTGAATCCAATTTTCGCACTTCGGTAATCGCCGCGGTGGATTTGAACTGCTTCTGGATTTAAATAGTGGAACTCATCGGCCCAGGAGCCACCTTTTACGGCGAAGTATTGCCATAAGTCAGATTCTTTGTATAAAATGCCGCTTAATTTTTCTTGGGGTACTGTGTAATCTGGATTTGGAATCAATTTTCCTTCGCCATTGCCTTCCACCGAGGGTAGGGTTAATACCCATTCGAGATCGTTGTAAAGTTTGCTTGTAGCTCTGGAAGATGTCCATTCAGCCACATTTCCCAAAAGTTCTGTGTTGGATAAATTTTTGGGAAAAACCGAATTTGTGGTTAAGTAATTCTTATCTAAAACAAACGACAATCGTTCGTCGCGTAATTGTCCGAAATTAATTTGATTGTTGAATACGTGAATCGTGGCATAATATTTTGACGACCCAAACAATGGTTTGTATTGCACCCGAGCGAAATATTTCGAAAGTAATTCCTTCTCTTTTTTTGAAAGTGTTGAGTAAAAATGCTTTGCCATGGCTTCGGAAGATTGGACAAACTCTGCCGAAGTTGGAAGATCTACCTGGATTTTATATCCCTCAGGAAGTTGCCCCTTAAATTCAGCATTTAATTTCTCTTCCAACCAATTGCAATATTGGGTAGCTTGGAACTGTGAAACCCCTACAACGGGAAAATCAGAATAAGCCGGGTGTTGGAAATAATAATTTACAAAAGGTTCGTTGAATGTAAGCGCAGTGACCCAAACATTGGTGTCTGGATAAACCCACGAGCGACTTAATTTTTGACGTTTAAAGAAGCTCGATGTATCGTCATTGACAAATTTTTGATATTCACTGTTTGTTACCTCGCTTAAAGCACAATAAAACGGACTGATTTCAAAGCTTTTAACAATTTGTTGTATACTGTCGTGTCCCCAGGGCTGATGAATGTTTACTACTTTGCCTGCAATATTTGTGGGTTCAAAGTAATTGTCTAGTAACCATTTAGCAAATGTATTTTTTGCAGTAAGTCTAATTCCTCCTAAGGGATAATCAAAATGGTTGTAATAGTATTTTCGGCTGTGAATGGGGTTGGGGAGGTCTTGAGATTTCAAGGGTAAGAATATTCCCAGGAATAAAAGAAAACCAATAAATTGAAAGATTTTTCGATTCTTCATTGCATCAATAACGCGTTTGAAGGCAATTTATTACATCAAGAAAGGATTCGACATCACTTTCTTCTTTAATTTCAAGTCTTGTAGCAATCTGCTTACGGGTCTTAAAGTGAATAGCCATTGCTTACCGTATCCATTGGGTATCCAGCTGAATTCTAACTGCCAACAATGTAAATTTCGAACTACACTGAAGGAGGAGGCAGCTACTTCGCGGCGTCTGAAGTCATACCCGGTTTGGTAGCCAATTTTCCAGTTTTCGGTAATTGATAAATCTCCAGAAATAGTAAACTGACTTGTAGACAATCTGTTAGAAGGGGTTAGTGATTCAGCGTTATAGTTCATCATGTAAGCAAAATTCACGCTCCAAGGGATATTGAAATCGTAATAATTCATGCGATTTACGTTGATGTCTCGCAATTCGGGCTCTTCTTCTGAATTGAGTTTTTTAGGTTTCAATTGGCCTGATTGTGAGGCTTTTTCTTTGCTAAAATCAGATGCTGTAAATGTGGTATTCACGTTAATTCCAGCCGTTCTAAATCTGAGCAAGCCTTGGCCTTCTTTGTATGCAAATTGATTGATGGTTCTGCCGGTAGCTGTTCTAACATATGGAGAATACCCTGCATTGGAATTGATTCTTAGTTTTTTGAAAACAACCGTGTTGAATGATAATCTGATATCAGACCAATTCATAGAGTCTGCAAATATGTTGTAATTTCCGCTAATATTTAATTGGTCTATAATATTGAATTTTTCAACATTAGATTTTGAATTAGAATCTTTCTTAGTGACTTTTTTCCCTTGGAAATTATTATTTATTCCAAAATTTATGTTTCCACTTTCACTTTGTACTAAATTTCCAATGGGGCTTTTTTCGAAGAATTGGTAATTGATTATTCGTCCACCTGAATCAGTGTACGAGCGAGTCCAATTGCGTTTAAAAGGATCAATTTCTGGGGTGTAAGTCATACCCACGGTAGGAGTGATGGTATGCCTAATTGCACGTAAATTGCCAATTTTTAAATTGTTTACAGTACCGTAAATATTCGTTTTTAGGTTCCCTGAGAAGTTGTAGCCGTATTGTCTGAAAAATCCAAAAGTATCGCGATTTACAACTTTGTCAGCGGCAGTGTCCCAAGATTTTATTTGGCCATTTAAGTGCCAATTTTCACGGTAATTAAAGCTGGGTGAAAAGTTTAATATTCCGTTGAAAAACTTAAAATTAGTACTGATTGGAATACTGTGTCTCATTCCTGACCTTAAGGAATTAAAAGCTTCCATGTATTTATCAGAAAATATTATGGTATCTTTTGTTTGAATATTATTGGCAATATCTCCAGAATAACTTAAACGTATTTGTTGATACCATTTAGAGTTATTTCCAATTTTGGAAGCAAAAGGTGTTAAACTAGATACGCCTAAATTCACGGAAGGGAGTTCCAATCTAAAATCCCCATTTTGCGTATTTTGAGAATGCCTGGCGGACATACTGACATTCAGTTTTCGTTTGAAAAAGGCTCTGCTGTAGTTGACACTAGAGGTGAATTGGTTGTTTGCTAAGGAATTTAAATCTCTGCTATTTCTTTGATTAAATCCCTTAGTAACAATATTAATATTTCCATTAAATGTGATGCCTGGAATTAATTTTGGATCTAGATTAAAATTACTTCGAATATTGAAGTCAGAATTTCTCGCAAATTGAGGCGATGCCTCATCGTAACCATTTGAAAAACGACTGTACTGAACCGCTAAATTTCCTCTAAATCTATATCTTCTAAAATACTGAGTTTGGAGTCCCAAACGGAAGTCTCCATTTAAATATGCATCCGAATTGATTTGCAAGTCAGAGTAGGGTCCAAGTCCGAGGTAATAGCCAATATTCTGAATGTAAAAGCTGCTATTGGCACCGTTGAAACCCACACTTGGGAAGATTAAACCGCTTTGTTGTCCCTTTTTCAAAGGAGCCAATCCAAACGGAAGAGCAAAGGGAGTGGGGATGTCGGCAAAAACCAAATTTGCTGGCCCAAAAAGTGCTTTATTGTTGGGCATCACCTTAACTTTCGATGAATTCAGGAAGAAGTGCGGGTGATCAGCGTCACAAGTGGTAATTTTACCTTGTACACCGGTAAAAGAGCCATCATTTTGTTTCAAAACCGTACCCAAATGAATATAAGCCTGATCTTGAACCAATTTCAAGCCGTAAACCCTTCCTTTGCCTGACGAAGAGTTGTATCTCATGCTGTCAGCAGTGAACTTATCGGCCTTATCTTGAAGCTCCGGTTTTTCTATATAGTGACCCAATGAATCAATGGTACCTCTTGCAAATAGCTCTTTAGTCACTAAATCTACGTCAATTTCGTAGGCTTTCAAGTGGGTTTGGGCACTTTTAATGTCAGATTCTCGGTAAAGAAATACTTTTTTTTCGGCCAAATTAAAACTCATCGAGTCCTTTGCATGGAATTCAATGATCTCTGAAAGGCCTTTTTTTGGGTTTTTCTGGGGATTTTGATTCGGATTAACTAAGGTGTCTGAAATGTTAGACAATGAATCTTTGGTCTCAATGTTTTGGGCAAATAATCCTTGGGGCGCTAGAAACCATATATATATCCACAGAACGACCGTGATATGTTTTTTGTCGAATTTTAGCATATTTCCCAAAAGCGCACCAACTTTGAATCTGTGAAATCCGTTTATAAAGGCATGACTCGTTTGATTGCAGTTGCAATATTACTGTCTTTTATGCCGTCTGCGAAATCTCCGCTGCGGAAAATCGACCAAGTGCAAACAATTGTACTAGATGCAGGACATGGTGGAGCAGATCCAGGGAGTATTTCTGGTGGATTAAACGAAAAAGACATCACATTGGCAATAACGTTGAAAGTAGGAAAATATCTCAAAGACAGTATCTCTGATTTACGAGTTTTGTATACTCGCACTGCTGATAGATCAGTGAACTTATCTGATCGCCCCGTGATTGCCAACCGAAATGAAGCCGATTTATTTATATCCATTCATTGCAACGCCAACAAGAGTGCTAGTCCGGAGGGAAGTGAAACTTATTTCATGGGGGTTCACAAGAATGACGGAAACCTTCAAGTAGCAAAAAGAGAGAACTCGGCTATTGTCTATGAACAAGATTATAAGAATAATGTAACGTATGGCGGATTTGATCCAAATTCCCCAGAAAGTCACATCATCTTTGCTATGGTTCAAAATGCGTTCTTAAATCAGGCCCTACGAATTTCATCCTATGTTGAAGAAGAAACATCTAGAGTATCTGAAATCAGAAGCCGCGGTGTTAAACAAGCCGGATTTTTAGTATTATGGAAAACGTCTATGCCATCTATTTTGATTGAGACAGGTTTTATAACAAATCCCGAAAACAGGAAGTACCTTCAATCAGAAGAAGGTCAAGATGCAATTGCTAAAGGAATTTTTAGGGCAATTAGGCATTACAAAGCACATATAGAGAAGAAACGCTGATCCTTCTTCGTGCTTTAAGGATTTTTAACTAGTACATTGTCAATATTTTGTAAAAATCAGATCAATAAGTTGCCTATTTAGGGTGTTTTGAGCACTAAATCTCATTGAACTTATAAAAACTTTACTATTAATGATAGATTTTCATTTTCTTGCGTATCAAATCACAACAAGAAAGGAAATTCTATGAGATTAAAAATTACATTTTTAAAAAAATCACTTGTTTATGGAATCATGTTACTCAGTTTTATTACGGGTAAAAAGATTCTCGCCCAAGGCACACCGTGTGCTGGGCAAGCTGCTTATGGTTGCGGTTATCGCTACGGTTACTGTGGTGACGTAGATGGCATCAAAATCACAAACAGTGCAGGAACCCTTATTGCTAGCTACAGCGGGCAATCTTGTAACACCGTAACCTCCTATCGTGGTATCATGAATCAAGGTTCATCCATTGATTTGACCGCTGGTGAAGAAGTAACCATTGAATTAACTGGTACTGAATGGAATGGTTATTATACCCGCCCAGGTGTTTGGATGGACGTTAGTTTGGATAATCAATTTCAGGCTGCAGAATGTGTCATCGATCCTTCTTCGTACACTATCGGCGCTACAGCTACTACATTTAAAGTAAAAGTTCCTTGTTTTACCAAAGCAGGTACTTCCTATTTAAGGGTACGTGGATCTATGACTGCATTCACTATGACAAGAAACAATGGTTGTGGAAGCGTCAATACCTATGGAAATGTTTTTGATATAGTAGTAAACTACAAATTAGGATCAACTCCTGTTGCGAACTTTGCAATTCCAAAAGACACCATGTGGGAAGGTTCTCCGGTGTTGCTTTCAGCTACCAATCCCAATGCTGGAGCTAATTACACTTGGAAGTTCGACAAGGCAGACGTTATCATCAACAACAACTCTACCAAAGGTTCTGCGCAATGGAACACAGCAGGTAGATACGATGTATTCATGAAGGTTGACTATTGCGGTATTGCAGATTCTATCACCAAGCAAGTGCGCATCGATGCACCAACTCAAGCTCCAGTTGCTGACTTTATTGCAGACAACAACGAAGTAGAGGTAGGTTATGATGTGAACTTGTTTGATTTGAGTAAGAACGGTGCTACTGGTTGGGCTTGGGAAATATACTCACCAACAGGAATGGGAGATGATGTAAGCACTGCAAAAAATGC
>CAMDUE010000010.1 GCA_945877575.1 Chitinophaga pinensis
GTCTGGTCCGTGTCTCAGTACCAGTGTGGGGGATCATCCTCTCAGAACCCCTATGCATCGTAGCCTTGGTGAGCCATTACCTCACCAACTAGCTAATGCAACGCATGCCCATCCTTTACCGCCTCAGCTTTAATTATCAAATGATGCCATTCAATAATGTTATGGGGAATTAATTCAGATTTCTCTGAGCTATGCCCCAGTAAAGGGTAGGTTGCATACGTGTTACGCACCCGTGCGCCGGTCTCAAGATGAGTAAACCCATCTCTACCCCTCGACTTGCATGTATTAGGCCTGCCGCTAGCGTTCATCCTGAGCCAGGATCAAACTCTCCATAGTAAAAGTTGTTTGACCCGGCTTCCCAAAGTATTTTTACTTGTTGGGTGGCTTGCTATTCCTTACCTTTTCTTTCAAAGAACTTTATAAATCTGCTGACCCTCTTCACGATTCGCAGCACTTTATTTTTTTTTGTTTTTCCGTTCCTTCCGAAGCGGGTTGCAAAGGTACAAAACTTTTTGACTTTTACAACTCTTTTTAAAAAATAATTTGACTTTTTTTCGTCTCCTTGTTTTCTAATTCTTTTCTCTGTTTCAGAACGGGACTGCAAAAGTACTACTTATTTCTACATTTCCAAACCCTTCCCCAGAAAAAATTCAACAAAATGTACTAAGTCGCACATTTTCAGTCTACTAAAATTTAATATTATTTTTACCTCTTAGTAAACTACCGTCACCATAGCTTAAGAAACGGTAACCTTCGCTTAATGCTGCCTTATATATATCCGTCCAAACGTCCCCAACAAAAGCGGAAATTAACATCAATAAGGTTGATTTAGGCTGATGAAAGTTGGTAATTAGTGATTGTGTTAGTCTGAATTCAAACCCCGGAACCATGAAAATCTGTGTTTCGCCGTGTAACTCCCCTCCCCTTTTCGCAATTTCTTGCCTCAATGCCTCCAATGACTCTCTCGTAGAAAACTGTAAATACCTTAAATCATATGAATCTGATGCCGACACAAAGACCTCATCCAATTCATTCAACAAGATCTTGGCTCCTAATATGGGTAAGCTTTCAAGTAATCGGCAAGCAGTTGTGCCCACGGCAGTGACTCCATAGGACTGATTCAATAAAGAATCAATCAAATCAAGACCTATCTCAAACCTTTCCGCATGCATCTCATGTTCGTCTGCCGTGGTTGCCGTCACGGGTTTGAAGGTGCCCGCACCTACATGTAAGGTGAGCTCCCGTTTTTGCAAACCCCTTTGATCCAATCGCAACTGTAACTCTTCGGTGAAATGAAGCGATGCTGTTGGTGCCGCTACCGCCCCGTCCTTTTGAGCAAAGATGGCCTGATAATCTAATTTATCTTTATCACTTATCTGTCTCTCTATATAAGGTGGTAATGGAACCTCACCAAAATGTTCAATGGCCTCAGGAATTGAGTCTAAATCAGAAATCAATTCCACGTGGTTTTTCTCTCTGTCTGCCCATTGAACCGACAACGTATGTCCGTTTTGTGAAATTCGCAAAACATCACCCTCCCTAAATTTGCGTCTATTGCCAATCATGGCGTGCCAATGGGTCCAATCAGAATTCAATGGATTTAGCAAGAATACCTGGATCTCTTGTCCTTTATCATTGGTAAACCAGAATCTGGCTGGAATCACCTTGGTGTTATTCACCACGAACAATTGGTTAAAATCCAAGAACTGGTCCAATTCTGAAAACCTAGAATGGGTCAACCCTTCTTGGTTATACACTAAAAGCTTCGCGCTGTCTCTCGGAGAAGCAGGCTCATAAGCAATTCGATCATCTGACAGTGCATAATCAAATTGATCTACAGCAATTGGCGGAATACCCGTCATATATTAATGTAACAAATTTGTCTGTGTCAAGTTTTGCAAGAACACTTTCATTTCCGCTAGTGCACGAGATCTGTGCGACAACGAATTCTTGATTGATTCACCTAGTTCTGCAAAGGTCTTATCGAAACCTTCGGGAATGAATAACGGATCGTATCCAAATCCTTTGTTTCCTTTGGATTCAATATCAATGGAACCGTATACACGTCCCTCGAAAAAAACAGGTTCGGAAGTAAAACCCACGGCACAAATAACCGTGATGAAGTACGCCGACCGATCTGTGGATTCATTTAACTCTTGGAGCAACTTCTGATTATTTGCCTGATGGTTGACTGGTTGGCCTTGTATTTGTGCGTAACGCGCAGAGTGAATACCTGGAGCGCCATTCAGAACATGAACGCAAAGTCCGGAGTCATCAGCAAAACATGGAAGGCCACTTGCTTGATGAAATGCCAATGCTTTTAAGAGGGCATTGCCTTGAAAAGTATCTGCGGTTTCATCAACGTCAATATCTATTCCGATATCACGAGGAGAAATTACCTCTGAAAAACCCTGCAAAATGCTTTGGGCTTCCTCTATTTTATGTTGGTTGTTGGTAGCAAAAAGCCAACGGTTCATGATTAAGATTTTGCGCGAACAGTACGCTGTTCAATGCGTTTTTCGTAGTTGGAACCTTGAAATATTCTGTGAACGAAGATGCCAGGCACATGAATGTGGTTGGGATCTAATTCACCCACTGGAACTAACTCTTCTACTTCGGCAATGGTGATTTTACCGGCCATGGCCATCATGGTATTGAAATTACGGGCTGTATCTTTAAAAATCAGATTACCGTATCTATCACCCTTCCATGCCTTCACAATGGCAAAGTCAGCATCAAAAGCATGTTCCATTAGGTAGGTTTTACCATTAAACATGCGGGTTTCTTTGCCTTCGGCTACTTCAGTACCTACACCAGCTGGTGTAAAAAAGGCAGGAATTCCAGCACCGGCCGCTCTACAACGCTCAGCCAAGGTACCTTGTGGAATGAGGTCTACTTCTAATTCGCCGGAAAGTAGCTGACGTTCAAACTCGGCGTTCTCGCCTACATAAGAACTAATCATCTTTTTCACTTGCTTTTTTTGCAACATCAGACCGATTCCAAAATCATCCACACCTGCATTGTTTGAAATACAGGTAAGTCCATTCACACCGCTTTCCACCAAAGCAGCAATACTGTTTTCTGGGATACCACAAAGTCCAAAACCACCCAACATGAGGGTTTGATTGTTTGTAATATCAAAAATAGCGTCTTTGGCGTTATTGAAAACTTTATTCATATTCTGATTCTAAAACGGCCGAAAGTCCTTTTTCAATCAATGTTTGACAAATAGGCTTTAGGGATTGTTGCGGACCTTTTTTAACAGCGTATTTACCTTTTGTATGCACAAACCAAGCGCATTGTTCTGCTTGTATTTCGTCATGTCCGCAGTATTTCACTAAGCAATCAATCACCCAATCAAACGTATTTACTTCGTCATTGTACAGAACAATAGACCAATCGCTGGTTCTGCTGTTTGCAAGCAGGGCTTGAATTGATTCTTCTAAATCGTAATTGTTAAGCATGATTCCTGTGTTTAGGTAACAATTTAGCTTTGTTTTCGTTTCCTTGGATGAGCCTTTGGATGTTTTTTCGGTGAGTATAAACCACCAACACTGATATTGCAATCGTAAAAGCAATGACTGTGGGTTGTTTGTATTCGGGATGTTCAATTCCAAAGATCTTCACAAAAAGAACTGGAATACTCAACCCTGCAAGCATGGATCCCACACTCACAAAACGGGTTGAAAATAGAATCACCAAGAAAAGTCCAATAGCTATGAGAGCGATCCAATAATTAATAGCAATGATTAAACCGCCCAAGGTGGCTATACCTTTTCCTCCTCTAAATCCGGCAAAGATGGGGAATAGATGTCCCAAAACAGCAGCCATACCATATCCCAACATAAGATTGACCTTTTGGTAATCTCCAATTTGAGAGATTTCAGGGTTTTGAAAATATTCATAACCAATGACCAATTTTGCTGCTAAAAATCCCTTTAAAATATCCAGTAGCAAAACCACGGTACCTGGGCCTTTTCCTAAAACACGGAATACATTTGTAGCTCCTGCGTTTCCGCTTCCATAATCACGAACATCTTTACCAAAAAAGGCTTTGCCAATCCATACTGCATTGGGAATAGAACCCAGCAGATAAGCAATAAAACCGAAGGTTAGAAGCCACTCAATTTGGAACATAAAACGAAAGATTATTTACCAAACGGAAAAATCAACCCACCGTAAACTGCTGAAGATTCTAATTCTTCCTCAATTCGAAGCAACTGATTGTACTTTGCCATACGATCAGAACGAGAAGCCGAACCGGTTTTGATTTGACCGCTGTTCATAGCTACTGCTAAATCAGCAATGGTATAATCTTCGGTTTCACCGCTTCTATGGCTCATGACATTGGTATATTTATTACGAGTAGCCAATTGAATGGCGTTCAAGGTTTCAGTAAGGGTTCCAATTTGATTCACTTTGATCAAAATAGAGTTCGCAATTCCTTGATCAATACCCATTTGCAAACGATCTACGTTGGTCACGAATAAATCATCACCCACCAATTGAATTTTGTTGCCCAATTTCTCGGTCATCAACTTCCAACTCTTCCAATCGTCTTCTGCGCAACCATCTTCAATAGAAATGATAGGGTATTTCTTGCACCATTCAGCCCAATAATTCACCATTTCTTCGCCACTGAACGACTTTCCGCTAGACTTTTTGAATGTATAAAGTCCAGTCTTCTCATCGTACAACTCCGAAGTAGCTGCATCCATAGCAATATATACATCTTCACCTGGTCTGTAACCGGCTTTTTCGATGGACTTTAATACGATTTCAATAGCCTCCTCGTTACTTTGGATATTGGGTGCAAATCCACCCTCATCTCCTACGTTGGTGCTGTAACCAGCCGATTTCAACACGGTTTTTAGATGGTGAAAAATCTCCACTCCCATTCTCAATGCATCGCTAAAGGTATCTGCCTTCACGGGCATCACCATGAATTCTTGAAAATCAATTTTGTTGTCGGCATGAGCACCACCGTTCAAGATATTCATCATTGGAACGGGCAATATATTTGCGTTAGTGCCACCAACATATCTATACAAAGGCATACCCAATTCATCAGCTGCTGCTTTCGCTGCTGCCAAAGAAACGGCCAACATAGCATTCGCGCCTAAATTTGATTTATTGGGTGTTCCATCTAAATCTAAAAGTATACGATCTATCTCATTTTGAGCAAATACCTCAGTTCCTTCAAGCGCTTCAGCTATGGTGTTGTTGATGTTATTTACAGCAGTCAATACGCCTTTGCCCAAATAGATATCCTCACCGTCTCTGATTTCAACGGCTTCGTGAATTCCGGTACTTGCGCCCGATGGAACAGCCGCTCTACCAAAGCCACCTTCTTCGGTGAAAACTTCAGCTTCTACGGTTGGATTTCCTCTTGAATCAAGGATCTGTCTTGCTTGGATATGGGTAATTTCGCTCATTTTTATGCTTTATTTTGGGACATTAACTGAATAAAATCGTCGAACAAATATAAGGAATCGTGCGGACCTGGAGAAGCTTCCGGGTGATGTTGCACTGAAAAAGCAGGTTTGTCTTTTCTGCGAATTCCTTCTACACTGTCATCATTTAAGTTGATATGAGTTAATTCAACCACCTCAGTTAATGCGGGGTTAAACTCAACGGCAAAGCCATGATTCTGACTGGTGATTTCACTTCTACCTGTAACTAAATTCTTTACAGGGTGATTGCAACCGCGATGTCCGTGGTGCATTTTATACGTTTTCAAACCGCTTGCTAAACTTAACAATTGGTGTCCTAAACAGATTCCGAAAGTGGGTAAACCCGTTTCAACAGCGGTTCTAATGGTATCGATGGCATAAACCATTGATGCTGGGTCTCCAGGGCCATTTGAAATCATGAACCCATCAGGATTCCATTTCAATATGTCCTCGGCTGTTGCATTGTATGGGAAGATACCGAGGTGACAGCCTCTTTTCTTCAACTCTCTAGCAATGTTCTTTTTTGAACCGAAGTCAATGAGTGCCACTTTGAATAAAGTTTCATCTGATGTCGCTGATTCTTCATAAAACTCAGAGGTAGAAACCGATGGAGCCAAATCCAAACCATCCATGGAAGGAACTTCATTCAATTTCACTTTCAATGTTTCAACATCTAAAATCTCACTAGAAATGATGGCATTTTGAGCACCAGTTTCTCTGATATGCGCCACCAACATTCGGGTATCGATATCAGAAATACCAGTAAGATGATTATCGGTAAAATACTGATCAAGGCTGCCACTTCCCAATTTGCGTGAGAAGTTGGGTGAGAATTTTTTGCAAACAAGTCCAGCGATTTTAATAGAATCGCTCTCTACTTCATCTGAATGAACTCCGTAGTTTCCAATATGATCTGTAGTCATAACCAGAATCTGTCCGAAATAAGAAGGGTCAGTAAAAACCTCCTGATACCCCGTCATTCCTGTGTTGAAGCAGATTTCTCCGGTTGTAGTGCCAATCTTTCCGATGGCGTTTCCCTCAAAGTACGTACCGTCTTGGAGGACTAAAATGGCTTTTGAAATTTGTGAACTCACTCTAGGGGTACAAATTTCTTCTATTTGACTCAATCGAACAATCTTTTATGAAAAAATTGTTATGCACATTGCATTTAGAAACCCACATTCAATTTTGCGTATTTCTTATTTGGACCAAAATTCTTGGCCGCTTCGCGGATGTCTTTCGCTCGATCTTTCGAATCAGGATGGGTACTCAGCCAATCGAGGTTTTCCATAGCCTTACTCTCAGGTAAATTTGCCATGTAATCCATAAATTCAGCCATTCCCTCGGGATTGATGCTCACATTGTGCAAGAGCTCAGCACCTTTTAGATCGGCTTCTTTTTCTAAACTTCTATCATAAGCAGTAGAACTCAGATGTCTTAGAACTTCTCTCACTATTTCACCGTTCCCCCCCACAATGGAGGCCAATACCCCTAACCCTACTTCCTTAATCAGTTTTTTTGTAACGTGCTCTTCGGTGATGTGAATCATTTCATGGGCCAATACTCCAGCGAGTTGTTCGGGTGATTCGCAAGCTTCTATCAGTCCAGTGTGCACCACCAAATGTCCGCCAGGCATCGCAAAAGCATTTACCTGATCTTTCACAATGACGTGTACTTTGAAATCTTCACGTTTGAGTTGGTTCCCTTTGCCCTTATTTCCTCCGGTTTGCAAACAAATGATATCTACCAACGTATCAACCAAATGAATGTTCCTTTCATTTGTATCTAGGGTTTCTTGTTGTTGGATAGCGTCCCACATTTGATCGCCAAACTCCTTACCAATTTCAATATTTACATCATCGATGTGGAATATCTTTTTCCAAGGAATTTCTTTAAGTCCAGCATAAATGGCCATACCAATTAAGGCAATAAGCAAAAACCGGAAAAGCGTTTTATTCATCATTTTTTTTGAAAAAAGTATCGGTTAAATCAGCAAACAGCCACAATCTTAGGTGTTTTCCTTTTCTCACTTGAACTGCAGCGACAATGGTCGCAAAAAACTCGACCAAATTAAGCACTCCAATACCAATCATATATCCAATGTATTCATTTGAAATGGGTTCATCCCAAAACAAAATGCTGATGGTCCACCAAAATCCTCGGGTATTCAAAAGAAAAAGTACTGCTTGACTCAACAATGCCTGAGTACAATGCCATCTTACAAATGGACTAGACTTTCTATTCCCTAAAAAGAAAATCAAGGTAGCAATTAGATTTACAATAGGCAAAGGCAGACCTGCAACAATTGCTACCACTGACATCACATAAGAGTTCGAGGCTTTCTCTCGATCTCCTTCAGAGATATATTCAAAGGTAATTTTTGACATGAAATGTTATCAATACAAATGCATTTGTATCAAATCCCAATTCTTATTTCTAGCTGCATCTTGAATCATGAACCAATCTACAATAGCCCATATTCCACAACCACCCATGGTTAGCAATTTGCCAATACCTAAACCGGTATCGCCCAAAACAAAACGATCAATTCCTAAAGAACCGCCCAAAATAGAAAAAATCAATAAATTGGAAGGGTCTTTGTACTGAATTGAGTTGATGAGCATCCACTTATCATCATTCATTTGTTTCAAACGCTCAACAAGCATGGGCATTTTCGAAGTATCAAAATACTTTGAGTTGTTTGCGATAAAAAGGTCGATTTTTTGTTGTTCCATAGCGGGGCAAATTACAAAAAAATCATTGATTTACAATTCTTCAATGTTCCTTGGGTCTAATTATTGAGAAGAAAATACTCGCAGCCAATATTCCCACAATAATGATTAAATTATGAAAATGTGAAAACCCAAGTTTGTGAAAATAATCCTCTAATAGCATTTTCAACCCTATGTATACCAATATGATAGACAATCCATATTTCAGGGCATAGAACTTATCAATTCCATATCCAATCAAGAAATATAGGCTTCTCAATCCCAAAAGAGCGAAGATATTGCTAAAGAAAACCAAATAGGGATCTGTGGTAACACCAAATACCGCAGGTACGCTATCTACCGCAAAAACCACGTCGGTTAATTCAATAATGATCAGAACTACAAATAAAATGGTGGCGTGCCATTTACCGTTTTCTTTGATGAAAAAATTTCCGCGATCAGTAGACACGTTGGTTACGGGCATGATTTTTTTCACCCATCTCATCACAAAATGATTTTCTGTATCCAATTCTTCATCTTCTTGGTGCATGAGCATTTTAATTCCTGAAAACATCAAGAAAGCTCCAAATACATACAGCACCCAGTGAAATTGTTGAATGGCTGCACTGCCCAAGTACACAAAGATGAATCTCAAAATCATGGCGCCTAATACACCCCATACCAAGATTTTTCGTTCGTGTTTTTCTTCTACTTTGAAGGACTTAAATATCAGCAACATCACAAACAGGTTGTCTATACTCAATGCATACTCCAACAGGAATCCCGATAAGTATGCTAGAGCTGATGCCGTTTGAAAGTTGTGCATGGATTGCTCCAAATCATTGGTTATGGTGAAGCTATTTCCGTGAACGGATGTATACTTCTGCAGGCCTGAAAAATCATGTATGGCATGCAATTGAGGAGAAAAATAATAAACCCCTAGAACAGATAACAAACCCAGTCCAAACCACCCAGCACTCCTCAATGCGCTTTGCTTAAATGTGGGTTTGGTGGCAGACTCTCCGCTCAACAAGCCTAGATCTAGAACCAATGCCGATAGAATGATTACAATAAAAATTAGTGAGGTTATAAAAGATTCTCCCATTGATTTGCAAAAATACTCGGGAAATATTGTTAAAACTACCACTCAAGGTTTAGTTTTGTAGGAATGAACAGATTTTTTTCGCGTTTTGCGCAAGTATTTTCAGCGGCTAGTCTATTGATTGTGGGTTTATCACAAATCTCCTTCAAACCCGAAGAAGGCATGTTCCCGTTGAACTACCTGAATATTAATGATCTTAAAAATGCGGGAATCAAACTCGAAGCAGATCAGATTTTCAATCCCTCTGGAGTGTCGCTAACCGATGCCCTGGTGCGAGTTGGAGGCTGTACGGGTTCTTTTATTTCTGAGGAGGGACTTATCATCACCAATCACCACTGTGTATACGGAAACGTTGCACGTTTGAGCAACAAAGATCATAACTATTTAGAAGATGGATTTGTTGCAGGAGATAAATCGGCAGAGTTGCCCGTTTCGATGCCTTGCCGCATAACCCAAAGTTATGAAGATGTTTCAGATGAAGTTCTCAAAGGACTCGATGAAAACACGGATGCTAAAACTCGTTTAATGACCATCGCTGCTAACATCAAAACCATCACCGAACGCGAGCAAAAGGCAAATCCGGAACTTGATATTGAAGTATCGGAAATGTTTGTAGGCAAGAGTTACACGTTATTTAGATATGTTTTACTCAAGGATGTTCGATTGGTTATGGCTCCGCCTTTGACCGTTGGACAGTTTGGCGGTGATTCTGATAACTGGGAATGGCCCCGTCACAACGGTGATTTCAGCTTGGTTCGTGCCTATGTTGGAAAAGACGGCAAACCTGCTCCCTACAGCAAAGACAATATCCCTTATAAGCCTAAAAACACCCTTAAAATCAATCCCAATGGCACCAAGGAAGGTGATTTTGTATTTATTATGGGATATCCAGGAAGAACGTTCAGACATGAAAGCGGATCTTATTTGAAGTTTCAGCAAGAAGTGCAACTGCCTGTTATTCAACAATTTTACAAGCAGTACATTGATTGGATGAAAGAATATTCAGAAGGTGATGTAAATAAACGTTTGGCGTTTGCCGGAACCATTCAAGGAATGGAAAATACCGAAAAGAACTATCGTGGCAAAATTCAAGGACTTCGCAGAACCGATGTGGTGGCTCAACGTATATCTCAAGATGCTCAATTAAAAAGTATCTACAACGCAGAGACTCAGCCACGCGAATACGAATTCGCAAAAACCACCATGGCTGAAATTGAAAAAAGTTGGGCCTTGAAAACCCAGATTGGCAAGTTGTATTTATACAGCACGTTCTTAGACAACCAATCAAAGATTGGGCATATAGGCAATGTCCTTTTGCGCATTCAAAACGAAAAACTACACCCTTCAAATTCAGAAATTATAGTTGATGCTGAAAAATCTCTCAAAGTGGTTGATTGGAAAATGGAACAGCATGTGGTTGAATCTATTATCAATGACATCTATAAAATTGTTTGTTCGTCTGGAAAGTCGTCCTTTAAATATGGCAACCAACAAGGATTAAACGCAGAAGGAAAAAAGCTGCTCCACAAAAGTCTTTTTATGGGCTCTAAATCACCCGAGGCCATTTTGGCTGAATGGAAAAAAAGTCCCCAGAAATTCAACTATAAAAAAGACGCTCTGTTGCTTATTTTAGCAGAATTACAAGCAGATATTAATAATGCAAAATTGGTTTGGTCAAACACCGGTTTAGAGCTAACCAAACTCATGCCCCGCTACATTAGTTTGCGCGAAAAATTGTTGCAATCGCAGTTTATTCCAGATGCAAACAGCACACTCAGATTGACCTACGGTTACATAAGATCTTACTCTCCCAATGACGGAGAGCATCATTCACCTTATACTTCTTTGGACGGAATCTTTGAAAAAGCAAATACTTCAAACGATTATAGACTTCCGCAGATGGTAGCAGACAAACTTCGCAAAGAGAACATTCCTCAGATTTTCAAAGACCCCAAAACGGGTAAAGTTGTGGTTGGTATACTTTACAATATGGATACGACCGGCGGTAACTCGGGAAGTCCGGTATTGAATGACCGTGGAGAATTGATTGGCATCAACTTTGACCGAAGCTTCACGGCAACCATCAATGATTTTGCTTGGAATGAAAAATACAGCCGAAGCATTGGATGCGACATTAGATACGTTATATATGTGTTGAAATACGTGTCAGAAGCAGAACATATACTGAGGGAGTTGAATATTTCATTGTGAGATTTGTCACCAATTGATTGATGTATCTCTGCCGAACTTTGTAGTATGGGAATTTTATCATCGTTGTTTGGCAAGAAGAAATCGGTAGATTTCGCCGAACTCATCAGGCAGGGAGCACAAATCATAGACGTTCGCACTCCTTCTGAATACAGTAACGGACATTTAAAAGCATCAAAAAACATTCCTTTGGATCGTTTGGCTTCTAGTGTTTCAAAAATCAATAAAAACAAGCCGGTAATCACTTGCTGTGCATCAGGTATGCGCAGTTCTTCCGCACGTGGAATTTTACTCAAAGCAGGTTTTACGGAAGTGTACAACGGTGGGCCTTGGACCAGTTTGAAATCTTACACTAAATAATTTCATCAAGTCAATGAGCTCTTTTCAAAAACTAATAAACTCAGAAAAGCCCGTTTTAATTGACTTTTCAGCCGAATGGTGTGGCCCATGCAAAGTAATGGCTCCCATTTTAGAACAGGTAAAAAGAGAGATTGGCGACAAGGCTACAGTGGTCAAAATAGACGTTGACCGAAATCAAAGCGTCGCACAATCTCTCAATATTACAGGTGTACCCACATTGATGATATACAAACGGGGCAAACAACTCTGGCGCAAGTCGGGAGTACTCGACAAAAACCGTTTGATTGGCATTTTGAATCAGTTTGTTTAATCGGTGATCGGTGGTCGGTTTTCGGTTTTCGGTGATCAGCCGTCAGCCGTCAACTGTCAGCCGTCAGCTTTCGGCTATCAGCTATTAACCGGCAGCCGGGAAGTAGAGTTGAAAGCTGAGTGCTAACCGCTGAGCACTGAGATCTTGGCCTACACTCTAAACTCTTCCCTCTATACTCTCAGCCAAAGACCCAAAGCAAAGACCAAAGACCAATATCGCGCCCCCAGCAAAACCGTCAAAACCTATATCCTACGCTCAAATTTATACTACGACCTGATGCAGTCACGCCCGATGCAAAATATCGGTACCTGAGATCCAATAAATTCTCCGCGCTCAACTGCAGCGAAAGGCCCTTTCGTTGATAACCCATCCTAATATTGTAAATTCCCCATTGAGGATTACCACCGGGTGGATTTTGATTGGCGTTATCTTCACCACTACTAGAGTAGTCTTTGGCTAATTTTCGGCCGTTGAACAAGTATTGAGCTTCATAAAAAATCTCTTCTGAGGCGTTGTATCTCAAAGCCAATTGTCCAAACACGGGTGGTATGTGATCAAGAGGCTCATCATCAGAATTTTCTAGCTTCATGAATCTGCCGTGCGTGAATGTGTAACTACCGTTTGCCCATATATCTTTCCAAACACGAATACGAGCATTTCCATAATATCCAAAAATGGTGGCTGATGAAATATTGACCATTTGATAAATTCTAGTCATCGCGCCGTCCCAAAGCAAAGAATCAGATCCATTCAATTGCCCAGGTTGATCAAGTAACAAGTTCGATACCGCCGATCGATAAACCCCTATTTCACCGGAGCCGTATTTTTTGTGTGAAATGGCCCAACCTAAGTCAATCGTTCTGCTAACTTCAGCATCCAAATTGGGCGAAGGAATCAATAATTTTATGCCTCTTGTCGATTCAAATACCTTAGTCATATCGTCAACATTTGGATTCCTAAATGCCTGGTTGTATGACACTTTCAACATCATAAAATCGCCCATCTTTTGGGTCAAACCAAAGTCGTAACTCAAACCCGTATTCTTGAATGAAATTTCATTATATGGCAGTTTCCAAAAATTTGACTCAGAAAAAAAAGCTTGCAACGTATAATGTGTGAGCCTCAATCCAGATTGAAAAACCGTGTTTCGCCATTTATAAATTCCTTGCGCAAATACTCCTGATGAATAGGTTTGTGCACCTGAATCTGAATATCTCGCCTTGGCTTTGCTTTCTGCTCCGCTGAGGATATTTTTATTGGAACCCCTACTCTCAACGTCATTAAAAACAAATTCGGCACCATAATTTAAAGTAAAAGTACCCCACTTATCCTGGCGATCAGCGTTTAATGTCCACATAGATACTCTATCTAATTGCGTTCTTTCTGTTGGACTACCATACGGACGAGTAATTCTACCAACTTGAGTTCTTTGATTGGCAATAACCAATCTTGAATTACCTATCAAGTTTTGTAGAGTGTAGGCAAATAACTGTCTATTCTGAGGCGCATAGTCCCAACGTCCAAATCCAAACCGTCCCTGATTATCTGTAAGTGACATCCTATCATACCTAGGAATGACACTTGCAAAAGAACCCTGAATATTGAAAATATGGTATACACCCTTCGTTCTAAATTTAAACTTCGAAAAAATATCGTTCTGAGAATATCCCGTTCCTCTTTGGATCAGTGGATCCTTATTGGTTAGGATGGTATCACGTCCATTATGCTGCGCAACAAAGTTTGGCATCTCAGCATATTTCGAATCCGCTTTATAATAACTTCTCGAACCCATTCGAAGATCTCCAAATTGGCTACTAGTTACATTCAATATCCATCCGAATTTAGGTGATTGGTATTGAACCCCGCCATTGATTATAAATGAATTACTGCTGCTCAAATACCTCAAGTTAGAACTCCCAGACCATTTCTTTTGTCCCAATTGAGGATCCTTTGTCTTCAAAAAAATCACTCCACCCAAGGCATCCGATCCAAATAAAGTAGAACCGCTTCCGAAATTAATCTCCATTCGATCCAATACAAATGGGTCAACGGTGATTATATCTTGTAAATGACCGGCCCTATATGTGGCATTGTTCATTCTCACACCATCCACCACAAGCAAAACTCTGCTGGCTTCAAATCCTCTGAGAACAGGACTACTACCGCCCATTTGACTTTTCTGCACAAATACCTTACCCGAAGCAATTAAAGCATCCCCCAACGTGGCAGGAACTAATTCATTCAATCTTTTGGATGTTAAAACCTCTATTTGACGAGGTGATTCACTCCTTTTCTGAGCAAACCGCTGAGAGGACACTAAAATTTCGTCAAATGATTCTATTTCAGTGGTATCAATAATTTGTGATGATGCGCTACTGCTATATATACAGCACACCAATATGATTAATAATTTGTTTGTTTTCATTAAAATTTAAGTTAGTAAATAGTACTCTTGCACATCAGTTGATTCATTCAACTGGATTCCATAGGCTACTAACTCAAATCCGGAGGCGGCGATAATACTTCTTTTATCTCTTGGGGACAAAAAAGCTGGTATCTCTGGATTAATTCAAAGGATATACGATTATTATCCTGAAAAAATTCTATTCTACTTACGGGATACACTTTTTGTATAAAATCAACCAAATTCGTTTCAAAGTCAGTTGAAAGCGGTGATCGACCCCAAATACTTTTTGCAATTTGATCAATCTGTATATTGACTTGAGATTCTTTTTTATCTAAAACACAATGATAGATGATAGAATCATTCTGTATTTCTGTTGAAACAACATCATACATTTCACCGCCTAATTCAAATTCATCAGAATGGTGCCACAATAACACATCATTTTTGGTTTTACTAATAGCTATTCTTGATAATTGGGCACTAGATAGGTTACAATAAACAGCTTCCTTGATTGAATTTCGAATGATGCGTTTTTGAATTTTCAACATCATAAACCCCAATCCAGAGGGTACTACCCAAAGGATCAGCAGAAATACGCATATTACTCTAATCAATCTCAAGAAAAACAAAGATAAAAAAAAGGGCGCCTAAAAGACGCCCTTCTCATATAATTCTTAAATGAATTAATCTTTTGTTTCTTCGTTATTCTCGGAGGTCTCTTCTGCAGCTGGAGTTTCCTCAACTACTGGAGTTTCTTCGATAACTTCTGCCTCAACAACTTCAGCAACAGGTACCGCAGCTTTTGGAGCACTAGAACCAGCACGACGTGAACGACGAGTGTTAGATTTCTTCTTATCTTGTTTGAATCCGTCGAAGAATTCGTTGAAATCTACCAACTCAATCATTGCCATTTCAGCGTTATCACCGGCACGATTACCCGTCTTAAGAATACGAGTGTATCCACCAGGACGATTCGCTACTTTTTCACCAACTACAGTGAAAAGTTCAGTTACAGCTACTTTATCACCCAAGTAAGCAAATACTGTTCTCATGTTATGAGTAGAAGCTTCCTTACTGCGAGTAATAAGAGGCTCAACGTATATACGCAATGATTTCGCCTTTGCAACTGTTGTGATGATTCTCTTATGTTTAATCAAAGAAGAAGCCATATTAGCCAACATCGCTTTACGATGTGAAGACGTTCTTCCTAAGTGATTTACTTTCTTACCGTGTCTCATTGTGTATATTAATCGTCGTTTAAGTTGTATTTAGATACATCCATACCAAAGTGTAATCCGCGATCGCGAACAAACTCTTCCAACTCAGATAGAGACTTTTTACCAAAGTTTCTAAACTTAAGAAGGTCATCGATATGATAGTTTACCAATTCGCCCAAAGATTTGATTTCAGCCGCTTTCAAACAATTGTAAGCACGTACTGAAAGATCCAAATCAGCTAGAGGAGTTTTCAATATCTTTCTCATTTGCAAGAAAGATTCATCAACTTCTTCAACTACTTTAGAAACTCTTGTCTCAGGCATGATGTTTTCATCACTGAAAAGAACGAAGTGTTCAATCAATATTTTCGCTGCTTCTTTCAAAGCTTCCTCTGGATGCACACTACCATCAGAAGTTACTTCCAATACCAATTTATCAAAGTCGGTTTTCTGTTCAACACGATAGTCTTCAACAGAGTAACGAACATTCTTAATTGGAGTGAAGATAGAATCAACAGAAATTTGTCCAATTGGCGCATCTTTCTGTTTGTTTTCATCCGCTGGAACATAACCTCTTCCTTTAGAAATAACCAATTCCAAATCCAAATTCACGGTAGGATCCATATTACAGATTACCAATTCAGGATTCAAGATGATGAAATCATTGGTATAGCGACCAATGTCACCAGCCAAGAACTGATCTTTTCCTTTGATTGAGATGAACAATTTATCTTGTTCGTTGCTCGCACCGTTTGCTTTGAAGCGAACTTGTTTCAAATTCAACACGATTTCCACCACATCTTCAACAACGCCTTTGATCGTGCTGAATTCATGGTCAACGCCTTGAATTTTAACTGCTGAGATTGCATATCCTTCCAAAGAAGAAAGCAATACTCTACGCATTGCGTTACCGATAGTAACACCATATCCTTTTTCCAAAGGGAAAAACTCGAATACCCCATGGAATTCGTTGGATTTGGTCATTACCACCTTATTTGGTTTTTGAAATGGTATAACACCCATGTTTTTGACTTTTAATTATTATTTACTGTACAATTCGACGATCAGTTGTTCCTTGATATTCTCAGGAATTTCTGAACGCTCTGGATAAGTGATGAATTTACCTTCCATGGTACTTCCGTTCCACTCAATCCAGTTAAAACGTGAACGATTAGACGTAGATGCTGCAGAAACTATTTCTAAAGAACGTGAACGCTCTCTTACAGAAATTGTATCACCAGGGCGCATATGGTAACTAGGAATGTTCACTACTTCACCATTTACAGTGATGTGACAATGTGAAACCATTTGACGAGCACTTCTACGAGTAGGAGCAATACCCATGCGGTAAACGGTGTTATCTAAACGTGCTTCCAAGAAACGTAGCAAATTCTCACCGGTAATTCCTTTTTTCGCTGCAGCTTTATTGAAAGTATTTCTAAACTGCTTCTCAAGAACACCATAGATAAATTTAGCCTTTTGCTTTTCAGCAAGCTGAATTGCATACTCTGATTGCTTGGGGCGACGACGGGAGTTCCCGTGTTGACCTGGACCGTAATTCTTTCTTTCTAATGCCTTATCTTTTCCGAAGATGGCCTCACGGAATCTTCTAGAAACTTTGGACTTAGGACCTGTATATCTTGCCATGAATTTTTACTTTTTCAAATTATTAAACTCTTCTACGCTTAGGAGGACGACAACCATTGTGTGGCATTGGAGTGATATCCATGATCGTATTTACTTCCAAACCAACCGTTTGAAGATTACGAATGGCGCTATCACGTCCGCTTCCAGGTCCTTTTACGAAAACATCCACTTTACGCAAACCAGCATCAAATGCTACTTTAGCGCAATCTAATACTGCAACTTGAGCAGCATATGGAGTGTTCTTCTTAGAACCACGGAAACCCATCTTACCAGCTGAAGACCATGAAATAACTTGACCTTCGGTATTGGTAACAGATATGATAATGTTGTTAAAAGTAGCACGGATATGTACTTGTCCGTGTGGATCAACTTTTACCTTTTTCTTGGTTACTTTCTTTGTATTAGCCATTTTTATACGTGCACTTTATTATTTAGTCGCTTTCTTCTTACCTGCAACAGTTTTCTTCTTACCCTTACGAGTACGAGCATTGGTACGAGTCTTTTGTCCACGTACTGGCAAACCTTTACGGTGTCTTTGCCCACGGTAACAACCAATGTCCATCAAACGCTTGATGTTCAACTGAACCTCAGAACGCAATTCGCCTTCTGTTTTAAGGTTTTCAGTGATGAAACCACGAATTGCTCCCAATTCGTCATCATTCCACTCGCTCACTTTTTTCTCGTGAGAGATCCCAGCGTTATCCAGAATCTGAGCAGCTGTGCTGCGACCAATACCATAGATATAAGTCAAGCCAATTACGCCTCGCTTATTCTTTGGAATATCAATACCTGCTATCCTAGCCATTTTGTTTTTATCCTTGTCTTTGTTTGTATTTAGGGTTCTTCTTGTTGATTACATACACCTTTCCCTTGCGGCGTACCAATTTGCAGTCTTCACTGCGTTTCTTTACTGAAGTTCTTACTTTCATATCAACGTTTACTTATATCTCAATGTTATTCTACCCCTTGTTAAGTCATATGGAGACATCTCCACTTGTACACGATCACCTGGAAGGATCCTGATGTAATGCATACGCATCTTACCAGAAATGGTAGCGATAATCTCATGGCCATTCTGCAACTTCACTCGGAACATTGCATTTGACAAAGCCTCGGAGATTACACCATCTTGTTTTATTGCGTCTTGCTTCGACATATCAAAAGGGTTGCAAAAATAGTACTTTTTTTATTAAAAATCAACTTGATTATATCCGTTTGTCATTCTACCTTTCATTCTGCCGCCACCACTCATCAATCCATCATATTTTCTCATGAGCAAATAGCTATCGATCTGTTGTAGTGTGTCTAAAACAACACCCACTAAAATCAATAAACTCGTTCCACCAAAAAACTGACTGAACTCTTGATTCACATTGGCTTGAACAGCAAATACTGGCAACACCGCCACAATACTTATTGCTATTGCCCCAGGCAGCGTAATTCTTGAAATAACCCCATCAATGAAATTTGCCGTATGCTTTCCAGGCTTTATACCAGGAATAAATCCGTTGTTTCTCTTCATGTCTTCAGCCATTTGCACAGGATTAAAAATAATTGCTGTGTAGAAATAGGTGAAAACCACTATCAAAAACACAAGAAAAGCATTGTGCCAAAATCCATTGGGGTTCATCAAACTCATCAACCAATCAGGAGCACTAGTTTCAGTATAGAAACTTCCAATAGTAGCAGGTAAGAATAACAGCGCCTGTGCAAAAATGATAGGCATTACACCAGCAGCCAAAATCTTAATTGGCAAATACTGACGTGCACCACCATATTGACGGTTACCAATTACTCTTTTAGCATAGTTCACACTGATTTTACGGGTTCCTTGGGTAAGTAATATAACCAAAAGTACAACCAAAAACCAAATAACTAACTCAACTAAGAAAAGAATTGGACCACCTTTAGTCAAACGGAATAAAAACTCACTAACAATTGCCGAAGGCATTCGAGCAATAATACCAACCATGATAATCAAACTGATACCATTACCCAATCCACGATCTGTAATTCTCTCTCCCATCCACATAGTAAACATGGTTCCGGCAGTTAATAAAATCACATTCGTAAATAGGAACATACCTTTTGACATAATATCTCCGTAGTTAAATAGCAAGGCACGAGCATTACCGGGGGTACCAATAATGTTATTCAAATATGCATAAGCCTGAACTGCGGTAAATACAATAGTTAAAATACGAGTATATTGATTAATCTTTCTTCTACCCTCTTCTCCTTCTTTCTGCAATCTTTGAAAACTAGGTATGGCAATAGATACCAATTGCATAAAGATAGAAGCTGAGATGTAAGGCATGATACCTAGAGCAAAAATAGCTCCGCGTGCAAATGCTCCACCAGCAAAAGTATTGATTAGGCCGAGAATATTGTTCTTGGTTTGTCCTCTAAGTCCTTCGAGCATTTCAGCATCGATACCTGGAAGAATAATGTAAGAACCTAGACGGTAGATTACAAGCAACATAAGCGTATATACAATACGCTTACGTAGCTCCTCAATGGCCCAAATATGTTTGAAGGTGTCGAGGAATTTTTTCATGATTATCTATTAATAACGTGAACAGAACCACCAGCAGTTTCAATTGCTGACTTAGCTGAATCACTAAATTTATGTGCATGAACTTCCAAACCAGCTTTGATCTCGCCGCGTCCTAATACTTTAAACAAATCACTCTTAGAGATAAGGTGTTTACTTATTAAAACTTCACGATCAATCTTGTTTACTTTCAACTCATCAGCTAGGGCTTGCAACACATCTAAATTGATAGCTGCATATTCCATACGGTTGATGTTTTTAAAACCACCTTTTGGAATACGACGTTGCAAAGGCATCTGACCACCCTCGAAACCTATTTTACGTGAGTAACCGGTACGAGACTGAGCTCCTTTGTGACCTTTTGTTGATGTACCACCTCTACCTGAACCTTGTCCACGACCAATTCTCTTACGATTCTTGGTTGAACCTTCAGCGGGTTTTAACGTATGTAAATTCATTACGCGTTTTCAATTTTTAATAAATGTTGAACAGTACGAATCATTCCTTCAAGCTGTGGATTTAACTCCAACTCTCTAGAAGCATTCATTTTACGCAAACCTAAAGCTTTAAGTGTTGCTTTTTGATTCTTAGGGTATCCGATACCACTTTTAACCTGAGTGATTTTAACTTTTCCCATAATTTTAACCATTAAACACTTGCTTTAAACTTATACCTCTCAATTTAGCGATGCTAAAAGGATCTCTCATTGTAGTTAAGGCATCAAAAGTTGCTTTAACCACGTTATGTGGGTTAGAAGAACCTTTTGATTTAGCCAAAACGTCTGTTACACCGGCACTCTCAAGAACGGCACGCATAGCACCACCCGCAATTACACCTGTACCATGAGAAGCTGGCTTCAATAAAACCTTTCCTCCACCAAATTTTCCAATTTGTTCGTGAGGTACTGTACCATTGATTACAGGAACTTTAATGAGGTTCTTTTTAGCATCTTCAATACCTTTATTGATAGCGTCTATTACCTCACCTGATTTACCTAAACCATGTCCTACAATACCGTTTCCATCTCCCACAACTACTAAAGCTGTAAAACTGAACGTACGTCCACCTTTAGTTACTTTAGCAACACGGTTAATAGATACTACTTTTTCGGTCAAGGTGATATCACCGGGACGAATGCGTTGAGTATTTCTTAAACTTGACATTTTCTTAATTATTAGAATTGAAGACCTCCTTCGCGAGCTCCGTCGGCCAAACTTTTCACACGACCGTGATATAAATATCCACCGCGATCAAAAACCACTTTATCAATACCAGCTGTAAGTGCGAATTCAGCAATTTTCTTACCTACTAATCCAGCTTTCACCACTTTGGTATCGTTAAGTTCATTAATATCTTTTGCACGAGATGATGCAGAAAATAGAGTAACTCCAATTGAGTCATCAATTAATTGTGCATAGATATCTTTATTACTGCGGTAAACGCTCAAACGAGGACGTTGCGCAGTTCCAGAAACTACGCCGCGTATGCGAGCGCGAATCTTATTTCTTCTTGAAACTTTAGTCTTAGCCATGAATTTTCCTTACTTTTTAGATGCTGATTTACCAGCTTTTTTACGTAACACTTCACCGCTAAACTTGATACCTTTTCCTTTGTATGGCTCAGGCTTACGGAATGAACGAATTTTTGCGGCAACTTGACCCAACAACTGTTTGTCTGTACAAACCATTGTTATACTTGGGTTCTTACCTTTTTCAGTTAAAGTAGTAACTGTAATTTCTGAAGGTACTTGCAACAAAATTTTGTGTGAGTAACCCACTACAAACTCTACCAAATTACCTTGGTTTGAAACTTTGTAACCTACACCCACCAACTCTTGCGTTACAGTATGACCTTCACTTACTCCTTTAACCATGTTATTAAGTAAGGAACGATACAAGCCATGAAGGCTCTTATCCTGCTTGCTGTCGCTTGGGCGATTTACAGTCATCACTCCATCAGCAACAACAATTTCAAATTTTGCTGCGATCTCCTGAGACAGTTCTCCTTTTGGCCCTTTAACCTTCACCATTCCTGGGGTAAAGTTAACATCAACTCCACTTGGCAGAGTGATGGGGGCTTTTCCTACGCGTGACATTTATTTAATTCTTTAATTATTATAAAACAAAACATAAAACCTCGCCACCAATTCCTAATTGACGAGCTTCTTTATCTGACATTACCCCTTTGGAGGTAGTTAAAATGGCAATACCCAAACCGTTCATTACACGTGGTAAATCAGATTGATTTGAATATTTTCTCAAACCTGGCGTACTCACACGCTTTAAAGACGTGATAGCACTTCTGCGGGTTTGATCATCGTATTTTAATGCAATTTTGATAACCCCTTGTTTATTTTCAGTAGGTTCAAATTTGTATTTTAAAATATACCCTTTCTCGTACAATACGCGGGTAATTTCCTTCTTCAAATTGCTCGCTGGAACTTCAACGATACGATGATTTGCTTTCATCGCGTTACGCAATCTGGTTAAGTAATCTGCTATAGGATCAGTCATTTTCTTTAATTATTACCAACTAGACTTAGTTACACCTGGTATTTTACCATCGCTTGCCAACTGACGGAATTGATTTCTACAAACCCCGAAAGTACGGATATAACCACGTGGCTTACCAGTAATTTTACAACGGTTGCGCAAACGCACTGGTGATGCATTTCTTGGAAGCTTTTGCAACTCTTCGTAGTTACCTTCAGCTTTCAACTGAGCGCGTTTCTCAGCGTAATGAGCAACCATTGCTTCACGTTTACGCTGTCTAGCTTTTATACTCTCTTTTGCCATTTTTTAATCTTTTTTGAAGGGGAAACCCATTAATCTCAAAAGTTCCAATCCTTGCTCGTCATTTTCAGCACTAGTAACTACTGTGATGTCCATACCAGAAATTCTGTTCACTTTATCAATGTCAATCTCAGGGAAGATAATTTGTTCAGTAATACCCATAGTCCAATTACCACGGCCATCAAAACCTTTTACGGTTAAACCTTGGAAATCACGAATACGAGGCATTGAAACTGAGATCAAACGATCCAAGAAATCATACATCTTTTCACGACGTAAAGTAACTTTACAACCGATAGGCATTTTCTCTCTTAATTTAAAATTAGAAATTGCTTTCTTTGAAAAGGTTGCTAAAGCCTTTTGACCCGTAATCTTAGTCATTTCATCTACTGCCGCATCAACCAACTTTTTATCGTTAACTGCAGCACCAACACCCTGGTTCAAAACAACCTTAGTGATTCTTGGCACTTGCATGCTATTACTGTAGTTGAACTTAGCCTGCATACCAGGGATAACTTCTTCTGAATACTTCTTTTTTAATCTAGGTGTATAGCTCATCTCTCCAATTATTTAATAATTTCTCCTGACTTTTTGGAAAAGCGCTGCAATTTACCATTTTCATCGCGCTTACGCCCTATACGGGTAGGTTTTCCATCTACCATGACCATTAGGTTAGACAAATGCACGGGTGCCTCAATCTTATCAATAGATCCACTTGTGTTTTGAGCAGTTGGTTTTCTATGCTTTGTAACAATGTTGATACCTTCTACCAATGCACGAGTTTTGTCTGGGTAAACAGTCACAACACGACCGGTTTTACCCTTGTCGTCACCTGACAATACCATCACGGTGTCACCCTTTTTTACGTGTAATTTCTTTGTGTTTGACATTTTTATAATACTTCAGGTGCTAAAGAAACGATTTTCATAAACTGCTTGTCACGCAATTCACGCGCAACAGGGCCAAAAATACGTGTTCCACGAGGCTCACCAGCATTGTTCAACAATACACAGCTATTCTCGTCAAAACGGATGTATGATCCATCAGGTCTACGTACCTCTTTTCTAACTCTAACTACTACAGCCTTAGAAACGCTTCCTTTTTTTACGTTTCCACCGGGCATAGCATGCTTAACGCTGACAACAATCTTATCACCAACGCTAGCGTAACGGCGCTTGGTTCCGCCTAAAACACGAATGCACAAAACCTCTTTGGCACCGCTGTTATCAGCCACTTTTAATCTACTTTCTTGTTGTATCATAATTATTTGGCTTTTTCTACTATTTCAACAAGTCTCCAACGCTTAGATTTACTCATAGGACGAGTTTCCATGATGCGAACAATATCGTTCTCACCACACTCGTTACGTTCATCATGCGCAGCAAACTTCTTAGTTTTCTTAAAATATTTACCGTATTTCGGATGCTTAACACTACGTACAATAGCTACTATAATGGTCTTATCCATTTTGCTACTGGTAACTGTTCCGATTATTTCTTTACGGGCGTTTCTTGTTGCTTCCATTAGTCTTCAATTGAATTTGCGTTGTTTCTAAGATAAGCTTGGTATTGCGCCTCAGTTCTACGAGCATTCAACTCGGTTAACAAACGTGCAATATCTCTGCGACTCTCTTTTAATTTATGTGGTTGATCCATAGGAGATACAGCATTTTGAAACTGCATCTTTTGGTAACGCTTACGTTCCTCTCTGTATAATTCAACCAACTCTTTGTTGGACATTCCCTTTATTTCTACGTTTTTCATAATTAATCCTCAGGGTTAAAATCAGGACGAACAGTAAACTTACAAGCCACAGGCAATTTCTGAGCTGCTAAACGCATTCCCTCTTTTGCTACATCTAATGGCACTCCTCCTACTTCGAACATGATGGTTCCAGGTTTTACACGTGCAACCCAGTATTCTGGAGCACCTTTACCTTTACCCATACGAACCTCAGCTGGCTTCTTAGTGATTGGCTTATCTGGAAAAATACGAATCCATACCTGACCCTCACGCTTCAAATAACGAGTTACAGCAATACGAGCTGACTCAATTTGACGAGCAGTGATCCATTTAGGCTCCATACTCTTCAAACCAAAGCTACCGAACTCTATGCGGTGACCGCTTCCGGCAATACCTCGAACACGTCCTTTCTGCTGTTTTCTATATTTTGTTCTTCTTGGACTTAACATACTCTTTAACTATTAGTTATTTCTGCGACGACGGTCTTGACGATCGTTACCACCACGTCCACCGCGGTTGTGTCCGCGATCGTTGCCGCGAGGGTTAGACTTACGTTCGGTATCTTGTGAAGGCGACAAATCTACTTTGCCGTAAATTTCACCTTTACAAACCCAAACTTTTATACCAATCTTACCATATACTGTTTGAGCTTCTACCAATGCATAATCAATATTAGATCTCAAAGTGTGTAATGGCGTTCTTCCTTCCTTGTATATCTCTGAACGTGCAATCTCAGCACCATTCAAACGACCGCTGATACGAATCTTGATTCCATCAGCACCCATCTTCATAGTTCCTTGTAACGCATTCTTGATAGCACGCTTGTAAGAGAAACGATTCTCAATTTGTTGAGCAATATTTTCACCTACCAATACAGCATCCAATTCAGGGCGCTTAATCTCATGAATATTAATTTGAACATCTTTACCGGTAATGCGCTTGATTTCTTCACGAATCGCATCTACCTCTTGTCCACCTTTACCAATAACGATACCCGGACGAGCAGTATTGATGGTCAAAGTGATTCTCTTCAATGTACGTTCAATTACCACTTTAGCGATACCTCCTTTTGGTATACGCGCTTTTAAGTATTTGCGGATTTTCTCATCTTCTACGAGTTTGTCTCCGTAGTCATTACCACCATACCAGCTAGAATCCCAGCCTCTGATAATTCCTAAACGTAATCCTATAGGGTTTACTTTCTGTCCCATTTTTTATTATTCCTCGTTTTGGGTATTGTTAATTTTACTATCAATAATCACGGTAACGTGGTTACTTCTCTTTCTTTGTCTGTAACCTCTTCCTTGCGGTGCTGTTCTTAGACGCTTCATTGCTAAACCACCATCTACGTTAATGGATTTTACATACAATTCGCTATCTTCAATGCGTGCATCATTATTTACTACACCCCAGTTTGAGATACCACTTTTGATCAATTTAGTTAAAAATATCGCATAAGTAGGTTTCTGGTTCCATTGAAGTATGCTCAATGCTTTCTCCACTCGCTGACCTCTTACTAAGTCAGCTACAAGACGCATCTTGCGGGGAGACAACGGACAATTTCTTAATATTGCTCTGGCTTCCATTACTTTTATTATTTACCGTGTCCTTTGTATGTACGGGTTGGTGCAAACTCACCTAACTTGTGTCCAACCATGTTCTCAGTTACATAAACCGGAATAAATTTATTTCCGTTGTGAACTGCGAAGGTATGTCCTACGAAATCAGGAATTATCATTGAACGACGTGACCAGGTCTTAACAACAGACTTCTTGCTAGTTTCGTTCAGTACTTCGACCTTCTTCATTAACTTAATATCTACGAAGGGTCCTTTTTTTATCGATCTTGCCATTTTCGCTTGTCTTATCGTTTATTTGTTGCGTTTAGATTTACGGCGCTCAATAATTAAGCGGCTTGTTCCTTTCTTAGGAGCACGTGTCTTTTGTCCTTGTGAATAAATAAGGTTTCTAGAACGTGGTTGACCTCCTTTGTTACGGCCCTCACCACCACCCATGGGGTGATCTACAGGGTTCATCGCTGCTGGACGTGTACGTGGTCTTCTTCCTAACCATCTGCTACGACCGGCTTTACCTTTTACCTCTTGGCTATGTTCACTGTTAGAAACAGAACCTATAGTTGCCATACAAGCACCTAAGATTAAACGACTTTCACCTGAAGGCAATTTAATAGCCACATATTTACCTTCTTTTGCCATCAATTGAGCATAAGAACCAGCACTACGGCAGATTCTACCACCTTGCCCTGGAGCCATTTCAATATTATGGATCAAAGAACCCAATGGCATTTCAATCAAAGGAAGAGCATTTCCAACTTCTGGAGGTACGCCTGAACCTTGCTCGATTTTTTGTCCAACTTTAATTCCAGAAGGAGCAATAATATAACGCTTCTCGCTGTCAGAATACTGTACTAAACAAATAAACGCTGAACGATTAGGATCGTATTCTACTGTTAAAACTTCACCAGCAATTCCTGGTTTGTTTCTTTTGAAGTCAATCATACGGTAGCGACGTTTATGTCCACCACCAATATACTTCATGGTTGTTCTACCCTGGTTATTTCTACCACCCGACTTCTTGATAGGAGCCAACAAAGACTTTTCAGGCTTGCTAGCGGTAATCTCTTCAAACGTATTAGCTACGCGAAAACGAGTACCGGGGGTCATGGGTTTTAATCTACGTACTGCCATTTCTTAGATGTTTTCAAAAAAATCAATGTTAAACCCTTCTTTTAATGTAACAAAGGCCTTCTTATACTTGTTAGTATATCCGGAGATTTGGCCTGTGCGGCGATTTCTGCGCGCTTTCCCCCGTTGAATCATGGTGTTCACTGAAGCTACTTCTACTTGATAGAAATCTTCAATAGCTTTCTTGATTTCGTCTTTTGTAGCTGTGTGATCTACTACGAAACCGTACTTGCCCTTCTTATCCATCAAAGAACTAGACTTTTCAGTCACCAATGGCTTTTTCAGTATCATGATTAATTGTTCTCTTGAATTTTAGCGATTGCACTTTCAGTGATGATCAAATTCTTCGCCTTCAATACTTCATATGTATTGATATCCCCAGCAGTCATCACTGTGTTACCAGGTATATTGCGACCAGACAAATACACGTTACGATTCAAAGATGGTGTAACAAATAAGTTTCTACCATTTACTTTCAATGCCGCTAACAATGATTTGAATTCTGATGTTTTTGGTGTTGCCATTTCGAAATCTTCAACAACCAAAATTGCTTGTTCTTGTGCTTTATAAGACAAAGCTGAAAAACGAGCTAATTGCTTTAATTTCTTATTTAATTTAAAGCTGTAGTCTCTAGGACGTGGACCGTGAATACGTGCACCACCTACATAAATACCACTCTTCAATGAACCGTGACGAGCTCCACCGGTACCCTTTTGACGGAAAATCTTACGGGTTGAACGGGAAATCTCTGTACGATCTTTTGTTTTATGCGTTCCTTGACGTTGGTTAGCTAAGAACTGTTTTACGTCCAAATAGATGGCGTGATCGTTAGGCTCAATGGCAAATATTTCTTTTGACAATGTAACGGTACGACCAGTTTCTGCACCTTGTTTATTTAATACCTTCAGTTCCATGAATTACTTCTCAATTAATACGGTTGAACCATTGTGACCAGGGATAGACCCCTTAACCACTACCAAATTCTTCTCAGTGTCTACTTTCAAAATGGCTAAGTTCTGAGATTTAACTCTAGAACCACCTGTTCTACCAGCCATACGGGTACCTTTGAATACACGTGCAGGGAAAGAACAAGCTCCAATTGATCCAGGAGCACGCAAACGGTTGTGCTGACCGTGTGTAGATTCACCCACACCCGAAAAGCCGTGACGTTTTACAACCCCTTGAAAACCTTTACCTTTTGATGTACCAACGATATCAACAAATTCACCTTCTTCGAAAAGGCTTGCGTCAATCACAGTACCCAATTGTACTTCTCCAGACCAATCTCTGATCTCTACAACTTCAGTTTTAGCTTCAGTATTTGCTTTAGAAAAGTGACCTTTTTCAGCAGAATTAACTTTGCGCTGTTTCTTATCTCCAAAAGCAATCTGTACGGCATTGTAGCCATCATTGCTATCGTTTTTTACTTGAGTAACAACACAAGGACCAGCCTGAATTACAGTACATGCAACTCTCTTGCCATTAGCATCAAAGATGCTGGTCATGCCCAATTTTTTACCAATCAATCCGTTCATGACTCTTATAATTTAATTTCAACCTCAACACCACTTGGAAGTTCTATCTTCATCAAGGCATCTACGGTTTTTGTTGAACCATTAAAAATGTCAATCAAACGCTGGTATGTGCAATATTGGAACTGCTCGCGCGCTTTCTTGTTTACGTGTGGTGAACGCAAAACTGTGTAAATCTTTTTGCGTGTTGGTAGAGGCACTGGACCGCTTACTACGACCCCAGTTGTGCGTACCGCCTTTACGATCTTCTCTGCTGATTTATCCAACAAAGTGTGATCGAAAGACTTTAATTTGATTCTTATCTTTTGACTAACCATTTCAGTTGTTTCTTACTATTTATTTATTAACCGCGTGCGTTAACCTTTTTCAATACCTCTTCAGCAATGTTCCTAGGTGTTTCTGCATAGTGGCTGAATTCCATGGTGCTATTCGCACGACCTGATGTGATGGTTCTCAATGCCGTAACATATCCAAACATTTCACTCAATGGAACTTTAGCTTTAACTACCTGTGCTCCTCCTCTTTCGTCCATTCCTTCCATTTGCCCACGACGACGATTCAAGTCTCCCATTACGTCACCAGTGTTAGCATCTGGAGTTACTACCTCAAGTTTCATGATTGGCTCTAGCAATACTGGATTACATTTACGAGCAGCATCACGGAACCCTTGCTTCGCAGCGATTTCAAACGACAATGAATCAGAGTCAACAGCGTGGAAAGATCCGTCGAACAAACGAACTTTGATCTTATCAATACCGTAACCAGCTAAAACACCATTGTGCATCGCAGCTTTAAATCCTTTTTCAACAGATGGAACAAATTCACGAGGAATAGAACCACCCACAATCTCATTAACGAATTGAAGTCCTTCACCTGGCCATTCAGCGTCAGCTGGACCTAATTCAAACTGAATATCAGCAAATTTACCACGACCACCTGTTTGTTTCTTATAAGTTTCACGGTGGGTTGTGTTAGTAGTTAATGCTTCTTTGTAGTTTACTTGTGGAGCACCTTGGTTACATTCAACTTTGAACTCACGACGAAGGCGGTCAACAATGATATCTAAGTGCAATTCACCCATACCTGAGATTACAGTTTGACCTGTCTCATCATCTGTGTGAACTTTGAAAGTAGGATCCTCTTCAGCCAATTTAGCCAAAGCCATACCCAACTTATCTGTATCAGCCTGAGTTTTAGGCTCAATGGCCAATCCAATTACAGGCTCAGGGAATACCATAGATTCCAATATGATTGGATTCTTTTCGGCACATAGAGTGTCTCCTGTTTTAATATCTTTAAATCCTACTGCTGCTCCAATGTCACCAGCTCCCAAATATTCAATTGGGTTCTGTTTGTTTGCGTGCATTTGGAACAAGCGAGAAATACGCTCTTTATTTCCAGTACGCATGTTCAATACATACGAACCTGCATCTAATTTACCAGAATATGCGCGGATAAAACACAAACGTCCTACATAAGGATCAGTTGCGATTTTAAATGCCAATGCAGAGAATGGTTCGCTGTAATCAGGCTTACGGGTGATCTCAGCTTCGGTTTCAGGATGAGTACCTTTAATTTCTCCGATATCTATTGGAGAAGGCATCAATTCCATAACCATATCAAGCATGGTTTGAACTCCTTTATTTTTGAAAGAAGAACCACACATCATAGGTACCAATTTCAAATCAATTACAGCAGCGCGTAAAGCGGTTAAGATTTCTCTTTCAGAGATTGAAGTTGGATCTTCAAAGAATTTCTCCATCAAAGATTCATCATAATCTGCCACTGCTTCCAATAATTTCTCTCTCCACTCGGTAGCTTCCTCAACCATGTCGGCAGGGATGTCAATTACCTCGTAGGTCATACCGTGATCTTTTTCATTCCAAATCATTCCGCGGAAGTTGATCAAGTCAACAACTCCTTGGAACTTATCTTCAGCACCAATAGGCAACTGAAGTGGAACCGCGTTACTACCTAACATGGTTTTAACTTGGTTCACAACGTTCAAGAAATCTGCTCCAGAACGGTCCATTTTGTTAACGAAACCAATACGTGGAACTCTATAGTTATCAGCCAAGCGCCAGTTTGTTTCAGACTGAGGCTCAACACCATCAACTGAACTAAACAAGAAAACGAGACCATCTAGTACACGCAATGAACGATTTACCTCTACAGTAAAGTCAACGTGACCAGGAGTATCAATAATATTGATGTGGTATTTTTCACCGCGGTAATCCCAAAAAACCGTCGTTGCAGCAGAAGTAATGGTAATACCACGCTCCTGTTCCTGCGCCATCCAGTCCATTGTTGCAGCACCATCGTGTACTTCACCAATTTTATGGTTAACACCGGCATAGAACAAAATTCGTTCAGTAGTAGTTGTCTTACCAGCGTCAATGTGAGCGGCAATACCAATGTTTCTCGTGTATCTTAAATCGCGTGACATATTTTTAATTATGCTCTAAAATGTGAGAATGCTTTATTTGCTTCAGCCATTTTGTGAGTGTCTTCTTTCTTTTTTACAGAAGCACCTTCACTTTTTGAAGCTGCAACGATTTCCGCTGCCAACTTTTCGGCCATAGACTTTTCGTTTCTTTTACGAGAGTAGTTAATCAACCATTTCATTCCAACCGCAACGCGTCTTCTTTGAGGAATCTCTGTAGGGATTTGGAATGTAGCTCCACCCACACGACGTGCCTTAACCTCTACAGCAGGCATTACGTTGTTCATTGCTTTTCTCCAAGTCTCAATACCAGGCTCCTCAGTCACCTTTCTTTCAACAATATCAATTGCATCGTAGAAAATCTTCAATGCAGTTGACTTTTTACCATCGTACATCATTCCGTTTACAAAACGAGTAACTAACTGATCGTTGAACTTAGGATCAGGAATCAATATGCGTTTTTTAGCGCGCGTTTTTCTCATGGCTTAACTAGTGATTATTTTTTAGCTTTTGGCTTTTTGGTTCCGTATTTACTTCTTCTTTGATTTCTACCTTCAACACCTGCTGTGTCTAAAGCTCCGCGTACAATGTGGTAACGAACACCCGGAAGATCTTTTACCCTTCCGCCGCGTACCAACACAATACTGTGCTCTTGCAAGTTGTGGCCCTCTCCAGGGATGTAGGCATTCACCTCTTTACCGTTGGTCAAACGCACACGCGCTACCTTACGAAGCGCTGAGTTTGGCTTCTTAGGCGTAGTGGTATATACACGGGTACAAACACCGCGTCTCTGTGGACAAGAATCCAATGCAGGAGACTTACTCTTTACCACAATCTCCTGGCGACCTTTTCTAATTAACTGTTGAATAGTAGGCATATTTTTTCCCAAAAAGGACGGCAAAATTAAGATTATTTTTTGTCATTATCAACACATGCTCCAAAAAAATATTGATTTTCATTGAAAACCACTCAAAACACCCATCTGCATTCGCTAAAACTATTTCTAATTTCCTTTCATTATCTTTGTATTTACGTAAAAATATCCCCCGAAAACAACTAAAATCCCCATTTTTACGTCTATGACCACATAATTATACTCTTAATTCCATTTATGAATCTCATCAAAAATATTTTTATCGCTGCAGCTCTTTTTATTTCCAATGCCGCACTAGCCCAAGATGAACCAACATCCGGTGCCCTCGGGTTTCGTGAGCGCATCTATGATTTTGGAACATTGGAAGAAAATATGCGTTTTGCTACCCACCGTTTTGTTTTTAAAAATACCGGCACCACGCCCATCAAGATTTTAAATGTAGAAACGAGCTGCGGTTGCACCACCCCAACCTGGTCTGAAAACATTATTAAACCCAATGATAGCGGATATGTTGACGCACGTTATGAAACTACCAACCGTCTCGGAACATTTGACAAGACCATCACCGTTTACTCCAATTCAAAAATCAATCCCATCCAATACCTGAATATTAAAGGCAACGTCATCCGTCCCCAACCTACCACCATTGGTGCCCCCATTCCAAATATTGGAAATCTTCAGGCTGATCTGATCAATTTGACGTTTGATCCTCTGCTTGACAATCAAATCCTCAAGAAAGAATTTAGACTGACTAACAACAGCGATTTTACCGCTACCATTCAGCCTCTTGGCCCTGGAAGAATTCCTGATTATATTACCATCGAAGGATTTCCGCAATCGCTAGAACCAGGCGAATCGCAAAAAGTAATTGTTACTATTGATGGAATCAAAGCCCCTTCTTATGGTTTCGGGGGATTTGAAATTCCGGTGATTTCTAGCAGTTACGGGAACTTTTATTTAGGCATCAATGTTAATTACAACCGCAAGCAATACTTCCCCACTTTGAGTGCTAAGAAATTGAAAAAAGCCGCTAAACTAGTGGTTACTCCTACTTCGCTGAATTTTGGTGAGGTGCCTTCCGGCGGATATTTAAATGGCTACTTCGACTTTAAAAACGACGGAAAATCGCCTCTGACTATTCACCAAATTGTTCCTGATTGTCCATGTATCACGTTAACCGTTCCAAAAACAACTCTTGCTCCTGGAGAAACCATGAGGGTAAAAGTGCTTTTCGATACAGTCACTAAAAACGGTAAAAAAGGATTAGGTATTTGGATTGTCAGTAACGATCCAACTCAACCCGAGCGAAACATATGGGTGCAAGCCACGTTTCCTGAAATCAAGAAACGCCAATGCGCTGATTGTCCGTTCTAATTATCTAAGATTGGTGTAAACGTTTTGGACGTCATCATCGCCTTCCAAACGCTCCACCAAATCTAGGACTTCCTGAGCCTGAGCTTCATCTAGGTCTACATAAGAATTGGGAATGAATTGCAATTCGGCATTCACCACCTCAATTTTCATGTCTTCAAGGGCTTTTTGCATTTGTCCAAAATCAGTAAACGCGCTGTAAACGTATACATCCTCCTCGTCGAATGCAAAATCATCCAGACCGTGGTCAATCAGTTCAAACTCAAATTCATCTAAGTCTCTTCCGGCTAAAGTTGATTTGGCTATTTTAAATACTCCCTTGCGCGTAAAATTGAAATCTAAGGAACCGGTTTTACCCAATGATCCGCCGCCTTTGTTGAAGTGCATGCGAACATTGGCTACTGTTCTGGTTGGATTGTCGGTTGCGGTTTCTACCACTACCCCTACACCGTGAGGTGCATATCCTTCGTAGCGAACCTCTTCGTAATCGCCTTCGGTTTTACTGATAGCTCTTTTGATAGCAGCATCTACCCGATCTTTGGGCATATTCACGTTCTTAGCATTTTGAATGGCCAGACGTAAACGCGGATTGTAATCAGGATTTTCGCCGCCCATTTTAACAGCGATTGCAATTTCCTTTCCTAGCTTGGTAAACTGCTTTGCCATTTTGTCAAAGCGTGCGAACATTTTATGTTTGCGTTTTTCGAATATCCTTCCCATACAAATCCAAATTATTGAACTGCGAAGTTATAAAAGTATAATGAGATTACAGATTGTGAATATCAAGTGGAGAAAACAAACCCTCGTTAACAATCTGTTTTTCTGTTGTTTACTTAATCAAAATATTAAATGACGAACATCGTAGTGACATGAATGCAACATCATTTTTCGGAAAACTATCTCACAATGGATTTCAAATTAGCAGCGTTGAAATCGGCGTATTAAACTGCTTACCAAATAACACGCCGGTTGAGTTGCATCAAGGAATCTTTTTAGATGAAAACGGAAATCAGATTATCACTGATGGCGAGGCACTGATTAACAACAAGTGGCAATTGTGGCTCTGGTTGCATGAAACTGAAAATTTATTGTATTGTGAATTCAAAATCCCCGGTGATTGCACTTGGAGAATTTTTCAGAACCAATTAACATTAAAATGTAACCATCAAGGTACACTTCATTTTTGGGTTTCAGAAATTTTTAAACTCTTGGGAATTGCAAAACAGGAAGCATTTGAATCACTACATATAGCAGAGGGGGAAGCTAAAATTTTGCTCGACTCAGAATTCAGTCGTCTGCAAATGTGTTAGTTCAGGATTCAAACGTTTATTCAATTTAATCTGCCTATTTAGGAATTCTTTCAATTCTACATTTGAATATTTCAATAAGAAGGGAAGGATGCTCTGAGTGGGATGCATATTGGGCATGGTATTAACATCCAAAATGAAAGGCATGTGATTCCAAATTCGGAAATCGATTCGAGAAACATACTTCAAATCTAAAATATGATGAATTTGCAAAGCAGATTTCGTCATTTCGGCTAACACCGATTCATCGATTTCGTAATCCATCTCTCTCTGGGTAGTGCCAAAGGAACTACCAGCAATAAAAACTGTGCGTTGAGGATAAGGTACAATTTCTACGGGTTTTAGAGTTTGGTAGCCAGTTCCCTCTGCATTTGGAACAACAGCTACAGAAAATTCTCTTCCAACCAAATATGGCTGAACCAACATTTCAGTATCTAAAACGTTGTTCGAAATGAATTCAAAGTTTGTTTCGTCGTTCTCAAGGATGGATATCCCGCGGTGACAACCTCCAAATCTAGGCTTGATTATTAATTTTCCAACATAATCATTTAATGATTTTATAGTTCGAAATGTGGTTGCTGTTCTCAACCCTTGCTCGATGCAAAGATCCTCCATTAAAAGTTTGTCAGCGGCAGAGTCTTGTGAATTACCGCTGCTACTTAGATGATTGATTTCGTATAGGTCTAAAAATTGTGCCACTTCTGCCTGACTGTAGTGCCCAAAACCGTAGCAAAGGTTGAATACGAAATCAAAGGTCTGTAAAAACTCCCCGAATTCTGGAGTTGGTTCAACCATATGAATGATAGTGGTATCAAATTCCACTTGCAATGCTTCGTAATAAGAAACTAAAGTAGAAAATCCAATATTCTCATTCCAAGGTGTAAAGCGGCTATCTGCATATAATATTGCCGCTGTTGGCAATGCATTTGAGTGACTCATTTAAAAACAAAAATAGATTGACCAATATCGTTTAATATTATGCAAATATAAATATTGTGTTATGCTATCGACTCAATCAGAGTAATTCGTTAGCTAGATTTGCCAATTCACTTCTTTCTCCTTTTTCAAGGGTAATGTGAGAATATATTGATTGACCTTTTAATCTATCAATTAAATAACTCAAGCCATTTGATTCTGTATCTAAATAAGGCGTATCAATTTGATGAATATCACCGGTAAAAACGATCTTGGTACCTTCACCGGCTCTTGAAATAATGGTTTTGACCTCCAATGGAGTTAAATTTTGTGCTTCATCTACAATAAACATGATGTTTGACAAACTCCTGCCTCTTATAAATGCCAACGGAGTAACCAATAATTTTTCATTCTGAACCAATTCCTTGATTCGCTGATAATCTTTGGAACTCTCTTTATACTGGTTTTGTATAACCTTTAAATTATCCCACAATGGTTCCATATAAGGATTAACCTTTTCTTTTGCATCGCCTGGCAAGAAACCAATGTCTTTATTATTTAATGGCACAATGGGTCTAGCCAAAAAAATCTGCTGAAAATCTCCTTTTTGAGCAAGTGCACTGGCCAAAGCTAGCAGCGTTTTCCCTGTTCCCGCTACACCTTGAATGGACACTAATTTTACTTTTGGATTCAGTAACGCATGAATAGCGAAGGCTTGTTCCGCATTCTTGGGTTTGATTCCGTAAACCGTGTTCTTTTCAACCTTTTCAATTTGATCTGATTCTTGATTGTAATAGGCCAAAATGGAGCTTCTATGATTTCTCAAAATAAAATAATGGTGCGCAACTTGCTGATTTGAAAACAACAACCCGGCTGCAATCTTGTCATTCTTATGTATCGCGTCTATTATTTCGGAATTCTCCAATTCTAACTTTGTTATACCGCGATAAAGGCCTTCAACATCCTTTACTTTTCCCGTTTCATAATCTTCGGAAAGCAAATTCAAAGCACGTGCTTTCAAGCGTAAATTCATGTCTTTCGTAACCAAAATGACCTTCCTTCTCGGATATTGTTCAGATAAAGTTAAAGCTGAATTTAAAATCAAATGATCTGCCTTTCTATCTCCAAAAACTTTAGTTGCATCTATCTTCAAGGCACTCGAAAACTCCATGATCACTTTAAACTTGGAATTCCTCTTTTTGTCAATTGTGATCCATTCATTTAGAGCGTTGCCCTCTGACAAAGCATCTATAAACCGGATGAATTGCCTAGCTTCATAGTTTATGGTATCATTTCCTTTCTTGAAATTATCTAATTCTTCCAAAACAGTTATTGGAATTGCCACATCATGTTCCTGAAAATTAGTTACAGCCTGATGATCAAACAAAATCACTGAAGTATCGAGTACGAAAATCTTTTTTGACATTTGTCAAAGTTACTTTTACTCTTTATTTCAAAGTTAGAATGTCATTATCAGTTTGTTTTTCAATTGTTAACAATTGCCATCAATCGAAAAATCCAAGTATTTAATGTTCATTTTATGCCAAATCACACAACCTATAGTATCACACCTTCGGTTTATATTTGCTAACCCATGATAAAGTTGATTAGTTTGTCTTTCTTGTTTGGAATGATCAGTCAAGCATTTGCTCAACCAGTCTATCCCATAAAAGAAAAAACACCTTTCCCTCCCCTTCGTATAGCTCTCGGTTTTTCTCCCGATTTAAACTACCGGTCGTTAATAAGCAATAGTAACAACCCATTCTCTGAATACATAATTAACCTGCGCAACGAAAGAGAAATTCCGCGTATTGGTTATTCAACTCAACTGTATCTTGCATTAGATATTACAAAAAAGACATCCATAGAATTTGGGTTAGGCTATAAAGATATGGGGTTTACCTATGAAAATATGACGGTCTCTAAACCCAACATCGCGTATATAGCAAGCTTAATTGACCACTTCTATTACTATTCCATTCCAATTGCTCTAAGGCAAACATGGGGGAATAAAAAATGGCAGTTTACCTATCATTTAGGTTTGTCAACGAATATTTTTCGGGTTCAAAAAACCAATATCATTGCCATCAACCCAAACATCGCTGATACGACTATCATCAATATTGATGGTAGATCCACCTACAAGGATATTCTGCTCATTCCTTCCCTTGGACTTGGAACCACCTACAACATTAATTCCAAATCACAGATATGCTTTGAACCTACATTGCGATATTCAATTTCAAGCATCACCCAAAATACTCCAATCAATGGCTATTTATATAACGTAGGATTAAATCTTAGTTATAAATGGAAGTTGAATTGATCCTTTTTCCGACCTTTGCACCATGAAGGATGTTTTTGTAATTGACATTACCCGCACAGCCGTTGGTAAATTTGGTGGCACTTTGGCTTCTGTTCGTCCAGATGATTTAGCTACAGAAGTAATTAAATCCATCGTTGCCCGAAATCCTCAAATAGACTACACAGAAGTTGACGAAGTGATATTTGGCGCTGCCAACCAAGCAGGCGAAGACAACCGAAATGTTGCGCGCATGGCTTCTCTTTTAGCAGGAATCCCTGAAACCGTTCCAGGATATACCGTAAATCGTTTGTGTGCCTCGGGACTTCAAAGCATCCAAAATGGTTACATGGCCATCAAAAGCGGTGAAGCAAATCTAATCATTGCTGGTGGTACCGAAAGCATGACACGAGCTCCATTTGTAATGGCCAAGGCAGAAAACGCATTTTCACGCACCCCTGAAATTTACGACACCACCATTGGGTGGAGATTCACCAATAAAGCACTATCAAAGCTTCACCATCCTTTCTCAATGGGAGAAACGGCTGAAAATGTTGCCGAAAAATACAAAATTACTCGGGAGCGTCAAGACCAATTCGCCTATGAATCTCAGTTGAAATGGCAACAAGCTCATGAACGAGGAGACTTCCATGATGAAATCACACCCATCCACATCCCTCAGAAAAAAAAGGATCCTATCATCTTCCAATCTGATGAGCACCCTCGTTTGAGCACTCCCGATGTTTTGGCTACCCTTGCTCCCGCTTTCCGTTCTAACGGAAGTGTGACTGCTGGAAACTCATCTGGAATCAACGACGGCGCTGCTTGTTGTTTGCTTGCCAGCGAGGAGATGGTTAAAAAATACAATCTCACTCCTATGGCCAGAATTGTAAGTTTTGGCATTGCCGGTGTGGATCCCGCTATCATGGGAATTGGACCCGTACCAGCTACTCAAAAAGCCCTTCAAAAAGCGGGCTTGTCCATTGACCAACTCGATATCATGGAACTGAACGAAGCTTTCGCTGCACAAGTACTAGCCAGCATAGATTTATTGAAGGCTGACCCAACCAAAGTCAATCTCAACGGCGGAAGTATTGCCATTGGCCACCCCCTCGGCGCATCGGGCACCCGTATTTCAGCCACATTATTACACCAAATGCAACGCAACAAGTCCCTAAAATACGGCCTTGCCACCATGTGCATCGGCGTAGGACAAGGCTCTGCAATTATATTTGAAAATTGGTAAATGGTAAATGGTAAATGGTAAATGGTAGTTGGTAGTTGGTAGTTGGTAGTTGGTAAGTCTGTAGTCTGTAGTCCGTGGTCTGTAGTCCATGTGCTAGAGGCTAGAGGCTAGAGGCTAGAGACAAAATACCCGCTACCCGAATCCCGAATCCCGAATCCCGAATCCCGAAAAATGACCCGCTACAAAATTGAACTTCAGTATTTAGGCAAAAACTACCATGGTTGGCAAAAACAACCTAATGTTCATTCTGTGCAAGCCGAGATAGAAGGCAAGCTATTCCAAGTGCTGCAAACTGAGGTTGAAGTAGTTGGTTGCGGAAGAACGGATACCGGCGTACATGCTTCTCATTATGTGGCTCATTTTGATTTTGAAAAATCCATTGATTGTGCTAAAATCAAAAATTCATTGAATCGATTGCTCCCCCCAGATATTAGTATTACGCATCTCGTGGAGATTTCGAATGATTTCCATGCAAGATTTTCGGCAGTTTCCAGGGAATACAAATATTATATTGATTTCGAAAAAAATGCATTTCGCAGTGACTTGGCTTGGATTATTAAGTTGGAATTAAATTTTGAACCTCTGGTAAAATCCTGTGAAATCATTAAAAATCACTCTAATTTCAGCGCATTTTGTAAAGCAAAAACCATCAAAAACAGCTACAAATGCATCATTTATGAAGCAAAATGGGAGCACACAGATACGGGTTTGGTTTTTACCGTAAAAGCCAATCGCTTTTTAAGAAACATGGTAAGAGCTATGGTAGGCACCCTCATTGAAGTAGGTACTGAAAAAATAAACCTCCAAGAATTTCAGTACATCCTAAATTCAGGCAAACGATCTGATGCTGGTAAATCTGTCCCCGCGCATGGATTATTTCTAACTAAAGTAGAATATTAATACGGGTATCGGGTTTCGGGTTTCGGGTATCGGGTATCGGGTTTCGGGTACCAAGTACCAGGTTTCGGGTTACAAGCAGCGGCCCACAATCCGTCGACCATCGACCATCGACCATCGACCACCGACCAAAAACCATGGACCAACAACCATGGACCACCAACCATGGACTATGGACTATGGACTATGGACCATCGACTATGGACCATCGACCATGGACCATGGTCCATCTCCTACTCCAACCCCAACTTACGTAAGAAACGATCAACGCTTCGCTCGCCGGTAATCATGACGCCAAAATCTGATGGCTTTACCTTTGAATTGGTTGCTTCCATGATCTTGTTCAACTCGTCATCGTTGCTGTAAATGCTGACCTTATTTGGTGTCAAGAAGAAATAAATGGTATTGGCTCCGTCACTGAGGTAAATGTGCATTTTCTGAGATCCGCGCTTGGCCTCTAAATACATGGTGGCATTGACCGAGCGATTGATGGGCAATCCAAACATACTTACCAAGGTAACCTGTCCATCGCAAAACATTCCGTTCAGTTTTGAGTCCCAACGAAATTCGGCTTCGCTCAAAATCAAGTTGTAATTGGTTTCGTCCTTGCCCCCAAGTAATTGAAGGTTTCCTTTGATGCGGTTGTTCTTTTCAACGTCTTCCAAAACTGATTTAAAGAGCTTTGGTTCATCAATCATTTCTGCCAAAGCGTCTTTGAAAACATCGGTGTTGATGTTGGCTGCTCCGTCGCCCTCGCCTACAAAGATTTCGCCCAAACGCTTTTTGAAGTCTGCATGCAACGGGAAATCCAATAACATTGATAGATTGAACACAAACGAACTATCACCGGGTTTCAAATTGGCTTCCCCTGCGGTGCGGAATTTTACATACTCTGATTCCACGCCAAAATCCATCGGGCCTTCTGCGTGAATAGAGTGATCTTTCTCGTTAAATTGAACGTAGTTACCGCGTCGAGAACCTTCACGTAGCTTCGACTCACTTCCAGCCATGAAACTCTGCTTCTCATGATCCCAATATAAAATACCTGTATCTTGAGTCACGTCATTATCGCTCAAACGACGCTTGGTAGAGTTGAATACGGGATAAATATGCGATGAATCTTTGGCCACATGTAAACCTACGAAAATTCGGGCACCACTGGCATTTCTCGGTGGACTCATGGGCAATATCACGTCTTGGGGATTGATTGAGCCTTTGAATTTGCACCAATGACTTTCAATCATGTTCTTGAATGTATGCATGGGCTTGACCAATCCGCTGAAACGAAGAAATTGTTCCTGAGAATGCAAATTGGCCGAACCTTTAAAGGCGATACGAGTATCTAAAGTAAAGGCTCTCTCCTCTTTGATGTTTCCGTATGCTTCAAGGTGGTGTTCTCTGTTGAAGTACATACTGTCAAAGTATATATCTTGTTTCTTACCGAGCTTGTCAACATATTTATACCAGCCGGCTCCCGCAATTCCGTTCTTACCATATATTTTGGCTTTTACATCATTGATGGTATGGTACTGATCAATGCGGTTTGCAATGATTTTAGCTTTGATTACGGTATCCATGTTTGCTTCGGCGCGTATGAGTACTTTTCCGTCGGCGAGGAACAATCGAGAGTCGCCCAAATCAATATGAGGAATCTCAGATACTTTCAAAGTGTAATCATTCATGTCATACAAGCCTTTACGTCCCTCGAAACGAAGACTGTCTTGGCGAATATGCGTACTCATGAAATCAGGAGTGATACCTGCCATTGTAGAGCCCACACGAGCTTCGATTGTTTTGGCATCCATCTTCCACACGTAGTCGCTCAAATTGGTTTGATACATATTGAATGGGAACTGAGTGATTTGACCAGGGATGTTTGATCTAAACGACCCGGTGCGGGTCAAAAAGTCCATGGTACCGTTGATGTTGTTGCTCGCAAATGCCACTTTCGAAGAGTCTAACGTAAATATCTTCAAATCTGCTTGTTGAGAAATGGCCTGCTTCGGTGCCAAATGCATGGCAATGGAACGCAGTTCGGCTAGATCCCACTTCAACAATCCATCACCCATAAGCTTGGAGGGCGATTGAGTGGTGGTTCCGGTAAATTTGTGCGCATAAACAAAAGCCTTGGTAGCGTATTTACCCGTGGTCACTTTGTACTCGTCTTTGTAAGGAAACCAATTCAAAGTAGCATCCACAGCGTGTGCTTCTGCATAGCGAGTATTCTCTTTAAGATCATAGGTATTGATGGGACCAGTAGTGGTTGTGGGAAGCATCAAAATTCGGGTAAAAGCCGTTTTAGAAGTTTCATAGTCAATGGTTCCTGTTTCACCGTAGAAGCCCACCTCACTTAAATTCATGGTCATTTCTCCTTTGCCCTTGCCCTTGTACATGGACAAACCCGCTGGAGGGGTTCGCTTTACAAATCCCAAGGAATAATCTGGCTGAATGTAAACATAATGTCTAAAAACAGGGAAAATATCTGCAGAATAGAAGGTACCGTCGAATTTCAAACCATCAATGGTAAAGTTATCTAGGGAATCAATGGTGAAAGGGTCAACAGTGAATTTGAACTTATCGGCAATGTATTGCCCACCGTGAATGCTGGGTTTATCATAGAGAATGTCTCCCCCCCTGTTGGATTTGAAAATAGGATATTCGGGATAATCAATGTTACCCGATTTGTTGTTGGGCTTATCAATAAATAGGGTTCCACCAATATTCCGGAATACCGATTTGATGGGTCTTAAACGCACGCCCGACTCATCTGGGAAGTACATTCTCATAGAGTCGATAACTGCAAAATCTACCGTAAATCGGGTGTAATCAAACTTGAATGCCTGTCCGAAAAACTCAAATCTACCTGCGCTTACTTGTCCGCCGAACTCTAAAGTACGATTCTTTTTCGCCTTCACTTTTTGTTCATTGGGAAGCACAAAAACACTTTGAGAATCAGAGAAATTAAATGCTGCTACCCCCTCAATATCCAATTCGTTGCTGAGCAAATTCAAGGTGGCATTGGGTTTTGCGGCAATCACTGAAGACAATCTGATGACATCATAATCTTTCGACTTTTTATTCATCAAAATGTAGTTAAATAACTTATCTTTAAGCGTAATGCTATCGGTTTCGAAATTATAAACCACAAATCCATCATCGTGAAGATCAATGAACGGGTGCTGAGCAGAACCTGGGTCTGACCCATAAAATGCGCAGTAATCTTTCAGCGAAAAGGTCAATCTATCTGGCGTAACATACTTGCGTTTGAGCATTTGTGTGCGCTCTGTGATTTGCTTTGAAAGGTTTGCAATCGCGGCTGCATCCTTATTCTTGGCCATGTACAACTTTTTTAATTCTGCCTTCATGTCATCCAATTGCTTGTCTTTGGGCATTCGGTTGTAATAAGCATAGATTTTTTCTAAAGGATTTGCCGTTAGCGGACCTTGAATGCGATCGTAATAAATCTGCCTGTAGAAATCGTTTGATTGAAACAAGGCGGGTTTATCGTTATTGTAGTTGTCAAAATCAACAAAGGGTTCGGAAATTTTCCAACGAACCGTTTGCACATCAATGCTCATATTGTGAAAATTATCAGCAAATGAACCACGCATCAATCCGTCTTCTCCCTTGTTGATTTCAAGCAAATTATTTGCATACTTAAATGACACATTCACACTAGGATGATAAATGTATTTCCCAGAATCTAAATTCAAGGTGAATTCTGTTTTGAGGGATGTGGCTACGCCGTTTTGAATTCGGAATCCTTTACTTTGTAGTGTTACCTTGGGCTTGTCTTTGAAATAAACATCAATGATAGACGGTTTTCCATCAACGGTACTGGTATTGATTGCGGTACCTTGAAGTGAAAATCCTCCGGTAAAAACAGATTTATCACCTACAATACCCTTAATTTTCAAATCGTTATCAAAAGACGTGAATCTAGGAAATTTAGCTCTTTTGCGTTGCGCTGTATCGAAAAAGTCAATCAATTCATCGGCAAAACTTCCGGCAATGGGTTTTGCAAAAAATCGGGGAAATTGCAGCCAAACGGTATCCACTTTGTAACTGGATTTTCTAAACTCAATGGAAAATTCCTTAAACGAAACTTGAGCATTTTCGCCGGGCATGATTCGGTTGAAATTTGCTACGCCTTTGGTACCCTTCCAAATTCCTTCGGAACCAAAAAAGACTCCCGATGTTTGAATTTCGATGGTATCATTAACGGCAACCCCTTTTAACTTCACATCCGGAAATTCAATAGCCAAACGCCCACCTTTATTTGAAAGTTTGAAATCAGCACTATCAACATACCATTTGCGGGTGTCTGAAGACTGATAGAGTACATTTTTTTCAAATAAATTGGAAGTAACGGTCAGAAAATCCAAGAATTCTTTATCGGTTGTTTCTACTAATTCGGTAGCAATTTTTTTCCATTGTTCTAAAATTTCAGGGTTCATTGAACGCTCCAAACTACCTGTATAACCTTTATAGAACAGATGAAAATAAGGAACCAAAATCAGTCCTTGATCTAACATTTTGTTAGACATATTGATGAGATATCTTTGCTGTTCAGGACTGTATAGGCCGTTGGTCCAATTCTGTGTAAATTTTTCAAAATCAGCTTTCACCGCTTTATCTTGAACGGCCTTGTAGCGATCTTGAAGTTCAATGATGAACTGAGCGGGCTCGGTATTAAATCGCCTAACGGCTTGAGCTTTCAGTGTCTGTGCACCAAGCAGAAATATCCCTAAAAAAAATGCGTAAAATCTCAATGTCATAGAATGTTGCAAAATGCAAAGATTACAAAGTAACGAAGTTCGGCGAGATTTTCTTTGAAATTCGCCGAACTCAAAAATAAACCGATTAACCTGCGGCTTTTACAATTTCAAAAAAGTCGCGGGCTTTCAAGCTCGCTCCGCCAATAAGTCCACCGTCAATATCTGGCTGAGCAAAAAGTTCAGCGGCATTGTCAGGCTTCACTGAACCACCGTATAAAATTCTGGTGGCTTCGGCTACAGGCTCTCCAAATTTCTTATTCAACAACGAACGTATAAAGGCGTGTACCTCTTGAGCTTGCGCAGAACTAGCTGTTTTACCTGTGCCAATGGCCCAAACTGGCTCATAAGCAATAACAATTTTATGCATTTCTTCAGAGGTAATTCCAGTAAGTCCTTCTTCAATTTGTTTTTCAATTACTGCCCAATGCTGTTCTGTTTCTCTTTCCTCTAAGGTTTCACCTACGCAGTAAAGTACGGTCAGTCCAGCGGCAACAGATGATTTATTCTTTAAAGAACAGGCAGTATTAGTTTCATTGAAATACTGTCTGCGTTCACTATGACCAACTATGACATGAGAAGCACCAACAGAAGCAATCATTGAAGCAGAAATCTCTCCAGTATAAGCACCCTGATTTTCTTGATGAACATTCTGAGAACCCACAAAAATACCCGACCCTTCCATCAACTTCACGGCCGAAGCCAACACCAACGAGGTAGGACAAACTACAACTTCTGCGGTATTTGCGCGAAACTCATCTCTCACAATTCCACGGATTTCAGTAATCAACGCTTGACTTTCGGTCAAGGTTTTGTACATTTTCCAGTTACCAGCAACAATTTTATTTCTCATATATAAAGTACTACAAAATTAACCAATTTCATTCAGCGCAGCACTGACCCAGGTCATAGCAAGTGCGAATTGTTCTTCTCTCGATAAATTACTGTTATCTAGCACGCGATAATCAGAGGCCATAGTCAGCGGGCTATCTTCCCTATTACTATCAATGCTGTCGCGACTAACCAAATTATCATAAATCTCTTGCCATGTAACATTCTGACCGGCCTGTTTCAATTCTGCATATCTCCTATCTGCACGCACTTCAGAACTGGCAGTCATGAAAATCTTCAATTCAGCATTCGGATAAACCACGGTTCCTATGTCTCGTCCATCCATGACCACCCCCTTGTTAAATCCAATTTTTTGCTGAATCTCAACCAATTTACGCCTAACTGCAGAAATCTTGGCGATATAACTAACTTGAGATGAAACCCTCAAATCTCTGATCCGAGATTCTACGGATACACCGTTGAGCACAACTTCAAATCTACCCGAATCTCCATTTAAATCAAATCGAATATCAATATCACTTAATCGAGCCTCAACGGCAGCTTCATCTTGTGGATCAATCTCTTGATCTAAGATAAACAAGGTAACAGCCCTGTACATGGAACCAGAATCAATAAAGATATAACCCAAATGTTGAGCTAATTGCTTCGCTAAAGTTCCTTTGCCACAGCTCGAATAGCCATCTATAGCAATGTTTATCTTTTTGTTTTTTTCGGGGGATGATTCTTCTAAATTCAAGGTGAAATTATTTCGTAAACAACGATTGCGGAATAAGTGTAAGGCTCAGCGTATTGGCGTTTTGACCAGGGAACAACGACGCGCTCGCATAGGTAAGATGGTATTTCCATACTTTAAACTTGATTCCCCATCCAAATCCAGCCAAACCGGGCCTAATTTCCGGGCTCATCTCCATTCGGCGTTGATGATTGTACCCAAACAGAATGCCCATATTTTTACCCAAAACCAGCTCGCCACCAATGGCTAAATGCCTAAATCCCTTCGCTAAAAAATTAGCTGGATTATTGTTAACCTCTTGACCTGATAAATCAATTTGCCCGCTGCTCAAATATTGATTGAAAGTCAGATCCCATCTCTGTAAGCTATGCAATACTGCGTGGAACCGGAACGGCATGTGAACAGGTTTGTATGAAGCTCCTATTTGAATATTAAAGGGTAAAGATTCTCGTTCTGCATCCTTGTATACCGCAATTTGATAACCCAAGTTCTTGACTACCATTCCCACTTGCACTCCAGTATCTGAACGGGAATAAAGTGCACCCAAATTCAGGAATGCTCCGTTAGATACGTATGGACCTAAAACCGAATAAGCAAAACCTGTTTGAGCGCCAACGTTTAAATGTTTGTGTAGTTTCTTGGCATAACCAATGGTAAATTTTAGTTCATTGGCAATGATGTCTGTTTGGTAATTACCGCCTTCATCATACCCTTTCATGGTTCCGTAATCTATATACTGAGCGTGGAATGAGAAGAGTTGCTTCTTTATTTTGAATGCATATCCAGCACCTCCGTGTCTCACTGGACTCACTCCATTGCTACCGGCAATCAATGTACCGAATGAAGCTCCGTATTGATTCAGAATGCTTTCGTTGAGCAAGGCAGGATTGTGCACCGCATATTGAATATCAGTCTGTGGTTGAGCAATTAAATATCCTCCCCAAGCTAAACTGCGCGCACTCATAGGAGCATCCAAATTAGCGAATATGCCCGTTCCACCTATTTGTGCGTTCGCAGAAGAAAAAATACTTCCCCCGAAAAACAGCAAAATAAACCGTATGTAGAATATCTTTTGGAACATGCTTTGCAAAAATAGGCTTTATTCCGAACTTTGCACTTCGAATGAATGGCCTCATTTTTGGACTTGACTCTCTAGCTGAGCATCAAGGGTTTGTAATAACCCAAGGAACCTTTGACGGAGTTCATGGAGGGCATGATTGGGTGCTCAAACGAGTGGTTGACCTTTCCAAGCACCACGGAGTACCTTCTATGCTCATTACATTTCATCCGCACCCCAGGCTGATTGTTCACCCAAATGATCCGAGCGTTCAACTTCTTACTTCTATCGAAGAAAAAGCAAAAAAAGTCTTGGCTAAAGGCATTGATACGGTTTTAGTTTTGGAATTCACCGAAGCTCTGGCTCAGTTAGATCCCGAAGAATTTGTAAAACAAATATTGGTGGAACAACTGAAGGTAAAAGCCATGGTTGTAGGTTATGATCACCGATTTGGCAAAAATCGCAAAGGTTCGTTCGAAGATTTATTGCAGTTTTCCAAAAAATACAACTTTGAAGTAGACGAAATCAATGCTCGTTTGATTGACGATATAGCCGTTAGTTCCACCCGTATCAGACAAGCCCTAATGATGGGCGATTTAGCAACCGCCAATAAAATGCTGGGATCACCTTATACCCTTTCAGGCAAGGTTGTTCACGGCAATAAAAGAGGGCGCACCATTGGATTTCCAACTGCAAACTTAGAACTATCTGAACCTCATAAACTCATTCCACCGATGGGCGTATATGCAGGATATGTAGAAATTGAGGGAGATGACTTTATAGCTCAAAAATTCAGAACCATGATAAATATTGGTGTAAGACCCACAGTAGATGGCAAGAATTTGAGCATTGAAGCACATATTTTAGATTTTAATTCCGACCTTTACGGGCGAAAAATTGAACTTCAACTCTGTCAGTTTTTAAGAAACGAACAAAAATTCGATGGAATTGAAGCGCTCAAAATTCAACTAGAAAATGACAAATTAAACACATTGCAAGTACTAATTTGAGGTCCTTTCATAAACATATTGTACTCTTTTTAATGGCTTTTAACGCAGTTTACATCTCTGCTGCAAGTCCATATATCCCCCAAGAAGAAGAAGAAGAAGCTATGCACGAACCTGTGGCTCCACAGGTAATTGATACCACAGAATCTGAACTTGAAGACCCAGACAATTTCATTCTAGATGACACCGAAAGCCCTGATTCAGTATCAGGTAGCATATTTCTACCCGGCTATTACCCAGAATATGACTTCTATTTCCGGTTTGATAGCATGCCTATTGACCCTTACAGATATGATTTAAGAAGGTTAAACGGTGAATTTGTCTTCCCAATGCTTTTCGAAGATTGTGGATTTGCACTTCCGCATCCGGGTAAAACGAATTCTTCTTTCGGCTGGCGCCGAGGACGTGTACACGCTGGAATTGATCTTCAATTGAATAAAGGCGATACCGTTAGAGTAGCCTTTGATGGCGTTGTGAGAGCTTCTCACTTCCACTCAGGGTACGGAAACGTGGTAATTGTTAGACATTACAATGGACTAGAAACACTCTACGGGCATTTATCGCTGCGATACGTAAAGCCTGGCGACCTCATAAATGCTGGGCAGGTTGTTGGATTGGGAGGTTCAACAGGACGAAGTACGGGTCCACATCTTCACTTTGAAACGCGCTTGTTTGGCAGACCTTTCGATCCTACAAAACTCATTGATTTCAAAAACGACAGTTTGGTGAGTAATGTATTGGTAGTCAATCAAAAACTTTTCCAGCTCCCTTACAGTAAAACAAACATCAAACGCGGCCGCAAACGCAGACATTCAAGAAAAAGACGCAAAAGAAGAAGAGCCTACAATATTGAGAACATTTCTCCGTTTGAGGTATTTGACCAAACAAAAACAGTATTAGATCCCCAAAAAACCGCATTTTTCACCTCAGAATCATAATAAAGTGAGCATCAAGGTTGAACAATTAACCAAAACATACGGAAAACAAGTGGCAGTAGATGCCATTAGTTTTGATATACCAACAGGACAGGTAGTTGGTTTCTTAGGCCCCAACGGCGCCGGAAAATCGACAACCATGAAAATAATCACAGGCTATATCCCTCCAACATCTGGTACGGGAACGGTTTGTGGAATTGACCTAGTTCAAGATAGCATTGAAGTGAGAAAGTTGGTTGGATATCTTCCAGAAAACAATCCCTTGTATTTAGATATGTATGTTAAAGAATATCTCGAATTCATTGCAGGGATCTCTGGGGTCAAACATATCAAACCCGCTGTTGAACGTGCCATTGAAATGACCAAGCTCACCCCCGAAAGACACAAAAAAGTGGGCCAACTTTCTAAAGGATACCGTCAACGCGTTGGATTAGCCCAAGCTCTCATTCACGAACCCAAAGTATTGATTTTGGATGAACCTACGAGTGGATTAGACCCCATTCAAGTAGTTGAAATTAGACAAGTCATTAAAGACTTAGGCAAAGATAAAACCGTTTTGCTCAGCACTCACATCATGCAAGAGGTAGAAGCTATGTGCGATAGAGTGATTATGATTAGCAAAGGAAAACTAGTTGCCGATGATCTTGTTACTACATTAACCAAAGACGGAAAATCGTTGGAAGACACTTTCCGCTCGCTTGCAAATTCTGACAACCATGTTGAGCATATATAAAAAAGAAGTAAGAAGCTTTCTAGGCTCGCTGATTGCCTACATTGTCATGGGTGTTTTTCTCATCTTAACAGGACTGTTTCTATGGTTTGTAGATGGTAACAGCATCTTTGACTTGGGAGTGGCCAGCTTACAAGTAATGTTTGATATCTCTCCTTACATTCTCATTTTCTTGGTCTCTGCCATCACCATGAAAAGCATTTCCGATGAAAAACGTTTGGGTACTCTTGAAATAATCACCACCAAACCCATCACCGACTTACAAATAATCTTGGAAAAATACTTTGCAGCTCTCACACTCGTTGCTTTTACCCTTTTGTTAACCTCTTTCTATGCTTACTCAGTCTACAACTTAGCACTTCCAGTGGGCAATATCGACTTAGGTTCTATGTTGGGCAGTTACTTGGGATTGTTTCTTCTGGCTGCTTGTTATGCCAGTATCGGACTATTTGCTAGTTCACTTACCGACAACCAAATTGTAGCACTCATAATATCTATGGTTTTATCGTTCTTCTTTTTCGCAGTCTTGGGCATGTTGGGCGACCTTGAAATCTTAGATAAAATTGGAAGAAGTTTAAATTGGTTCAGTTTAGAATTTCACTATAATTCGATCAGTCGAGGCGTAGTTGATACTCGTGATTTGGTGTTTTTCTTAGGATTTATTTCTGTTTTCCTTGGGGGAACTAAGTTGGTGTTTGAAAGTAGAAAATGGTCATGAATAGTAAGAAGCACTCATTTTCACAATTCGCAGCACTCATTTTGGTTGTTTTTGTTGCCAATATTTTGGGCAACATGTATTATCAACGATTTGACCTTACTGCTGAAAAACGTTACACCCTCAGTGAAACCAGCAAAAAACTGGCTTCTAAACTCGATGAAAGCCTGTATTTCAGACTCTTTTTGGACGGTGAGATGTCTGCTAAATTCAAGAGGCTCAAACTTGAAATTAGAGATCTAGCCTACGAATTCAGAGAAGCCAGCAATCAAAAAATAGAAATAGAAATTGTTGATCCTTTTGCCGATGCCAAAGACTCAGAAATGAGCGACTTGCTTCAAAGCTTTGCAGATAAAGGCATTGAACCTGTTAGAGATGTTGATCGCGAAAACGCCGATGAAACCCGCATAAAATATTTGCTTCCCGGAGCAGAAGTTCTATATAAGGGACGCAGTGCGGCGGTTAATTTCTTTGAATACGACATAGCAAAAAGTCCAGATGAAAATATCGCTGCGGCCATTGACAACATTGAATACGAAATAGCCAATGGTTTACGCCAAGTATCCAATGAAAAGAATAAAAATGTAGTTGTTGCAGACGGAAACGGTGAGATGGTAGACCAACGGGTTCAAGCATTTGCCGCTGAATTGTCTAAATACTACAACATTTCGGCACTTAACTTGAATTTCTCTGACCCTGAAGCAGCTCGTCCTTGGGAACAACAAATCCAACAAAACCCAGAAAACGCCGAATCAATATTCATCAATGGACTACACAAGAGACTGAATTTAAATGATTTACTCATTGTTATAAAGCCCATCAAAGACTACAGCAACCAAGAACTGTATTTGATTGATCAGTTTTTAATGAAAGGCGGTAAAGTGCTGTGGCTGATTGATCCTGTTAACATTGAAATAGATAGTTTCCGCAATTACAAAGAGGTTATGGCCATGCCCTACAACCTCGAAAACATCACAGCCGCACTATTCAATTACGGAATTGGACTAAAGAACAACCTCCTCACTGATTTAAAATGCAACCGCATACCCATTCCCAACGGTGGCCGGATGGAATTGGTTGATTTCCCTTATTTCCCACTTTTTGGAGAACCAGAATTCCCTCATAACATCACCAAAAACATCGGTACGGTGTGGATGCAGTTCCCCGCTACTTTGGAACCAAAAGTTCGTCCCAAATTAGACATTATACCTTTGTTATCTTCTACACCCTATTCAAAATCCATCACCACCCCAGCACCTGTTGATCTGGAAAGAATCTACATTCAATCGAAAGACGAGAATTACCGCAAAACGATGAATCAGGGTGAACAAATTGTGGCTGCTCTGATGCAAGGAGAGTTCCGTTCAAGGTATCGTTTGATGAAAAAATACACCGATGAACCTTTCCTTGAGTCAGGAAATAGTAAAATGATTGTAGTCGCTGATGCAGATATCATCAGAAATCCTGTAGGATCTGAGGGTATGATTTACCCTACCGGTTACGATCGAATTTCTCAATTCACCTTTGCCAACAAAAAATTCCTACTCAATTGCATTGACTATCTCATTGATGATAATGGACTTATAGAAATAAGAGCCAAGGAAAGAACCGTTCGATTACTAGATCCAGAAAAATCTAAAACCGAACGCACTTACTGGCAATGGTTCAGTATGTTGGTACCTTTGGCCATTATGATTATTTATGGGATTATAGACTATTTCATACGCATTAAGCGTTATACCTAATCTCAGATATGTACGAGTTTATTGAAGGCAAATTAGAATCGCTTACACCCACGCACGCAGTGATTGAATGTCAAGGAATTGGCTATTTTACTCATATTTCATTAAATACGTTTGAAGCGGTAAAATCTCAAAAGCAAGTACGTTTATTCATTGAACAGGTTTTCAAAGTGGAGAATCAAAGTCCTGTGAGCATTCAGCTTTATGGCTTTGCCGATCCCAACGAACGACAAATGTTCAGGCAGCTAACATCTATCAGCGGCGTTGGCAATAATACGGCCATCATCATGTTGTCTAGTTTAGACCCAGACACATTGATTTCGGCCATATTGAACGGCAATGTGGGTTTATTGAAAAGCATCAAAGGAATTGGCGAAAAAACAGCCCAGCGCATCGTGCTGGAACTGCGAGATAAACTGGCTGGCAAGAAAATGACTCAAAACTTACCGGGTCTAAATCAAGCTTCTGATGCCATTACCGAAGCCATGACGGCACTAACGGTTTTGGGTTACCAAAAGGCGGCTGCAGAAAAAGCCCTTCTTAAGGTAAGCAAAGACCTTGGAACCCTTGCCACGGTTGAGGAATTGATAAAAAATTCACTTAAAATTTTGTAAATTGCAGGCTTACATCTCATTAAACGTGTTGAAAAGAGCGGTATTATCGGGAATTTTATGGATGTCCATCGCTGGCTTTAATGGCTTGCTGTCTCAAACCACTTCAGATTCTACCACGAAATATAAGGTTCATAAAAGTGGTCAAAATGACCCCAACAATCAAAAAGCATCTAACGTAGACCTTGAAGATCCGCTTTCAGTGGTATGGAAATACAATCCCAAGCAAAACCGCTACGAAGCCTTCAAACAAGTGGGTTCACTCTCCTATCCCACGGGGCAGAATTTATCTGTGACTGAATATTATCAGAAGTTAGAAAAAGAGAAAAACGCTGAATACAACAGGCTTAAGTCGCAAAACACCGATTATTCGCAATCAGTAAATAAAGGGGGCATCACTGAATACATCAAAGCTGAATTAGGAAATCCTGCCGTATCAAAAATCTTTGGTGCCGGTGGAGTTGACTTTCAGATGACCGGATCAGCCATGGTGAAAATTGGCGGAACCATAAACGAGTACCGCAATCCAAATTACAGCAAAAGACAACAAAAGTATTTTGTGCCTGTTTTTGATCAGCAATTGCAAATATCTGCCAACGGTAATGTGGGTGAATTTGTGAAATTGGGAATCAATTACGACACTGAGGCGCAATTTGAATTTGACAACCAAACCAATCTTGGTTGGAAAGGCAAACCCGATGGTATTTTAAAAGACGTGCAGGTAGGTAATGTGAACATGAACCTACCCACCCAGTTGATTAAGCCAGCGAACAACCTGTTCGGATTTTCCAACACCATGCAATTTGGTAAAACCACCATCAAAACGGTTTTTTCTCAAAATCGCGGACAAAGCACGGAAACCGTTTTAAAAGGTGGGGCTCAAATGAACGAGTTCAAAATCACCGCCGATAATTACGATCAAAACAGACACTTTTTCTTATCTCAATTCTTCCAAGAGAACTACAATAAATCGTTGGAAAACCTTCCCATTGTTTCCAGTGGAGTGATTGTAAACCGAGTAGAAGTTTGGGTAACCAACAGAAATGCCAACGTTGAAACTCCTCGTGACATTATGGCTTTCATGGACTTAGGTGAACCGAAGCCCTACAGAAGCTCGTTAAACATAGGCTCTCAAGTTGCTGCAGACAATACCGCCAATTCCTTGTTTTCTTCGCTGCAAAGCAATCCAGCAATCAGAAGAACAGGTACTTCGATTGATGCGATTTACTCAACCTTCCCCAATTTTGAGCAAACGTTGGATTTTGATTTGTTGAACTATGCACGTCAACTGAAAGAGAATGAATTCAGTTTGAATCAGCAATTGGGTTATATCTCCTTAAACCAACCCCTGAACAACGATGAAATTTTAGCAGTAGCTTTTGAATACACCTACAACGGTGAAACCTTCCAAGTAGGTGAATTCTCCAGAGATATTGCCCCAGGTGATCAGCAATTGCTGTACTTGAAAATGTTGAAGGGCAATACCATTAGAACCCGCTTGCCAATTTGGGACTTGATGATGAAAAACGTTTACAGCTTAAACACTTATTCGCTTTCGTTGGAAGACTTCAAATTGAATGTAATCTATGCAGATGATACCAGCGGCGCTGACTATAACTACCTTCCTATTGGGACTGCAGATGTTCCAGCATTAAAAAATGGAAATCCGTTGATTCGTGTTTTTGGACTTGACAAATTGAACCGACAACAAGAAGCCAAACCCGATGGAATTTTTGACGCCATAGAGGGCATAACCATTCAAACCAAAATGGCCCGAGTGATTTTTCCAGTCACTGAACCCTTTGGCGATTATTTAAAAGACATTTTTGGAACACGAAATGATTTGGCAGACTACTACTGCTATCAAGCATTGTATGATTCTACCAAGTTCCTTGCGGCTCAAGACGTCAAACACAATAAGTTTTTCCTTCAAGGTAGTTACAAAAGTACCAACGGTGCTGAATTGTTCTTGGGGACAACTAATTTGCAAAGAGGTTCTGTACGGGTAACTGCAAACGGTCGTCCGCTTCAAGAAGGCATGGATTACGAGGTTGATTATGCCATGGGACGTGTGAGAATCATCAATCAAGGTTTGTTGCAAGGTGGTGCAGAAATCAGAGCAAGCGCCGATGGTCAAAGCATGTTCAATATCCAACAAAAAACATTGCTTGGAGGTAGAGTTGAGCATAAATTCAATAAGAACTTCATGATGGGAGCAACTGCACTTCACATGTATGAACGTCCTCTTACATCAAAGACCAACTTCAACGAAGAACCTTTATTGAATACCATTTTTGGTGCTGATTTGGCCTACAGTTCAAAATCTAGATTTTTAACCAAATTGGTAGATAAACTGCCATTTTTAGAGACCAAAGAAATATCGAACATCACGGCTTACGCCGAATTTGCAAAAATCATTCCTCACAACCATAAATCTCAAGGAGATCAGCGTGGAGTATCAAACTTGGAAGACTTTGAAGCAGCTGAATTGCCCAATGATTTCAAGGTTGTTAATAACTGGGTTGTAGCTAGTGTGCCTCAAAAGCAACCCGACTTTTTTCCAGAAACAAATTTGACTGATAAACGTAAATGGCTCAACAAAAGCGCCCGTTTGAGCTTTTATACGATTGACCAGTTGTTCTACAGAGATCTTGACATGCCCGATAACATACGAAAACGGGTAGATCAAATCTTGAGTGACCCTTTCATGCGTCAAATTGACCAAAGAGAGGTGTTTCCTGAAAGAAACTTCCCACAGGGAACTGCTACCATCCTTCCAACTTTAGATTTGGCATTCAACCCTTATGAACGCGGAATGTACAATTTCAACGCTGACGCTAATGAACTTCTTCCAAACGGCCGATTTATAGATCCCAGAAAAAGTTGGGCGGGTATCATGCGTCGTGTAGATCAAAATGATTTTGAAGCTGCAAATATAGATTACATTGAAATCTGGTTGATGGATCCATTGTATCACAACAATAACTTGAAAGGTGAGTTGTTGCTTCATTTAGGGAACATATCTGAAGACATCCTTCCTGACAGAAGAAAAGCATTCGAGAATGGCTTGCCAACCTCAAACACCAGCAATAACGAGACCGACACTTCTAATTTCGGAATTATTGCTACCACTCCACAAATCAACTTTGCTTTTGACAATAATCCCTCAGCTCGTAAATTTCAAGATGTTGGGATAGACGGTTTAAGCGATGTTCAGGAAAAAGAATTCTTCGATACCGCCTACCTAAAACAGTTGGAAATTAATTTTGGGGTAAACAGCGTCATTTATCAGAACGCACTAAAAGATCCTGCAAATGACAATTTTACCCACTATTTAGAAGAAAAGTACACTACTGAAGACGCAGATATTGTTCAACGTTATTCAAAATACCAAGGTTTAGAAGGAAATAGTTCTACCGAAACTTTCACGGGTCCATATGCCCCAATGCCCAAGTCTTCCACCACACAACCTGATTACGAAGACATCAACCGTGACTTCACGATGAACCAAAGTGAAGATTATTTCCAATACAAAATAAAAATATCTGACAATGATTTACAAATTGGTAAAAACTACGTTGCCGACATCGTAAATAATTTGGTGACTCTCAGAAACGGTAAACAAGAGAACATTCGCTGGTACCAATTGAAAATCCCCGTGAGGGAATATGAAAAAGCAGTTGGAAACATCTCAGATTTCAAAAGCATTCGTTTCATGAGAATGGTAATGAGAGACTTCAATGATTCTGCTGTTTTACGCTTTGGATATATTAATATGGTGCGTGCTGATTGGCGCAGATACACCAATTCGTTAAAAACACCAGGCGTTGTTGTTCCCACTGACCCCAATGATGGAACCAAGTTTGTGGTAAGCACGGTGAACTTAGAAGAAAACAGTAAACGTTCCCCCGTTGCTTATGTAACACCTCCAGGAATTGTGCGTGTTCAAAACATGGCTAGTTTGGGTACTGTGCTTGAAAATGAGCAATCTTTGAGCATGTTGACCTGTAATTTACAGCCCGGAGATGCTAGAGGCGCATTTAAAACGGTTCAACACGACATCAGAAACTACAAGCGCATTCAGCTTTTTGTTCACGCCGAAGAAGTTACACCAAACACCATTCAAGATGGTGAAGTTTCTGCTTTCATTCGATTTGGAACTGATTTAACCAGTAACTATTACGAATACGAAATTCCTCTTTCTATGACACGAGGGTTTGTAAACGGAAATGCACCAACGGCAGATAAACTCGTTTGGCCAGATGCAAACATGATTGATTTGGATTTCCAAAATTTGTTTGACTTGAAAATTGCCCGTCAGAATTCAGGTTGGCCAATGACCGCACCTTACATCAAGTTTTTAGACAAAGGCAAAATTACAGTTATGGGACTTCCTGACTTGAGTAACCTTCGTGTTATGATGGTGGGCGTGAAAAACAACAGTCCTGAACCTAAATGTTTTGAAGTTTGGACCAACGAATTGCGTGTAAAAGACATTTCAAACGGCGGAGGTTGGGCAGCTTTGGCAAACCTTCAAGCTCAATTGGCTGACTTTGGGCAGGTGAATATGGCTGGATCAATTAGAACCATCGGCTTTGGAGATGTAGATAAAAAATTAAATCAACGAAGTTTATCGAATAGTTATAATTACGATTTGGCAACCAATTTGGAGTTTGGCCGCTTCTTCCCCAAAGAAAAAGGAGTAAGTATTCCTCTTTATTTGGGTTGGTCTGAAAGCTTCGTGCAGCCTAAGTTTAACCCTTTGAATCCTGATATTGAACTTCAATCTTATTTGTCAGCCTTGACCGATCAAACTATGCGTAATAGCATCAGAAAAGCCGCAGAAGACTATAACTCGCTGTTCAGTTTCAATATCAACAACTTTAGAATTGCTCAACCCGGCAATAAAAAAGCAAAGATTTATTCCATATCCAATTTCAATGGTAGCTATAGTTATCAGAGTAATTACAGAAGAAATCAACAAATTGAAGAGTATTTCATCAATACCACTCAGGCTACTTTGGGATATGCATACAATAACAACACTACGTTTATTATGCCCTTCAAGAAATTGCGAAATAAAAATTTAACCATCATTCGCGATTTCAATTTCAATTTCATTCCATCGGCGTTCAATACCCAAATGCAAGTCAATAGACTTTATTCGGAAATGCAAATGAGGAACAACAACAACTTCAAACAGTTGAACCCTCGCATGTATGATAAGAACTTTACCCTGAACAGAAACTATAATTTCTCATTGCCAATTGCTCGTTCTTTGAATTTTAGTTACGCAGCTAACGTTGAAGCTCGAATCCAAGAACCTTATGGTGCCATTGACAGTAGAGAAAAACAAGATTCTATTTATCAAGAGTTTGAAGGATTTGGACGATTGAGAAGATTCTATCAAACTGCTAACCTAACCTATACCCTTCCATTCTCTAAAATCAGTTTCTTAAAATGGATTTCCGCCAACGCCAACTACAAAGGAACCTACGATTGGAATCAAGCTCCTCCGGCCTTCGCTGGACTAGGCAATAGAATCCAAAACAGCCAAGACATAAACTTAACCGCTCAATTTAACTTTACTCAGTTGTACTCTCAGGTTCCGTTCTTGAAAGATTATAGAACTCCCAAGAAACGCAAGAAAAATGATGCCCCGAAAGACGGAAATCCCGAAGACCCAACATACAGCAGCGCTTTAGAAAAAGGCAAAAGTGATCTCATTAAACCCAACCCAGCCATCGTTATTTTGGGAGATTTGATCACCATGGTGAAAAATGCGAACATCAACATTACCCGCAAAGAAGCCACGGAATTACCCGGATTTAACCTGAGACCAGACTATTTTGGATATAACTTCAAACATTTGCAACCTGGCCTTGATTTTGTATTTGGTTTTCAAGACCCAAATTTGAGATATTCTTTGGCTGATAGAGGATATTTGGCTGCTGATAAGAGACAATCTAATTTCTATAGAACCAACTTAAACCAGAACATCAGCGGTAATATCTCTATTGAACCTATAAAGGAATTCAGAATACGGTTAGATTTCCTGAGAAACGAAACCAACGGAACTCAAAGTATTTTTAAAAACGATGGTTTCAAATGGCTAGATGAAGGTCTCACCGGTACCGGTACATATAGCATCTCTGGCATTTTCTTGAATACGCATTTCATTAAAGACATTGAAATGAACGAGAATTATCCCAACCCAGTGTTTGATGCTTTTTTAGATAATCGTTATACCGTTGCAACCCGCTTACAAAGGGCCAATCCTGAATTCGGTGGAGCATTGGTAATAGATTCAACGACCAAATACCCAATGGGCTACAGTAAGACTCATCAAGATGTCATTATTGGTGGATTTTATGCAGCTTATGCTGGACTTGATGTTGGAAGAACCGATATCTCTGGGTTCCCTGCAATTCCATTGCCTAACTGGAACATCAATTACAATGGTTTGACCAAAATACCAGCGCTTAAAGAAATCTTCACCAACATCAACATTAAACATGCCTATTCTGGTAAATACACCATTGGTAATTTCACTAGAAACCTAAAATATGATCCGCTTCAACAGGCAATAATTGGTAAAGATTTGATTCCCAAACTTCAAATTGCAGACGTTACCATCAGTGAGAATTTCTCTCCTTTAATTGGTGTAAATATTACTACTAAAAATAATTGGACCGTAGGTTTTGAATACAAACGTTCAAGGGTGTTGAAGTTATTTGCTTCGAGTTACAATTTGACTGAAATGAAACAAAATGAATTTCAGTTGAATGCTGGATACAGAACAACCGGACTAACTTTACCCATTAGAAGAAAAGGAAGATGGATCTATCTACCCAACGACTTCAGATTTGACTTAGCCATTTCAGTAAATGAAAACCTCACAGTTATTCGTAAAATTGATGTGAACATCAATAAACTGACAGCTGGTATGACAAATATCAAAATTACACCATCGGCAACCTACCAAGTCAATCAAAAAATCAACTTGGCTTTGAGATACAACCGAGTGATCATGAATCCTGAAATTGCTACTCAATTCTACACGTCACTTACTGACTTTGGTATAGAACTAAGATATACTTTCAACTAATGAAAGCCTCTATTTTAAGCATTCTTTCAATTGCAACTATCTGGGCATCAAACTTGGTTGCTCAAAATCAAATTCCTACAGGAACATGGCGCTCACACTTCTCTTATAGAAATGCGAAAGTGTGCGAAGCTAGTAGTAAATTCATTTATTCTGCCAGTGAAAACGGATTTTGGAGAACATCCAACATTGGGGAAATGACTTTACTCAAAAAGGAAGACGGATTCAACGGTATTGAAATCACCTGTTTAAAGTATAATTCCAATGCCGATGTTTTGGTTATTGGATATGCCGATGGAAATATTGATTTACTTTTTCAAGATAAACAAATTCAAAACATTCCCGGTTTTAAGAATAAACTTCTGCAGGGCGATAAACGCATCAATCATTGTTCCTTCAGCGGTAATGATGCCATTCTTTCTACCAACTTCGGACTGTTAATTATTGATATCCAAAAAAGAGAAATCAGAGACAGCTATACATCCATCGGAAACAACGGGCAAGAAATACCCTTGTTTGCATCAACGGTGATGGGCGACTCAATATATGTAGGTACAACCACTGGCATTAGAAGCGCAAAATATTCTAGAACCATCAATTTGAATGATTTCAACCAATGGAAATGGGCGTTTGAATCTTTGAGTCCTTGCTTTAAGATGTCAGCTTGGAATGATTCGCTATTCTTTGAACACGATTCTACCATCAAAAAATACTTTAGGGGAACAGTAAATACTGCTTTCTCTTCAAAAAGATCTACAGCAAAGATTTTTACCAATTCTGAGGGATTGCATATTGGTAGACAGGGTTCAATAACTAGAATCAATGATCAAGGGTACACCGTTGAACCTGTAAATTTAATTGCTGATTTCACTCAGTTTTACGATAAAATTTATTGGTTTTGCACAGGAATTGGTCCAGGAATTATCAAGAAAGATCTAAACGGTGAAGTAGCATTTATGCCGAATGGTCCAGATCAAGTTTCGGTATTCAAAATGTCCAAAGAAGGAAATATGCTTTTAACTACGGGTGGTGGATTGAGTTCAACATTTGGTAATGCATTTAACAATAGCGGCTTTTATTTATATAATGCAGATGGTTGGAAAAGCAATTTGGCATCTCCATTAAATGTAAACATGTATGATTTTACCTTCGTAGCATATCATCCTACTTATCAAAGTTTGTATGCTGCAACGCATTCAAACGGCATATTGATCATCCAAAATGGTGAAATAAAACAGAAAATGGATGAAACCAACACTCCACTAAAACGCATTAGCGACAGCAGTTTTCTGCATCTTGGTGGAATGGCTGTTGACAGCAAAGGCAATTTTTGGGTGGTGAATTATGCTCAAAGTAAACCGTTGCTTTGCCGCTCATTTAAAGGCGAATGGTTTTCGTTTAGTTTGTTGGATGAACAAGAAATCACATCCATCACCATTGATGCAAACGATCGAAAATGGATGACTCTAAAAAGTGGAGGTATTATTGTTTTTTATGAAGGCGAATCTTTGTCTCAAACTAACGATGATCGAATCGTGAGAATTGGTAAACAACACGGCTTGGTGAGCACCGAAGTCTTGTCTATTGCAGCAGATAAAAATGGGTATGTTTGGATTGGTACCAATCAAGGTCTGAATATATACACAGGATCTCAAAACCTGTTTTCAAATCCCAAAGTAGACAGATTCATTGTAGATCAAGACGGAAAATTAGGATATTTATTAGGGGAAGAAACCATCACTGATATTTTAGTTGACGGGGGAAGTAGAAAGTGGTTCGCTACCAGAAATGGATTATTCTGCGCCGATGAATACGGTCAACAAGTCATCAAACGCTTTTCAACTGAAAACAGTCCGTTAATTTCTAACAATATTATCTGCTTGGGACAAATTGACAACACCGGAGAGTTGTTCATTGGCACAGATAAAGGAATTGTTAGTTATAGAAACGATGCCGCAAGTGGAAACAATAACTTCGGAGAAATTAAAATATATCCCAATCCTGTACCCCCAAAATACGATGGAATAATCACCATTGAAGGTTTAGCCGAAAACGCAGAAATAAGAATTACTGATTTACACGGGAGGCTCGTATATCAAACAAAAGCAAATGGAAGCAAGGCAACCTGGGATGGTTACAGATTAGACGGTAGCAAGCCCAACAGCGGGGTATTTTTTGTATTTGGAATGAATAATGATGGCAGCGAAACGGCCATGGGTAAGTTTGTATTTATTCGCTAACCTCAAACGAAAGTCCATCAAAAGCCAAATCTATGCCGTTAGGAAGCTCGGCGCACACCACATCATGCAGTCCTATTTGATGGCTCATATGTGTAAAATAGGTTTGTTTCGCACCCACATGCTGGGCTAACTCAGTAGCTTGTTGCAAGGTAAAATGTGAAATATGCTCTGTTTTTCTAAGTGCATTTAGGACCAATACTTCTACTCCATTCAATTTTTCTAATTCCTTGTCTGAAATATAATTGGCATCGGTTATATAAGCAAAATTGCCCATTCTAAATCCTAAAACAGGCAACTTATAATGCATCACTTGGATGGGAACAATTTGCTTATCAAACAACTGAAACGGTTTATTCTCAATGATATTAAAATCTAACTCAGGAATTCCCGGATAAGGAACCGGTTCAAAAATATAAGCAAACTGGTCTTTCAGAGATGTTAAGACGTGGTCAGTTAAATAAACTGGTACTCTCTTTTCTTGAATATAATTGATGGGACGAATATCGTCTAAACCCGCTGTATGGTCTCTATGCTCATGCGTAAAAAGAATAGCATCAACATTATTTAATTGCTGACGCAACATTTGATACCTGAAATCAGGACCTGTATCTATGATGATGTCTTTTCCGCCCCATTGAACCAGAACACTGGCTCTTAAGCGTTTATCTTTAGGATTTTCACTCAAACAAACCTCTGATTCGCAACCTATAGGAGGAACTCCTTGCGAAGTTCCTGTACCTAAGAATGTTACTTTCAAGGCCATGTTCTAACGATTACAATCCCTGAAATGAATGTCAAATATTATTGATTTGAAAGGAACCCTTTCAGTTCCATGATGATGCCCACTTCCATATTGTTTACCTTCTTGTCATCAGAGGCGTAAATACTCAACCAATCGGTTGAATGAATTACCTCGAAAATAGAATTTAAACTAGCATCTTGCAAAGGGTATTCGTAGACGTTGTTTCCAAGGTCGGTGAGCACTTTTTTAACGAAATCAAATCTCTTTGTAACACGGTCATTTTGACGACTGTTCAAAAGAATAAAATTCGTATCGTGTTTTTCATAGTAGCTTTCAATCATGTTGTGATTGGCTTCAGGCAATACAGATACAAATCCTTCGCCTTTAGCATTTTCTTGAATCTGCTGACAAAAACGAATTCCAACGGGTTCAAAAGCCATGTCTGAGATAACCACGAACTTTTGAGAAATGGTTTCCTTAAATTGGGTATGCATTTCTTTGGCGCGTGTAATTGCCTGCGATGGGTTTTTGAAGGTATCACGAAGTGCTGTAATGTCAGCGGTTAAATCTTTGCCTAAAACTTCTCCTACAATCATCAAAAGGTTGCCCAAAGCAAATCCCAAAGTCATTCTAGGTTGATATCCTGTTGCGATGGTATAAGTTGGATAACCCGCTGCAGTTGCTAATTCCATCAATTTGCCGCCGGCTGCCATACAAATGATGTCACAACCGCGCTCTTGAGCTTCTGCAAACATGGTTAAAGTCTCTTCTGTATTACCAGAATACGAACACAAGATAGTTAAGGTCTTGTTGTTGGCATATGCGGGTAAATGATAATCAGAATATCCCTCTACTGGAACAGGTGAATGATTCCAAAAATACGAGCGCGCAATTCTACCGCCAATTCCACTTCCACCTAGACCAGCAATGATGATATTGGAATAGTTGGAAACTGATTTCCCATGTTTTTTGTAGTGCGTTAAAACGTAATCAAACTGTTCTTGGAAGTTCTCCAAGGATATTTCGTGAGTTATTTCTGACATTTTTTCTTTCTCCAATTAATTAACGGTGCCACTCAAACTTATAACGCATGTCGCTCACATTTGCTGAAGAGGTTAATATTTCTTGCAAACGATTCAAGACAAATTGAGGCTGACTTGAGTAATCTTCTTGGTTAGGTATATTATATGCAGACACAGGAACATCTAATTTGGTTGACTTATCTTTGATTACAACCGCCGCAACTTGCTTACCAATGATTGGTTTAGAAGTAACGCCATCAGGCAATCCAAAAACAACTCCCAAAATATTAAATTCATTTCCGATTTGTGGCAAGAAACCTTGTCCGTAACGAACTACATCTGTGGTGAAATAATCACACTGAAGTGATTGTGCAACCGCTTCAGCATTTTTATTCTTCGCTAAAGCATCTGCAATTTTTTGTCCGGCAAATTCTGCTTTCTTCTGATCTCTAACTATTTTCTCTACTTCTGTACGAACATTATCAAGGGTTGCATAACCTACGCGCTTCACGTTTTCCAATTTAATGATTACGTGCTTAGTTGGGAATGCAAAAACCTCAGAGATTTCATTCATTTCACGCTTCTCATTGAATAACCAATTCATCAATTGCTTCACGTCGCTCATATCACTAATACTACCTAAGCTACGGTTATCTGTGGTAAAATCAAGTTCAACACGAGGAATCAATGCCATTTTTTCTACCGCTTTGTCAAACGATTCAGGCATATCAGGATTGATTTGGTTCTTCAATTTTCTGCTTGCTTGATCTACTTTATCAACTGTTTCACGACCAGGAAGAATTTCAACGGTGTTCATGACGAACTTCATTTTCTGATAATCAGGCTCTTCCATGGCTTTCATGATGTGGTAACCAAATTGAGTTTTCACTAAGCCCACTTGTCCTTTACGAGCAGTCATACAAAATGCTTTGTACTCTGCAACATAGTTTCTAGGATCAGCCCAACCGTACGAACCACCATTATTGGCAGAACCTTGGTCTCCTGAATACAGCGATGCTAAGTCAGCAATTTGCTTGCCACCGGCAACCATTTCATATACCTCCTTGGCTTTCGCTAAAGACTCAATAGAATCTTTGATTACGGTTTGATTTGGAAGGGTACCGCTCATAGGAATCAAGATATGAGATACGTTTACCATAGGAACAGTATCCTTTTCGCTTGCTACTTTTTGGTACACAGAGAATTTACCCTTGTCGTAAATTGGACCTAAAACGGTTCCGTTTGAAGCTGACCACAAAGAATCTTTGATTATAGCAGGAACTGGATCTTTCAAATCTGTAATTCTTACAAACCCAATGGCACCTAAAGTATCTGGTTTTGCGGCTTGCTTTTGATATACCTCTGCAAAACGAGCAGCTTGCTCATAAGCATCAATAGTATCTGCACGAGATGGAGTCAAGTCAAAAACTACATACTTCAAACTGCGAGACTCCTGCTTGATGCGATATTTTTCTTTGTTGGCATCCAAATAGTCTTCCAAATCATCATCGGAAATTTTGATGTCTTTGTCGGCTATTTTTGAAATATTCATTGCAATTACTTTGCCATTCACTGACTGATTGGCTGCAAGGTAATCGTATTCAATTTCTTTCTTTGATTTGAAGTTTTGCGCTTTTGCAACATAAGTAGCGTAACGCATTTCTTTTTCATTTGAGAAGATATTGTTGATGTAGTTAGCAAGAAGCTGCCTATTTTGTGGATTCACTTTTGCCTCGTTGATCATCATCTTAACCTTGTTTGGATCAAATTTCCCATCGGTTTGGAACGACTGATCAGTTGCGATATTGTCGTTCGGATGTTCACCTACTAAAAGCTCATTCTCATCAGCTTTTGATAAGGTAACACCTGAAAGATCGATTTCAGTTAAAAGCAACTTGCGCTTTAACAATTCATTCCACGCGCGTTGGAATAATTTTTTGGTATTGGCTTCATCCAATTTATAATTGGCGTCTTGTGCGATTTCTTGCTTGTAGAACTCATCAACAATAGCTACTAATTCAGCTTCGCGATACTTCTCACCATTAGCTTCTGCGATTACGTCTTGATTCTCATCAACACTTCCGCCGTTGCCTTTTCCTGTGAGCCAATCACCCACCACAAACAACACCAACGCTGAAACGATAACTACTGCTACCCATCCGGAATTTCTAAGTCTCTGTATAACTGCCATATCTATAAAAGTCTGTAATTTTTTAAAAGAAAGCAAAAATAGGATTTACTGATCAATTTATCCAAAAGTTTTTCTTCATTGCCTTATTCTTTCTTCTCATTACCATTGTGTAGAGCCCAGAAGGAAACTTTGAGCGCGACAAATAGAATTCTTGAAACTCGGTAGAAGCGAAACCTTTTGGATCTAAAGACTCAAAAATCATTTGTGTAATCAGGTTTCTACCACTCTTAATCTCAATGGTAAACGAAGTTTCTCCTGGCATACAAGCCAAGAAAAGCAATGAATCTGAACCCACATTGGGATTGATCATCACAACCGGATCTTGTTTTTTGACCGCTGGTTTGTTCCCTTTCCAATAAATCAATTCAATGCAGGGCTTCCCAATATCCTCGTGATAACGAGTAATGGCTGCTACACCCCTACCCTGTGCCGCGTCAAATCCTATATAATCGCCATAAAAAGACTTGGGTCCAGGCAAAATACAGGGCTCTTCAGAAAGCAAAGTATTTTTTGAAACCGATGCACCATTTAAATTAGCTGTGTAAATTTGGGCAAACTTGCCGGTGGCGAAATTTCGAGTATCGTACCAAATGGCTTTGGGCAGACCTGTATTTCTGTCAATATTGAAATAAGGCTTGAATTGATCAGCCCCATTGGGATCATCGTTAATACGAATGGGCGGAAGAAAGTGCTTGCCGCCATCTACCGATACCGTGTAATAAACGTTTCTATCTCCAAAAGGTGATTCTGCTCCATAGCCAACGTAAATCCTTCCCTTGGCATCCACGCAAGAAAACGGCATACCATTGCTTCGTTGAACCCCTCTGACACCATCAAAATTCCATCCGCCTCGCATGGATGTTAAAAACTTATCTTTTCCCCAACTTCTACCAGCATCTATGCTTTCATCCATCCAAAGGGTATCGTTCCGAGACCAAAAGCAGAAGATCTTGCCGTCAGGCATCACTGCTACCGTTGCGCCCTCAGCAGTTTTATCGTCATCTTCAGCGTCACCACTTACATCTGAAACTACTACTGGGTCAAAAAATGTTGCCCCTTGATTCTCACTTCTAGCGAATCTGATACGGGTGGAATCTTTTGTAGAAGAACTCCCGTATTTGTCAAATTCGGTCCATGTTATATAAATATTTCCTTTGTAGGGACTTTTAACTTGATCATCCAAACTAAACCACGGTTTATCTTGCATTTTGCCGTTTTGTCCCACACATTTAGAGTAAAATTCCACTCCATTGGTACTCCTTTCAAAAACGATACAATCAAACCATTCAGGCCATTTCTTGTTTGGATTTTGAGCCAAATGCGCCAAATAAATCATTCCTGATGCACTTCGGTATATGACTGGATCGCCGTAGAATCCTACATCGGGTTTGGTTTCAACCTCTAACCAATCCGTTCCACCGTTGAGAGTATGGAAAACCTTATTGTTGTTGAAAGCCAGCCAAATATCGTTGGCATCGTTCGGATTAATGGAAATGCTGGGCTCGTTACCTTCTAAAGGTGGATTTCCAAAAAAATCAGACTTTGATATCTCAGAATGTGGAAGTCGAGGCAGCGTAAAACGAATTGGGGCGTATTGGGCATTCACCGAATTCAACACAAACGTTGAAAGCAATACCCAAAACACCCCAATCTTCACGCCCATGGATTTAAGCAACATGGGTCAAAATTAACTAATTTATCAATGTGAATGTTTTTCAGACAACCAACGCTCTGCATCCAAGGCAGCCATACATCCGCTACCTGCTGCAGTTACTGCTTGTCTGTAGATTTTATCTTGAGCATCACCCGAACAGAAAACGCCTTCCACATTGGTACGTGAACTACCTTTCTCTGTTATAATGTATCCTTGTTCATCCATATCAATGAATGGCTTGAAGATATCGGTATTGGGCGTATGTCCAATAGCTACAAAAAATCCTTTGATGGGAATTTCTCTCAATTCACCGGTCGCGTTATTCTTCACACGAACTGCTTCAACGGCTGATTCACCCAAAATTTCATCGGTCTCAGAATTGAACAATACCTCAATATTGGGAGTATTCAATACGCGGTGCTGCATGGCTTTAGACGCACGGAACTCACTCTTGCGCACCAACATATACACCTTACTGCAAATTTTCGCAAGGTAACTTGCTTCTTCGCAGGCGGTATCTCCAGCTCCAACAATTGCTACATCTTGTCCGCGGTAGAAAAATCCATCGCAAACCGCACAAGCACTGACGCCACTTCCATTTAATCTTTGTTCAGAAGGAATTCCCAACCATTTTGCCGAAGCACCAGTAGAAATGATCACCGCTTCTGCTTCAATGTGGTGGGTGCCGTCAACAACTACTTTTTGAGGACCACCTGGAGTAAACTCTACAGATGTTACCATTCCAAAACGAACATCAGCGCCCAAACGAACCGCTTGCTGTTTGAAATTTTCCATCATTTCAGGACCCATGATTCCGTGTGGGAAACCAGGATAATTTTCAACATCAGTAGTAATGGTCAATTGCCCACCGGGTTGCAATCCTTCATAAACTACGGGTTTCATATCGGCGCGAGCCGCGTAAATGGCTGCTGTGTAACCTGCAGGTCCACTGCCAATAATCAAACACTCTATTTTTTCTACGTTTTCAGACATAATCTTAAATTTTAATGCAAAGGTATCACCGAAGATTAAAAAGGTGCGTGATAAAACGCACCTTCTTTCTTCGAAAATTATAATTTTTTAGTTCAAAGTGATTAATTCACGATACTTCGGAAGCGCCCAATCTGAGTCATCACACAGGCGTTCAATTTCATCGCTCACCGCGCGAATCTCTTCAAACAAAGGCTTCACTTTAGAATTCAACGCCAATGCTCTATCTTTCGCATGCTCTTTCTCCATAGCTTTATCTACTTCAGCTGAAAGTTTGTTATTCAAGGCTTGTCCACTATTGATCAAAGCACTCAATTGCGTCAATAAATCAATTTGCGCTGAAACTTGATCTTTGGTTAAACCAATGCTCAACAACTTACTTACGTTATCTGCAATTCTGCTTTGGTATCTAATGGCAGAAGGAATGACCATATTCTGAATCATTTCTGTCAACACTTTAGACTCTAACTCAATAGTTAAACAGAAAGACTCGTATCTAATTTCTGTTCTAGCTTCAAGTTCTTTGTGCGAGAAAATTCCCAAATTCGTAAATAACTTTACGCTGGCTTTTGACATGTACGCCGCAAGAGCTTCTGCTGAATGCCTGATGTTCTTCAAACCGCGCTTTTTCGCTTCAACTACCCACTCATCGCTGTAACCGTTTCCGCCAAAAATAACTTTCTTGCAAGAGGTTAAATCTTTTCTCAATACCTCACGAAGAGCCGTTTCTTTGTCTTTTCCTTTGGCTATTAAGGTATCTACTTTTCCTTTGAATTCCATCAACTGATTGGCTACAATGGTGTTCAATACTACCATTGGAGAAGCGCAATTGTCACTGCTACCAACCGCTCTGAACTCAAACTTATTACCAGTAAATGCGAAAGGCGAAGTTCTATTTCTGTCAGTGTTATCCAACAAAATCTCGGGAATATTGGGAATATTGATGCTTGTTTTGGATCCTTTTTTTCCGGTGGATGTTTGATTTTCAAAATCCTCCAAAACATACTGTAAGGTATCACCAATAAATACACTCATAATTGCTGGAGGCGCTTCATTTGCTCCCAAACGATGATCATTAGCCGCAGTTGCAATACTTGCACGCAATAAATCAGCATGATCATATACCGCCTTAATCACGTTAATGAAGAAGGTCAAGAATTGCAGGTTTTCCTGGGGACTGCTGCCTGGCGATAACAAATTAACCCCTGTGTTTGTAACCAAACTCCAGTTATTGTGTTTACCAGAACCATTGATTCCTTTGTAGGGCTTTTCGTGCAACAACACTCTAAATCCATGGTCAGAAGCACATGCTTCCATGATATCCATCAACAAGGTATTGTGATCAACCGCCAAGTTCAGTGATTCGAACTGTGGAGCGCACTCAAACTGGCCAGGAGCCACCTCATTGTGTCTGGTTCTCAAAGGAATACCCAATTTATGTGCTTTTTGTTCGAAGTCGCTCATAAACGCCTGAACTTTGGTTGGAATTGCTCCAAAGTAATGGTCTTCCATTTGTTGACCTTTAGCGGGTGCATGTCCAATCAAAGTACGACCAGCATACATCAAATCAGGACGTTGGTGGTATAAATCTTCGCGAACCAAGAAATACTCTTGTTCCACGCCCAAAGAAACTGAACAATCGGTTACTTTTTCATCAAAATATTGACAAATATCGGTAGCTGCTTTTCTTACCACCGCTAATGTCTTCAACAAAGGCGCTTTATAATCTAGAGCTTCGCCCGTATAAGAAACGAAAATGGTAGGAATACACAACGTGCGCACACCGCCTTTTTCTAATAAGAATGCAGGGGAGCTAGGGTCCCAAGCAGTGTATCCACGAGCTTCGAAGGTATTTCTGATACCTCCACTGGGGAAAGAACTTGCATCGGGCTCTTGTTGTGCCAATGCTTTTCCGCTGAAAACTTCAATACCGGTGTCAATTCCAGTAGGCTCAAAGAAGCTATCGTGCTTCTCCGCTGTGGTACCTCTCAAAGGCTGAAACCAGTGCGTGTAATGGGTGGCACCGTGTTCCAACGCCCATTCTTTCATTCCATTGGCAACCTCATCTGCTTTGCTCCTATCAATGGCGTGTCCGTCATTTACTGCTTTGTGAATTTCTTGGATAGCCGATTTCGACAAATAACCAGATTGTGCTTCAGGACCGAAAACCATCTCTCCGAAATAGGAAGAGATACCGCGGTGGTGTTTATCTTTTTTTGACATTTTTGATTGAAATTGTTTCAGTAATAATTCTTGTTGCAAAGGTAAGTAGGGCTGAGCAACCCTTCCATTTTTTTCTTACACAAATATAATCATTATTTCAACAAGTGTACAATTGACACTTAACGAGCTAATCCCTTTGTTTTAGGGGAGTTTACATTTGATTTGTCATGGGCTTGTTAGTCTATCCACATCTATCAACATTTAATGAGCGATTTTTCAACTTTATGTTTTGATTTGAAATTAAGACTTTAAATTCGTCCCACTTTTAAAAAACCATGGGACACACCCGCATCGACAAATTCTCGGCAGCCGGTCTGCTGATTTCTTTAGGAATTATTTACGGCGACATTGGAACCTCTCCCCTTTACGTGATGAACGCCATCATGGGTGATGCTCCAGTGAGCAAAACTCTCGTTTTTGGTGGCATCAGTGCGGTATTTTGGACGCTGACCATTCAAACTACCTTGAAATACGTTATCATGGTTTTACAAGCTGACAACAAAGGTGAAGGAGGTATTTTTTCACTTTACAGCTTGTTGAGACGAAGATTTCCATATTTAGTGATTGGAACCATGATTGGCGGTGCCATGATGTTTGCAGATAGCATCATTACTCCCCCAATTTCAGTTGCATCTGCCATTGAGGGATTAAGATCCATAAACCCAAGCAATGGGTATAGCGTGGATTTTAGCGGTATAGAAACCGTTCCAATTGTAATCACTATCATTATCATTTTGTTTCTATTTCAGAGAGCTGGCACTAATGCAGTAGGTAGATTTTTCGGCCCCATTATGACTGTTTGGTTTACCATGCTCGGCACCCTAGGTGTAATTCAAATTGTAAAGCATCCAGAAATTTTTCAAGCAATAAACCCCATTTGGGTTTACCGTTTTTTAACCTCCGGTCCTGACGCCTTTATTTTGTTAAGTGCCGTATTTTTATGTACTACCGGTGCCGAAGCATTATATTCAGATATGGGACATTGCGGAAAACAAAATATCCGCATCTCATGGATATTCGTGAAAATATCTTTGTTGCTCAATTATTTTGGCCAAGGTGCATGGTTAATGGATCATGTTGGATCATCATTGGAAGGAGCTCGAACCTTTTACGGAATCATGCCTGAATGGTTTTTACCCTTTGGAATATCAATTGCCACTTTGGCAGCGATAATTGCATCACAAGCCGTTATTTCGGGCTCATATACACTAGCTTCTGAGGCCATCCGATTGCATTTCTTGCCAAAATTTACGGTAAAATTCCCGAGTACAGTAAAGGGACAAATTTACATCCCTGCAATCAACACAGCTTTACTCATAGGTTGTATTGCCATTGTATTAATTTTCAAAGAATCTGTCGCCATGGAAGCGGCTTATGGACTTTCCATTTCCTTGGCATTTGTCATGACGAGCATACTGATGTACTATTTTCTTCAAACGAGGGGTTGGAATACTTTAATTGCGGGTATTGTCATGGGTTTGTTCATGATCGTTGATTTGGCGTTTGTTAGTGCCAATATGACCAAACTCATGGAAGGCGGTTTTGTAGTAGTAATCATTGGACTCATTGTAATAGCCATTATGTATGTTTCATATAGGTCTGGCAAAATTAAAAAGGAAATGGTAGTAACTGAAAAATTGAGCGACTACCGCGCTCGTTTGCGTAGCTTAAGCCAAGATACAACGCTTCCTAAATTTGCTACTCACCTTATTTATATGAGTAAAGCTCCCGCAGACGATGAAGCTGAATCGCCCATTTTCTATAGCATCCTGCAAAAACGTCCCAAAAGAGCTGACTTCTATTGGTTTGTGAACATTGAAGTTACTGATGAACCATACACTATGGAATATCGTGTTTGTGTGGTTGAAAAAAATGACCTTTACAAGGTGCGCTTTAGATTAGGATTTAGGATACAACCAAAAATCAGTTTATACCTAAAGAAGGTTATTAGTGATCTATTGAACAACAAAGAAATTGATCTTGACCCCCATTACCATGGTTTCTCCTCACAAAATCAAATTGGAGATTTCAGATTTGTACTTGTAGAAGAAGAAATCAGTGCTGAAAATGAATCCTCTTTCTTTGATATGCTCATTTTGGATGGATATGAACACCTTAAAAATCTTGCAGGAACACCAGAAAAATGGTTCGGTATAGATGAAAGTGTGGTAACCAAAGAAATGGTTCCTATCGTAATTAAAAAACCAGCAGATGTAAACCTTAAAAGAATTAGATAATCATTCATGCAGAAATTGTTTTCCCTCCTATTAGGAAGTTCTTTCATCGTTGCCTCATGGGCTCAAGGCATTGATCCAAAAAAAGCCATCCCCACCTCACAATTTGAGTGGGATGATATGTTCAAGATCGCCCCCAAACCTGCCGCCATTTCAAAGTTTACCGCCGATGGAAAACTGCTCATAACCCAAAAGTCTAACAAAAAAACTTGGTGGATCATCACCAACAATCCTGCAACAAAACAAGATTCGATAGAAACCTTGTTTCATTCAGATTGGTTCAGTGAGTCATTGCCTCAAGGAGGATATACATTTTCTGCCGACCATAAATTCATGGTGCTCGAGACCAATACCAAACCGTTATTCCGACACACCTATACCGCTGAAGTTTGGGTAATCAACTTGAAATCCAAACAAATCATAAAGGTGCCCGGAAGAGCCATGAATGCAGCCCTGTCACCAGACAATCAGCGTGTAGCCTATGTCAGAGACAATAATCTGTTCATTTATGATTTCAGTGGAACGCCTAAAGAAATTCAAGTTACTTCTGACGGCAAATTCAACCACATCATCAACGGCGCGGTAGATTGGGTCTACGAAGAAGAATTTTCGATGAGTCAAGGATTCTACTGGAGTCCATCAGGAAATAAAATTGCCTATTATCGATTTGACGAAACTCAAGTCAAAGAGTTCTCTATGGATATTTTCACGGGTTTATATCCCCAGCAAGAAAAATGGAAATATCCCAAAGCCGGCGAAGACAATTCCAAAGTAGACGTATTTATTTACGATTTAAAAAACGCTAAAAGCGAAAAACTTCCCTTAGAACCTGCAAATCCAGAGCCAGGCGGATATTACATTCCTCGTTTCCAATGGTTGCACACCGATGATTATCTCACTATTCAACGATTGAACCGCCATCAAAATCATTGGGAGCTGTTGCTATGGCAAGCACAAACCAAAAATTTACGCGAATTAGCAACAGAACGAGATTCTGCCTATGTTGAAATTGTAGACGAGTTGATGCTTTTACCCAAAACAACACAACTGATATATACCAGCGAAAAATCGGGCTACAATCACATGTATCGCCTTGACTATCTCATCAATAAAAAAACCTTCGAATGGCCTGTAACTTCAGGAAATTGGCAGGTGAATAAAATTGTAGGTTATTCTCCCGAAAAAAACCTGATTTACTATGCGTCTACCGAATATTCCACTGTTGAAGACCATCTTTACAGCATTTCACCCGATGGCCGCAACAAAACCGCCGTATTGAATCCCAAAGAAAAAAATGGCGCACCTCTTTCGGGCAATCAGACCGTAATGGCTTCTCCCAATTGTCATTGGATGTACGTCATTGAAAGCAATTTCAGTGAGAATCCCATTTATCTGACACATCTATTGGGACCAAACCAATACAAAACCACACAATCCGATGAAACCTATGCGCAAAACGTTCAATTGAAGAATCCAGGAAGCGTCACTTTTGGAGAAATTCCCTACTCGGCTCTTGAACAAGGAATTGGCCCTGAAATGGGATTGAACTATTGGATGCTCAAGCCTGCAAACTTTGACCCTAGTAAAAAATATCCCTTGCTGATGTATGTTTACGGCGGCCCTGGAAACTCCATCTGTCGAAATTCACGCAACGGTTACTTCGCTTGGTATCAACATTTGGCTGCTAAAGGATATATTGTGGTTTGCGTTGATAATCGCGGTACCGGCAATAAGGGTGCGGCCTTCAAGAAGTGCACCTATCAGCAACTCGGTAAAATTGAACATTCAGACCAACGTTCTGCGGCTAAATACTTGGGCAACCTTCCTTATATCGATGCAAATCGCATAGGTATTTGGGGTTGGAGTTTCGGGGGATATATGAGCAGTTTGTGTATCACCAAAAGTTCAGATATATTCAAAACGGCTATTGCCGTCGCACCGGTGACCCATTGGAAATATTACGACAATATTTACACCGAGCGATATTTGAGAACGCCTCAAGAAAACCCAACGGGCTACGAAGAAAATTCCCCCTTGAATTTTGCAGATCAAATAAAAGGAAACTATTTAATTGTGCACGGAACTGCTGACGACAACGTTCATTTTCAAAATGCCGTTGAAATGGTGAACAAGATGATCAAGGCAAATGTTGAGTTTGACAGCGAATATTACCCCAATCGCAACCACGGAATTGGTGATGGAGCAGCTCGAAAGCACTTATTCAAGAAGCTCACAGAATATATTTTAGAGAACTTATAAGCCACTTCGTTGTTTTAATCTTTTAAACCTATTTTGACATGAAACTAGAAATTGGAAACCAAGCACCCGCATTCAGCGTATTGAATCAAAACAGCGAAACCATCACCTTAGATCAATTCAAAGGCAAAAAAGTAGTGTTGTATTTTTATCCCAAAGACGATACCCCCGGCTGCACGGCTGAAGCTTGCGATTTGAGAGACAACCACCAAAGATTTTTAGATGCAGGATATGTAATCTTGGGTGTTAGTCCAGATGAACCCAAAAAACATCAGAAATTCATTACCAAATTCGAATTGCCTTTCGATCTTCTAGCCGATACGGAGCAAACTGTAGCCAACGCTTACGGTGTTTGGGTGGAGAAAAGCATGTACGGCAGAAAATACATGGGCATGGCTCGTACTACCTTTATCATTGATGAAAACGGAATCATCACCGATATCATCGAAAAGGTAGATACCAAAGCCCATACCAAACAAATTTTAAAATAACATTGAACCAGAAAATCAACATTGGAGTTGTTGGAAACGGCAGCTGGGCTACGGCCTTAATTAAAATACTTACGGAGCATCCATCAACCTTTATACACTGGTGGATGCGCTCACAAGAGAGCGTTGACCACATCAATGAGAACCTCCACAACCCAAAGTATTTATCTTCGGTTGAACTTCATCCCGAAAAATTCAATGCCACCACTGACCTTGAAGCTGTGGTAAATGAGTCGGATATCATCCTTTTGGCCGTACCATCCGCTTTTTTGCATCAGGCACTTTCTACTGTAACTCTTCCCTCAGAGAAAACATACATCACGGCCATTAAAGGCATTGAACCAAATTCGAAACAGGTTGTGGCTCAATATTTGAAACAAAATCATCAAATTCCTTTAGAGAATATTGTCTTGATTTCGGGTCCTTGCCACGCCGAAGAAGTCGCCCTTGAAAAACTCAGTTACCTAACCATTTCTGGCCTAGATGATGAACGCACCTCAAAAGTTGCGAACTTAATCAAATGCAAATTCATCAATGTTACTCTTACCCGCGATCTTATTGGAGCTGAATATGCATCGGTATTGAAGAATATTTATGCCATTGGGGCTGGTATTGCTCACGGACTTGGTTACGGGGATAATTTTCAAGCCGTTTTTGTTTCCGCTGCCCTCCGCGAAATGCGCAATTTCCTTTATGAACTGCACGAAGAAAACCGCGATGTCAAAGAAGCAGCATACATGGGAGACCTTCTGGTTACTTGCTACTCGCAGTTTAGTCGAAATCGCACATTCGGAAACATGCTCGGCAAAGGCTACTCTGTAAAATCGGCCCAATTAGAAATGAGCATGATTGCAGAGGGTTATTATGCTACTGAATTGGTATTTCAGATCGCCAAAGAAAACAAAATGAGCATGCCCATTGTTGAGTCTATATACGAGGTTGTTTACGGCGGCAAAAATGCCAAAAAGATTTTCAAAAATCTTGCCGAAAACCAACTCAGTTAAGAGATCTATGTCATTCAAAATTTATACGCGCAAAGGCGATGACGGTAAAACGGGCCTAATTGGAGGCGACCGCGTTGCAAAACACCACATCAGAGTAGAAAGTTACGGCACTGTTGACGAATTAAACAGTCAAATAGGATTGGTTCGCAGTTTTATTTCCGGCTCCGCCGAGGAAGATCACCTGGCCAACATTCAAAATAACCTTTTCACCATTGGCAGCTACTTGGCTTCCTCTCCTTCCAGCAAGTTTGAACTACCCAAGTTTGACGAAAGCAGCATTCCTGCTATGGAAGAAGAAATTGATCGCCTCACCGCCCTCCTTCCAGAACTCAAAAACTTCATCCTTCCAGGAGCCACCCAACAAGGCGCACATTGCCACGTTGCCCGTTGCGTTTGTCGCAGAGCTGAACGCCTCATTGTTCACCTTTCAGACATCGAAGAAATTCAACCCTTCATCATTCAATACCTCAATCGCCTCTCCGATTACCTTTTCACCCTAAGTCGTTTCCTCGACCAAAAATTCGGTGGCAAAGAAATCATCTGGAGGCCTTAATTGGTAGCTGGTAGCAAGTAGTTGGTAGAGGGTCGATGGGTCGATGGGTCGATGGTTTCGGGTTTCAAACCACGGTCCACAGACTTCAGACTATCGACCAACTAACAGGTACCAGGTACTAGGTACTAACTTGCATATTTGTTCAAACAAATGTATCTTTGCACTTAGATTCAATAAAAAACCAAAAAAATAAAATACACATATGAAAAAAAGTTTCATTTATTTGACCGCCGCTGTTGCAGTGTTTGCAATGGCTTCTTGCGGAAGTAACGCCAGCGACGCTGGTAACGCTGATTCTGCTGCTGCCGCTAACACCGGTGCAGTTACTTACACCGTTGCACCTGAGAGTGTAATTGGCTGGAGAGGTTCTAAAGTAGTAGGTATCGGTGAGCACAAAGGCAGCATCGCTATCTCTGAAGGTTCTGTTTCTGTTGAAAATGGAAAATTAACCGCTGGTTCTTTCACCATTGACATGAACAACATCGTTTGTACTGATTCTATTCCTGATGAGTACAAGCAAAAGTTAATTGGTCACTTCCAAGCTGACGATTTCTTTAACGTAGCAAAATTCCCTACTGCGAAATTTGAGATTACTTCAGTTGAAGAAAAAGCAGAAGGTACTAACACTCACGTAATTTCTGGTAACTTGACTCTTCGTGATTCAGTTAAAAACATCAGCATTCCTGCTGCTGTTACTATTGATGGAACAACCTTCACTGCTAAGGGTAGCGTAAGCATCAATCGTTTAGATTGGGGTGTAAACTACGACAAAGCCAACATGAGCCTTAGCGACAAAGCTAAAGCTGCATTGAAGAATGGTGTAGTTTCTGAAACCATCGAAATTTCTTTAGTCATCAAAGCAACTGCTGCTACTGAAGCTCCTGCTGCTGAAGGTGAAACTAAGAGCGGAATGTAATTCCTTGATATTTTCATTTTTCATACACATAAAAAAGTCCCGGTCGCAAGGCCGGGACTTTTAGTTTATGGTCGTAAGGAGAATAAACATCCCCCGAAAAAACTAAGCAAACCTATTTCCAACCCAAACAAATCGTCTGTTGACATAAAGTGAGTCGGTAAAGGTAGCGTTTCCGCTTGGGTTTCCACCGGTAACGTGGAAGTCACTGAAAGCAGCGTGCTGATTCACAAATGCAGCACCCGTAAAATTGAAACTCACTGGCGTAAAGGCTTGTTCGTTCATAACCTCCTCAACTGACTGCATATAAGCCACATCAGTACTGTAACAAGAACATGTTATGGCACCTACCGAAGCAGCTAAATGTGCAGCGAGGGCCAAACTCTCTTCTCTACCCGAGGTTTTTACCACAAAAAGAATTGGGCCAAAACACTCATGCTTCCAAGAATCATCTGACGCATCTACGGCAACCACTGAAGGCGCTAAAATTCGAGCATCAGAAAACTCAGCATTTTCGACAATGGCATCATTTACTGAAGCAGATGCTCCACTCAACACATCTTCCACCCTCTTACGAGTAACGTCATTTTGGATGGCCCCTAAAGTACCAGCGCCCATTTTGGGGTTTTCAGCAAGCCCCTTTAATGCAGCACCCAACGAAGCAACAACATCATCGTACGACATAATTCCTTCGGGAGTGTTTATGCCATCTTTTGAAACAAATATATTCTGTGGAGCTGTGCACATTTGTCCGCTATACAAACTCGCAGCGAATGCTAAATTCCCAAAAACTGCTTTTACATCGGCAACGCCATCTAAAATAACAGAATTAACACCCGCTTTTTCGGTAAACACGGTTTTTCCTGGCAAAGACTCGATATAACGTCCAAAATCAGAACCACCTGTATAATCAATCAATTTAACCGCATGATGTTCAGCTAAATTCTTCGTGATAGGATTCGCAGAAGAATCTACAGCAAGTTGAACCAACTTGGTAGATAATCCATGTGCAGATAAAACTTTCTGCATCTCTTCAACCACGATGGCAATAGGAAGCACACTCTTGGGATGGGGCTTAATGATGCAAGAATTACCCGAAATCAAATTGGCGAAAACACCAGGAACGGTGTTCCATGTTGGGAAAGTGGAACAACCAATCACCAAACCAACACCCTTCGCAACGGGTTTGAAATTCTTTTTTATGGTAAGATCAAACTTGCCCATATTCTTAACCCAATCCAATTGTTGAGGATAACGAGTCAATTCTTCATATCCCAAAGCAACAGATTCAAGTGCACGATCATTGGCATGTGGACCACTTGCTTGAAAACTCATAACGAAAGATTGTCCGGTAGTGTGCATGGTTGCATAAGCCAATTCGAAGAAACGATCTGACACATTATCGAGCATTTCAACCAAAATATTGGCGCGCTCTAAAGGAGAAATCTTTTTCCATTGACTTTGTGCTGCCTGTGATTGCTCAACTAAGAAATCCGCGGTAAACACTGGGTATTCCACGCCTAAACCGACTAGCATGTATGGAGAAATTTCTTCACCAAATTTACCAGTAGAACCGAATTCATCGAGTCCAACATACGGATTACTCAACTGTTTCTGAAAAGTGGCTTTACCAGTTTCATGCGACTCTTCCGAATACGCTTTAGGATTTTCGGGATAAGCACTGAAATACGTTCTTTCACGCAAAGCCTGGATGGCTTGACTAATTTTAGGATTCAATTCCATATAAAAAAATATCAAAAATTAAGCTTGTCCTGTTTGGCCCCCAAAATTCAACGGAATTCCATTGCCGTGATTCTCGTGCAATTCAATTTCGCCAAAACTATCTTCATAACGCGCTAAATTATCACCCAAAGCCATAATCAAACGCTTGGCATGTTGAGGAGATAAAACGATTCGACTTTTTACTTTTCCCTTAGGCACACCAGGCATCATTCTGATAAAATCCAAAATAAACTCAGTATCGCTGTGGGTAATGATCGCTAAATTGGTATATACACCTTCGGCTATTTCTTCAGTAAGTTCAATGTCTAAAGAATTGGGATTTGTATTTTCGTTTTGATTTGACATAACATTCAAAGTTAATTTAAAAATTACTCGGGTTTTAAACAAATAACCGATATCTCTACCAACGCATCTTTCGGTAAACGCGATACTTCTACCGTTTCCCTAGCCGGATAAACCCCCGTAAAATATTGAGCATAAACTTCATTCACTTTAGGAAAATCGTTCATGCTTTTCAAGAAAATACTCGTTTTAACCACATGGTCAAACGTCAAACCTTGTGATTCTAGGAGCGCCTTAATGTTCTCCATTACTTGTTTGGCTTGAATAACCACATCAGTGTCAGAAGCAAAAGAACCAGTTCGCGGATTCAGTCCAATTTGACCAGATAAATAATAAGTATTGCCCACTTTCACACCTTGGCTATACGGGCCAATGGGTTGCGGGGCATTTTCAGAAAAAATAGTTTCTCTCATAATGTATGATGTATTTTTGTAATGACATGAATATAGCAGTATTGGGATCAGGCCCCAAATTAACTTCTTGGATGCGGAAAGCAAATGCCGCTCTAACATACGTGCAAGATACAAAAACTCACACCAATTACGAGGTTTTCATTGACCTTGATTTCGATGAACATCACGAAAGAATTTTAGAATACGCAACCAATAAGGAAACCATTTTTCTCCTTAACACCTGTTTAACCACCCTTGAATCAGCGCTTTTTAGGTCTGGTTTGTCTTACGAAGGACAAAAATTCTTGGGAATTAATGCATTTCCTCTCATGGCCGAACGCGAATTACTCGAAGTCACTTCGCCATTCAATTTTATTCCTTCGGGGGATGTTTTTGCTTTCTTGGGATATCAACCCGAATATGTTCAATCACGGGTTGGATTTATCACACCACGCATCATTTGCATGATCATCAACGAAGCGTATTATACTGTACAAGAAGGTACAGCCTCAAAAAATGATATTGATACAGGAATGAAATTGGGAACCAACTACCCAAAAGGCCCGTTTGAATTTTGTAATGAGTTTGGAATCGAACAAGTGTATTTGTTGCTTGAAGCCTTATACCAAGACACCCACGATGAACGATACAAAATTTGTTCGCTGTTGAAATCCGAATATTTAAAATCAAATTAATCTAAAAAAGAAAGGGGCTTGCGCCCCTTTTCTTTTTTCATTACTGCTATGATTAAACCAATTACTTAGTTTTGAATGTTGATTTTGCGAGTGATGCTCTGTGTTCCATTGCTCACTTTCACCAAGTACACGCCTGAGCTCAATTCGCTCGCCTCTACTTGGGTCATGCCGCCCATAGAATCCATACGCTTCACTACCGCTCCGTTCATGTTCATCACTTCGATCACGCTTCCCTTGCCAAATACTGCACTGGTTGCTACTGTGAATACTCCACTAGATGGGTTTGGATAAACCGCTACCCCACCATTCTGCAAGTCTTCCACGCTTGAACGGTTCATTACCACTTTCTTGCTGATTGAACACTCACATCCAGTTTGAATCATGGTTGCTCTCATAGTGATTTTGTA
>CAMDUE010000011.1 GCA_945877575.1 Chitinophaga pinensis
TACAATGGAGAGAAGCTCTTTGAATTCAGGGTCGTTATGTATGAAATCAAGCATGCTGGAGTACGTTTCTAACTATTGATTTTAAAGTGCGCTTTGTTTTGCCTGTTCCATATTGTTGAGTAGCCTTCATCAAAGCATCAGCATTAAAATTACGTACATTATTTGGCAATTTATCTAAGGCTTGTGTTTGGTCTTCTGCTAGGTTATCCAAATTGTTTAATAAATCAACAAGTAGGTATTCTCTTGTGATACTCTTGGGAAATGATGATTTCAATTTGAATTCAAAAGTCTTGCCGTTGAGTTGAAATTCGCCTTTGCGCTTATGGTTATATACCCATGTAGAATTGTAAAGTTGTGTTAGGCCTAGTCCTAATGAATTAAAACTATTTGGGGATACCAAAAGAAAATCTTCGTCCTTCAGAAAACTTTCTACTACTTGGCGGTCATCCGGCGGAACAGCCCCAAATTTTGATTGTTTGGGCGCGTAATACAATCCTTGGTTTAATTTTACCAATGTTCCGTCTTTGGTTAATTGAGCCAAATGCCTATCTATGGCCGTGGAATAATATTCCAGGTCAGAACGGCGATATACCTCACCCTGCTTGATATGTTGACGGAGTAAATTCATTTCTTTGATACAAAAGTACAGATATTTTTTGAATTGCATGCAAAAAACTGTAAAATTCATGCAATAACTACCAATCCTCACCAATCTCATCCATTTGCGCTACCTTTTGCAGCATAAACCGAATATCTTCCTGGTAGCTTCTGATTTTTGGAGCCTCAGCAACATGCAATAAACCTTGTACTTGGGCGATGGCAAAGTGATTTCGTTTGCTGATTCTTACTGGAGTGAGTTTTCCGGCTTTGATATAATTATCAATAGTACGACGGCTAACACGAAGCATGCGCATAGCCTCAAAAGTATCCATCCATTTAGTTAAAAAATCATCAACTGGATTTTTTAGACTTTCAATCTCTGATTGCAAATCAGCAATCATGGATTTCATTTCCATGAATTGTTCCATGAGCATGTCATTGGTGATACTTTTTGAGTTATTTGGATCCATAGCGCACTAAAATAAAATCATTTTTTGAAATGAAAAAGCTTCCGAACAGAATGGTACACATTGGAACGGAAGATTAGACGGGTATGGACATAATAAGATTTTAAGAGGACGGTAAATCGAAATTATTTCTTTAAAAAAATAAATTTAAATACTCAAATAATTAAAAGCTCATTTGCTCATGTGGTTAAATTTTGAGCATTTTTCGGGTAAAAACGAGAAGTGATTTACAGACAACAAAAAGAAAAAAACGACAACAAAAAACAAGTATCAAAAATTTATTTTATCTTTGTTTTGTCGTTCTTTTTTGTTGCTCACATGTAACTCAAGAAAGTCGAAATTTGATGAGTAGTTGCTCATTTGTTGCTCGTAAAAATTGCGAAATCTAGCATTATCAAGGGTTTCAACGTTTATTTTTTCTTATCAGTTCTTGTATCGGAAAGTAAAGTGATTGACTTTAGTTGATTTTAGTACACTATATCAACACTTTATGATAAATGTTTTGATTCTATTTGTTACCATTTGATTCTTTTTTTACATATATTTGTTACCATAATCAGTCAATGGTAACAAAATAACCTTAATTGGTAACACTTTTGGTGACTTGATGGCGGTTCCTGACATCTCTAGTCATTTGCTGACATCTCTAGACGTTTCCAGACACATAGTAGTTTAAAGTTGTGTGCTATGCCGTTTGACACGACACTAAGACAGAAAAATTTAACTAAAAGAATTATGATTGACATAAATAACAGACAAGAAATAAGCGAAAAGTTAAACTTGCTACGGATTGACACTTTGCCTTTATTTGGAAAAATGTCATCTCAGCATATGGTTGAACATTTGACATTTGCAATTATGTTTTCTAACGGAAAATTGCCACAAAAACTACATTACCCTATTGACAAAGCAGAACTTATTAAGACAACATTTATTTATTCTGACAAGGAAATGCCTATTGGTTTTAAAGCACCAATGCTAAGCGATGATTTACTGGAATTAAAGTTTCCAGACTTGAAAACTTCTATTTCTATCCTTCTATCAGAATTAAAAAGTTTTGACAAATATTTTGTGGACAATAAAGATGCAACACCCATAAATCCGACAATGGGCGAACTTAGCAAACAAGAATGGACAATTTTTCATAACAAGCATTTTGAACACCACTTCAAACAATTTAATTTGACTTAGGGAAGTAACAACCTCTAAATCTTAATAATATAATTCAAAACCACGGCCGGATTTAAAGGCGAAAAGGCGGTGCCGTTGCCGGTGTTGCCGATGCTGCCTGAAGCGGTGACGGTGTGGCTGTGGCTTTCAGAGCTCGTGGCGATGTTGCTGGGACTGGTACTGTGAGTATTGCTTGAGGTTCTCCAATAGAAATTGTTGTCGGTATCAGTGTTGGCGCTGGTTCCAAAACGTGAACTTCCGCCGGTTCCTCCGCTGAAGTTTTCGGCGAAATAGGCGTCTTGATAGTTATGGGTGTGAGCATCAGATGAGGTGGTGACCTGGGTTCCGGTGAAGGTGTGGTTGTGTGCTGGTAGATTGGTGTTGGACAATGTGATGCTTTGAGATCCGCCGGTGGCGCCCAAAGTGTTGTTGGAACTGATACCGCCTGTAGTGGTTAATCTGTTTGCAGCCGTACCGCCCATGTTGTCCAAACCAAAAACGGTGCGTCCACGCAAATCAGGCAGATTAAAGGTGGTGGAGCCGTTTCCTGAGCCGTAAACCGTGCCAACAGCTGAAAATAAATCTGAATAGGTGCTTCTGCTGACTGCAGATCCATCGCACAGGAGCCAACCCGAAGGAGCAGAGCTGCCGGCATAGGAAACCACAGTGCCGCTGGGAATTGAACTGGCCGATGCGCTCGATAGGTTGGTCCAGGAACTTCCGTTGTAATAATAGAAGCCCGAAATTCCGTCGGTTTGAAATACCAAGAGTCCGGTTGCCGGATTTGAGATGCTGGTTCTCTGTGCCGAGGTCATTCGGGGAGTTAAAAGTCCCTTAGAACTGCTGCTGATATCCAATTGTGCGCTGGCATCAGGGGTAGAGGTACCAATACCAACTTGACACTCTAGTGAAGAAATGAGGAAAAAGAAACTCGAGAGAATGGTAACAAAAGATTTCATTTCAAAGGATTTACAGCTAAGTAAATGCAAAGTTATGTATTTTTAGAACAAATCGCCAAAGTCGAAGCCGTTGTTCATGCGTTCTTTGCCCAACTTTTGGTGCTCTGCCAAAGCCCACAACACGAATTCTTTGAGGAAAAGTTGATCTGTCATTGGAAACTCGGGTTGGTATTGCGCAATCAGATCGCTTAAGGCGTTGATTTTATTGAGGGATTCAGTGTATTCGCTGCCTTCGCAGTCGTCGTAGAGAAAGAGTCCGCCTTCGGCAATTAGTTCAGCGAGAAGTTCATCGTAGGGGGTGGACTCGGTCTTTTTGGATAGCTTTTCAATCCTTGGAAACAAAGAAGGAAAAAGAGTTTTAATTGCAGACCCTAGCAGTTGTTCGGCAACAAATGTGGCACCTTCTTGTTCGCCTTCGTAAACCAGCTCAACTTTACCCGTGATGGCGGGAATGATTCCCATAAAATCAGACAAACGAACCGTGGTGTGAGTTTCTTTATTGAGCAAAGCTCGACGCTCAGCCGTACTCACCAAGTTTTCCAACATGGAGATGCTCATACGAGCGCTCACGCCGCTTTTGTTGTCAATGTACTCGTTGTTTCTCGCCTCAAAAATGATTTGTTCCAAGAGGTCTAAGGCAAAATCAGGTACATGAACTACTTCTGATTGAGATGTATGAATCTTCGCTTCCTGAGCGGATATTTTACGCGCAATTTCAACGCTCTCCGGGTAGTGGGTCAATATTTGAGAACCGATACGGTCTTTGAGCGGAGTCACGATGCTTCCGCGGTTGGTGTAGTCTTCGGGATTGGCCGTAAAAATGAATTGAATGTCTAACGGAAGGCGGAGTTTAAATCCGCGAATTTGAATGTCACCTTCTTGGAGAATATTGAACAGCGATACCTGAATACGTGCTTGTAAATCGGGAATTTCATTGATCACGAAAATACAGCGGTTGGAGCGAGGAATCATGCCGTAGTGAATCACTCGATCATCGGCGTAAGACAATTTCAAATTGGCTGCTTTGATAGGATCTACATCGCCAATAAGGTCAGCCACTGTAACGTCAGGTGTGGCTAGTTTTTCGGTGAAACGGTCATTTCTGTGCAGCCAAGCAATAGGGATATTGTCGCCTTTTTCGGCAATGAGTTCATAGGCATAGCGCGAAATGGGGTTGAAGGGGTCATCGTTGATTTCAGAACCTTCAACATAGGGAATGTACTCATCTAACAGATTGACCATCAATCGAGCGAGGCGTGTTTTTGCCTGGCCTCTAAGTCCCAAGAAATTGATGTTGTGCCTTGATAAAATGGCTCTTTCCAATTCGGGAATGACGGTTTTTTCAAAGCCGTGTACCCCTTCAAAAGAGTTGATGCCAGATTGAATGTTACGAATGAGGTTTTCGCGCAATTCATCTTTGATGGATTTTGGGGTGTAACCTGAAGCTTTAAGTTCGCCGAATGTAGAAATCATATTATTTGAGTCGTTTTTTTCTGTTTGTTTCGTAGTCTTGAAAAATCATTTCACCGAGGCCTCTGAGCCCGGTGTAGAAGGCTTTTCCTTGATTGGCTTCGGTGAATTTATCGACAAATTGTTGCAGATAGGGGTCACGGGCAATCATGAAGGTGGTTATAGGAATGTGAAGTTTTCGGGCTTGTGAAGCTTGAGTGTAGCACTGTTCCGTAATGTAAGGGTCTAATCCATTGCTATTCATGTAGTAACGCCCATCGCGCTCTTTCACACAACTGGGCTTGCCATCTGTGATCATAAAGATTTGTTTATGGGTGTTTTTCTTCCTTCGGAGGATATCCATTGCGAGTTGCAAACCAGCTACCGTATTGGTATGGTAAGGGCCAACTTTTAGATAAGGGATGTCTTTGATGGATATGCGCCAGGCATCGTTTCCAAACACCAGAATATCAATAGAATCTTTGGGGTAGCGCGTTGTAATCAATTCAGCTAAGGCCATTGCCACCTTTTTTGCAGGTGTAATTCGATCTTCGCCGTAAAGAATCATGGAATGACTGATGTCAATCATGAGCACGGTGCTCATTTGGGTTTGAAATTTGGTGTCTTCCACCACTAAATCATCCTCAGTGAGATTAATATCGCCCAGTCCATTGCGAATTTGAGCATTTCTTAGACTTTCGGTCATGGAAATGCGTTCTAGTCCATCGCCAAAGCGGTAGCTTCTAAATTCGCCGGTTAGTTCTTCGCCCTGCCCAGCGGCTTTGCTTTTATGATTTCCGGCGCCGCTTTTGTGGAGGTTGCCAAAAATTTGATCTAAAGCGGTTTGTCTGATGGCGCGTTCGGTTTTAGCGGTAATTCCCATGCCTGAGCCTGAGGGATTGTCGAGTTCTTCCCGAATGTAGCCGCGATCTTTAAGGTCTTCAATGAATTGATCTACTGAATAGTTTTCATCTGTAAGTTGGTATTCATTGTCGAGCTCGCGGAGCCAAGATATGGCTTCGTCAAAATCACCAGCGGTGTGCGTAATGAGTTCTTTAAAAATATCGAAAAGAGCATCGAAAGGGTCTAAGCTCTTTGGTTCAAATTCTTTGAAGTAAAAACCTTTATTCCCTGAAGATGATATCATTCATGATAGAACGGCGGAACCCTTGAAATTGTTCAGTGAAACACAAATTTTAACTGATATAATTAATTACTCGTAATCCAGTTTTTATGGACTAACTTAGATGTGAGAAAATGAGGAACCTATTCATTCAAAATATGGTAAGCCGTCGGTGTAAGATGTTTGTGGAAGCCGAATTGAAGAAACGCGGTTTAGAAATTGAATCTTTGGAATTGGGCGAAGTTCATTTAAAGAGAACCATTACAGATTCAGAATTGCAAGAACTGACTCGGGTTTTGCACGAATCTGGATTAGAATTGATGCAAGATGATAAAGCCATTTTAATCTCCCAGATTAAGACCATCATCATTGAAATGATTCATCAAGATGAAGAATTGACCAAGTTGAAGTTTTCTGTATTTTTAAGTGAAAAGCTTCATCGAGAATATCCTTATTTGTCTGATTTGTTCTCAAAAACAACGGGAATGACCATTGAGCATTTTGTGATATTGCATAAGATAGAAAGAGCCAAAGAATTATTGATTTATAATGAGTTGACCTTGACTGAAATTGCCTTTCATCTTCACTATAGCAGTGTATCGCATTTGTCAAACCAATTTAAAAAAGTGACGGGATTGACGCCGTCATTTTTTAAAAAGATGCAAAGGCGCAGGCGCATTAATCTTGATGATATTTAGTTTAAGGCCTAATTATACAACCTATTTCAGAAATTATGTAAAATAAAAGGAGCTCTTACAGATGAACTTTGGGCTTCATTATGTCGAACAAGAACAACGGGAAACCCATCAAGTCTGATAAGAAAGCAGCTTTGAAAACTCCAAAGGAGAAAAAAGAGGCCAAAAGGCAGAAGAAAATCGATAAGAATAACAACGGTGGATTGATACTTTAAACATAAAGAATTGGTCAACGTTGAAAAATTAGGCGTGCTTCTTGAAAAAACATCACTCCGGTTTGAGTGTGAAGGAGTATTAAATCCGGCGGTCATTAGGCACAATGGTCGCATTCATTTGTTTTATAGGGCAGTCACAACCGATAATTATTCAACCATTGGTTATTGCAGATTATCATCTCCTACGGTTATAGAATACAGAAAGGAGGAGCCGCTTTTGATTCCCCAAGCGGAATATGAATTTCAGGGGTTGGAAGATCCAAGAATTGTTCAAATAGAAGGCTTGTTTTATTTGTCGTATACGGCTTTTAATGGAATCAATGCGTTAGGTGCCTTGGCGGTTTCAACAGATTTAATTCATTGGGAAAAGAAGGGCATTATTGTTCCGCAGATAACCTACGAGGAGTTTAAACATTTTACCAATTTTAAGGGGAGTATGAGCGAAAAATACATTCGCTTTAACGAGTTCCAGAGAATTCATACAATACCAAGGAGGATTGATTTTTTGTGGGACAAGAATTTGGTGTTTTTTCCAAGAAAGATTAATGGAAAAATTTGCTTTTTGCACAGAATAAAACCTGATATACAGGTGGTTGTTGAGGTGAATGAATTGTCGGACTTGAGTGTTGAGTTTTGGCAGGATTACTTTTTTCACTTCGATGAATATGTGGTTTTGTCTCCCAAATTTGACCATGAAGTGAGTTATGTGGGATGTGGTTCTCCGCCCATTGAGACTGAATTTGGATGGTTATTGATTTATCATGGGGTGCATGACACGGTTGGTGGATATGTTTATACTGCTTGTGCCTCATTGTTGGATTTGGATAAACCCCAATTGGAAAAAGCACGCCTTCCTTATCCTTTGTTTTATCCGGAAAAAGAATGGGAGATCAAAGGAGAAGTTAATAATGTTTGCTTTCCAACGGGCTGTATAGTTGAGGGCGAATTGCTTTACATCTATTACGGCGCTGCCGATGAACGAATTGCAGTTGCATCGGTCAATTTAGACGAATTATTAAAAGAACTACTCGCAAATGAAATTAGCTAAAATCAATGAAAAAATTGCCCTTCCTGAAGTGTTGTATATTACCTCTTATCCACCCAGAGAATGCGGAATTGCAACTTATTCGCAAGATCTCATTCAAGCGTTAAAACTTCAGTTTGAGGGTACTTTTGAACATAGTATTTGTGCTTTAGAAACGGAAACAGAAAGATTTGAATACCTTGAGCGCCCTAAATACATACTTAAGGCTGATAGCCGAAATTCATACATCCAAATAGCCTATCAAATAAAGAGAGATGAAGCCGTTAAGGTAGTAGTAATTCAGCATGAGTTTGGTTTTTTTTCGAATAATTTAAACGATTTTCATAAGTTCTATCATCACCTTCAAAAGCCCATCGTTTTTGTTTTTCATACTGTTTTACCCACACCTAATGAGGCGTTGAAGAAACAAGTGGCAGACATGGCTGAAATGAGTTCGATGACGGTGGTGATGACCGAAAATGCCAAACATATCTTACAGAGAGATTATGATGTGGCATCTTATAAAATCAGGGTAATTTCTCATGGTACGCATTTAGTTCCACCTAAAGAGAAGCTGAAACTTAAAGAGCAGTTCAGTTTATCACAAAAGAAAGTGCTAAGTACATTTGGGCTATTAGGACATAGTAAAAGTATAGAAACCACCTTAAGAGCATTGCCTCAAATTGTTGCTGCACACAGCAATGTGGAATTTTTGATTTTAGGTAAAACGCATCCAAATTTATTAAAAAACGAAGGTGAGGTATATCGAAAATTTTTGGAACAAGAAATCAAACAGTTGAATTTGGCTAACCATGTAACTTTTGTTAATGAGTATTTACCCTTGCCCATCCTGTTGGAATACTTACAATTGTCAGATATATATCTTTTTACTTCAAAAGATCCAAACCAATCGGTGAGCGGTACGTTTTCATATGCTGCAAGCTGTGGTTGCCCAGTGATTTCAACGCCCATTCCGCACGCGAAGGAAATTTTAAAGAATGAAAATGGCATCATTATTCCTTTCGAGGATTCTGAGGCGTTGGCTTTACGAGTGATAGGTTTGTTGGATGACGAAAACCTTCGTGAGTGTTTGTCATTAAGAAGCTTGCATAAAATGTCATCTACAGCTTGGCAAAATTCGGCCATATTGCATGCTTTATTGTTTAAGGAAGTCTCTAGTGAGATTGGTGAGCTTCATTATAAGTTACCAGAAATTAAACTTGATCATATTTACAGAATGACTACTGAATTTGGGTTTGTGCAATTTGCTCAACTTTCAATTCCCGATTTAGATTCTGGCTACACATTAGATGATAATTCAAGGGCGTTGATTGCCCTGTGTCAACATTTTGAATTGACATTAGAAATCAGAGACATTTATTTGATTAAAACGTATTTAGACTTCATAGAATACAGCTTTGACAACAACGAGTCGATGTTGAATTATTTTGACAAAACGAAGACAGCTACTGAACAAAATTTGATAGACAATCTCGAAGATTCTACGGGCAGGGCTGTATGGGCGTTGGGGTATCTGTGCAGTTTGAAGGAAGTATTGCCAGGTAATTTAGTTTCACGCGGAATGCAACTCATGGAAGTTATAAGGCCTATGTTGGCAGGTTTTCATTCAACTCGGGCTATGGCCTTTATCATTAAGGGATTGTATTTTGAACATAGAACGGCTAACAAGAAGCTCATTACTGTTTTTGCAGATCGATTGGTTCAAATGTACTTGCATGAGAAAGACAATGACTGGCGTTGGTTTGAAGATCGTTTAACTTATGGAAATGGGGTATTGCCCGAGTCATTGTTAATGGCCTACAAGGTGGTAGGCAAGAACGATTATAAGCACATTGCTATTGATACTTTTGACTTCTTGAGATCAAAGATTTTTATTGATGGACGAATCAGGGTGGTCTCCAATAAAAATTGGAGAAAGAAAGGCGATACGTCGTTATTTCACCATGCGGGCGAGCAGCCTATAGATGTTTGCTACACCATTTTGGCATTGGAACTTTTTTATGAAACCTTCAAACAAGAGGAGTATAGACAAAACGCTCGATTGGCGTTTAATTGGTTTTTAGGCGCGAACCATTTGAATCAAATTGTTTACAATCCTTGCACGGGCGGTTGTTATGACGGCGTAGAGCACGAAAATGTAAATTTGAATCAAGGAGCAGAATCAACCATTTGCTATTTAATGGCAAGGTTGGCTATCGAGCGTTTGGAAAAGTAATTTTGTGATAAAAGCTTAAGATTGCTTTCTGCGAACATTGATAGCCGCTTCACCTTTAGGACTTCTTTCGATTTCGTATTCCACCTCAACGTCTAGTTTCCAATCAGGAGGAAGATTGCTCATGTGAACAAACACACGATCTTGCGACTTATAATCTTGGATAAAGCCGTAACCTTTTTGGTCGTTAAAATAGGTGATTTTTCCTTTGCGGGTGTTGGTAACAACATTATGTACCACTTGATAACCGCTGGTACCGATGTCTTCAGCCTGAATTTCTACTAATTTGGTAGGATCTGCTGGACGATCTGAAATGTTACCATTCTCATCGACATAAGCGAGCATGTCTTCGAATGATTTACCTTTATTGTTCTCAAATTTGCGCTGAGCCATTTTTTCTTGTTTCTCTTGGCGCTTTTGAATTTTCTTTTTTTCTTTTTCTTTTTTGGAGAATGTGGTTTGGGATTTAGCCATTGTTTTTATTAGGGAAGGGAAAAAAAGCCGCCTTTTGAGGGGCGGCTTGGAGGGTCAAAATTACCAGCGAGAATTACGATTCTGATTGAAACCGCCACGAGCGGGTCTTTCAGTTCGTTCTTTAGCTTCAGAAACTGAGATTGTTCTTTCGTTCAGCTCAGATCCATTCAACGCAGTCATGGCAGCTTGCGCTTCCTCGTCTGAGTCCATTTCTACAAAGCCAAATCCACGAGATCTACCGGTTTCGCGGTCTTTGATAATTCGGGCAGATGCTACGTTCCCATACGCGGAGAACGCCTGCATCAATTCATCGTCACCTGTTCTAAAATTCAGGTTTGAAACGTACAAGTTCATTTAAAATACTAGTTAAAATTTGTGGCTATTTCCACACTCGCAATTTAGTGCGAATATTTGGTAAAAAATAATTAAATCTTCTTTACGAACTCACTTTTTAATCCCATAGACCCAAAACCCGATATTTTGCAGTCAATATTGTGGTCGCCGTTAACTAATTTTATATTGGTAACCTTGGTGCCCACCTTTATGCTTTTGGAAGCGCCCTTTACAGGTAAGTCTTTGATGATTTGAACGCTATCACCATTTTTCAATAAGTTGCCCAGTGAATCTTTGACAATTATTTCATCTGAGGCAGGCGCATATTCTTCTGATTTGGGATCCCATTCTAGTGCACACTCGGGGCAAACCCAAAGGTTATCTAGTGGATAAGCATAATCACAGGCACATGCTGGGCAGGGGTAGTTTTCTTCGCTCATGAAGTTGCAAAGGTACGAAACAATTGGGTTTCGGGTGTCGGGAGTTGGGTTTCGGGTAACGGGTTTCGGGTTTCGGGTGTCGGGTAACGGGTAACGGGTGTCGTAAACCCAAATATTGCTTAATTCCCGAAACCCGGTACCGTGTACCCAGTACCCGTTACCCGTTACCCGGTACCCAGTAACCAGTACCCGAAACCTGCTACCTGCTACCCGCTACCTAGTACCAATCACAAATTCATTACCTTGTTCCAAGCAGCTACGAAATCTTTGATGAATTTCGTTTCGCTATCAGCAAAGGCGTAAACTTCGGCGATGGCGCGAAGTTCAGAGTTTGAACCGAAGATTAAGTCAACACGTGTACCGGTGTATTTTACGGTGCCGGTTGCGCGGTCGCTGCCTTCGAAAACGTCTTTGTGGTCTGTTGTGGGCTTCCAAGTGTTGTTGAAATCAAGCAAATTCTTGAAGAAGTCGTTTGATAAAACACCGGGTCTATCGGTGAAAATACCGTGTTTTGAACCATCAAAATTGGCATTCAATGCACGCATTCCGCCTACCAATACCGTCATTTCTGGTGCGGTTAAGGTCAATAATTGCGCTTTGTCTACCAACATTTCTTCGGCTGAAACACTGTAGCGTTTTTTGCTGTAATTGCGGAATCCATCGGCTTGGGGTTCAAGTACACCGAAAGATTCAACGTCAGTGTGTTCTTGAGAAGCGTCAGCTCTTCCTGCTGTGAAAGGAACACTGATGCTGTGTCCAGCATCGTTTGCTGCCTTTTCAACGGCTGCACATCCCCCGAGAACAATCAAATCTGCCATAGAAACCTGTTTGCCGTTGGATTGAGCAGAATTGAATTTCGATTGAATACCAGTCAATATATCCAACACTTTGCTCAATTGAGATGGATTATTTGCTTCCCAAAACTTCTGAGGTGCCAAACGCAAACGTCCGCCGTTTGAACCGCCGCGCTTGTCAGAACCTCTGTAGGTAGAAGCTGATGCCCAAGCTGTAGATACCAATTCAGATACAGACAACCCGCTATTTAAAATGTCAGATTTCAATGCGGCGATGTCGTTTCCGTCAATGATGGGGTGATTTACCGCTGGGATAGGGTCTTGCCAAAGTAGATCTTCTGCTGGTACTTCTGGACCCACATATAATGACTTTGGACCCATGTCTCTGTGGGTTAGTTTGAACCAAGCGCGAGCAAAAGCATCGGCGAATTGGTCAGGGTTTTCGTAGAATCTACGAGAGATTTTTTCGTATGCAGGATCCATGATTAACGCCAAATCGGTGGTTAACATGGTAGGAGCGTGACTCTTTGATGGGTTATGAGCGTCTGGAACGGTACCAGCACCAGCATTGTTTTTGGGTCTCCACTGGTGAGCACCAGCAGGGCTTTTAAACAATTCCCACTCGTATGAGAATAGGTTTTCGAAGTAGTTGTTGCTCCATTTGGTTGGAGTGGTAGTCCATGTTCCTTCAAGACCTGAAGTGATGGTATTTTCACCGTGTCCAGTACCCATTGTGTTTTTCCAGCCTAAACCTTGCTCTTCGATGGGTGCACCTGCGGGTTCAGGACCTACGTATTTACTTGGATCTCCAGCGCCGTGGGTTTTTCCAAAAGTGTGTCCGCCTGCTACTAACGCCACAGTTTCTTCGTCGTTCATGGCCATTCTCGCGAATGTTTCGCGTATGTCGCGAGCAGAAGCGATGGGGTCTGGATTTGCGTTAGGACCTTCTGGGTTTACGTAAATAAGTCCCATTTGAACTGCTGCTAAAGGATTTTCTAGTTCGCGATCGCCAGAATAGCGCTTGTCAGCCAACCATTCGTGTTCGTTACCCCAGTAGATATCTTCTTCTGGCTCCCAGATGTCTTCACGTCCGCCAGCAAATCCAAAGGTATTGAATCCCATAGATTCAAGGGCAACGTTTCCGGCCAAAATCATAAGGTCAGCCCAAGACAATTTCTTGCCGTATTTCTGTTTAATGGGCCAAAGAAGTAGGCGTGCTTTATCGAGGTTGGTATTATCGGGCCAGCTGTTTAATGGAGCAAAGCGCTGAGTTCCGCTACCGGCTCCACCACGGCCGTCACCGGTTCTGTAGGTACCAGCAGAGTGCCAAGCCATACGAATGAAGAAAGGACCATAATGGCCAAAGTCTGCAGGCCACCAATCTTTAGAGTCGGTCATGACTGTTTCGATATCTGCTTTCACTTCTGTCAAGTTTAGCGATGCGAATTCTTGGCGGTAGTTGAAGCTTTCGTCCATTGGATTCGACTTGTTCGAATGCTGACGGAGTATATTCAATGGAAGCTGATTGGGCCACCAATCACGGTTTTTAGTACCTTTTCCTGCTGCATTGGATGCAACTGCCCCGGTGAATGGGCATTTTCCTTCTGAGTTAGATCCGTGTTCTGACATGATTTATAATGTATTGTTTAATTTTCAAAAAGTAAATGATCTGTTTAGTTCAACAGGTCGACTCAAATTTACAAAAAGTTTGCGCTGAAAAATATAAATAGAAGTAATATTATATTTATAAAATAAATCAGATGAGACCCTTGCATAAATAACCATAAAATTGTGGGTTATTTCAAGGATGAAATAGCCAAACCCAACGCTCAATTCGCATAGTTTATGGCACTTAGAATTTGATTATCTTTCAATTAATTCACAATTTGCCCTTAATGATCGAATCAACAATCAATGGATCTAACAATGTGGTAGTATCACCCAGGTTTTGCAATTCGCCTTCGGCTATTTTTCTTAAGATTCTGCGCATGATTTTTCCGCTTCGAGTTTTGGGTAGTCCAGACACAAATTGAATTCGATCAGGTTTTGCTATGGGACCTATAACTTGGGTTACAGTTTCTAAAATTTGCACCCTCAAAGTAGTTGCTGCTTCATCGTCTGTAACTTCTTTGTTGAGAATAACATAGGCATAAATTCCTTGTCCTTTGATGTCGTGCGGATAACCCACAACAGCACTTTCCACCACTTGTGGGTTCATGTTGATGGCATTTTCAACCTCAGCAGTGCCGATTCGGTGTCCACTGACATTGAGAACATCATCTACACGACCGGTGATTCTGTAGAACCCATTTTCATCTCTGAGACAGCCATCGCCGGTGAAATAGTATCCCTGATACGCTGAAAAATAGGTATCAATGCAGCGTTGGTGATCACCATAAGTAGTGCGAATCATACCGGGCCAGGGTTTGGCAATGCATAAGTTTCCAGAAACGGAGTTTCCTTGAATGAGGTTGCCATTCTCATCCATCAGAGCAGGTAAAATACCGGGAAGGGGCAGGGTAGCATAAGATGGTTTTGCAGGTGTAATACCAGCTAGATTTGAAATCATTACGCCTCCAGTTTCAGTTTGCCACCAAGTGTCAACGACGGGAGCGTTTTTGTTGCCTACTTTTTCATTGTACCAATGCCATGCTTCTTCATTGATGGGCTCGCCTACGGTGCCAAGAACTTTAAGGCGACTCAAATTTTTGCCTTCCAATGGTGCATCACCAAATACCATGAGAGATCTGATGGCCGTTGGGGCGGTGTAAAGAATATCAACCGAGTGTTTTTGGCAAATATCCCAAAATCGGCCAGCGTCAGGCCAAGTGGGAATGCCTTCAAACATGAGGGTTGTCGCTCCTGCGCTCAGTGGGCCATACAAAATATAGGAATGTCCGGTAATCCAACCAATATCAGCGGTACAGAAATGCACTTGGTTGGATTGATATTGAAAAACATTGACAAAGGTATAATTAGCCCAAACCATATATCCAGCGGTGGTATGCACCACGCCTTTGGGTTTTCCGGTTGAGCCAGAGGTATAAAGAATGAAAAGAGGGTGTTCGGCATCTACACTCGCGGGATCTTCCCAAGGTATGCCGGCTTCTCTAATTTCATTGACTTGTTCATGCCACCAAAGATCTCGTCCTGGGGACATTTCAATTTTTGAGCCGGTGTGTTTGAATACAACGACTTCACTCACTGTGTCACATAGTTTTAATGCTTGGTCAACAACAGGTTTCAAAGGGATTTCTTTATTTCCTCTGTATGCGCCGTCACAGGTGATGATGCAGCTAGCCTCTGCGTCAATGACTCTATCTGCAATGCTTTGCGCTGAAAATCCCCCGAAAATAACGGAGTGAATGGCACCAATTCGGGCGCAAGCCAAGACAGCGATGGCCAGTTCGGGAATCATGCCCATGTAAATGCAAACGCGGTCGCCCTGCTGAATGCCAATATTGGTTAAAACCGTGGCAAATTCTGCAACACGGTCATACAACTCTTGGTAGGTGAGGGTTTGAGAAGGTTTTTGTGGGTCATTTGGTTCAAAGATGATGGCGGCTTGTTGGCCACGTTCCTCCAAATGTCTATCTATGCAATTTTCGGTGATGTTGAGTTTTGCACCTTCATACCAAGTGGTTTTAGCATTTGAAAAGTCTGAATTTACAACCGAATTCCAGGGTTCGTGCCAATCAAAATGAGTTGCCACATCTCCCCAAAACTCATGAGGGTTTTCTATGCTTTTTTGGTAATTTCTATGGTATTGCTCAAGATTTTGAATTTGGTACGGCACTTTCATGGTTGGAAATTTACAGATAAAAGATATTTATCTGCATATAATTTCTTCACCATTCCATCAGCCAAACCAATTTTTGGGACATAAATTTCTTTGCACGCGCCCCACTTCATGATATTCAAATAAATGTGAAGCGCAGGTACGATGACATTGGCACGATCCATCCTTAAATTGTATAATTTTATTCTCTCATCAAGACTCAGGCTTGTCAAGTTTTGGTGCAATTTTTTTATGAAATTCAATCCCACCGGCTCACCATCTTTCATTTTAGACATAGAAAATATTTTATTGATATTTCCGCCGCTGCCAATCAATTGAAAGGGTTGTGATTTTAAGTGGGTCTTGCAAAATTCTTTCATTAACTGCCATTCTTCATCAGGCGAGTGGTCATTCAAAATTCGAATAGTTCCAATATTGAATGAATGTTTTTTGATGAGTTTTTGGTTGCCATAAAGCGTAATTTCTGTACTTCCACCACCTACGTCAACAAACGCTTGATAGGGTTCATCGTGGAGATTGGATGATAGGTGGTTTTCGTATAAAATACTCGCCTCTTCGTCGCCAGAAATCACCTCAATTTCTAACCCGGTAATTTCTTTGATTTCTTGGGTGATTTCCTCAGCATTTTCAGCGTCCCTCATGGCCGATGTTGCACAAATTCTAAAATCCTCCACGCTGTAGATGGTCATCAAATCTTTGAAGACCTTCATCGTTTTGATGAAAAGATCTTTTTTTTCGGGGGATATTCGCCCGTTTTCGAAAACGTCAAATCCCAGTTGTAAGGGGATTCGCAATAAATTCAGTTTGGAATAGTCAGTCGGAGATTTGATTTCGGCAATCAACAGTCGAGCTGCGTTTGAGCCAATGTCGATGCTAGCGAGTTTCATGGGATTCAAATTTAATACTCCTTATGAATCAAATAATTATAAATTTCAATTTGAGATCTACATTCTTCTTCAGATTCATCTGTTTTAACATAGCGGTTATTCAGATTAGGATCTAATATTCTAGCTTTCACATTTTCACGAAGTTGAATTTCATAGATATCGTGAAGTTCTTGCCTAAATGTTCTCGAGTAAATAGGGCAGGCTACCTCTACTCGGTGATCTAGGTTTCTCACCATCCAATCAGCACTTGAAATATAGACTTTAGGGTCGCCGTCGTTATTGAATATAAATACCCTGCCGTGTTCAAGGTATTGGTCTACAATACTTATGGCCTTGATGGGGGTTTTGTATTTTTCTTGATGAATGTTTGCGGTAAATATTCCTCTTACAATCAAATCTACTTCTACTCCAGCTTTTGCTGCTTGTTGAATGTCATGGATGAGAATCGGGTCAACCAAACTATTTAATTTGACAATCATGCGCCTGTTTTTTTTCTTCTGTTGGATCTCTTTTTTTATGGCAGCTTGAAAAAATGGTCGCATCTGATGGGGTGTGGTAATCAGTGTTTTGCACTCTTTCAGTATTTCGAGATTAGGATTGTTGTCAGACAGGCATTGAAATATTTTTTGAATATCTTGTACAATGTTGGTTTTGGTGGTCATCAATAGATGGTCGCCGTATAAACCAGCGGTTCCTTCGTGGAAGTTTCCGGTGGAAATAAATCCATAGTTGATGGTTTTATTGAATTCCCTCTTTCTGATAAGACATAGTTTTGCGTGAACTTTCATTTCGGGAACACCCACAAAAACTTGAATCCCTTCCTCTTCTAGAATGGTTTTCCACTGGAGATTGGCTTCTTCATCGAAGCGCGCTTTTAGTTCTAATATGACAGTAACCTTTTTCCCATTCCTCACTGCATTCAACAAAGCATTGATCACTTTCGACTCTTTAGCTAATCGATAAACGGTCATGTGGATACTTTGCACCGCAGGATCAATAGCTGCTTCACGAAGCAGATCTATGACCGAATCAAAAGAATGGTAAGGAAAATGCAAGAGTACATCGCGATCTTCAATTACACTCATGATTCTACAGGGTTGCTTAAGCAACGGATGTACAAAAGGTTTTGGTCTAGGAACGATATCACTGAAAACTTCTTTTGGGAAGTTCATGAACGCTTTGAAATTATGTATTCTTCCTCCAGAAATCAAATTTGCATTTTTGCTTAGGTCGAGGCGTTTGGTCAGATAATCAAGTAGTTGAGGATCCATTCTTTTATCATACACAAAACGAGTGGCCTTTCCAGTAGAGCGTTTTTTGAGATTTTTACGGAGTTCACTGATCAAGTCTGAATGGAATCCATTATCCATATCCATATCAGCATCTCGAGTCACCTTGATGATGTAACTCTTGAATCGATCAAAACCAAACGGCGCAAATAAGTTGTAAAGATTGCCTTTGATGATATCTTCAAGTAGAATAATGTGTGTTTCATCACCTGAAAAGGGCAGCCTTATGAATCTCGGAAGGTTATTTTCTGGAACTTCAATGAGAGCAAATCGTTGAAGCATGCTATTCAATGAACTACCCAACATGCAAGCCAAATATATGGAACGATCTCTCAACATGGGGGTTTTGGGCATACTCTCAATCATGAGTGGCACAATTTGAGTACGTACTTTATCTTCAAAGTAATTTTGCACCCATTCTTTTTGGTCGGGATTTAATTGCCTTTCATTTCGAAGATAAATCCGATACTGTCCGCCCATTGATTTAATGATTTGGGCAAAGGTTCGGTCAAATTGTCCTTGCAATTTTTGGGAAGTTTCTAAGATATTTTGCAGGATTTGTTCCGGGCGATCTTCAAGGTGAATTTTTGCCGAATTTTTATTCAATGTGAGCATCTTGGTGAGTGTGCCCACTCTAACACGGTAAAACTCATCTAGATTATTGGAAAAGATTCCTAAGAATCGCAGTCGATCATATAAATGAACATCTTCGTCTTGCGCTTCTTGTAAAACTCTATGATTGAATGCCAGCCAAGATATATCTCTTTTAATTTTCATTATTTATTGGTGTATAGTCTTTGGGTGAGACCTCAAATGGACCACCACAAAGTTATTTATATTTGTTCATGCAGGGGTTGTTTACCAATATTAACAAATAGTTTCCTAATTCCTAAATGAAAATTCTCAAAGTTCAATTAAAAAAGTAAGATTGAAGAAAGTCCAACCTTGGGTGCGTAAGTTTAATTTACTGATTTACCCTGAAAAACACTGATTCCAAACCTTCAACGTCTGCAGAGATTTCTTGTTCTAATTCAGCAAAATAGGCCGAAGTTGCCGCGCCAGCCATCACGTACATCCCTTTTTTCAAGGGGATGTTGTATTGGTGAGCTAAACGAGTTGCTGCAGCAAGGGCTTTCCATGGGTTGCCCAAAATATCATTTGAACTTCCTGTTTCAACGGCTTCGCCGTTGATGTTCAACTGAATTTTATTATTGTCTAACGGATTGTTAATATATTCACTGATAATTCCCACTACAAGGGCAGCCGATGAGCAATTGTCAGCAACAACGTCTGATAAGGAGAACTTGAAATTCTTGTATCTAGAATCAATGATTTCAATTGCCGCTGCAATACCTGAAACTTTGCCTTTTACTTGATGCTCGTCTAATACCTCATTAATATCCTCATTCAGAATGAAGCAAATTTCGGGTTCCACACGTGGATGAATGAATTCTGAAAGAGACATGGTTCCACCGTTGGTATGTAACATGTCTGATGTCAGCATTCCAATGATCATATCACTAACACCCATTTGTTTCATCTTCGCTTCAGACGTAAATCCCATCTTCACACCAATTAATTGATGCCCTTGGTTAAGTTTGTGTTCAATGACCTGATGTTGGATTTGATAAGCTTCTTCTAAAGTAAATTCTTGATTCAGTGTTAATTGATCAGTTGAAGTGCGAGTCAAAGCTGCTTGGTGAAGGGTTAATGCGGCAGAGGAGATAAAGCTCATTGAACTGCAAAGTTCGTTTTTTTTGTTTAAACATGCATACTAACTTTGGTTCGAAATTTTAATAATGGCATTAGCGAAGTTTATTGAGGAGGCGGCACTGGCCTTAAGAGAAGCAGAAAACCATAGAAAACCTTGCTCTCCGGTGAGGCAACTAATTGGTGAACAAGATATTGAATCGGCTTACAAGGTGCAAGAAATTAACGTAGATTGGGCTTTGAAAAATGGTAAAGGCTTATGTGGTTCTAAAATTGGGCTCACTTCCGCAGCGGTACAAAAGCAGTTGGGTGTAGATCAACCCGATTTTGGAGTGCTTTATAGCCATACCCAAATTGAAAACAATGCGAAAATTAGTTCAGATGAACTCATGCAGCCAAAAGCCGAAGCTGAAATTGCTTTCGTTTTGAAAAGCGGTTTTGATCAACCCGTATCCAATATTCAACAAGTCATTGATGCCACTGATTACATCTGTGCATCCATAGAAGTGGTGGGTTCCCGAGTGGCCAATTGGGACATCCGCATCACAGATACCATTGCAGATAATGCATCTGCGAGTCATTTTGTTCTTGGCGACCTTCGTGTAAGTGCTGCCAATTTTGATTTTGTAAATTGCGAAATGAAATTATTGAAGAATGGTGAGATTGCTTCTCAGGGTAATGGCGCTGCCTGCATGGGTAATCCGCTGAATGCCGTAATGTGGTTGGCCAATACCCGATTATCTTTGGGCAACCCTTTAAAAGCCGGAGAAATTATACTATCAGGTGCATTAGGGCCTATGGTGGCTTCGTCTTCGGGGGATATTTTTACCGCCGAGATCAGCGGACTAGGATCTGTTACTTTTTCAATAATAGACTAATGAAGAAATTTAAAGTGGCCATAATCGGTCCCGGTAATATTGGAACCGACTTGATGATTAAAGTGATGCGGTATTCCGACATCCTCGAAATGGGGGCCATGGTAGGTATTGATCCCGCTTCCGATGGACTTGCCCGTGCACAGCGAATGGGTGTTCCAACAACCCATGAGGGTATACAAGGACTCATCAATATGCCTCAATGGAGTGAGATAGATTTTGTGTTTGACGCAACTTCGGCCAAGGCGCACATATCTAATGCGGCCATAATCAGGCAGTTTCCAGGCAAAAAAATGATTGATTTAACGCCGGCTGCTATAGGTCCGTTTGTGATTCCACCCGTGAATTTTGCAGATCTCGATTTAGAATCGGTAGATAATGTCAATATGGTTACCTGTGGCGGACAAGCGACCATTCCCATCGTTGCTGCAATTTCAAGAGTTGCAAAAGTGCATTACGGCGAGATTGTGGCTTCCATTGCTTCAAAATCGGCTGGACCAGGCACTAGAGCAAACATCGATGAGTTCACCGAAACTACATCCCACGGAATAGAAAAAGTAGGCGCCGCAGAGCGCGGAAAGGCCATCATAGTATTGAATCCGGCCGAACCTCCCTTGGTGATGCGCGATACGGTATTTACATTAAGCGATCCTGCTGACAGAGAGCAAATACGTGCAAGTGTTCATCAAATGGTGGCGGAAGTTCAAAAATATGTGCCCGGTTACCAATTGCATCAAGAGGTTCAATTTGAAGATATTTTGGAGCAGAATCCCGTTTTTATTGAAGGACTGGGACACCGTTGGGGACTAAAAACCACGGTTTTATTGAGGGTAGTTGGGGCAGGACATTACCTTCCCGAATACGCCGGAAACCTAGATATCATGACCAGTGCTGCTAAAGCAACGGCCGAACGTTGGGCTCAATACTTAATGAAATGACAAACAAATTTTACATTCAAGACGTCACTTTGCGTGACGGACAGCATGCCATCAGGCATCAATACAGCATTGATCAAGTCGTTCAAATTGCCAAAGCCCTAGATGATGCGGGCGTTGACGCCATTGAAGTGGCTCATGGTGATGGACTTTCAGGCGGAAGTTTCAACTACGGATTTGGGGCGCATACAGATTGGGAATGGATTGGAGCCGTTGCAAAAGTTCTAAAAAACGCCAAACTAACTACATTGCTATTGCCCGGAATTGGCACCATTGATGACTTAAAAAAGGCCCGAGATTTGGGTGTGCAGTCTGTACGTGTAGCCACCCACTGCACCGAAGCGGATATTTCGGCCCAGCATATTGCCGCTGCTCGTTCCCTTGGGATGGATGTAGCAGGATTCTTGATGATGGCGCACATGAATACCCCAGAGAAACTCGCCGAACAAGCCAAAATGATGGAAAGTTACGGAGCACATTGTGTATACGTTACTGACAGTGCCGGCGCATTAACCATGGACGGTGTTCGCGACCGCATTCAAGCTTTTAAATCAGTCCTTAGCAGCGATACAAAACTCGGCATACACTGCCACCACAATTTATCGTTGGGAGTTGCAAACACGGTTATTGCGCTGCAAGAAGGAGCTACCCGTTTGGATGCATCGTTGGCAGGTATGGGAGCAGGAGCGGGTAACGCACCTTTGGAAGTTCTCATTGCGGTTATGAATCGTTTGGATGCCCAACACGGCTGTGATTTGTTTGCCTTAATGGATGCTGCAGACGATTTAATACGCCCACTGCAAACCCGTCCGGTTCGCGTAGATCGTGAAACCTTGAGCCTGGGCTACGTCGGTGTATATTCTAGTTTCTTACTTCACGCCGAACGCGCCAGTCAAATTTACGGCGTAGACACTCGCGACATTCTCGAAGAGCTTGGCAAACTCAAAATGGTAGGAGGCCAGGAAGACATGATTATTGATGTAGCGTTGAAATTGAAGAATAGTCTTTAGTCTTTAGTCCAAAGTCCAAAGTCCAGAGTCCAGAGTCTGTGGGCTAGGGGCGAGAGACTAGAGACTAGAGACGAGAGACTAGAGACGAGAGACTAGGGGCGAGAGACGAGAGACTAGAGACGAGAGACTAGGGGGCGAGAGACTAGGGGCTTAGGGTTGGTCCTGGATTCCGGCACCCGGTACCCGACACCCGGTACCCGATACCCGATACCGACACCCGATACCCGATACCCGATACCCGATACCCGATACCCGATACCCGATACCCGATACCCGGTACCCGGTACCCAATACCCGATACCCGATACCCGATTGTCTACTAAATATAACAATTAGTCAGAAGTGTGTTATTAGTCGATGATGGGGGAACTTTTTGATGAGTGTGTACGTTATATTTGCAAAACCTATAATTATGAATTTGAATTCATTTAAAACTGTATCTATTGCTCTTATTGGCGCGGTTGCCATGAGCAGTTGCATCAATTCGAAGGAGGCTTATGAGAAGTCAAAGTTGTCTGGATTTGTGGCTGAACAAACTCAAGACATTTTGAAGAAGAATCCTCCGCAAGTAGATTTGTCTGGTGTTGAAGCCAAAATATCTACCGTTGATATGAAGGTGAAAGCTATGGATGAAAACAATGCTAAAGCACAGGCTGTTGTTGCAAAGTTGGAAGACAAATTGAAAACCATTGAAACCTTGGAGAAAGAGTCTAAAGCTGAATTTGAACGCTCAAATACTGCTGTAATCTTTTTTGATGTGAATTCATCAGTTCTTTCTACCAGCGCTATGCAAGAAATGTTCCGTTGGAAGTCAGCTTTAGATATAGCATCTTCTGCATACAGCTTTGAGATCAATGTATTTACATCGGCTGATAAAACGGGTTCTGATGCTACCAATGATCGATTGAGAGCACGCCGAGCTGAGTCAGTTCGTAAGTTTTTGACTGAGGTTTTGGGTGTTAAAGCTAAAATCAATATTACTACCGTTCAACCTGCACACTCTCAGAGTAATACTCTTGATCGCAGAGCGGTTATTAGTATTGATTGTAAGTAATTAAAATAATAAACGTTTAATATTTGAGGCCGCCTTTAAAGGGCGGCCTCTTTTTTTTACTTTTGAGGAATGAAGTCGTTTTTCCTCGTGCTGGCGTCTGTTCTTTGTCTGAATGCCACCGCCCAAATTGAATTCGTGAATCCTATGGTTGGAACTGGTGGACACGGACATACATTTCCTGGGCCGGTTGCACCTTTTGGAATGGTGCAGCTCAGTCCAGACACCCGCAATGATAATTCTTGGGATGCCTGCGGTGGATATTATTATCACGATTCCTTCATTTTGGGATTTTCACACACTCACCTCAGTGGTACTGGTGTGTCTGATTTGGGCGATGTGCTTTTTCAGCCGTTAAATGCCCCCGAATTTGATCCCAAGAAATACAGACAATCATTCAATCACAAAAATGAAGCTGCAGCAGTCGGCTGGTACAAAGTACTTCTCAATGAAACTCAGACTACGGTTGAGTTGACGGCATCGGAATATGCAGGGTTTCAGAAGTACAGTTATCCCCAGGGAAAAGACCGCTGGGTATTGATAGATTTAGAGCACCGTGATGCGTTATTGTCGTTTTCGTTGAATGTTGATGAGGGGAAGTTAAAAGTGCGCGGGCACAGGCAGAGTAAGGCTTGGGCAGAAAATCAATGGGTATTTTTTGAGACGGAGTTTTCAGAAAAAATCATAGATGTTAAATGGAATGACGCAAAAACTAAAGTGTTGCTTCATTTCGGGGAGTCAAATTCACAGCCTTTAATGATTAAAACGGTGCTATCGTTCACGGATTTTGACGGGGTTCAAGCCAATTCAAGTCAGGTGGATGAATGGTTGAATTTTGGTAAAGCTGAAGAAACATTTGACCGGATTTCTCGCCCGGAAGAGTGGTTTGGAAGATGTATTTTTCGAACTCGTGAATTGTGGGAGAATGAGATGAGTCATTTGGAGGTAGACCATGCCGCATTTAAAAGTGAAAAACAACACGATTCAGTATTAAATGTATTTTATACCGCTTGGTATCATTGTTTAATACACCCGTCGTTGGCTTCGGATGCCAATTTTAAGTACCGAGGGCGAGATCAAAAAATTCACACAGCAGATCATTCTGTATATCACGTCTTTTCACTTTGGGATACCTACAGAGCGTTGCATCCGTTGTTGACCTTGACGCACAGAACACGCACCCGTGAATTTGTCAAAAGTATGCTCCTGCAATTCAAGGATGGCGGTCGTTTACCGGTTTGGGAATTGGGTAGTTCGGAGACCAATTGCATGATTGGTTTTCACAGTGTTCCGGTGATTTTGGAGGCCCTGCAAAAAGGTATTTTAGTCGACTTTGATACTTCGATGCTCATTCAAGCTGTTAGAAACAGCTCTGATTTAAAGGAACCTGCTTACCAATATCAAATTCCTATTGCCCGAGAATTACTCACATTATATTACGCTGATTTGGGATATATAGATGTTTTGAAGGAGGCAGAATCGGTTTCAAAAACGCTTGAATATGCCTACGATGATTGGTGCGTTTCAAAGATTCTTCAATTGTTAAGACCCGACTCTATTGCCTTGATAGATGAATATCGTTCGCGCAGTGAGCGTTTCTTGGGACTGTTTGACCCTGAAACCAACACTATGCGTCCACGTCGAAACGGGCAGTTTTTAACTCCCTATAAACCCGGCGAAGTCAACAATCATTATACCGAAGCCAATGCTTGGCAATATTCTTTTTACGTGCCTCACAAAGTAGATCAGTTGATTTCGTTGATGGGAGGGAATTCGGCTTTTCACGCTCAATTAGACAGCCTTTTTTACGGTTCCGAGGGACTTTCGGGTAGGGAACAGGCTGATATTTCCGGATTGATTGGGCAATATGCCCACGGCAACGAGCCAAGTCATCACATGGCTTATTTATATAACAACGCAGGAAGTCCCCAGAAAACACAAGAACTGGTCAGACGTATCATGAAGGATTTCTATTCTAATACCCCTAATGGTTTGATTGGAAATGAAGATTGCGGGCAAATGAGTGCTTGGTATGTAATGTCTGCGTTGGGAATATATGCAGTGGCGCCGGGTAGCAATGAATATTCATTGGGTTATCCGTTGTTCCCGAAAATCACTTTGAAAAACGAAATAGGTGAAATACTGGTGTTTGAGCGTCCGTTGGATATGAAAGAATATGGACCCTTGGGGCTAAGTGGATCGGATTTCATTGCTAAATATAAAAGTAAGTTTGGTGAGCCGGTAACGGTTAATGTGGATGCTGATAGGGTATATTATCAAGTTCCATACGATTGGATTTTGATGGGTGATGGACTGAAATTCAGTCAATCTAAAACTGATTATTTGGCGGGTGTTAACTTACAAGCCGTGAGTCATGTTTATTCCCGTGCTGATATACAAGCTCCTCAACAGGTAGAGAAAGGATCAATATATCCTGTTAAGGTTTCCAATTTTACCAATAGTGATGTTGCGGGGCCGTTGCATGTTTATGTTCGGTATATTGATTCGCCATTTGTATTTAAACATGGGTTTCCGGGAAGGGTAGTGCACAGATATTATCTTGTTAAAGATCAGAAACAATTTACTTTTAATTTGGCGGGATCGGCTTTAATATGGGCATGTATTGGAGACCCAAATAATTCTAAGACTGAATTCACGGCTTCCTACATTACCGAGAAGCCCAATAATTACAAGGTGGTTTCAATTGCTGGAAAGTATAATCCTCAATATTCCGCCGGTGGTCCTGAGGGATTGGTTGACGGTGTTTTGGGCACGGAGCAATGGCGCAGTGGTGGCTGGCAAGGATATCAGTCGCAAGATTTTCAGGCGGTTATTGATTTGAATGAAGAAATATCCGTAAAGTATATCATGCCCCGTTTTTTATCTGATGAGCGTGCTTGGATCTTTTTACCCAAAGAAGTTCGACTAGAATATTCTTTAGATGGTGTAAATTTTTTACCGTTCAATGATTTTAAATTTGATGTTTCTTTACGTAGATCGGAATCACAGGTTGTACCTATTTGCCTTTCGCCTAAAATTCTTAAAAAGAAGAAAGTCAAATATATATCTGAAGTGAAAGCTCGCTATATCAGGGTGAGTGCGAGCAATTTTGGGAAACTACCCAAGGGTCATCCCGGTTTTGATTACAATGGAGAGGCCTTCATCTTTATTGATGAGATTGTGATTAACCCGCGAGTTGAGGAATTGTTGTAAACCGGGGGTCGGGTATTGGGTGTCGGGGTTCGGGTGTCGGGTTTTAGGTGGCTGGGGTAAGGTTGTAACGAACTTGCACAACGCGTTGATGAATCCAATAGAAAGCGTAAAAATGAACAATGATTACGGCTTCGAGAGAAACGATGTACCATGGCCATTCACCGATAATGAAGGGGTTATTTGCGTCTGGTCGTTGTGCCAAATACATATAGTTTGCACCCAAGAAATAGTTAATTGACCCAATAATTGGAAGGACGAGTTGAGTATAAAGAAATACTTTCCACCAAGATAAAGGACGTGGGGTTAAATGTAATTTGAATGTTGCAAAAAACGCTGTAACAATGATGCCGCCGTGTCCTATAGTGTAAGTTGTGGCATTGTAAACAGAATAGCCTTCTGAAATTTCTGGTGTGAGGAATGCATGAATGGCTCCAGCGCTCCAAAAGATGAGAAATTCATAAACCCATTGTTTTTTGGTAAAGCAAAGAGCAATAGCTAGTAATTGAGAGAATGAACAAAGTTGTAACGGAAGACTAATGGATGCATCCCAAGTGCCGTTCATCAAAGCATGAATTTGTGAATAAACATAATCAGCGGCCAGGAAACTACCAAGTGAGTATCTAATGATATTGAGTCTTCTTTGGTTTGCTTTGTAAGATGCGCCAAATATAATAATGAAAAACGCTATTAAGCCTAGGTTCATAGCGATCCATAAATCTGAGCCGATGGGAACGGTATAGTGGGTTATATTACGGTCCATCATGCAATATATTACAAAGAAAATAAAAGTGTTTACACAAAAAAGGGTCAACGCAATAGTTGACCCTTTTTTTTACTTTATAATTAGTGTTAAAGATTTTTGATGCTCACCATCGTCTAGCCAAATTTGATATACGCCAGAAGCGAGAGAATGGTTGAATTGTATTGAAGAATTTTGAATCATTACTGATCTTGATTCAATGAGCTGAGCCATTGAATTGAAAATCTTCATTTGTATAACACCCTGAGCAACGGGCCAATTTTGGATAGAGCTGGTTGAGTTTTGAATTGTGGGATTTGGTGATATTTCTAAATTTTTTGAAGCGAAATTATGTGAATTAGCAAACATTTCATCTGAATTCAAAACAATGGTTTCATCGCTTATCACAATTTCAAACCTATCAGATTTAGTGCTGTTCGGTTCATTTTTAATTACTTCATATGCATATTCAAGTTCTTGGCCACTAGTAATTTTTGTGTTTTTATTTAAGTAGTGATCTACTAAAACTGCATTCATTGGTTCATGCCCTGTTTTGGTGATGCGGAGCAAATAATTGGAAGCTCTATATTTATTGATATTAAGTTGGATTGATTCTTGACTAATTGGAAAATTTCTGCATTCAATTGCAAGGTTACGGGTGTTCATTTTTATGCTTATTTCCTCATCTAGGTTGTTAGGTTTTCCTGCATCTAGATCAGTAATGTCATTGCTAAATGTTCTGTCATATTTGATTTTACAACCGTCTGCAATGACTGAAGAATCTACATTTACAAGGACCACATTTATGGAATTAAGGGTGTTTACTGGTAGTTCCATCATTCTGCTGGTTGCCGTTGTAGTGTTGTCTGAGTTCTTATGTGACTCATTAAAAGTCAATTGTGGATTTAAATTAGAGCCGGTAGCTGTTTTCACGAAGAATCCTTGACCCGGTCTAACATATTTACTAGCCACAGTTCCAGAAGGGGTTGCCGTGTTATTGGAAAGGTCTACAGTTGAATACGCACCCCTTGAATTAATGAATGGATCCCACATGTATATGTAGTTTTTATTTATATCAGTAGAACTGTTAAGTACTGCTGATGCATCAATGTCACACTGGTAAGGATTTCCAATGAAATTATTTGATTCTGATGTAGAATTTAACACTGCAACGTTATATGAGCCCGTTTTAAGTGTTCCGGTTGATCTCAAAGTGGTATTTGTTGGGGTTGGGAAGTTGTCAGGTTGATAAATATTAACGCTGCGGCTACCGCGAACCATTAATCTATATGGAGTGCCAGCGATTAATGTGTTAGTTAGAGTATTTTCAATTGCTTGCCAAGATGAAGTAGCGTTATTGTATGTGAATAATGAATAATTTTGGGTAATTGTAGAATCTACTCCGTTTTTGTAGGCTGATGGTCCAGTAATGTGTGTGCCATATCCAGGTTTAGGGTCGTTATTCCAAGAGGTTCCGCCTTCTTGCCAATTTGCGTTGATTGAGGAATTAGTGGTTACTGTTGGAGAAATCAATCTAAATGCACGTCTTGCGGGAACGTATTTTTCAACGATAACATTGCCGTTGATTGGGTTAGAATATGAAACTGATTCTATGATTGCAGTGTATGTAGAATTGCTTTTGAATGTTAGTTTGTTATTTGTATTTAAAACGCCTGATGTTAAGGTTAATTTTTGTGTAAGATCGGTGGTATCAGCTAAAGTTACACCTGCAGAGTTGTTGATTTGTAAGTTAGCAACGATGTTAGATATTAAGCTATTGTCTGGCAAACTTTGAGTGGTGGTGCCAGAAAATGAAATTTTAGAAGTTGTATTTCTGACATCTAAGTTTCTGCCGCTTGTAGATAGAGTACCGAATAAATGCAGTGTGTAGCCGTTCATGTCAAATACATGATTAGTTGATGTTCCACCCACAGTAACAGTTGTTAGATTCACACTTGAATCTAAGGCGCATTTATTGGATGGCAACAAGGTAAAAGCTATATTTGATTTGTAGTGAGGAACGCATCCTTCAACCCAATTGGTTGCAAGCTTATAGGAGTTGCTATTTGACCCAGCCCAGTTATAAGTTGTTGGAACTGTTATGGTAACTATATTTGAATAAGCAGTATCTGATGCTGAGCCTGAGCTAAATGCTTTTCTCCTATATTTAATGGTTTTTGTCTGACCTGTTGGTGCATCGTATGTGGCACTATTTGTACTTGCTATGTCGGCATATTTGGTTCCGCCGTCTGTTGAATATTGCCAGCAATATACCATATTCGTAAAACCACTAGCAGCTTTCGTGCTAGTAAATGCTGCTGGATTGCCGTTGTAACATATATTTTGACTGGTTGCAATAGTGCCTCCGTCTACGGGTGTGCTTTGCCATTGAGGGCCAAGTGAAAAGTCAATATAATAATAGGCAGGCCCCGAACCAGTTTGACCCACAATGAAACTGTAGGTTTGAAGTGTGTCATAGTTGATAAGTGCTCTAGTCTCATCATCAGTAAAGCTAGTAGATTGGCCCGCAGAATTCAGAAATTGTGTCATGTTGTTGGCTGTGTCATATGACACAGTTAGGTGCGAATTTTTGCCTAAGATATAGTTAAAGACACGATCAATCTTATTAAACTGTTTTGATGAAGCACTAGTGCTTATATCAATATCGAAAATATTCACCACTGCATTGGTTAGTTTGACTAATGTTCCGGTTTTTGTGGTGTTTGAATAAGAACCATTGGTAATGAAACTAAATTCAAATTTAACTGAACCACCTCCCGAAGGGAAGGTAGCTCGAGGGCCAAACATACTGTCTGGTGTTCCTGAACCTCCTCCGGAGCTATTGTCGTCGTAAATGTCAATCGCTGATCCACTTGAAATAGAGACCGTTTTTACAATACAGTCAATTCCTTGCCCCCCAACGGTAACTACATTGCTATAAACACAGATATCACCAACATTTCTGCCGTTGGAAGTATTTCCAGAATTAATATTTGGCTTAAATGATTGTTTGTTATTATTGAATTTTATAGGTGTAGTTCCTACATTAAATACGGTTTGTGCAAAATTGTAATTGACTGAAAACAAAACAAGCAGAACGATGATAAGACGTTCAATTTTTATTATAGACATATAGTTAGAAAGTACATCAAAGTTAGACATTAATTTTTAAAAAACAAAAAAAAATGGCTACCCTAGTGAGAGTAGCCATTTCAATTTTATGAAAAATAAATTATTTCTTGCGGTTTCTCAAACGGTAAACACCGTATGCGATAGATGAACCTACTACAGATATGATTCCACCATCTACAGGAACTTGAGCTTGCAAATCTGGATCATCGGGAACACCTTGTGCGAAAAGAGCAGTAGACAATAATGCAACTGCGAAGAAAGCCAAAGCTTTAGCGTATTTGTTCATAATGCAAATATATATTTTTTAATTTATTCTTTGATGATCTTTTGAGAAGATTTACCATTTTTGTGAGTACACCATTTTTCGAACCAGGTTAGATTCGACTTTTCAATTTTAATATTAATTACTAAGTATTTGTTGTTTGCTGAGAGGCAGTTAGTGGGCCGAATAATAAATAGGCATACATTTTAGGGGCGTCGTAAACGTCTTTTCTATATGTGACATAGTTAAATCAGTAATGGAAAATTATGCCGAGTTTGTGCAGCGGAGTTTGATTTTTTTAAAATAATTTGCAAATTCCGTGTTAATGCCTATTTTTGCAATCCCGTTTGGTATCGTAGCTCAGTTGGTAGAGCAAAGGACTGAAAATCCTTGTGTCGACGGTTCGATTCCGCCCGATACCACATAAACGTCAAGCCTCGCGAAAGCGGGGCTTTTTTTATTTTTCAATTCCCTATCCATAAATAGAATTGCCAATAAAAAAAGTAAACCACACTATCTTTGCCGCCAATGAAATCTTTAGGATTCTTGGCGGTTTTTTTTATGCTTATAAATTTGGTTGTAGGGCAACCCAATAAACTTCCTCCCATAGAAGAATCCCCAAGCGGGGTAAATATTTCGGCTCAAGCAGAAACTCCGGCTCCTTTGCTGCAGATGAAATCGGTGCATCCACACATTCAAAACGTCAATCAAGTGAATCCGAGAGGGTATTTTTTTAAACACAAAAGCAAAGGTGTAAATGATTTTGATGCTCAAGCAACTCACTTCGAAATGAGAATTTATTATCCTGTGCCCCGCACGTGGAGCGATGCAACCCACGCTCAATTTCTGAAAGACATTAAGAACGATACCATTTCCAACATCGTTTTTAAATTTGGAGCTGACAGTCAGGCAAAACACATGGCGGCCCTTCAAAATGCCTATAAAAATGTGGAACTCGGCTTTTTAGAATGCGACAGTCTTTGGGGGCGTCCAGCGCTGAGCTATACCGTCAAGTGCGAAATTTATAACAACGATATGCTGAAATTGGTTAAGAAAACAGTGATCACCGGTCGCAGATACATTGTTTTTTACCAGGGACACATGATTGATTTATGGTGGCACGCCACCCCCGATGAGCACCGCTGGAACGATATTGCCAGAGAACAACTGAAGTTGATGTCAGTCCTTGGTACATAGTCTATGGTACCTGGTCTATGGTACCTGGTCTATGGTACCTGGTACCCGATCCCCGGCACCCGGCACCCGGTACCTGATACCAGCTACCCACTACCATTAAAAACCTAACGTGATCTATTTTGTTGTAATTAAGTGAGAAAACTACAATCAGTGCAGATATTGCCCATCAGTTTAGATTTGGCTTGGGACTTCTTTTCATCCCCCAAAAATTTAAATGAGATAACGCCAGACGACATGGTTTTTAAAATTACCTCTGAGGTGCCAGAAAAAATGTATGAGGGTTTGTTTATCACATATAAAATCAGTCCGCTTTTAGGAATTCAATTAGACTGGTGTACAGAAATTACACACGTCAAGGATAAGCAGTTTTTTGTAGATGAACAGCGCAAAGGGCCATACAATATCTGGCACCATGAGCATCATTTTGAAGCGGTTGAGGGTGGGGTCAAAATGACCGATATTCTTCACTACGATATTGGGAAAAGTATCTTGGGAAATATTGCTGGGGCATTGTTTGTACATGGCAAAGTCAAGAATATTTTTGATTACCGCTATAAAAAATTGCAAGAGTTATTTCCTGGATAGGTAACTTTGCCTGAAATGGCCCTTCTGAAAAGTCTTCCTCAACTTTCGAGAGAACAAAAATTATTTCTTCGCAATGCCATCATTGCTATTTTAGTTTGGATCTTCATTGCTGACCACTACGAAGTTCATAACTTCTTTACCCGTATTTTGGCTTCGGCTAGCGGACGAGTATCAGCATTTATTTCCGGAGAGCCTTCAAAAATTTACGGCGAACACTATGGAGCAACAAACTATGTTTGTTATAACGTAAAGGATTCTGTTGGGAGAATCTTCATTGGATGGCCATGTAATGGGTGGGACATTTTCTATCTGTATGTGGCTTTCATTTTGGTCTTCCCGGATATTCCCTGGAAAAGAAAAGCGTTGTACTCTTCTATAGGAGTAGTTATTTTATTTGGCACCAACGTTTTGAGAGTGTCATTACTGCTTCAAATAATCACATGGGACCCCAAGAGTTTTGAATTTTTTAATAAAACGGTTTTCCAAATTGCAGTTTATCTCATAATGTTTACCCTATGGTTGATTTACCTCAAGAGAAGAGCTTAACCCAAAAATTTCTCAGCTACTTTCCTTGGTTTGCTGCCTCATGGTTAATCTATGTTGCCTATTATTATTTCAACCAAAATTTCATTTTGCAATCACTTTGGAACAATGGTTTTTTCAGGTCAGGGCCCATCCGATTTGCAGTTAGAGAAGTGGCGGTTTATTCCATTGCTTTTCTGAATTATCTACACTTTAAAAAGACCCTCAAAGGCACTTATCCGGTGCAATTCTGGTTTTTTTTAGCAACTTTAGATATTGTCTGCTTATTACTCGGATTTTTTAGGGAATTTGCGTTTGAAGTTTCATCTTTCAAAGCTATTTATAACAACATCATTGGGATCATTGCTTCCCCCTTATACTCGGTTTTTTTCTTTCTCTACGCCAATTATTTTGCCGATAAAGAAAGTCAGTCATGAAATCTTGTGCTACTCTTATTTTTTTCTTTCTGGGGATATTTTCACGCCTCAACGCTCAACGTGATCTATTTGCAAATGTAGCCGCCTCATCTGGGAATTCTGCCGCACTCAAATTGGGGGCTGATTGGGAAGTCTTCCTCGAAAGGCAACAAGGCTTTTTCAAAAAGAAAAAACGCTTTCCTACAGCATATGTTGGGGTAGAGCTCGGTTATGGCACCTATTATAATTTTTTAACCCCATTAAACATTGCGCATGTTGCTCCCCGTTTTGGGGTTACCTATGCTTTCGCCGATCTTTTTGGTGTTTACGGACATTTAAGTTACGGTTGGGCCTCAAAATCTTGTGTCAGAACAGAAGCTGAATTAGGCGTTCGACTTGGAATTTCATCTTCCTTGGGAATTCAAGCGGGATATAGGTTATTTAACTTCAATACCGCCAACAGTAAATTCCCCAACTTGAATTTCAATCAAGGAATGGGTTTCGCGGGCTTGGTTTTTTCGCCACACTCCAAAAAAATACAGCCCATTTACAGAGTAAAGAAGAAGTTCTTCGCATACCCGTATAGTTTGGGTCTAAAACTCGGACTGAGGAAGCACAGTTTGCTTTATGATCGCACTCATTTGGTTTGGAATCTGGATGCTTCTTATCGCTTCCAAAAGTCCAATCGACGCGCTTGGGATGTGGGATTAGAATGGATCACAGATCCCACTTATTTCTATAAACCTGATGGGAAACCTACCGAGCTCAAATATCCTCAAAACTCAGAAGTCACCCTACGGGCTGGAAACCTCATTTTGATGGGCCGAATGGCACTCCGCACCGATTTAGGATTCTATATTTTACGTCCTATAACATCAACAAAACCTATGTTTTACCAAGGCTTAGGTTTAGATTACAGGTTGTCCCAAAATTGGGAATTTCGAACCCGACTTAAAACCCACTTTCAACGTAAGTTTATCTTTGATGCCCCTGATTTCGTAGAATGGGGCTTAGTTTTAAGAATTCAATAACTGGGTTCGGGGTTCGGGGTTCGGGGTTCGGAATCTGGCACTCGACTCCCGATACCCGATACCCGATACCCGGTACCCGGTATTTAGTGTCAAAATCTTACGCCCAACCTTACTCCTGGATTCACGGCAATGCCGAGGCCCATAGTAGTAGTGAGTTTAGATTCGGTGGCGGTGTTTGATTGGTTGTTCCAATTGAGCTGGTAACCGTTGAATTGGTAGGTGTAACCAAAGGAGATTTCGCTCCCTACATAGACGTTTTTGGTGAAATAGTAGTCTGCACCGAATACGCCCAAAAGTCCAAATCCGAATCCACCAGAAACAGAGTTTTTAAATTCACCACCCGGAACATAGGTAAAACCATTGGTGGTATTTGTTCCGCTGAATTTACCTCCGCCCGTAGCAAACATAAGTTGGCCTCCCAAGTAAACGCTGAGTTTATCGGTAGATTTGATGTGTTTTTCTGCACCGAGTCCGACGTTGAAATTCCAATTGTTTTGGGTGGTGACGCCAAATTTATCACGATTTCCCGGATCATATATTCGGTCTGAATTTGAGAAGGTAGAAACTGCTACCATGGCTCTTAGGGCAATGTCGTCTTTGATGAATCGTCTAAGGCGAAGGCTCGGAGCATCAAAACTGATGGGGCTACTTCCTGTTTGAAGATTGACGTTGACTTCGAGCGTATTTTTTGAGTTGGGATTGTAATTCTGCGCCGCAGTCGTTCCCGCCATGGCTAAAGCCATTCCTAATAGAATTTTTCTCATCACTAAACGAAAGTATGGATTAAAATTTATAACCTATACGAATGCCTGGAGAATAATTGAAACGCAGACTCAATTCATTTCCGGAGTATAAACCCACTTGAGATACGAGGCCATTTCCTACAGAGACTGATTTGCCTGAATTTCTGATATTCAACGCTGAAAAACCAGCCTGTATTTCTGTGCCTATGTAGAAGTCTGAATTTAAGTAATAGTCGAGACCGGCAAATCCTCCGGCATAAATACCGGTGCGACTGATTGTTTCATTGTATGAATATTGTAATTTATAGGTGCGACCATCATCAGTATTGGTTCCTTTAATGCCTTGTGTGCGCATGATGAGCATGACTTCAGCCCCGTAATAGGGAGAGACATGTTTGTTTTTTGATTTGAGGTGAAACTCTACGCCCAATGCACCATGAATATCTTGGTCTGTAATTTTGACTTCAACCACTTGCCCACGGAATTCCTCAAAGGTGCGATTTTCAGTGGTAGTATTGATGATGCCGCGTACCCTGTAAACGCGATTGTTTTCGTTGAATAAACGAAGTTTGATATCGTCGAATTTTATCATCCATGGGTCGTCTCCAAAACTGATTTGGGCTAGTCCTTCAATCAAAAGGTCTCCTTTTTTTGGTTTGTTGATGACGATTTCTTTTTTATCGGAGTTTTGTTGGATGATGATGGGTTGCGGTGCAGGCTGAGCTGTGCTGTTGGCTGAATTTTCTGCAGGGGCAGTTGGATTGGAGCCTGGAGTGACTGTTTTCTGAAAATTGGGGGTGGTTGGTTGCCCGTTCAAGTCTGGGGTGATAGGTTTTCGTCCAATTTGTGCTTGTACTTGGACAGCGAAGAAGAGGAAACATCCCCCGAAAAGAAACCTCAAAATATTCATATTCTTAGAGAGTGCAAAGTTAAGCAATCGAAATTAAACTAATTTTGCCGGAGTATGAAGCAAAAGATTGTATTTTTATTGGGAGTTAGTTGTTTGATATTGAATGGTTTAATGGGTCAAAAGTGGTCAATGAAAGACAGTATTTTATTAAGTTTGAAGAATAAGCCAGAGTTTTCGGGCAGTTTAGACGGTCGACAATCATACGTTCTGGCTCAACCCGTGAATATTTTTGGGATTAGAGCGGGTATGGATTACAAGAAGACTGCTTTATACGGCGGAATTTATGCCACTGCATTCACTGATGCCTTAGCACAGAATTCATATAAGTATTTTTATTTAAGTGCTACTGGGGAATATCGTTGGTATCATACTTACCGTTGGCAGGTGAATCAAACGGTTCAGTTGGGTATAGGTAGCGCTGATATTAAACGCACGGTTGATGGAGAAGAGCAATATTATTCTAAGATGATTGTACCTGTAGAGACAGGTGTCTACGCGTCATACCGAGTTTGGAAGTTTATTGGAGTGGCAGCGGGAGTAGGAATTCGTATTTCAGCTACTCCCGGAACCTATTTTTCGGGGTCTTATTATTCTGGTGGACTTACTTTTTATGCTGACGAGCTGATGAAGATTTTACCTCGTCTAAGTGAGCGATAAATTCTTCAATTTTGTCAACATCTATGCGGTTGGCCACAATTTTCTTGTTCTCATCAAGAATGTACAAAGTGGGACTTGATATCACGTAATAGGAAGAAAGAGCATCAGCATATTTCTGTGACATAACCTCTCCGCGAATCAAGTTGGTGAACTCGCTGATTTCAGGGTGCTTTGCAAGATAATCATACCATTCTTTCTTTTTGTCGCCCGATGACAGGGTGATTACTTTCCAGCCTTTTGATTTATTTCTTTCGTAGAGTTTAGCAACTTTTGGCATTATTTCTTTGCAATGCCCGCAAGTTGGATCCCAGAACATCAAAATGGTGTAAGGGCCCTTAATGCTGTTTGTATTGATCCAAACGGAATCTTGGTTTTTCAATTGCATATCAGCGCCTTTTTCTCCAATGAGTGAGGATTGGCGTCGGTAAGCGTTGTCACACATGCTTTTCACCAGCGCACTGTCAACCCACCAAGCTCTTCCTTGACAATATTGAGAAATGGCCATGTACACAAATGCTTTATCTAATCCCATGATGTTACTAGATTCAAAGCGATTGGTTAAGTACCAAATTACATATTTTTCGTTTTCAATAGAATTGCGTGTTTTTTCGAGTAGGAAATTTGAGGCTTGAATGCATGTATCTGCATCAGGAACAATAACTTTATCAAAGAAAGCGTCCAATTTTTGTTTCAAACTATTCACTGGCATGCGTACCAAAGCATCTTCGTTTAGGTCAACATTGTCCCAGTAGTGTGCGCGGTAGTAGCGGTAGGCAAAGGTGCTGTCTTTTGAACCATCTGCTAAGGTTGGGGTTTCAGGAATTCTAACGGGTATCATGGAGTTCAAGAAACGAGCCAACATGCTGGTTGGGTTTTTAGCAATAAAAATGCTGTCAAACTTATTTTTGTTGTCTAAGTATTCATTCCTAAGTGGATTGAGTTTGGCATAATTTTCATCGCTAGAATCTGCTTTGAGTTGTTGATCAATTTCAATGATTTTTTCTACGATGCCCGATTTACCTAGTTGGTATTCTACAAATCTTTGATTTTCTTCAGAGCCTTCTACTTTCATTTTTTTGTAGTACAGATGCTCATAATAGGAAGTGTCTGTTGAGATGGTGAAATCTTGATCATCGTCAACAAGGAATTCGAAATAATCTTTCTTTTCAGGCAGTACAAAAAGGTACATGCCGCGTTGTAGAATTTTAGTTCCGTCAAACGTGGCCATTCCTTTTTTGTCAACTACAGTGGTATCGCGAAGGTATTTGCCACCTATGTGATGGTCTGCGAGGTAGACCGTTTCGCCGGGTTTCAGTCCTTTAACTTTAAATCTAATATTGTAAGTTCCAGGAATTCGACCGTCCCAAGTGGTATTTCTTTGTTTTGGAAAAACGCCCGTTTCTTTGGTGCGTTTTGCTTTGTATTCAAGTCTCTCAGCAGGAGCAGAATACGGAATCATTTGAGCGTATGTCTGATTAAAAATAAATGAGGCAATAAAGCTAAAAAATGCGATTTTCTTCATCTTCTTTAAAGTTTGCGTAAATTTAAGACAAAAATCAAGCCAAAGGGTTGCTTTATGACGCAAAAGAATTCATTTTATTTGAGAGTTTTCGACGTAGTTCGGTTGATTCCCCATGGAAGAGTTACATCTTATGGTGCAATAGCAGCCTATTTGGGTGCACGTAGCAGCTCAAGATTGGTGGGATGGGCCATGAATGTAAGTCACGGTGAACTTCCGCCGGTGCCGGCACACCGAGTGGTTAATAGGAATGGAGATTTGAGTGGCAAAGCGCATTTTTCATCCCCCGAAAGAATGAAAGAATTGCTCGAAAAAGAGGGTATCCAGGTTGTTAACGACCGGGTGATTAATTTCGACGAGGTTTTTTGGGACCCCGTTTCTCTGGGGTATTGAATAGCTGCCACCATTGGGTTTTTGGGTATGGGGCAATGACGCTCACATCGGGATTGGTTTTCACGGGGTGGGGCGTTATCAGTTGGCGGGAGTGCAGTCCAATGCTTCGGTCAGGCAATGCGTTGGGGGCGCCGTATTTAAGGTCACCCAAAATAGGGGAACCCATTTTAGACATTTGGGCCCGAATTTGATGAAAACGGCCTGTTTCTAAGGTGATTTCATACAAATATTTTCCTGCCAAATTCCCGAGAAGTTTATAATGCAATACTGAACGTTTAGCGTCTCCTCTGGCTTTGTTGTAGGCATGTGCCTTATGTGTAACGCTGTCTTTTGATAGGTAATGTTCTAAAGTACCGGACTCTTCAGAAAGCTGGGTTTCTGTAAGGCAATGGTAGATTTTTTTGTTTAGTTTGTTTTTGAAAATCTCGTTGAGTCGGGTTAGGGCTTTAGATGTTTTTGCCAAAATCACGGTGCCACTCACAGGTCTATCAATTCGGTGTGCAAGTCCAACATAAGCGGCTCCTGGTTTTTTGTATTTGGTTCTAATGTATTCTTCTGCAAGTTCCAAAAGGTGTGTATCTCCAGTGGTATCGCCTTGTACGGGCAGTCCCGAAGGTTTATTTACTATTAACAGGTGATTATCTTCATAGAGTACATCAATCATAATGCAAAGGTACGACGAACTTCGCCTATTTTTGCTCCCATTTTCATGTTAGGTAAGTTATTGAGTCGCATTTCCAAGGCGGAGGTTAAGTTAATCACAAAGTTGGCGTACCCCATTGTATTGGGTCATTTAGGCATAGTTTTAATGGGTGTTGCCGATACAGTGATGGTCGGGAAATTGGGAAAAGTAGCGCTTGCTGGAGTCAATCAAGCCAACAATATTTTCTTCCTGTTTAGCGGACTCACCTTTGGAGTTTTGTTCGCTGTTAGTACGTTAGTGAGTATTAAAGTGGGCGAAAAACGACCAGATTTGGGCTTTATTACCTACAGAGCGGGCTTGTTGGTCTCTGTAATTCTGTTCGTATTTCAATATTTGATTTTATGGTTGTTGATTGAGAATTTTCATTGGCTGAAACAGTCGCCCGAAATCGAGGCAATTGCTCCTGAATTCTTGAAAATAATTGCTTGGTCTGTTTTGCCGATGCTGATTTTTACCAATTGTAGGCAATTTACCGATGGGTTGGGCCATACTAAAATCTCGATGGTTTTGAATATTGGAGGACTGGGATTGAATGTCTTATTGAACGCCATCATGATTTATGGTTGGTGGGGATTTCCGGCGTTAGGGGCAAATGGTGCGGCATGGGCAACATTAATTACTCGCATATTGATGGCTGTAGCTGCACTGTGGTACGTTCGATATTCCAAATTAATGAAGCAATATTTGCCAGTTAAAATGCCCGATTTCAAGGCCATTTGGAGAGAAACCTTCGAAATTTGGAAGATTGGCACTCCTATAGCGCTTCAAACCTTTGCTGAATGGGCTTGTTTTGCCATATCGGGAATCATGATTGGTTGGTATGGTTCTGTGCAATTGGCCGCACACGCAGTTGCCTTGAACGCAGCTTCGCTGACTTACATGGTAGCATCGGGACTTTCAATGGCAGGAAGCATCAGAGTGGGCAATGCCTATGGTGAGCAATCTTTGTCAAGCATAAGAAGAATTGCCAACATGACCTTCTTTATGATTGTAGTTTTTGAGATTTTCAATGCTTTAATTTTTATTGTTTTCAACAGACAGATTGCTGGATTATACGGAGTTGAATCGGATGTTATGCCATATATCTTGCCTTTGTTCTTTTTGGCTGCCTTTTTTCAAATTAGCGATGGACTGCAAGCTGCGGCTATGTCGGTTTTGCGTGGAATCAAAGATGTGGTTTGGGCTTCCATCATTTCAATCATAGCATATTGGGTAGTTTCATTGCCACTTTCTTATTTATTTGGCGAAATATTACAGAAGGGTGTTTATGGCGTTTGGTTGGGATTCTCTGCAGGCTTATTTTTGGCAGCAATATTAGGTGTATATAGATTTTATTATCAATGGAAAAGAATCAAGTTTTGACAAGGAAATTAGTGAGCAGAGGCGTTTTTTTTCTTCTGTTGGTAGCATTTATTCCTTTTTTGAGTGCTCAATCTAGGGGAGTTTGGAAGAAAAGGTATGACCTTAAAATTGGTTTAGGTCAAGGTTCAAGATTCTTGTGGTCAACCACACCAACCATGCGCTCTACTTATACAGCTCAGGGACTTTCTGACTCTTTTCGTGCACATGACCAGTGGACCAATCTTATGAGTTATGGAATCTCTGTGAATTTCTCGCAGTCTGATAAAAAGTTATTGGGTGTAGGATTGTCTTACAGTGAGTGGGGATTTGATCGTGTAAAAACGGGTGGCATGTTCGCCTATCAGCCACATCCTGATTTAGAAGTTTACCGACATTTGGTTCAAGGCCCAGCTCAAGAATTGACTTACAATTTTCAGCAGAGGTATTTAACGTTTGATTTTCAATATATGCAACGACTGGATGGTCTGAAGCTTCAGCTCGAAAACGTAAAATTGTATTTTCTAGGGTCATTTAGCCCTTCGCTATTGATTTCAGATGCCTTGGTATTGAAGACTGCAGGTTTTGCCCTAGCAGAGGGCAAGAACGTAAAGGTTTATGATTATTACATTACACCAGCTCCTGATGATAGACCGGTTGTGAATAGAGTGGTAAATCCTAGGATAAATGCGTTTGTGGGAGTGGGTTTAAGGGCCGAATATATCATGGCCGAAGGAATGACTGTTTTGCTACAACCCAGATTGCAAACAGCATTGTTGCCCAATCACACCGGCGTTCAAACCGCATCTGGAGTGAACGCCGGCGTTGAGCTCGGATTTATTTTCCGTTAAGTTTCGCTTTGTAATATTCGCGGTTTAGGTTCGCGATAACCGATAGAGGAATCTGCTTTGGGCATTCTGCTGCGCAGGCTCCTGTGTTGGTACATGCACCAAATCCTTCAGCATCCATTTGATTTACCATGGCAACAACACGAGCTTGACGCTCAGGTTGTCCTTGTGGTAACATAGATAACTGAGTTACTTTAGCACCTACAAACAGCATAGCAGAGGCGTTTTTACATGCACTCACGCAAGCTCCGCAACCAATGCAAGTTGCAGCTTCAAAAGCTTCGTCAGCTACTTCCTTTGGAATCAAGATGCTGTTAGCATCTACGGCGTTACCGGTGTTTACAGAAACATATCCGCCTGAAGCAATGATACGGTCAAATGCACCGCGGTTTACGCTCAAATCTTTGATCACAGGAAACGCATTGGCTCTCCAGGGTTCAACTACAATAGTGTCACCTTCGCTAAAGCTTCTCATGTGAAGCTGGCAAGTAGTTACACCTTGTTTTGGACCGTGAGGACGACCATTGATCACCATGCTGCACATACCACAGATACCTTCACGGCAATCATGGTCAAAAGCAATAGGATCATTACCGTCTTCAATGAGTTGCTCATTAAGAACGTCAAACATTTCCAAGAAACTCATATCGGGGCTCGCTTGAACTTTGTATTCTTCGAAACGACCTTCAGAGTTTTGATTTCTTTGACGCCAAACCTTCAGATTAATATTCATTGTTGCCATGATTATTTGTAACTTCTTTGTTGAATTTTAATGTTTTCGTAGTTGAGTTCTTCTTTGTGAAGTTCCCATTGATTGTTCTCTTTGTATTCCCAAGCAAATACGTTTTTGAAATTTTCGTCGTCACGCAAAGCTTCACCTTCTTCGGTTTGATATTCCTCGCGGAAGTGTCCACCGCAACTTTCGTTTCTGTTCAATGCATCCCAGCACATCAATTCACCAAGCTCTAAGAAGTCAGCAACACGACCCGCTTTGTCCAATTCAGGGTTGAACTCATCAACGCTTCCTGGGATTCTCACGTTCTTGTAGAAATCTTCACGTAGGGCGCGAATTTCGTCAATGGCTTCTTTTAAGCCTTTTTCGTTTCTTGCCATTCCGCATTTATCCCACATGATTTTACCCAATTCACGGTGGTAACTTTCAACGGTACGTTTACCTTGAATTCCCATCAACTGGTTAATACGGTCTGAAACTTTTTTCTCTGCCTCAACAAACGCTTCGTGGTCAGTAGAGATAGGCTTGGTATGAATTTCCTTGCTTAAATAGCTACCTAAAGTGTAAGGAATGATGAAATATCCATCGGCAAGACCCTGCATCAAAGCAGACGCTCCTAAACGGTTTGCACCATGATCAGAGAAATTTGCTTCACCTAATGCATAAAGACCAGGAACAGTGGTTTGTAATTCATAATCCACCCAAAGTCCACCCATAGTGTAGTGAACTGCAGGGTAAATCTTCATGGGAACTTCGTATGGATCTTCGGCGGTAATTTGCTTGTACATATCAAACAAGTTGCCGTATTTTTCTTTAGCAATTTCTTTACCCAATTCCAATAATACGTCTTCGCTTGGATTTTGAATGCCGCGTTTACTTGCTTCAGTACGACCGTATTTGTTGATCATGTTGTATTTGAAGTCCAAATAAACAGCCATTTTAGTTGTACCAACTCCATAGCCCGCATCGCAACGCTCTTTTGCCGCGCGGCTCGCGATATCACGAGGAACAAGGTTACCGAAAGCAGGGTATCTGCGTTCCAAATAGTAATCACGCTCATCTTCTGGGATATCGTTGGGTTGACGGTTGTCGTCTTTTTTCTTGGGGACCCAAATACGTCCATCGTTTCTCAATGACTCACTCATCAAAGTCAGCTTAGACTGATAATGACCAGAAACGGGGATACAGGTTGGGTGAATTTGCGTAAAACATGGGTTACCGAACAGTGCACCAGCTCTGTGAGCTTTCCATGCAGCAGTTACGTTAGAACCCATTGCATTGGTTGACAAATAGAAAACGTTACCGTAACCACCTGTGCAAAGCAATACAGCATGTCCGAAGTGACGCTCTAATTTTCCAGAAACCAAGTCACGGGCAATGATTCCGCGTGCTTTTCCGTCAATTTTAACAACTTCAACCATTTCGTGTCGGCTATACATGGTGACGTTACCTAATCCAACCTGGCGCTCAAGAGCGGAGTATGCTCCTAAAAGAAGTTGTTGGCCGGTTTGTCCGGCAGCATAAAACGTACGTTGAACTTGGGTACCACCGAAAGAGCGATTACTCAAAGTTCCACCGTATTCACGGGCAAAAGGTACACCTTGAGCCACACATTGGTCAATGATATTGGTTGAAACCTCAGCAAGACGATGAACGTTTGCTTCACGAGCACGGTAATCGCCTCCTTTAATGGTATCGTAAAATAGGCGATAAACACTATCGCCATCATTTTGGTAGTTTTTTGCAGCATTGATACCTCCTTGAGCGGCAATAGAATGCGCTCTGCGAGGAGAATCTTGAAAACAAAATGCTGAAACTTTGTAGCCCATTTCTGCTAAGGTGGCAGCGGCGCTGGCACCAGCTAACCCGGTACCTACTACAATAACATGCAAACTTCTTTTGTTTGCAGGATTCACCAATGAAACACTGCTTTTATACTGGGTCCACTTAGTATCTACTGAACCTTGTGGGATTTTAGAATCTAATTTCATACGTTTTCAATCAATTATTTAATGATACCAAAATGCATTACTACAGGAATAATGGCAAAAATTAGAGGAACGATGATAGAGAAAGCGGCACCAACCGATGCAATGATGGGGGTGTAAGATTTGTGATTTATTCCAAAGGTTTGGAATGCGCTGGCAAAACCATGAAGGAGGTGATAAGCCAAAGAAAAGCAACCTAATACGTAGATGATAACCGCATATGGACTAGTGAAAACATTGGCCATTTCCAAGAATAGATTTTCCATAGTATCGCCATTAGCGTAGGTGATTTCACCTAATGCATGTGGAGCGTGGAAGCGGCTAACTACCCAAAAATGTTTAAGGTGAAGAACCAAGAAGATTAAAATGATGGTTCCTAAAAAGCCCATTGATCTTGAATACCATTTTGAATTGGCATTGCCTGGGTTTCCGGTGTATTTGGCAGCACGGCGTTTGCGGTTGTCAAACGTAAGGTATAATCCTTGTGCAATGTGAAGTAGAAAACCAACGAACAAAAGAATTTCTGAGATTCTGATGAATGGATTTTCAGCCATGAATCGTGCAGCTTCGTTGAAGGTTTGACCTCCGTCGTTAAGCAAAACCATGGCATTAATTAGGCAGTGAACTAATAAAAAGGCGATTAAAGCAATCCCTGTCACGGCCATAACGAGTTTTCTACCAAGGCTGGATGAAAACAAGAATGACAATACTCCCATAAATGATATTAAATATTTGTGTTTGGCAAATTTACAAAATATAGGTACTCACAGCACATACGCTTTGTTTTTGAGTACTATTTAGAATCTATCTATTGAACAAAAGTTAAGCATTTCGCAATTTATCGAGGCGCTGAAGGTATTTTCCTACGACATCAAATTCTAAGTTAACCGGGTCGCCAGACATGATAAATTTGAGGTTGGTATGTTCCCAGGTGTAGGGAATGATGGCCACACTGAATGCATCGGGAAAACTATCTACTACAGTTAAACTGATACCGTTGATGCAAATACTGCCTTTGGTTACAGTCAAGCCCGCTTCTGGTGGATGTGAGATAAAGAGCATATACGAGCCACCTAAGTCATGCACCTCATCCAAAACTCCCACACAATCAACATGACCTTGAACAATATGTCCGTCAAACCTTCCGGTTGCAGGCATGCAACGTTCAGTATTGATGAGGTCTCCTGTTTTCCAAGATTTGATGCTGGTTACATTTTGTGTTTCAGCAATAGCGGTTACTTTATAAGTTGATTCGGAAAGATTGATGTTCGTGACCGTAAGACAAATACCGTTGTGGGAAACACTTTGGTCTACTTTTAATTCAGGTGTAAAAATGGATTTAAAAGTAATGTGTAAATTAGTCTGCTCCTCTTCTACATCAAGGATTTCAGACATGCCTTCAATAATGCCCGTGAACATGTCATAAAAGTAGGATTAAATTCTGACAATCAAAAAAAATTTAGTCTGTAAACTGACAAATTGACAATAATGTGTAATGGCAAGCATTTTGATGTATACAGAAATCGTTATGGCAAGCAAAAAATCCACCGAAAAAGAAAAAGAGCAATCTCAACAATCTGAAAATATGGCTGAAAATACAGTCAACCAAGAGCAAGTAGAAAACAATGAAGCCGAAGTAGACTCAGCCAACGTTGATGATGCAGCTGCGGTTGAAGCTAATGATGCCGAAAGCATTCAATCTGAAAAGGAAAAATATTTAAGGTTATACAGTGAGTTTGAAAATTTCCGCAGAAGAACCACCAAAGAGCGTTTGGAGTGGATGCAAAATGCAAGCAAAGACATGATTGAAGCGGTTTTGCCAGTTGTAGATGATATGGAAAGAGCATTGAACGCCCTTAAAAATGCTGGAGATTCGACGGCTTCTGAAGGGATGGAATTGATCTTTAAAAAATTATATGGAATTTTAGATCGAAAAGGTTTGAAACCTATGAACGCCAAAGGCGAAGATTTCAATCCCGATTTACACGAGGCAGTTACACAATTCGCGGCTCCTTCACCTGAGCTTGTTGGCAAAGTGATTGATGAGGTAGAAAAAGGTTATTTTTTAAATGATAAAGTACTGAGATTTGCCAAAGTTGTAGTTGGTAATTAATATTTATGAGTAAAAGAGATTATTACGATATACTGGGCGTACCCAAGTCGGCGTCTGCCGATGAGCTAAAGAAAGCATACCGCAAGTTAGCAATCAAATTTCACCCAGATAAAAATCCGGGCGATAAAGAGGCAGAAGAAAAATTCAAAGAAGCTGCTGAAGCATATGATGTGTTGAGCAATCCAGAAAAGAAAAGTAGATACGATCAGTTTGGTCACGCGGGTATGAGCGGCGCCGGAGGATATGGCGGCGGCGGATTTAGCATGGATGACATCTTCAGTCAGTTTGGAGATGTTTTTGGTGATGACAGTATCTTCGGTTCCTTCTTTGGTGGTGGAGGTCGCGGAAGGGGCGGTTCAAGAAGAACTGTTGGTTCCAATATCAGAATAAAAATGAAACTCACCCTTTCAGAAATGAAGAATGGGGTAGAGAAGAAGGTAAAATACCGCAGAATGGTTGCTGCTGAAGGTGTTAAATTTGGCACTTGTAGGCATTGCAATGGCAGCGGTGTTGTAAAGCAAGTGACTAATACTTTCTTAGGACAAATGGCTACTCAAAGTGCTTGTCCCGTTTGTCAAGGAATGGGTAAGGTCATTGAGAGTAAACCAGCCGATGCCAATGAACATGGACTCATAGCTAAAGAATTTGAAACCAGCATCAAAATACCGGGAGGAGTTGCAGAAGGAATGCAACTTAATGTGAATGGAAAAGGCAATGACGGTCCGGGTGGTGGATCACCGGGTGATTTGATTGTATTTATTGAAGAAATTGCTCACGAAGAATTATCGAGAGAAGGCAACAACGTTCATTATAACTTATGGTTGAGTTTTCCTGAAGCTGCAATGGGATCAAACGTAGAAGTTCCAACCTTAGACGGCAAAGCAAAAATCAAAATAGATGCAGGAACTCAGCCGGGTAAGGTTCTCCGTTTAAAAGGCAAAGGATTTCCAGAAATTAACGGTTATGGAACCGGCGACCAATTGGTGATTGTGAATATTTATGTGCCAACTAAGTTGTCTCCTGAGGAAAAAGAATTGTTAAATCAACTTCAAGAAAGCAAGAATTTTCGACCTGATGAAAAGGAAAAATCATTCTTTGATAGAATGAGAGACTTTTTCTAAATTTTATCGCATTTTTGTTGCGATGAATTCTTTCAGCAAGTTTATTGCTTTATTCCTGTTTTGTGGTGCCATTCATGATTCGGCTTTTGCTCAATCTACTGGTTCATCCAATATTGATTTTAATGATTATCAGCCTATTTATTGTTCGGGAGAAGTTCCTTACAATCTCAAGAAATTATCTAGTGCAAAGGCTCAGGAGGAAGTACGAAGAATAAGATCTTCCAAGTCTTCTGGTAGAGATCGTAAGCGCGAATTGGAATTTGCCATTCAATCCAATTTCTTGGAAGATCAAATTTTAACTTCTGGTCAAATTCTCTATGGAGATCCAATGACCAATTACTTAGAGAAAGTGGGTCTCAAAGTTTTATCTTCTCGACCAGAATTGCAAAGTCAAGTTCAATTTTTTGTGCTTCGTTCTCACGTACCCAATGCTTATGTAACTCATCATGGGTTGGTTTTCGTTAGTTTAGGTTTATTAGCTAGACTGGATAACGAAGCTCAGTTAGCTGTGATTCTTGCTCACGAATTGCAACATTATATATTGAAGCACTCGTTGATTGCATATAAGGAGGCTAAGTATGTGAGTGGTTATTCCCGAGGTTCTGATTTAGATGAAAGAATCAAAGCATTTTACAAATTCAATGTGGGGCAAGAAGAAGAGGCTGATAAAAAGGGTTTTGAAATGTTGAGTCAAACAGAATACGACTTTTCTGAAGGTATCAATGTGTTTGAAAATTTAAAGTATCAGGATCATCCATTTTTAGAAACTCAATGGAGCATAGATTCATTTGAAACCAAATATTATCGCTTCCCTGAAAAAATAAAATTAAGTGTGACCTCCCTTTTAGAAGAAGCTGAAAAGAAGGACAGAAAGCGCATGGAGGAAGAATTAAACGATGCATATTCTTCTCATCCCAACCTCGATAAAAGAATCATGGCATTGCAGGGCGACGTAAAAAGCATTAATCTTTCTGGCAAAAAGAAATTTCTCTTTTCTAAAGATGAATTTGAATTGGTTCGCAAAATATCGCGTTATGAATTGCTTTTACTTTATGTGCGCCGAGGTGATCACGGTCGGTCTCTATATTTGACCCGAGTTTTTGAATTGTTGTATGGTCCATCTCCTTTTATCTCTAGGGTAAAAGCTATGAATGCCTATGCTTTGGCTGAACATAGATGGAAACTTAAAGATTTGAATGCCTATGGTTGTTCCGTCTTAGACAATAGAGGTGGTTGGCGCCCTTTGAGTGCAGCGCTCCTTAAGTTGGATGCAAAAGAATTGAATTCATTGGCGTTGAAAGTGGTTTTAGAAGAAAAACAGCGATATCCTTCTGATGTTTTTATAGATCAATTGGGAGTGAAGTTGTTAAATATCACCCAATCTATTGGGGTGATAAATCTCGATGAATACTTAAAATTCAGTCTTGACTCTTCTGTGAAAAGTGAAGTACAGACAACTACTGGTGGTGGGTTGGTTAAGCCTGGGCAGATTTCAAGCAATCCGGGTGTGAAACCATATCATTTCGGCTCTATTTATCACCTTCTTAAACAGAAGAACATTGCGAACTATATGGAGGTCAATAGAATAACTTCTGGATCTCAAAGTGCATCACCGCGTAAAGGGTTTCGTGAAAGAATGGCAGAGTTAGATCAAGTGAACCGAAAAAGATATCAAAAAAGCCTTAACGAAACGCAGAAAATTTTTGTACTTCAACCCAACTTCAGTTACTATTCTTCTAGCTTTGGAGGTGTAAATAAACGGAATTATTTTGGCGAAGAAACCAAGAAAATTGAATTGTTGAAATCTTGGAATTGGGTCATCAGAAACTCCCAAATATCAGCCGAAATCGTTGAAAATATCGCCCGAGAGGGCTACAAAACCGAACAATTGGTGAAATACAGTCAACTCAACGATTGGCTAACTGAGCGTTTGAACAATGATACTCAAGAAATGATTTTGTTCTACTCTCAATTTGTAGACCAGTTTACAGAGACCAAAAAAGAACCCTTAATTTGTTGGGAAGGGTATGAATATAAATCTACCAAACGCCCTTTCTTAATCAATGATTTTCTGTACGCACTGATGTTCCCCATTTATACCCCCATTTATTTGTATAGTCAATTTAAAATAGATTACTATACCGAAGAAACCACGGTGGTTTATAATATGCGCACTTCACGATCAGTGTTGAATCGTGTTAAACGCAAGAATTACCGTATGATAGATGATTATAACAAGGCCCAAATTTATGAGACACTTTATGAAATTTCACATTTACCAAGCAATCGTTAAGCGCTTCATTTTATTGGGCACTTTGTGTGGGATGTTTTTCGCTCCCGCGGATATTTTTTCTCAGTCTAACCCCGGATTTTTAGGCGCCCGACACGGATTATCTGTAGGATACAGTTTGCATACAGGAGGTCTGCTCCGCGCAATGGTAGGAAATGGCAATGAAACTACCAAGCTATTAAATTCTGGTTTCAGGGTGGATTATGAAATGGCTAAAAGTCAAGGATTCGCCTGGCTTTTTAGCTATCGCAATCGGAGCGACGTTGTAGAAAGCGATGATTATGAAGGCATATATTATGTTGAGCCTGGCATTGCTCCTCAAATTATCAGTTTTGAATCGGGGTCGTTAAATTACTCTGTCAATGAGTTCGCCGCCGAAGCACGTTTCTACAGCGAACGAAAGGGAGCTATGGCTCCTTTTGGCTCCTATGTGGGTTTAGAATTGAGTGCATCAAACTGTTCCCCAACGAGCGAAGACGTTGTTTGGACAGCTGGTATGAATTTTCCAAAATATTCCGGCAGTTTAACTTCCATCGCTACATCTTTGAACTTTGGGGTAAAGCGTATGATCACTAAGGAAATAGGAATTAACGCCCATTATGGCTTTGGTTTCACCGTTTATCAAACGGGAAACGTCAAATTGGGTTCAGAAGATGTAGCTATGAACGCACAAGATTTTTACGATTACGCAATCGCTCGCCGCGAATTAAATGCTAAGCTTTTGCAGGGCTCCATTTCTGTGAGTTATTTGTTTTAATACCTAGTACCTGGTCCATGGTACAGGGTCCATGGTACCTGGTCGAGGGACCAACTACCAACTACCAACTACCCGCTACCAGTGACCTGCTACCATTGACCTGCTACCAGCGACTACGGAAACTTCGGGTATTTCTGGAAGTCTGGTTTGCGTTTTTCTAGGAATGCGTGTTTGCCTTCTTGTGCTTCTTCGGTGAGATAATAGAGTAGAGTTGCATCGCCGGCGAGTTCCATCAGACCGTGTTGACCGTCTAATTCGGCATTGAATGAGCGTTTGAGCATTCTGATGGCCATTGGACTGCGCTCCATGATGGTGTTGCACCAATCTACGGTTTCATCTTCGAGCTGGGCGAGCGGTACCACTTTATTGACAAGTCCCATTTTTTCGCATTCGTCTGCAGTGTATTGTCTGCACAAGAACCATATTTCGCGGGCTTTCTTTTGGCCAACGTGGCGAGCAAGATAACTGCTTCCAAATCCGCCGTCAAAACTTCCCACTTTAGGGCCAGTTTGGCCAAATTTAGCATGGTCAGCGGCAATGGTAAGGTCGCAAACTACGTGAAGAACATGTCCTCCGCCAATAGCATATCCGTTCACCATGGCAATCACGGGTTTTGGTAGAGATCTGATTTTCTTGTGTAAATCAAGAACGTTTAGACGTGGAATTCCAGAATCATCAACGTAACCGCCAATGCCTTTTACGTTTTGGTCGCCGCCAGAGCAAAATGCCTTGTCACCAATTCCAGTGAGAATGACCACCGATATTTGTTGGTTTTCGCGGCAATGATCCATAGCATCAAGCATATCGGTTACGGTTTGAGGACGAAATGCATTGTATACTTCGGGACGATTGATGGTTATTTTGGCAATTCCTTCGTGGAATTGGAAAAGTATGTCAGAATAGTCTTTGATGGTTTCCCAATTTCTTTGGCTCATAGTGCAAATTTACAATTAGAAGTTGAACCAATGAAGGAGATTTATCAATCTAAATTCAAAGCAATACCAATGACCATATTCCTTTGATAATCTGCCCCTTGATTGGGTTTGAATAATGGAGTTAACGCATATTTTGCAAATATGGCTACGTCTTCGTATTGAAAATGAACGGTTGGTTGAACAACAAAGTCGTTTAAATTGAAATCATCAAAGACCTTGTTGGTTTGATCGTTGCTTTGAACGATTTTAGTGTGGGCACGCACCAAATAACCAGCTTCAATACCTAGGTTCAACTTGAACCTGTAATTATCATTGGCTTTATCTTGGAATCCAATGGATATGGGAATTCCTATGTAATTGGATACCAATTTTGATTTCTTTTGGGGTTCAAGAGCAAATTGAGATTCGAATTCTGGAGCATTTGGAGTCAAAGTGACTTGTGAATTGCTGAAACGGTAATTATTGATGGAGTATGATAAACCATACCAAAATCTAATTTTTCCTCTGAATAAATTGAGGCCCCAATTCTGGTCAATGCAGAAATTTAAACTCTTCCCGTTTTGGAGTTCGGTCATTTCGTAGGGTCTCAATACTGTGGTTGTAGGACCTTGTAGAGGCTGAAGCATTAAGTGTCCGCCATGCAATCGAAAGCTGGTTATCACCAATTCTGGCTTTCTTTTGCGACGCTTTTTTATCGGCTTTTCATCTTCAAAACTCCATTCAAAATCCTCGTTAAACTTAAATTCAAATTCTTTAGGTGCTGCTGTTGAATCAAAAGGGGCAGGATCAATTGCAATTGGATCAATTTCATCATCCAATTGGGCTTCCGCTGATGTTTCTTCTAATTCAAAAATTCGCGAGGTTGAACGATCGCCTTTTTTGCGAACTTTGAGTTTAACAACAGTTGAATCTTGATTTTTCAAAATGTTGACATCCAAATTAAAAAGATCCTCTAAACCAGAAATGGCTGGTGGTGGAATTTCAATGTTTGGGTTGTCTGATTTTGTTAAAATTTGGATGGTGTCAGCCCAAGCTTTTAAAGCTTCAGCATTTTTCTTCCAGTACAAGGATGAACTGTAGGTAGTATCCGTATAAAAGATGATTTTATGGGATTTTTGCTGGCCTAAAACAGGTTTGAGCGAAAAAAGGGCTCCAATCAGAATGATGATATGATGTATATTTTTCATGATTATTGAATTAATGTAGTTTGAATGAATCGGGTATTGGTTCCTAGGCGCATGTCTACTTGCGGAATCAAATGGTTTTGTCTTTTCCTAGGTAGCAACTGCATTTTGGGTAATCTTCCATAGCGGAGGTTTTGGGCAACGTCTAACAGAAACTCAGTTTGATCTGCCTCCGTAAGTTCTGTTTCGTCGTCTTCAAAACCAGTATACACAATTTTAATTTCTGGTTCAGAATTCACTTTTGCGTATTCAGAATTGATTTCTGTTCTGGGGGACGTAAAATCCTGCGAAGCATCATCTATTATGGGAATTACCCTGAAGGGTTTGTTTTTGGGGACATCAACCTTTGCAATTAGAGTTGAAGCTTCGGCAGTGGGAAGTGCTTGACTATCTTTTTGATGGTGACGGATATTGCCGTTTATTTTTGAGTTCGCAAGGGGTTTGACTCTTGTGGATGAAGCAATTTTTATAGTAGACTCAGTTTGAGAGGGTATACTTTCTGAAGCGGTTAACAGGGATTTTGAAGGAAGAGCATTGTTAGATACATGGGGAGATTCATTATTGGTGAAGATGAATAGGGCAATGGCAGCGGCGGAGCTCAAAATCAAGGTTAAATTTCTCCAGACTTTAAAATTTCCCGCAGAAGTTTTTAGAAGTATTGATTTGTTGGGATATTCAGCCTTTTCTGGTTTTAGATAGGTGAGGCTCAATTCGCGATAAAAAGAATGGTAATTTTCGTTCGACTCAATAATTTCGAGTGTTTGTGTTCTTTCATTTTCGGAAAGATTGCCTTCCAAAAGTTCAAAAATTTGCCATTGAATTTCTTCGGGGATGTGGTTCTGTGTGTTCATCATAGGTAGTCCTCCATGCTTCCTAGGTGTTCTTGTAGTTGTTTTCTTCCTCTGAAAATATTGATTTTTACTTGGGCCTCAGTGATACTCAAAATATCTCCGATTTCCTGATAACTATATCCTTCATAATCTCTGAGCAATATCACGTTGCGCTGAATGTCGGAGAGTTTGGAAAGGGCACGTTCAAGAACGCGCTTTAAGTCTTTGAAGTCCGCCCCCTCCGTTGATGGTTCCTTGAATTTTGTTGTTTCCATATCTGCTTCTTTACGCTGTTTTCGAATCATATCGATGGTGAAGTTATACGCCACACGGAAGAGAAAAGCTTTGCTCTTATCTGGGTCAACGGTATTCCTGTTAATCCATAATCTTTCGAATGCAGTTTGGACAATTTCTTGGGCATCTTCAGCGACTTTGATATTTTTGAGAGCAAATCGATAAAGAGCATCGCTATGTGCTTCCACAATACGGTTGAACTCTTTATAATCCATTCTCTTTTATAAAACGATTGGCTAGGTCGATTAGTTACAATAACTTTGAAGAAAATGAACACGGAACAAAAACAATGGTTCGAATCTTGGTTTGATACGGCGTATTATCATGCTTTGTATCAACACCGAAATGACGAAGAGGCCCGTATGTTTATTGCTACCATGGTCATGTATCTAAAGTTACAACCGCATCAACGCGTGTTAGATGTGGCCTGTGGCAAAGGTAGGCACAGCAGGGTATTGCATGAGCACGGACTGAAAGTTCTGGGATTTGACCTCTCTGAGAACAGCATAAATGAAGCTAATATTTATTCTTCAGATGAACTCCAATTCAAGGTTCATGATATGCGCGAGCCCTTAAATGATAACCAATTCGATGCGGCTTTCAATCTTTTTACCAGTTTTGGGTATTTCGATAGGAGCGAGCACGATTTGATTAGTCTCCGAAATATTTATCATTCCTTGTTTGATGGTGGGCATTTTGTGCAAGATTATTTGAATGCTGAACCTGTACAGAATGAACTTCCATCGAAAGGAAACACAGAAATTGGAGGGGTGCATTACTCGTGGACCAAGCATTTTCATCAAGGACAGATAATTAAAGATATTGAAGTAAAAGAAGGTGAAAAAATTCTCAATTTTCAAGAAAAAGTAAAAGCGTATTCTTTAGATGAATTGAAATTTTTACACGAACAGGCGGGATTTGAAGTACAACAAATATTCGGAAATTATAATTTAGATAATTTTGACCCAGTAACTTCACCCAGATTGATATTGATATCTCAAAAAAAATAAGGGCATGCTTGATTTTCTCCAGAGTATTGATGAGCAGATTTTTATCAAGATAAATCAAGACTGGGCAATGCAATCGCTTGATTCTGTTATGATTGCATTGAGTTCAAGTAAAACATTCATTTTTTTATACGTTTGGGCACTCATCGCGGCTATTAGAAAATTCAAGAAGCGCGCACTAATTCCCATTGCCGCCATGATTTTGAGCTTTGGTTTGGCCGATTCAATTAGCTCTCGTGTGTTTAAACCCACATTTAAAAGGGTTCGTCCAGCTTACGAAGAACATTTACATGCCCGTTTTCCTGATGGTCAAGGGCATAACAGTTATGGATTTGTTAGTAGTCATTCGGCAAATTCTTTTGCTTTATATCCCTTGATTATTTTAATTTTGGTGGATGAGGTAAAGTGGAGAAGGCCTTTGTTTTTCTTGATGATTTTCACCGCCAGTGCGATCGCTTATTCTCGGGTGTATTTAGGAAGGCATTATTTTGGGGATGTTTTTTTCGGGGGACTTTTGGGCGCCCTAATTGGATGGGGAATTTGGACCATTTATAAACGGTATTTTCTACAGAAGTTATAATCTTGTACTTTTGTGGCATGTCGTATGAATTTATTTTAACGCATGCTGAACTGGCTCCTCAGGTTGCGGGCATTCAATTAAATCGTCCCAAGGAATTAAATGCATTGAATCTCCAGTTGATGGGCGAAATAAAAGCTGCCCTTGAGCATTTTGACTCAGATGATTCTATCAGAGCCATTGTGATTTTTGGGAATGAGCGTGCATTTGCAGCAGGGGCTGATATCAAGCAGATGGCAGGTAGAACTGCTGTTGACATGCTCAAAATTGATCAATTTTCTACTTGGGATAGCATCAGGCGCACCAAGAAACCCATTATTGCTGCTGTAAGCGGCTTTGCTTTGGGAGGTGGTTGTGAGTTGGCTATGCTTTGCGATATGATAGTGGCGAGTGAAACTGCCCAATTTGGTCAACCCGAAATCAATATAGGTGTTATGCCCGGTGCTGGAGGTACTCAGCGTTTGACCCGCGCGGTAGGAAAAGCCCGTGCCATGGAAATGGTATTGACGGGTAATTTTATATCGGCCGAAGAAGCGCGTGAAGCGGGATTGATTAATAAAGTTGTGCCTGTTGACTTATACCTAGATGAAGCCATCAAATTGGCGCGTAAAGCGGCTGAAAAATCACCCATTGCCATACAATTGGCGAAGGAGAGTGTTTTAAAGGCATTCGACTCTGGATTGCAGGAAGGCTTGTACTTTGAAAGGAAGAACTTTTACATGTTATTCGCTACTGAAGATCAGAAAGAAGGTATGAATGCTTTTGTAGAAAAACGCAAACCAGATTTTAAAAACAGATAATTAAAAAGTTGCATATATAAAAAAGGCTGCCCTTGGGCAGCCTTTTTTATATTACTTGTTTTATTTATTTAACGTCAGCGTATGCAGAGTTAACATAGAACCAAGAAGTTCCTTCTTTTTTCCAAACAATGGCAACAACAGCAGTATTGCTCTTGTTGAAGTTCCACCATCCGAAACCGAATCCACCAATTTGTGGCTTGATTTGACCGTCTAAAGTACTTTTGAAGCTTTCTGAAGGTGCTTTGTATGTATACTTAGCAGTCTTCTCGATTTCAGTACCGTTTACTGGGTTGCTCATTTCAACATCACCAAAACCAACAGGTGCGTTTGTCCAAGCTGTAGGAGAAGCATTTACTAAACCATATTTAGCAGAACCACGAACGATGTTTTTGTGTTCAACTGAAGTGTTACCAACACCAGATACGTTCTGATACGCATTTACTGATTTTTCAACAACAACTAAAGAAGTGTAATAGTCACCACCATCTGCATTCAAAGCTTTCATTTTGTATTTGATGTTGATGTCATTACCGCTAGCAGTAGCGTTCAAAGCAACACCAATTTGAGGAGCTACGTTAGCGTTATAGCTGGTAGCAAAATCCTTAATTTGTTGATCAGTTACACCGCTGTTACCCAAAACTGAGTTATCGCAATAGAAATGTGGAATATATCCGTTAGGCAAACAAGCAGCATATAATTGACTTGAAAATGGAGCGAAGAAAACTGAGTCAGCTGGCTTGTCATCGCGCAATGCAACAGGAGTCAACATTGACAAAGAGCCTAAAGCTGGGTGAAGATCTAAACAAATTAAATCATCTGTACCCATAGATGTCATGGCTTTCTTGAAAACTGGTCCACCTGAAGCACCGCAAGGTCCGCACCATGTTGCAGTGCTGTAAATCAATAATGAACGTTGCTTATTAGCAACTGTCAATGGTTGATCTCCACCATTAGGAGTTTCGTCTTTACAGCTCTGCATAAAACCTGCAGCACCTACTGAAATCAGAGCGATAAATAATAATTTTTTCATTGTGTTACGATTGTTATTTTACGAAATAACGGATAATTCCTCTCATCACAAAAAAAATCAATGCGAATTTTCATTTTAATTCCCATAGAAATATCTTTTACTTTGCAGCGTCAAACAAGTTATGCTAAATCTCATCTTATTTGGACCTCCAGGTGCTGGTAAAGGAACACAAAGCGAAAAGTTAATTTCAACCTATAATTTGAAGCACATTTCTACTGGAGATTTGCTTCGTGCAGAACGTCAAGCGGGCACCGAATTAGGAATTCAAGCCAATGATTATATCTCTAAAGGCGAATTGGTTCCAGATGCGGTGGTTATTGGTATGGTTCGTAATTACATGCAATCACATACAGAAGCTGCAGGATTTATTTTCGATGGATTTCCAAGAACCATTCCGCAAGCCGAAGCTCTTGATCAAATGTTGAACGAATTCAATACTTCCATCTCCCTGGTGTTGGGTCTTGAAGTGAATGAAGATGAGTTAGTGAAAAGATTACTCTTAAGAGGACAAACCAGCGGGAGGGTAGACGATCAAAATGAAGAGACCATCAGAAATCGTTTCCACGAATATTTGAATAAAACCTTGCCTATCCAAGGATTTTATGCTGGACAAGATAAATACCACGGTATTAACGGCCTCGGCAATATTGATGAAATCAATGCAGAGCTCTGCAAATGGATTGATTCACTGAACTAATTCATTATTAGATGAACAATCTCAAGTGGGTGTTTTTTGATTTAGACAATACCCTATGGGATTTTGATGCCAATGCTAGGGAGGCATTAAAAGTGCTTTTTGAGCGTCATCAACTTCACTTACATTCAGATTATCACGTTGACCAGTTTATTTCTCTTTATGAAGACGTGAACAAGGCGTATTGGAAGAAATACGAAAAAGGAGAAGTTTCTAAAGAGATTCTTCGAACTAGACGTTTTGCTGATACGTTTGATTTAATGGGTATTCAACCGGCGTTACAACCATTGAATGTTTGGGAAGAATATTTGGATATATGTCCTTATATGCCCATATTGATTCCCGGAGCATTGGAATGCCTGTCACTTGTTAGTCAGAAATTTAAAGTTGGAATACTCACCAACGGATTTGAAGAGACCCAACAAATAAAACTTAAGTCCTCTGGCATTGGGGTATTTGTTGATTTTATGCAATCCTCTGAGCGCGTTGGTTTTCCTAAACCTACCTCTGAATTTTTCTCTCATGTATTTGAAAGTCTTTCTATTGGGCCCTCTGAATGTTTTTACATTGGAGATAACTTAGATACCGATGTTTGGGGTGGCATCCAAGCTGGAATTAAGACAGCCTTTTTTGATAAGGATAAGAATTTCCATGATGTAACATTGCCTTCTGAGTTGGTATCAAATAAATTATTCGCAGGCAAGTTTTCTAATTTGGATGATTTTGCCCGTATTTTTGTAATATGAGAATTTTATTAACCTTGGCCTTGGGCCTATTTTCAATCGGGACTAATGCTCAGTCTTTTCAAGCAGTTGAAGGTACCGATGTTCAATATTATCCCAGCGCAAATGGATTTATGGATTGTGCTATTCACCTGAAGAATTTAACTCAGTCTCCAATTATTTTACAATATAAAAAGGTAAGTGTTGATTTTCCTTCAACTTGGGATATCAGCTTTTGCGATAATCGCAATTGTTTTGGTGGATTTGTAGATGAAGATACCATGAGTGCCATTGCTCCTGATGATGAGAAAAATTCTCTCAAATTATCTGTTTTTCCTAACGGGAAATCAGACACAGCAGTGGTAGTTTATGAGGTTTGGAATAAATATACACCCGCTGATAAAATCACTTTAACCTATACAATTTTGGTTCGCTGGGGCGCATCTACGGAAAGTTACGAAGTAGTAACTATGGTATCTCCAAATCCCGCAAATGATTATGTTCAATTGCCCGTTGCTGCTGCACAGTTGTTAGACGTTCAAGGCAGAATAGTGTCAAATACTACTACGGGTAGTTTGAATCTATTAGAAGTGCCTAATGGCATCTATTTTGTTCGTTTTTTGCAAAATAATGCTTGGGTAAATCAAAAGTTGGTTGTTAAGCACTAATGGTTAACTGGTACGCCTGGCCTGTGGCCCTCGGCGGGGCCGTAGCAGTTACATTTCTCGTTTATGGAAACCATTGGAAATCAATAAAAGCACTTCTTCGGTTTTTAGGCACATTTTTACTCCTTTTTTTATTGTTTAGCCCTTCTTGGAACGCTGAAAAGTCATTTCAACGAAAACCAATTATTTCCCTGTTTATTGACGCGAGTGAATCAGCCAGGAAAGAAAGTATCCCATTTTCTAAAGATCTTAAACGAGAGCTTACTGAAAAATTTGGTGATGATATTCAATTGAATGAATTTTTCTTTGGGTCTGAGGTTGCAGGGGACATTAATGACTCTATTGGGTTTTCAACTCGATTAGATAAGGTCACAGAGTTTATTAAGCACGAGGCGGTGCAGCCTGAAGCTTGTATTTTGATATCCGATGGTATTGCAAATAGAGGCGGAAGTCCTTTGTCAAATCAAGTGAAAAGTCCCATTTTCTCCCTTGGGATAGGCGATCCCAAAATGCATCCAGATGCTTTGGTTTCATCGATTTCAGTGAATGAATCTGTCTTTAAAGGAAATGATTTTGAGGTTGAAGCAGCCATTCAAATGGAGTTGTTAAAAGGCAAAAAAGTGGTTGTCGATTTCTTTCAGAAAGGAAAATTACAAGAAACTATTTCTCTAATACCTCAAAGAGACCTCGATGTTCAAAGAGTTGTTTTCAGAGGAAAAGGTGAAGTTGAAGGTTTGAATGATCTTCTAGTCAAAGTTCGGCCCATTAACACATCGGAAAAGAATATTTACAACAATCTTCAAAAGACTCTGATTGAAGTAATATCTCAGAAGAAAAAGATTGCCCTTTTATATCATACGGTTCACCCCGATCTTGGCGCCTTAAGAAAAGCTTTAATAGGAGTTGAACAATTTGAATTGATTGAATCTAAGAGTTTCTCAGAGCTACCCCAAAATACCCATGCAGTTATAGCGTTTAATATTAAGAATGACGCATTTAATGAATTGAAAAAGAGCGGTTTGCCTTTTTGGTTATTTTCAGACGCAACCAGTCAATTATCTTTAGAAACATCTATTTCTAACAGAGCAAATCCTGCTAAAAATCAGGCGGTCACACCTGAAGTTAATAATGATTTTGAGCTGTTTTCATTAGACGCGCTGCCTTTTTCGTTTAAAAGCGTAGACTGTCCGTTATTGAAATTAAATATCCCCCGAGAAAAAATCCAAATATTTCAGCAATGGAATCGAGTGAATACAAATTTGCCACTCTGTTTTGCCGACGATTCTGAGGGGAGGAAGTTATATTTTGTGGGATTTGGAATTTGGAAGTGGCGTATTCAAGAGTTGAAGCAGACGAACGAAAGTAAATGGTTTGATCAGTGGGTAAGAAGTAATGTTGAATGGTTGAGTAACCAAAATTTGAAAGGTAAGAATATTGAATGGAGTTTAAATAAGAGGAATTGGATAGTTGGATTGCAGGGGAAATTTAAGTTTAGTCTTTATGATGGCGCTTCAAAAAAGGTTGAAAATGCTAATTTATCGTGCACAATTACAGATGAGGATGGTAGATCTCAAAGTATTGGTTTAACCTCTAATTTAGGGGTGTCTACAGGGGTTTTTAGGCCGAGTATTGGTGGTCGACATACCATAAAAGTTCAATTGAAAACACCTATCCCAGGAGTAACGCAAAGGGAGTTTACTCAATTTTTTGATGTAGACACGGTTTCTTTGGAGTTGCAAACCATGAAAGCCAATCATGATCTGCTTAATGATTTGAGCCATCAATCTGAGGGTGGATTTTATCTAGCAAATAACAAAGGAATAGACTCTATAATGGCGCAATTAACGAAAAGAGAACTCTATAAACCTCGAATAGAAATTCTGCAAAGCAGGGTTTTCGCAACTGATGAAGTCTTACTTTTGTGTCTCATTGTTTTACTCTTTGGCGTAGAATGGTTTTTAAGGAAATGGGAAGGCAAGATTTAAATTACAAACCAAAGGTAGTCGTAGGGCTTTCAGGTGGGGTTGATAGCTCAGTGGCAGCCTATCTTCTTCAGGAGCAAGGATATGAAGTCATTGGTCTTTTTATGCGTAATTGGAACGATGCTTCAGTAACTTTAGAAGATGAATGTCCTTGGATAGATGATTCTAGAGACGCCCTCATGGTTGCTGAGAAATTAGGCATCCCTTTTCAAGTGATTGATTTAAGTGAAACATATAAAGAACGCATAGTTGATTATATGTTCAATGAATATGAATTAGGTCGAACTCCGAATCCCGACGTGCTTTGCAATAGGGAAATTAAGTTTGATGTATTCCTAAAAGCGGCTATGGGATTGGGCGCTGATTTTGTAGCTACAGGACACTATGTGCGGAAAGATTCTTTTATAAATGAGGAAGGTGATGAAGTTTTTCGATTGCTCAGAGGGGTAGATCCAAATAAGGATCAAAGTTATTTTTTATGTCAACTCAATCAATATCAGCTTTCCAAAGCACTGTTTCCTATAGGTGAATTGCTAAAGCCTAAAGTTCGAGAGATTGCCCATGAAATTGATTTGTCAACTGCTGCAAAGAAAGATTCTCAGGGGCTTTGTTTTATTGGGAAAGTAAGTTTGCCAGATTTTCTCCAACAGAAGTTATCTATCAAGAATGGTTTGGTTAAGGAGATTGATGATGATGATTCAGAGGTTCAGAATTATTTCAATAATATTAGTGAACACGTAACTCCAGATGCTGCTGTTTTAAGGTTCAATCCGGCTTTAAGTTCATCAAAGATCATAGGTGAGCAAAAGGGGGCACATTTTTACACTCGGGGTCAACGTAAAGGACTCCAAATTGGGGGTAAACCTTTGCCTTTGTTTGTTTTGGCCACTGACGTGGATGAAAATATCATTTACGTTGGACAGGGAGAAATGCATGGTGCAATGCACTATCGCGGGTTACATGTAAATGCTGCTGAAATTCAATGGATTAGGCCTGATTTGGAGTCTGGTTTTTTGCAAGATTCATCAGTTATTACTCCATGTTTCAATTTAAAATGCCAAATTAGATACAGACAAACGGCTTTTGAATGTGCGTTGGTATCCGACTCAGTGGGTGGGGTAATAGTTGTATTTAAAGAATTACAAAAAAATGTTACCCCAGGTCAGTTTGTTGCGGTATATTTTGATGACGAATTGATTTTTAGCGGAGTGATTTCGCTATAGATTTTTTTAGTGGTTGTCAATAAAGTGTAATCATTGATTTTTGAGGCATCTTTTTTGGTCCATTTGGTGTCATAAGCCTGTAAGGCTTTGCAATAAACCAGCGGTTTTTTCGTTGTTGTCGTGAAACGACAAACTAGGTTTGATGGTTATAAAATAGACAGAGTTAAAATGAAACATAAATACAAGGGTATTTTAAAAGGAATCTGGACGTTCTTGATGATTTTCTTGACGTCTCAAACAAAGGCACAAATCAGTTCAACGGGGAAGGAGTTTTACATGTCATTCATGGAAATGGAGACGCGTAATGGCGGGTTTCCTGACACTTTGCTGATTTTTGTAACTTCACCCATTAACACCACTTTGGTATTAGATAACCCACGCTTAACCGGATCTTCGGCAAATTACACCATACAGGCAAATAAAGTTAATCGAATTTCAGTTGACGTTAACTTTTATTATCCCGTTGGGTCTGAATTTGCCTCAACAGATGTTAATAGCCGACGTGGATTGCGCATCGTTGCAAAAGACCCTGTCAATGTTTATTGCATGAATTTGGAATTAAATCGTTCGGATGGAACTTTCGTATTGCCTTATGAATCCATTCCTGCGGCTCCGGAATTTTACGTAGTTTCATTTCCTCCAAACGCTCCAACCGGATCTTTTCCTAACGTAACTTCATCTTATGGTGAGAGCGAGTTTGTAGTTATTGCCATGGATAATAACGTGACAGTTGAAATTACACCAACTGCTCCTACAAAAGGCGGAAAAGCTGCTGGAACAGCCTTCACTGTTACCATGCAAAAAGGACAAATTTATCAAGTCCAGTCAGTAAAAGCGACAGGAACAAACAATACAGATCCAGCTGCAACGTCATGGGCAACCACTGGAGCAAAAGCAGGTGATTTGACTGGAACGAGAGTTAGAGTGATTAATGGATGCGGCAAGATCAATGTATTTTCCGGGAATCGATCAGCCCACGTAACTAAGGGTAATTGTGGTGGAGGAACCAACGGTAGAGATCATTTATACACCCAAGTGCTACCAACCAATGCTTTAGGTAAAGATTATGTGTTGATGCCATTCAGGAATCAAACGGGTGGATATGCTGTTAAAGTAGTAGCTGCCTCTGATAATACTGTTGTAACCATTAATGGTACCGTAGTTGCTACAATAGCAAAAGCAGGAGAATGGGTTTATCGTCATGTGACTACAAGCGCAGCTACTTGTATAAATACATCAAAGCCAGCTTATGTTGTTCAGTACATGAAAAATGGAGTTTGTTCAGGTTTGACAGGTAACAACGGTGATCCTGCAATTTTCATTTCTCCAGATGTTAATCAGCGGTTAATAAAAACCATTGTGGGTACAGCAACTACTTCAAATATGAATCAACATTGGGTAAACGTTTTGGTTGATCGATCAGCGAAGAATGCTGTATTCTTGAATGGCACAAAGGTGGCAGCAACAAGTTTTACAGATTACACTTGTAGCGGTAAAAATTATTCATATGCCCAACTCAGCGTAGCAAATCCAAGTTCCAATACATTGCAATGTGATAGTGGTATGATGGTGGTAGCATACGGTGTCGGTCCTTATGAGAGTTATTCCTACTCAGCGGGAGCTTTGTTTGAGAATATTGAATATGATTATGATATTAAAAGAAATGGCAAGTGTCCAAGCGAGCCCGTTAAACTAGTTTCAAAAAATAAGAATTCAAAAATTAAAGGTACAAAATGGAATTTTGGTGATGGCTCTCCCGAGGAATGGGGGGACTCAGTGACACATAAGTTTTCGAAAATAGGTACTTATTATGTTTTGATGAAAGTGGTTGTTCCCAATGCTTGTAATAAAGACGATACAATAATAAGAAGTAAAATTATCAACGTATTACCAGGGCCGGTCTTCAGTTTCCCCGACACCACTACCCAGTGTGCGAATACTTTAAATGTGGAACTAAAAGTACCTACTTCTGCTAAATTTACCTATAAATGGCATGACAACTCTACTAAATACACCTATACCGCTACCAACGATGGTTTTGCATGGGTAAGAGTTCTAGACACCTCAACAAACTGCGCAGCCGCCGATACTACTTATGTTCGAAGAGCCAATGTGATTTATGCCGGCATTAAATACGACACCTTGAACCAATGTTACAAGCAAAATGTATTTGACATGACCGATGGCAGCAAATACAACGGCGATGGTTGGAAACTTTCTTGGTGGTCGGCGCAATATCAGCATACCAAAGCAATCACTAAAAAAGATAGCGTTAGAGATTTTAAAATATCATTCGACTCTTTGAGTACAAATAATCTAAGGTATATAGTTCAGTCAAGAAAAGGTTGTCGAGATACATTAGATACAACATTAATAGTACATCCTTATCCAATCGCAAAAATCAATTTCCCTGTTACACATTTCTGTCAGAATGCTATTGCAAATGTCATAGATAGCAGCAGTAGTCCTTTGGGCGTGGGAAGGTCGTTTTGGGATTTTGGCGATGGATCTGCAAAAGACACTAGCAGCGATAGAAAGGGCAGGCATGTTTTCAAGTATGCAGATACATTTAACATAAGATTGATTACTCAGACTCCTTATTTCTGCCATGACACGATTGATTCACTGTTTATTGTTTATCCTGTAGCCAAAACAACGATAGGCAGTAAGATCTTTGACCAATGTAAGAAAACCAATAAGTTTGAATTTTACGATAATACGACCATTTCATTTGGTACCTTCACTGATGAATGGCAAATTGCTGGAAAGTCATATCCAAATCAAGGTACACTAACCAATATCAAGTTTTCCGACACCGGAACTCAAAAGATATTGTTGATCACGGAAACAGATAAAGGTTGCCGAGATAGCGCCCGTTCAACGGTATTTGTAGCTCCCGAGCCCAAAGCAATCTTGACTGTTACCGATAGTTCAAATTGTTTTCAAGGGCATTTTTTCGATTTAGAATGCAAGAGTACCGTGCCTTCGAATAGTCAATTAACTTCGAGAAGTGATTGGAAATTTAGCGACGCTACAACCAATTATGCAAAGGTGATAACTTCCAAAAAGTTTAACACTCAAGGAGTTTATTGGGTTCGTTTAATTGCAACAACCGTTCATGGTTGCATGGATTCTGTTCAGAAGAATCTTACCGTTTACAATGTTCCTGATGCAACGATTAGCCCGGATAATGCTATTGGTTGTTTGGTAGGTAATAGATTTAACTTTAAAAGCGCCAATACTTGGAATGCCGGAGGAAAGTTGTTTCATGATTGGACCTTTGGAGATGGATCGAGCTCCTCAAATGATTCATTTGTGAAGATCTATGCTGCAGTTGGAGTATATAATGTGAAGCACGTGGTAACTTCCAATCAAAGTTGTAAGGATTCTGCCGTAACTACAGTTACTGTGGTAAATACTCCTACGTCTAATTTTACAGTAAATAAAGATACTGCATGTTATTATTCGCAAGATTTTGACTTTGTAGATAAGACGAATTTCTCAGGCTCATATACTGTTTTGTGGGACTTTAATGACGGTACCCAAGCAAATGGGTCTACTTATCTAAATAAAACATTTACCTCTACAGGTAAGTATCCTGTGAAAATGGTCATCAAATCAAGTCAAGGTTGTAAGGATTCGATGACGAAGGATGTGAAAATTTTCGCTGTTCCAGTAGCTAAATTTACTGTGAATGATGACGAACAATGTGTTCAAAATAATAGTTTCGTCTTTACGAACACATCGAATGAGAATGGAGCAACTGTTCCAGTAATGTATGGTTGGCAAATTGCTGGTGGTAGTGGAGCACCCATACAAGTTTTGCAGAAAAATATACCAACGCAAACTTTGACAGATACAGGTTTTAAAGTGGTTACTTTGGGAGTTGCATCAGCTGAAGGTTGTTTATCAACTCAATCTCTGAGCATATATATAGCCGAGACACCATTAGTGTCAATTACAGGAAAAGATGCTTGTGCAAGTGAAGAAATACAATTTGGTAGTCTGCTTTTGCTCAATAAAGGCACGGCATCTTATTCATGGGACTTTGGCAATGGCGGGACATCTACATCTTCAAGTCCTAAATACACTTACACCACTGCAGGGGCTTACTTAGTTAATTTGAATGTAACTAGTTCGTACGGTTGCACAGGCAAGGCAACAGCTTATCCAGTCAATATATATGTTAAGCCAAAAGCCAGTTTTACTTCTGAGTATTTATTGAGTAAAGGCTTGGAAACTGATTGGAGATTCGACTTTACGGGATCTGGTGCTACAGATTTGGAGTGGATATTCCAAGATGGCCAAGTAGATTACGGAATGGGGCCAATAAATAAAACATTTAGTGCTACAGGTGATTTTAAAGTTAGGCTTATGGCTTCTACCCCTTCTGGGTGCAAGGACAGTGCGTCTGCAATGATTTTCTTGAAGCCTGAATTGTTGATGTGGTTACCAACTGCCTTTAGTCCAAACATTGATGGATTGAACGAAGGTTTTGGTCCGTACACTACTTTTGGATTAGAGCGTTATGAATTTATGATTTTTGATCGTTGGGGTAATATTATGTGGAAGACAACAAAGCCAGATGAGAAGTGGTTGGGAATTGATAGTGAAGGCGTAAAGGTACCTGAAGGCGTCTATGGTTACTCTATGGTTTTCAGATACGTTGACAACCAATTGTATACTTACAAAGGAACAGTTACATTATTGAATTAGAATATTTAGATTTGGTAAACAATAAAAAGGGCCGTCGCGAGACGGCCCTTTTTATTGTTGGGCGTGTAAATAATCAGATGATTAACCCAAATAGCTTTTCAGAATTTTGCTTTTGCTTGATTTTCTCAAACGACGTAACGCCTTTTCCTTGATTTGACGTACTCTTTCTCTAGTAAGACCCACCTTGTCTGAAATATCTTCTAAGGTATGTGCGGCATTGCCGTCAAGGCCAAAGTAATACTTCAAGACATCACGTTCTTTGTCGCTTAGAGTAGAGATAACCCTGTTGATTTCATTTTGCAATGATTCATTCAAAAGTGGCATGTCTGGATTGGGCTCATCGTTGTTGTCAAGAACACCAAGCAGTGTGTTGTCTTCGCCTTCTGCCAAGGGAGCATCGATGCTTAGGTGTCTTCCTGAAGAACGCAGAGCGTTTTCTACTTCAGTAAGAGGAATTTCTAAAGAGTCAGCAATTTCTTGTGGTGTAGGTTCTCTTTCAAGTTCTTGTTCCAAACGAGCTGAAGCCTGAGTGATACGCCCTAAACTTCCTACTTTATTTAAAGGAAGACGAACAATACGACTCTGGTCTGCTAAAGCTTGTAGAATGGATTGTCTGATCCACCATACTGCATAAGAAATAAATTTGAATCCGCGGGTTTCATCAAAGCGTTTTGCCGCTTTAATGAGGCCCATGTTCCCCTCGTTGATGAGGTCACCCAAGGTTAGTCCTTGGTTTTGGTACTGTTTTGAAACAGATACCACAAATCTTAAGTTGGCGTTAACCAGTTTTTCCAACGCAGCTTGGTCACCTTCTCTGATTCGCTGTGCGAGTTGAACTTCTTCTTGTGCATCAATCATTGGCACTTTTGAGATTTCGTTCAAGTACTTGTCAAGGGACTTGTTTTCGCGGTTGGTAAACTGTTTTGAAATTTTTAACTGCCTCATGTATAAAAAACGATAAAATTAGCCTTGCGAAATTACAATTTTTGCAACTAAAAAACCGATAAATTAATATCTTGTTCTAAGATAGCGTTTGATATGCGATGAACGCTGAGAAATATGCGATGAAACCATAGAGTAAGAACAAAATAATAGACCATTTCCAGGTTCCAGTTTCCTTTTTTAATACTGCAACTGTGCTTACACATTGTAATGCGAATGCATAGAAAAGCATTAAGCTAATGGCATAAGCAGGTGTATATTGTGAATCGCCTGTAGAGGGATTGATTTGAGCTTGCATTTTTTGCCTGATTCCTACTACATCTTCTTCCTCATTTGATTGAAAAAGGGTACTCATAGTTCCCACAAAAACCTCGCGTGCTGCGAATGAAGAAATCAACGCAATGCCTGTTTTCCAATCATATCCTAAGGGTCTAATTGCAGGTTCAATGAATTTTCCGAGATGTCCTGCATAACTGGCTTCTAATTTTAAGGAGTTTTTGATTTGCAGACTATCGGGGTTGCCCTGGGCGGTTTCAATTTGTGCAAGTTTCTCAGCATTCAACATGGCATTTGAGGGGCCATAATTAGATAGAGCCCACAATACCAAAGATATGATTATAATGACTTTACCGGCTTCCCCAAGAAAAGATTTACACTTGATCCAAGCGTTGTTCAAAACGGTTTGTAAACGAGGGGCTTGATAGGTGGGGAGCTCTAATACGAATTCAGAGGTTTCTTTGTTTTTCAGGAAGATTTTAAGAACGATGGCCATGATAATAGCTACGAAAATACCGGCAAAATAGGCTGAGGTCATTAAGACCGTTTGAGCGTGAAATGGTCCCCAAAAAACGCCCACAGGCACAACCAAGGAAATCAGTAAGATGTAGACGGGCAAACGAGCGCTGCAGCTCATGAGGGGCACAATCAACATGGTAACTAAGCGCTCTGTCTTGTTTCGGATGTTTCTTGTTGCCATGATCGATGGGATGGCGCAAGCAAATCCTCCAACAAGTGGAATGATAGAACGACCGTTAAGTCCTAATTTTCGCATGATTCTGTCAGTCAAGAAACTGGCGCGAACCATGTAACCGCTATCTTCTAATATTCCAATTAAGAAAAACAGGATGAAAATCTGAGGTACGAAAATGATAACTCCTTCTAGTCCGCTGATGATTCCGTTACTGACAAAGTTCCCAAGTGTAGTTGTTGTGGGTAGCCATTGATCAATTTGAGATCTGATTGTGGAGAATGCCCATTCAATTCCCTGCATGGGGAATTCTGCGAGCATGAATACACTTTGGAATAGGGCGAGCATAACCAATATGAAGGCCATAATTCCCGTGATAGGGTGAGTGAGCACTTTGTCAATTTTTAGGGTGTTGACGGTGCTGAATTTGGTTTTTCGCTTAACACTTTTCTTGATGATACCATCAATTTGGTTGTACCTAAGCAGTGTTTCAGCAGATATTCCTTCGGGCTGAGTGCCTTGAATGAACGATTTTAATCGATCTGTAAAGTTGGGAGTGTTTTGGATTTTTTGTCCTACAAATGGGTTCAGATTCAATACAGGGCTTATATCTTTATCTTTCCGAGGATTGAATGTAATGATTGGAATTCCCAGTTGCGATGACAGCTCTTGAATATCAATTTCGATGTTTCGTCTGAGTGCGGTGTCATGCATGGTGAGAATTCCCGCAGTGGGTATTCCCAATTCAGCGACTTGTGAAAGCAACAATAAATTGCGTCGTAAGTTTGAGGCATCGAGGATGAAAAATAAAGCCTCAGGTGCTAAAGTGTCTATACCAAGAAGGTTTTTTACCACCACCTTCTCATAGTCGGTATTGGTGAACAAACTATAAATTCCAGGTAAATCAACTAAGGTAGTTTCTGTATTGTGGAGCTTTCCTTCGAAAGAATCTACCGTGGTTCCGGGTAAGTTGCTGGTTTTCTGAGAAAGACCCGTGAGCCTATTGAAAAGCGTGGACTTTCCGCAATTGGGATTTCCTATCAAGGCGATGCGTTTCCACTTCATGCGGATTTATTTAACGCGTTTAACCATGATTTGTGAAGCTTCAGCGAGGCGAAGTCCTAAAATGTAAGAATCAATTCTATAGGCAACAGGGTCGCCCCCTGGAGCAGTAAATAATTTTTCTATTTCCGTTCCGGGAATGCAGCCCATTTCTGAAAGTTTTTGATGCAAACTGCCTTCATTGAGCGACTCTATTTCGTAAGTGCTTTCCAGTTCAATTTCTGCCGCGTTTGTGCTCATCCTCTCACAAATTTAGAATGATTTTAAATAACAACCAAGTGTAAACACAAAGTTCTTAAAATCACTCTACATTTTGTATGACTTTTATCAGCTTATAACGGTCTTTGGTGCTTGATTTGATGATGTCTTTCTCTGAAGGATATTCATTCAGCAAATTTTCCCATTCTTTAGACGTGGCTTTTTTGAGCATGCGTTTGAAAACCAATGAATTTTTAACAACTTCAGAATTCCACATTTTTTGTAAGAATTGAGTGTTTTCCATGCCGGAGGTTTCGTCTGCAAATGGAATGGCTCTGTCGCAAATCTTAAATTGATACTCCTTGTGAAGGTTGCTGTTGAATACAGCCAACATCAAGTCGTATTTTTTCTGTGGATTCGTCAATCGGGAAAATTGAACCAATGCTAAATCTCTGCGAACCTTTGGATTTATCTCCGAATTGCTGACAGTGTTCAATGTGAATTGATAAAGTAGATCGTTGTTTGCGACGCCTTTTACTTTGTTTAAATCATAAAAAATACGGGCATACAAAACTGTTAAATTTGAATTGCCCAGTTTTGCAGCACTCTCGATGTCTTCTATGCCTTTTTTGGGATTGCTGTAATATGGGAAAGCAACATCCATTTTGCTCTCCATTTCTACGGGTACAAAGTTGTAAAATTCTAGTTTTGATTTAGCAGTGATGTTTGGATTTTGGTAATACGAGGTAATCCAATCCATAAATTTTTTCTGAGTAACTTCGTTTGCTGGGAACAGGTCTGCCATGGTGTATTTCTCTTCCACTGGTTCTTCTGGTTTAAATACAAAGTCATTAGCAAGAGGCAACCATACACTGCTGATGTTGCTGTCTTGAAGTCCGTTTAAGGTTTCAGTAATGAATCTTTCCTGGGTTTTGGCTTTCAGTGAAGGCCAATCGGGGCTTTTAGAAAGATTCACTCCAAACTGAACATAACTCTTCAACCAATCAACATACATTTGTTTTTGAATGATGTGTGAAGCTTTGATTTCTTGGGAGAATTTCAAATTTTGATAATGGGTTTCAATTTCATCTGGGTCAATATCAGCATTTTCTTCTCTTATGAAACTTTTGCCTTTGATGATAAGTGCGTTTGAATAGAATGGGTCTACAAGGTATTGCACCAATGTTTCATTGGGGAAATTGATTTCATTCAATTCTTGGTATACGCTAGTGGTAATGGTGGTGTCAATTTTACGACCTTTATCGGTACGAGCAAGGATTTGTAATTTTAAAAATTTAGATTTTCCGTAACTCAATTGGGTTGGCTCGCCATTGTCTGTAGAGTTGATGATGTTCAACACCGAAGAACCGGTGCTGTTGTCAAGTGTAACGTACAAGTCTGCTTGTCCTTTAGAAAAATACCAAGTGTTGTAAAAGTGATCCATGTTGGTTCCTGTAACCGTTTCTACGCATTTTTTCCAATCGTAAACGTTGGCATTTTTGTAGGCATGGGTAGATAGATATAACTTCATAGAAGCTTTGAAAGCATCTGTACCTATATGGTTTCTCAAGCGGTGTAATATACCAGCGCCTTTATTGTATCTAATATCATCGAATTGATCATCAATCAGGGAGTAATGATGATTTACCAAGGCATTTTTATTGGAAGATTCAGCATCGATATCTAAATTTTCGAACATCCAAGCATCAGCGTTGGCCTTGCCGTATTTGTATTCTCTCCAAAGGTATTCTGAGTAATTGGCGAAACTTTCGTTTAGAGTGAGGTGAGCCCAGCTTTCGCAAGTAACATAATCTCCAAACCAGTGATGGAACAACTCATGAGCAACGTAATCTTCCATGTCGTTGTCAGGGTCATGAAGTCTTTCGTTGTGAATCACTGCTGTGGTGTTTTCCATTGCGCCGCTCACAAAATCACGAGCAACAATTTGATCGTATTTTGCCCACATGAAAGGTACACCTGTGAAAGAACTGAAGAACTCAATCATTTCTGGGGTGTTACCAAAAACAGCATTGGCATCTGAGGCGTACACATCTTCTACAAAGTACTGGACAGGAATTTCTTTATCGAATTTAACGGAGCGATCTTTTACTATTTTCCAATCGCCAATGGCCAGCATGGTGAGGTAAACAGCGTGCGGTTGGTTCATTTCCCATACATCGGTTTTAGTAGGTTTTGCTGGTGCTCCTGCGTTTGCTGGGTACTGCTCAGTTTGTGATGAAATCTTTGAACCGTTGCTAATGCAAGTGAGCTGGGCAGGATATTTTACTTTGATTCTGTGGGTGTGTTTTTGATTTGGGACATCAATGGTTGGAAACCAACAAGAATTAGCTTGTGGTTCGCCTTGTGTCCACATTTGCATTGGACTAACGGGGTCTTTTCCGTCGGTATTGATGAAGTAAGCACCCTTATCGCTTTTTATGGCCGTTCCGGTTGTTTCTCCCAATTGAAATACTTTTCTATCTGGGTTTGCTTGATAATCAATGCTGATTTGAACTTTTTGATTTGCAGTGTAATTTTCTTTAAACTTGATGATTAAGTGCAAAGAATCTGAATATCTGAAGTTTAATTTTTCAGGAGCGGGACCATTTGAAGTGCCATTCTGGCCGGTTAAGCGTACATCAAAGATGTCCATTTTTTTTGCATCCAACACCAAGCTATCTTGGGAATAGTAATAAGGTTGAAGGGTTAATGTAGCTGTTCCGTTGATGGTGTGTTTTTCAAAGTCTACAGATATATCGAGATCTGTATGGTTTAATGTCCAAGGTTTATCGGCTGGAGCTTGATAGGGAAGATCCTTGCCTCCTGCGTATAAGATGTTGTTTATGATTTCACCAACTTCTTGACGGGTGAAGATTTGTTTTTCTCCATCAACCACTGTTTTGGGTCCGCCACAAGCAACAAAAAGTGTCGCTAAAGTGAAGGCGAGGATGTAATTTGTTTTCATATTTAAGATTTGAATATGTGCCAAGCTTTTTCGGCTTGAATTTCTAACATTAGTTTTCCGTTCATTGCAAAAATGCCGTTTTTTTCGCATTGTTGCATGATTAAAGTTTGTTCTGGGTTGTAAACCAAGTCAATTAAGGAGCAAGAAGAATCAAATTGTGTCAAGGAAGGCAGGGGAGAAGCATCTATGTTTGGCCACATGCCCACCGGGGTGCAATTTACCAATAATGTTTCGGTAAAGTGCTGATCAGGTAGAGTTAAGCCCATGCTCCTACTAACGTAAATAAATGGAATTTCGTGTGCTGTTAAAACTGCGCTAACGGCTTTTGATGATCCACCGGTGCCAATGATAATGGCTTGTTTTGGTTTCTGGGGAAGTAAATTCAGGGACCCTTCGAAGCCGAAATAATCGGTGTTGTGCCCGTATAGTTGGGTTTGGTTGTCAATTCGTTCAATTTTGACTGTATTGACTGCGCCAATGGCTTTTGCCTGAGGTGAAATATGGGTTAATAAAGGAATGATGTCTGATTTAAAAGGTATGGTGACGTTGAATCCTATTAAATCAGGATGTGAGTGAATGAGGGGGGTGATTTCTTTTATTTCAGATAACGGAAATAGCGAATATTGACCGTGTAAATATCCTTCGGAAGAAAAAAAACGAGAAAAAATTTGGGGCGAACGGGAGTGTTCAACGGGATTTCCAATGAGTCCGAGCAGAAAAGGCTGGATTTTGGAAATGGGCATTATTTATTTTTTGAATTTGGATTTCACCGCTTGATAGATCATAGGCAGCACAGAGATACCGATGATGCCAAAGACCACAGTTTCAAAATGATCTTTAACCCAAGGATGGTTTCCGAGGGCGTATCCTAAGGAAGTAATAGAGGTAACCCAAAGAACGGCACCTGCAATACAATAGGTCAAAAACTTACCGTAGGTCATGGAACCCATTCCGGCTGCGAAGGGGGCGAAAGTTCTCACGATGGGAACGAAACGCGCCATGATCAGGGTGTACCCGCCGTGTTTGGCATAAAATTCTTCGGTTTGGGTGAGGTATTCGCGCTTCAGCAATTTCCAATTGAGGTCAAAAACCCGGGTTCCAAAGCGAGAACCTATGAAATAATTGGTGTTATCGCCCAAAAGGGCCGCGGCAATTAGTAGAGGAATGAGTACAAAAATATTCAACGTATTGTCAAGCGCAGCAATAGAACCAGCGGCAAATAATAGGGAGTCTCCGGGAAGTAAGGGCATAACCACGAGGCCGGTTTCGGTGAAAACAATGGCGAACAAAATGAGGTAGGTTAAGTTTTTGTAGGTGCCTACCAAATAAGTGAGTTTCTCGTCTAAATGCAGGAGCCAATCGCTGAAGAAGTCTATGATGCTAAGAATAGTCATGAAGCAAAGTTCAGTAATTTACTTGAAATCACCTTATATTCGCGCAGTATGATGCGAAAATTCTTGTTGATTGTGGCTTGTTTTTTAGTGATTGGAACCATCGTTTCTTGCGGAACTCCTCGTCCTCGCACCCAGAAGAAGGGTGGGTGCAATTGCGGATTTTGAACTATCTTTGCAGTTCGAAAGTTCGAACATGTCTACAGCATCAACCTATATTCCTTACAAAGTAAAAGATATCTCACTTGCAGAGTGGGGTAGAAAAGAAATCAAATTGGCCGAAGCCGAAATGCCTGGATTGATGGCATTGCGCGATGAATTCGGTGCATCAAAACCATTAGCGGGTGCTCGCATTGCGGGTTGCCTCCACATGACCATTCAAACTGCCGTTTTGATTGAAACGTTGGTTGAATTGGGAGCAGATGTTACTTGGAGTTCTTGTAACATTTTCTCAACTCAAGATCACGCTGCTGCTGCTATTGCCGCTGCAGGTATTCCTGTGTATGCTTGGAAAGGCATGACAGAAGAAGAATTTGATTGGTGTATTGAGCAAACTTTATTCTTCGGTGAAAATCGTGAGCCTTTGAATATGATTTTGGATGACGGAGGTGATTTGACCAATATGTGTCTAGATCGTTATCCTGAATTGGTTGCAGGTATTCGCGGAATTTCAGAAGAAACCACCACCGGTGTTCACCGTTTGTACGAGCGTATGGTAAAAGGTACTTTGCCTTTGCCTGCAATCAACATCAACGACTCAGTTACTAAGAGCAAATTTGACAACAAATACGGTTGTAAAGAAAGTTTGGTGGATGCGATTCGTCGTGCTACCGACACTATGATGGCCGGTAAAGTTGCTGTTGTTTGTGGATACGGTGACGTGGGTAAAGGTTCTGCTGAAAGTTTGCGCGGAGCTGGTGCTCGTGTCATTGTGACTGAAGTAGATCCTATCTGTGCACTTCAAGCTGCTATGGATGGTTTCCAAGTATTGCGCCTTGAAACTGCTATTCCTTTGGTTGATATCGTGGTTACTGCAACTGGTAACTGCAATATCGTTACTGATAAGCATTTCAAAGCGATGAAAGACAAAACCATCGTTTGTAATATTGGTCACTTCGACAATGAAATTGATATGGCATTCTTGAATCAGAATTACGGTTCAACCAAATACACTGTGAAGCCTCAGGTTGATATTTTCAATGTTGACGGACGTGAAGTGATTGTATTGGCAGAAGGTCGTTTGGTGAATTTGGGTTGCGCAATGGGTCACCCAAGTTTTGTAATGAGTAACAGTTTCACCAACCAAACTTTGGCTCAAATGGAATTGTGGATGAATCACGGTAAATACAAGAACGAAGTTTATGTGTTGCCTAAGCACCTAGATGAGAAAGTGGCAAAATTGCACTTGGCGAAAATTGGTGTTGAATTGACTGAATTGACTCCTGAGCAAGCTGATTACATTGGCGTGTCTTTGAATGGTCCATTCAAGCGCGACGAATACCGTTACTAATCGGTTTTCATTGGATGCGGTAAGCATCTTTTGAGAGACCAGAAAAATACCGTTGATTGAGTTGATGATTCTTCAACGGATAAGCAAAAGAAGCCCCTCGGAATTCATTTTTTCCCAGGGGCTTTTTGTTTCTGTTGGATTTTAAATCGTTCAGTGTAGCGCTATCAGATAAACAAAAGGTAACGGGTTTCGAAGAGTTGAGGTGGGTGCTGTAAATTAAAGTTTCGTAAGGAATGGCCCACGCTATTCCAAAAACATCGGGGTGAAACTCGTTGTACGATGTGATAATTTTGAGCCCATTTTTAGAAAGGTCTTGAGCAGTTTGAATTTTTGTTTTTAATTCTTGCAGTCGATGCCTATGGAAATTGGCTTGCTTGACGAGGAAAAAACATCCCCAGAAAAAAACAACGGCAACCGAATATTGTAGGAGTTTGCTTTTATCTGAATTTATTAACGGCAGCGCGAGAATGAGCCACAAAGGCGCATAACTTTTTTGCATCATCATGCCGGAGTCGCCTTCTTGGTAAAGATAGGTGATGAAAAATGTGGTGAGTAAAACGGCGGACACATAAATAAATCGTTGTTTGCCTTGAAAAACGACGATTCCGCCTATAAAAACGACGAGATAAGGCAACGCCCATCCCCCAAAAATAGACATGTAAAAATAGTGCCATCCCCAGCTTTGAAACACGTTTTGAAGGTGAAAGAACTTTTCAAGAATTTCTGATTCGTAGCCAGAAGCAGGAATGAGGGTGAGTTTAATCAAGGCGGTGGCGGTTAGGCTCAAAAGGTGAAATGGTCTCTGAAAAAGTGAGACTGCAATCAGGGCAGGAAGAATTCCAGGGTGTGCCAAATACGCGGTGGTGGCCCACAGGAAAATGAGGGGTTTTCGGGTTTCTAGGGTAAAAAGTCCCCCGAAAATCAAAGCCAAAATCATTTCGGCGGTGCCTAAGAATTGAAATTCAGGGCCAGTAATGAGAAAGATTCCCAAGAAATAAAAATTCCATTGGGGCTTTTTGAATTGGGCGGTTGAATACCAACTAGCAGCAAACGCCCAAGCCAATGGAGTGAGTGAAAGTAACGATGCCACGGCTTTTATGGGTAAATGTATATAAACCGCGATTTGGGCCGGGAATAGGTTCAAATATTGGGAAAAACGGAAATGTTCTACCGCCGGAAAACGGTTGAGAACATTGAAAAGGGTAAAGGCACTATCGGCGTAAAGAGTGCGTTCCCAGGTGAAAATGAATGCCAGTAGGAATAGCGATAACCAGACGCTGACTTTAAACTTCCACGAGGTCATTTTTCTCAATGTAAAGATTGTCAATGATGAACTCTTGACGTTCAGGGGTGTTTTTGCCCATGTAATATTTCAATAGTTTTTCAATGTTTGCATCTTCTTTGAGAATGACCGGTTCTAATCTGATGTCGTTGCCAATGAATTTACCAAATTCGTCGGGTGAAATTTCACCCAAACCTTTGAATCGGGTGATTTCGGGCTTAGGACCTAACTTTTTAATGGCATCTTGCCTTTCTCTGTCTGAAAAACAATAAATGGTTTCTTTTTTATTTCTAACCCTGAATAAGGGAGTTTGTAAAATGTAAAGATGTCCATTTCTAACCAGATCAGGGAAGAATTGCAGAAAGAAAGTCATCATCAACAACCTGATGTGCATTCCGTCAACGTCGGCATCGGTAGCGATAACAATGTTGTTGTACCTCAGGTTTTCAAGCGACTCTTCAATGTCTAGTGCATGTTGAAGAAGATTGAATTCTTCGTTTTCGTAAACAATCTTCTTTTTTAGTCCGTAGCAGTTCAACGGTTTACCTCTCAAAGAGAATACCGCTTGAAGATCAGGATTACGGCTCTTGGTGATGCTTCCGCTTGCTGAATCACCCTCGGTGATGAATAAAGTGGACTCGTATCGTTCTTCCTTTTTGTGGTCAGGAAGGTGGGTTCGGCAATCGCGCAACTTTTTGTTGTGGAGGTTGGCTCTTTTTGCTCTTTCTTTGGCCAGCTTTTGAACCCCCGCCATGTCTTTTCTTTCTCTTTCGTTCTGAAGGATTTTCTTGATCAGGGCGTCTGCGGTTGCTGGATTTTGGTGGAGATAGTCATCTAGTTGTTTTTTGACAAATTCAAAAACGGCAGATTTTAGGGATTGTCCGCCGGGCTCCATTTCTTGGCTACCCAATTTGGTTTTGGTTTGACTTTCAAAAACCGGTTCCACCACGCGCAAACTCACTGCCGCCGTAATGGAACTTCTGATGTCAGCAGCATCATAATCTTTCTTGTAAAACTCACGAATGGTTCTGACATAAGCTTCTCTGAATGCCTGTAGGTGAGTTCCACCTTGAGTGGTGTACTGTCCGTTGACAAAAGAGTAGTATTCTTCGCCGTAGGCCTCTGTATGGGTCATGGCTATTTCAAAGTCTTCACCCTTAAGATGAATGACGGGATATAAAGCGCTTTCTGGTGGAACTTTGGTTTCCAACAGGTCTAAAAGTCCTCTACGAGAAGCAAAGTTTTCGCCGTTGTACTTTATGGTCAGTTGACTGTTGAGGTAGGTGTAGTTTTTAACCTGTTCTCTGATGAAATCTTGGATGAACCGGTAATTTTTAAAAATGGTATTGTCTGGTTCAAAAACCAAAAGGGTTCCGTTGGTTTGATCAGAAGATTCTTCAGCGTGATCACCGGTCAGTTCACCTCGGTTGAATTCAGCTCGTTTTGATTTTCCGTCTCTGAAACTTTGTACTAGGAAATAGCTGCTGAGTGCGTTTACGGCCTTTAAACCCACCCCGTTCAGTCCCACAGATTTTTGGAAAGCTCGGCTGTCGTATTTACCACCGGTATTGATTTTGGAAACCACGTCAACTACCTTTCCCAAGGGAATTCCTCGGCCAAAGTCTCTGACGGTCACTTTTTCATCGGTGATGTTCACTTCTATGCGCTTTCCATTGCCCATCACGTGCTCATCAATGGAGTTGTCAATGACCTCTTTAATGAGTACGTAAATGCCGTCATCGGGCGATTTTCCGTCGCCCAATTTGCCAATGTACATACCTGGTCTCAGTCGGATATGTTCTTTCCAATCCAGACTTCGAATTTCGTTTTCGGTATATTGTGGTTGCAGTTGGTCGCTCATTGTAGCAATTTTAACTCAATAATTGCAAATGCTGTTCGCAAGTTTTTCACAACTGCGATGGTAATGCCTATTTTCGCGGCATGAAAAGGTTTCAGCGATTGTTTTTTTTCGGGGGATTTTTAATCTTCTTAGGATTTCTAGTGTCTTGCCAATCTGAAATTGACCGTGACCTCAAAGCGGTAAATGAATTGAAAGCATTTCTTCCTGACGATGTCAACAAACTCAACATAGACAGTTTGCCTCGCAACGCCGATTCAATCTTGGAAGCTTTTATAACGAAATATCCTAAACACGCCGAAAGCGAATTTTTGTGTTTTCAATTGGTCAATGTAACCGGAAAGCGCGGCGAGACGGAAAAATTAAAATCGGCACAATGGGCAGATTTCTATTTGAAAAATTATCCATCAAACAAGGCCCGTAGACTAGATATGGCGTTATACGCCGCCTATTATTTTGAGAAATTCGGAGTTTACGATGAGGCTTTGAGGCTTTACGAAATGATTCGAGATAGTTTTCCTGATAATCCGTTGAGTCAAGGTGCAGCTCAGTCTGCCAAAATGATTCGCAGCGGTTTGGTGACTCCTGAGCAACAATTAGAGGCGTTGTTGAAACAACAGGACGATTCTGTGAAATCTAAATAATATGAAGATTTTAGTTACGGGGGCCACCGGATTTATTGGCAGTCATGTAGTTCAACAATTGCAGCGAGCGGGCCATAATTTGGTATTGTGCCACCGCGAAGGCAAGTCGAGTTGGAAGTTATTTGATTCTGT
>CAMDUE010000012.1 GCA_945877575.1 Chitinophaga pinensis
CACTTAATTTGACTAAACGATATGACCAAACAAACCCGACGCAAATTCACGCCTGAATTCAAGGCAAAAGTTGCATTAGAAGCAGCCAAAGACCAACTCACTTTGGCACAGTTGTCACAGAAATTTGAAGTAAACGCTGTAACCATTTCGAAGTGGAAATCAGAGTTTTTGGCGAACCTGTCCGCTACTTTTTCCAATGTAAAAGAAACGGAAAATAGCGAACCAGAGGTGCCTGTGGAGAAGCTTTATGCGCAAATTGGCAAGCTCAAAGTTGAGCTAGACTTTTTAAAAAAAAGTGCAAAGAAATTGGGGATACCCGAGAGCGAATGGAAGCCGTCAAACTGAAACGAAGTACGCTATCGCTGCGCAGACAATGCGAATTGCTATGCATTCCACGCAGTTCGTTGTACTATGCACCAATACCTGAAAAGCCAGAGAATCTGAAGATGATGTCATTGATGGATACACACTTAACAAGCCATCCCACAGAAGGGGTTCTATCGATGGTGGATTGGCTACAAGAACGGGGATATCCGGTAGGACCAAAGCGCGTAAGAAGGATGTTCAGGTTGATGGGGCACGAGACCATTTATCGCAGAAAAAATCTGACGAAAGGCGCTCTCAAAGCATACATCAAACCCTATCTATTGAGGGGCTTAAAAATCGAGCGTGCAAATCAAGTGTGGTGCACGGATATTACGTATATCCCTATGGCGAGAGGCTTTATGTACATGACTGCCTACATTGATGTTTACAGCAGGAAAATCATGGGCTGGGGCATCAGTAACGCTATGAGTAAACAGTGGTGCATGGATGTGCTTGAAACAGCTATGGCAGAAAACGGAGTGCCCGAAATCATCAATTCAGACCAAGGATCACAGTATACCAGTCCAAGTTGGACGAACTACTTGGAGGGAAAAGGAATTAAAATATCGATGGATGGAAAAGGACGTGCAACAGACAATATTTGGATCGAGCGCTTCTGGAAAACCATCAAGTACAATCACATTTACCTCAATCCTTGCGATACAGGTCTTGAACTATATGAAGGAGTTCAGACCTATATCGAGTATTGTAGTATCCCCCAAAATTAGGAACGGTTAAAAAGAGAATAACCACTAATCTGGATACAGATGAAACAAAACAGATTCAATGAAAATCAATTTCATTAGAGAATTAATCTAATGGTAAAACAAATGGTAAAATCACCACTTGGCAAATGGCAAGGGTATATATATACCTTGCCATTTGCCAACCTAGATATGATTTTAGAAAACTGCCTATTTGCAGGGGTTTGCGGCGTTTTTGAGGAGATTGATGATTTTTGTCAATTACCTATCGAAATTTCAAGAAATTCGGATCTTCCGAATTTGTGCATTAGCTAAAAATGAAATAATCTGAAACCGACGAAATTGTTTCATGGTGACAAATAGCAATATGAATTTGTCACAATATTTTAAAAAATTGTGACCAAATATGAGCAAACCGAAGAAGAGCACCCTAATTAATGTTGCTTGCGCTCAATTTTCTTATTTTTACAAGATTAAAATGTTGCTTTTTGCCAACATTGAATAATATTATGCATATTTGTGGTGGAATATACCAACATTTTATTTGAACTATAATGTTGGCAAAAATTAACATTATATAGTAATAACAGGCTGAATGATGGAAAAAAGTATCAAATACTGGCACGCAATGAGCGACCCTGCAATGCTTGAACAATTGGGTGAATTTGTTAAACAAACGAGATTGCAGCAAAATAAAACACAACAACAAGTTGCAACTGCGGCAGGAATTAATCGTTCCACAATGGTGCAAATTGAAAAAGGTGCAGGAGGAACATTGCTTTCTTTTATACAAATTTTGAGAGCACTAGAGCAGCTTCAAATCTTTGAGCATTTTGAAATAAAGCAACAATTTAGCCCCTTACAACTTGCCAAGTTGGAACAGAATAAACGCCAAAGAGCAAGCACTAAAAAAGACAGTCAAAATAAAAAACCTAAAAGTGATTGGTAATGATTACAACAGCATACATCAATATTTGGAATAAACGAGTTGGAGCAATTGCATGGGATGCAAATAGTGGTTTGGCGTCATTTGAATACGAACCTTCCTTTCTTGCTAATCAATGGGACTTATCTCCGTTGAAAATGCCCATTAGTGGTGCAGAAAAAAAAGTGTTTTCCTTTCCAGAATTAAGAAATACAATTACATTCAAAGGCTTACCTGGTCTTTTAGCAGATGTGCTACCAGATAAATACGGAAGCAGCTTAATTAACGCTTGGCTGGCAAGTAATGGTCGTCCTTCGGATAGTATGAACCCAGTTGAGTTATTATGTTTTATTGGAGAACGTGGAATGGGTGCTTTGGAATTTGAACCAGTTTTACCCAACGCCAATAATGGAGCAACTAAAATTGAGCTGAGCAGTTTGATTCAAATTGCTCAAGAGATACTTTCAGGAAGACAACAATTTAACGCTAACTTATCTGCTGATGAATCAAAGGCATTGAGCGACATCTTGAAAATTGGTACTTCAGCTGGTGGGGCAAGAGCAAAGGCTGTTATTGCTTTCAATGCCGACACAAAAGAAATACGTTCAGGTCAGGCAGATGCTCCGAAAGGATTTACCCATTGGCTATTGAAGTTTGACGGTGTTACGGATCAGCAGCTCGGTACTTCATCAGGTTATGGACGAGTAGAGATGGCTTACTATTTAATGGCTAAAGAAGCCGCAATTGAAATGACTGAATGCCGCTTACTTGAGGAAAGTGACAGAGCACATTTTATGACTAAACGTTTTGACAGAGAGCATGGGAAAGGTAAAATTCATGTTCAAAGTTTTTGTGCTATCGCTCACTATAATTTTAATGACATTAATTCTTTCAGTTACGAACAGTTATTCGAAACCATGCGAAGCATGTTATTACCCTATACCGATGCAGAACAACTTTACCGCAGGATGGTATTCAATGTTATGGCACGAAATTGTGATGACCATACAAAGAACTTTTCTTTTATCATGGACAAAACGGGCCAATGGAAATTAGCCCCTGCATTTGATGTGTGCCACTCCTATCGGCCTGATAGTACATGGGTAAGTCAACATTCAATGAGTATCAACGGCAAAAGACAAAATATTACGCGAAAAGATTTATTGCAAGTAGCAAAAAAAATGAACATCAAAAAAGCGGATGCAATCATAAATCAGGTGCACGAAGCTGTTAGTAAATGGGATGAATTTGCAATACAAACAAATGTGAAGAAGGATTTAAAAGAAGCAATTGCAAAAACCTTATTACTCTTGTAAAATAGACAAGGCATTGTAACGCTAATTAAATTGTAAATTTAATTAGCGTTCATATTCTTTTTAATACCTAATGAAATCAACACGGACAATCAATTCCCCTTTGGGCTGTTGAATGTTGCTAGACCCATATCCCCAGAAAATAAAATAGGAATTTAAAATGACCCTAAATTTGATATAGCTTATTACCTTTATGGCATAGACGGTAGATTGGTTTATCATACATAAAATACTGATTTACCAAGTACAATGTAAACGATACGCGAAAACTACATGAGCAAGAACAAACACACGAATATCATAAATAAAATAGGCCTAGTTATGTTACTGAGCCTGTTTTTGTTCATTGATAGACCTGTTTTGGGCCAACAATTTATCAATGGAAAATTAAAGTATAAACCCATTGCTGGGGGTTACTTTAATCATCCGTATAAAGACCGTTTATTCATTACAAAAATGGGGAAAGATTACAAAAGATATTACGCTTTACAGACAAGTACAACTTTGCAAAATTGTTGGCTTTCCTGGTCCTCTGATCAAGTAAATTACCTATACAATGAAGTCCCTGGCTTAGATACGCTCAATGTGCACGGGGGTAATTTTGCGTATACAACAGAAATAGCGAGAATGTTAAAAGTACCCTATTTTATTCCAGTAAACGGAGGTTTTTATTACAATTACCGTGCTGATTCCATTTGCGAAATATCTTTAGGATATAATTCAGATACCATGAGCAGACAAGGATGGAGTTTAGAACTCAATTCCCCATTGATCAAAGACAGTTTATACACCTTGCAATTTTCAATCAAAAGTGCTCACACGTCTGTATCATTCCCTGAGAAATTTCATATTCGAAATTTATATCCAAGATCCAAATTTCAGATTGTGGTTACACAGTCAAACGATAGAAATGAGACCGGTGAGGAATTGTGTAGGCTTGATAGGTTTGATATAGTGGGAAAGGATACTTTTCCTTTTGGGTATTTAGCTCGAGACAGTTTTGATCTTTACTACAAAATAAGAAAAAATATTAGAGGTAAAAATAATGGGAAGTTTATCACCTTTAAAATTGAGCATAATATTAGAGAAGATACATTGTTCCGATCTACAATTAATTATGTGAATTTTTTGGAGCCAAATTGCCGTAATTATGACATGAATCAAACCAGATTTTTAACCACATGCTTTTTATTAGAAAGCCCGGTAAAAATATTGGGCGACACCGTATTGTGTAATTCATCAACGGGTAATTTACTGATAGCTAGCTCAAATCACAGTACTGACAAATATCTATGGTCAACGGGAGAAACCACCTCAAGTATAAGGGTAACCATGCCCGGTGTGTATTGGCTCAAAAAAGATAGAAACGGAAGCATAGGCTATGATACCATAGAAATTAAATCTGCCCCACCCTACCAGACAAAAAATATAGATACCAGTTTTTGTAGTAGAAATGTGGTGACTTTGGGCGATTCGGTAGCTGGGGTAAGTAATTATAGTTGGAATACGGGCCAAACAACCTATGCTATTCAGCCTACAACATCAGGCAGATATCTACGTACATTAACATTGGAAGGTTGTTCATTCACAGATACATTCAACATAGATGTCAAACCCTCTCATACGGCCATTGCCGCAACCGCATATAATATTTGCAGGGATAGCTCATTTAAATTGAAAAGTTTAATCGTTCCTGCGAGTTGGTATTTTAATGGCATATTGCAAAGTAGCAGCACAGAATATGATATAATCGCCAGCGAAGCACAAGATATTGTATTGTTTACCATAAAAGATTGTAAGCAATATGATACGATTCGCATCATTCCCATTTACTGCGGCCGTCCTTCGACAATATATATTCCGAATGCTTTTACCCCTAATAGCAAGGGATTAAATGATACTTTTTATTATGTGGGTAAGGGTTGGGAACTTCAAAGCATGAAAATATACAATCGATGGGGACAAAAGCTATTTGATGCCCCCATGGCATGGAACGGTGAGTATATGCAAGAAGAATCCCCGGAAGGCATGTATTTATACGTCATGCAATTTAAACACATTGAATCAAATGAAGTACGTTTCATCAACGGTGTGTTTCATTTGTTGCGGTAATAACTTAAATTCTCTAAAAAGTGGTGTGCTGATTGCTCATCGTTGAAATTCATAATACTCCCTATTTGCCGGACCAAAAAATCAGTGGTAATCAGTTACTTTTGGGTTCATTCTAATTGTTTGGTGTTTCTTGATTTGATAATACTGGATGGATCTGAGTTATCCAAATAGTTCAAGGAACACCCGTTCTGTAATTACCTTAATAATGTAACCGTACCAGAGTAAGTATACAATTTGTATGATTTGGAGGTTACTTCCAATACGTAAACATACACCCCATCTTGAGCGGGTTCACCTAGGTAATTACCGGTCCAACCTTGAGTATAATCTGATGTTTCGTAAAGCTTTTCGCCCCATCGGTTAAATATCTTTAACAGAAAAGATGCATAATTATCCATAAAAGGCATAAAAATATTGTTTTCCGAGGATCCATCTTGATTGGGTGTAAATGCTGATGGAATGAACACTGTGAGACCACAATCATTATCGATTAAATTGAATTTATAAATTATTGAATCACAACCTCTAAATCCCCTTATCGTATCTAAGTAAATTCCGGGCAAGGAATAGGTTCTTTTAAGAAAACTAAAATCATCCCCAATACATTTAACCTGAGTAAATTCTTCCCATTCCTTATTAGTAAATCGTGCAAAACCATACAAAATAGAATCGCAACCTCTAACTGTTTTAAAACTATCAACAAAAAAGGTATCTCGACTCACCCATCTATTCTTGAAATTTATAGGATCACCATAGCACCCGTAAATTGTATCTGAAAGATGATAACTAGGCAGATTTTCAGTAATTGTATAAATGGTTTTACATACTTTTTGCTCTGAAAAATCCATACCGGTATCGATCTTTATGAAATATTGACTGTCAGAATTACAGTATCTGAAATATTCGTATCGGGAAAGGGTATCTTTAAGACCCAAGTAAATTGATCTCAATGTGTCTTTGTAAAAAACATCGTGATACCCTTCTGTATACAAGGTATTACTATAAATCGACAAAGAGTCTCCTTTACAGATAATATAATTCTCGGTAGGTCGATCAAAAACACAGGGCATTGCAATATTAAAATCCACACCGATACGCACGCTCCCTTTGTTAGAGGTAAGTTCATGATCATCTACCGAATAGAATTGAAAAACACTGTCTTTAGAATAGGTGTAGAAAAAGTCCTCTCCTGCAATGATATCAATTACATTACTATCTACAAAAATCGGATTAGAGTTTTTCTGAAGATCTATTTTGTAACAATCGCCTTTCGCTGTTAAAGCCAAGGCCATCCATCCGTCGCATTGCCCTGAAATGGCAACCACATCACTTAAGAACAATTTTTTTGGTCGTTTAAGTATATCATTCCATTGATATACCGCTCCAAATTTATCTAAAGCAATAGACCCATGAGTAGTGGCTTTAATATCAATTATATTTTTTAGGTTAGGAATGAGGGTGGGCTTATTCACTGTTATGGTATCGCCCAAGCCGATATACGTTTTTTCTTGATTTGAGAGAACATAAACCTGACCATTATCTGATAGGATAAAAACACTATTTACCCCCACGGCACATCGAACGGCATTGGTAATACCTTTAACATCTTGTAAATAGAATGAATTATTAAAGGTTCCGATTTGTTTCTGCCAATTTTTTTCAAAATTAGAAATTATGTTATTGGCAGCAGCAGCTAATAATACAGTGCCATTTTTTTTAACGAATGCTCCAATACTCCAACCGCCATCACAAAATTTAATATTATCGGTAACTGCAATAGGGTTTCTACTATTAATTGGTTCCCAAACATAACCGCTGTCATTATCTCTAATTACAGTCATCACATAACCGGCAGAGTGATACTTTACTTTACCAATATTCCGTACTTTTCTTGGTTGAAAATAATTTGAATAATTACCGATTAATGAATACGTATAGGATTTAATTCCCCATCCAAACATTTCTCCATTACAGGTCGTAAATGCTCCATAAGGCGCGCAGCTCATGTTGGTGGGCTTATACCAAAGTCGGCCGCCAAATCCGTCACCAACAATACTGTTTTGACCTTGTATTTGTGCACAAAATAACACGCTAATCCATAGAAGCTTACCCCTTATAAAAGTATGTAGGTATTTAATCATAACAATTACGCGTTTTGAGCTAAATTAAATTTGCAATCAATTCAGCTAAACCTGATTCAATTTAAATATAAATTACAACACTATCAATTTTGAACAAGACGTATATATTCCCATGAGGTTGTCTTTGCTCAAATAATTTTCAATCGCAAATGAATAACGAGCGTATTTATTTGGCATTTTAACAGAGACGCTACTTCAACCCCCTTTGAAAATAAATTTGACTTATTCAAATATTGTTGTATTCTTGCAGCCGTTTTAGAAACGCCTTATCCAGAAAGACAGAGGGAATTGACCCAATGAAGTCTTGGCAACCCTTACGAAAGTAAGAAGGTGCCAAATTCAACTCCGAGAAATCGGGGAAAGATAAGTTAGAAAAAAGCACTTAATATCCTTGTATGAGGGTAAAATATTATAGGCTCTTCTGACTTGTCGGAAGAGCTTTTTTTCATTTAAAGCCCTTTCGCAAGTCGGTTTCTTTCTGAGAATTTGGACAAGTTGATTTTTAAAACCTCAAATTTTAAACAACTTAACTCAAATAAAATGAAAGAAACAACAAAGATCCTACACAGCATTCCAGTAGATGAATTGACTGGCGCAATCAGCACTCCCATCTATCAAACTTCCACCTTTGTTCAGGAAGCGCCCGGTGTGAACAAAGGTTTCGACTATGCTCGAAGCAACAATCCAACACGAAAAGTATTGGAAGACCTGATTTCAACATTAGAATCTGGAAAAAACGGTTTCGCCTTTGCAAGTGGACTTGCAGCAATCGATTCAGTGTTAAAGTTGCTGAAATCAGGCGACGAAATCATTGCCGTAGATGATATTTATGGCGGTGCTTTTCGCTTGTTTACGCACATTTATCAAAAATTCGGAATCCATGTGAAGTACATCGATACAACGGAAGCGGAAAATGTTGCCGAGGCAATAACACCAAATACCAAACTGATCTGGCTCGAAAGTCCACTAAATCCAACCCTAAAAATCTCTGACATAGAGACCATTGCGAAAATCGCTAAAGCGAATAACGTTTTACTCTGTGTTGACAATACGTTTGCTTCACCAGCAGCACAGAAACCTATTGAACTGGGTGCTGATATCGTGATTCATTCTGCCACAAAATATTTGGCCGGGCACAGCGATTTAATAGCAGGCTTGGTGGTAACCAACAGCATTGAATTGGGTGAAAAAATAAAATTCATTCAAAATGCATCCGAAGCCATTCTATCTCCTTTTGATAGTTGGTTGGTCATTCGAGGGATAGAAACGCTGTCTTTAAGAGTCAAGCAACACTCCGAAAATGCCCAGATCATTGCGAGTTTCTGTTGTCACAAGACATTGTCAAAAATGTGTATTACCCAGGATTGACGGGACATAAAAACCACTACATTGCCCAAAAACAGCAAAAACATTTTGGTGGTGTAATCTCTTTTGATTTGAAGATTGATGACAAAGAATTAACCACAAAAATTGTAAGTAACACCAAGTATTTCAAATTGGCAGAAAGCCTCGGAGGGGTCAAAAGTTTAATTTGCTTGCCCTGTGAAATGACCCATAAATCCATCCCCAATGAAAAAAGATTTCAATCAGGGATAACCAATAGTTTGATTCGACTTTCAGTAGGTTTGGAGGATGTCGATGACCTTATTGAGGATTTGAAATCGACCATTTCAACGTGTGTGAATCAATTAACAACCGCATTAAAAAACTAAAAAAATGAGCAAAAATAAATTAAACATCGGACTTTTCGGATTTGGCTGTGTGGGCTTCGGACTTTATGAAGTACTTCAAAAGACTCCCGGATTCCAAGCCAACATAAAGAGAATTTGCGTTAAAAATAAAGACAAGGAACGTCAAATTCATTCAAACCATTTCACTTTTGATAAAAATGAAATCCTAAATGACCCCGAAATCAACACGGTGGTAGAATTAATTGATGATGCGGATGAAGCATTTGCAATTGCGCAAGCATTCCCATCATTCGAAATTTAGAAGAGTATTACGACAACGACTTATTGGAATCAATAGAAGGTATAGTCAACGGAAGTACGAATTACATTTTAACTAAAACCGCCAATGAAAACATCTCCTATGAAAATGTATTAATTGTGGCCCAACAAAAAGGATATGCAGAATCAAATCCTATTCTGGACACGGGTGGTTTTGATGCCAAATACAAATTATTGATATTGATTGCCCATGCAGAAAAAACCAATGACGGTACAATTAAAGCCTTCGTCATCCCGAAATTTATCCATTCCTCAGATAATCTATACAATGTAGATGATGTTTTCAACGGAATAAAAACCAAATCCTTTTTTAGCGATGTACAATTCTTTTCTGGCAAAGGAGCTGGCGCCTACCCCACAGCATCAGCCGTACTATCTGACATTTCAGCTTTGAGTTACCGTTACCAATACGAATACAAAAAACTAAATCAAACTGAAACATTGAAAGCAGAAGATAACATTATCCTGAAGGTATTCTTGCGCTTTGAAATATCCTTTGCTGATGAATTCAAACAACATTTCGAATCCATTCAAGAATCCTATTCGAATCAGGATTATGGATATATCATCGGAAACATTTCTTTGAGTAACATTCGAAATATTTCAGACAGAAAAAACACGAAAACCTCTTTCGTCTTATTTGAAATTGCTCAGAGTATATTGAAAAACAATCTAACCCCTGAAATACAAGAATATGAATTTAGTAACTAAAAAAATTGTAATGTCAAAGGATATCGGCATCCACGGTAATTTGTTTGGTGGAATAATGATGGCGTGGTTAGATGAAGCTGCGGCATCATTTGCTTCAGAATATTGTTCAACTCCAAACCTAGTCACAATAAGGGTAGGCGAATTGATATTTAAAAAACCTGTAAAAGTTGGTCAGCATTTGCGCATTTATGCCGAGGTAATTGACTTGGGTAATACATCAATCACCTTACAATTATAAACGAGAAAGTACAGTCTTTACAGCGGGGAAGAAACTACAGTTTGTAGCACGAATACAACTTTTGTTCAGATTGATGACGATGGTTCACCAACCCCGATTAGTGAGTCCGTTAAAACCAAACGAAACAGTTAAAAAATGTCCTATAATGCTAACAACCAGTCAATAATATTGATTTTTTGGATACCCCTAATGCTCATATTGTCATAGTCCATCGTCAAAAGAAATTTAGGATAATTATCATTAATCCTATCAAATGCCGAAATTTCACGATTAAATGTTTTTTCGTCAGTAACAGTATATGATATCTGATAATATTCCCTTTCATTGTTTGCCCTTTGAACAACAAAGTCAATTTCCCTGTCATCATGTTTTCCAACATAAACCTTTCCACCTCTCCTAACCAACTCAAAAAAGACAATGTTCTCAAGTTTTCGTCCTAAATCTGACTCATATTTATTTGTTGCCGAAATATTTTTTAAGCCTAAATCTACTACATAATATTTGCCATTGGTAGAAAGCAATTCCTTTCCTCTAATGTCATATCTAGGCGCAGAATACAATATATATGACTGAGTAAGAAATTCTAGATACTTAATAATCGTATTATGCGAAATCTTCTTTTGAGAATTATGATTTAATTGAGCGGCAATATTTGTAGGTGAAACATAAGACCCAATTGAATCAAACAGAAAACTCACAACACGATGCAAATTATCTACATTCCGCAAGCTATGACGCTGTGAGATATCTTTGATTATAACAGTATCGTATATGGACTGTAGGTATGCATTTACCAAATTTCCGTCAATTTTTGAGAGCGTAACTGCTTCAGGAAAACAACTCTCATTGATATATTTCCTAAAAAGTCTATCCGTGTTTTTTTCTTCAGAATATGCAGAAGCATATTCTTTAAAAGAATATGGTTGTAAGTTTATAGAAATATACCTTCCTGTCAAAAGCGTTGCTAATTCACTCGACAATAAATACGCATTTGAACCAGTTATGTATAAGTCAACATTCTTTTTCGTAAATATGCTATTTATTAACCTTTCGAAGTTATTGATTAACTGTACTTCATCTAAGAAAACATAGTACTTTTTATTCGAAATGACTTTTTCTATTATTTCATCATACAGTATTGTCCAATTAGTGAGGTGTAGATTTTCTCTTTCTTCAAAATTTAAAAAAATGATATTTTCAGGTGCAATTCCCTCATTGAGGAGTTCCTTCATAAACGCCTCTAATAGAGTAGATTTACCACAACGTCTTATTCCTGTAATTACTTTTATTATATTCTGGTCTTTCAGTTGTTTTAAAAGCTTTAGATATGATCCTCTTTCTATCATTTTTATAATCAAAGATAACTCACTATTGACGAAAATACAATATTCCACTATGTTTCGTCATTAATGTAAGCGCCAATAGCCCCTCTTTGAAAATATTGTAAAATATTTTTTACATATTGCAATTAAACCGTACATTTGTAAAATATACTTTACATTATGAAACTATTAAATCACAAATTCAAATGGCCAGCAACCGCAGTGTTCTACGGCTCGCTGCTTATCGGGATCTATTCCCTATCCTTTGAAAATCAATTAGATGAAATCTGGAAGCTCCCGGTCTACTCTCTCTTCGGCAATGAAAACGGATTCTTAGGAACGGGACTCGGTAAAAAAGGATGGACTGAAACCGCATTATTCAATGAAATACTGACGGTTGTAATTGTCCTGTCCGGATTTATTGCGAGCTTTTCGCGGGAGAAAGTCGAAGATGAGTTAACCACGAAAATCAGACTAGAAAGCCTATCCTTCGCAATCCTAATGAACTACGCCCTTGTTTTGGTAGCCAATTTCTTCTTCTTCGATTTTGCTTACCTTTACGTACTAATCGCATTCTTATTTGCTCCGTTGATCATGTTCAACCTCATTTTCCAAGTGAGATTATTTAATTATTACAAGCTAGACGATGAAAAATGAAATCAGAGTTTTCAGGGCAAAGCACAGAATCAACCAAGACGAATTGGCCGATAAACTGGGTGTTTCACGTCAAACCATCAGCGCCATCGAAAACAACAAGTACTTTCCCTCTCTTGAACTGGCATTAAAAATCGCCAAGGTATTTGGCTGCACGGTCGAGGAGCTATTTTCTTTGGATTAAATCACAGATTCATTCAAAAAAGGATAATCAATGTAGCCCTGATCCTGTCCGCCATACATGGCATTTCGATCCAAATCATTTAACGGGGCGTCCAATTCAAAGCGCTTGGGCAAATCGGGATTGGCTAAAAACAAGGTTCCGTAGGAAATGAGCTTCGCAATTCCTTTGTGAAGCTCTGCTTCTCCTGTTTCTTTGTTGTAACCGCAATTTGCTATGATTGGATGCTTGGAAATAGCACCAAATTACTCCCGAGCATCGTATCACTCCACAAATGGGGGGGAAGAGTTTGCTGCTCTGGAGCAACGATCATTCCCAGCTAATCAATTGCCTACCATAAATTTCAAATATGCTACGCCATGTTTGCTTGGATCAATGACGCGACAAATGTAAAAGCCGGGCGCAGCGATTTCTAGGTTGATAGAATTTTTGAATGTCCCACTTTTTATCAAACTTCCTTCAATATTGAAAATTTCATAATCCAATTCTTGAGATTCTTGAGATTCAATGGTGAATTCGCCGTTTGATGGATTGGGGAACAATTTTACGTTATACAATGTCATTGGAGCATCAACGGAAGCAACGGTATCTCTCAAATTGCTTACCCTTTTTCCAGAACCAAAATTCGTAAAATCGACTACTCCCAGTTCCGAACCCAACCACAATCCATTGTTTTTTAATGCGATGGCATTGATATTGTTGTTCAATAAACCAGAATTACTGGTGTCGTAAACGTGCCAATTTTCCCCATCGTAACGATACAATCCGTCCCAATAAGTACCTATAAAAACACTTCCCGAAGAATCAGTAACAATCGTATTTCCGACGTAGTACGGGTACACTTTATTGGTATAATTCGGTGAATGTTTAATCATGAATTTTCCGTTATATTCATAAATATGACGATTTCCCGTGGTAATCCACAAATGATTTTTTGAATCAAAATTCATTCGGGTTTTATAGCCTAATTCCGGCCAGCCCCATTTAGAAGTATTGACTTGAGTCCATCCACCCGTATCGTTAGTGTGATATAAAAAATTCCCTGAACCCACCCAAACTCTACCGTTTTTATCCTTGCAAAATGGTTTATCAAAATCATTGGTATTGTTATTCGAAAATTTCAAATTCGAATAACATTGGCTTGAATTAAGATTCACTTCGCAAACCGATCTATGGTAAGCCGATACATATACATTCCCGTTCGAACCCACGATAGCGTGTTTGGTTCCGAAAAAATCCATTTCCATGAAATGCCATTCATTATCATACCAATAATGTACGCCATTATCACCCGTTACGATGGTGGTATCCTGCTTTTGAAGAATCACATCTGGCATTAATGGAACAGAAAGTTGGCTAGTATAATACTCTTTCCAGCCGTTTTGTGTTTTTAGGGACAGATGATCGTACAAACCTGCAACCCACAAGGTTGAATCTTTATCTACACTTAGGGCTATAATATTATTAGTATTGAATTGTCCGTTTCCAAACTTCTTAGAATCTATGATTGATCCATTTTTTAAGATGAACGCCCCATCACCTACCCCCATATATGGGAATTCGGGATTTTTTGTTCCCAAGAAAATACGGTCGTCTGAAATTTGTTTGATGTTCGTTATGGGAGATCTCATTACGTAATGCACTCTGAGGGAATCAGCACTAAAATTTAATAGGTAATTTGAAGTAGTCACCCATTTTTCACCGGTTGACTCTACCAGAATGTTTTTCAACTTACCGGGATCATTATTATCTAAAACGGGTGAGAAAATATCTGTCCAAACCCCGTTTTTGTATTGAACCAAATAATCAGAAGGAAAATTATACATCTGATTCTTCACGGCAATACCGCTCATGTAAAGGGTATTATCTTCAGTAAAATAAACAGACAATACGGCTTTCGAATGCCAAGAAGCATCTCCAAAAACTGGCATGACAATAAGTGAGTCGCGCATGCGATAAATTCCGATATCATCAGAAATATCTCTGCTTAATTGATCTAGCCAAAGATCTTTATTGCGATCAAAAATTGCCACCTCTCTCACATTGGAGCTGTTCAGGGGATATTTAATAACAGAATCTCCATTTAAGAAATACAATTGGTCATAGAATATATCTGCGAACCAAATTCCCGATTTGGGATCGGCTTGGAACATTTTAATAAACGTTTTGGGCTCATTGAATTTAGGATGACGAAACCAATTTCCGTCGCTGAGGTAAAACAAACCCTTTTCACCCCCAATCCATAACTTCCCAGAAGGCTCCTTCAGAAATTTATAATATTTATAATCGTAAATGGGCGGAATTCCAGGAAGTTGAAAATTTGAAATTTCGTTTGTGAAAGTATTCATTTTTACAATTTTACTTTCTGTGGCGCACCAAATATTAGAATCTGATTCTATGAAATCATACACGTTTGAACCAGAAAAATACGTCTTAAAATATGTTTTTTGAGCTGCTGCGAAATTCGAAACACCAACAAACATCATCAATAAAATCAGGTGGTATTTATCATTCAACTGATTGAATTTCTTTGTGTTTTTGGGGATAGACATTATGCAAGTTAAACTTCTTCACCGTCAAATCCATGTCATTTTTCGGTAAGGCATCTTCAGAATGCATAATTTTCCGGGTTCCAATTGTCTATGGATGTACGAATCACTTTTTATATTACCCGATTCAACATCCTTCAGAAAAGTGCGGCTTGACTTGAAAAACAACCCAATTTCACCCGTGTTGGATATAGCCTATGCCTTGGGAAATTTCAACATGCTGGCTTATGACGGATCCGGAAATCAAATCAGCCATAGTTGGTTCAGGAATATAAATCTGTTTACGGCTGGCGCCGGACTTGATTTCGGCGGAAAGTATATCAACTGCGGATTACAATACCGTTTTGGGTATTGCGGAGGCGGCTACAATAAAGAAACATTGCCATTTGAAACTACCATATTGAACAATCAAAAATTAAATCTAGCATCGAACATCTATCACGGTCTAGATTTATCATTAGGCGCTCAATACAAGAATTTTCACTTTAAATTCCGCCGCACCTAACCCCTTACCCAACCCATTCATGTCAGCAGCGGATATTTTTGCGGCTTATTCTCTTCAAGCATCGAAATTGGTTACGGTTTTCATTGACCCACATTCTTGAATACTAAACCAAATAGCCAAGCAACATTCTGAAGTGGGAGATTATGAAATAAAACGCATTCACCCGCCCCCCGTCACCCGAAACCCGAAACCCTGCCAAATACCATCTACCATCTACCAACTTGCACAAATCGCAAAAATGATTGTTCATTTCTATTCAATAGGAATGCCAATTAATAACTCTTGATATGATATTTGGAATTGGTTAACTTTTAAATTTCCTAAGAATTAGAAAAATGATCACCAGAGGATTAATCGGATTGTTGGCATGAGAAATGAACCTTTGAATTTTAATGCCCTAGTTTCGCTTGTAGAACAAACCCATCAGCATTTTCAGGAGCAAGCGGTAAAAGCAGTGAATATATCACTTACTATTCGTAATTGGTTGGTAGGCTATTACATTGTGGAGTTTGAACAAAAGGGAGAAGACAGAGCTCATTACGGAAGTAAATTGTTATCAAAATTGGCTGAAAGGTCAAAACATATTAAAGGATTTGATGAACGCTCGTTCAGGAATTTTAGACTTTTTTACAAGCATTATCCTCAAATTCAAAAGCACATTTTAAAATATTTTCCTACATTATCAATTCGGGGGTCACTGACCCCCGAATCCGAAAATACCACTGTTTTGGTTCCTGCAGAAAAAATTTTAAATAATCTTTCATATACACATTTAGAACTATTATTTCCAATAGAAAATTCTTTAAAACGTGCATTCTATGAAATTGAATGTATCAAAGGAACATGGAGTGTACGTGAATTGAAGCGCCAAATAAACAGCCTCTATTTTGAGCGCAGCGGAATGAGTTTGAAGCCCGATTTACTTAGCGAAATAACACAAAATAATATATCTCCCTCAAGCCCAATTGAGTTGATCAAATCTGTGTATGCTTTTGAGTTTTTAGGCTTGAAAACCAATGATGCTGTAGAAGAGAATGACCTTGAATCTGCTTTGTTAGACCAAATAAAGAATTTCATGTTAGAAATAGGTCATGGCTTTTGTTTTGAGGCACGACAAAAGAAAATCCTTATTGGAGATGAGTACTTTTTTGTGGATTTAGTTTTCTATCACCGCATTCTTAAATGCCATGTATTGATTGAGTTAAAAGTAGAAGACTTCAATCATCAAAACATAGGACAATTAAATGCATATGTTAATTATTACAAAGCGGAAGTTATGCAACCAGACGACAATCCCACCTTAGGTATTCTCTTAGTTACTCAGAAGAACAATACTTTAGTTGAATACGCCACAGCCGGGATGGACAATAACCTATTCGTGTCTAAGTATTTACTAGAATTACCCCAGAAAGAAGAATTGGCAGCATTCATTCAAAAAGAAATATCAGGGTTGAGGTAAACACTCATCAAAACCCTTAAAGTCCCGCTCACCGCCCCCCGACACCCGAAACCCGAATCCCGGTACCCAGTACCCGGTACCATCTACCCCCTACCATCTACCATTTACCAACTACCATTACAAACACCCCAATCACCTTCAAACGCTGCGATTCTTCGTCCCTCAAAACAATGGGCGAAAAAGGCTCAGTAGATATTGGCAGCAAACGAATTTCGGTGTGCTCCCACCCTTCGTCTGATACGGTTTTCTTGCTGGAATACTCTTTGACCGTGTAGCACGAGCCCGATTCTTCGTCTCGGAAGTCGGTGAGTTCAACCAGCACTATTTTGCCGTTTCGAGAGCCCGCGGTGTACCTTTCGAACAAACAGATCGAACCCGATGGAATGACCTTGTTCATCGACTCGCCCACCACCCTGCATGCAAAGTATGAGTCTTTGCCTATTGGACTGTTTTCCAATTCAATGAACTTCGCATCATCAACGAGTTGAACGTCCGAAAAACTTCCTGCCGCCGCCGATAAGTTGTAAAAAGGAACAGTGCGCTCGTTCGGTGAATCCAAGAATTCAATTTCAAAAACTTCGTCTTTCTTCTGAACATTCTTATCCATGAAATGCGACAAATATTCCCTCAAATGGGGATTGCAGGCATAAATATAACTACCTCGGATGCCCCTCAGAATGATGGTTTTATAGATGTTAAGTATGTAATCTTTTAGGATTTGAACATCCTTGATGGTGTTTTTTCCGGCCTTATCTTTGTAGCGCTCAGGATAAACAATCAACGTTTTCAATACGGGATCATAATCCAATTCCGGACCAATAATCACCCCCACATAATTCAAATCGTAGCCCTGAGTGGTGTGAATACAGCCCACTTCATTCATGGCGTTTGCCGAATTAACCCAATCGATATTTTTGGAATTCCACTTCAATTCTACATCTCCAATCACAATGTCATTCTGGGTGGGGTTTTTCTTCGAAACCCATTCCCAAGCATACCCTGCGACCAATCTCGATAGCTGATGAACCCTTTCTTGCTCGCGAATCGCCTCTTGCATTTCCTGCAAATCTTCGAACAACTTCAACTCAAAATGAGGATGTTCAAAGCGCTTCAACTTCGCAGAATTCCCATCCAACAGATCATAAATAAAAGACACAAAATCATTGCCCCCTTTCGACCTGAATTGATCCTTGAGGACTTCCATTCGGGTGCCCTTTGAATGCTCCAACTCTTCGAATTGAGTCCGAGCTACATCCGATGGCTTGATGGTTTGAAATCGATCGTAAAACAGTAAGGATTTTTGAGATTGTTTCAAAACCCAATCCAACTCAGTGTTCACCGCCTTGTCGAAGCCCAATTTTTCAGAGGCCATATCAAACGCATTAAAATATGAACCCAAATTTACCCTACGGCGCAAGCGATGAGCCTCATCTACAATGACCAAATCGTATTTCTTGCTCGCTAACTCAGCCGGGCCAATGACCATATTGGGTGATAAACCACTGATATTTTTGAAAACTTTCGATATAGTGGTTCTGAAAGACGACATGGGAATAACCAGGGCCATTTCCATATTTTCACCGTATAAGCTTTTAACGGCATGGATCAATTCAATCAATTCTTGATGATCATCCCCAAAATCCGATAAATTAAAATTCGATAAATCCGTTTTCAGCAATTTGAAAATGAACAGTGCCAAAATGGTTTTTCCGGTGCCGGCACCTCCGTGAATCAACGTGGTTTTTGCCGTTGGATCTAACAAACACTGCAAGATGGTTTTCAATCCCAACAATTGCTCTGCAGACAGGGTTTTGTAGGGCGAATATTTGAACAAATCAGAATTATCGATGTATTCCAACGAATGCCGGGCTATGCCCATCCCCCGCAACTGATACCAAATACCTTGGAAAATATCCCAATACAACTCCCTCTGGTGGTAGCTGTGATTGGTGAGTCCCAAATTGCCATTTTGCAATTTAAACTTTCCATCGGCATGCAAATAACGAATCAAATTCGATTCCAAATCGAGCGTAGCTGATTTGTTAAAGTACTTACTCAAAATGAGATGCACTTCAGAATTCTTCTGTTTTTGTGCGTTTTTGGAATGCGCTTTCAACCGATTGATCACATCGGTGGTTTCGCCGATATATGCCTCTAAAACACGGTCATTTCTGAGCAAATACACCAATGGCCAAGCAAGAAATTCGCGGTGATTCTCAATGATGGCAGACTCCAAATCTGCATCGAAAGCGTACTCCGAAATTTCAAATTTAGCCTCCATTTACAGCTCAGTGTATTTATCTGATCTTCCCTTGGCCTTCTCCACGGGATACTTTTCGTTGTTCTTCGCAATTTTATCGAGCACCACCTCAAACGGATCTAGTCCATGTTTGTGTGCCAGCAAAAAAGCAAACGATAAAACGTCTGCCAGCTCTTCTTTTAGCTTTTCTCGGGGGACATTTTCACTTTCGGGTAGATTCTTCCAAAGGAACAACTCATTCAACTCGGCCGCCTCAATAGACAGCGCCAAGGCCAAATTTTTAGAGTCGTGAAACTGTTCCCAGTCGCGCTCATCTCTAAACCGAATCAACGCTGCAATGACTTCTTCGTAAGAATGTTTCATTTTGAAAGGTAAAAATAACGGATTGGGTTTATGTTGCTATTATTTCTGATTTTTATTTTTTTGTATAAGTTCTTCCAATAATTTCAAATCATCTAAATCAGCTTGTTCTGCCTCATGGAGTTTTCTTTTTTTGTCAAATTCAGAATAAATCTGCATCACTTTTTCCTCCATTTGAATTTTGGATATCGATCCTGCATCTCTTAAAACATTTCTATCATTGAATTCGAGAATTCGATCTACATTGTTTCGCCAAAAATCAAGGTTTATATCTTTTCTTTCTTTGACTCTCAATTCAGCCGTTTCAAGAAAAATTACCGTCAAACGATTCAAGGTATCTAACTCTTCTCGATTTAAATAATTTTTAGCAATGATGATGTCTTGCTGACGCACTTTAATGCCTTTCCAGGAGGTAAGACCCATATTGGGTTGATTGGAATCTGCACGATTTACCACTATTTCTGCAGCCGTTTGATGGGTTACTGCGTATAATAATTTGTTTTGGGTCTCAGCAAAAAACATCTGAGTCGACTTATCTGAAGCATCGTAATCACTGCTCAACGCCAACAAGTCTTTTACCTTCTGATAAAACCGTTTTTCAGATGCACGTATTTCACGAATACGATCTAAAAGTTCATCAAAATAATCGGGTCGCCCATCAGGATTTTTCATGCGTTCATCATCCATGATAAATCCCTTAACCATATACTCCTTCAGGTTCCGATTTGCCCAAATTCGAAACTGCGTTCCACGCTTACTTCTCACCCTGAACCCTATTGCGAGTATCATCTCTAATGAATAAAAAGTTACCTCATATTTTTTACCATCAGCAGCAGTTGTTAAGTAATTCTTAATAACTGAATTTCTATCCAACTCATTTTCATTCAATATATTAGATACGTGCATGCTGACATTTGGAACAGAGGTGTCAAAAAGTTCTGCAAGTTGCTGCTGGTTCATCCAAATATTGCCATCTCGCGCATGCAATATCACAGAGGCTTTGCCATCTGCCGTATTGTATATTATCAAATTTTGATCACCATTCATATTCTATTCATTTACTCGAACCAATCACGTCCAATCTTACCTATTGAGCGAATTTAACCAATTTGACTTTACAAATGAAACACTACGATATTCATGCAAACTAAACATTGAATGCTTTATCATTCATAATATTACTTATTAGCCGTTTATGAATTATATCTCATTCAAACTTAAAAAACTTCTTGACTTCCGCGGCTCAAAAGTTTAAATTCGGTTTGGAACATCCAAAACATAAATGACAGACAAAGAACACAAGGCAGAATTTGAGAGGCTCAAGGCCCAATTGTATCAGAACCGAGTTATTTTTCACCACCGGCGGCCCTTTTTGGCGGAACTCACCAAATTTGACATCCAGAAAGAGCGGGTGGCGTTTTCGGTCAAGTTCGTAAAATCCATTTATGAAGAGATTCCAGCCGAAGAACAGGATTTATTCGATTGGTTCAAGCGCGAGATCATCAGTGTTTCATCGCCCTACAACTACGATGATGTTTGTCCGCCGCTGGTTAAAAACTCCATTTTATGCCGCGCCTATTGCGACTTTATGATCTACTTTGACCACGACCTAGTGCAATTCGTATCTGAAAATCCCCCGGAAATCGCTGAAAAGGTCCTTCCCTACCTCGGCCCCGACGGAAACTGGCGACAAGTGTTGAATGAATTGGGGTGAAAATTAAATCTCCTCCAAACCCCAAACCCCGTCTTTCAACGACAAATAATTGCCCAGAAACAGGTTGTCAGCCATGAAGTATCTTCCGCCCCAGTCGTTGAGCGACCGCTGAAACTCGTCAACGACATTCTTTACCCGGGTATGTCCCACCACTTGCACAACCGTTTCTTCGAGGGTGCCGAAATTGCTTTCTCTGAGGGACTTCGGACGGATCCAAATGGGAGTTTGCTGCGGTTCATCGCCCGATGGCTCAAATCCTTGAGAGTCAAACTTTTTGGGCTCACTCAGGAAGAGTTGATTCACGGCATCCACGATGCCAGGAAGGTTGTATCTGCTCCAAGCGCCCTTATCTTCCCGTCCGATGTTTCGATCCATCCAAATCGACGAGATTCCCGCATGAGAGCACAGCACATTTTCAAACGAAAACGCCATTTGCAAATGCGACAAATTTTCGAGGAGCGCCTTTTGGAATGGCCCCTGAAACTCCTCCGTAAACCCCGAATACGGCTCACGCGTATGCCAAGGCATATAGTGATAATCGTGATTCCCAAACAGCAGAACGACCTTCTTTCTGAGCTTTTCGAGGGATATTTTCGCCTCAACAATCTCCTGAAAATTCCGCAACTGCTCTTCCCCACCAATACCCTCTTTCGAATCAAAATAATCACCAAAGAAAACCACAATATCTGCATCTTTCTCTTTCTGGAGGATGCTTTTCCACTGACCGCGCCCGTGAATATCACCAATGAAAATGACTTTCATGTCGCAAAGTTAACGACAAGCAACTGAAACGATAGATCCTAGGGAGTAGGGTCACGACAGTAAACCCCAAATTTAATACTTCCCAAGTGTTATCCTTTTTTCCTCAATGCTTGCAATAATTTTCTATTTTCTACCTCCTGTAATACGTTCATCTGATGTATGGCAATTTGGTTGAGTTTTAAAAGCCGTTCTTCTTGTGATATATTTTCGCTGATAAATAAGGCATTAATGTTTTCTAGGTTTGACAAGCAAATTAATTGGTTAATGTTGGCATAATCTCTTTGGTTGCCTTTTAGTGTAGGATTTTGGCTCCTCCATTCTTGTGCTGTAATGCCAAAAAGTGCCATATTTAATATATCTGCTTCACTAGCATATACAAATGCAATTTGCTGAACCGTTAGTTTCTGTGGAATTAGATTATGTTTAATAGAATCGGTATGTATATGATAGTTTATTTTGGCTAGTTCTCGTTTTGCCGACCAGCCCAATTGTTTTTGTTCTTCTTCTTTAAGGCGTTGAAATTCATTGATCAAATAAAGCTTAAATGTTACACTAATTGCCGAGCCAAACTCAAACGCGATATCCTTATGTGCATAAGTGCCCCCATATTTTCCTTTTTTTACAATTAAGCCAACGGCATTGGTTTTTTCAATCCATTCGGTGGCACTCAACACAAAATTGGGCAAACCTGCTTGAGTTTTAAAGTGGTCAAATTCTACCACTTTAAAATTGGGATTTTTTATTTGCTCCCAAGTTCCTAAAAACTCAAGTGTATAACGGGTTCTTATCCAATTTTTAATAATATCCGCTGCACGGCTTTCACTTTCTTTTGCATTAGCCATGTCAGTAAGCGATATAAAATCGCCTTGGTTATTTGAAATAATCGTTATTTCTTTTTGCTCGACTGTTATTTTTGCCATAATAATGCAAGTGGGTTGAATTTGCCTTTTGCTATTTGCTAGCTTGTCAAAAGTAATTATACTTTTAATCGTTTGCCAAGTATCTTGGGAAACTTTACACTCTAAAATTCTTAAATTTTTCAAAAAACCTTTAAACCAAGACATAAAACAATGTCCCACAGGAAACCGAAATACTTTTACCGGGTAAGATATTTAAACCGTTTGGGCTCGTTGTAAATGAGTTGAGTTCAAATTTCACTCAATGGATTGAGTAATTTTACTCAGTGTATTGAGTAAATTCTTATTTTATTGTATATCTTCGCAATATGGAATTCAAAAGGCCTGTTTATTCGCAGATTTTTGATCGACTTTACCAAAAAAGTCCTTTCATTCAAGTAATATCCGGACCGAGGCAAGTGGGTAAAACCACCCTCATCAAACAGCTTTTTGACGAAACCCATTGGAATGGCATTTATGCGATTGCCGACGGATTGAGCCACGATGCTATCTGGATTGAAAGTCAGTTTAATGCAGCGATGATTCAGCAACAAGCCGACCCAGATACATCTGTAATTTTGGCGATCGATGAAATTCAAAAAATCCCCCGATGGAGTGAAACCGTAAAACGGCTGTACGATCAGCAAAAATTCAGCGGTAACACTTCCGTACAATTGATTTTGCTGGGCTCATCGAATTGGCTTTTGCAGCAAGGATTGTCTGAGTCGCTGGCCGGCCGATTTGAGCAATGGAACATTGACCATTGGACGTTCCAAGAGCTCCACGAAGCGTTCAACATCACCCCTGAGCAATACGTCTATTTCGGTGCCTATCCCGGCGCGATGCCCATGATAACCGACGAAGATCGTTGGAAGAGCTACGTCAAACAGTCGTTGATTGAAACGGTAATCACAAAAGATGTTTTGCTCATGCACCGAATTGAAAAACCCGCATTGTTGCGGCGTTTATTCGAGCTGGGGACGCAATATTCGGGGAAGATTTTATCTTTCACTAAAATCATGGGGCAGCTGCAAGAGGCCAAGAACACCACCACGCTATCGCATTATTTGGAACTCCTGGATCACGCTGGCTTATTGACGGGGCTTCAAAAATTCGCCATGGACCAAGCCCGAAAAAGGAACAGCAGTCCCAAGTGGCAAACCATGAACAACGCCCTCATGAGTTCCTTGCACGATTACACGTTTGAGCAGATTCAATCCGATAAAAAAACCTGGGGCCGCTGGGTGGAATCGGCCGTCGGCGCCCACCTACTCTCCCATCGGGGAAATGATTTAAACGTTTACTATTGGAACGAATCGAACGCCGAAGTTGATTTCATTCTTGATTACCGGGGACGTTACATCGCTTTAGAAGTCAAACTCACCACAGACCGCATATCAGGCCTAAACGCATTCACGAAGCACTTCAACCCGAGCAAGATCTACCAACTAGACTCATCGGGCCTCTCGTGGCAGCAACTGATAGCGATGGACCCGAGGGGGTTGTTTTAGAGGGGGTGGGATAATCTTAAACTAATTTACATCCACTCACCCCATCAACTCCCGCAACCGTTCAGCAACGGGACTCAGAGAGATTTCAATTTGATGTTCTGCGCCATTTACGGTGAAGCTGAGGGTGGTGCCGGAAATAGAGTAATCGATGCCTGTTTTGAAATAGGCCGAATTGCCGAAGCCCGTGTCGAAGCTGTCAAAGAATATTTCATCTAAGTTTAGGTCAGGATCGCGTCTGAGCCTGGGCGTCTCTTGATGGCGTCTACATAGTGCCAAGTAATACATGTAATTATCGGAATGCTTTCTCAACCAATCGTACATGTCGCAGTATAGATCTTCCTCTTCGCGAATTGATATTGTTCGCTTGACCAGGGTGCCGTTATCCATCAGGAATAAATCAATGGTGCCAGAGAATCCCATCGCACCGGTCGAGGCCGATTGGGCCCAGTAAAGATCGTTTTTTAATATTGTTTCTTCTATCATTTTAAAATCTTCCTTCCAGCATTTCGGGATAACCGAATTTCTTGGCAACGTGGAGCCAGCTGAGGGCGTTTTCAGGGCGCCACCAGCGTTGCATTTGCTTGAATTTTTGCTTCCGCGGAAGCCTTGAGTATGCCAGGCTCCAAACCATGTATTTTGCCTGAACGGTGTCTATGTTTTGCTCCAAGAGTTGACGTCCCCCGAAAAAATCTGGATAAAAAATGTACGACCACGGGTCCTTCATCGATGGAATGGGATACAGGCGCGAGTGGTGAGGCAGAAAACAGTAGGGCGACTGGAAGCCGCGAAAAGGCGAGGCGCCGCGCCGGTACTGCCGCTCTGAATAACCGGCGTAAAGTATCAAGGTCGGGTCATCAGAATCCAACTTTCGGTCATCGTCCATGCCCATCCGCGCATGCGTGTAACCCTCATTTTCATAGGGCTCGGCCTCCTCTTCGTAATTGGGAAAATTGGCGTTCAACAAGACCGTTTCCGCGTTGATCAACAGTTTTTGCTGCTCGTAATCGGAAATTTTTTCATCAATATACTGCTGATCGAGCGCATTCAGGCGGTCGCAATCAGACAAAATCACTTCCTTCGAAATCACATATTCGGGGTCATTATCCAATAAATGAGCGCAATAATGCGTGCGCCGCTCTATGACAAAATCGCTCTGAAAATGCTCGCTGACCCACTCCCCCATCCCCGGAATTTGATGTTGAGTGTTCTCAATCACCGGCCTTACTTTGGGATTCGAGGGACATTCATTCAGGAACCATTTCCAATGGGTATCAGTCAAGGGCAATTGCTGCAAGATCTTCACGCAGTTCCAATACGGACGCTGACGCTTTCCGTCGAAAAATCGCTCCCACTGATCGGTGGTGAGTCGCTGAAACATGGCCACCAAGGAATGTGTAGATTCATCGTCGAGCGCGGTGCCGCCCTTCTTTGCAAACGAGAGAATGTCTTCGAGCAACCGCAATCGATCGAGGCGCTTCGGAAGATCTAACGTCCCCAGAAACAAAGCACACAAATCTTTCAGCGCTTGATTTTGGAATTGGTGGTGCTGCAAGTAATCGCGGTGCTTGTAATAATCTTTCAGCTCGGCCAATTGAAAATTCACTTTGGGTTGGGCCATTTCGAAGTAGGCCTGCGCGAATTTCTTTTGCAGCGGATTTTTCATTGTGGAGCGGAGGAATTCAAATATAGTAATGGAGCTACTTGGATGACAACATTGTTTTAAAAATTTATAAACAGAGCATATTAGAAACATTTTATTATATATATTTGTTACGAGCTAATTAATTTATAAATTATGCTGTTAACTGAAAAACAATTAATTGCAAGAATAAGAGCGCATGGAAGAGGTTTTGTATTTACATCAAAGCTATTTACTTCTATTACGAATGATTCTGCAAGCACGAGAACGGCGCTTACAAGACTGGTTCAGAAGAAGTCAATTCGACGATTATCACACGGACTTTATGACCTTCCCGTGATACATCCTACTCTTGGCCCCGTGATGCCTTCGACTGATAAAATTATTTCCGCTGTAAAAGCTTCTGAGGCAATAGAAGTTCAACCAACAGGTGCATACGCTGCAAACCTACTTGGTTTGTCAAGCCAGATCCCAATGAAAATAGAACTTTACACCAATGGATCAAAAAAGGTAATCAATATTGGAAACCAAGAAATCATTCTAAAGCCAACCACACAAAAAAACATGATTGGTGCTGGAACGAAGGCGGGACTGATACTACATGCTTTAAGGCAAATTGGAAAAGAAAATGTGACCCATGAGATGATTGAAACCATCAAAACCCAATTGGAAGAAAAAGACTTTAAGCACATCAAAAAGCAAATTCCATATGCCCCATTTTGGATCGCAAATATCATGCGCTCTTTGATTAATGAAGATTAAAGTATGAATGCATTTTTAAAATTATCTCCTGAAGATCGCCGATTATATTGTATACAGGCAGCATCAGTTATGGATAACCCTTTGCCCGCGGCAGTAGTTGAGAAAGATTTCTGGGTTTGTTGGATATTGAAACTACTCAGTGAGATTCCAGATTTAAAAGACAATTTAACCTTCAAAGGGGGAACCTCTTTGTCTAAGGCTTGGGGAATAATTGATCGATTTTCTGAAGATATTGACATTGCAATAAACCGCAAAGTATTTGGCCAAGACCCTCCTAATGGCGCAGAAGATGCAACATCCAATACTCAAAGAAAGTTGCGCTTGGAAACTTTAGAAAAAAAATGTGCCACTTACATCATTGATTCGCTCATACCTTTACTACAGGAGAAAATTGAATCTTATTTAGATACTCATGATTTCCAGTTATTGGCCATCCGGAAGGGTAATGAAGTAAACATAGAGTTTCGTTATCCAGGTACTTTACAAAACGAACTTGGAGGATTACTCCCAGTTGTTTTAATAGAAATTGTTCCAAGGGCAGATGTTATACCGAAAAATGAAATGCTCATTACACCAATTATATACGATGTATTTAAAGGTCTACTTGATAACGGCTCATTTACCATCGCTACTTTAGTTCCCGAGAGAACTTTTTTAGAAAAACTACTTTTTATTCATGAAACCCTTGGCGGATATAATAAAGGCAGTGAAAGAAAAAGTCGCCATTATTACGACCTGTTTAAACTCTATGAAGCAGGAGTCTTTGATCTAATAAAACTAAACAAAGACCTTTTTCAGATGGTTGTGCATCACAGACAGACATTTTTTAGATATAACACTTTGGATTATTCAGCCATATTTAGACAAGGCATTCAATTCTTACCTCAAAAAGAAAGTTGGCCCAATTGGCGAAGTGACTATTCGAGAACTGAAGTCATGATTTATAACCAAATACCGTCTTTCGATGAACTTATGTTATTTGCTAAAAATTTCGAATTAGAATTCAACAATTGGGTAACAACTAATTTTAATCAATGATTGAAAATATAAAAGCGGCTTTATTGGGTGTGGCGGTAGGCGATGCGCTAGGTGTTCCAGTGGAGTTTAAAAGCCGTATTGCTTTGTCAAACAATTCGTTGACCGACATGATTGGATTTGGAACCCACGATCAAAAACCGGGAACGTGGTCAGACGATAGTTCACTAACTTTTTGCCTTGCGGAAGCTTTGACGGAAGAATTCGATCTTCAAAATTTGGGCAGAAAATTCGTTCAATGGTATTATGAAAAGTACTGGACGCCCAGAGGGCGGGTCTTCGACATCGGAATTGCCACACGAGAAGCCATATTTAGATTGGAAGCGGGAGTAACTCCTGAATTTGCTGGGGGAACCGATGAAGATTCAAACGGGAACGGATCTCTGATGCGCATTTTGCCGTTGTTGTTTTACATCCATCAAAAACCCGTTGAGGAGAGATATTTTTGGACAAAACAAGCATCATCGCTCACACACGGGCACATTCGATCGGTTGTTTCCTGTTTCTATTACCTTGAATTTGCGCGGCATTTATTGTTGAAAAAGGAACCTATAGAGATTTACCATCAGCTGCAAGTTGATATCCCCAGATTTTTAAGAACTATATCCATTGCAGATAATGAAATGACCCATTTCGATCGCTTGTTCCATTCTAACATATACGAATTCCAAGAATCTGAAATTGAAAGCAGCGGTTATGTCCTTCACACCTTGGAAGCCAGCATTTGGAGCCTCATGACCACATCCAATTACACTGAGGCGGTTTTAAAAGCCATAAATCTCGGAAAAGACACTGATACTACCGGAGCTGTAACCGGCGGTTTGGCTGGCATTTATTATGGTTTCGAAGGAATCCCCACCCATTGGATCAATTCATTAGCCCGCAAAGATGACATTCTAGATTTGGCACAACGTATGAGTTTGAAGTAGACGAAAATCCAATCATTTTCGTTATACCTTCCATGAGAAATAAAGTCAATCGCCGCTTAATCAATTGGACTATCAGCGTTGGATCAATCATAGCTTTGGTGCTAATATTGAATTCTGATTTATTCATCCATAAAAAAAGCGAGGTGGTTGAAGGTCAAATTAATGAAATTTCTATCGGTGGAGTTGATGACATTGTCATCCTCCTAAAAAACAACCCAAAGCGATACTGTATAAACAGAGGTTTCGAAATTGGGCTATCGCCAGAACCGCTTTGGAAAGACTTGGCTAAGAAAACTATTAAAATCAAAACCGAACCCGAAGGATTTAACTTGTTTGATATCAATGATAATCTCAAAGAGGTGAATACAATTTCAATTGATGACTCTGTTTATTATCGAAATTCAACAATCACCGAATGGCGGCTTGGATTCATCCATTTTTCGACGGAAAAATCAGAAATTTAATTTTCACTTTAACAAATATTCTCTTGCGCTCATTATTGGGAGCTTCGAGTTCTTAAAATCTTTTTTGTTCCTGGTGATAATGATATCAACCTTATTTCCCAATGCGGTATGGTATTGAATGGCATCTTCAAAATCCTTAAAATCCGAAACCAAAGCAAGCTCCAAAACTTTGTCATCCATGGGTGCAACACTGACCAACACTTTAAATTTAATCAATGTTTTTCTAGCCTCATCCAATGGCTGATGTTTTGATAATAAATAATGAGTGTTTGCAAACGTCAGTGCCGACACAATGAGTTCAACCTTTTTGTTGTCAGCAAGTGTAAATAATTCTTGAGCCTCACGGAAAAATTCTTCACGTTTAGCAAGCAAGTCTATCACAATATTTGTGTCAACCAACAACCTCTCCATTAAGAATATTTTTGGTTCAAATAATCGTGATAATTCTTTTTATCATCCAAATCCGTAGAAGGAATTACTCCGGTCAAACTTTCCACCAAAGGACTTATCTTCGATTGATTTTGTTTATTAGTCTGCAATGATTGAAGAAAGTTTTCGATGAGTTGGGAAAGACTAATTTGATGCTCTTTCGCATAAATCTTCGCTTGCTCAATCACATCCTTATCAACATTCAAGGTGAGTTTGGTATTCATACTTGTCAAAGTTACGTACAATTATAATATTTTATTACGTAATCTTTCGGATTGTTAAAATCAAAACCAAAAATACACCCCGTAAAAAATCAGGTTGAACAAAGCCTCTTCCGAGTCAAGTTTGTAGAGTTCCTTCAAGGAATTGATCATTTCTTCATCTGTTTTGCAGTTTCTCACAAAATTTCGATAGGTTTCGCGGGGAAAGTCTTTCCTGATTTTGTCTAACATATAGGCTGACAATACGTATGTGCCGCGTATCGAGTTGAAGTACGTTGATGTTCTCCAGAGCGACATTGCGTCAGAAAACGTATGAATATCCTTCGATTTAATGAAAGCTAAAACACCTGGAAGGTTTTCTTTGTAAGATGTTGCACCGATTCCGCCGTACAGACTGGCGAGGCCCTCACCCACGAAATAGTTGCACTTAAACGGAATGGCAAAGTGAAGAAGTTCATGCACGTGGACCGGCTTTGGAATCCCCGATAAAACCACTTTATTGAAAGGATCGCCCATCCCACCGAATTGAGCTTTGGGATTGAAAAAATTGACGTATTCAAGTCCTCCAACATAGGCATAAGCATCTTTTAGGGTAGGTCCCGAATATAAAATCAGCGGAATTTTCATGAATGAATCAGCGCTCAAACCCAATTCTTTTACAGCACTTAACATTTGATTGTATGACTTAGCCAATTCTTTTTTCTCGACTTTTTGGGATGAAAACACGGTGAGATTTTTATACCGATGAGGAATCAGATTGAAACTATTCAAAGACTCAAATCGCATCAATTTGCTCTGTTTACTATTGTAAAGCACCGCCATTTGCATCCACCCCATATCTAACTGATATAGGTTTACGGTATCGTTGAGGTTCTGATTGTAAATCAATCTAAAACCAAACATGTTGCTGAATGGAATGTCAAATCCGGATATGAAATTCAACAAAGTAATTGGATTGGTTTTGGAAACGCCCGGATGGTGATCGGCAAACAATGAGGAGACATCGTTTCTGCCATAATCAGACATGCACTTGAACCACAGCGAATCGAAGATCTGTAAATCTTTCGTAATCACCGAGGAGTCGCTCACGGAGATTATTTTCAACCCAAAACTTTGCGCGAAGGTTTCGCTTGTAACGAAGTTGATGATTAAAAAAGCGATGATTGAAAGCGATTTAAATGGGCGCATGATCAAAAGTAATACTAAAGAATAATCAACCAAAAAAACTCAGATTTTATGACATTAAGAAGCATAGTGTTTTAATTAATATAGCTCGAATCAAGAAACAATTGTAAACATTTTTGCTTATATTTGAATTGTGGTAAGTCAATTTGAAAAATACAAGGGTATTCATCCAGGAATTGTACTTGATCGTGAATTAAAGAAACGGTTTATCAAACAACGCCCTTTTGCGTTGACAATTGGTGAACATCCTCAATCATTCAATGCAATTACAAAAGGAAAAAGGGGATTGAGCACGGCGCTAGCTCTCAAGATTGAGAAAGAGTTGGAATTACCAGAGGGCACATTTGTTTTCCTTCAGGCTTACTATGAAATTCAGAAAATCAAAGACAAAGAATTAAAGAACACGCCAAATCTAAACCTATTACGAGCTGCCTTGTTTTGGGATACTGAAATTCAAAAAATTGATTGGAATCGACAAATCAAATCTGTAATTGAGAGAGTATATGAACGCGGCAATGAATCTGAAAAAAGTGAAATCAACCGATTTTATGGTATAAACAAAGTTCAAAAAGTGCTTAATGAGGTTGATGCGAGAAAATTATAAATCAACCTAACGCCCTCGCCCACCAACCAAATAATCATATCCATGCCGCGTCCACAACTGAATATTCTCGCATTCTTGAGAACTCAAATTGAGCACATTTTCAAACTCCATAGTGTGCGCATTTATTAGCATAAAACCCAGCGGATTTAAATCCCAATAAACAAAATCAGGATTGAAATGAAGGCATCCTTCGCAAGAAATGATGTCCGTTTCTCTGTAGATGTGGGCAATAATCACTCGCTTTTCTCCACCGTCATTGGGTTTATCTTCCGGCGGAAGCGGCGGAGGTGATACAGAAGTGATATTCTCAGCAACCTCTTCTAAACTAATCATTTAATGGTATAGATATAGGTATCTCTCTCCACGAAATAACAAATTTGCCCCTATTTTGTCCAGGTATCCAGCGGGGTGATTTTTTCAATACGCGAATGGCTTCTTCGGTAAATTCTGGGCAACTCTTAGATTCTTGAATCGCTGAAACCGTTGAAACTCGACCGGATTCATCAACCAAAAATCTCAATAATACAGAGCCCTTGATACCTTCATCTTTACATCGAACAGGATATTGGAAAGTAGAATACACGTATTCTCTGAACGCGGCTTCACCCCCCGGGAAAGATGCTTTAACTTGTACATCAGCCACTGGGGAATTATCTGAATTATCGTTGAGACTTTCATGTTGCATTACTATAGGCCCTCCTTCCCCGAAGATGTCATCGTCTGACGGAAGATTGGGTGGATCAACGCGTTTAGTTTTCTTATTGGGCAACTTAAATACAGAAAGAAACCAATTCATGAATTTGTCTCTGTTTGAATCCGAAGTAAAATTAGGAGCAGATCTAGGAATATTGGAAAAAGCAATAACGTCTAAACTTTCATTATCAATACATAAAATATAAATGATGGCACCATCTCCTGTATTTCCTTTGTAAGCAAAATATGTTGGACTTTTGATTTGCGGTAAATGCAATTCTAGATTCAAAATATTGGCAACATTACTTCCTGAAAAAATTCTATTCGATCTTAACATTGATGTAAATTCAGTTTTGGTGTAACCCGTACCATCAAAATACATTTCATAGAAATCGTAAAACTTCATTACTTCATCAAAAACCACATCATTAGTGATCACACTCGATGAATACCTTTTATCGGTTGTCCATAGCAATTGCTGGGCATTTAAAACATTCATTACCAGAAATAAGCTTAAACAAATTTTTCTCATCATTTAATATCAAAATTAGAAAAAAATATGATATCGGAATTGTTATATTTTCACCTTACCGATATTACCTTTGTGGTATGTACTCTTGGGCACCTTCCAACGGATTGATTGAAAATCATCGACAAAGAATTGAAGCTAAAAAGTTTCAACTCGATGAACTGAGGCCCTTGCCTGTCAATGTTTTAGAAAAATTAGAACAGGAAATGTCGATCGAATGGACCTATAATTCTAACGCCATCGAGGGAAATACGCTCACCTTAAATGAAACCAAGGTGGTTTTGGAACAGGGCATCACCATTGGTGGAAAGACTTTGAAAGAGCATTTTGAAATCATCAATCATCAGAATGCCATACAATGGCTGCAAGACAGAGTCAGTAAAAAATTAAAATTTCAATCTCAAGACCTTCTAACCTTGCATTCTTGGATCATGAAAGGAATCGATGATCAGCATTCAGGTCGATTTAGAACGGGTCGCGTTCAAATAACCGGTGCCAATTTTATCCCTCCCAATCCGCTCAAGGTACCTGAATTGATTGACGAACTCGTACATTGGATGAATGAAAATCCCCAGAAACTCGACCCCGTGGCATTGGCAGCGGCATTTCATCACAGATTGGTATGGATTCACCCATTTTTTGATGGCAACGGCAGAACAGGAAGACTAGCGATTAACCTCCTTTTGATGCAATTTGGTTTTCCACCGCTAGTGATTCTGAAAGTGGATAGGCTGAAGTATTACCGCGCCCTGAATTCTGCCAATCTTGGAGAATGGGAGAAACTATTTTTACTGTTTTTCCAAGGCATGGAAAAAAGCTTGGATCGATTTATTAATGCCGTAAAACCAACATCCAATGATGACTATCTTCCGCTGTCACAGATTGCTGAAGACCCGCAAATTGGATACGGACAAGAATACTTAAGCCTACTCGCAAGACGCGGTAAAATTGAAGCATTTAAGGAGGGACGAGTTTGGTATAGCACCAAATCAGCCATTGTACATTATTTCAAAAATTGAGTGATCACCTCCGGATTTTTGGCTAACCAATTTGAAAGAACATCTATGCTGGTTGGATTTCCTTGATGCAAATATTTGTCTTCGTTGCCCTGAATCAGGCCGTTTCGGCTGCGGTATGACAATCTCACCTGATTGTACAAACCCACCGGAGTGTTGATTTTTTGGTATTCTTTAAAAATCCGCCCAAAACACTCAGGGTGAAACAAATTCTTGCGCACCGCCTTGGCGAAGGCCCGATTGGATGCTTCAATTTCCTCTTCGCTGGCTTCAACTCCCATTAATAGGGCTTCCGGCGTTTCCGAAATGAACATGTCGGTGTAAAATCCAGTCAGATGGTGGCGCTCAAAAAACGACTTCGCATAGCACCAAATTCCCACCAATTCTTTGTCGCGCAGCAACGACACGTAACTTTCGTCAATGATGGTTTGGTAATAATTCAACAGTCCGTGGTGGAATCCGTGTCCCAATAAAATGATTCGCTCGTGCTCTTCGATGAGCTTTTTGATTTTCGGGGGATGAAAATCCGTCCTAAGTTCGGTGAATCCTCTTCCATCGTAAATGGCGGACAAAAAGTCGGTTGTGGGATCTTGTGGATGAATGACTAAAGTTTGTTTTTTCATATTTACCTATTTATTTACTTACCTCACCCCTATAAGGGTGAGTAAATAAATAGGTAAAGTTTACAAGGTTGTAAAAAGCCAAATGGGAGTCAATTTGAGTCGAAATTTGAGTATAATTTAATTGAAAATATGAAACTCAAGACACAAAAAAACACTTCAACTTTGGCTCCACAGACTCATCAATTCGACTTTTACAAAGATTCCACCGGATGGTATATTGATTTCCCAGAATTTCTTGCCATGGGATTGGGAACAAAAGCAGACCTAGCTATGGTTTCCGGGGCCGATACCATGTTAGATTACCTGAGCAAGGGAGCTCCAAGAATCAATCTCACCTTTTCTAACTATGAACTGGAACAAGCCAAAATTGATTTGAAAATGGTTACAAAAAACCAATGGGGTGCCACATACAAAACAAATCACCAAACCATTCCACAAGTTTGGCTTTGCAACGTGACTAAGTTATTCTTTAACGGGGCCCATCCCTACAGAATTTTCATCCGTTAACGGTATTCTGCGCGCAGATTGATCTTTTTGGCTTCCCCACGGGGACCTAAAATCTGATAGGGAGTGCAAATTTGCTCACCTAAAACCGAAGTTAATTTGCGATTAATCATTGAAAGCTTTTCGTTGATGCTATTCTCCCGAGGGTCACACAAATCATTTACACTGCGTTTCAACTTTCCAATATCGGTATGGGTTGCGAAATTTCGGTAGTATCCGTAGAGTTCCTCACGGTGCTCTGCCATGCTTCGCAACTCAATTCCCGCAGGATGGTTTAAAAAGAGCTTGTATAATGATCTACACAGGGGATTTAAATCTATCTTTTGTTCACCAACGAATAAATATCCCTCGTAATTAAAATTCACCCGCTCCAAGGGTCTTAAAAGTGACTTAGGCTGATTTGATGTATCTATTGACCTCTGCACATTCTCAATGGTAAACATCAATAGTTGCTTGAGCGCATCGGTCAATCCAAATTCATTGACTACGGCAAACAATCTTTCCATTTCCGGATTGAGGATGGCCTCGTCTTTATCATAATGTTGAAAATCAAGGCCTGCAGGAATTTCAGTAAATTCATCTTTTTCTCCAATGATAGAGTTCAACAAGATTGCTAAACCCTTCCTTGAAAACAATCCGTCGTTTGACTCTTCACTAATCGAAGAATGACTGCGCTTGCTTTGATATTGAACGTACAAATGAGGTAAATACGGTTGCAACGCTTTCTCTTCAGGGATGTCTTCGTCTAATTTATCGTAACGAAGATGTCCGGGCTTGACAAAAAACAAATACGCACCGGGTTGAAGATTCAACCCCAACATTTGCTCAATGAAAAAATACAGCTCAAATTCTTCGTGGGCGGAATCCAACAAAAACATGATTTGCTGTTGTTGAATGGGCAACAACGAAGAAAAACCCGGGTAATAGAGATGTAAATATTGCTTGAATCCTTGAGTAAAATTCTCTCCCAGTTGACCTTGCAGTTCAGGAAAGAAAATGACGCTGCATTCATCACCCATTCCATCGCGAATTCGATTGATATTCTTGACAAAATACTCTCGGTATTTGCTCTCACCTTTTTGAACATAGATGGCAATGGAAGACATTGGGACCAAATTTATGACTTATTCGAAAAATTTTTACAAGGTTGCAAAAAACCATGAACGGATCAAAACGGGGTGAACTTTGTGATATAATTCCATCAAATCATGTCAAAAAACAACGCCGTAAACCTGTTCATCATTGACCAAAGTGGCAGTATGAACCCCTTGAAACAAGCCACAGAAGAAAGTTACCAAGGACTCATCCAAAAAATCAAGCAAGAATGCATTGAACTCCCAGAACTTCATCAGTACCTAAACACTTGGGTATTTGGTGGAAACACAGTTAATGAAAAACAGATGCTGTGCAAAGTGAGTCACGAAACACTCAATGATGATTTCTCCCTGCAATGCAATGGATCAACTCCTCTTTTTGACGCCATTGGGAAGTCCTGTTTAGATCTTGAATCAAGACTCAAAAGTTTGGAAATGACCCCTGAAAACACCCTAATCAATGTTGCCTTGTTCACCGATGGCGAAGAAAATAGCAGTCAAAACTTTAGGCAAGCAGAAGTTAAAAGAATCATTACCCGACTAAAATCAGATGGTTGGGTATTCAATTATTACGGCACAGACCTATCGGTGGAAGACATGCAAGAATCATTATCATTCGACAAAGGAATGATCATGCAGAAATCCGCCAAAGGGTTTCAAGAGGCATTTCAACATCATGCAAAAAATAGCTACAACGAAAAACTGGAATGGTTAAAAGCCGTTGAAGAAAAGAAACGAGGCGGGAACGGGCATTAAGCCCGTTCCCAACTCTGATTACTCTTCAAATAAACCGTTCACCACCCGTTTCATTCTCAATTTTAATACTTTCTGGTATGTTTTCTCTCCTAGAACGTATCTGTTGTAGTACCAACTCTTCTCAACGCACTGAACTTCTACTGTACAGGTTTTTCCGGTTTTTGACCTCTCCACAATGCGAATGCTGCTGATGTATTCAAAATCATTGCGAGTGTAATAAAACCGGCGAGGACTTAAATCTACTGTGTACCCTGCACACAAACTTTCAGCTCTTATCACCCTAATTTTTTCTTTCAACTGTTTCATTTCTTCATCCATCATTTTCAACTCCAAGTTCACCGTTAAAATTTTCACATTGATGTCCATAAACAAAGTTTGGGACTCTCTGTTCCAGAAAACCAAACGAGGAATCAAACTTTCCAATTCAGCCCACAAAATTCCCAGTCTTTGAAATTCGTCGCGGTCAATATTGCTGTAATAAATGGCAAAATCATGAATATCGAGGTCTTCAAATTCATCGTTGGGATGGTGCTTGAAGGTATACTTTTCCATCATGAATTGAAATTCAATGTGTCCGTCCCTTTTATGCATATAAAAAAAACCGCTAGCCGTATCTCGATACCAAAAATCATGTCCCGTCATCAACTCAAGTACATGCATTCCCGAATGCTCGTTGATATCGGCAAGCCAACGCTCCCTGAATTCCACCATTTGATTCTTGATTACCTCTCCCTCGAACTCCATTTTTTGCTTCCGCTGCTTTTTGAGGGATTCAATTTCCCTTTGCAACTCCAATACTTTAAGATCGAACGAGTTTATGCTTGGCAACAAACTTTCGGTGGAATTTAATAGATTTTCAATGTTCATCATGATTCAAATTTCTTGCATCCCCCGAAAACAAAATAATGCACTAATGCATATATTTGGACATGCATTCATATCGACTAACTCGACTTGAAACCATGCTCAGTTATCTGGAGAAAGGACATCGACCCAGCTTCGAAGAATGGAAGCAATTCATTGATCAGCAATTTGGTGAGATAAAAATTCGTCAGTTTCGCATGGACATTCAATATTTGAGAGAAACGGGGTTATCAAACGGTCCGTTGAACATCCTATTTAAGAATGGGCAGTATCAACTGGTAAATGAAAAGAAGTTTGATTATGGCAATTTACTGCAATCGGAAAAAGTCACTCTCCCGTTGGTGTTTGCTGCATTGAAGCCGTTTGAAAGATTCCCATCGGTGAGGGCATTGTTAGACCAATTGATCAAGGTGCATAAATTGAATCGGCAAGAAATTAAAATTCTAGGAGCCAGTTTGGGCAATAATCAACCGCCCATGAACGAGCTCTTTGTTGATCGAATCATCACATTGATGCAGGCCATTCATCAAGAAACGGCCGTTGAGTTCAACTATTACAAAGTAGATCAAGGAGCTATAACTTCAGAAAATAACAACATTGTATTCCGAGCGGTTTTTCCATTACAAATTCGTGTTCACGACGGTAGGTATTATTTGATAGGACTTAGAACCGAAAGAGAGGCACGACCAGAACTGGTAGAACACTTCCCTATTGATCGCATTCACCGAAGAGTTGACTTTTCAACCCATGAGGACACTGAAGAACCGGTAAAGTTCGCATGGCCAAATTTGGCAAACCAACTCAACCTGGAGGAACTGTTTGCACATAGAATTGGGATGTACCGCGGCAGCACCGAAGAAAAACCCGTTTGGATTTACCGTTGGTTCACCGGCTGGGCAGCGAGTTTGGTTCAGGCTGTGCCACTGCACTCATCCCAAGAAATAATCGAAACCCGGGGCGGAGACATTCGCATCCGATTGACGCTCGTCCCCACCCCAGATCTTGAAAATACCTTCCGAAAATTCGGGGAGTTTTCGTGGGAAGGTTAGTTATTCAAAGTGAGTCGCCAGCGGCCTTAAAGTAATAATCCTGCCATCTTCAATTTGGATGCCCCCGTTAGGGTCTGTGGCAAATCGCAGATTCCGTTCACGGCCCTTCTTCCACAAGGTGAATAAATAAACTCCCTGCGCGTGAACGCCCACAATTCCCGTTTTGAGTGCAGCTTCAAACCGCTCATTCAATGCCGCATCATCCAATTCTGACAGCGTATTCCAAAAGTTTGCATAGAGCAACTCGTCGCCTTCCCTTTTGATGTACAAAAACGACCTCATTCCGCTTCCCTCCCGCTGATAAGCTGCTTTAATTTCTGGATGCGCTTTGAATCCAATTGTTCCCAGGGGAAATTTTCATTACCAAAATGCCCGTAACTCGCGGTTGGGAAATAAATGGGTCGTTTCAAGCCCAATTCTTCGATGATGCTGTTCGGTGTCACCGGAAAAACATCCTTCACGCACTGCTCAATCAGCCTCAAATCAACCTGATGGGTCCCAAAAGAATCGATGTACACCGAAGTAGGTTCGCTCACGCCAATGGCATACGAGAGTTGCACCGTGCATTTGGTCAACAATCCCGACGCCACCAAATGCTTCGCAATGTATCTTGCGGCATAAGCTGCACTGCGATCTACTTTGCTCGGATCCTTCCCCGAAAAGGCTCCTCCTCCGTGAGGACAGCTTCCGCCATAGGTGTCCACCACAATTTTCCTTCCAGTAAGACCGGTATCGGAATGGGGTCCCCCGAGGACAAAAATCCCCGATGGATTGATCAAATATTCAGGTTTCTTTACTTGAAGCCAGGGTTCAAGAAGAGGTTCAAGTACTAATTCAATGATGGCTCTCCTGATTTCCGCCTGCGTAACAGATTCATCGTGCTGTGCAGACACCACCACCGCATCAACGCTGATGGGCTTGTCGCCTTCATAGGATATGGTTACTTGGGATTTTGAATCAGGCCGCAACCACGGAAGTGCCCCGCTGGTGCGCAATTCGTGCAATTTTCGAACTATCTGATGCGACAGCGATATAGCCAAGGGCATAAATTCAGGGGTCTCGCTGCAAGCATGTCCGAACATTATGCCTTGATCTCCGGCACCGCCTTGCACCACACTTTGATAAATTTGAGGACTTTGCTGATGGATGACTTGCTCAATAGCGGCCGTTTTCCAATCGAAACCGACCTTCAAATCATTGTAACCGATCTGATCTAGCACTTTTTCAGCTATGTTGACGGCATTGACTTTAGCGGAGGATGTTACTTCGCCGGCTATGAGCAGTTTCTGGGTAGTGATGAGGCATTCGATGGCCACCTTTGATTGGGGATCTTGAGCCAAGTAGGCATCAAGAATGGCATCTGAAATTTGATCTGCGATTTTGTCGGGGTGACCGGCCGATACCGACTCACTGGTGAATTGATGGATGTGTTTTTTCATGTATTTGTTTGAAAATGTGTTTTGAGAAAAAAACACGAGACCCAGTCAAGGAGCGAACAAACAAACCAATACCAACCAACAAACTATTGGCAATTAAAACACGGTCGAACAAGAACTTTAATTTCATTTCCCTTTGTTTTTGACGATTTGTCCGCATCATTTTACCACCGTAGCAGGGTTAGTGCTCGGTTGGTGACCCATGTGGGTCTCGTGATACTGCTGCAAATTAAACTAAACTACATCCATGAAAAGGCACCAATATCGGCCAAGTATATAAATAATCCGACGAAAGTAGTAAAAATAATACCCAAGGCTATTCCCCAATTTGCTCTTCCACTGCCCTTACCTTTGAGGCCTTGAGCTTTTGCTCTGTAGCCTGTATAAATGGCTAAAGGCCCAAATAACAAAGTGAGCAAAATAGGAATCCCCGCAATTCCGAGGAGAGAAAAAATCAATGACAAATTCGCATTTCTGAGGGCTCGTTTTTCCAAGGAAAGAGGTTCTTTTTTCGCTTTTGAAATAGGGTATTTTAAACACTGAGCAACCTCAATTTCTTTGACAACTTGTTTTTTTAATCTAATCAAATTGGAAGTAGATAAAGGAATGATTGCAATTTCTGGATCTAATCTAATTTCTACAGTTTTTGCCATTATCTCCTTTGACCCTATTGAATCTTCCCTTTGAAATTTCAAAGTTTTTACATCTATCTTTTCGTGACATTTGTAGCCACCTGACCCATAAGGCACATAAGTTTCTCTGACACCACATGCACCGACGAAAAACAACAAAGTGGAAAATACTACTACCTGAATATTTTTGAACATCCCCAAATGTAATTAGAACTTAAGTTGTTTTGAATTGTTGTGTTATATGTTACACAACATTTAATGCGATCAGAACAATTACTAGCGCTGCGAAGCGAAATTCCCTTAGACGACGAGCGCTGCTCACTAGAATTGGAACACTTTCAAAATGTATGTCTACGTCCCATATTGAAATTTCAAAATGATGCCCTCATCCTTTATTTCAAGTCCCAAATAAACGTATTTAAAATTCCCAAGTTGAAAAATGATCTTGAAAGTTTCATTCGGTTGCAACTTCAAAAAGAGATTACCCTTCGCAATGCACTGATTGGAATGGTATTGGGACTTATGAGCGAGGAGGAACTAGCCTTTTACTTATTGCACAAGAACGAGCTCTCTAGGAGAATAGTGAGCATGTTGATACAACGACTATCAACTGGTATAATGCTGTAAACAAGACTCTTTTTCGAGATAAAATCGGGCGAAAAGCTCTTCGCTGTACCAATTGTGTTTCCGGGTCAACTGAATTACATTTTTGTGGGCTTCGTGCTGATATGCGTAGCGTTTCACGGCATCCATATTGGTCCAAATACTGATGGTGGCTTGCTGAATCAAGGGCAATTCACCCACTCCAATGGCAAATTCCAACTCATCGAATTTGTACAAATCATCAGCTGTATTTCCTACCTTTTGCCAAAAATGCCACAGTTTAAATAATCGAATCCGCGCCCTAGTCAATACCACGATTTTTGATCCCTCGGGAAAAGAACCCACCGACTCAAATGGATTGACTCCAGACCATTTTCCGTGCGACATCACGTTCTTCAAATGCAAAATTCGGGTACTGGAACATCTGGCCTTGTATCCCTTCAAATAGGAATTGCCGTTCAGGAAATTCTCGGCGTATGTGTTATTTTCCCAAACCATCAACCAAGCGTAATTGCTAAAGCTGGGCCAAGCGCCGAAACCGCCCCCACTCCCCGACCCCATAGACTTGAAAAAAGTGAGTCCAGGAATGCGTTTCATGAAATATCCTGCGAGCGGCACTTGTGCGAACCCCCATATTTTATTGATGTTGCCTCTCAATTCAAAGAAGAGAACTGTGGTTACTTGCATGATGTTATTTTTTTTGAACTACCACCGTTTGAATCCCTAGCGGAAGAACCTTTTCTAAGGCAAACAATGGAAAAGTGAGCCCCTTTAGGAGGGCCAAATTCAAGAAGTGACCTTCAAAATTTGCGTTCCAGAGATAATTTTTCTTCTCAGCTCTTCCGAGCCACCACAAAATAAAGGGATCTAGGGTACCGTATTTATGATGATCTAAAATGGTCCAATGTGACGTTGAAAAAAGCGTGCTCCATGATTTAAAACTGAACAAATTGATGTGTCGTGGAGTATGCCAACCTTGCCAGTGATTTTTCTGGATTCTGGCCAAAAGCCCTTGATACATGGGTACCTCAATAATGACCAGTCCGCCGGGTTTCAACAATTCTAAGCATTTTTCTACGGTTTTCTGGGGATGATAATCGTGCTCCAAATAGTGCCAAGCGGTAATGACATCATATTGCTCTGTTGGCTGGTGTTGGGTCCAATCGCCTTCGGTTAAATTCAGTTTCGAATACTTCGCATCACCCCAATGAGCCTGTTTGAAATCAACTCCAAAGCAATCAGAATCAACGCGTTGATCAAAATGATAAAGAAAATCGGGCTTCCCACAGCCTACATCGAGGATTTTTATTTTCTGGGGATGCTTTTTCGGGGACAGGAATTTAGATACCAAATCAACCCTTTTGATGTTGAGCGCGTCATCTTGTCGTTGAACGATTTTCGCGTATTTCCCCCATGCCTTTTCCCCTCTGTAAGGAAGGTAATAATCGGGATAAAAATCGCCTAGCGCACTTTCATCTAGTGGATTTTCTAAAAAAACGGTCTCGCAATCATCACACTTCAGAAAGCAGTATTCCTTGCTTTTATCACCATCAACCATCAAAGGTCCGGTTTTAATGTAAAAGCTGTTGCTGGGCGAATTGCAGACAGAGCAGATCAACGTGTTATGGATTTAAAAAGTTGGCCAATGGCATACAGGGGAAGGGTTTTTATTTTCTCATACCCATCAAAATTCTCCAATGAGCAACGCACTCCAAAACTAGCTTGTTTTTCTCTTAGAAACAGATGCAAACTTTTCATTTTTCCTAAACTTCCGGCTTTTACTTCAATTGGTACAATTTCAGCACCCATTTGCACTACATAATCTACTTCGGCTTGACTGCTTTTTTCTTCACGGTGCCAGTAATGTAAATTCATTTTCTCGTATCTCGAGGTATTTTTAATCAATTCCAAACCTACAAATAACTCGGCAATTGCTCCGTTGTTAATTACTTGATAATCATCATTGAGCAATAGTCCAGCAATATCCAATCCCAACATTCTCTGAAAAATACCTGTATCAAAGATTAGAAATTTTCGTTTCTTGGGATTAGACTCAGCACCCAGTGGTATGCCATTGCAAGAAGAATGCGTAACCGTATGCAGCAATCCAGCCAACTCTAACAAATCTAGGGCTTGTTTAATTTGCACTGAATTCAAATCGCTCATGGCATTTGAATACTTGTACTTTGAACCCGTTTGCCTAACAACAGACTCAAAAACCGCTTGAATTCGAGATAACGGCACTCGTTTATTGTACTTTCTAAAATCAGATTGGATAGAAATCACCAAATCGTTTAAAACTCTTTGAACTTCTAGCAAATCATTCCCCTGTGCGTAGGCTCTAACCGCTTCAGGCATCCCCCCTATGATAAAATATTTTTTTAAATAATGATTGAGTTTAACATGAACAACTGAATTCAGAGGTTGGTTTTCTGAAGATGATTTTATAAGATCTGACAATGCACCCTCATTCAATGCCATTAAAAATTCATTGAAAGCAAACGGATACATAAACAAGGACCTCACCCTTCCCACACCAAATGAAGGAAGCTCAGCGAGAGCAAACTCCAACAAAGATCCCGCGGCAATGACATGTAGTTTGGGCTTCCTTTCATAAAAGTACCTTAAACTAGAAATTGCAGGTATAGAAACTTGAATCTCATCAAAAAAAATCAAAGTTTCACCTTCAATGATGGGTGTTTGTTTGATAACGGCAAGTTGAGTAATCAACTCCTCAACAGTAAGTGATTGTTCAAATAAGGATTTAAGACCATTCTCTTCTTCGAAGTTTACTTCCAAATAATACTTGAAATTTTGGGCAAAATTCTTAACTGCTGATGACTTTCCAACCTGTCTCGCTCCTCTTATTAACAATGGCTTTCTACTTTCAGAATCTTTCCATTCTAACAAGTCTAAATCAACATCACGATAAAAATACATACAAATACTTAATATTCATACAAATATAAAAATAAACAACGATTTTACAAACATATTTACAAGCTAAAATCAATAAAATACAAACCTGTTTTGGTTGTAAAATCAATTTTAATCAAACATCCACATGTTCTGTCGCCTTAAAAGAAATGGAAGATAGTGGCTTCCCTTTGAATGCTTGAATGAGAGAAAGAAGAGCCAGTATTCCATAAAGAACAGATACCAGCATAGTAAGTTTGGTGTTTCGTAAAACATAAAACGAAAGCAAAGGCAACAATTGTAGGGCATGCATTCCTATGAAATGAGCTACACGTAAATCGCCCACCGTTTTACTCCAACCTAAAATAAACAAATTGGAATTATCATTCAATGCTCCCACACTGTGATTGAGTCGAGAGCCCATGGCAAATCCCTGGAAAGAAAAAATCACAAAAACGAGAATACCCAATCGTATGGCCCATAGGTAATGCACAGGCAGCTCTGGGAAGGACCCCTTGAAGAAAAGGAATCCCACATAAGCGGTATAAATGGTAACCAGCGAAGCGGCAAGCGCCATGAAGCTGTACATCATTGCATAAAACGGGGTACTCATGTTGTAGTGGGAAAGCTGTCCGCGAGAAGCTTGTAGTGCAATGTATACTATTTCAAATCCGAGTAAAACAATGACCGAAGCATTGAACATTTTAATATTGAAATTGGGCAAATAGTGGCAGTACCAAGCCATTGCCCACGCAAAAGTGACCGTAGAAGCCGCGAATTTAAAAGGTTTGAACCAAGCGTTCACGCCGTACACTTGGGTTGAAGTGGTTTTAGCAAGAACCAAAAACACCAATGCGCTAATCAAGCAGACCCAACCGAAATAAAATAGCGGTTCATTACGGTCTTTGAGCTGATTTAAGAAGTCAATCATAAAGTAATTGCGAAATTAGTGTAATCCATGCAGCAAACACCGATACATCTATTTAATGTTTAATTGCCGTATATTCACGGGGTCAATGAATTAGACCTGCCAATATGAAACTCAACATCCATTTTTACAGTTATAAATCACTTTTTTTAGTGCTTCTTACGCTTGGGCTGTACACATCGGGCAAAGCCCAAAAACCAGCCTTCCCCAAAATTGAAACCTATTTTCCGAAGTTGGTAAACTGGGAAGCGTCCCTCAAAAAAGCCAAAGAAGCCAATAAATTGCTGTTCGTAGATTGCTATACCGACTGGTGCTATTGGTGTATTGTGATGGATAAAAAGAACTTCCGTGACACTTCTGTTAGCAATAAAATGCAGTCGTTCATGGACTGTTATTCCCTTGAAATGGAGCAAGATTCACTCGGAAGACTTCTCAGATACCATTACGGCGTTGCGTCATTTCCTACCTTCTTAGTATTCAACGGAGATGGCAACCTGTTATTCACCTATCGTGGTTATACTGAAAAAGAATATTGGATGAAGGAAATGGATTCCGCATATAACATCATTCAAACTCAAGGATCGAAAGGAAAATATGCACGTCCGGGCTTCCTCAAAATGAGTCCTGATAATATTCCTGATTGGTTTATGCCTTTCATCAATAGCAAAGATTTCACCATGTATAAGGATACGAGTACTAGTGGCTTTTCAGAACAATACAACAACATCACAGATGTATTTGAGTTGTTTTCCGTGGGACGCTTAAGCCAGTATTACTTCACCAAAGAACATACTCAGCAATGGATGGCCAACATAAAGCTGTTTGATTCCCTTTATGGAAATGACCTTACCCGTTTTCATACAGAGCAGTTGTGGAGCACTCAGGTATATAAAGCCATCAACACAAACAACGAAACTGAATTCAAGGAGAACCTAGAAGAGTTGTTGAAATGGACAGAATACCCAGATTATGCAAAATATTCAAATTGGATGCATTGGTATCAAACTCAGAAAAACTGGAATGCCATGGCCAATCTTTTCGATGATAATTGCAAAACAACCAAATACCCTGTAACGGCTCGTGAATACAATCAAACCGCATGGACCTTATGCAAAGAAACAGATGACGTGGCTCTTTTGAAAAAAGCATTGAATTACTCTAAGAAAAGCATCGAACTGTCTCCAGAATGCAAACACTTTGATACTAAGGCACACTTAGAGTTTAAATTGAAAGATTATAAATCGGCCGAAGCCAGTGCTGAAAAATCCATTGAACTTGGCATTGCAGCAAAAGAAGACGTAAAGAAAACACAGGAATTGCTTGCTGAAATCAGAGCGGCGGGAACTAAAAAAGATGCAAAGAAATCAAAGAAGTAGAGTGATATAGAATTTTTGATTTTAGCAACAGCAAATTATTCTTTAACACTTTTCTTCCCGAAATAGGCCCAAACAGATAGTAAAAATACTAATACTGAAGAAACATATACCCAAGTCGGTATAGGCACCGGATCACCCGCGGCATAAGAGTGTAGTCCGGACAAATAATAATTCACTCCAAAATAGGTCATAATTATTGTGGCGAATCCAAAAATAGACGCTACGTTAAACGCATAGTTACCTCTTAGAAACGGAATGAATCGCATATGTAAGATCAATGCATATACCATGATCGAAACTAAAGCCCAAGTTTCCTTGGCATCCCAGCCCCAATATCTACCCCATGACTCATTTGCCCATACTCCACCCAGATAAGTTCCAATGGATAGCATGATCAATCCTCCAGTAATGGTTCTTTCGCTTAATTGAGTCAACTGATTGATTTGGTGTAGAAATACTTCTTTTTGCCTTGCATTGAATGTAAAGGTTGCGAACAAAATCAAGTTTAGTAAGCCAATGATTCCACCTAACATCAAGAACCCATAAGAACCTGCTTCCATAGAAACATGGATGGTCAACCAATATGATTTCAATACAGGCACCAAGGGTGTGATCTCTGGATTCAGAAAGCTTAGATGGGCAATAAAGAGCATAATGCCAGACAATATGAAGGTAGAGGCCATTCCGCCTAGTGATTTTCGATTAAAAATGAGTCCTGCCAAAATAGATGTCCAAGCTATATAGATCATTGACTCATAGCCATTACTCCAAGGAGCCCTCTCTGATACATACCAACGAATGGCTAATCCAAGGGTATGAAAAACAAATGAACTACCCGCAAAAAACAATAATCCTTTTGATAAAACAACGCCTTTTTTTACCTTGTTGAAAATAGTCAAAAACATGACTATCAAGTACATAAACCCTATAAACAAGTTCAAAAAGCCAAGTCGAATAAATACTTGAGAATTATTTAAAACAATTTCAAGATATCGTTGATTTTCGTTGGGAATATATTCAGAAGCCGCAATGATCTGAAATTGATGAAGGTCATCAACTAAATCATTTGCCAATGCATAATCACCGTGTTCGATACCATTATGAATGGCTTCTTTGTATTTATCAAAAAACAAATCCGAAATATCATGATTTTCTTGATGGTTGTGTGCTTGGTTGCCATGATTATGAGCAGATGCCCAGGTTCTATTGGAATCGCCTTCAATTGGAATCCATTTGAACAACGTTCCTGAAAATAGCATATTTACTATGCTTACTCGTTCATCTAACGCTACTAGTGACTTATCAAAGGTTCCTTTATCTTTATCTGCTTTTCTTGAGGAATTTTGCACCTGTTCTTCCAGTAAATAATTTCCATTTTCATCAAAGAAGTCCCTAAAAGAAAGAAATTTAATATTTTTTTTATTGAGTATACCTGCAAGCGAATCATCCGACCCCAACTTTATAATAGGCATGTCATACCATTGATCGTTAGCACCCCAAATTCCCAGTATTATTTGATCGGCAGTTGCATCTCCCAAATTTTCAGATCCATAAACTTTTCTTAAAATTTCGCGGCTGAATGTATGCATTGGCTTCATTCTACCTTGCACGTCTTGAACTAAAATTTCACTAACTTTATTTGCGTGCTCTAAGTTTGGTATAGCCAGTTTAGGTAATAATTCATTTTGAGCGTTAACCAGCGCTGTCCATAGAAAAAACACAACGAACATTCCAGTATGGAGCGAACTTTTTTTCAACATGGAAAATCTTGTTTTCTTACTCAACAAAACCCAAACCATTCCTAAGGTCAGTAAAAAATACCCCAAATAACTCACCCAAGTGCCCCAGAAATCATGATTTACGCTTAAATAGGTTCCTTTTTCATCTTGATCATAGGAAGACTGAAAAAACCGATATCCTCTGTGATCCAAAATATGATTCATATAAATATGATAATCAAATGATTCCAACCCATCAATCAATGTTACGAAACTGGAAAACGACGCAGGACTGTTTGTACCCGGATAACGTTCCAACTCAAACTTATCTAACTGTATTGAAAACGGCAATTGCTTTAGCACCGATCCATATTTCAACTCTACCGCAAGATCATCTAGTACAATTCTGGTTCCAGGGCCTATTGATCCCTTAGATCCTTTGATGTGAATTACTTCTGTTTGACCTTTGTACTTCAATTGAATTTTTAGATCATTTATACTTTCATTGGTCAATTTCTTTGATTCCGATTTAAGGACTGTTTTTACTCCAGTTTTTAACTCAGGAACAACAAACTGTATATTTCCTAGTTGATATAAAGATCTTAACATCAAAGGCACCGTACCGGTATCTGCCGGAAAATCAACTTGTCTTTTTGTTGCCATTTCTAATGCAGACATGGGTTCGTCTGTACGAACAAACAACTGTGCATTTTTTAGAAAAAAATGAATTTTACCTGATTCAAATTCAGGTTTAAAACTAAAGGGAACACCATTAATTAGCTTTTCTTCACCCAATTGTAAATACTCCTCAATTCTACCCCCATTGCCTGGAACAACAATTTTGATTGCTGAGTTGCCTGAATTATCTTCAACGGGCATTTCCTTACAATTAGGAATAAATTCCATGAGATCTAATTCTAATGTTTGATTGTTAATTCTATAGGATTGTTTAAACTGATTTTCACCCAAAGATGACAGAATAATCCTATGCTTAGATTCGTAATTTTGACTTTTATCATCGGTTAACAGCAGCGATATATAAGATTCGGAACTTACAAACTGATTTTGTGTCTGTCCCTCCCTAATATTCATCATCCCTTCGTAACCAAAAAATCTAGTTAAAGCTGCACCTATAATGATGACAACAATGGCTATGTGTATAATCAATATTGAATACTGTTTTCTTTGCAATAGTTTATACTTCCACATTGAAAATAAAACGCTTAGACCAATTAGCGCAATAAGCAATTCGAACCAAACAGCTGTGTAAACTAATTTTTGGGCTGTTTCAGTACCGAAATCATTTTCTATGAAAGTAGCAACAGCTATCGCAATTGTGAACAGCAAAACATACAATAAACCAGTTTTCTCATTGATGATTCGAAAAATGAGGTTTTTTAATCTTAATTTCATTTTACCGTGGCATTTTCCATGATGATATCGTAACTATATCCTGCACCAAAATCCTTATTTAATGTTATAATACCTTTTAACGTTACAGTATGTCCAACAGGGATATCTTGATTGGAAGTACACACAAAATCAAATTCGTTTTTAGTATCGTCTTGAAGATGTATCCAATTCCTGTCCATAATTCCTGGATTTACTTTCACTACCCTAGCAGTAACTTCAACTGATTTATTTTTAAATCTGCTAGAATTTTCTACAATTTGTTTTAAGGGTGTTGATGTTTTGGGGATATTTACTTTCTCCTTAAAAGTAGCCACATTTTGATCTGAACCGGTATTTGAATGTACATGATTTTCATGATCAGACATTGGAAAAAGCTTTGAAACTAAAATAATGCGATCAAAAGTACGGGCAAGTTCAGTGCTTGTATAATCGAGCTTTTCAATACCTTCATTGTATGCATAAGAAACATTTACTGAAAATTCTTCGCGCATGGTAGCAATCCAATAAGCTTTTCCATTCTCTTCAACATTCAGGTATGAATACCGTTTGCCCGGTATATGTTTCAACACCTTTACTTCATGGTTGCTTCTGATAATACCATTTGAAGAACCATCTGATTGATTTTGTTCTCCGTTGTTATCATTAAAGACGCCCGTCTTCAAAGATTTGTCATTACTATCTACTGGCTCTAATTCAACGGGATTAGAACAGCTTAAAACAAATAACGCACTGATATATATAAAGTTATTTTTCATTTTAAAATCGTTTACTAAGGGTTAAGTAACAAAATAAGTGTTGTTGTTGCTGCTGAATATTTTGCTCAATAAATGCATCTAAATCATACTGTTTTGCAATAGGAAAAGACCACTGTGCACCCACTGATGATTGATTAAAAATACTGGAAATTTTTGAATTTCTAGAATATATATTGCTTCGGTAATAAATAGAAATGGTTGACTCTTTGTAGTAATCAGACCATCTAACAATCTGTTGGGCATTCTGCCAAGTTAAATAATCAGTTAAATTTAGCCTGTAACTCAATGTACTACCCTTCCAAATAAAATGATTGTGTGCAACATTAAGCCCGAGTAACATCATTTCCTTTCGGAAGTTAGAAGTTCGTAACGTGGATTGAATTCCCCAATTAAGATATCTATTTTGCTTGTAATTAACCCTAAACCTAAATCCTCGCTGAGCTTCGCGTTCAATTAAATCATCAATGGTCAATTGGTCATAAGTTTGCCAAAATATCCAAGGTGTTCTTGTATCATAAGATATAAAAGCGTTCCATTTCGTATTGAACTTGTGCTGAATGGATAAGTATGTACTTTGAACACGCGCATTTTTGAATCCTTGAGTTATATCATTCTCCAATAGAAAAAATGCATAGGTATTTTGATTGAATGCACTGGATTGGAATAGTAGCAAATTTCTGTCTAAATCCGCACCCTTATATTGATTCATCCAACCCATATTAACATCCCATTTAATTGGCAACTCATGGTTCTGGTACTTTGCAGAAAGACCTAAAACGGGCATTTGGGTTGAGAACAAATGAGTTCTATATTCTGGAGAAAATCCGCAAACGCCTTCAATACGAATTTGATGAATATTCAATCCCAGTTTTAATGCATCTAAAGCTCCAATACTGCTCAATCCATTCTGAAAACCTCGTCCAATCTTGAGATCAAGATGAGAACTTAAATTCGTAGAAAATTCTGCTTGGTTCAAATAAATCCTGCCCCATTTAGGTGCTTCAGTAGTTTGAAATTGGGAATAAAAGTGCTGATAATTACCACTTAAATGCAATCCTGAATTTCTAAAAGAATCTTTTTTCACTCCTTTTACATTGAACCTCCCAAATTGCTGTGTGTAGGCTCTATTAGATTCAGAGTTAAATGTTTGATTATAGCGTGTTGAAACACTGGTGTAACCATGCCAATTCCATTTATTCGCAATGGCTTTTGGAGCAACTGTGGTAGTTTTTAATGTATCAATGAACCTGATCTTCTGAATTCTGTGATTTGCAGAACTAAGATTAATTTGACTATCCGCTTGAAGCTTTGTATTCACTACTTTAGAAACACCGTAAAACGAATCACCCAATATTATTGTCTCATCACTGATTCTTGAATTTATGGTTGATGTAGATGACTTTTTCTGTAATACAAGTAATGGTTTTTGGTTACTCGTTTTAAACAAGGTATCTCCTATGTTTAAATTTTTAGTATTTTCAAAACGCACATACACATTTTCAGCCGAAATATATGTAACTACACCCTTGTCATTACTTTGCGCCCAAGCCGATCTAATTGCTAAAATTGCAATGAACAAAAGAATCTTTTTTGAATATTTACCGATCCGAAAATTACTAATCATTCCGATCCTTTGGGATGACATTCAAAACATGCCTTACTCTGAAAAATATACCCCTTTACATCGTCGTGTTCATCTGCTAAATCAGCTTGATCATTATGTTCATGACAGTCTACACAGCTAAACAAAGCGAAATTGCTACTATTGGTATGACAATCTGTGCATTTGTTCCAGGCCCCCTTGTGATTTCCAGAATAAATTGGAAAAAAGTCCGCGTCATGATCATCATATTTAGCTGGGGCCCATCCAGACTGCGTGGTATGGCATTTTGTACAATCAGTGGGAAAACCTAATTGTTTGTGATTGGGATTTGATGCAGAATTGTAATCGGCTTGATGACAACTGATACACTCTGAACTGATTTGATTATACGGTTTATTTTGGTGACATTGAACACATGTCAATCCATCATGTCCTTGAGTTAACGGAAAAAAATAATGGAAGAAATCAGATTTCCATGCAGGTGATTGAGGGGCATGACACTCTATACAATTAGTACCAAATCCTGCTTGAACATGATTGGGATTTTGGGTATTTACATACTCAGAATTATGACAGCTAATACATTGCCCAGTCAACCGATTCCAAACCAAGGTGTTGCTTGACTTGTGGCAATCTATACAAGACACGGTAACATGTGCACCTTCCAACAAAAATCCATTTTCAGAGTGTATATCGGCAATATTTTTCACAAACCAATTTTCGGAGTTATGACATCTTTTACAGTCATTTCCCACAGACATTTGATGCACATCTGTATGACAATCAACACATTGAGACCCTAATCCTTTAAAACTCAAATCTTGGTGACATCTTTTACACTCTAATTTCTGGTGTTGTCCCTCTAATTCAAATCCCGTTTCCTTAGAGTGATTGAACAGCTTGTTTTCCGATGTGATTTTCCAACTTCCAGAATTATGGCATTTATTACAATCTATTTTTAGATCTTTTCCATGAGGATTGTCTTGAGCATTTAATCCCAAGAACATAAAACTAAAAACGAGGGCTATTAATTTGCTTTGTGACAATCTATACATTCAAAGGGTTTAATTTTATATAAAACAATTTTATCTGGCAAATATTGTGACATGGGTTTATGGCAGGAATTACAATCTACATCTTTATGTTTGCCTTCCAATGGAAATTTGGTTTTTTGATGATTAAAGTTAGGCACAGGCCAACCTTTATTGGTTGAGTGACAGTCTAAACAATTGTTTTCTTGAAATTGCCCCATATGTATGTCTTCATGACATTGAACACAATCTAAATTGGGCAATTTGAATTTTTGGATCCAATTTTCGGAAGCATCTTTTTCTTCCGAAAAATGGCATTTTCGGCACGAGACTGATTGATGTTCGCCCTCAAGTTTGAAATTGGTCGTATTGTGATCAAACTTTATATCTGACCATTGATCGGTATTATGGCAATTGCTGCAAGAATTATCTCGATAGAAACTAGTATCTAAATAGTTTTTATGAATGTCCTTATGGCAAGAAACGCATGATTTATCCTGAAACTTAAACTGCAATTTATTATTGCTATTGGGACGGTGGCAACTAATGCAAGAAACCGCTTCATGAGAACCTGTTAAAGGATATGAAGATTTTTGATGTTCATTAAAATCATAACCACTGAAAGTGAAGTTTTGATTCAGATCATGACAGTCTTTACAGTCCCTAACCACACCGTTGGCTTGCTTAAATTCACCTTCGTGATAATCTTTATGGCAATCATTGCACCTTGCAAAGGGTATGTTTTTTGCAAATCCTTGAGTATGGCATTTTTTACAATCTACACCTATATGCTTACCCTCCAAAGGATATCCGGTTTGATTGTGATCAAATGTTTCTTGATTCTTGAGGGATTTCCATGTCTGTTCGCTATGACATTTCTTACAATCCAAGCCAAATTTATTTTCATGTGGATCTTTGTGACAATCAACACATTTTGAAAACGCAATACCACGAAAAATTTGAAATTTCTTGTTTTCACGTTGCGTAATTTTATGACAATCCACACATGAAACCTTTACATGCGCTCCATTCAACTTGAATTTTGATTGTTTATTGTGATTGAAATTGGGCGCAGTTTTAAAAGTACTCATGGAATGACATTCCAAACAATTTGCACTCAACGTTTTTTGATGGTAATCATCATGACAACTTAAGCACTGAGTGGATAACCCCAAAAAAGTTTTCTTGTTTGCCTTGAGTGAAGCAATTTGTACATTTTTAGCTTTGTGGCACTCTCGGCAACTCACTTTAGCGTGCGCCTCCTCTAGATTGTATCCTGTTAATTTGTGATCAAACTTCTTTTCGTCCAAATGAATAGCATCAAATTTTCTACCATGGTGCTCCGAATGACAAGTAATACAAGATTTACCTTTCATTTGCGAACTGACGTGAAACCCTTTTTTTTGCTTAATTCTTTGATTCAATTCTTTGTGGCAAGACAGACATTTTGATTCTTGAATTTTTGAACCTACGCTATGACATTGGGTGCAATTTTTAAGGCCCTCTAGTTCTTTATGAGCTTCAGATAAGTCTCCTGGTGAAAACTGCCCTTCTACTTTTGTAAAACACAAAACTAAAATCAATATGATTAGGTATTTCCTCAATGTGATTTAATGATTTTATTCTTGGCAATTTCCATATTCACGCCCGCATTCTTCAAAAATTCAGTAGGTAACTCTCCGCCTGCAAATATGTATACTTTGTCTATGCTTTCCATGGTTTCTTGAATGCCATTGCATTCTATTTTCAAGGAATTTTTAGATATCTCTTTAAGTTCTGAATTGAAAATTACCTTTATCTGATTGGCATTAATTGCTGCTTTAATTTTCTCTTCATTTAATGACTTGATTCTTGCAAACTCACTTTTCCTGTAAGATAAGAAAACTTCATTCTGGTCTTTCAACATTAATGCAGCCTCTATAGCTGAATCACCTCCCCCAACTACCATAATTCTCTCATTTTTAATTTCATCTGCTTCAATCAATCGATAAGCAACGTGCGTGGAAATTTCGCCAGGAATATTGAGTTTTCGGGGAGAGCCACGTCTACCAATTGCTAGTAAAACCGACTTACTGAAGATCTTTTCACCGCCTTGTAAAATGCTAACAAAGAAATCATTCTCTTTATTGATAGAATCAACCTTAGTGTTTTCTTGGATAATCAACTCGTATTTTTCTCTGATTTCCATCCAAAAATCCAACAATTCCTCTTTGCTAGTATATTCCATTTTCACTTCACCATAAAGGGGTAATTGCACCGGATGTGTCATAACTATTTTACCCCGAGGATAGGTAAAAACAGTACCTCCTAAACTGTCTTGTTCAAAAACGATGTAGTTCAAATTCAGTTCTTTTGCTCTCAGCGCGGCACCAATTCCAGCTGGGCCAGATCCAACAATGACTAAATCATAGTGTTGAAAATCGAGGGATTTAGACTCGGAAGAGCTGTCAATTTTAGCTTTAATTCCATTCACCGCTGCAATTCCTTGTTCAATGGAATTCTTAATCAATCCCATTCCACCAAGTTCTCCGGCAACAAAAATACCCTCAACATTGGTCTCATAATCAGGTTTAATGTGCGGTAATTCTACGCCGCGCTTTTCTGTACCAATACGTAAGCTTATTGCATCAACCGGACAAGCCAAAAAACAAGCACCATGTCCAATACAACTCGTAGTGTTAATCAAAGTTCCACGACCACTCATTATTCCGAGTACATCTTTTTCGGGACAAGCGTTTACACAAGCGCCGCTACCTATGCATTTGTGCGGGTCAATATAAGGGTACAATGATAAAGGCTCATATCTACCAGTTTTTTGCGCTGTTTCAACTTTCAATTGAGTTTGATGAGACAGTTGTTGAAATTTTCTCAAATAGCGAACAAAAACAACAACGATAAAAATACCGGTTATTGCATAGGTAGCTAATTCGAAAATATCCATATTAAATTGCTAAAATATCCATGTGTAACCCATTAGCAAAGTAACTATTACATGAATGATTACAATTACTAACATGATTAATGCAAATGGTTTGTGAAATATATGCCAGTACGAAAACCAACGTTGCATTTTATCTAACTGAGCGAGCTGTCTCTGCAAACTTTTTAATTTTCGCAAGTTCTTCTTTACGTCTTTCTTTTGATGATTGTTTGTTTCATTGGAACCGAATTCATCGGCAATGGAATGAATTTGAGCTTCAATCTCCCGCATGCCCAATGCCTTACCGTCTAAACTTCTCGGAATCTGAACATAAATATAGCGGCCCACGACACCACTCAAGACCACCAAAACCATACTCCAAAAACCTACAGAAACTATACCACCAAACTTAAAAGTGGTATGAAATAGGATCAAAATTGGGCCTATCGTACACAAGAAAATATGAAATTCAAGCAAATATTTTAAGCGTACAAACTTCTCAAATCTCAACGTTTTTTTCGCGTAGATATATCCAAAAACACCAATTGAAATGATGATTGTACCAATTATTCCATATCCATGCCCAAGCGTGCCTGATGCGTTCAATGATTTATAATCAGGGTGGTAAAATCTTAGTTCTAATGGGGTTTGGTAAAATTGATACCCGTCAATCGACAATTTAATCAAAAGCCACAATGTAAAAGCTATCATGAAAGAGCGAAAAATGAAAATTCTAACAGACAGACTCATGATTTCTTTAGTTCACAAATTTAACCAAAACAGTCCAAATTGCAATTTTATTGTCAAAAACCACAACTCAATTTCAGTCTAAATTCGCGCCATCCTTACCTTCAAAATCACCGCAGACAACACGGTTAATATTCCAATAAGGTAGAGCGCCCAATCTATGCCAAAATAGTCGGCTGTAACTCCGGAAATCATGGCTCCAAATGCATAGCCCAAATCGCGCCACAACCTAAATATACCTATACTTTCTGCACGTTGGAGCGGATGTGCTACCTGCGCTATAGTTGATAAAAACGTGGGATAAACCAACGCCGTGCCCAGTCCAAGAACCACCTATAACCCAGCGAATTCATAAAATCATCAATCTAGAATCAAAATTTTAGTTGTTCCATCAACTCTTGAAATATATTGACCTGAGGGTAATTCTGGCAATTTTACATTTATTATTAAACCGTCAAAAAAGGAAGAAAAGACCTTACAACCCATAAAGTCAAATAGTTCTACATGATGTTTCCTGATATTGTCTTTAAATTCCAAAGTAAATTCACCGGTTGTTGGGTTGGGGAATACCTCAAACAATTGTTAGGAAGGTTTGTTATGCTTCGCCGAATTTCCGAAGATAAATTTACAAGTGTCGGTTCTATTCTCGTTTAAGTAAATAAAGGTAACGTTTAAAGGTTCGCAATAATTTGCCTTTATTAATTCTACCGGAAAATCTTGTGTGGTTTTTCCAATCTGTCCAAAATAGAACATTTGTCCTTTTGCGATGGTATCTCCCATACAATCTGTCATCACTGAGATATAGGGATAACCAATCATTTGGGTTGTATTGGCTTGAAATTCAATTCCCATTTGCATGGTGTTCTTATTTATTGAATCCGCAATAAAATGTTTGATCTTGAAGTTATCGCAAGTAATGGTTTGAGCATTGAGATTACCAAAGTGCAAAACAAAAGCCCTTGAAAGTTTAATAAAATTATTCAAGTTCATCTTTCTAAGATCTATCTATTCTTGAAATAAATGTTTACTCATCCCCAAAAAGGACGCAACGATTACAAAATTTTATTGCGTTTAAACCAAATATAAATGCCCAAAGAAATCGCAGCCATGCAAACCAAGACCAGGTAGTATCCGTATTTTAATGATAGTTCAGGCATATAGTGAAAATTCATTCCATATACACCAACAATAAACGTTAAAGGCAAGAAAAAGGCAGAAAAAATAGTAAGCAACTTCATAACATCGTTGCTTTTCTTTGTATTTACTGATAAATAAGCATTCAATAAATTATTGGCATTTTCAAGAATCTCTTCGTAATTCAAAACTAAACTTACCAATTGGTCTTTAAGATCGTAAATAGCTGTGGAATATTTAAATTCTACCTCCATTTGATTGATCACTGCTTGAAACATCACCAGTAATTTCTTGGTGATGCGCGTTTGCGTTTTCAATAAGTACAAATCTTCCAATGAAATTTTAGATTCATCTTTTAAAAAGACCTGTTTTTCCAAAAGTGCAATTTTTTCATCCAGTTCAGATAACGGCTTCTCATAGGTAAAAATCATTTTTGAAATTATTTGAATGAGCAGTTCTTCGGGATGTTTGAAAGACGGATTTTCAAAATGCAAGAACTTAAAATCAGTCCTGTGTACTGTGATAATCCAATTCTTTGAATAAAAGAAGGCTATTTTATTCGATAGTTGGTTGATGGTTGTTGAACCCTTTTTTATGGCTGAGGTAAACGCCCTCAAAATCAAAAATTTATGTGAATTTGACTGTTCATACTTGGGTAAATGTCCATGTTGTAGACTATCTAGAATTTGGAATTCATCCAATTCATATTCTTTTGACAGTAATTTTAAAGTTTCTTTATCGGGATTTGTAAAATCAAGCCATTTGAAGGTTTCAAATTCTACAACAGATTTTTTTGAGGATTGCATAATACTATCTCAAAGATGTAGATAAATTAAGAATTTTACATTTAAAGTTTTTGTGATCATAGAATTGATATTTACCAATGGTTAGAGGTTCTCGATTCCAAACAACTGTAAAGTCAAAAATTTCAAAAATATCTTTAATTTGCTAAACCAAACTCATGAAAAAGTTAGCCCTATTCCTTGTGCTTTTAGTAGTGACTTCTTCACTATTTTCTCAAAAATCAACCCATCCCGATGTTAAAAAGGGCGAATGTTACAGCTTTTCTGGTTCTATTGGGGACTACCCAATAACTATGATCCTCGAAGTTGTTGAAAACGAAGTATCAGGCCGATATTATTATCATAAAATTGGAACAGCCATAGAATTTAAAGGTGCCTCCAACGATAGTGGATATACATTAGAAACTTTGTATGGTGGCGACACAGAAAACGAAAAATTCATTTTATCCATTTTCCATAATGAGTTGATGGGTCAGTGGCAAAAACAGAACAAATCACTTTCAGTTTCTCTGTCTCGTTTCACCAATCCGATATCCATTTACGAAGTCCATAAAACGATAAAGCCAAACAATTTAAAAAACACAGAAGATATGCGAGAGGCACATATCCAATTTCGAATTCTTTGGCCAGAGGACGCATCCCCCGAATCTCAAAAAATTAGAGAGCAGCAATTTTCACTCATCAATTCCATGCAATTCGGAGCTGAAGATGCGTCTGCAATGAAATTCAATGTCCCTATAGATCCAAGAACCATTCAAGGCAACCCATCTCAACTGATTTCACAACTTCAAACCATTTGTAACTTCATCAGCGATGATTTCGCCAAGGAAATCAATGAAAATACAGAAAGTGGATTTGGCAATAGAGACCTAATGCAAATTTCTAGCATTGAATTTGACTCTGAACGTTTTAAGGTTATTAGTAATCATGCTTATGAGTACAACGGCGGAGCGCATGGAATGTTTGGAACAAGCCACATAACTTGGGATAAATCTTTGAATAAATGGGCAGTCATAGATGATTATTTTTCAAAAAAACAACAGAAGAAAATCCCATCTATCATGACGACCCAGTACAAAATACAACATGGAATACCCACAAAAGACAAGCTCTCCCTTCACGGATTGTGGATAGAGTCGTTCACTGAGATAGGTGGAGATGTTTATTTCACTGACCTAGGATTGACCACTTCTTTTGGACTTTATGAAATCGCACCATACAGTGAAGGAATCATATCGGTGTTTGTACCTTGGTAATGGCACCGGGTACTAGGTACCGGGTACCGGGTACCGGGTACCGGGTACCGGGTTTCGGGTTTCGGACCACGGACCACGGACCATCGACTGTGGACTATGGACTATGAGACCATAGACCACAGACTCCCGTCACTCGTCACAAGACTCTAGCCCCTAAAACTATTGCCCCTGCCCCAACGAAAACGCTGGTTTGCCATCGAAGGCGTAAAGGTTTTCTGTTTTGATTACGTCAATACCGGCAGATTCCGCCTTTTGGAGGAGTTCAATGATTTCGGTGTTTGACATTTTCTCGCCCTCGGTCTTTTTGAAACGACAACGCCAATGGTCTGTCAAGAAAGTTTCAGGGAACCCGTCAGGATATACTTTGATTCCGCGATTGGTTATCATACTCAGATTTATAGATTCAGACGCGATAGCTTCTAACATAGCACCCAATTTATTGGTATCGGTATGGGCCCAATGAACAAAAAGATCTACTCCCAAAAGGTCTTTCTTCTTGGCCGGTTTTCTCTGATATTTCGGAAGAACCAATGAACCCGCTTCTGCGAATTCTACCGCTTTTAATTGTCGCGGCTCTTGACCAATGCGCGCAATCAATGCATCGGCAAACTCCTTGGTTCCCACTTTTTGAGTGCTCACACCTGACTTGTAAATGTCAGCTGTGTGAATTCCGTCTTCCAAGGTTCTTAACCAAGCATTCTGGATTTTCTCACCCACTTTGGGTTGGCCAATGTGCGCCAACATTTGAATGGCTCCTTGAATCAGTCCTGATGGATTTGCAATGTTTTGTCCTGCAATGGTTGGTGCTGAACCGTGAATGGCTTCAAACATTGCACATTCTTCACCGATATTTGCTGAGCCAGCCAGTCCAACAGAACCGGTAATTTGAGCAGCAATATCGCTGATGATATCACCATAAAGATTCAATGTTACAATAACATCGAAATCTTCTGGGGTGTCTGCTAATTTTGCTGATCCAATGTCAATGATCCAGTGTTCGTTTTGGATTTCTGGATATTCTGCTGCGATCTCGCGGAAAACTTCGTGAAACAAACCATCGGTCTGCTTCATAATATTATCTTTTGATAAACACGTTACCTTTTTACGGCCTTGTTGCTTTGCATATTCAAAGGCATAGCGAATGATTTTTTCACAACCGGGTCTACTGATTAATTTCAAGCATTGAACCACCTCATCGGTTTGTTGATGTTCAATTCCGGCATATAGATCTTCTTCGTTTTCGCGAATGATAACCAGATCCATCAATGGATGTTTGGTTTCAATGTAGGGGTGCAAGCTGAAACAGGGACGAATGTTCGCATACAGGCCTAAAAATTTGCGTGTGGTTACGTTCAAACTTTTATAACCACCACCTTGAGGTGTGGTGATGGGTGCTTTTAAGAATACTTTATTGCGACGAATAATGTCCCAAGCATCATTTGAAATACCCGATGTATTTCCAGAAAGGTACACTTTCTCACCAATTTCAATTTCATCAAATTCAATTTCGGCGCTAGCTGCTTCTAATATACGAAGTGTAGCTTCCATGATTTCGGGTCCAATACCGTCTCCCTTGGCTAAAGTAATTCTCTTTTTATCTGTCATGTTGGATTTATTCGTTTGCAAATTTGTTGATTCCTTTTAATTTGTTTTTATTTATGTTTGAAATAGCAATCATAAATATTTTTTATGATTGTAGATCTCACTGCAAAATTAAATGAAACCAATCAATACCGCATTGTAAGACTATGAATTACACATTAAATCAGTTGAATGTTTTTTTAAAGGTTTCCCAGACCTTGAACATCACCAAAGCCGCGGAAGAACTGCACTTGACGCAACCTGCAGTGTCCATTCAATTAAAAAATTTCCAGCAACAATTTGACATTCCCTTGATTGAAGTGGTGCAGAAAAAACTATACCTCACTGACTTTGGAAAGGAAATTGCAGAAGCTGCCGAACGAATTATTGAAGAAGCAAAAGCCATTGAAAACAAGATGCACGAACATCAAGGAGCTCTTACGGGCAAACTAAAAATGGCATCTGTATCTACGGGAATTTACATTGCGCCCTATTTTATTGGTGCCTTTATCAAAGAAAACCCAAATGTTGAACTCCAACTAGATGTAACAAATAAAACTCAGGTCATTGAGAGCTTGGAACTTAATAAGGTTGATTTTGCATTTGTCAGCGTGCTTCCCGAAAACCTCAACACCAATCATATAGAATTACTTCCCAATAAACTCTTCCTGATTGGAAACCAAGAATCCCCCGAAACCAATCAGGATCTCGACAAACTCCCATTGATTTTCAGGGAAAAGGGCTCTGGTACCCGGCATGTCATGGAAAATTATTTACTCACTCGCAATTTATCATTGAAACCCAAACTTGAACTCACTGGAAATGAAGCCATCAAACACGCAGTTATTGCTGGATTGGGATATTCTGTAATGCCTTTAATTGGCATAAAACAAGAATTAGATAAAGGCTTGTTAAAAATCATTGATCGGCCAGAATTCCCCATTCAGTCGAAATGGATGTTGATTTGGATTAAAAACAAGAAACTCTCACCGGTAGCAAAAGCCTTCCTAAATCACTTAGATCATAACAAATCTGACATCATTCAATCTCAATTTAATTGGATGTAAAAGTACCAAGTACCAGGTAGATGGTAGATGGTAGATGGTAGATGGTCCATAGTCCATAGTCCATAGTCCATAGTCCATAGTCCGTAGTCCGTAGTCCGTAGTCCGTAGTCCGTAGTCCGTAGCCCGATACCCGAAGCCCGATACCCAATACCCGATACCCGATACCCAATACCCGATACCCAATACCCGATACCCAATACCCGAAGCCCAATACCCAATACCCGATACCCGATACCCAATACCCAATACCCGATACCCGAAACCTGCTACCTTAACAACAATAATGTTCCCGTTTTTTTGACAATTCGACTTCTGTAGCGAGCGTTGATTAGATAAACATATACTCCATCGCTGACGTAATCGCCGTTGACTTGGCCGTTCCAACCTTCTAAGGCATCGCCATCAAAAATCACTTCACCCCAACGATTGAAAATCAACATTCGGGCTTGACCTGGCAATACGGCTTGATTCACTACCTTGAAAATGGGATTCACTCCTTCGGGCGTGAATGCATCTGGAATAAAGAACGTATCAAGTAGGCTGGAATCAAATCCCCCGTCAAAAACAAGGCTGTTGGAATGGCTCCAATTCTTCCCAAGAGGCATGGTATTGCTTGTGATCGCCCTCACTCGATAAGTGCTCACACCCAGATCAGTTGGAGTGAAATTTGTGCCAGTCACAGTTGCTTTAACCGCCCAAGAACCCAATTCAAGTCGTTGAATTTCATATTGATAAGAAATTCCCAGGTTCTGAAAATGATCAGGCGCGTTCCATTGAAGTTGACTTCCATTTTTCCGGAGTAAAATATTGCTCGAAACTTTGGAAGAATCGGCCGGTTCGCCGCATCCAGAAAAACGCACCAACCTAAATTCATATTCCTTTGTTTTTGCATCTGCAGCAATAAATTCCCAGTGAATGTTTCCGGGGGATGTGGCTATGCTAGAACCTAACTGCCATACTGCTGTCGACTTTTCACGATACCTAATAACGCAGCTATCGCCGATTTGAGCGAAGCCCGATAGTTCAACTTTGGGTTCATTTTCGACGGATGTGTAATACAACGAGGTAGGACTTGAAGGAACTCCTACATCATAAGCAATCAGGTCTTTCCTGTTTGAAGTGCTGGTAATTGATCCTGTCTGTTTGTGCGCGCGGACCCAAATTTTCATTTGCAATCCCAACTTGGGAAGGGTCCAAATAAAGTTGGTTGATCCGGGTGCAAATGAAGAATCAAAAAGTTTGGCGCCTGTAACCGCATCAATTATAATTAGCTGATGTTTGCTGAATAACCAACCCTTATATTCCTTCCAAGAAATATTCAACTTACGATCGCATTGGTACTTGTTTGACAAGTTTGCCGACAATAAAACTGGAGAATGATCTGCGGAAATCACCCCGCCGTTTCTGCAACTATCAAAACCGGCTATCGCCAATCTGTTATTTGAGGTGGTTACATCAAAATCAGATTTCAAGAAACGATAATTCAACACATTTTTCTCGTCAATTAAGGTATTCTGATTGTCAACTTTGAACATGGAATAACCCAATATATCAGTGTCAGCAGGCTTAGACCATCCGGCAATCAATTGCTGAGTGGCATCTTCTACACTGACACTGTCTGGCTCCACATAATCAGGCGCCTTATCATCAATCCAAATTCGATTGGAATTTACCGAGTCGATTTTCAAGCAACCGCTATAACTAGACACGTATAATTCCCATTTTTTGTTGTTGGGCAAGGTAAAAGTAAAGGCTGATTGATTTCTTACACCTTGTATTGAAAGCAGTTGAAAACTGCCCGAAGCATTGTCTCTTCCCCAAACTTTATATTCTTGAAAATGACTTGAAGTATCTTGAGACGGTGTTAATTCTAGCGTTAACTCACTGTTCACTCTATCCAAGCAAGCGCGGTGTAAAATGGCTTTTGAAACTCCTTTTTTGGGTGTGTAACTGCCATCGAAATTGGCAAATAATTGCTCAATCTCACAGACGGTCAATTCTCTGTTCCAAATGGCTACATCATCAATATTTCCAATGGCTTGTGCAGTATTGTCAACTTTCAATCCAATCCTAGCCGTTACCATTCCTGAACCGTATTGCGGCAATTTAGTGGTGGCTGATGAACTGCTATCAACTACCTTCCCATTAACAAAGAGTTTGATTTTCTTGTCTGCCCGAGTCAACACCACGTTCACCCATTTACCGGTACCAAAAGTCTTCTTCTGTGACAATGCAATGGGGGTAGTTGATCCTTGATTGAATGCCAATGCCGATGGACCAGAATACATTGAAAACAGGTTGCTCGCAATACCCATGGCTTGCCCTGAAAATGTTTGTCCATCAGATACTTCCAAAATCACTTGCAATGAATTATTGGCTAACGCGTCATCCGTGTAATACCAAGCAGAATAGCTGAAATTATTTGTTTGGATGTTGTTGCTGGGGATGCTTATATAGGATGCACCTCCAGAGGGGTTTCCACCGAAAGAATAAGCTGAATTATCATTACCGAAACGGTCTTTGGCAGCACTTACGTTGTATGTGGTTCCATTTTGCGTATTTCCGCTGGCATCGTTAGCGTTGCCCGAAAACGGATAATATGCAAGCAGTCCGTTGGTGGGAATGTTCTGAGCGCTGAGTGAAAACCCTTCCAACAGAAAAGCTAAAGCAATAATATATCGATATTTAAGGACTTTAAATAAAATCAACGTTGAGTCTACGAATATAGACGTCAAAACGCCTCTATTTGTTGTAATAAACGCAAAAAAAGTGGCCTTTACTTGAATTTTTTAGCGATTCCCACCAATAAAATCAACGCAGGCACTTCAACTAGAGGGCCAATCACCCCTGCAAAGGCTTGTCCGGATCCTAATCCAAAAACAGCCACAGCCACGGCAATGGCAAGTTCAAAATTGTTACCCGCAGCGGTAAATGCAACGGCAGCTTGTTGATCGTAAGGTGCACCTGTCCAACGAGTAACCACAAATCCAACCAAGAACATCAGTCCAAAGTAAATCAATAAGGGCAAGGCAATTCGAACCACATCCATGGGAAGTTCTATGATATTTTCACCCTTTAGCGAAAACATGACCACAATGGTAAAAAGCAACGCAATCAGGGTAAGCGGCGCAATTCTAGGAAGAACTTGGGTCTCAAACCATTCTTTTCCTTTGAATTTTATACCGAGTTGCCTGACAATAATTCCGAGTAAAAAAGGAATACCCAAATAAATCCCCACGCTTTCAGCAATTTGGCCAATGGAAATATCAATGGCCATGCCCTCGTAACCCATCCATTGCGGAATTTTGGTCATGAAAAGCCAGGCATAAAACGAGTACGCAAATACTTGAAAAACACTATTCAAGGCTACCAAACCGGCACCGTACTCTTTGCTTCCATCGGCTAAGTCATTCCAAACCAGCACCATGGCTATACATCTAGCCAATCCAATCAAAATTACACCCGCTCGATATTCTGGCAAATCTGGCAAAAAAACCATAGCTAGAACAAACATCAAAACAGGACCAATGATCCAGTTCAACAACAACGATACTCCCAACACTTTGGTGTTTTTAAACACCGTGGGCAGCAGTTGATAATTGACTTTTGCTAGCGGCGGAAACATCATAATGATCAATCCAACGGCAATAGGAATGTTGGTTGTACCCACTGACATTGATTCAATGGCGGTTGAAACGCTTGGAAAAGCGTAACCCAATAATACTCCCACAGCCATAGCGAGGAAAATCCACAGGGTTAAATAACGGTCTAGGAATGATAGTTTTTTATTCATATAATTTGGTAGTTGGTAGTTGGTAGTTGGTAGTTGGTAGTTGGACTATGGACCATGGACTATGGACTATGGACCACAGACTATGGACTATGGACCATGGACTACAGCTCATTAAACGCATAAAACATTTCCGATGCGATTTGCAATGAGCGCTCGGTATAGGCTTGTGATTCATGCGGTGTATCATCGAAGGCTTTAGGGTCTTCGTAGAGGAGGGAAATTCTGACATCGGCGGAAGGCAAATACGGACAATTCTCATCAGCGTGAGAACAGGTCATGATTGCCGCGAAGCGCTGCTGGGGATTTTCGGCATCGTCGTACAACTTGGAAAACAGTCGAATGGGCTCAGCATCGTCGCTGAAAAACGCCCGGTAAAGCGGATTGTCTCGTCCGGCAGATTCAACACGAAATCCTATGGTTTTCAGTGCGTTGACTGTTCGAGGATTGCATGCAGTGACCTCAACTCCCCCAGAAAACGACTGAATAGGCAAATGGTAATGATGCGCTGCAACATGAGCCCAAACCTGAGCAAATTGGCTTCGGCGTGAGTTGTGTGTACAGATAAAATTCAGCCTTATGGGATTTTCCAATTCGAGTTGCTCTTTCAAATAAATACGCAAAGGCTCAATTACCGCTTTGCGTTCATCCGAAATGGGTAGCTCCAAAATTTGTTGAAGTTGAATGTTCATAATCTGAATGTTAACAGCATCCTGATCCAGGAGTGCAACTTGTTGAAGATGATTCAAGTACTGGAATTCCGCAGTGGTCTTTTGCCAAGCAATCTGTAAATGTGGGCTTCAATTTCAATTGACCGTTAACAAATTGCAGGTGATACACTTCAATTGATTTTCCTTGGTATTCCACTTCAACCTCGGTGTTTTCCAATTCCAAATCTTTTTCAGCCATCTCAAGGATTGACAAAAACTTTTGAGGACTGAGTCTGTGATCTATATCTGTGGCCACGAAAAGTTGCATGGTTACGGCTGACTCTTCGCGCTTGGTTCCACCGCAATCGATGTACTTACGGGTCAAGCTTCCCACTTCGGTCACGTGAAAATGCGGGGGTACCACTTCCCCATTCGGAAGCAAAAACTCTACCTTATTAAGGTAACTCAACGCGGTTTTAAGGTCTGACAATTTCATATTTAACAACAATTATTTTGATTATTTCGGGGGATATTTTGAAAGAACTGCTCAAACAACCTCTGAATTTCCATCCATCGGCCTGGGTCAATGCAATAGCTCATGGATGCGCCTTCAACCGCGCCTTTAATGATTCCGGCCTCCTTCAATTCTCGCAAGTGCTGAGATATGGTAGGTTGCGCCAATCCAATTTCCTGCACCAAATTGGTATTGATGCAAGACTGTGCTTTTATAAGGTATTGTAAAATGGCAATCCTCGCGGGGTGCGCAATTATTTTCGCAATCTGAGCAAGTTGATTTTGCTCTTGGGTGAATAGTTCAGTTTTGGTTAGGCCCATTTTTTATTGGTACTTGGTACTTGGTACTTGGTACCTGGTACCGGGCACCTGCTACCCATTACCAACTACCAAAGCAATATTGCAATATTACGATAATTATTTCGTAAAAACAACCTTCCAACCCACCCTATGTGGTAAATTTACCGTGTCAATAAGAAGTTTACATTGTCTTCAAACTGCTTCCGCCATGTTGATTCTTGGTGGCCGAGCCCCTCGTCAACTTGGGTTTTCCAACGGCTCTGTGGAAATAAGTGCTTTTGTAAGACTTGATTAATGCGCAATTGAATGGGACCGTATAAAGAGTCGAGTCCTTCAGTGCCATGGGTGAAAAGAATCTTGTGATTTTTGGGCGACGGAAGATGGGATGAGAAATACGTGACCATCGCATCAGGGAGAGGGTTGCCTGTCATTTCAAAGATTCCCGGCCAATGAGTTGAAAAACATCCCGCTGCGCCAAAAACATGTGGGTATTCACAAATGGCATACATTGAAATCAGTCCACCCATCGAAGCACCTGCTATAGCTGTAAAATCTGAGCTACCGTTGGTGCTGTAAATTGAATCTATAAAGGGTTTCAATTCGGTAACGATGAATTTCAAATAATCATCGCTGTTGATGGGATTGGTGAATAAATCAGATTTCTTGTTGCGTTTGGCAACCAAAATTGAATCTTTTTGCTGCTTATTCAATAGATCATAAACGCGCTGTGGGAAATAGTTGGAGTGCCTATTGACACCGTCGTTCCAAATACCTACAGCAATAAATTCGGTACCACCTTCAATCTGTGCTTTAGAATTGAACTTTGTAAGAGCCTCGTCGATGCCCCACTCTTGATGGTTCCAAGTAGCGTTTGCATCAAAGAGATTTTGTCCGTCATGGAGATATATTACTCCGTATTTTTTCTGGGGACTATAATCTGCGGGAATCCAAACATCCACGTTTCGCGAAGTGACATAGCTAGATTGAAAATTCTTGTAACTGACTAATTTGCCGGATGAAATCTGGCTGAATAAACTTTGGGCGATTAAACATCCCCAGAAAAAGAAAATAAATTTGAACTTATTCATGTTTATGCGCTCTTATTCGGCTCAGCGAGACTTGGGTGATGCCCAGTGCTTGAGTGCCACATTCTTTATGATATCGGAATTAGATTGTAGGTCTGCGTAGCGCTCCGCGGCAGTTTTGAATTGTAGGCTCTCCAAACGGTGTATCACGTTGACGTGTTCAAGTTCAAAAAGACGCTTAAACAATCGTTCAATATCGCGATGATTATCGTAAAGTTGTTCTAATCTATGTGCATCTATTGAAATGAGTGTGGTATTCTCAAGGGCTTGAATTCCCTTGGACGTGGGTAATTGAGTGAATAAGCTTTCTGCTCTGACAATCAAATCGCCGGGGAAGGCAAAATGCTCGGTTATGTCAATTCCCTTGTTAAAATAGTAGATTCGAGCTATGCCTGATTGCACAAAATAGATGGTTCTACAAAGACTTCCGGGTTGTTGAATAATTTCGTTTTTCGGTATCGTTTTCGTGGTGCAAATCTCATTCAGCGCATCTTGAGAAGTTGTGCTTAATGATTGAATGGACGAAAACTGCTGAAAAAAATCCATATTGGGTTTACAATTATACGCCCTTAGATTTACTTTTGTTGGCATGGGAATTACATCCATTGAAGAATATTTCACTGATGGCTGCGGGAGATGCAAACATTTTAAGACACCACAATGTAAGATACATTTGTGGCCCGTCGAATTGCAAATCATGCGTGAATTGTGTTTGGAAGTAGGCTTAAATGAAGAATTAAAATGGTCGCAACCCGTTTACACTTGGAATGGCAAGAATATCGTGATCATTGCCGTCTTCAAGAATTACTGTGCCTTGGGATTTTTCAAGGGAGTATTGATGAGCGATCCGCACGGATTGTTGAGTTTTGCGGGTGAGAATTCAAATTCATCGAAACTGTATAAAATTGAAAAAACGGATGACTTACTCAACTCGGTTGACGTCCTCAGGGAATACTTAAAAGAAGCCATCGAAATAGAAAAATCTGGTGCTAAGATTGTCAGCAAATCAATGGAAGATTATGATGTCCCAGAGGAACTTACTGCTTATTTTCAATCAGATTCAGACTTTGAAAAGGCTTTTAAATCGTTGACTCCAGGCAGGCAACGAGGATATTTGATGCATTTCAATCAAGCGAAACAGTCAAAAACCAGAACAGCGAGAATCGAGAAATACCGCGATAAAATTTTCGCAGGTAAAGGGTTCCAGGAATAAAACCACTTTTTCACTTAATTGTTATCTTTGTTCTATGTTATCGAAGGAATTAGAATCAGCATTGAACGACCAAGTGGCCATGGAGGCCAGAGCGAGCGCATCTTATTTAGCAATGGCTTCATGGATGGAAGGCGAAGGGTTTGACGGAACCGCTCAATTCTTGTACGCTCAAAGCGATGAAGAGCGCATGCACATGCTGAAGCTGTTCCATTATATTAACGAAGTGGGTGGATTTGCCTTGTCGCCCGCAGTTTTGGCGCCAAGCACCACGTTTAGTTCGTATAAAGAAGTCTTCGATAAAATATTAAACCAAGAACAACAGGTAACTGCAGCCATCAACCGATTGATGGATTTAGCTACCAAAGAAGCTGACCATACCACAGCGAATTTCTTGCAATGGTACGTTTCTGAACAACGCGAAGAAGAGGCACAATTCAACACCATCATCAATAAACTAAAAATCATTGGAACTGATGGTTCAGGATTGTACCTAATTGATCGCGATTTAGCAGGAATGGCGGCGGCTGCAGCCAAAACAGCGGGGAAGTCAAAACCTACTGAATAATTGGCAATTTTCGCCTGATTTACTTATCTTTGTAAATCATTTTTATGAAGGCTCTCAAAGGGTTTCACTTTTTATCTTTATTCTTCTTTACAACTTCCCTCTGGGGGCAAAATTCTTCATTGAGTTTCAATGGTACAAATCAATCTGTTTCCATTCCTAGTAACATATATTCTAATGGGGTTCAAAACTTCACTATCGAATGCTGGGTAAAACCATCTTCGACGGCTACAACAGGAATCACTTATCACGGTTTTGTTGGATATCAAGGTGGTTCTTCTGCAATCACATCCAGGAATCCAAGTATTTGGATGATTGGCGGTGAAATCCATACTGACATGTATGACCATGTCAACAGCACCCGATATGATGTATTAACGACAACGCTAGATTTGGTTGCTGAAAAATGGTTCCATGTTGCATTTGTTAAAAGCGGAACCTCTCAGTTTTTATACATCAATGGAAACCTCGTCAACTCCGCTTCAGCTCCATCTGGAGCAAAAATCAGCGGCAATTACTTGATAGGAGCCGTTGATAATTTCATTGATGGCGACCTTGATGAAGTTCGTTTTTGGAGTACAGCTCGCACACAAACAGAAATTAGAGAATTCATGCAGCGAGCACCTCGCCTAAACGAAACGGGACTCATTGCCTATTATCCGTTCAATGAAGGCACAGGTTCAACCTTGGCCAATGTTTGTACCAATACTTCAAACATCAACGGTACGCTGAATAATAGTCCAACATGGACAACTGGCTCTACCGCACTTGCTGGTCACAACTCAATGATTTTTGACGGAACCAATGATTTTTTGGATGGAACCTTGAGTACTACTACATCTAACTCTTACACCATAGAATTCTGGTTTTCACCCAAGAAGTTGAATGTTCAGCAAAACATGGTATACCTCAGAGACGATGCCAACACCAATACCAACCTTGCAAGAACGGTGGTATTCTTGAACAGCTCCAATCAACTCGCCTTTTATGTTGCCAATACCGCAGGAACAGGAAATACTTTAACACATACCAATTTTACTGTTTCACTAAATACATGGTATCATGTGGCCTGCACTTTCAACAACGGTGCAGTATCTATTATAACAACCGGACACAGTATCGTTCCCACAGGTTCCAGTTTTCCTTCGTTCAGTTTAGACGGAACTGATTACTTAGCGGTTGGTGCTGATTATTCAGGTCTTGGCGCCAGCATATTTTCAAATATTGTCATTGATGAATTGCGTATTTGGTCTACTGCAAGAACTACTGCCCAAGTATCAGAAAATCGCAATAAATACCTTGACCTCACAACAACGGGGCTACTAGCCTTTTACGATTTCAACCAAGGAATTGGAGGGGGAACGAATACCGATCTTTCTTTAATTTACGACAAAAAAGCAGGAAGTCACCTCAGAATCAATAACATGACAATGAGTTCAACCAGTTCAAATCTGATTACTCAAGATACCATTGTGGTGACTCGGGCCAATTGGTATGGTGAGACAAGCACAGCTTGGTCAACCGCATCTAACTGGTCTGAACGCATAGCGGCTCCGAAAGGGGCTCATGTCTTTGTGACATCCAACACAGTGAATAATCCGGCACTTGCCTCTAATATGTTTTTAAGAGGGGTGGATATCGCAACAGGCAAATCACTGAGTTTAAACGGTTACTACTTGAAAGTAGATCACGGGTTCACTGGCACGGGTACAATAACGGGTAGCACTTCCTCTATTTTGGAATTCAACGGGAGTATTGACAATACTTTCTACATGAATCAAACGACTTCGGGTACCACAAACGCACTAAAGCAATTGGTCATTACAACTGGAGGAGGTGCAACAATTTCGCCGGGCAACTCAGTAATCATTACTGAACTTTTGAGTGTGCCTTACGGCTCCTACAACGGCAACGGGAACACCACCCTAAGAAGTACTAGCACCAAAACCGCCATAGCTTTGATTAGTGACGATGCCACAAGCACAGGTGATTTTACCGTTGAAACGTATTTTCCTGCTCGAAGAGCATTCAGGTTATTCAGTTCACCCGTAAATTCCACGTCTAGTATTTATGCCAATTGGCAAGAAGGCGGTACAAATACTGCCGGATTAGGCACACACATCACTGGAAATGGCTCCAACGGTACTGACGGCACTTCCACCGGAAACGCTTCTTTATTCACCTATAGCAATACCGGTAAAAATTGGACTGCCGTTACCTCTACCAACAACAGTTCCACAGATAAAATCACAGCAGGTACGCCCTACCGTATCATGGTTAGAGGAGATAGAAGCATAAACCTAGCTTCTTCAACTGCCACTGCATCAAACACCGTCTTGAGAACTACAGGTACATTAAACGTGGCCTCACAGTCTGTAACAATGCCTTCCAATACCACTGCAAACACCGATGTTTTCATTGGTAACCCCTTTCAAGCCGCCCTTGACATGGGTAGTTTGCTGGCCTCTTCTTCCAACAACACCAATATCAAATCCAATATAATGTATATATGGGATCCTAAATTGGGCACTCGCGGAGCTTACACTACCGTTTCTCTTCCCGGGGGAAGCAGTACCGGTGGATCAGCAGCCAATAAATACCTCATGCCGGGTCAAGCAGCGTTCTTAAAAACCAACAACAATGGTGCCGCTTCTGTAACTCTTTCACGTTACCAAATATCTTCCCAAACCCGCACCAATACCTTCATGGAATTTCCTGATTATGCTGAGCTAAAAGTCAATATTTATTACAGAGATTCGTTCCAGACCAATGGCAGTGCATGCGACGGACTAATGGTTCTTTTTTCGGGGGATAATTCCTCAGCCTACGACCCCGAAGATGCCAATAAACCTTCAAACCTCGATGAAATGTTCGGCATTACCGATGCAATCAACAATCTTTACAGTTTGGACCGAAGAAACTTCCCTGCAAGAAATGACACGGTTCAATTGTCATTAAGTAAAACAAGAGATACCAGATACACATTCTCATTCCAACCTCTAAATATTTCCGGATTTGAAATTTATCTAAGAGATGCGGTTAAAAACGAAATTCATCAAATCAGCAATATAAATCCAACCACGTTTGAGTTTGAACTCATTGAACCCTTAAATGAAAAGCGTTTTCAATTAATTTTTAGTGCAGAAAGTTCCTCAACCCAAACTTTATTCGGCAAAAACACTCATTTCTATCCAAATCCAACACACGGCCTACTTTACCTTCAAGAAAATTTGAGTAATATCCGCATTGCGAATTCTATCGGGCAGGAAATACCCTTTGAAATTACAGAAGGATCTCAAGGCTTAAAAACGGTAAAAATAGCACCAAATACCCCAGACGGAATTTACTTCCTACACCATTCTAGTGGAACTGATAAATTTCAATTGATTCAATAATTTCAAATTTGGTGAGCCAAATATAAGATGAGTATGGTAAATATTGCCCAAATCTTTTTTGATGATTGTTCAGACTTGAAGAACTCTTCCTTAATTTCGGTTGCAGGGCAGACCAACAAAGAAGCTACCCAAAAAATTAACTCTAGAAGAATATCCCAACCATCAAATACACCGTTGGTTAAATGAATAAGTTGAGTGACTTCCAATACAATAGCTATCACTAAGGGGAGAAACATCAAATTAATGACGTACTTTTTAATAACTACAAAAAAATCTTTAAATGCCACTGTGGAAACAAAAACCCATAATCCGCCTGGCAAAGAGTAAATAATAAGGTAATTCAAGGGAAGTCTTGATGAGATAGTAGCACGCCATTCTCTAAAATCTTGGGCAGAAAATAAGGATCCAATTAAATGATTCAACAGTACAGATTCAGATCGCCAAATGAGATAAATCATCAAAGCAATCAATAAAAAAACACTGGAAATCAACGATTCTTTCTTCACTGGAGACAGTAATGCGAATTTACGTTTTAAACAACAAAACACACTTCAAACTGATAAATGACAACAGAAATTTTGTGTAACAAATAACACACATCGTGGTGTGTTATTGTTTGATATTTGCACCATGAATCCAGTTATGTGGGCCCTTCTGGGCGGAATAATCGTTGGTAATATTTTTAAGTTACCTGAAAAATGGAGTAAATGGGTTGGTTTAGCTAGCACAACACTCCTAGAGTACTCCATTGTCATGATGGCATTCGGTATCAATTATGCCAACTTTGGAAAAACCGGTTGGTTGCCCTTTTTGGGGATTGTTATTATTGTTCTTGCTGTTCTATGGATATCGTTCCACCTATCGAGAAAATTTAACTGCCCAGGATCTACTGGTGTTTTGGTTGGATTTGGAACTGCTATTTGTGGTTCATCGGCGATAGCAGCCTTAGCCCCATCTATCAAAAATCAAGAGAAAGAAGATGTAGCCATTGCCATGGCAGTAGTAAACCTATTGGGAACCATTGGTATGCTTGCCATACCAATTGCTATCATGGACATGAATTGGTTAAATGAAAAAATTGGATTCTTCATTGGTGCGAGCTTACACAGTGTTGGTAATGTTGCCGGCGCCGGATACGCCATTTCGGAAGAAGCAGGAAACGCAGCGATAGCCATAAAAATGGCAAGGGTGGCGATGCTAACTCCCGGATTGATATTCATTAAATTCCTGCTCAACAAAGGGGAGAATATTTCACTAAGAGAACAACTAAAACTGCCAAAATATCTCATTGCCTTTGTTATAATCACCGTCATCGCATCTTTTATTGAAATCCCAAAAGAAATTCTCTCAATAACCAAGTTTGCCGGTGAATCATTTTTAACCGTAGCTATGGCAGCCATTGGTTTGAAGGTTAGTTTTACCAAACTCCTGAATTCTGGGCAAAGAGGCTTAAAATTCGGCCTAGTGCTATTCGCCATCCAATTGGCTTTAGTTGTTGGTATTTGGTACTTGGTAGTTGGTCTGTAGTCTGTAGTCTGTAGTCCAAAGTCTGAAGTCAGTAGTGCTCTACCCTCTACCCTCTACCCTCTACCCTCTACCCTCTACCCTGTACCCTCTACCCTCTACCCTGTACCCTATACCTAGTAGCTGGTACCTGCTACCAGCTACCTTATTCCAAATACCCAAATTTACCGTTATTGAAGTCATTGAAAGCTTCAACCAATTCTTGGTGGGTATTCATGACAAATGGGCCATGTGCGGCGATAGGTTCGTTGATGGGCTCACCGCTGAGAACTAATACGGTTGAATCTTGAGAGGCGGTAATGGTAAAATCTTCACCGTTGTTTTCCATAAGAATGAAATGATTCAATGGTGAATGCTCAGTACCGTTAATCATGACTTCACCTTCAACTACAATCATGGCTGTATTGAAATGGGCGGGAAAAGAGTACTCGGCAACATCGCCTGTTTTTAGCTTTGCGTTGGAAATGTGCACAGGGGAGAATGTAGATGCCGGACCCATTTCCGAATGAAAATTGCCTGCAATCAACTCCACATGTCCTGTACCTTGAATAGGTACCGTTTTCATTTGGGAGTTAGAAATTGCTTGATATTTTGGAGCCGACATTTTGAATTTTGCCGGGAGATTGACCCAAAGTTGTACCATTTGAAACCATCCTCCGGAACGGGCAAATTCAGCTTCATGATATTCTTTATGCAATACACCCGATGCAGCGGTCATCCATTGAACATCACCTTCACCAATGATGCCTCCACCACCGGCGCTATCGTGGTGAGCCACTTTACCACTGTAGGCAATAGTCACCGTTTCGAAACCTCGGTGTGGATGAACTCCAACCCCTCTAGGTGTATCTGAGGGTTCAAAATAGTGCTTCGAATTGTAATCGAGCATGATGAAAGGATTCATGCGATGCATGTCAATTCTATAACTGCTGGGTATAAAAGTATGCACCCTAAATCCATCTCCCACAAAATGTGGTGATGGCGGTGCCATAATCAATTCAACCGATTTTTGCATTTTTATTTGTTTAAACAAAAATAGTTATTTCTGTCCAGACAAAACGGTTAAAATGCCAGATTCTGATTTTATTCGATTACCGGAAACTCCGCTATCGAAGATGATGTAAATCACATAAACATATTGCCCTTCAGGAACGGGAGCGCCCATATACATTCCATCCCACCCTTCTGTGACGGGGGCATCGTGGAGTTTTTCTCCCCAACGATTAAAGATACGCATGTAAGATTCTTTTACATTGCAATTGGTGTATTTGCAATCTAATCGCGGTTTGAATACATCGTTTCGGCCGTCAAGATTGCGTGGTGTGAAGGCATCAGGAATGCAAATTTCGCAATCGCAATTGGCTATGTAAACTTCAACCACGTCTGTACGAGACCCGCATTCATTGGTGGTGGTAAGCGTTAATGTCGCTCTGTTTTTGGCAACCAATTCAGGTCCTTTAACCCCGTTGCTCCACTCATAAGTGTAATATCCAGCTACCGGTTGATGTCCCTTTAGAGTGATCCAATTTCCTTGACAGAAATACTCTTCGTCACGAAGAACCTTGACTGGAGGTGATTGAAGTAAAATTTCAAAAGAATCGAGTTTACTGCCGCAGTTGTTAAATAATGTCACGAAGTATTTACCCGTATTTCCGAAGGACTTGATGTGTGACGTATCGCCATCTGACCACAAGACATTGACAGAATAATCTGCAATTCGCTGAGTAAACATGATAGGAAGAGCGCAGAAAATGGTGTCACGCAACAAAATGGGCACATTTGTCACCTTCGCCGAGACGGTAATGGTATCGGTTCTACTGCCACAAAAATCTGTTGTAGTCAAAATGTAAGTACCTGTTTGATTGAAAGCCCTTTGAGGACTACTACTACCGTCGCTCCAACTGTATGAATAGGTCTCGTTGAGAGGTTGTGTGGCATCAACATTTATAGATTGTCCGGCACATATCTCTACATTTTGGGTCAACACTCTTGTCATAGGTAAATTATTTGTAACCTTGAAAGTGTCACGATAAGTTCCACACGCATTGGTCAATCTTAGAGTATAGGTACCCGCCGTTGTGATGTTTTTAATATGAGAGGTGTCTCCATCTGACCATAAAACGGTTGATTTATAATCATTCGCGTTGTAAGTAGCAGATTTACCCGCACACAATATGGTATCAGTAAAAGAAGTTGGACTTGGATTGGTGCATGCAACGCAGTTGTTGGACTGAGTAAAATTAACATTGGTTAAACTTGGAGTCAAATTCGTAGCAAATTTTCCATCATAGAACATGGTTCCTTTGTTAGATGTAAGGCTTATTGGAGTATTGTTTACCGAATTGAATTTGGACTTTATAATGGTACAAAAACCAGAATCACAAGGATTTACCAATGAAAGACTCATATTTGAAGATGTTGAAGAATTCGTGCCAACAAAAGCCCACCCTCCAGAAGACGGATTTGCCACATTCAAGCCAGCGAGGTGATTTTCAAAAGAGGTGGTATTAAATTTAACCAATCGAACAACTTTTGCGTTTCCGTTAGAATCGAGCTCAGCGAAACCATTGCACCAATTACTGCCGTTGCTAGTCTGATTGAAAGAAA
>CAMDUE010000013.1 GCA_945877575.1 Chitinophaga pinensis
TATACGTCAATGCCGCGTTGGTAACATTTGAACTTGAACTGCTGCTAAGAACAAATGAATTCCCCTTTAAACACTGAGCCGTATCGTTCACGCTGAATGTTGCCGTGGGGTGAATGTGAACTTCCAAAGTCTTGGTTATTGAATCCAAACACCCGTTGTTGTCTTCCACCAACATTTTGATGGTTTTTACCCCTACGCTGTTGAAGGATTCTGTGAACCTAGCTGAAGTGGTTTTTACCTGCGCAATCTTATCTGTTATGCTCCAAGTGTATTCTTTTGTAATGGCGTCTCCTGCCAATGAATTCTCCGTCAACCCAAACTCATTGCCCCGCAAACAATTATTTACCGTATCAATGGTGAAACGTGCTGTCGGACCTTCCAAAACCGTCAACTTGATTTGACTGGTGTCTTGACAACCATAAGAAGTGGTTACTGTATGAACAACGGTTACAACCCCTATCGTAGTTGTATAGCTATGAGCAACTGAGTCGCCCGATCCTGAAGTTGCATCGCCGTAATTCCAGTCTGAGCCTGTTATGCTGCCTGCTCCAGATGGAACCGTGCTAACCGACTCCAATATGAATTCATTCTTGTTGTCACATTGAGTGGCATCGTTGATGGTGGCGATGGAGGTGGGCAGATCTACAATATTTAAAGCAAAAGTATCTGCCTTCCAACAACCAACAGCGTTGGCTACTCGGTAAATAACGGTGTAACTACCTACTGCTAAAGAGCCTATTTGTGGCACAGCTGAAGTTGATAATTCAGTTCCATCAAATTTCCAAGAGTGACTCAAAGAATAACCAAGAGTATCCTGAGTCGAATTTGAGAAACCGGTGCTCGAATTAAAACAGATATCTGAATTTACGTTGGCCCCTAAAATTAATCCTCGACAACTATCGGTGGAACCAGCAGAATAGGCACGCCCAAAATGCAACAAGAAAAGCAATAAGATTGCTAACTTGACGAACCAAAAGGTTCTATAATTAGATTTGAATGGAATTAAGTTCATTTTAACTTGAACAAGAAGCAATATTACGCAAATTTTATTGATGCCCTAAGTTAAAGCCTATTAACATTATATAATATTTAACGAAATTACTTTTTGAGGAAATAATATTCCGTAATATTGTTGAAAATTCATTGATGAAATTCAATTGTTTCATTTCCCACCTAAAATTTCCATTGAACCACCTGATTTTGGGACTGGGAATAGTATTAAATATTCCATATATTAAAGCACAAAATCCGCAATTCAGACAACTTTACGCACAACGCCATTTAACCAATCCCGCTCTCGTGGGTTTAGGTAGCCTAAATTCTGAAGCTGCGAGCCGTATTACTTCAGGTACCAAAGCTCAATGGCTAGGAATTAGCAACCGCCTTTATACCCAAACCGTATCCTTTGATAGTCCCGTTAAGAAAAACAACACCTCTTGGGGTGTAAGTGCTTTCACAACAGACCTCAATTCTGGTGCTGATAAAATGTCAAAATATTCCCATTTTTCAGGAGCCCTTACTTATGCATACGACATTAAAATCAATGCTTACCAGCTTAAATTGGGATTGACAACCCAGTTTTCATCTTTCTCTTTCGGAAAAGATCAGTTTCTATGGGAAGATCAAATCAACCAAGCAAATACCGGATTTGTAAATCCCACAACAGAACCACTCAATAAAATCACTCGAAATACTGTACATGTTTCAGCAGGTGCATTGCTCTACGGCAAAAAAGGCTTCCTCGGATTTTCAGCTTACAACATCAACCAGCCCGACATCTCCTTTTACGGTGATGGCGTTCAAAATCTTCCATTGAATCTCAGCATTCAAGGGGGTACAAAAATCTACACTTCCCCTACAGGCACAGAAATCATACCGTCTTTCAACTACCTCATTCAACAACAAACCGTTCTTGGAAAGCAAGAGTCTGTGCATTCCAGAAGCATTATGTTTAACGCCAAGAGAGCCAACTTCAGAATTGGATTGGGCGCTCAAAATACCCAGGCATTCGACAGACAAGCATGGAGCATCAACTACTATTTTGGCGCCCGTTACGACAAATACTACTTCGCCTATTCCAATGATTGGAACGTTTCTCTGAAAAATACCGGCGTACCGGTCACTCACGAATTCTCTCTCATCATCTTCCCCTACACCACTAGCCCTAACCGAAAGTATAACCCCTTCCCCGAAATGTAATTTCAGGAAAATACCATGATTTTGAAAAATTATCTACTTTTTTTGTTTTTCGGGGGATGCGCTATCGCTTTCAATCCCCTCTCCGCTCAAACCGATTCAACGATTGCAGCTGACTCTATTGCAACTGACTCAACTGAAGGTCAACTTCCAGAAATGCCTGCTGGTACTTGGACCTTCTTCGGAACATCGAATATCTCTACCAACCAAAGTCAATTTTCCAATTGGCAAGGGGGAGGACAAAACTCCATAGCACTTTCTACCACACTGAACCTTAACCTAACTTATCAATCGCCAAATCTAACCTGGGAAACCACCCTTGATGCAGGTTATGGCCTGATCTTGCAAGGCAGAAATGGAAGATGGTTTAAAAACGATGACCGACTAGAAATAACAACCAAAGTAGGTAAAAAAGCCAGTGAAAAATGGTTTTACACCTTCCTTCTGACGCCTTCTACCCAATTCCAACCCGGTTATTACTCAGAAACCGATACAAAACCCATCTCTCAGTTCTTTGCCCCCGGTTATGTGGTTGCATCTTTGGGAATGGATTACAATCCTTCACAAAAGCTAAGCTTGTTCATAGGGCCTGTGACTAGTAAAAATACATTCGTCTTAAATCAAGATCTCGCCGATCAAGGTGCCTACGGTGTCGAAGCCGCAAAAATGGATCCTGTCACCTTTGAATACATCCCAGGAACCGGAAAAAGACATCGTTCGGAAACCGGAGGTTTCATGCGCGTAGTTTACAATGAACCCCGCATCATGAAAAACGTAGGAATTCAATCTAAACTTGAACTATTCTCAAATTACCTCAACAATCCGGAAAATATAGACGTTGACTTTGAAAATACTCTAAATCTTAAAATCAACCAATACATCTCTACCACCCTCATTCTTCACTTCATTTATGATGATGATATCATGATTGCACTTGATCCTGAAGGACTTAGATCTGGACCTCGACTTCAGATTAAAGAAGTTCTATCGGTTGGACTATCCATCCAACTGTAAGAAAATTCTACCGTCCAAAATGAATTCCTCCGCCATGTCCACCCGGACCCATAGGCATCATCATGCGCATTTTCTTCATCTCTTCTGTGGCTTCGTTGCCGTTAAGACTGCGCAAATTGTAAGTCAAATTAAACATCACGTACCGAGTCAAAACGTTGGTGCGTACATCTTCAAAATAGGTTTGAGTTACGTTTCGAGTAATTGAGCGGTTTTGATTCAATAAATCATATGCCATCAATCGGAAGTCCCACTGATTCTTTTTCCCGAATTTTCGTCCAACAGAAGCATTCCACAAGAAGAAGGTCTGGTTGAATGAATTCGACAATCCGCTGTATGACTGCAAGGTGATGTCAGAAGAAATCACCCACTTTCCCTTAGGCATAAAATTCGCCCTAAAAGATGCATTCTGGATGAAATAATCTTGATCTAAGGTGGTCTGTAAACTGTTTCGAACTTGACTGTAGTTTATATTTCCCGCCAAGGTGAAATCTACCCTTTCGCTGATGTTTGACCCCAAGGTCAATCCCAAATTAGCCCCCGGAGTTCTAGATATATTTGCTTGAGCCTCAGATGTACCCATTTGAATCATAGATGGATTCTCCACATAAGTAATACCGCCATTGGCATTCGCAAATATCTTTCCCTTGAAAAAGGGTCTACCAAAGCTTCCAATCAAACGAGCATTGTAAGCCCCATTCATGTTGATGGGACGCGTCAATTGAGAACCTGGCTTCAAAGAAAAAGTAGAATCACCCACTACATAAGTGCTACCATCTTTTCCCGCTAATTGAGTCAAGGTTGTAATGGCATTCTGCTTAGCTGTACCCATCAGCATAGCAAAAAAATTCTTATTCTTTGCCATGTCCATCTTGAAATACCTCATTGTCAAATTATGAGTAAAGTCCTGAACCAAATTTGGATTACCCGTTCTTAACTGTAACGGATTACTATTATCAATTACATCTTGTAGATCTTCCAAACTCGGTGCGCTGTTGCTGGTTCTATAAAACAACCTCATATTGGAACTGCGCCAATCGCCCTTCCTGAAGGTAAATCTGGGTAAAAAGCTGTAAAAAGTGCGGATTACCGGTATTTCCCGAGGAAAATATTGCGTTGCATCTAGATTAGCCACCTGCAAGTCAAATCCAAAATCATATTCGTAAGCCTTCTTCTTATACTGGTATCTTCCACCCAAAGCCTGCCTTGAATAACCATTGATCAATTTTGAAGATAACAAAGTGTCTAAAACACTCCATTCACCGGTCACGCCATTCCTCAGGTAATTCAAGCGTTCACTGCTGTTTTGATTCACATTCAATTGATATTCAAATGACAAACTCCTCAATGAATCCAAAGGTTCAGTGTATTCCAATTCTGCCGATAAACTCATTCTATTTTTACCCGATTGGGTCTGTTGTGCCCTCACCGATGTATCTAAAAACCCTCCCAATCCAAAAGCAGCATTGATGTAATTCAAATTGCCCAAATTAAAGCCGTTGTTGATACCCGGAGTTACCTCCAAACTGATAGATCTTCCCTTTTTACTTTTGATCGCATGTAGCCACTCAAATCCAGCCTGTAAATTGTATCCTAATCCAGTGTCACCATTCAAATTGTTCATGGCCGATAATAAATCAACACTTCCTAAAGCACCATAAACAAAGCTGTTTCCAGCAATATTTCCGAAGTTATTCGACTGTTGCAAGGTCATTCTAGGAGTGATGAAAACCTTGTTCACGCTGTCAATATCCCAAGTAATTCGGCCATTCAAACGATGATTCCACTGTCTGCTGATATTTGAATTGTTTTCCAAATAAGTCACGTTACTCTGTGAGCCCGAAACAAACCAACGTTCGGTATTGCTTTCGCTGAGATTTTCAGTGGCGCTTAAGAAATAACTTCCGCTAACATCCAACTTCTTACTCCATTTATCTGCATAGTTCAACCCCAACATGGCTGTTGTCACAACCCCGGTTTGTGTACCTGAGAAAAAATTGCCCGCTCCTCTGAACATTCCCATGCCGCCACCTCTATTTCCGCCCATTCCCATTGCACCCATGATGTCTTCCACGGCAAAATTCTGCTCATTAATGTTGTTGGTTTGAAACAACAATGACCACCTTCGGTCTCCGTTAAACGTATTATAAGTGGCCCCAGCTTGGTACTTCAACAAATCGCCTGTTCCGTCAATACTCCTGCCCAATCCACCGTAAAACTTACCAAATCTTCCCTTCTTGAAGCCCATTTTTGTAATGATATTCATGGTTTTGGTGGTATTTCCATCATCGAAACCCGTAAATGCACTCCGCTCTGATTGTGCATCAAAAATCTGAACCTTTGAAATCACATCTGCCGGAACATTCTTCAACGCCGCTTTCGGATCATCTCCAAAATAAGGCTTCCCATCAATCAAAACCCGCTTCACCTTCTCACCTTGGGCCTCCACCTCTCCGTTGTTCGAGGTAACTCCAGGCATCTTCTTCACCAAATCTTCAGCGCTAGCATCAGGATTGGTCTTGAAATTAGAAGCATTGATCTCTGTCGTATCGCCCTTCATCTCCACCGCACGTGTCTTGATTTCAACCGCACTGATTGCTTCGTCAGACCTGAAAAGTACCACCGTTGGTATAATAATCTGCAACCCCGTTTCACTCATATTTCTTGCCGCTTCCACAAAATTAAACGTTTGCACAAATTCCTCCTTGTTCACCTTCACCGCCATCTTCAAATCACGCATCCCCCCCATGGCCCTCAATTTTTGAAAATCATCCATGGTCAATGCCCCGCCAAAACTGCCATCTGCGTTGGTTTTAAATGTTTTTATAGGTTCTTTCCCGCCTATTTTTTCGGGGGATGTTAACCCGTTCGACTCCTCCAAAGTGTAATAAAATATCTGCACCTCTGCTCCGGAAACACCGTAATCTCCGCTATTCGTCACCTTACCCGAAATCGATGCCGAAAATCCCTCTCTCTGAGCGTTCACTCCATTGAACATCAACGCCATCAAACCCACTAACCAAATTCTAGAAAACATACTACAAAGTTAGACGTAAACAAATGGAATTCGTTTAAACAAAATTGCATTTCTTTTGTTGCTTCTGCATGAGCGCAGCAGGTGTTGTTTTTCCGCATCAATTATTTGAAAAACACCCCCTAGAGGGAAAAATAGATGTATGGTTTATCGTTGAAAGTGATTTGTTTTTCACCCAACTTCAATTTCACAAAATTAAACTCGCATTCCACAGACTGAGCATGCAGCGCTTCGCTGAAAACCTCATCCAAAAAGGGTATAAAGTACAATACATTGAGTTTCATGACTCACTCTCCAACGCCAAAAATTTATCTGCCTACCTAAGCCAAAAATTCCACCAAATTCATACCGTTGACCTAATTGACGATTGGCTTACAAAACACCTAAAAATCGGACTTCAAGGCACCCTCACTGATCTAATCACCTATGAGAATCCTTCATTTCTGACTCCGCCATCCCTTGCCCACGAATTCTTCAACTCCAAAAAACGATATTTTCAAACCGACTTCTATTCCTTTCAGCGAAAACGCCTCAACATCCTCATGGATGAGCAACAAAAACCATTGGGTGGTAAACTCACGTTTGACGCTGACAACCGCAAGAGCTTCCCCAAAAACCACATCCCACCACAGCCCAAATTTCCATCCACACAGGCAGATTTTCAAAGTGCCTGTGACTATATAGAAAAACACTTCCCAAACAACCCGGGCACCTTTACCTACTTTAAAAATCGTCAGCAGTTTTATCCCACCACCCCCTCCGAGACCAGAGAATTCCTCAATGACTTTCTCCAAAATAGGATGCCTCTTTTTGGTGATCTCGAAGACGCATTTTCCCAAAACCCCGATGCCCGATTTGTATACCATTCAGTGTTAAGTCCCATGCTCAATGCCGGACTCATCACTCCCGCAGAAGTCATTGAAACCACCTTAGAATTCCACTCCAAAAATGCACTTCCCATGAATGCACTGGAAGGATTCATCAGGCAAATCATTGGTTGGCGCGAATTTGTGAGAATGATCTACATCAGAGAAGGTTCCAAACAACGAAACTCCAACTTCCTAAATTTCCAACGCCAAATTCCAGCTTCCTTTTACAACGGTACCACTGGAATTGAACCCATAGATAACGTCATCAAAAACCTCCTTGAAACCGGTTATTCGCACCATATTGAACGACTCATGGTTATAGGAAACTTCTTTTTGCTCTGCGAAATTCATCCCCACGAAGTGTACAAATGGTTCATGGAACTCTACATCGATGCCTACGATTGGGTCATGGTTCCCAATATTTACGGCATGTCGCAATTCGCCGATGGCGGACTCATGGTCAGCAAGCCCTACTTCTCCGGAAGCAACTACATCCTGAAAATGTCTGACTATCCTAAAACCAAACAACCCTGGCAAAAACTGTGGGATGCCCTTTTCTGGCGATTCATGAACGAGCACAGACAATTCCTCCAACACAACCCAAGACTGGGCATGCTCATCATTACCTACGACAAGATGAGTGTCGAACGAAAGTCAGAAATCATCGAAATCTGTAATTTGTACTTTTCAAAAGACTTATATTTGTAAATTATGAGAAAAAATCTAATTAAACTCTCTGCCTTTGCATTTGCATTGGTAGCATTCGGAACGTCTTGCGAAGATGAGGCAGCTCCAGTAGACCCTTCAATTGTTGGTACATGGGAAATCAACAAAGTATTGTTCACCATGTCAGATTCAGTAACCAACACAGTGCTTTTTGGTGATACATCAATCTATGCAGCTGGTGATTTCATGTTAGACTTCAAAGCAGATAACATGGTCATTTCTACTCAAAAAGATGGTAGTGATGTTTATGTTGACACCAGTTATTACGCTATTTCAAACAAAACATTGAAGATTTCTGAAACTCCAGACATGATGGATGCTGATGAATTAAAAATCGAAACCTTATCAGCTACTGACGTTAAATTGACGGTTAACGAATACGAAGAAGGCACCAAATGGTACCAAGAGATAACTGGTAAAAGAAAATAATTTTATCATTCCCTATAAAAAAGCCCAAGGTTTGCGCCTTGGGCTTTCTTTTTTAATGTTGATTTACAATCTTCTGGTCAATCAGCTCTTCGTCTTCTAAATATTCAATACACAATCCCAAAGTAATGTAAACATCTTGGTTTCGATGTTCATGAACTACGTCGACTGCTCATCTCTAAAATTAAATAATTGAAGAGCGAATCAGCGGACTTAAGAATCTATAACTGCTCTAGTTTTTTTGTGACCCGATTTTCCCAGTTGATTTTTTCTACCCACGCAACAACTCCTGAAACCGCGGAAACTCCGGTAAACACCAGAGCTAAAGGCAGATTACCTGAATTTATAAATACTGTTCCAACAACTCCTGAAGCAACTGATATGATTGTAGCCTGCCTTGATGACCTCAATATTTCAGATATACTTCTTTGGGAGCTTACTGTTGAATCTACTTTAGCCATAGATTGATTACTATCAACGGTCTGTATGGTTTTCTTTTTCTCCGGCTTAAAAGACTCCAACAAAAAGATTCCAGCTCCCACAGCCATAGCTGCACCTAAAATGGCTCTATTATTTTTATGTAATTCTACATTCTGAGCTTTCACCGATTGAACCTTAGCAAACACCATCAACCAAACCAACAACAAGAATTTTCCGCGCATAAAATCAAATATACAAAAAAATTAACTTGATCACGGAAGCCATCAAAATCTCCAAAAATTCTGAGACCTAAATGCAACGTTTTTTGGACAAATCTGCAATGCCGTTGCGGATTTGTCCAAAAACTACACTACATTTGAATCATGATAGATCGCACCTTACGAGCTAAAATACAATCAGTTAAAGAGAAATTTCCCATCTTAACTCTTACAGGGCCAAGACAGTCTGGAAAAACCACTCTACTAAAAACGATATATCATGATTATCCTTATGTTTCGCTCGAAGATCTCGATAACCGTCAACTAGCCAAACAAGATCCGCGGGCATTTTTAGCAAATTATCCAAATGGAGCCGTAATTGATGAAATACAAAACGTACCTGAACTATTCTCCTATTTACAAACGGTTGTAGACTCTAAAGAAATTCATTTTGCTCTCTCGGGTTCCCAAAACTTCTTGTTGCTCGAAAAAATCACTCAAACTTTGGCAGGGAGAACCATTATCCTAAAATTACTTCCATTATCCATTTCCGAAATCCAACAAAAACATCACATCAGCCATTGGGAAGACTTGGCATTTCAAGGCTTCTACCCGAGAATATATCACAAAAATATTGCACCTGTCGACTTTTACCCATCCTATATAAACACATATGTAGAAAGAGATGTTCGGTCTTTGAAAAATATAGGCGACCTGGTGACATTCACAAATTTCCTGAAACTATGTGCAGGTAGAATTGGACAAATTTTAAACGTTCAATCCCTCGCTACCGATGCCGGCATTAGTCCGAACACAGCAAAATCATGGTTATCTATTTTGGAAACGGGCTATATAGTTCATTTCGTGCAGCCCCACCACAACAATTTGGGAAAGCGCATCATCAAATCTCCGAAACTATATTTTTACGATACCGGACTGGCTTGTTCTTTACTGGGGATAGAAAATGCGGATCAACTAAGATCGCATTACCTAAAAGGCGGACTTTTCGAAAACATGGTGGTCAACGAATTCTTAAAATCTCGATTCAACGAGGGCAAAGCTTCGAATATCTATTTCTGGCAGAGCAAAGACCGAAAAGAAATTGATCTCGTCACTGACAACCAAGAAATCTACGAAATCAAAACTTCTCAGACCCGTCAACCTCATTTGTTCGACAACCTTTTGTACTGGCAAAAGCTCAATCCCTCCAGCACAAATACCCCCACAGTAATTTACGGCGGCGATGAAAATCAAATCACATCGCAAGGATTATTTTTGTCTTGGAGGAATTTAGGTGACTCATTTATCGGGCATAATCGTTGAAACAACCACCTGAGTTTTCACCGGAATAATCATCGGAATATCAACCTATTTTTGTAGTTTTATGAGGCAATGGATGAAACGATAATTTTTTTCTTGCTCAAGCAGATTTAACTAGAAACAATGATTACGATGGTAGAGGAAACTTATCGAATAAGAAACTGATTCAATTTTGTAAATCCTTTCTCGAGGTTGCGATCGACCAAACAGACTTCATGTTTAAGATCATCGATACAAACAACATACTTTCTCACATTGAAGGTTTCACAAATTTAATGGTCAATAAAGGCGAATTGCGTCAGGAAGCTAAATTCATACTGAGTGATTTATTTCTGAAGGGAAAAATCAGCAAGGCTGATGCTATGCACATTACGAATACCTCAGATAAAACGCTAAAATTAACCGTTGACAAACTAACTAAAATGGAATTACTTTAACCCAAAAAAGAAGGCATTACGATGATGTACTATGTCAATTACCCAGTAAAATATTCTCCTATGATATTCCCCGGCCTTTATCCTGGGGATAAGGAAGTGGAAATGTATAAAAACATAAGCTCAGCGAAATGAGTCCGGTCTGGATCATTAAAATTAAAAACCGGATCCAGAGTGTCTGATTTCCTAGGTTCCCCAAGATTTTATGATGTAGTGAAAAAATGTTGGTCACTTTGCCACCAAAAACAAAAAAGCCCCTGAAAATCAGAGGCTTACGTTTTTAAGGGGCGGTCTGGACGGGACTCGAACCCGCGACCCCATGCGTGACAGGCATGTATTCTAACCAGCTGAACTACCAGACCTTTTTTGTTCGTGTGAACGGGGTGCAAAAATAATTTTCTTTTGCAATTTTCACAACTTTTTTGAAAAAAAATTTATCCTAACCTATTTTCGCATCATCCCATGAAAAATTCTACGGCCAAAATTATCGCTATCCTCCTCGCCTCTTGCTCCTCTGCACTCCTTGCACAGTTTCCCCCAGTGCATTCATATCACGCTGATCCACAAGGAAATACCGAAAGAAATCGAAACATCGATGTCACCCACATGAAGCTCCAAGCTTCCTTCGAAACCAAACAAAAGAAAGTCATGGGTACCGTTACACACCAGTTTATTTCTTTGCAAAATAATGTCGATACCATCTTCCTGCATGCCCCTGGAATCATCATTCTTGAGGCTAAACTCGATGGAAAAGCCATAACATTCAAAACTTCCCCCAGCGGACTCACCATCAACTCAGCGCTGAAAAACGATTTCCAAAAGAAGCACCAACTCGAAATTACCTACAACGCCTTCCCCAAAAAAGGACTCTATTTCATTGGGTGGGATCTCCCCGAAATCACCGAACCCCGCGATATGTCTAGAAGACAAATTTGGACTCAAGGACAAGGCATCGACAACCGAAATTGGATTCCCATGATTGATGACCGAAGCGATAAATTCACCACCGAAACCATCATCACCTTTGATCAAGATTATCAAGTTTTGAGTAACGGACAGCTTCTCAAAACCACTCAAAATAAAGACAATACCAAAACTTGGCACTATTCGCTCAACAAACCCCACGCAGGGTACTTATTGATGCTTGCCATTGATAAATATGCGGTTAAAAAATCAGTTTCCAAAAAGGGTGTACCCATGCAATTTTGGTACTATCCCGAGCACCCTGAGCGCGTTGAACCCACCAGCAGATATTCAGAGGAAATCATTGATTTTCTGGCAGATGAAATTGGCGTTCCCTATCCTTGGGGAACCTATTCACAGGTAATGGTGCAAGATTTTCTATACGGCGCCATGGAAAATACTTCAGCCACTATTTTTGGCGACTTCTTTTGGGTTGATAACCGCGCCTACTTGCTCAACCGAAACTACGTAAGCGTCAATGCCCATGAGGCCACCCACCAATGGTTTGGCGATCTCATCACCGGACGTAAAGACAATGAACAATGGCTCCAAGAAAGCTTCGCGACTTATTATCCCGGCCTTTTCGAGGGACATCAATTCTCAGAAGATCACATGTTCTGGTACTTCCGAAACAACCAGCTGGGCGCCATTCAAGCCGGCAAAACGAACTCACTACCCGTTAGACATAGTCAAAGCGGTTCATCACGACATTACCCAAAGGGAGCATCGGTTTTACACATGCTGCAACACCAAGTAGGTAGAGATAATTTCCGCCGCGCCATACAACTCTATTTAAAACGCCACCAATTTGAAGGCGTTGAAACTTGGGACCTACAAAAAGCCTTCATCGATGCCACCGGAATCAATGTGGATGCGTTTTTCGATCAATGGATTCACCGTGGAGGCGAGCCTATTTTTGATGTGGAAGTAAGAAAATCAGCTACTCAAACAACCTTCCTAATCAAACAAATTCAGACCATTGATGCCGTAGTTTCATACTTCAATACACCCGTTGATCTGGCCATTTATTACACTGACGGCTCAGTAGATCGCAAAACCGTTGAAGTATCTGGCGCAACAAATACTTTTGATTTTGCTACAAACGGAAAAACCGTTTCTTATTGCCTTTTTGACGAAGGGAGTTTCCTCTTAAAAGAACTCAAATTCAATAAAACCACTGAAGAACTCCTCAGCCAAGCACAAACCGCGAAGTTCATGCTTGACCGCTACGACGCTTGGTTGGAACTCCGAAAAGTCCCCATGTCCGTAAAGTGGGAAGCCCTAAAAACGGCATTATCTAAAGAAACCTTCCCGAACCTAAGAGCCGAAATAGCTTCTCAAATGATGGATAACCCTGGAATCGACGCACAAACCATCACCCTAATTTCACGCGATAAGCAAGCAGAAGTCCGCCTCGTCTTTGCTCAAAAAACACCCCTAGTTTCTGCCACTCAACCCTTCGTAGAAGCACTGCTTTTAGATTCAAGCTATGTGATAATTAACACCGTCATCGATCGCATTTGGGAGCACCCATTGTATGCCAACCGAAAGAACTTCATTTTAGATGCCATTAAAAAAACAGACGGCTTCTGTCACGACATCATTGTGAGATACTTTGAGCTAGGAACCGAAATTTATCCTGAAATGGCTCCAGGCATGACCAAAGCGTTGGTAAACATTAGCGGTCCTCTGTATGAATTTAGAACGCGAATCAACGCCATGAACGCTTTGCAACGCATGAATTACTTGAATAAAGAATTTGCTTTTGCCCTTTTTGAAGGAAGCATCAATTTCAACAGTCGTCTCAACGGACCTGCCCAATCACTGATAAAATACTACGCTAAACAAACCCAAAAACGCCGCGAACTTCAGGAATACCTAAAAGACTTCTCTTGCAGCGATGCGCAGAAGAAGCAGTTGCAAGGATTAGTATTGGGTAGTTAAAAATCTTTGGCCCAGTTTTTGCGCTACAGGAATCATGAAACCAATATACTTTTTCCTGTTGATGCTTTTTAGCCTGCAAAAGGCTCAGTCTCAAAATGTTAACTTTCAACGCGAAACGGTTTCATTTAACTTCGATATGAAACCAAACCCAGCCAATCATTGGGTTAATATTTCCCTAGAAAATGTGGTGGGCGACATCGAAGATTTGGAAGTTGAAATGTACACCGTAATTGGAACCAAAATTCAACCGCTGAGAACTCAAATAAGTGCCGCTGAAAATAAAATTGTTCTCAATTTAACTCAAATTCCGGATGGAGTGTATTTAGTGAGAATTAAAGGCAAAGATTTCGAACAAACAAAGCGTTTGAGAGTACATCATTAATGGGAATTTAATTCATTTAACCTAAATAAAATGGGGTGAAAACTTTGAAGTATGACAAAGAATTCATTAATTAGCGTTTTAATTAGGCTTAATTGTGAAGATGCATTTCCCCGATATTCAAAAACTTCTCAGTAGAGGAAAAAATTTATTGGTAATTGCAGGGTTTATTTTCCTGGTAACTACTTTAAATACAGGCTGTTCACCAAAATTTGGTGACGCTCAAAAATTGTTTGATCAAGGGTACTTCGGTCAATCTGCTATTGTTTTCGAACAGGTAGCAAGAAACGCCAAAGACAAGAAAGAACGCGAAAAAGCCAACATGATGGCCGCTGAAGCATACCGCTTGAACAACAAATATTTGAAGGCGCAAAAATTGTACGAAAAGGTCCTAAAAACTGACCCAAACAACAGTCAAGCCCTTCTCATGAGAGCAAATATGCTCAAGAAAATGGAAGATTATCGCGGTGCGCTTTCTGCCTACGAATCTTACCTAGAAAAGGTGCCAGGAGACAGTCAAGCCATCCAAAAAATGATGGGTTGCGAAATGGCCTTAAGCTGGACTCCCGACAGTTCCTTGTTCCGAGTTCAAGAATTCAAATTAGCAAACACACGTGCCAACGATTGGGCACCCATGGTAGCTTCTCGTAAAGACGACGTTGTATTTTTTGCATCTGACCGCGAAGGTGGAACATCCAAAAGAGTATACGGCGGAACTCTAGAAAAATGGTCCGACATGTGGTACATTGAGGGACAAAAAACCAAGAAAAAACGCGGAGATACAGCTGCATCTGCAGGTCAAATGAAGTGGGGAAAAGCTATGTTCTCAAAAACGGCTTCAACCAAATATAATGAAGGTGGGATTACCTTTAACCGTCGTTTTTCGGAAATGTATATGACCCAGTGTGGCGGCGAAGATGGAAAATCGGAGAAATGCGCCATCTACCAATACAAGAAAACCGGTCCAGATTGGCAAATGGGTGACGTTCTCGAAATTTGCAAACAAGATACCGCACACAGCTATGGACATCCAGCACTTGGCGACGACGATAAAATATTGTTCTTCGCTTCAGACCGCGATGGTGGTTTCGGGGGATTTGATATCTGGGCAGTTACCTACAGCCGAAGATCTAGATCATGGGGCAATCCAGTCAACCTAGGTTCTCAAATCAACTCTCCAGGAAACGAATATTTCCCCTATTTCAACGAACACGATAAACGCCTTTATTTCAGTTCAGATTATTGGCCTGGATTGGGTGGATTGGACATGTTCTCTGCAGCTCAAACCGAAGAAATCAACAAATGGGTAGACCTAGAAAACCTTCGTGAACCTCTAAACTCAGGTGGTGACGATTTTGCAATTACCTTCCTTAATAACACTTCAAAAGCCGGTTATTTTACTTCTAACCGCGGAGATAAAAGAAACGACGATAACATTTACTCATTTGACGTTTTACCTTTGGTTATTACCCTTCGTGGTGTTGTAACAGATTGTAATACCAAATTGCCCCTCAAAGGCGCCACTGTTGTAATCACCAACGATAAAGATACTTCCACCATGGTGCTTAAAACCAACGAAAACGGTGAGTACATGGCCCAATTGAAACCCAAAACCAATTACGAAATCGTAGCTAAAAATCCTCAGCTTTACTACTTTGACATTCCATCGGTTCAAAGAACCACCCACGGAATAAGATTCTCAACCGAATTGGTTCAAGACTTTTGCTTAGTAAATCCTTTGGATCAAATCATTTCTCTTCCAATATTCTATGACCTAGACAGCTCAAGAATTCGTCCAGATGCAGCGCGCATCTTAGACACATTCGCGCAAGAAGTAATGATACGTTATCCAAGACTGATTGCCGAATTGGGTTCGCACACGGACTGTCGTGCATCAGTTGATTACAATACACGTCTTGCTCAAAGAAGAGCAGATTCTGCCCGCCGTTACCTAATGCGTCGTTGGAACATTGATTCTTCCAGAATCATAGCCGTAGGATTTGGTGAAAAAGAATTGATTAACGACTGTAAATGCGAAGGAGCAGAGAAAGTAGGTTTCACCCCATACATTGCTGGAAAAACCCGCAAAATGGTGATAACCAAAGATAAAAAAGGAAACGTAATAAGTTCAGTATACGAAACATACAAAGCTTCAGAGATAGTACCTATTGATGGCAAACCCTTTGTTCCGTGTGATGAATTTCAACATCAACAAAATCGTAGAACTACGGTTCGTTTTGAATTTGAAGACAAAAAATCACGCGTAAAAGTGAACCAAGACGTTGACGTGAACAACACCAATGTTGGAGTTAAAGATTCTATAAAAGTGGTAGCTGCCAAAGATTCTAATGCTGCTGCTACACCCGTAAAGCCAGTTCTAGATCTAACTTTCGCAGTTAGATTACCGCTTTCTGGTCCCAAAGAAGAAAGAACCATCCCCATCATGATGTTTGGTGCGGAACCAACCATGTTCATCATCGACAAAAAAGGAAAAGTGAATACAGTTACCCCTGAATTGGCGGCTGAATGGTACAAAAAGAAATTATTGACTAAGAAAGACTTCATTGAAGGCGATAAATTCAAAGTTGGTAAAATCAAGTTGCCAAGCAACAAGTTCACCGTAGAAAACATGGAAATTGGTGATTACCCAATCACAGGTGTTCAGTTCAAAATTGATGAAAAGTCAAATGCGCCTCGCATCACCGATAAAACCATCGCCAAATACTTCACCTCAGATTCTTACGAAACCGATAAAGAGTTGGTGTTAATTCCTAAGAAAGTATCCCGTGAATTCAAGATCAAACGCGTAGGTCAACCGGTGAAACCAGCCAAGCCCACCAAGCCAGCTAAAAAGCCAGCTGGAAATTCAAAAGAAAACAAAGACAAATAAAAAGCTCATAAAATAGCTTTTCTAATACGCTGCAGCCTCTCCAAAAGGGGCTGTAGTTCGTTAAGGGGGAGCATGTTTGCGCCATCGCTTTTTGCTTTTGAAGGATTGGGATGCGTTTCAACAAACAAACCATCAACTCCCACAGCCACCGCAGCTCTAGCAATAGTCTCAATCAATTCTGGCTTGCCCCCAGTTACACCACTACTCTGATTGGGTTGTTGCAAACTATGGGTAATATCCATCACCACCGGTGCCCCAAAAGATCTCATTTCCGGTATATTTCTAAAATCAACAATCAAATCAGAATACCCAAATGAGTTACCTCTATCAGTCAATATAATTCTGTCATTTCCAGAATCTACGCATTTCTGTAATGCATGTTGCATGGCATTCGCCGCTGCAAATTGCCCCTTCTTAATATTGATCCATTTCCCCGTATTCGCAGCAGCCACCAACAACTCGGTCTGTCTAAACAAAAACGCGGGAATCTGCAAAACATCAACATATTCTGCAGCCATCGCTGCTTCGCGAGACTCATGAATATCGGTCACCACTGGAATTTGAAACTTCTCTCTTATATCACCCAAAATCTGCAATGCCGCCTCATCGCCAATTCCAGTAAACGAATCAATCCTTGATCTATTTGCCTTCCTATACGAACCTTTAAACACCAACGGAATTTCCAATTCATCAGAAATCTGCACCAATCTCTCCGCAATTTCGAAGGCCATATCTCTCCCCTCAATAGCACACGGTCCTGCGAAAATGAAAAAATTACCCGATTCACGGTACTTCAACAACGGAATATTTGGCATCATTGTGTTCATTCCGCAAAGATAATGGAATTTTGACTTGGTACCCGGTACCAGGTACCAGGTACCGGGTTTCGGGTTTCGGGTTTCGGGTAGCGGGCTCCAGACTACCAACTACCAACTACCTGCTACCAACTACCTGCTACCATCTACCTGCTACCATCTACCTGCTACCAACTACCAGCTACCTGGTAATTAGTACCTATAAAAAGAATAACTCCTACTGCTGCCGTTGGGATCTAAGCCCTGAATTTGCATCTTGCCCGAACTTCCTTCCATGGCGGCAATCAAATCTTCAGGGGCTTCGTACGACTTTCCGTTGAACTTCACCACAATGAATCCATTAGGAAGTCCCATCTGAGCTATACCGCCGCTTCTTCGAATGTTGATAATGCGTATGCCACTCTCAATTCTGAATTTTGATTTATCAGATGCGCTCAACGGTTGGAAATCAGCACCCAAAAAACTGCTGCTGACAACCCCTTTCATCAGCAACTCTTTATTTGCTGATTGAGATATCAAGACCAATTCTCCCTTGACCAATTTTCTGGCACGAATAACTTCATATACGATTTTATTTCCCGGACGTTGGTACGCCATAAACTCATCGTAACTCGACTGACCGTCAATAGATTGATCACCTATTTTGACCAGAACATCACCGGCTTTCAATCCGGATTTTTCTGCAGGACCGTCTTCTAAAATTGACTTAATTTTCAATGGCTCACCATTTAGATCAACGCCCAATTTTTGTGTTTCGTCTGAGGACAGTGCACCCACTTCCATCCCTGAAAATGCCCTCAATACCTCGCCTTTCTCAATCAAATCTGTGATGATTTTTTTTACGATATTACTGGGGATTGCAAATCCGTATCCTGTGTAACTGCCTGTATTTGATTGTATTGCAGTGTTTATTCCTATCAATTCGCCACGCAAATTCACTAATGCTCCTCCCGAATTTCCAGGATTGATAGCGGCATCGGTTTGAATGAAACTTTCAATAGGAAATTGATTTTTTACAATATTGATGTTACGTCCTTTAGCGCTCACAATACCCGCAGTGACTGTTGAATTTAAATTAAAAGGATTACCAACGGCCAGAACCCACTCACCTACATTAACTTGATCAGAATTGCCAATAACCGCCGCTGGAAGATCAGTCGCTTCAATTTTTATCAGCGCCAAATCGGAACCTGGATCCGTTCCTACCACTTTGGCAACATATTCCTTCTTCCCTTTGTTCAACACCACCGAAATACTCTCGGCACCCTGAATTACGTGGTTGTTTGTTACAATGTATCCATTTGAATTGACTATAACTCCGCTGCCTGTGCTAGATGCTTTCCCTCTGCTTCCAAAGGGGTCAAAGTCCCAAAAAAGTCCATCAAAAGGACTTTCGTATTGAACCGTAGAAATGGTTTTTATAAACACCACTGAAGGTGTGGAGGCCGCAGATGCTTTTTCGAAGGAACTCAAATCCATGCCCGATGAAGCTACACGACTTGGCACCAAATTGGAGTTTTCAGATGCCGTATTTAACACCACCGTATTTCCGCTGTTCCCTCTAAAAATCCAAGAACCCACAAATCCCGATGTCATTGAAACTAAAACAATAGCTATCCAATTTTTTCCGTTCATACCTCCAAAATTACACCACAAAATTTTTAGTGCACAAAAAAATCGATGAAAGAAATTTAAACTAGTGACTAGCGACTAGCGACTAGCGACTAGCGACTAGTGACTAGGGTCCAGTACCAGACACCCGTTACCCGTTACCCGTTACCCGTTACCCGTTACCCGATACCCGATACCCGTTACCCGACACCCGTTACCCGTTACCCGATACCCGTTACCCGTTACCCGTTACCCGACACCCGTTACCAGGTTCTAAACCCACCCTCTTCCAGCGCCAACTTCCATGAATGGCCAAGGAATGCGAGAAAGAATCAAGAGCAATGCTACTACATATAAAATTCTTGCCTTTTTGGTGTTCTCTTTACGAACGGCTACTCCGCCCATGGTGATGAGCACGATGGCAATGATCATGGTCAATGTGTGTTCAACCGCAAAGAAACGTTGAATCTTATCTTTCATCACAGATGCCATGCCCGCGTTTTGAATCAATTTTATACCCCAATCTGTGATAAACCACTGAATTACACCAATCAACAACATGACGTGCGAAACAATGGTCAAAATCTTTGCTTGACGAGCAGCCTTATTGGTGAAAAGTTGAACGATGGTTAATACTAACAACACCAAAATCACCCATCTGAGGGTTGAATGTAAATGCAATAATCCAGTTTTCATTTTTATAGGTTTATGCAACGAAAATAGTGAAAAATACGTTACTGAATATTAGTAAATTCGCACTATGAAGAAGTTGATGATTCGTTTGGGCATAGTCCTTGGTTCTCTGTTGGTTATCTTGTTGATTCTTCCGTTTGCTTTTAAAGGCAAAATCCTTAACGCAGCCAAAAATGCGGCTAACTCCAACCTGTTGGCCGACGTTAAATTTGACGATGACCTCTCCATCAGCTTGATTAGAAATTTCCCGAATGTATCTGTTGGGATTCCCAATTTAAGCATTGTAGGACGTGATTCTTTCCAAGGAGACACGCTATACGCAGCACAAAATACCAGAATTGTACTCGACATTAAATCAGTACTTGGCGGTGAAACCATGAATATTCGTAAAATTGACCTCGACAATCCGCACATCAACATCATCTTCCTCAAAAGCGGTCGTGCCAACTTTGATATTACACCTGTAGACACATCTGCTCCAATTGATACAACTACCTCTGCTCCGATTTCCCTAGATCTAAAATCCATCAAACTCAGCAACGCCCTCATTGGTTACACTGACTATTCAATGCCTATGAGTTTCACTCTTAAAGGCATGGATTTCGATGGAAGTGGCTCGCTCTCAAACAACATCTTTACCCTAGCCAATGAACTCAAAATTGCATCGGCTGATATGGATTTTGACGGAATGACCCTCATGTCGAAGGCCAATCTAACCGCCGAAAGCAACATTGATATGGATCTTGACAAGTTCAAATTCACGTTCAATCAGTTGGATGCTAAAATCAATGAATTTCCCGTTTTGATGAAAGGTTGGCTTCAAATGAACGACCTCAATATGGACATGGACCTTGATATTTCGGTTCCATCTTCTGAATTTAAATCATTATTGTCTGTGGTTCCAGGTGCTTACACTGCTGACTTTAAAGACGTTAAAGCTTCAGGTAAAGCAGGTGTTCACGCAACCTTAAAAGGAATCATGGATGACCTCAGAATGCCAACAACTGATATTTCCTTAACTGTTGACAACGGGTCATTTGCATATCCTGGTCTCCCAGCCTCGGTTTCGGGAATTAACATTGATTTCAACTTGAAAAATACCGACGGCGACCCTGATCATAGTACCATCAATTTGAAAAAATTCGCCATGAATCTCGGTGGAGACCCTATTTCGGCCACCTTATTTGCTCAAACACCTGTTTCAAATCCTTATGCCCGCGGAGAAATCAAGGCTAAAATTGCTTTAGACAAATGGAAAGACGTTCTTCCGCTAGAAAAAAACACCACACTAACAGGCAGCATTTCATCTGATATACAATTTGATGGACATTATTCTACGGCAGTCAGTGACAAAGTGGAAGACTTGAAAGCTTCAGGTAAAATCACCGTAAACAACCTAAACTACAACAGTCCATCTGTGCTATCCACTACCTTGGAATTCATGGAACTGTCGGCAAACCCCAAGAACTTCACGTTGAACTTGCAGTCACTTCAATACGGAAACTCACGCATGTCAATGAGTGGCGGATTGGAAAACTTCATCGGTTATGCCATCAACGGCGAAGTCCTCAAAGGCAAATTAACCTTAGATGCCCCCATGATTGACGCCAACCAGTTTTTGACAGCCGACAGCGATTCAATGTCCTCAGAAACCACAGACAGCAGCGAAATGGCGGCCGTTCAAATTCCCGATAATCTCGATTTGACTTTCGTGGGAAGTGTTGGCGTTTTAAAATACGAAACCTACGACCTCAGCAATTGCGGCGCGAAAATCACCGTTAAGGACGGTAAGTTAAATATAGACGAACTGAAAGCCAGCATTTGGGGAAGCACTTTCAGAATGGATCACACCCAATATTCTTACACTCCAGGAAGCCAACCTGTTGCAAATACGCAGATCGCACTCCTTGATTTAAATGCACGAAACATCATGAATCAGGTAGCCATCATTGAAAAATATGCGCCTGCATTAAAAAATGTTGACGGTTTGATGAATCTAAACATGCAATTAAACACCAAGTTTACCGAGACAATGGACCTAGATTTGGGCAGTTTAATATCTTCTGGTTTAGTAGACGTCAAAAAAGGCGAAATGCAGCTTCCTGACTGGCTAAAACAAGTGTACGATCAATTCAATTGGGACTATGGCAATCTAAGCTTGAAACCTTCTAAATTGCGTTACATCATTGAAAACGGCAAACTGACCTTGAAAGACAGCATTGGATTAATCCTTCCAAAGGGAGGTAAAATGAACGTATCTGGAAACGTTGGCTTAGATCAGAAAATTCTTTTCGGGGGAACTTTACAAGCGGAAGGCAAAAAAGTTCCGTTCACCATAACCGGCACGGTTACTGATCCGAAATTCAAACTTGACTGGAAAAAATTCGGAAAAGAAGAACTAAAGAAGAAACTTGAACCTATCAAGGGTAACGCTCAACAAGAATTGCAAAAAGTTGCAGGTGAAGCGGTTCACCAAGTTCACCAACAAGCAGATGCAATTATTAAGAAAGCCCAAGAAGAGGTTGCAAATATCAGACGATTAGGTAAAGAAGCTGCTGATAGACAGCGCTCTGAAGGTGACCGATTGGCAGATGCAGCATTAAAAAAAGCCGAAGATGAGATTGCCGCAGCGCAAGCAAAGGCCACCAATCAACTTGAAAAACTAGCCGCTCAAAAAGCAGGAGACCGCTTGAGAAAAGAAGCTAAGAAATCAGCAGATGCTATCCGTTCCAAAGCTTATTCATCAGCAGACCGAACCGAACAAGAAGCCAATGCAAAAGCCCAATTTGTAGAAGAAACCGCCCAAAAGCAGGCTCAAGAAATGGTACAAAAAGCACAATTGAATGCTGAGAAGACACTGCCAAAATAATGGATTATAATAAAGTCAACGCTCTTGTTGACTCTAATAAATTATAACCCGATTATAAATCTTTGATTACAATCACCTATTTTGCATTCTATTAGTGTAAACTTAACATTATAAAGATTAAACATTTGACCTATGAAAAAGAATTTAGGAATGATTGATAAGGCAATAAGAGTATCAACTGCGTTGATTGTTGGTGGACTCTATTTCGATGGTAGACTGAGTGGTACGTGGGCAATCATACTTTTAATTGTCTCAGGTATTTTTGTATTGACCAGTTTCATCAGCTTTTGTCCTCTCTATGCTATCCTGAAATTCAATACTCGACGCAAAGGATTATAGATTTTTTGCCTAACTTTGAGTATTCGTTTATAAATGAGCACTCCTATCAGATTCGCCGGCCGCAACGCCGAATTCTTTAGTACACTAAGAAACAGAATCAATTCTTACTTCGAAGAAAACAACATCAAACCTACAGGTAATTGGAAACTTTATTCTAAAACTATCATATTGGGACTTACCCTTATTGGATGTTATTTAGGAATCATGTTATTTCCAGAAAATGCAATTTTGGTCTACGGACTTTTCGCCCTCATGGGTATCACCTTCGCCTTAATTGGTTTTAACGTAATGCACGATGGTGCTCACGGTAGCTATTCATCTAAACCTTGGGTGAATAAAATCATGGCCAATTCATTGAACCTTTTGGGTGGTAATTCCTTCAACTGGGCAGAAAAACACAACTTCAATCACCACAGTTACACCAACATTGATGGTGTGGATGATGATATTGATTTGTGGCCAATTTTGCGCGTGAATCCTACTCAGAAAAAATTGTGGTTCCACAAATTCCAACATATTTATGTAATTCCAGCATACGCCATTGCTTATATATCTTGGATTTTCTATCAAGACTTTACGAAATATTTCGCCCACGGAATTGGCGATAGTAAATTTAAAAATGATCGTACTGCATTCCAACACTTTGAATTTTGGGGAGCAAAAGTGGTTTATATAGGCGTGTTTTTGGTCGTTCCAATTTTCATTCTTGGTCCTCTAACAGCAATCTTAGGCTATTTAACCATGGCACTGACAACCGGTATGATGATTACCATTGTATTCCAATTAGCACACGTAGTAGAAGGTGTAACCTTCGTGACTGATAAAATCGAAGCTAAAAATAACAACACCGTCATCGAATCCATCGTAGTTGAAGATGATTGGGCAACCCACCAATTAAAAACCACCGCCAACTTTAGCACCAAAAGCAAATTCTTGACTTGGGCTTTGGGAGGATTGAATTTCCAGGTTGAACATCACTTGTTCCCAAAAATCAGTCATATCCACTACCCAAAAATCAACGAAATTGTAAAGAACACTTGCGCTGAATTCGGCATTCCTTACCAAGAAAATGACACCTTCATTTCAGCGGTACGCTCGCACTTCATGCACCTGAAAGAGGTAGGACAGCTGGCATAACAGTACCTGGTACCAGGTACCTGGTAGCGGGTATCATGTTACGGACTGCGGACTGCGGACTACGGACTGCGGACTACGGACTGCGGACTGCGGACTGCGGACTGCGGACTACGGACTACGGACTACGGACTACGGACTACGGACTACGGACTACGGACTACGGACTACGGACTACGGACTACGGACTACGGACCAAGTACCAAGTACCAGGTACCAAGTACCAGGCACCAGGCACCAGGTACCAGGTACCAGGTACCACAGACCAACTACCTACTCGCCCACAAATAACTCAAATGAACCAAGACATCTGAGGCTTTCTCCATGTCTTGAACACTAACATATTCGTGCTTGCCGTGGAAGGCCATTTCTCCCGTAAAAATATTGGGGCATGGCAATCCCATAAAACTCAAACGACTGCCATCGGTTCCGCCGCGCGCGCTGCCCAATTGAGGCTCTAAACCAGCCATTTTAATGGCTTCAATGGCGTATTCTGATATAGCGGGCGTCATTTTCACCACTTCCTTCATGTTTCTGTATTGCTCGTGCACCGACATGTCTGCCGTTGCTCCAGGATAATCAGCTACGGTCGACTCCATGATGGAACGCAAACGATTCTCATGCTCTGCCAACATGGCTGTATCGAAGTCGCGCACAATAAACTTCACCCAAGCATGCTCAGCAACTCCACCCATAGTTACAGGGTGAACAAATCCTTCCATGCCTTCGGTGGTTTCTGGAGAGAACTCGCCTTTGGGCAATCGATTTAAAAAGTCACCGGCAATTTTCAGAGCGTTTACCAACTTCCCTTTGGCATAACCAGGATGAGCTGAAACTCCGTAGAAATTGATGGTGGCCCCGTCAGCACTGAAGGTTTCGTCTTCGTAACTTCCGCGTTCGCCAGCATCTAAGGTATAACCGTAATCGGCACCCAACTTCTCAATATTTACGTGATCTACTCCCCTTCCAATTTCTTCGTCTGGGGTGAACAATATTTTAATGGTTCCGTGCTTTAGCTCAGGATTCAATACCATGCGCTGAACATAATCCATGATTATGGCTACACCTGCTTTGTCATCGGCACCCAATAAAGTGGTTCCAGAAGCGGTGATGATATCATCGCCAATGCGTTCTTTCAAATATGGGTGATCAACCGTGCGAATCACTTGAGATACATCATCGGGCAAAACCAAATCTTGTCCCTGGTAGTTTCTGTGGATGATGGGCTTCACTCCCGCACCGGTGCAGTCAGGCGATGTATCGACGTGTGAGCAAAAGCAAATCACCGGCACATCAGCATCCACATTCGAATCTAACGTTGCGTACACATAACCAAATTCATCCAAATGAGCGTCTTCTAAACCCATCTGAAGCAATTCCTGAACCAATATTCGGCTCAGGTCTTTTTGCTTCTCGGTGCTAGGCACAGAGGTAGATTCAGGGTCACTTTGTGTATCTATTTGCACGTAACGGCAAAATCTTGAACTGATGCTTTCTTCTTGAAACATAATAATATACGAAATTAATGGGGCTTTACCAAATCGGTCAACGACATTTCCAGAGCTTTCGACGCAATTCCGGTTGACTTAGGATTGAACTGGTGCACTCGTGCCAAGGCTCCTCCAATGATGTTGCTCACATCTTTGAAGATGGCTACATCGGTGAGCTCAGCTTCCTTAGTCATCAAATATCCGAAAACACGGGCCATTCCACAATTGGCAATGAAATCTGGAATTACCGCCATGTTTGCATCTGCCAAACGAGCTATCGGACCCATGAAAATTTCAGCGTCCGCAAACGGTACGTTTGCGCCACAAGAAATGACTTCAATACCCGATTTAATCATGCGATTTACTTGATCTTCAGTCACCAAACGGCTTGCTGCACCCGGAATAAACACCTCGCAAGGAATGTCCCAAATACGCGAATTAACTTCCTCGAAAGAAAGCATGTTTGGAGCATTTAACTCGTTGCCTTTTCTTGATAAAAATAGCTCTACAATCTCGTCGTGGCTCAAGCCTTTTTCAGAAATGATTCCACCTTGACGGTCAATGATTCCTGCTATGCGGATGCCGTATTTGGTCAAGTAAAATGCTGCGGCGGCGGCTACGTTGCCCCAACCTTGAATTATCGCTAACTTGTTGTTGGTGAATCCACCAAAAACTTCATAATATTGACGCACAGCCTCTGCAACACCCCAACCGGTGATCATATCTGCGATGGTCAACTTCTTGGAAACATCTGGAGACAATCTTTCATCTGTGATGGGTAAAAGTACCCCTTCTTGAAGACGTGAAATGGCTTTCAATCGTTCTTCGGGAGTGTATGCTGTATGGTATCCATTCACTACTCCTTCTTGGGGATGTAAAATGCCCAACTCGGCAGTCATGGGAATTACCTCGTGTATCTCATCTACGTTCAAATCTCCGCCAGTTCCATAATAGTGTTTCAGCATGGGACGAACCGCTTTATACCATCGCTTCAAAACGTCTTTTTTGCGCGGATCGGCTGGATCAAAATTGATTCCCGATTTAGCTCCGCCTATTGGAGGACCTGCGATGGTAAATTTGACTTCCATGGTTTTTGCCAAACTTTCCACTTCACGTTGATTCAAACCTTTGCGCATGCGAGTACCGCCACCGGCAGCACCGTTCCTTAAAGAGTTAATCACTACCCAACCTTCCGCTTCGGTTTGGTCGTCTTTCCATGCAAATACAATCTCGGGCTGTTTGCCTTCGAATTTTTCTATAAGTTTTTCTACTTTCACAATAAATGAGTTCTTAAATAAAAGAGGAAAAATCACCATCCAACGAACCGCCAATTACCGCTACCGTTGCTCCAGTGGCTTTGTTGTTGACGTTGGCTATATTTTTCACTCTCATAGCTCCCAAAAGGGCAAAAATCATGGCTTCCTTGTAATTTACCAGCTGCTTATCTGGAATGACAATGTTGGAACTGGTTTCTGACTGAATGTAATCAATCAACGTCTTGTTGAATGCTCCTCCGCCCGTAACCAAAACAGACAATTCAGAAACATCTTTGTCGCTATGCATTTCTAAAGCACGCGCTATTTGAACAGCACAATGCATCACCAAAGTTTTCATTCGGTCTTCAACTGGCTGATCATCAAAATCGCGAACAATGTGCCAAAATTCTTTGTTTATCCATTCTCTTCCCAAACTCTTAGGACCTTTTCTTTGGTAAAACTTGATTTGATTCAGTTTCTCCAGCAACGGATAAATGACGTTTCCAGATTCTGCAATGAGTCCATCTTCATCGAATTTAAGTCCGCGTTCGCGAGCCAAACGATTCAAAACAATGTTGCAAGGAGCAATGTCAAACGACATTCTATCGCTTCCATGTCCAACAGAAAGATTGCAAAATCCGCCCAAATTCAAGCAAGCTTCGTATTGTGAGAACAAAAGTTCATCGCCTACCGTAACCAAGGGTGCACCTTGTCCACCTGCTGCTACGTCTGCACGTCTAAAATTGGTCACCGAAGGAATTCCCGAGGTAGCAGCCAGGGTAGCGCCATCGCCCACTTGAGCGGTCAACCAACCGTGTGGATCGTGAAAAATGGTGTGTCCATGAGAAGCGACTAAATCAATGTTCAAGCCAGATTCTTTTTGAAATCCACGAGCCAATTCCCCTAAATACCGCCCGTAAAACACATCGGTTTTGGCGTAAAGTTCGGGCGTTTGGTAACGCAATTGCGACAAGCGCACGCGCCAAGTTTCATTGTATGGTACCGTGATGGCTTGAATGATTTCAACCGTCCATTTCCCCTCATTTTGTTGAACGTTGCACAGCGCCAAATCAATGCCGTCCATGCTCGTTCCGCTCATTATCCCTAAAACATTCATTTCTTGTTGCAAATGGTGCTCCATGCAAAAATAAGCAAATTTTGATGGCTGCAATGAAACGCGTAATTTGCAGTCTATGAATCGCAAAAAGTTTCTTGCTTTCGGGGGAAGTTTATTCGCCGCCTATCATACCCAAAAACTCAAAGCAATGCCTGTTAACCTAGTTGAAAACTTAGACCTAGGCACCGAATCTTGGGAACTTCTGCGCACCCAATTTCCATTGAAATCAGACCTGACATTCTTAAATAACGGCACCATGGGAATCACTCCCAATGCCGTTCTGAAAGCCTTGAATGATTCATATATCCACGTGGCTGAAAACGCCGCTTATCCCCACCATGACAATGCCTTAGAGAAAAAATTAGCCGCGATTGTAGGTGCAGATTCCGATGAACTTTGCATGACCAAAAACGTCAGCGAAGGCATCAATCACATTTGCTGGGGACTGAAACTCAAAAAGGGCGATGAGATCATCATGACTACACACGAACATGTGGGTGGTTGTGCGCCCTGGTTGCACAGAGCGAAATTAGAAGGCCTGGTAATAAAGACCTTTCCTCTCGGAAAAACAACCGAAGAAACCATCGAAAATTTTAAAAAAGCCATCACTAAAAAAACCAAAGTTATGGCTGTGCCCCACATTCCGTGTACCATCGGACAAGTATTGCCCGTCAAAGAACTGTGTGAAATCTCACGCAAAATTGCCATCATCTCCTGCATTGACGGTGCTCATCCGCTGGGAATGATCCAGTTTAACCTACACGATATGGGCTGTGACTATTACGCCGGATGTTTCCATAAATGGCTCTTAGGGCCCATCGGAAACGGTTGGATGTACATTCGTAAAGACCTCTTAAGCACTACAAAAATCACCCATGTGGCAGCCTACAGCCTCAATGAATTTAACATGAGCGCTCAACCTCCCATGCTTTCTGATCCCATCAATCAAGCCAGTAGATATTCTTACGGAACTTTCAACGGCCCCGGTTTGATAGGATGTCAAGCGGCTTTAGATTTTTATACGAATATTGGTCCCCAGAAAATAGAAAACCGCGTCAAAGAATTATCCAAAGATTTTCAGAATAAAATCATAGATATTAAGCCCCAAAATGGAGTTCTTTTAGAAATGCTGACCCCAGAGGAAGATCGTTCGCGCGGAGCTCAGGTGGGATTCAAAATCACATCGGCCAAAAAAGACAAAACTTCGGGTGGATTTGTGAATTATGCAAGAAGCAAAAAAATCATCCTAAGACATGTTCCCGAAAACGGCATTGATTGCGTGAGAGTTTCAACACATTATTACAATTCCATGGAAGACATTGATCTTTGTGTTAAAACGCTGAGAGATTATATTTATGAAGCTTAACGGTGAAGAAGAGATTCTTGAAAAACTAGAAACCGCTTGGAATAACGGAGATCAAACATTTACACTTTTTACATCGGGAAGCACTGGAAGTCCCAAGAAACAAGAGCTAAAAAGAGAATTGCTGATTTGGAGTGCTGAACAAACCCGAAAGCATTTCATACAAACATCGAGTTTGAAACAACTCATTGCCTTACCATTGACTAAGGCCGGCGGATTCATGCAATGGGTCAGAAGCAAGGTGTGGGATGCTGAAATAGATGTACTAGCCCCATGCGCGAATCCTATGTTCACCTATCATGGTGACGCACGAATTGTATCTCTGACGCCACACCAACTTTTTCATATTCTAGAATCAGAAGAAAGCATAGAGCGACTATCTCAATTTGAAACAGTATTAATTGGCGGGGCCCCGTTATCTGCTGCCTTAGAAATTAAAATTCTAAATACATGGCCAAAGGTACATTTTGTGCATACTTTCGGAATGACCGAAACCTATTCTCACTTCGCAGGCCGAACTTTGGGAGAAAAGCATTATGTATGCATCGATCAGACTCAAATTAGAACTTCAAAAGAAGGCCAATTAGAAATCAGCAATCCAACCACCAATTTTGATTGGTTGAACACCAAAGATAGGGTTGAAATTCTGGGAGAAAACACCTTTAAATGGATGGGTAGATCTGATTTTACCATCAATTCTGGGGGAGTGAAAATCCAAATTGAAGATGTTGAGGCGCAAATATACGAGCAATTTCAACTGTCAGAAAACGATTTTTGCTGTTGGTTCGAGGAAGACCAAGCCCTCGGACAGAAACTCATTATGTTGCTAAAAAAAGATATCATATCCAGCAAAAATTTACCAAATTTCGAAAAACAATTAAAAGAAAATCTTGGAATTTTGGCCCCTAAGAACATCCTTCTCCTTGACCAACTAATTTTTACAGAGTCAGGAAAGATAGATAGGCGGGCAAGTTTTCAGTATACTCGAATCTGTTAGAGTCCCATATAAAATACCATCGACGCCAAAAATGAGGCGAAGCCAATTCCCGAGATCAAGGTAGAGATTTTGGTGTACTTGACATATTCTTCGGGGGCATTCATTTCTGTCAACTTCTTAAAAGTTATATAGTAGTTAAAAATCACATAAGCAGCAAGTACAATGAAATAGGCTAAATGGGGATTGAAACCCAGATCGGTTCCTGATTGTTCGTAGAACACAATCGCCATATAAACAACCACAATACCCAAAAGTAGAACAATATTATTTACGCGAGTTTTTGCAAAGGCGGAAACCAATTTACCCTTTTCCTCGTTGCTCAAATTTTTCAATCCTCTTTCCTTTACCAATCGAGAACCAAAACTAGAAAATAGAAAAAGTCCCATTCCAACATAAAAAAATTGTTGTGGATTCATAAAATTAGAAAAATATTTAATCAAATCTACCTATAATTAAGTAGATATGTCATAGAAAATTGAATGAACTTCCTTTTTTGCTAACAAATGAATCCCTTCTTTTGTTAAAAGGTCTAATTCATTTTGTGAATGATCAGCAATGCCCCACCAAGGCTCAATACACACGAAAGGAGCATCTGGCTTTTTCCAAATACCCCAATAGGGAGCAGTTTCAGCATCTAGCCGCGCAATTAATTCTCCATTTTGAACCAGACTCATTCCCGTGATCCCTTCATTTTTAAATACAATGGCGTCTTGTTGAAAGTAGTTTTCGCTGAGTTGAATTTCACCGTTTTTTACTTGCACTTCTTCAGTTTCACCCGTGTAAAGTCCATCTGATATTAAATGTCGTTGAAGAACCTCTTCCGTTGGATTTTCTTTTCCTTCCCGATGGATGATTATTTTGCAGGTATCTACAGGCAATTGTATTGAAAACCCAGGGTGCGCACCAAAAGAAACGGGCATTGTTACTTCGCCCATGTTGGTGATGTTGTTTTCGGCTTGCAGCCGATGTCCTGAAATAGTATACTTTACATCCAACTGAAAATCAAACGGATACTGACTCTTTGTTTCTTGGTTGGATTTTAATTGCAAATGCAGATGAGTATCGGTATGCTGAATCACTGCAAACTCAGCATCGCGAGCAAATCCGTGTTGCTTCATAGAATACACTTTCCCTTCGTACTTGAACTGATCGCTTTTCAATTTCCCAACAATAGGAAACAGCAATGGAGCCGTACGATTCCAAAAATTTAAATCCGGCTTCCAAAGGACTTCTTGTGTTTTGTACAAGTTTTTAAATTGTAAAATTTCTGCTCCTTTGGTGTTAAATTCTACCAAAAGTTGTGTATTTTGCAGTATAACGTTGGTCATTAACCGCAAAGAAATACTACATTTGACTAACCCCAAAAAATAAAACCATGAATAAACGACTAAAAGCATTAATCGTTGACGATGAACTTTCAGGTCGTACCATGATAGAATTTTACCTGAAAGAATACTTATCAGATCTTATTGGTGAAATTGTTGCTGTGTCAGATCTCAGCCAAGCAAGAAAAGAAATTGATTCTTTCAAACCCGATATAGTATTCTCCGATATTGAATTAAGAGGAGAAAATGGGTTACAAATACATCATGACCTCAACGATTCAGTGCCTGTTGTTATTGTAAGTGCCCACTCACAGTATGCGTTGGAAGCCATCCATAAAAATGTGTTTGATTACCTGTTAAAGCCCTTGACAGAATCTGAAATTGAACGATTCCGCGCTCGTTTAGAAAGTAAAATCTCAGATAGCTTACCAAAAAATTCGTCCACCTACAAAGCGAGAGAAGAGAATTTAATCATCAAAGATGGTGGGGAAAGCATCATGATTTCTTACCGTGACATTCACGTAATTGAAGCCTGTGGTGCATATTCTAAGATAGTTACTGAAAAAAGAAATTATATTGCATCGAAAACACTCAAACACATTGAAGATTTGTTGCCCAATGACTTTGTGCGTGTGCATCGCTCATACATTGTACCTTTACATCAAATTAAGAGTTATAGCAGTACACATGTATGCCTGAAAAACGGCCAACACATATCCGTCTCCAAAACTGGAAGAAAACAATTGCAGGAGCAGTTGTAATCTTAATGAATCTTTGTGCTTTTGCACAAACGCCCAGCTTTCAAGACTATAACTTTTTCGATAATCGAACTGGTTTACCTTCACACATTACCCGTAAAACAAGGATTGATCAAAATGGTACCGCTTGGATCGCCACAGATGCGGGAATAGGCATCATTCCTGAAAATCCAGACGTTCATCAATCCATCATTAAACGGGTAGGTTCTGTTCAGGTTTGGGATATTTACTTCCACAAGAATCTTATTTACATAGGCACTCTAGATTCTCAAATTTTGGTATTTAACCAAAATTCAGGGAAATTTTCAAGAAAAATACAGTTTGAAAAATTTAGAAGATTCAGAGAACTTAACGGCAAATTATTTGCTCTTGGTGCTAAAGGAATTGCTGAAATTTCTTTAAAAAAACCCAAATGGTGGCTACTCACTCAAAATACACCCAGCAAGACAACTATCTTAGACATGTGTTATTGGAAAAATGCTTATCGCGTTTTTCAATATGGAAAAGCGAGTGTTTTATATTCTAAAAATGGCAAAGATTGGTATAAAGATGAATCAATAGTAGCTAATGAAATCAAAAAATCAGGTCAAATTGCCATCTGTGCGAAAACCATTAACGACCAATTATACATTGGAATGGAGAGCAATCAATATAAAATCTTCTATAATTGGAAAAAATGCGATTCTGTGGTGTACGCCCAGCGACCTGAAAAATCCTACGCCATTTGGGATATTGAATCTGATGAGGATAAAGTTTATTTCGCTCTAGGAAACCACCTCAACTTTGATGAAGGCTCTGTCATTGTTCATCATATAAACAATAAAACAACTGCAACAATCGAAGAACTTCCTGTCTTTCCATTTATATGGGGCATTACGGTTGACACCATCAACAATGGTTTATGGCTGAATTCAATCACTTCCGGCGCATCTTTCATACCTGATTTAGGTAAAAGAATTTCTACTCCTATTCAATTCAATGGGTTTAAAGCTGAAAGAAATCACATCTTAGGATGGACAAAAAATCAACTATTTATCAAAAAACAGAATGTTTGGATAAAACATGAATTTCCGGTAAATATCAAAAACTGCTTAATCGTTGATGACAAAAATATCTTCATTCACTGCGAAAAAGGTCTCTACCATCTAAATGAATCTAAAATTAGTTTAATCTCACCTAAACATTTTCAATTCTGCGAATTGGTAGGTGATTATCTTTATTTAACTGAATATTTTCAGCATGTTAATGCAGTAAACATTAAAAATCTGACGTTTACTGCAAATATCCATGAAGAATTACGGTCAATTATTACATTAAAACCCATACAAAATAAAGTTTTAGCGCAAACAGAGAATAACGGCTTTTTTCTGATACATGATAAAAAAGTAAAAACCGTTACTTTAGATCATATAAAACCGAAATCTAAAAACAACTTTTTCTTCTCAGGAAATTTACTCATTTCCGAAAATGGCAAAGAGTTCATTTTCTATAAATACAATGATTTAGAAGCAAATTACAAATCTCTAAATAAAATCAATATTGCAAATTTGTTTCCCAATCAAAAAATTGATTGGGTTCAAACCAATATGCACGGGATATGGATTTTCACAAACAGTACATTAATTCAATTGTCCTTTAAAGATCCCAAATTTGGCTTACAACTCGTTGGGCAATATTATTTGGGTAACAGGGCGAATGAAAAACACAAAGTTCAATTAACAGAAAATGGTTGCTTTATTCTTACTGGGAATTCCATAGATTTCCTGCCTTTTACCGCCCAAAATCAATGCTCAAACAAAGGCGGTATAACAGTTAATTTGGATAATTATAAATTCTTTTCCAGTTCAATTACAGGTAGAGTTTGGCAGGGTTCAAATTTTCAATTAGTGCTAACAACCCCTAAATTCATTCAATATCAAGACGGATACGTTCAGATGGAACTCATTAATGAAAAAGGCAATTTAATTAGGCAGTGTATTTATCCGAATAATACCCCCATTTGGTTTAATGATATAAATGCTGGAATATATCAGATTAAATTATTCAACGGCAACAATCAAAAAAACATCATTTTTAGAGTCAACAAACCCACTTTTCAAGTACCCGCATTTTGGTTTCTTTTGTTTTTAGGCGTCGGATTACTTGTTTTTGTATTAGTCTTTAATCAGAAAGAACGTTTCAAACTTTCAGAAAAACTTCTCTCTATGGAACTTGCAACCTTGAAGAATAATATGAATCCACATTTCATTTTCAATACCATGAATTTAATTCAGTCGTTGATAGTGAGAGCCAATGTGAAACAAGCTCTTAAAGCTACAGCCGAGCTTGCTAAACTGAACCGTTTATTCCTAGAAACTTCAAATAAAGATTTTGTTCAACTATCAGAAGAAATAGAATATGCCCAAAAATATGTTGGCTTGGAACAAATGAGATTTGAATCAGATCAATTGTTCCAGTTTCAAATTCACCAAGACGAAACCCTAGATGCAAAAAGCTGGTATGTTCCACCATTAATACTTCAACCATTGTTAGAAAATGCCATCAAACACGGTGCATTAATGAGTAATACATCTACCAATATTACTTTAAATCTAGATCTCGCTTCACCGCATTTGTTGCTTATTACTGTTAGAAATGAAATCAACAGAAAAAGAAAGCCCAAACCAGGCACACAAATTGGACTTAAATTGGTTAGAGAACGTCTGAACCTACTGAATCGTAAATACCCGAATCTCTTTCAATTCAACCTAAACATTGAAACTTCTCCTTACTTCTTTACCGTTTTCATCAGCATAAAACGCCTTGACCAGCAATGGATTTATGAATAACTCCGCGATACCCTATACTTAAATTGGTCTTTTTTCTTGGGATGAGGTATTTTGACTACATATCCAGAATACATTTCATTGAGCTCAAACAACATCTGGCTGCGTTTTAAGTTTCTTACCAAAGGCCGCAAATGGAAAATCTGTAAGGCCATATCTATTTCTTGTTCTGTATAATCACCATTTGACAATGTCCTGATTGATGTGAAGTCAAACTTCTGATCTACTAATGACGTGTAATCATTCAACGTTCTCCGGTTAACAATACCCGTTCCGCGGTAATAAAGGAACATGAAATAGACTATAAAAATCAACAAGATATCAATGATAAAATACAATAAATAATCAGTATTGAACCCCCACCCTTTGTCAACTTGCAAAGGCTCAAATTCATCAATTTCAGTTTCTTCGTTGAAATACAATTTAATAAATTCCTGAATACTGAATTTGCTTAACTGCCCGCTCCTATTATAGGTGATAATCTGATCTCCAACTGCAAATAGATAATTACTGTCTCTACCGCTTCTGTATCTAAATTCTTCTTCGCCAAATAAATTGGGACCAGAATAATTCTTGTATATCTTACCCGTTTGCTTATCAACAATTCTATCAATTATCCCAACTTTTGCGACCAATGCATATCTCGAAAATTGATTGTTAATTACATTCTTTTGAATGACCGCCTCCGTGTTTATTTTATAATCATACGCAACCGAATTCAGTGTCTTCATATCAATAAAGTACAAACTCGACTTGGCATCGTTTAATGACTGAAATCCGTCTACATTTCTGATTCCATATACCATAAACGAATCTCCCATCAGCACCCCTATTGATGAAAATATATCGGGAACATCTCCTTTTATTTTCATGAGATCCCACTCTCTATTTTTTCGATTAAACTTGATCAATTTTGAGTGCGAATGCCAGAATCCATATCCCCCAAAACAATAAATATCCCCCTTGTAGGTAAATAGATGTCTCCCAAAATTATGGCCGTGAAATTTAGATCTGTCTAATCGCCGAAATTCATTCCAACTTTTTGTATAAGCAAACAAATAATGTGTGCCGTGCGGATTTAAAAAAAATGTATCTCCAATTACTACATAATCAGCCTCAGACATTAAAATGTCCTCACCGCCTATTAACGGATTTAATTCTGAGTTTGCACGCCTAAGTAAATCACCTAGTGGCAACTTAGCCTTCGCTTCAATCTCTACAAATTGCGCGCTCAAGGTCACTGAAAACCAAGAAAATAAGAAAAATAAGGCTCTCAAACTCAAAACTGTGTGTTAGCGTCAAAGGTACACTTTGACACTTTAAAATTCAACAATCAGTTTATTTACAATTTGTTAATAAATGAGACATCGAAACATTGTTCATTTGTACTTTAATTACAACCAAACTAATTCCTAAATTCAATGAAAAAATTAGCACTTTGGATGTTAGTAACCTTCTCAGCAGCAATATCTTTTGCTCAGGTTACCACATCGTCTATCGGTGGAACGATTCTATCTGGTGGAAATGCTGTTGACAACGCTTCCGTTACAGCGGTATTGACAACAACCAACGCAACTTATGCTACACAAACACGTCAAGGTGGAGCGTTTGACATCTTCAACTTACAATCAGGTGGTCCTTACACAGTTACCATTGCCGCTCCCGGTCAAAAAACCGTTACAGTAGAAAACGTGTACCTAATTTTAGGTGAAAACTACAAATTGGATCTTGATTTGGCTACCGCCCTCGAAAAAATTGGCGAAGTTTCTGTCATCACTTCAAGAAATAGTGGTACAAAATCTGGTGCAAACTTCAACTTGTCTTCAAAACAGTTGAACACATTGCCAACCATCAACCGTTCTATTGATGATTTCACCAAATTCACACCTCAAGCGGGTGGAAACAACAGTTTCAACGGTCGTGATGGTCGTTTCAATAACATCACCATTGACGGAGCCAACTTCAATAACAACTTTGGCTTGAGCACCAACAACATGCCTGGTGGTGATGCTCAACCCATCTCTTTAGATGCAATTGAAGCCGTTCAAGTGAACGTTTCTCCTTATGATGTTCGTCAAAGTAACTTTACCGGTGCCGGTGTTAACGCAATCACCCGCAGCGGTTCGAACAAAACCGAAGGTTCAATCTACACCTTCTACAGAAATGAAAAAATGAATGGAACTAAAGTGGGTGATGTTGATTTAAAAGAAACCACCACTATTCCTGCTTCAACGGCAAACATTTATGGTTTCCGTTTAGGCGGTGCCATCAAAAAAGATAAAGTTTTCTACTTTGTAAACTTTGAACAAGAAAACCGTTCTTTCCCAGGTTTAACTTGGGAAGCTACCGATGCAAACTCTAATCCCAACAATCCTAACCTCTCTCGTGTAACCAAAGCTGATCTTGACGCCGTTCGTTCGCACTTGAAAACCAAATATGGTTATGAGACTGGCGAATACCAAGGTCTTGGAAATTTTGCAACTGCAAATACCAAATTCTTGGGACGTATTGACTGGAATATCAGCCAAAAACACAAATTCAGTGCTCGCTACAACTACGTAATCAACACCAACGATCAAATCACCAACGGAACCTCAGCTCCTACTCCTCGTTCTACCTCAAACCGTTGGTCAAACAACGCAATGAGTTATGAAAATTCATTGTATAACTTTACCAACACCGTTGGTTCGTTGTCTTTAGAATTAAAAAGCAACTTGAACAGCAAAATGTCTAATCAGTTGTTGGTAACAGGTACCCAAGTTGTAGACGCTCGTGGATCTAACTCTACTCCTTTCCCATTCGTTGATATCAAGAAAGACGGCGATCAATACATTTCTTTTGGATATGAATTGTTCTCTTGGAACAACAAAGTAATCAATAACACCTATTCATTTATTGACAACTTCACATACAACACCAATAAACACACTTTGACAGCTGGTGTTGCATTTGACTACATGTATGTAGGAAATAGCTTCATGCGTTACGGTTCTACTTACTACCGTTACGATTCATTGAGCCAGTTCCTTAACGATGCTCAGCCTTCTGTTTTCGCCATCACCTACGGTTATAACGGAAATAAAAATCCTATCGCTGAATTAGGTTTTGGACAAGCAGCGGCTTATGTTCAAGACGAATACCGTTTGAATAAGAACTTTAAATTGATTGGTGGATTGCGTTTAGACCTACCTATTTACTTTACAGAGCCTTTGGCTAACGCCGGTTTTGATAAATTCACAGACGCTTCTAAGCCCGTTTTCAAAAACCCAGAAGGAGAAAATTACATGTATGATCCTTCAAAATGGCCAACTGCCACTCCTTTGATCTCTCCTCGCGTTGGTTTCAACTACGATGTAAAGGGTGACAAGAGTCTAGTAGTTCGCGGTGGAACGGGTATCTTCACCGGTCGTTTACCCTTCGTTTGGTACACCAACCAACCTACCAATGGGTACGGATTGCAATCTACTTTGGAATTAACCAAAAAAGCTGACCTAGATAAATATGGTATCACTCAATTTGAAGCAGATCCAGTTGCATATTTTGACTCTTTCCCTACTACCCCAGCATCTTTGCCTGCAACCGGTGGTTCTTACGCTTTGGTAGATCCTAATTTCAACTTCCCACAAGTTTGGAGAACCAGCTTGGGTGTTGATTTCAAACTTCCTGGCGACATTGATTTCACCGCTGACATCATCTACACTAAGTCAGTTCGCGATATCTACCAGTTCGATGCAAACATGAAACCCTCTGATACCATGTTATTCAAAGGTACTGAGTGGGAAAGAGCCGGTTATTCTAAACCAGCCGCGCGCACCTACACTGGTAGTGTTCGTAATGCCATTGTATTGGCTAACACCAACCAAGGCAGTGGCTTGAGCTTTGCAGCTACTTTGAGCAAGACCTTCAAAAATGGTTTCAACACCTTCTTGAGTTATTCAATCAACAACACTCGCGACATCACCGCGAACCCAGGTTCTCAAGCAGCTTCTGCTTTCCAAAACAACGCCATCACTGGAACTACTTTGGGTGATAACCAAAACACTCCTTTCTTGTCATTCTCTCAATATTCTACTCCTCACCGTGTAGTGGGTGGATTGTCTTACAAGTTTGAATACGCTAAGCGTTTTGCAACTACCGTTTCTTTGACTTACGCTGGATTCAACGCTGGTCGTTTCAACTACACTTATTCTACCGACATCAACAACGATGGAATTACAGGAAACGATTTGATCTTCATTCACGAGTCTAAAGACATCAAATTCAAAGAATACACTGCATCTGGAAAAACCATCACTGCTGATGAACAAGCTGTTGCTTGGGATGCTTACGTAGCACAAGATGCTTACTTGAGCAAGAATGTAGGTCAATTTGCTGATCGTTACGCTGCTAAAATGCCTTGGTTGCACCGCTTTGACTTGGCTATCTACCAAGATATTGCTCAAAAAATTGGTAAAACCGATCACAAATTGCAGTTGAGCGCTAACATCTTGAATATTGGTAATATGTTCAACTCTTCTTGGGGTATTGCTCAACAGTTAACCGTTAACAACGGTGCTGTTCTTAGAAGCAATACTGATGGAACTTACCAATTCAACGCTGTAAACGGTTTATTGCCAACCACCACCACTCGCGACGTTGTTAGCACTTCTTCTACTTGGGGAATGCAATTGGGCGTTCGTTACTTATTCTAACATAAACTTAAACGTTTAATACGAGGCCGTCACTTTCGAGTGGCGGCCTTTTTTTGTATTTTTGAGGGATGTCTGACTCCACTTCAAACAAACCCCTCATTCTCATCAGCAACGACGACGGTATCACCGCTCCCGGAATTCAAGCCCTCATTTCAGTCATGAAAGAACTCGGCGAAGTCATTGTGGTAGCTCCAGATAAACCTCAAAGCGCTATGGGACATGCCATCACCATCAACCAAACCATTCGCCTCACCGAAGTACACATGTACGAAGGCGTTCGTGCCTTCCAATGCTCTGGAACTCCCGTAGATTGCGTGAAACTTGCCATTGATAAGGTACTTGATGGACGCAAACCCAACCTCATGGTATCTGGCATCAACCACGGCTCAAACGCCTCCATCAATGTCATTTACTCCGGTACCATGTCAGCAGCCGTAGAAGCCGCCATCGATGGAATGCCCGCCATCGGATTTTCCCTTTGCGATTACCGCTGGGAAGCCGATTTCGAATCCATCAAACCCTACATCAAACAAATTGCCCACGAAACACTCAAAAGAGGTTTACCCTACGGAACCTTATTAAATGTCAATATCCCTGTCCCCAAAGAAGGAAATAAAATCAAAGGCATCAAGGTTTGCCGTCAAGCTCAAGCCAAATGGAAGGAAGACTTTGACGCCCGACAAGATCCTTTTGGACGCACGTACTATTGGATGACCGGTCAATTTGTAAACATGGACAAAGGCGAAGACACCGATCAGTGGGCCTTGAACAACGACTATGTATCAGTGGTGCCCACCATGTTTGACCTCACAGATCATCAGCGTATTTCCCTCATCAACCAATGGAATCTACAAACTCATGAATAATCAACCCCTGAAACCCAACGTTACTCACATTCTGGTTGGAATCATAGCAGCCCTGATTGTACCCCTTTTGGTGGGCATGCCCATTGCACATTTTCAAGGAATCCAACCCATTAATTTTCTCAAAGCCATCAAAAGCCTGAGCCAAGCATACAATACCGCATTTCAAGTAGGCGTAGTTGCCGATGTGGGAATTTTCTTCCTTCTGATGAAACAAGATAAACACATTTTCTGGGCACGCGGCTGGATGATTGGCACCATGATCATGGCCACCATCGCTCTGGTACGCATCGCCGAAGGATTCTAAACCCCATTTCAGATGTCTAAAAAGCTCTTTTTCTTTGCCGGGGAAGCCAGTGGCGATCAACACGCCTCGGTCATGATTCGCAAAATCAAAGAATCTGAGCCCGAAACCGAAATCGTTTGCTGGGGTGGCGACCTCATGCAAGCCGCCGGTGCCACCCTGCTCTCCCACTACCGCGACCGAAACGTCATGGGACTGATTGAAGTCCTCAAAAACCTGCGCACCATTCGCCGGTTCATGCATCAAGCCCGCGAAGACATCTTAAGCCACCGCCCCGACAAAGTCGTATTCGTTGACAATCCCGGTTTTAACCTTCCACTAGCCAAATACGCCCATTCTCTGGGCATCTTTGTACATTGGTACATTGCGCCCAAGGCCTGGGCCTGGAACGAAGGGCGCATCAAAACCATGCGCAAAGTCATTGACCAGCTAGACGTCATTTTCCCCTTCGAAGTCGAATTCTTCACCTCCCGCGGCATGCCCTGCACCTACGTTGGCAATCCCACACTTGAGTTTATTCAAGGGTTTCGGGGATCGGGTTTCGGGGATCGGGGATCGGGTTTCGGGAGTCAGGTTTCGGGTGACAGGTTTCAGGGGGCAGACCACAGACCACGGACCACCGACTACGGACTATCGACCACGGACCACGGACTTCAGACCATCGCATTGCTCCCCGGCTCTCGTCCGAACGAAGTCCAGCATTTGTTGCCCATCTTTGTCAAAACGGCACAGACTTACAGTCCAAGTGCGAGAATTGTGATAGCCGGTGCACCCAGCTTATCAGAAGATTTCTACCAAAACATCCTCACCGCACACCACTTAAACGCCGATATTTTATTTCAATCAACGCACCAGATATTACACGAGGCTTCTATTTCCGGGGGATATGCCCTGGTTGCATCGGGCACAGCTACCTTAGAAACCGCGTTGCATAGAGTCCCACAAATTGTAGCCTACCGTGTTCATCCCGTCACTTATTGGGTAGGAAAGTACCTTTTGGGTATCAAACACGTAAGTTTAGTAAACATATTACTGAAGCGCGAGCTCATAGAAGAGCACCTTCAAAACCTCACCATACCCACCCTCAGCGCCGCCCTCGACCGACTCTCAAAAAACCGCACCCAAATTTTATCGGGTTACGACGAGTTGGAAGGGATGTTGACTCTTGGTCAATAGTAGATGGTACATGGTACATGGTACATGGTACATGGTACTTGGTCCTTGGTACAAGGTACATGGTCTGTGGTCTGAAACCTGAAAACCGAAACCTGTTACCCGAAGCCCGAAGCCCGTCACCCGAAGCCCAAAACCCGAAACCCAGTACCAAGGACCATGTACCAATTACCATTTGCAAGATTGGTCAAAAGATGATACTTTTGCAGTCCCCAAAAGGGTGACCCGTTCCCATGCACCAAGAACACCGGGATTAGGAGTATTTCTTTCAAGAAAAATCCAATCAAAAAATCGGGATGTAGCGCAGCCCGGTAGCGCACTTGCATGGGGTGCAAGGGGTCGTGAGTTCGAATCTCGCCATCCCGACCCAGTAAAATCAAGGCCTCAGAGCAATTTGGGGCTTTTTTAATTTTACCCGGTTTACATATGGTTTACATTTTAAGAAGTGTTTTTCAACTCTTTTTAAATTTGTATTTTTGGACAAATGCAAAATTTCTACCATTGGAATCAGATTGAAGAATTTCTTTCAAATTTTTTAACTAAACCACTGGTCCAATATTCAGGGAGTATTATACTTCCGATACTTAAAAAGATTTTAAGTAATAACTCAAAAGACAAAACATCAAATAATTTATGGGTAAAAGAATTGATGAACTGTATCCAAGAATTATCCAAACTAACCTTTTAACCCACTTTATTTAATTTTGATTCATAGATTTGATATTGATCTCAATAATATAGTTCAGCCAAAATAAAATTTTAAGCACAATTAGATGAATTTCAAAATTCACACAACAGCCATTTACAATTGCTCACTAGAGAGGGCGTTTAAAGCCCCTATCTTATGCGATGTTACAAAAGTTCATACAGGATACGGACTAATGCCAAGGGTGACGAGAACAACCAATGATCTGGATTGGGGAAAAGTCGGTTCGATAAAAAATGTGTATGCCGACAAATCTTTGACCTTTAAAGGTGGGGAAGTTTCAACAGATGAAATAATTGAACGTATTGAAAATAAATACTGGAAAGCAGAAGTTGGAAATTTCAAATCTTGGATGTTAAATATTTGGAAATTCACCTTTGAGTGGACAACCATAGAAATTGAGCCCGATAAAATAAAAATCAACTACGACTACACAATTCATGGGAAAGGTATCCTATTCATTCCTTTTCAATGGCTATTTGCGAATGTCTTTTATACAAGATACATGAAACAAGTTCTGGAGAACGTGAGAAAAATGGCTGAAGGAGATGAACCATTTTTGTACGACTAATATATATTCAATTTGATCTATTAGAAAAAATAAAATCATGAATCATCATGAAATACTTTGAAATCGCCACCCTAGGGATAATACATAGTGTATAGAAGATTAAGAAAACCATGCGAATTTCTGCAATCATCATAATTTTTGTTTAATTAGTTTCTTGTAATCAAGAAAATATAATTCCAATCCAAAACTTCAAAACGCTATGTTGCATTTTAATACAACTCAACAGACAACATGAAACCTGTAAAATCAACATCGGAAATATTAGCATATAAAGTCCTCAATAGAAACGTTGATAAAACATGGATTGATTGGGCCGTTGACATGCTAATGGCAGGTTTTGACACTGAAAATTTAACCATGCTTGCCGGTGAAAGCGCGCCTTTTAATCAATTCCAAATGCAAGAACTTACAGACAGAGTTTTAACGGAATTGCAACTTGACTACTCAGATAAACATAAAATAATAAAGAACTACACATGTTATCTCATTGATAAATCGCTTGACGGGGAAATCGATAACTTAAAAGTACTTAACATCCTGAAAGACATTTGTATAGAACTTAATTATGAGAAATACTTGTATGACTTCTATACACTTTACTTTGCAAAAGACGACTTATCCTATTCAGAAAATCAATGGTATTGGGATGGAGCTACAAGGGAGAATATTGATAAAATAATTAACGCCTATTTCACAACTTGGAAATCCAAATGGTTGTCAGTTGAATTAACCTTTTTGAAGGGAACGTAAATCTTGTTGACAAGAAATATAGACTTTCAAGAAAAATTCATCTCCACATAAATCATCTACCTTTGCCCCGCATGCAAAAATCATTACTTCTCATTTTATTTCTTTCCATCTTTTTCACTTCTCAAGCGCAAAACTTACCCATCGATTTTGAGATTAACAAGCATACTTTCAATGCTTTCGGGGGAACCCAATTCAGCAGAGTCAAAGATCCGTTAAGGCCAAATAACAACGTGGCCCTTTTCACCAATACCGCCGGAAGTCCATTCGAAGGGGCTTTTCTAGACCTTAAAGACGGCATCGTTTTAGATTCCTCTAAAAAGCTGTATTTTCAACTGTATCACGCAGAGGGCGACTCTTTTACCTTCCACATTAAGTTGGAACAAAGCACTTCTTCCCAACCCGAAGTCTACATCCAAAAGACCTTTAAAACCACAAACTGGCATCTAGATTCGTTCGACTTTTCCAGAGCCAAAGTGGTTGGAACCGACGCATCCATCAGCGCCAAAGGAACCTACAAGAGAATCACCCTATTCTTTGAGGCCAACGAACTTAAAGCAGGTGATTATCACATTGATAACATTAAGGGATTCGTTTCATCCCCCGGAAACCAACAAAGTCCCGGAATCGCCCACTATGGGAAACTGGTATGGGCCGATGAGTTCAACTACTCGGGAAAACCCAAGCCCGAAAATTGGCACCATCAGGTAATTGCTCCCAACAACGGTTCTTGGTTCAATGGAGAAATCCAACACTACACTGACAAACTCGACAATTCTTACGTCAGCAATGGAAGTCTCAAAATTGTTCTCAAAAAAGAACGCTATACCTACCAAAACAGCACTAAAGATTATACATCGGCTAGGCTGAATTCCAAATTTGCATTTACCTACGGGCGCATAGATGTACGAGCGAAACTCCCCGCCGGAAGCGGCGTTTGGCCAGCTATCTGGACCCTCGGAACCAATGTAGGAGAAACCGGAAACTACTGGGGCAAAGATGCCAATACCGTGGGCTGGCCCAAGTGCGGCGAAATGGATATTATGGAGAGCTGGGGACATAATCCGCGTTACGTTTCATCGGCGGTGCATACCCAGGCACGGTTCGGAGGGGTAGAAACGGGCGGCGCTTACCTTCCCGATCCCTATAACAATTATCACGTATATTCATTGGTATGGTCGCCCGAAAAACTCATGTTCTTCGTAGATAGCTCTGAAATTTACACCTATCAACCATCCTCTTTAACCGCTGACAATTGGCCCTTCACCAGAGATCAATACATCTTATTGAACGTGGCCGTTTTATCTCAAGTGGATGCCAACTTCGATTCCTCAAGAATGGAAATTGACTATGTCAGGGTCTATCAAAAAGGCGACGACAGCGGAACCTTGAAAACCCAAACCCTCCAGCAAAAGGGAAGTATTTTCCCCAATCCCGTTCGTGAAACATTATTCATCCATCATTTAGAAACTTTTAACTTCTATTCCCTCTTTGACCTCAGCGGACGTGAAGTCCAATCAGGATACATTTCCTCTTCTCAAGCAATTGATGTTCGCACTCTAAAACCCGGCATTTACCATTTAAATCTCGAACATCACAGATACGGATCCATGGAGTCAAGTAAAGCCACTTTCAAGATAATCAAGGAATAATTCCAAAATAGTCATGACTTTTTAGGATTTAATTCCAAAATAGTTATAACTTTTTTGGAATTTTTAATAATACCTATCAACTGCCCCGATACCCGACCCCCGACCCCCGATACCCGACCCCCGAAACCCAAAACCCGAATCAATGAAACTCCTCCTACCCATATTACTCTCCATCCTCCCAACCTCCCTCTACCCCCTACCCTCTACCAACTACCAACGACCCACCTCCCTCTACCCCCTACCCTCTACCAACTACCTTGTACCCCCTACCCTCTACCAACTACCATGTACCATCATCTCTTTCAACATCCGCTACGATAACCCCGCAGATGGCATCAACGCTTGGCCACAAAGAAAGTCCGCCATAGCATCCTTTGTGAAAGAAAAAAATCCCGATTTCTTGGGCATTCAAGAAGGACTTTCGCACCAAGTAAAATACCTCGACTCCCAGCTCAGCGAAACCCATCGATACATTGGCGTAGGCCGAGACCACGGCGATGAACGCGGCGAATATTGCGCCCTTTTTTACAACTTTCACCGCTATGAACTCATTACCATGGAAAACATTCCCACCACCGTTTGGCTCTCGCAAACTCCGCAAATTCCATCCAAAGGATGGGACGCTGCACTGCCCAGAATCGCCACTTTTGGCCAATTTCGAGACCTCCAAACCGGCAAAATCCTCCTCGTCATCAACACCCACTTTGACCATATAGGCGCCACCGCCCGTCAAAAAAGCATGGCCCTCATCTACCTAATCATCACGCGCCATCAGCACTCTTTCGACGGGGTCATTCTTCTTGGGGACATGAACCTCCCTCCCGATTCCAAACCCATAAAATGGATTTCCAAGCGCATGCGCGACTCTTACTTTGACCAAGATCCTCGCGGCACCTTTAACGGATTCAACCCTTTGATGCACGCCCTAAATCCCGGCCCCCGCATTGATTACATTTTCACCAGCAGAAACCTAAATGTCACTTCCTGCTCCGTCGACTACCGCTTCCGCACTGACAGCTCTTCCTTGGGATATTTATCTGATCACTATCCCGTGATAATAGAAATTAGTAACTAAATCCAATCCCGAAAATTACTCCGATCAATAACCCCAATCTCAGGGTGGTATTCTGACAAAAAATTTGATGGAAAACGCACTTTACTGCCCACTTTCCATTTGAACTCGCGGGCTTCTATTTTTCCACCCGATTCTTCCAAATAATCAATCTCTCGCTGTGTGGTGGTGCGCCAAAAAAATGATCTGCAAAAATGTCCCTCATAAGCATTGCGCTTCCGGCGTTCCGATACCAAGAAGTTTTCCCATAACACACCTAAATCATTTCGTTGTTCTATGGGATTGAAATTATTGATGATCGCATTTCGTATTCCGTTGTCTACAAAATAGATTTTCCGATTGTTCTTGATTTCATTTCTCAAGTTTCGACTGAAACTCGGCAACGTAAAAATGATAAACGCCCTTTCCAACAGATCTATGTATTTGATGACCGTATTCTTGTCTATTTGCAGCAATTGTGCCAACTCATTAAACGATACCTCACTTCCTACCTGTAGCGCTAAAGCCATCAATAACTTTTCCAAAACATCGGGCTTCCTAATCCCCGTCAACGATAAGACATCTTGATACAAATAACTATCTGACAAACCTTTCAGTATTCTCAATTCCAAATCTTGTCCATTGATCACGTCCGGATACATTCCAAATATCAAACGATGCTCTAACTGAGCATCCGCTTCCAAATATCCCACATGTCCCTCGAATTCCTTCCAACTAATAGGAAACAATTCAAATTCAAATTTCCTACCCGTCAAAGACTCCTGGGTGCTCTCATGAATCTGCAATGACGACGAACCACTCACAAACAACTTCACGCCCGTCAATTGATCGACAATAATTTTGAGCGCATTTCCAATGTTGGGGATTTTCTGCGCCTCATCTACAAATACATACTTTTTCGTACCAATGATTCTTTTTAGGAGGGATGTATCAGCTTGCGCCAACATTGCCACTACAGACCGGTCGTCTCCATCCAGAAACAAATAATCATTGTTTTTCAAGATTTCCTTGATCAAGGTAGTTTTGCCCACCTGCCTCGGCCCAACAACAATGACCGCCTTATTTGTATGAACAACTTTTTCAATCTGACCTTTTAACAATCTTGAAATCATACTCAAAAGTAAGAAATTCCACCCTATTCACCAATTTAATAGTGAATTCGGTGATTATATTCACCAATTTACATACAAATTCAGTGAATTCACCACCGACTAACGACACTGGACCATCGACCATGGACTACCGACCACAGACCACCGACCACAGACCATGGACTACCGACCATGGACTACCGACCAACGACCCTAGACCATCGACAATAGACCACAGACCATGCAACCCCAAACAACCCAAACGCTATCACATCCCCTTGAATGATGTACCACGGCCATGGGCCCAAAATGTCGAGAACGCTGGCTGTTTCCGGCTTGTGCATCAAAAAGAAATAGTTGGCCTCGCGGCCCGTGAAAACCACCAAATAGTTTACAGAAATGGCAATGAGGGTGAATATTTGAAGGTAGCCGTATGATTTCAATAAATCTTTGAACGTGATTCGGGGCATTCCCAAAACCAATAAGTGAATCACAAACATGACCAATCCAGTGTGCGATATCCAAAACTTACAATAGTTGTAGTGTGGGAATCCTTCGTTGAGAGCCGGGGTGATGATAGCGTTGAAGGTGAATACCCAAACAAAAAAGTATAAGACGTGCCACATCCAAATTTTGCGCTTGTAACTGTAGGCTAAGGCAACAAAGGCCAACCAATTACACGGATTGAGCGGTAAATCTTCGCCCCAATTAAAGGGCACAAATGCAGGGTCATTAGAGGGAAGTAGTGAGACGTAAACTTTGACGACTTGCCAAATCAATACGTTAATAACCAACAACCAAGCAAAAATCTGGGTGATTTTATGTTTACCATCTTCGGGTAATTTGCGAGCCCTATAGGTTAATACTCCGCATAAAAGTCCCACGAAAAAAACCGCCAACCAATGTTCGTATGTATTAGCACAAAAGTTTTTATTGGGTAAAAGATAGTTCATGACTTAAAATTTCTTTATTTCCGAACGCCACTTAATGCGCTTTCCTTCGGAATCCAGTTTATCTAAGAATGGAGAAACCGTGCCATTCAAGTAATTCCGAACCTCTGACGTCACCTTCTCAGTCTGCTTTTTCGCGTTGTCAATGGCAACCTGAACATTCTCAGTTACCTGCTCAGAACCATTCAACAAGCCCGCAGCATTGTTCAAATGATCGTTCAGCCTGATGGTGGCATCTTCGTAAAAACGATACCCTTCTTCCAACATATATTTCAACTTCAACTGAGCCAAAGAATCAGTGATTTTCTTGCTCTCCTTCGTGTAACGCTGCTTCAAAGTATCTGACTCAAATTGCAACTTGCCCATCGTTTCCAAAGAACGTTCAGCCTCCTTCAAGGCTTCGAACGATGAATAAGCCAACTGAACCACCTTCGCAAAATCAGCCGCACTAACCAATTTTTTACTGTAATCAGCACTCGAAAAAGGCGACTGACCCGATTCTTTCACTTCCACCCACACGCTATCTGCAAATTTCAACGTATCGCCCTCATTTCTGATGACCATTTTATATTTACCCGGTGCCACTTCCATTCCCGATGGCAAATCCGATTTTTCATCCACCTTTCCGTGTTGTGGGAATCGAACACCGTCGCGAATCATGCGATAAGGAATGCGGTACAACCCAGTACTATCTAGGCTAAAATGATGGGTTCTGATTTTTTCACCGGCTTCATTGTAAATAGTTCCAACCAGTTTCAGCTTTTCCCATTGATCTTTGTTCTTTTTCGAAACCGCCCAAACATCTATCTTCACCCCGCCCATTTTATTGGGTGCTTCAAATTCCGTATTCGCACCAAAATGCATCCCTGCATTGCTCATGCTTTGCGCCAAATAACCCGGAGTGGTAGCCGCAATCTTAATTCCTTTCACAGAAATTGGAGCTTTCGCTGCCGATCCTGCCGCCAAATTTACCAACACATTTAGATGATCAAACACCCAAATTCCACGTCCAAAAGTGCCCACCACCAAATCATTCTCTCTGCTCTGAATTTTCAAATCGGTCACCGGAACACTCGGAAATCCTTCCTTCCACTTCATCCAATCCTTGCCACCGTTTAAACTCATCCACAAGCCGCGGTCGGTTCCCATGAATACCAAGTTTTGATTCTGGGGATGAGGCAACACCGAATGTACATATCCCCATTCACCATCAGCAGCTGGGGCCGTTCCCAAAGCGGATGTCCAGGTTTTTCCAAAATCGGTGGTTTTATACAAATAGGCGTTCCAATCGTTCTGACGGTAATTGTTGATGACCGCCCAACATTCTCCGGCGTTTTTGGGATTCACCCACAAGTAAGGAACCCAAGCTTCCTTGGGAGCGCCCTTTATGTTGAGTGCCACATTGCTCCATGAAGCTCCGCCATCTCGGGTCACTTGAATGTTTCCATCGTCGGTCCCCGCCCAAACAACTTTAGTATCACTCGCTGCTGGTGCAATGGCCAAAATAGTGCAATGGTTTTCCGCGCCGGTGGCGTCAACCGTTAACCCACCACTCTTTGCTTGCTGCAACTTCAGTTTGTTGTTGGTGGTCAAATCAGGAGAAATGATTTTCCAGCTGCGCCCTTGATCTGCCGAATAATGCACAAATTGACTTCCAAAATAAATCCCTGTATTCAAATTCGGATCAACCGCAATAGCAGCGTTCCAGTTGAATCTCAGTTCCACTCCTTGCGGGTGCTGAGGCTTTATTGGGATGGTTTGATGGGTTTTCGTATTGTAATGACTCACATTACCGCCTTGCCACATGGCATAACCTTCACCAGGCTTTCCGGGCATGGGAACGCAATCAAATCCGTCGCCAAACATCACCTCCTGCCATTCAAAATTCTTGATGCCGCCGTACTTCCAATGGTAAGCCGGACCCACCCAACTTCCGTTGTCTTGAAGTCCGCCGTAAACATTGTATGGTAACTCATTATCAATATCAATATGGTAAAATTGCCCCACCGGAATGTTCTCAGCATAGCGCCAAGAATTGCCGCCATCGTACGAAATATTCAAGCCGCCGTCGTTTCCATTGATGATGTAATTGGGGTCTCTCGGATGAATCAAAAACGCATGATGATCAGGGTGAATCGCTCCCCAATCGGCCAAAATTCTCCAATGATTTCCAGCATCTTCACTCACACTCACCTGCGACCAAATAGAATATACACGGTTCTCATTCTCCGGATGGGCATATATTTCATGGTAATAAAACGGCCTGTTGCCCGCATTTTCATCATCGGTAATGCGCTTCCAAGTCGCACCCCCATCGTTGCTTCGGTAAAATCCCGATTTCTTCGCTTCCACCAGCGCATATACGCGGCTGGGTTGATTTCGGGGGATAGCAATTCCAATTCTACCCAATTCGCCTTCGGGCAAGCCACTCTCGGCGCCCAACTTTTTCCAAGTTTGTCCCGCATCATAAGTAACATAAAGTCCGCTTCCAGGACCGCCACTTCTGAACGTCCAAGGTTGTCTTTGGTAATCGTACATGCACGCAAACAACTTGTTAGGATTGCTCGGATCCATAACCAAATCAGCACAGCCGCTGCTGGCGTTGGTGTATAAAATCTTGTTCCATGTTTTTCCACCGTCGGTGGTTTTATAAACTCCGCGGGCATCGTTTGGTCCCCATACCGACCCCATAGCCGCCACGTAAATTTCTTGCGAATTTTTAGGATTAACAATGATTCTATGTATCGTTTTGGTGGCTTCCAAGCCCAAACATTTCCAAGTTTTTCCGCCGTCTAAACTCTTGTAAATTCCTTTTCCAGAATTGTGACTGTTCCGGGGATTCCCTTCTCCGGTACCTGCCCAAATTACATCAGGATTGTTGGGATCAACGGCCAAAGCGCCGATGCTCTGAACGTCTTGTTCATCAAAAATAGGCGTCCAGTTAAGTCCGCCGTTAGTGCTTTTCCAAACACCCCCACTCGCCGCACCGGCATAGATGGTTTGTCCATAGGTTTTATTGCTTGGCTCCACCGTCGGCACAGCCAACGCGGTGATACGTCCACTCATGGCCCCTGGTCCCAAATTTCGTTTGGGAATGGTTTTCATGGCGTGATTTACGGCTTGATTCCAAGGAATTTCTTGGGCATTTACTGTATTGCTCAATGAGGCACTGAAGGCGGTTGCAGCGAAAAGCATCCCCCGAAAAAACCATGAAAACTTCTTCATTTAAATTCTTGCGTAAAAGTCAAAGTTAATAAATTTGTTGAGTGAAGAAACGCATCTTATTTGTTTGTTTAGGAAACATTTGCAGAAGTCCGCTTGCCGAAGCCTTATTTACCAAAGAAATCTCCCTTCGTGGCCGCGAAAAGGAGTTCGAAGTTGATTCTTGCGGCACCAACGGATTTCACAACGGAGAGCAGGCCGACCCGCGCACTCGTGCCAACGCACTGAAGCACGGAGTTGAGGTCACATCCATCTCAAGGCAACTGACGGTGGGCGATCTCCACGACTTTGACCACATCATCACCATGGCCCGCGATGTTTACAACGGCGTTCTGCCTTATGCCAACACTCCCGCCTTGCGCTCCAAACTCGAATGCTGGGAAGTCCCCGACCCCTGGTACGGCGGCGACGAAGGTTTCGAAAAGGTCTTCCACATCATTGATTCAAAGGTGAAAAATTTGTTGGAAAAGGTTTAATTTTACAAGAGCTATGAGAACCTCCTATAAAGTCATCCTCGCCGGCTTGGGCGTATTTGGACTGATTCAATTCATTCCCAGAAACCACAACAACGATCCCGAACTCGAAAAACACCCCTTGTTTACCGATTATCCCACCTCCCATACCGTTGAGAACATTATCCGGTTTGCCTGCGCCGATTGCCATTCAAACCATACCGAGTACCCTTGGTACGCAAAGATTCAACCCGTTTCTATGTGGATAGATCACCATGTTGACGAAGGCAAAGAGCACTTCAACATTGACGCGTGGAACACCTATTCTCGAAAACAGCAAAAGCATAAAATTGAAGAGTGCATTGAAGTCATCGAAGAAGACGAAATGCCCATGAAAGGATACGTAAAAATGCACGAACGCGCCAACTTAACGGCCCTTCAAAAAAAGGAGATCACGCTTTGGGCCAAAGGGCTCATTGACTCGATGGGGCGGAGGAATTAATGATTTAAGGTCAACGAGATTTTTCCATTTAACCCTTCGTAAATAATTCTTAGGAGAGTATTTACACGCAAATCAGATGCATTATTTTTAATTTTACGGGGATATTTGCATTTATCCCCGCATTTTTAAAGTCAAACTTTAATTTTACGGGGATAATTCCCTCCAGTCAATCAGAAAATATCCCTTCCAAACCCGTTTTCCTTGAATTATATTTGTACCATGTCAGATAAGTACGCACAACGCGGCGTTTCCTCCCAAAAAGAAGATGTTCATAATGCCATCAAAAACATTGATAAAGGCCTTTTCCCAAAAGCTTTCTGTAAGGTTATTCCCGATTATCTGACCAACAACCCCGACCTCTGCACCATCGTTCACGCTGACGGTGCCGGAACCAAATCCAGTTTGGCCTACGCCTATTGGAAAGAAACCGGCGACGTTTCCGTTTGGAAAGGCATTGCTCAAGACGCCATCGTCATGAACACCGATGACCTCATCTGCGCCGGCGTGACCGGTCCCTTCCTGCTTTCCAGCACCATCGGAAGAAATAAAAGTTTGGTTCCAGGCGAAGTCATTTCGGCCATCATTGAAGGCTCCGAAGAATTCTGTGCCAATATGAAAAATCACGGCATCGAAATTCATACCACCGGTGGCGAAACCGCCGATGTGGGCGACCTCGTTCGCACCATCATTGTAGACTCCACCCTCGTGGCACAGTCCCCAAGAGCGCACATCATTGACAATGCAAATATTTCCGGCGGACAAGTTATCGTGGGGTTTGCATCCTACGGACAAGCTACCTACGAATCAGAATACAACGGCGGCATGGGCAGCAACGGACTTACCAGCGCCCGTCACGATGTGTTCCACGCTGATTATCGCCAGAAATATCCTGAAAGCTACGATCAAAACCTTCCTGAAAACGTGGTCTACTGCGGAAGCAAACACTTCACGGACCCCGTAGAAAATTCGCCCATCAATGCTGGCAAATTGGTGCTTTCCCCTACCAGAACCTACGCCCCTTTGGTCAAAGCTATTTTTGATTCCTTGGGACGTGAAGTCGTGAAAGGCATGATACATTGTTCTGGCGGCGGTCAAACCAAAGTGCTTCATTTCGCAGATTGTGTTCACATCATCAAAGACAATTTCCTCCCCATTCCTCCCTTGTTTCAATTGATCCAACAAGAGAGCAACACCGAATGGCGAGAGATGTTCCAAGTGTTCAACATGGGTCACCGCTTAGAAATTTACACCGACCAACTTTCGGCTGAAAAAATGATCACCCTTTCTAAATCCTTTGGTATAGATGCCCAAATCATAGGTCGCACCGAAAACTTCGACGGCAAAAAGCTCACCATTCAGGGCGAATGGGGAACTTTGGAATACTAATTTTCGAGCCTTAGAAAGGCCAAATAATTCTCAGGCGTCATCACCGGCAAACTGCTCTGTTTATAGTCTTTGATGTTCCTTGTAACGATGGTCTGAACATCTGGTTCATTTACGGCACAGTAATTTTGCAAGGCATCTTCAAAGTCTTTAAATTCAGATTCAATGGCTTGCTGAATAATCAATTTATTCAAATTTGCTATTTGCACAATTTTTAATAATTGTGTCAAAACCACCATCAATTTCTGATGAGATAGCTGTTTTCTCAGCACATAATACAAGTTAGATAAACTGATGGGTGATATATACGCGCAGATTTCTCCCAACTCACAAAGTTTTAGAATTTCAATGGAGTGATGCGAAAACGGATCCCTCGAAATCAAACAATCGATGATAACATCGGTATCGAGCAGTACTTTTTTCATTTCAAATACTTCTTAGAAAGCTCCTCTGAAAGTTCCGTTTTATAATCAAAATCATCATCTACCTTGATCACACCAATCAAACTCTCTGTTATAGGCGTTTCCATTTTAGGGGATGTTTTTGAGTACAAAACTTCCGGCTCTGAAACCACCAAAACTTTCAAATAACTCTCAATGAGTTCCGATAAGCTCCGATTCTCCTTTGCCGCATAAAGCTTGGCTTTTTCAATCACCGCTTTATCAACCGAAAGTGTAAGTTTTGTATTCATAATCCTCCAAAAACAACAAACAAATATAAAGAATTTTAACGTATACGTACATTTTTAAACGTTTATATACGTATAAGAAAATAAAATAAATTTACCTTTTCAAGCGTTTGAGTATTAACCACCATGAAATTCAAAAACCAAGTACTCATTCTCCTGCCATTATTGGCAACCATCAACCCATCTACAGCCCAAGTATCAGGAAACGCCACTTGGAATGAAAACAACCGATTCAAAAACAATGCAACCTACAACGCACCCGTTGCGTCTGGCGCCTACGAAGATTACGATGGACGCGCCGATAAAGCAGCCGTGAGCATGCGCAAACAACGCACTACTCACATTGACGCAACGCAAAATTACCGACCCAATTCAGGCACCGAATACACCATGTCATATGTAAACCGCGAACAAAACATCATCAGCGGAGGAAACGAAATGGTCATCAATATTTCTGTTTTAAATAATGCAACACCCACCAGCTATACGGCAATTTTCCATTTGAATCAAGCCGGTAAAAAAGTATCTGAGCTCGATAGTTTATTACAAATGAGGGTAAACAAATTCATCAAAATGGGTGCTAGCATGGGCATCAAAGAGAAAGATTTCTATCTCGACATGATTGCCTTGGTTCCGATCTTCCAAAGAGAAAAAAAGCTCTTTTCAAATACATACAATGAAATTCCGAAGGGATTTGAAATGCAAAAAAACCTGCACGTTAGATACAAAAACCCAGAGCAATTAGACAAACTCTTTACTATGGCTGCACAATGTGAAATCTACGATCTGATCAAAGTGGAATACCATTGCGACACCATTCAGCAGGCCAACATCCGCATACGCCAAAAAGCAGAAGAAGTATTGAAAGCTAAAATTTCTCATCTTAAAAAAACCGGCATCAGTTTAGATACGAACTTCCGCACGGTCAATGAGTTCCAAAAACAGTATTTCCCAGTTGATCAATATATTCCATACCAACCTTTGGCCATCAGCGCCATTGAAGATGATGCACCCCAAGCTCCTAAAGAAGGTAATCTAACAACCAGACCCAACCGCACCACCTTGTTTCACAATGCCATTTCAACCAACGGCTTCGACGCCATATTAAATCCTTCCCCATTGCAACCATCCATTCAAATGGTATACAACATGGAAGTGCGTTATACTTTGGTACAACCGGTTAGAACGGTAACACAAACAACACAACAAACCAAAGTCTTGATAATTACTCCACAGGGAACCATCAAGGAGGAATACATCACAAAATAAAACTCACTATATCTTTGAAAAGGCTGCCTATCAAAAGGCAGCCTTTTTTATTTCAATTCCACCCAAATCGGACAATGGTCTGAATGTTTAGCCTCTGCTTGAATTCCAGATGATTTCAACCTCTCCGACAAAATTCCAGAAATGGAAATATAATCAATTCGCCAGCCCTTATTGTTTGCCCTCGCATTGGATCTAAAACTCCACCAACTGTATTGATGAGCCACTCCCTCATGCAAGGTTCGGAATGAGTCTACCATGCCAGAGGCGAACCATTTCGACATCCATTCACGTTCTTCAGGTAAGAATCCAGTGCTGTTCTTATTTCCTACGGGGTCATGAATGTCAATGGCTTGGTGACAAATATTGTAATCCCCGCAAACCACTAAATTGGGAAATGACTTTTTTAAATCTTCTATGTAATCAAAGAAATAATTCAGGAAATCCATTTTCACATTTTGGCGTTCATCGCCGCTGGTTCCGCTAGGGAAATAAACAGAGAGTACACTTCCCCAGGAAAAATCCAAACGAATCACACGTCCTTCTGCATCGTATAATGCATGTCCGCAGCCGCGCTCCACAAGCAGTGGTTTCTCCTTACTAATAATTCCCACGCCACTGTAGCCTTTCTTCTGTGCTGAAAACCAATGGCATTCATATCCCAAAGAAGTAAAATCACTTTCTTCAATCTGCTCAGGCAAGGCCTTAAGTTCTTGAAAACACACCACATCTGCATTTTCAGCTTTCAAATATTCAGCCAATCCTTTGCTGCTTGCCGAACGAATACCGTTTACGTTATAACTAATTATTTTCATGATCAAAACATTCCATAATGAGCAAATGCCCCTTCTCAAAATTCACTTCTACCCAACCGTCTTGGTCAACTCTATTGGAACTGCTGGTATTGTAAGGGAGTTCCAATGTTGCACCTTTCATATTCCAAACCAAATTCTCGGTAACTACACCTTCACATTTTCCGCAAGGAATCAATGAAATTGATGTTCCCGAAGGATACCACTTTTTAAATCCCGAGGGCGCTACAAAAATGCGAGAGTGGCTATCTAAAACATTGATAACCATATTATTTGAATATCGCGCAAGAGTAAACACATTGTTCATAGCATGATCAAATCGTTTACCTGTTGCCCAAATGATATTCACCGCGGTAAACCCTCTCTGAATCAAAAATTCTATGCCTTTTTGTAGATCAGTTTTATCTTGATCATGGGTGTGAATTACTTCAACGTGTGACAAATGAGGGTATTCTTCAAAATTCACCACGTTACCAGAATCAAAGTCCCCCAACCACACATCAAAGCGAATTTCCCGTTCTAAAACCCTTGTCAAGGCCCCATCCAACACCACTACAAAGGGGGTCCATTCCATCAATTCGCTCAATAACTCATAAGAACATGCCTCTCCATTGGCAATGATGAGGGCCGGTTCTTGATTGTCGCGAACAATATGATGGGAGCTCATTCTGCAAATTTGCAGTTTTTTTAGGGGTCCTATCGAAAAATAAACAGAAACCTTTAAAATTGACCGAATTTTGTAAACATTTTTACGTTACTCTATCATGTTAGCACGCTTACTCTGGGCCGATGATGAAATCGATTTGCTCAAACCCCATATTCTATTTCTCGAGGGAAAAGGATACGAAATCATCACCGTTAAAAGCGGCACCGAAGCCATAGACCGAATCAAAACCACTCAGTTTGATTTGGTTTTTTTGGACGAAAACATGCCCGGAATATCCGGACTAGACGCTCTAGCTTCCATCAAACAACTTCAACCCAATTTGCCGGTCATCATGATCACAAAGAACGAAGAAGAGCACATCATGGAAGAAGCCATTGGCAATAAAATTGCCGACTATCTCATAAAACCTGTCAATCCAAATCAAATATTGCTCGCCGTTAAAAAGAACCTCGATGAAAAACGGTTGGTGAGTCAAAAAACCACTCAAGGTTACCAAAAAGAGTTCATGCAAATAGGCATGACCGTTTCTGATAAACTCAATCTGCAAGAATGGAAAGACGTTTATAAGAAGTTGGTCTATTGGGAAATGGAACTCGGCGAAACCAACGAAGGCGGAATGAAAGAAGTTCTTGACACCCAAAAAACCGATGCTAATCGCAACTTCTGCAAATTCATATCCCAGAATTACGATACCATGATCAATTCGGAAGATGAAGTTTTGTCTCACAGCTTATTCCGTAAGCGCGTGAATCCGTTATTAGACTCTGAAGAACCCGTCTACTTCATCCTACTTGATAACCTTCGTTTTGACCAATGGAGGGCCATCAGCGAGACTCTAAACGAACTTTATCACATCGATACCGAAGATCTATATCTAGCCATTCTCCCTACAACCACCCAATATGCACGTAACGCCATTTTCAGCGGAATGCTTCCTCTAGAAATAGAAAAAACCTTCCCAGATAAATGGTCAAACGACGAAGACGAAGGCGGTAAAAACCTCTTCGAAAAGGAATTCCTGGCCGAACAACTCAAGCGTTTGCGCCGAGACATCAAATTCAGTTACACCAAAGTTACTCAACTCAACCACGGAAAAGATTTGGTTGATCAAGTAGCCAATATGCGCCAAAACAAACTCAACGTGGTTGTGTACAATTTCGTAGATGCCTTTTCACACGCCCGCACCGATGTGAACATTGTACGCGAACTCGCCGATGACGAAACCGCTTACCGCAACGTCACAGCAACTTGGTTCAAGCACTCGCCCCTTTGGGAAGCCCTCCAAAAAATTGCCGAAAAACCCTGCAAAATTGTCATCACTACAGACCACGGCTCAGTACGTGTAAAAGATCCCATCAAGGTGATTGGCGACAAAAATGTGAACACCAACTTACGCTATAAACAAGGTAAAAACTTGACCTATAATCCCAAAGAAGTTTACGAAGTCAAGAAGCCACACAGCGCTCACTTACCCTTGCTGCACTTGAGCAGTCTCTTCATTTTTGCCCGCGAAAACGACTTCTTCGCATACCCAAACAACTACAATTACTACGCGAATTACTATAAAAACACCTTCCAACACGGCGGCATTTCCCTCGAAGAAATGCTCTGCCCACTCATCACCCTTTCGCCCAAAAACAAATAATTCACGCGCCGCACATTCAACATGATCATCACCGCTCCCCTCGAAGACCTCAGCCCCGTCATTGCCCACATTGACACGCTCATCTCACAGGGGAGCCGTATTTTTTGGTTTTCTGGGGACGTTGGATCGGGTAAAACCACTCTCATTTCAGCTTTAACGAAGCACTTAGGGTACACACACGCCATTGGCAGTCCCACCTACGGACTGGTTCACACCTACGAAGCTCCCACTTGCCACATCTACCACTCCGACTGGTACCGCATCAAATCTCCCGCCGAAATCTACGATTCAGGCATCGAGGAAGACCTCTACCTCACCACTCAGCCACACCATTACCCCACCACCTTTTGGTTCATCGAATGGGCCGAAATGGCCCCAATCATCATGGCTGAATACCCATATATAAAGATTACAATCACACCGTGTCCCAACCACCCTAATTACCGTAATTACGAGGTTGGTACCTAGTACCTAGTACCTAGTACTTGGTAGTTGGTAGCTAGTCTCTACTCTCTAGTCCCTGTCTCCGGACCATGGACCATGGACCATCGACCATCGACCATCGACCACTACGCGTACGCCTCTGTAGGCAAACATGAGCAAACCAAATTACGGTCACCGAAGGTGTTGTTTACACGCGCTACAGTAGGCCAGAATTTGAATTCGCGAACGTAAGATATAGGATAAGCAGCCTTCTCACGTGAGTAGTCAAAACTCCATGCATCAGAAGTTACTTCTTGTGCTGTGTGAGGGGCATTCTTTAATACATTTGATTCAGGATTGGCTTTGCCCTCCTCTATTTCGCGGATTTCTTCGCGGATTGCAAGAAGTACGTCACAGAAACGATCCAACTCCCATTTGCTTTCACTTTCAGTAGGTTCTACCATTAAGGTACCAGCAACCGGGAAACTCAAAGTAGGTGCGTGATATCCGTAGTCCATCATACGCTTAGCAATATCTTCTGCTTCAACATGAGCCGATTGTTTGAACTTACGAGTATCTAAAATCATTTCGTGTGCACAGGTTCCGTTTTCGCCAACGTATAAAATTGGGTATTCGCTTTCCAAGCGAGCTTTGATGTAATTCGCATTCAAAATGGCAATCTTAGTTGCATTTGTTAACCCTTCTCCGCCCATCATTTTGATGTAAGCGTATGAAATCAACAATATGCTCGCAGATCCCCAAGGAGCTGCACTCACAGCTGTCATTGCTTTTTCAGGACCCATATTTACCACCTTATGGCCGGGCAAATACGGAGCCAAATGAGCGGCTACACCAATAGGACCCATTCCTGGTCCACCACCACCGTGTGGAATACAGAAAGTTTTATGCAAATTCAAATGGCAAACATCGGCACCAATCAAACCAGGTGAAGTTAAACCTACCTGAGCATTCATGTTGGCACCATCCATGTAAACTTGTCCGCCAAAATCATGAATCAATTGAGTGATTTCCTTGATCGCACTTTCATAAACCCCGTGAGTTGATGGATAAGTCACCATCAATACCGCCAAGTTGTCTTTGTGCTGCTCAGCTTTAGCACGCAAATCTTCTACGTCTATATTTCCGTGATCATCACACTTAGTTACAACTACCTGCATACCAGCCATTACAGCACTTGCAGGATTGGTTCCGTGTGCGCTTGATGGAATCAATGCTATATTTCTGTGGCTCTCTCCACGATCTTTGAAATATTCACGAATTACCATCAAACCTGCATATTCACCTTGAGCGCCTGAGTTTGGCTGCATGCTCATTTTTGCGAAACCTGTGATATGGCTCAAATCTCGATCCAACTCATCCAAAATTTCAAGATATCCTTGGGTTTGATTTGATGGAGAAAATGGGTGTAATCCGTTAAACTCTGGCCAAGTAACAGGAATCATTTCGGTAGTTGCGTTCAACTTCATGGTACAAGACCCCAATGGAATCATGCTATGAACCAAACTAAGGTCTTTAGATTCTAAACGCTTGATGTATCTAAGCATCTCATGTTCAATATGATAACTATTGAACACAGGGTGGGTCATGAAATTAGATTCACGAACCGCCCAAATTGGCCAATTTAAATCATAGTCACCCAACATATTCAAAGCACCTTTGGTACCTTTAGCTTCAGCGAAGATGTTTACCAATGTCGTTAAGTCGGCTTCGGTAGTGGTTTCATCTAAGGATATTCCCACACGTCCGTCAGCGAAATAACGAAGGTTTACCTGGTGCTTTTCAGCCACTGATCTCAAAGTATCGGCCGATAGGCCAGAATCCAAATAAAGGGTATCAAAATAATTCTCGTTTAGGTTTTTAACACCCAAATCAGCTAATGAATTTGCCAAACTGCGTGCTTGTCCATGAACTCTACCAGCAATTTTTCTCAATCCATCAGGACCGTGATAAACGGCATACATACTCGCCATGATGCTCAAAAGCACTTGTGCGGTACAAATATTAGAGGTAGCATTTTGACGCTTAATGTGCTGTTCACGGGTCTGAAGCGCCATTCTTAAAGCTCTATTCTCGTTTCTATCAACTGAAACACCAATGATACGACCTGGCATTTGACGTTTAAAATCGTCTTTCGTTGCGAAAAATGCTGCATGCGGACCACCAAATCCCATAGGAACACCAAAACGCTGGGTATTACCCACTACGCAATCGGCACCCATTTCACCTGGAGGGGTCAACAAGGTCAGAGCCAACAGATCTGATATAAAACAAGTCTTGATATCTAAGGGTTGGCATTTTTTCACAAATGCACGATAATCTTCTACGCTTCCTTTTTCGTTTGGATATTGAACTACGCCACCAAAATAATCTGCTGTAGGTTCAAAGGTGCGATAATCACCCAAAACAATTTCAACACCAATAGGTTCTGCGCGAGTGTACAAAACGTCAATAGTTTGTGGGAATGTATCTGCATCTACAAAGAATTTATAAGCAGTACTCTTGCGGTCTAAAAGACCCTTAAACATGGCCATTGCTTCGGCGGTGGCTGTACCCTCATCAAGTAAACTCGCATTGGCAATTTCCAAGCCGGTTAAATCCAAAACCATAGTCTGGTAATTCAACAAAGCTTCCAATCTACCTTGTGCAATTTCAGCTTGATAAGGAGTATATTGGGTATACCAGCCTGGATTTTCCATGATGTTTCTCAAAATAACACCCGGAGTAAAGGTTCCATAATAACCCATACCAATGTAGTTCTTGTAAACCTTGTTCTTTGATGCTATACCTCTTAAATTATCTAAGAACTGAGCTTCAGACATTGGCTCACCCACATTCAACATCTCTTGCATGCGTATGTGTCTCGGGACCGTCTTGTCGATCAACTCGTCAAGTGTGCTGGCTCCGATGACTTTCAACATCTCTTTTACATCAGCTTCGCTAGGTCCATTATGTCGGCTCTCGAAGGGATGGTGATACTGGGCATTAAACTGGCTCATAATTTGCAACAAATTTAACGATTCGGCTGGAATTTTTGTGCAAGATTATAGGTCTATATCCACCCTTCATCAGAAAAACTCAGTACTTGATTTCCTGCATAAATGAGGTGGTCAATCAAATGAATGTCAAAATATGCCAACCCCTTGATTATCTGCTCAGTGAGCTTCCGGTCTTCGTCACTGGGTTGAAGGTTTCCCGAAGGGTGATTGTGCGCCACTATAACGTTTGACGCCTGCAACATGATGGCTTTTTTCACTAACAATCTAACATCAACAACCGTAGAACTCACTCCACCCCTGCTGATACAGGGAATCTCTACAACCATATTGGCTCTATTGAGAAAAGCTACATAAAACTCTTCGTGATTCAAATCAACCAATAAATGTGAAAATAAATGGCGTGCATCTCTGCTGCTTCGAATGGGGACTTTATTGGATTTACAAGACCATTTCCTATTGGCTAATTCCCAAACTGCATCCAACATTAATGCTTGCGATTCTCCTAACTCAGATTCTAAGATTAATTCTTGCGGTTCGGTTCTAGAAAATTCATCCAATCTTCCTTCATATCTCTTCATTATTTTTTGCAAATCGCTCAATTCGTATTTGCGATTTCCGCGATAATTCAAAACCACTTGTAAGAGTTCAATATCGCTCAACACCCTTCTCCCATGCAGCTTATGCCGCATTCTCACTTCCGTAATTGCACCTGCGTTCATTTTAAAAATATTTTTTTGATAAGTTTTTTATCATACCTTTGTCAAAGATATTTTCAAAAAAGTAACACACAAAGAGACACAACAAAAACAAACGTTTAATATTTTTGATAATAATAATATGAGTGAACAAAAGGAAAAACTAAAAGCTCTGCAACAAACCATCGAAAGATTGGAGAAGAGCTACGGAAAGGGCGTAGTAATGCGCATGGATGACAACCAAAAAGTAGCCGTTGACGTAATTTCTACCGGTTCCTTTGGCTTAGATATAGCTTTAGGAGTTGGCGGTTTTCCTCGCGGACGTATTGTAGAAATTTATGGTCCTGAAAGCTCTGGTAAAACAACCATCGCCCTTCACACTATAGCTGAAGCTCAGAAAAAAGGCGGCATATGTGCTTTTATTGACGCAGAACATGCATTTGATAAATTCTACGCCGAAAAATTGGGTATTGATACCAGCAGTCTTCTTATATCTCAACCTGATGACGGGGAACAAGCACTTGAAATTGCTGACAACCTCATTCGCTCAGGTGCTATCGATGTCATTGTTATTGACTCTGTTGCTGCATTGGTACCAAGGGCTGAGATTGAAGGGGACATGGGTGATAGCAAAGTTGGACTTCACGCCCGTTTGATGAGCCAAGCTCTTAGAAAGTTAACTGGTAGCATTAATAAAACAGGTTGCGTAGCAATTTTCATTAACCAGTTACGTGAAAAAATTGGGGTTATGTTTGGCAATCCTGAAACTACTACCGGTGGTAATGCATTAAAATTCTACGCTTCAGTACGTCTAGATATTCGCAGAAACGCACAAATCAAAGACGGAGATGATATCTTAGGTAACAGAACCAAAGTTAAAGTGGCTAAAAATAAAGTGGCGCCACCATTTAAAGTGGTTGAATTTGATATTATGTACGGCCGAGGAATCAATCGCATTGGCGAAATTCTTGATATTGCAGTTGATGCAAATATTGTTCAAAAAAGCGGTAGCTGGTTTAGTTATGATGGTACTAAATTAGGACAAGGTCGTGATACCGTTAAATCACTACTAGAAGATAATCCAGAAATAGTTGCATCCATTGAAGCTAAAATTCTGAATAAAATTAAGAATGGCGAAGAAGTTGTTGAAGTTTCAACTCCAGAATAATACCAAAAAAAAGGGGCTAAAAAAGCCCCTTTTTTTATGATTGTTTTTCATTGTGGTGATAATCCTCTCGTACACCATGTTCATACTGCTCTTTGTACATCATCGGATATACTATATACAACATCAAAAGTCTTCCGTATCGAAAAACCCAAGGCAACGTAAATAAAATTAAGACTGGTATGGCATACATCGCATAATCAAAATAACCCAGCATATACATTAACACACTCAAAGTCACGGTCATGGCCACAAGCATTGCATATGTCCAATACATCGCTCCAAAGAAGAAACCCGTTTCAGGTTCATAATCTAAATGACATTTGGGACACTCTTCTAGAGTATCTGAAAATTTCTTAAAAGAAAGAATCTTGTTTTTAAAAACAGGCCCTTTACCACAGCGTGGGCAACGGGAATTGAAAAATGGCCATATCTTACTCATGCTAATCTGTTGCGTTTTTTCTTTGTGTTGGCTTTATATAAAGCAAAGCCAGCCCCCGCAACGAGCACATAAGGAACAGACATTAAAAACAAAATGCCTTTATTGATTCCATTACCTACTTGACGGTCATACTGCGAAGCTTTAGTTTTGCGTCCGCTAGTCAAGGCAGCTTTACACATTGGACACTGAGAATATCCATCGAAAGCTAATCCCAAAGTTAACACGGTAATTAAAATAAACTTTTTCATGACTTAGTACAAAATTAGGTTTTGAAAATTGAAGGTTTGGTAACTTATATCACTGATTACAACTGATCTAAACAAGGTGCGAGCATTAAATATACTACCACCCCCGTTACAGACACATACAACCACATAGGAAAAGTGATTTTTGCCCATTTTCTATGCTTTACAATTTGACCAGAGGTACTGAAATAGATAGTATATAATACCAAAGGCAAGACAACGGCAGCAAGAACTATATGGGTAAACAATATCAAAAGATAAATAATTTTAATCGTACCCGTTTGACAATATGGTACATGCGGTACACTAAAATGATAGATAACATAACTCACCAAGAACACCGTTGACAACACAAATGAAGCCAACATAAACTTCTGATGAAGACCTTTGTCCTTTTTAGACTTGATAGCCCAAAACCCCAAAATCAATGTAATGGAAACCAAAGTATTGATGATGGCATTCAATTTTGGCAAGCCACGAGCAAACTCAGCTGTTGGTCTCCATTCATCTGGGAGAAAACGCAAAAGAGTAACAACAGCTGGAATAGCCATAGAAATACCTACAACTAACCAAAAAAACGATTTATCGCTTATCCAAACTTTTTTCTCTGTATTCATATTTCAAATTTTCAATGTCATCTATTATTCTACGTATTAACTCTATTCGTTCTGAATTTGTTTTGGCTCTTGTAGGTAAAATTCCACGAATACGATGATCCTTATCTATAATTACCACTCTATCATCGTGAATAAAATCAGACCCGCGTTGTTCTGTTGCTAATAAAACATCGTTTATCGCCCAATCGTATATTTCAGCCTTAGAACCTGTGGCAAATGTTCGTTTGTATAAATCGGCCTTAAAAGCTTTCGCATAATTAGCTATTACAGGTACAGAATCAGATTCAGGATCAATACTCACGGTTAAAAACTTTACTTGAGGCTCATTTTGAAACTTTTCAGCAACTGATTGAAGTTGTTTATTCATCTCAGGACATACTTCAGGACAAGAAGCAAAAAAGATATTTACCAATAAAATACTCGAATCAAAATCAGTTAAACTTATTTTTTGTCCGTGTTGATTATAAAGAACAACATCACCTACTTTGTGGTAAATGGTATCGCCGTTTGCTACAACTTCTCTTTCTCCTAAAATGGGAAGGGGTTTATGAACCCATTTAAGATTTCCCAAAAAGAAAATTCCAAGGGCTGGTAAAATAATAAGGGCCGCAATAGCGGCCACTTTATAATTACTTGATATTTTCATAGATAATTACTTGATCATACTCAAGGCGTTACCTTCGTAAAGTAAGCCCATTATCAGACCAAGGATGAAAATGGTTGGCACCAATATAATCAAAGCCAAATTGATTTTCTCATATTTTAAGTGCATAAAAGCACCTACAATGTAGTAAGCTTTTACGATTCCAAAAAATATGAAAATGAAGTTTCTAAATCCTGATGGACCCATCGCAAAGTAGATGATAAAATCCAAAAGAGTGATTCCCAACAAAATCCAGAAGGTCTTCCACAACTCCTTTGTACCATGACTTTCAGTATGGGGAATGTAGTTAATGGGATCGTAGTCGCCGGGTTTGGTATAGAATTCCATAAATTATATTAATCTTAATTTAAATTAAACATCAGATTAGGTAGAAGAAGGTAAATACGAACACCCAAACCAAATCTACAAAGTGCCAATAAAGACCTGCTTTCTCAATCATTTCGTAGTGACCGCGTCTTTCAAAAACGCCGCGAACGGTCATGATATAAACTACTACGTTTATCACGACACCAGAGAATACGTGAAAGCCGTGGAAACCAGTAACAATAAAGAATAAGGCAGCAAAGGGAACTGGTCCGTTTGTTCTATCGCCTTCTTCCCAATGAAAATGATCACCAAAACCCACTTCACTTAAATGCTTGTACCCTTGATCAGTAATACCGAAAGTATTTCCCCATAAACGGGCACCTTCATGAATGAAAGTTGACCACTCCCAAGCTTGGCATCCTAAGAATGCAGCACCACCAATAATGGTATACAACATGTACTTTTCAACCTCTTTCTTGCTGTTTCTATGACCTGCTTCAACTGCCAAAACCATAGTTACTGAACTTAGAATCAAGATGAAAGTCATTACACTCACAAAAAGTAAGGGTAGGTGAAAACCGTGAATAAATGGGAAATGGTTAAAAATCGAAGCGGGATCAGGCCACTTGGTTGTTACCTGAGATTCGATATTACTAAAGCGTTGAGCTCCGTATTGAACTAATAAACTAGAGAAAGTGAAGGCATCTGACAATAGGAAAATCCACATCATCAATTTACCGTAACTCACGTTGAAAGGCGAACGCCCTCCGGCCCACATGGGCAGTTTCTCAAATGCAGCGTCTGAATGGTTTGCCATTGGAGTAAATTCTACTGTGCGAAATAAAGGAATAAATACAAGAAAATCCACAAAACTCCAACAAAATGCCAATACGTGTGCGTAATTGTCATCAATCCCATGCTTTTTTTATGAACATTTAATCTAACTGCTGAAATCCAAGTAGCTATTAATAAAGCAATTCCGCCAAGAATATGAACAAAATGCAGAGCAGTAATAACCCAAACATAAGATGCAGAAATATCTTCCGGACGGGCGTTAACAAAAGTTAGATCTAGACGTATCATTTGCTGCCACCCCAAATACTGAGAAATGCAAAACAAAACACCTAAAACTGTAGTTACCAATAATAAATTCCGATTGGCTGCCAATTCATCATTCTTCGCATTCTTTTGGGCCAAATAAGCGGTGACTGAACTCGCAACAACAATTATGGTAGAATACAAAAAGAAAACCGGCAAGTCAAATGCCGTCCAAGCACCTCGACCTTCTGCATCTGGCCTATGAACAATAAATGCACTTACTACAGCAGCAAATAACATGCTACTCGCAAGCATAAACAACCACAAATTCAACCTTGCTGGTGGAACCGCAGGTTGTTGGTCTTTAATGCGATTGACCTTAGAACTATTACTCATATCCAATTAAAATAAAATGTATGACAAAAATACAACAGGAGTGTAGATAAACGATGCAAAAAGTAGACTTCGTGCTTCTTTTACATCCAAAGTCTGAAACAAACGGAAAGCTTTATAAAAAAAGAAAATACAAAGAGGAACAATAACTATAACTGCTTTGATGCTAGAAACCCCATAAACCAAAGGCATCAAACTCACCAAATTCAATATTACCGTATAAATTAAAATTTGTGTAGCACTTCGTTTGGTTCTTCCTTCTTTGGTTGGCAAGAGCCAGTACCCTGCTTTTTGATAATCATCATGTAGAAGCCAAGCAATTGCCCAAAAATGAGGGAATTGCCAAAAGAATTGAATCAAAAAAAGCACAAATCCTAATTCATCTACTCTAGGTACTACAGCTGTATAACCAATCCATGGCGGTAAAGCACCGGGAATAGCTCCTATCATCACCGCAACAGGACTAACCTGCTTCATGGGGGTATACAAAAACACATAAACCACTAAACTCAAACCACCCAATAGTACTGATAAAAACGGCGCCCCTGAACCTATCAGAATAAACAATCCCAAGAAACCTGTAACCCAACAAAAAATACGTGCTTCAGCCACAGGAATTCGACCTTCTACAATGGGTCTATTCGCCGTTCGATTCATTTTTGAATCGTTATCTTTTTCGATAATTTGATTTAAACCATTGGCGGCAAAAACAATGAACATCCCCCCAAACAATACACCACAAAAAAGCACCCAATCAAAATAATTTGTCCAATTTGAACCAAACGAATATTGCAATGCAATTATATAACCAAAAGTAGATGTCGCTACTACGGTACTAGATAGACGAAATTTGATCAATTCGCCATAATTCTTCAGGGTTGTTTTGAATGAACTCATTGGATGATTAACCCGTTTGGGGATGTCTGTAAGATAACGATACTGCAAAAATATAGGTCAGCAAACCACTGCCCAAAACTACGTGTAATATTTGCGTCCAAATTGGAACTAGAAATACAATATGGATGACTCCCAATAAAATTTGCGCAACGCTCAATGTAAACAAAATAAAAGCGTGCGATTCAATTCTCTTTAATTGAGTCTGCCTGAACATATAAAATCCAAACAAACCTACCATAACAGGTGAATACCTATGTATTACAAAAAGAATATCCATAGATTGGATATTGAGCATTGTACCGCCTGTTTCAGCAATATTTCCTGTTGCTTTTAACAATTCCACTTGTTCTCTACTCCAAGTTCCAAGAATGACAATAACAAACAAAAGACCGGTTAGAAATATCCATTGTATTTGATTGTTTTGTGAATGAGGAGGCAACAAAGATTTTGAAACGTCAGAAGCTTTCATAAATGCAAATAAACAAATGAACGATAGCATAAAGTGCAATGAAACCAATCCCGGCAATAGATTCGTGGCAACTACATAACTGCCTAACCAACCGTTCAGTAATAGGAAAATCATTCCCAAAATCAACCATCCTCTTGCTAATTTTAGTCTAAATCCTAACCAAAAAAACAACAGTGCAAATAGACCACTCAATACACCAAACAAACGATTAATGTATTCTATCCATGCCTTTGTAGCATCAAACTCTTCAGGCAACAACAATGATCTATCTTGTCGTATTTTAGCGGCCTTTTGCTCAAGTCCTATTTTCTCAAGGGCTCCTACAAATCTCTCTAATTTTTTTATACGCTTTTCAAGGAAGACCTCCTGATAATTCTCAGGAAGCGCTTCTTCGCTTAAAGGAGGGGCCAACATGCCGAAACAGCGCGGCCAATCAGGACAACCCATTCCACTACCTGTAGCACGAACTAAGCTTCCTAAAAAGAACAATAAAAAAACAGACGAATAGGTAAAGAAACCTATTCGTCTGTATAAATTTTCGAATTTAAATCTTTTCTCGGGAGTCATATCAACTCAAACCAAACACCCTCTTAATGGCTGCAAAGAACACAGAAGCTGATTCAGTTTCTTCTACTTCGCTTTCGCTCGGGGCAGTTTTGGTTTTCTGAGTTTCAGTTTGAGCTAAATCGCTCTCATCTGGGATATACTGAGGGAAGAAATCTTCTTCACGATCAGGACGAGAATATTCGTGAGGTCCACGATAAACCGTTGGAATCTCACCAGGCCAGTTACCGTGAATACGCTCTTCTGGTGTAGACCATTCCAAGGTAGTTGCCTGCCAAGGATTTGTACCGGCTTTTTTACCACGGAAAATGCTGTAGAAGAAATTCCAAAGGAAGAACAACTGAGCTACACCGGCTGCAATAGCAGACACTGTGATCAATTTATTTACATCCATCCATACATCAAACTCTTTCACCAAAGTGAATTGATAGTAACGACGTGGAACTCCAGCTAATCCCATAAAGTGCATAGGGAAAAACACCAAATATGCAGTAATGAATGTCATCCAGAAGTGAACATAACCTAACGTATTGTTCATCATACGGCCGTACATTTTAGGGAACCAATGGTAGATACCTGCAAACATTCCGAAGATAGCAGCAGAGCCCATTACCAAGTGGAAGTGAGCAACTACAAAATAACTATCATGCAATTGAATGTCTAAAGCAGCATTTCCTAAATAAATTCCAGTTAATCCTCCAGAAATGAAGAATGAAACTAGACCAATAGAGAACAACATTGCAGGAGTAAATCTTAAATTACCTCTCCAAAGTGTTGTGATATAGTTAAATGCTTTTACGGCAGAAGGAACTGCAATAATTAGAGTCAAAATCATGAACACTGAGCCCAAGAATGGATTCATTCCAGTAATAAACATGTGGTGGCCCCACACAATGAATGACAAGAAAGATATACCCATCAAAGAAATTACCATGGCAGTATAACCAAAGATTGGTTTACGCGCATTACATGAAATAACCTCTGATGTGATACCCAAAGCAGGCATCAAAATGATGTAAACTTCTGGGTGTCCCAAGAACCAAAACAAGTGCTGATACAAAACAGGGCTACCACCAATATTTTCTAATGCACCAACTCCCTCCAAATAGATGTCGCTCAAATAGAAAGATGTACCAAATGAACGGTCAAAAATCAAGAACAATGCTGCACCCAACAATACTGGGAAAGATAACAATCCCAAGATTGCAGTGAAGAAGAACGCCCAAATGGTCAAAGGCATACGATTCATACTCATGCCTTTGGTTCTCATATTCAACACAGTTGAAATGTAGTTAATACCACCCAACAATGATGAAACAATGAACAAAGCAATAGCTACTAACCAGAGAGTCATACCCAAACCTGAACCAGGCATTGCTTTTTCTAATGCACTCAATGGAGGATAAACTGTCCAACCACCTGAGGCAGGACCTGTTTCAACACCAACACTGATCAATAATACCACAGAACTTGCCAAGAAGAACCAATATGAAAGCATATTCATAAAGGGTGAAGCCATATCTCGGGCACCAACCTGCAATGGAATGAGTAAATTCGAAAACGTTCCGCTCAATCCTGCGGTCAATACGTAAAATACCATGATAGTACCATGAATGGTAACTAAGCCCATGTAGAAATTAGGGTCTAATTTACCGTCTACTGCCCATTTACCTAAAAGAGTTTCCAAAATAGAAAACTGCTCATCAGGCCAAGCCAATTGTAAACGGAATAACAACGACATGATCATTCCAACCATACCCATGATCATACCAGTGATCAAGAACTGCTTGGAAATCATCTTGTGGTCCATAGAGAACACATACTTACTGATGAAGCTCTCGTGATGGTGGTGCTCCTCGTGATGATGGTGCTCTGCGTGCATTGCTGCTGTGCTCATATCTTTAATTATTTGTTTTGACTTTCTTTAAATTTAACTTATTTCATCGCTACTGTTGGAGTAACCGGTGCAACTGTAGCACTATCACCTGAAGGTGCAGCGCCTGCTGGAGCAGGAACCGCAACTGGAGCCACGAATGGCGCTTGAGAAGCCATCCAAGTATTGTATTCAGCTTCGCTATCTACCACAGTTACTTTAATCTTCATATTGTAGTGAGCCCCACCGCAAATCTTGTTACAATACAAGTAGTAATCATACTCAGCATTGTTTCTAGCTTTACGCGTCTCTTCAGTAGTCATGGTTGGAGTAAATGCAAACTGAGTAGGCATACCTGGTACACAGTTCATCTGAACTCTGAAATCAGGCATGTAAGCAGAGTGAATCACATCTCTTGCACGGAACTTAAATACATAGGGTTTATTTTTAACCAATACGATCTCAGTAGTAATCTTATCGTCTTTTGCTGAACCATCAAAGAACGTACGGTCTTTTTTGTATTCAACAATACGACTCAAATTGGTCATCTTACGCTTAAGATCCTTTTCTAAGGTACGCTCATACGCCCCTGAAATACCATCTGTATACTTAGTTTTTACAGTTTTGTATTCTTCAGGATATGTTCTGCTCAATCCGGTTGAAACCATGTAATCGTGGTTCTTCTTCCAAACGGCTACTGAATCATTAATACTAGCTTGTAGTCCTTTGATTTTTACAACCTCAGCTTCCAATTCTTTTACCAACTCATCAACTGCATTGTCTTCAGCTACACCCAATGGATTGGTTCCACTGATCAATGTGAAGTTGCTATTTCCTAAGTTGTTATCATCTCCAGCATAGCGAGCTTTCCAACCAAACTGGTAAGCAAAAACTTCAACTTCTTGGCTTTCTTTGGGGATTTCAGTAGTAATTTTTGACCAAGTAGTAAATCCACGCAAAACCAAAAAGGTCAATACGATGGTTGGAACTATGGTCCAAATAACTTCTAATTTATTGTTATGGAAATAGTAATGAGCTTTGCGATCTGCACTGTATCTGTAACGGAACATGAAGTAGAACAATAATACTTCAGTAACGATGAATACGAAGAAAGTGAATCCAAATGTCCAATAGAACATTGAATCATACGTACTTCCATGTGCAGAGGCTGAATTACCTAGCATCAAATAAATGCTATGATACTTCAATTCATACCATACTCCAATAAGACCAGCAACCAATACAATAACACCAACCCAAGCGTTGACATCATTCCATTTTACCACTGACTTACCCGTGATTTTTTCTGTTAAAGCTCCAATATCAAATGCACGAGCAACAACCAAAATAATTAAAAGCGCCAATAAAACGCTCAAAATGCTAATCCAATCGTAATTAGCAAGACTGAATTCTTTTGGTGGTGCTATCACTTCATCTGCAGCCATAGCGAGAATCGGGGTGAAAAACAAGGCCATCGAAGCCAACGATTTTCTCAACGTATCCATTTTCATCTCTAGTTTTGTACTAAATGGGGTTTTAAGGCACAAATTTAGCATTTACCACTTTTAATTGACCCTATTTCCCCAAGATTTTTTTCAATTATTACACATTTACCCTTAGAATGGTTCTAAAATGACCCTCTATCATCAGTATTTCAATGAGTTGTATTTGAAATAATTTTTGCTAAATCTTCAAATTCTTCAACACTCAGCTCCTCAGCCCGCTTCTTTTTCTGCTCCTCTGTCAATTCTATCTCAGGTTTTGATGCCATTAAGGTCTTTAAGGCATTCCACAACGTCTTTCGCCTTTGACTAAAAGCCGCCTTTACCACCATTTTCAAAAATTTATATTCGTACTCTTTTTCAGCCCCAATAAACTTACAATCAATCACACCACTCTTAACCCTTGGAGGTGGATCAAAAGCCAACTCCCCTACCGTAAAACAGTACCTACCTGAAAAGTTTGCTTGCAACAAAACACTGGTTATTCCGTAATCTTTATTTCCATGTCCAGCCACCAATCTTTCAGCGACTTCCTTCTGAAACATCCCACAAAATTGGACCACATTCAATCCCGATTCTACCACCACAAACACAATTTGAGTCGATATATTGTATGGATAATTTCCAATAATACAAACTTTCTTGTCGCCCCATATGCTTTTTACATCCAGTCTTAAAAAATCCCCCTCAACAATGCGCAATCCTTGAGCCCAATCTGCCTGCTTGAGATAAGCAACCGACTCTGAATCTATCTCTACAACCGTTAATTTGTCGCCCCATTTTTCATATAAAAAACGAGTCATGACACCCATACCAGGGCCAATTTCAATGATTTCATCGGCTCCATCGGCCACCAAATTGGCAATATCTTCGGCTATACTGACTTCCTTCAAGAAGTGCTGTCCTAAGTGCTTCTTCGCTCTAACCTTCATCCATTCCAGTGGGTTAGATAGTACTTCTTAACCGTTTCTTTTAAAGCAGATAAATTGTAATTGTCTGAACTTTCTGCCACATCGCGAACCTCGCCTGATTTAGTCAAAATTCGAATTCCTCCGCCTTCTATTTTATAAGCATGGTTCTCCAATTCTCCCGTTTTTACAAAGTACCGCAAAGCATCCATCTCCGATACCTCAAATATGTCACTCGCTCTTTGCGCTGCTTCCGCAACTTTTATCTCATCGATTTCTTTATTGGATATCATCACCTTGGGCAACTTTCGGTACAACAAACTCTGAGACAACCTACTTAGTATAGGATCTCCGTGAAATTGCCATTGTTTTACGCTCGACAATATATCTATGTCGTCTAAAACCAAAAATAAATCCAAAGCTTCGTCATCAAAATTTTCAGCCGTTACCTCATTCATTAAAAAATGCAACAACGGGTGATAACTCCCCAGTCCAAATCCTTCGTGAGCCAAAATCCGCGCCCTTTGCAGAATTGAAACCAACAAAGCGTCAGCAGCAATTACGGTTTTATGCAAATACACTTGCCAATACATCAATCGGCGAGCAATCAAGAATTTCTCTACCGAATAAATGCCCTTCTCTTCCACAACTAAGTGCCCATCCTTTACATTCAACATGTGAATGATACGGTCTGCACCCACAATTCCTTCGCTTACTCCCGTGTAAAAACTATCTCTTAGTAGATAGTCTAGCCGGTCCATATCCAACTGACCTGAAATCAATTGAGCCAAGAAAGGTTTCGCTGAATATTGATTTCTAAAGATCAAAATTGACAAACTCAATGCCCCGCCAAATTGATCGTTCAGTTTATTCATGATTCTCAACGATATATCTTCGTGATGAACCTCTTGAATCAAGGTATGTTCTAGCGTATGACTGTAAGGCCCATGCCCCACATCGTGCAATAAAATAGCGATTGCCGTTGCTTCGTATTCTTCTTCTGTGATCTCTATGCCTTTACGTCTAAGAGTATCTAGCGCTTGCAACGTTAAATTCAACGCACCCAATGCGTGATGAAAACGAGTATGTGTCGCGCCCGGATACACCCAATCGCTCATTCCCAACTGCCTGATTCTTCTCAATCGCTGGAAATACGGATGCTGAATAACATCATACAACAGTTCCGACGGAATGGTTAAAAATCCGTGCAACGGGTCATTGATGATCTTATTTTTATTCATTTTTTACAAAGGTACTACAATATAAAGTTCTTTTTCGACCTTTGTAAGGTGGCTCAACCGCGTCATTTTCTTTCTTTAATGCCTTTTTTCTGGGGATGTTTACTCAGCCTAACCCTCTTGTGCCCGTCATGTAAACAAGATCAAGAAATCTCTTCTGAAAAACGCACCCTCACCCAATTCACCAAATTGCAAATTTCGCAAAACTTTATCCTAGAAATTATCAACGATACCTCACAACCACCCTTTGCCGAAATCACCTACTACAGCCACCGACTGTCACACATCAAAACCGATATCGATAACGGGCGTCTAAACATCACAGACAATTACAAAGCCAAATGGCGAAACGACCCCGCGGGGAGACCTAAAATTAAACTCAATGCACACCAACTATGGTCTTTCGATATAGAAGGCTCCGCCGAAGTCTTCTCTCAAGATACTCTACATGGAGATAGACTGGAACTACACCACCGCTCTGTTCGTGATTGTCAACTTAACCTAGATTACAACACCCTTATAGGCTCTTGCCAAAACTTCGGTTCTATGACCCTTGCTGGAAGAGCCACCATCATGTCGTGGTATTGCGAACGTGCCACCTCCTTGCACGCCCGAGAACTCATCAATGACGACCTTTATTTTTGGCATTATACCGTCAAAGACTGCCACGTTCATCCCCAAAAAGTATTGAACGCCTATCTTTTTAACTCCGGCAACTTAATTCTTCCCGATACGTTAAATTTCAGGCAACTCAACGTCCAAACCACCGGCAGCGGAAAACTAATTACTTTTTTTTAACCCATGACCAGCATCGTTCTCATTGCCATTATTGCCCTTGCCCATTTGGCTCAACATGAATTCATTGATAAATTCAGTTTCCACATTGGCTCAGTCAGAAAAGGCGAATATCACCGCATTCTCACCCCCTTTTTAGTACATTCAGGCTGGGTTCATCTGCTCATGAACGCCATGGGAATTTATTATTTTGCACCCACCGTTGAATATTTCACCAGTCCCACTATCACCTACTTGATTTTCCTGCTATCCGTCATGGGCGGATCCCTTTATACTTTGGCCCTCCGATTTAAAGACAAAAACTACCTAGCCGTAGGCGCATCAGGCGGGGTCAGTGGGTTGGTCATGTTCACCATGTTCGTGGATCCCCACAGCGGCATTGGGCTATTCCTCATTCCCGTCTACCTACCCGCCTACATTTTTGGCATCATTTTCGTCTGGGCGTCTATCATCCTCTCTCAAACCGGTGATCGCGAGCGCATTTCTCACGAAGGACATTTGGGCGGACTTCTTTTCGGGGGATGCTTTCCCGCGCTCTTCTTTAAGCTAGACCCATCAGCACAATACCTGCTCTATTTCGGGCTCATACCGATGATTCTATTCCCTATTTTTCGTTGGACGTTCCCTCGTTTTTTTTACAAAAAGTAACTATCTTCGCACCCTAATTGCCCAGTTGGTGAAATTGGTAGACACGCCATCTTGAGGGGGTGGTGTCGCAAGACGTGCTGGTTCGAATCCAGTACTGGGCACAAATAGTTTATATAAACAATTTTTATGATAATCATAAAAACTATAAACTATCATTTAAGATAAGTTAACCCGAATTTTGCGGCTCAATAATGAACGCAATACTCGATAATTTCAGCAATCCCGCACTCCTCTTCTTTCTTTTAGGCATCATCGCTTCCCAAATAAAAAGCGATCTCCAAATTCCCGAAACCTCCGCTAAATTTATCTCAGTTTATCTTCTACTTTCCATCGGATTCAAGGGCGGACAATAACTCATTCACGCTCATGCCGGAATAAAAGTCCTCAACTACTCACTCATTGGAATCACATCTGCTTTCTGTTTCCCCCTTATAAGTTTTAGAATTCTCAAAAAACGCATGGGAATTGACAACGCAGCCGCCATTTCCAGCCTCATCATCCATGAACCCGGAAACCTCTTCCTTATGGG
>CAMDUE010000014.1 GCA_945877575.1 Chitinophaga pinensis
ACTGTCCACCGGGAGATTCCGAGCAACAAACTCACCTCATTTACGCTCAAAACCTCCCTGGCTTGAATCATCACTACAGGGGCAGTTAATTGACTTTTTACAAGTGTCTTATCTTGGAGTAATTTCTCCTGTCTTTTGTTCTCTTTATAAGCCCTGGAGCCACATTTGTGAGAGCAGTACAAAGTGGTACTTTTCCTTGCCAAGAACGCTTCTTGGCAGAAAACACAGATTTTTGGATATGGGTGTTTACTAGCAGTCATTGTCATTTCGCCGTTATGTAGCAGCATGGTGCACGGTGGTGCAGCATGGTGCAGGGTGTAGCAATTTTTTTTGTTACGTTCTAAATTTGTTGCTGGCATGTTGCTCAAAATATCTGGTGTACAGATGAGCAACAAAAGTGATGCAAAACGCCAAAAATGACGAAAAATGACCGTTGGTCTAAAAACACTAAAACCCTTGACTAGCAAGGGTTTTAGTTATCAATGTTTGTTTTTGATTATCGTTGTATGTAAGGGTTTATTTGCCGATACAAAACCTACTAAAAATATTCCCCAATATCTCCTCAGTATCTATCTCGCCTGTGATTGCGGCCAAGGCGCGGATGCCGCTGCGCAAATGAAAAGACAATAGGTCGCCGGTCATTTGGTATTCGATGCCCTCCAAAAGTTTTTCAAGTTCTTGGGAGCACTGATCAAGAGCGTCTGCGTGGCGCGCGTTGGTGACTACCGTTAAGCCATCCAAAGAACGCAATTCTGCCGTGAATCGCTGTGACAGCTCTGCGGTTAATTGCTGTACCGATGTGCGATCTTTGGCAACAACACGAAGTAATTCGCCTTCTTGCCCCTCATGTTCCTTCATCAATTCAGAGTTGGAAAACGATTGAATGTCCCCAGAAAAAACATCCATCTTATTAGCCACTAACCAGATCCGTGTGGTCTTTTCGCGGAGCATTTTTAGGTCTGACTCAAATTCATCGAGGGTCAGTTCTGACGGATCAAACAAATACAGTGTTGCACCGCCCGCTTCGATGTGTTTGAAGGTGCGGTTGATTCCCTCGCGTTCTATCGAATCGCTGGCCTCTCGGATGCCTGCCGTGTCAACCAAACGAATGCGGACATCTCCCAGATTCAACACCTCTTCTATCGCATCGCGTGTGGTGCCCTTGATGTCGCTCACTATGGCCCGATCTTCGTTCAAAAGGGCATTAAAGAGCGTGCTTTTTCCGGCGTTGGGACGTCCGGCTAGAACCAAAGTAAATCCTTTTTTCAAAGCATTTCCAAGGGCGAAAGAATCTCTCAAATGATCAACCCTTTGCTTCAAGTCAAGAACCAGGTTCTGCAGTTCAGCGCGCGAAGCAAATTCAACGTCTTCCTCGCCGAAATCAAGTTCCAATTCTATCAAGGAAACAAACCAAAGCAACTTATCTCGCAGCTCTGCAATGTCTTTGGAAAACCCTCCACGAAGCTGCTTCAACGCCTGTTCGTGGGCAAACTTGTGCTCAGCAGCTATGACATCGGCAACGGCTTCGGCTTGCGCCAAATCAATCTTCCCGTTGAGGAAGGCTCTTTGGGTAAACTCACCAGGGTCAGCCATCCGAATTCCCACCGACAACAAAGCTTTAAGCAAACGTTGTGCAATGTAATCGCTTCCGTGGTAGGCTATTTCGACCGAGTTTTCACCGGTGTAACTTTTGCCATCCCTGAAAACCGTTATGAGCGACTCGTCTATAAGTCCCTCGGAATCAAAAATCCGCCTTAAAACCGCCCTGTGAGATTCAACCTCATCTAGGGGTTTCTTTAGCAATGCATTAACTTTCAATAAACTTTCAGCACCAGAAACGCGTATAAGTCCTACAGCTCCAATACCGGATGCGGTGGCGATGGCGGCGATACAATCTTGGTGCTTCATTCTGCAAAAATACATCGAAAATATTAGTAACTTGCCGTATGCTCACCGATATAGAAATTGCGCAACAGGCCCAGTTAAAGCCTATTGCTGAGATAGCTCGTGAAATTGGAGTTGATCAAGATTCATTGGAACCTTATGGAAAATACAAGGCCAAAATTGAGTTTTCTCAAGATGCCCAAAAACGCGCTAAAAGCAATCTCATTCTAGTCACGGCCACCACGCCCAACAAAAGCGGCAGCGGAAAAACCACCACTTCGGTTGCCCTCACACAGGGATTGCAAAAAATTGGTAAAAAGGCCATTGTAGCTCTTCGCGAGCCGTCTCTCGGGCCTTGTTTTGGGATGAAAGGAGGAGCTGCTGGCGGCGGATACTCACAAGTACTTCCCATGGAAGACATTAACTTGCACTTTACAGGCGATTTTCACGCCATTACAGCCGCTAATAACACCTTGGCTGCCCTAGTAGACAACTATCAGTACAATCACCGCGGAAAGACCACGCAATTGAAATCCGTGCTTTGGCGCCGCGTTCTTGACGTCAACGACCGTTCTCTCCGCAACATCAATACCGGTCTCGGAGGAAGCACTAACGGTATTCCCCAAGAAACTGGCTTCGACATCACTCCTGCCAGCGAAATCATGGCCATCCTTTGCCTTTCAACCTCGTTTGAGGATTTGAAAAGACGCTTAGGACAGATTCTTTTGGGTTATACTTTCGAGGGACATGCATTCCGCGTAGCTGACTTGGGCGCTGTGGGTGCATTGGCCATCTTACTCAAAGACGCAATAAATCCAAATTTGGTTCAAACCTTAGAAGGTGGGGCAGCATTTATCCACGGTGGACCTTTTGCGAATATCGCACACGGATGTAACAGCATCATGGCAACTTACGCAGCCATGGAACACGGTGAGTACGCCATCACCGAAGCTGGATTTGGCAGCGACCTCGGCGCTGAAAAATTCTTAAACATAAAATGTCGAGCGGCTGGCATTACACCCAAAGCCACAGTCTTGGTTACCACAACCCAAAGCTTAAAACTTCACGGTATGGTCCCAGAATCCGACATCAAACTTCCCAATAAAGAGGGTTTAGCAAAAGGATTACTCAACTTACAAAGACACGTTGAAAATCTTCAAAACTTTGGCCAATCAGTGATTGTCGCATTGAATCAATTCCACTTTGACACCGAAGAAGAATTGCAAATGGTGGAAGACTACTGCAAACAACTAGGTGCCTCTTTCGCCAGAAACCAAGGATTCGCCAAAGGCGGAGAAGGCGCGATAGAATTGGCTAAAAAAGTAGTTGAAATAGTAGAAAATAATCCATCGAAACCCATTCAACACACATATGAGTTAAATCAATCGGTTGAAGAAAAACTCACTCAAATTGTTCAGAAAGTATATGGCGGCGCGAAAGTCGTTCTCGGTGAAAAGGCTCAAAGCAGCTTAAAACAAATCAAAGAACTGGGCGCAGATCAATGGCCCGTTTGCATTGCCAAAACCCAATTCTCGTTCACAGACAACGCCAAAAAAGTAGGCATTGAAAAAGACTTCACCATCACCATTGACAACCTCATCATCAACGCTGGAGCAGAGTTCATAGTAGCCGTAGCTGGCAGCATCATGCGCATGCCGGGTTTACCCAAAGATCCAGCCGCAATGGGAATGGATATCAATGATGGTGTGATTACAGGGTTATCGTAGCGGGTGCCGGGTACCGGGTACCGGGTAGCGGGTACCAAGTACCGGGTACCAAGTACCGGGTACCAAGTACCGGGTAGCGGGTAGCGGGTTTCGGACCACGGACCAAAGACCACGGACCACGGACCACAGACCACAGACCACAGACCACAGACCACAGACCACAGACCACAGACCACAGACCACGGACCATTGACCATTGACCAAAATAAAAAAGCCCGATGTTTCCATCGGGCTTTTTTATTTTAATTAGGTCTTATCAAGTTGACCGAACCATTTACACGGTTAATCTTCTCTTTACCCTTGAATCTGTATTCCATTTGGTAGAAATATGTACCTGAAGGCGCATCTGGACCGTCGTTGTTAATTTGACCGTTCCATTTAACCTTAGGATCTTCACTCTTGAATACTCGCTCACCCCAAAGGTTGAAGATACGAATCTCGAAGTGATCTTGACCTTGCAATGGCACGTCAAAGTAATCATTCTTACCGTCTTGGTTACCTGGTGTAAAGACGTTTGCTAGATAAACAAACAAATCAACAGTTACAGGCTTACAAATAGTGTCTTCGCAACCGGTTGAATTCTTTGCGATCAAACAAACCCAATATACCCTAGTACTATCGTATGACCATTCAACTTTAACATCATTAGACTTCAAATCTTGCATGAAGGTTCTTGGCAGACTATTAGCAATGTCATTGCTATGTCCAAATCCCCAACGCCACTCAACACCATTGATATCCTTACGAGTAAATACGAAGTCAGGCTTGTTTGATGAATCAATATCAAAGTCTGCATAAACTGAGTCTACCATAAAGGTTAAACTATCCATATCCGACGGACACCAAGGACGTGGATGTTGTGGATCGTAATCAGCATAGTGATAAACGGTATAGTTACCTGGATCATCAAACATTCTTGCATAACGCTTTGAACCTGTAGTAACCGTATCCGTCACATAAGTACCGAGCTTCTTACTGTAGTGCACAAATTTCCACTTGTAAACTTTCAGAATGGTATCAGAATTATCAATGAATACATTCGAGTCACCCGGACAAATAGATGCCCGCAAGATAGTTCCTCTGACTGAGTCCCTCGGAAGAACCAAAACTTGGAATTTCTGTTGGAATGAATTGGTATCAGGGAATATTGCTGGGCAATATCTGAAAGTATTAGGAGGTAAGAACAAGGTATCATACTGTTGTAGGTAAATTTCATACAAACCAGCTTTGTTATAAGTATGCCAAACCTGGTTTTCAGTAGTATCATTCTTAATGTTACCATCACCGAAGTACCAAGTCCAAACTGCACCTTTTGTAGCTGAGTCCGACATGTTACTGAACTCAATAGAGTCTCCCACACAAATTGTTACAAAGTTTCCAGCCTTTGTGGTATACTCAAATTTAGGACGTGGACCAGGGATCTTCACCCATTTAAAGAATGTATCTGAACAACCTTGTTCTGTAAACAACACGTATTGAATCTTAAACCAACCATTTCTAGTGTATTTATGACCTATACGTGGAGGAAGTCCTTCGTCGTTAAACTTCAACTTTTCATAATAGTTATCATAACCATCACCCCAATCAATGAACCATTTGTTTATGTAGTCACAAGACATTGGAGTCGCTCCTGTACAATTCTTCATTGCCCAACTGCATGGATCATGTAGAATAGAGCTATCAAAGAATTCAATGGTAGTATTACAACTTGGTACCTCTAGGTTCAAGCCGAACTTCACATCCAAACGAGTAATGAATAAACGTTTAGTCATGGTATCCTTACAACCTGTAGAGTCTCCAGCTACATTTCTAAAGGTATAAACACCAGAGTCATTTTTGTAGTACAAATCACTTCCACCACCCAATTGAATGTATGGATTGTTCGTTGAACCAACCGAAGTTCCACCGTATGGCGATCCACCAAAAATAGTCACTTTATTGGTAGTATCGTCATCACCTTTATTCCAATCCCAACGAGTTCTTGGCTCTAAATTCTTACCGTAACGATTTGCATCTTTCCAATAATCGTATTGGGTTGGGTTTTCTAATGGATTAGGATTCCAGTAGTAATTCCAATCCCACTGACCATTATTCTGAGGGTCAACGTTGAAGTAACGATAATCTGGTGCAAACACCAAACTCTCACCTTGATCTTGACAAACAATAGAATCCGTAAACTTATCTTGTATCATCGCAAAACCTACGATGATGGGTTGTCCCCAAATAGCTTCACACTTTCCATTGTTTGAGGTCATACTCAAACTCATGATATGGAACCCTGAATATTCAGGAACAAAGCGATAAGCTCTAATCTTTTGTTTATTCGCTGGATTAGTCCAAGTATCTATGGGAGTAATCACAGAATCTCTGAAATGCAACACAAAAGTTGAATCTGGATCTGGAACATAATAGTATCTAATGTCTTTACCAAAACCGGTAGTATCAATACAACCATAAGCACCTGTTTTAGGCTGACCAATAACTCCAGTATCATTCCAAATCATCTTGAAAATTTGAGCATCAGTCAAAGAGAATGGGTCAAATCCGCGATCTTCCAATTTCTTCTTGATATTTTCCCAAACTTTGGAAACGTCAGCAGCCATGGTATACTTTCTGATTTCAGCAGTAATTATTGTATCTGGACCGCCATATACTTTAGCTTGACCATCATACCAATCATTTGAACATGCTCCCTGGTAAGGTCTTTCACGACCTCTGGTTTGAACAATGTAATTATAAATATACTTTTTATTCTGACCAGGTACGTTCTTTTGATAATGGAAATAATCCTCTTGAATGAATGAATTCCAGCTTCTTGCATAGTATGGACCTGCATCACCAGTTGACAACATCCATCTCATTGATTTCAAGTCACGGGTATTGGTCTTGTTAGCAGCGATTTCGCGCACAATGACCTCATCCCACTTACAAATCTTGCGGAATCCGCTTGGACCAGGAGTTGGCTTTACAATTTCAGATGCAGGATCTATCAATGGGAAACAAGCAAACTTATCATAGTAATGGGTATCTTGACACAACGGACGCTTACCATTATTACCATTCCACTTAGTCCATAAAGTAGCACCCGGAACTTTTTGAATTCCGTTACCCACTATAATACCAACAGTTACACACTGAGTCTTGGTATTACAAACTCCAGAGGCAGGATATTGCCAAGAGAATCTGCTTGGTACACTTCCGCTCAAGTTATAGGCTGTATTCCACCAAGGACCGGGAGGATTCAACGGACGTCCACCTGGGTTTAATCCATTCAATGGCACCCAACCATTTGGATTACAGAATGTATCGTAATTGATTTGAACCTCAGAAAATGAACATCCAGGTTTCAAATCACTCAATATAAACGTGACACCATAGGTTGGATTCGCAGCCCCTAAACACTCAACGGCGTCCTTAATCAATCCACTTCCAACACCACCAGCGTTTGCATGCAATAATGCCAATTGCTTAACTGCTTCACTTTCACACTTCAACACATGGCAGGTATCTCTATGATTTAATTTCACCTGGTTACAAGATGGAATGCGTGAATAATACAGCTCTCTGAAACGGTTATAATTAATGAAATAATCAAAACCAGCCTTACCATTTGGAATGCGTTTGAAAGAATCAATGATGTTCAGTTTCTCTCCCTTTGCCCAACGAATCTTCATCAAATTCCTTGGTAGTGTATCGGGTTTCAAGTATAGTGTAAATAGGTATTCAAAACTATCCGTTTTGCTCTTAATCAATATATTTGAATTGGGCCTCATTAAAGTATCTGTCGGGCCCACAATCATTTGTTCTGAACCTTTGACACCAGCATAAATAGTATCCTTTGCTCCTAAACGAACCTTGATGTAATCTTCCATGTAACGCTCAGCCGGACCCAATACCTTTTTCTCCAATCTCCATATTGGTTTCACTTTTGAACCAGTAGATTGATATGTGGCTGAGTCTTTTTCCCATCTACCAGTCCAAACACCCGTTGCCGGATTAAATGAATAATTTGGATTCCAAACAGGAGGGATAGCCATCAACGAATCAAAATAAACATAGAATATAGAGTCCGCAAAAACAGGAACTCGCTTACACAATCCGTTGCTATCTATGAAAATCGCATCTTCCATCGGACTTCTCTTAAAGTCTGATAGCATCACTAAATCCCAAGAGCGATAGTAGTGAAAAGGAATAGAGTCATGTGAATATGCACAGTTTACCGTAACGTTTTTATTTTTTACAACGTCAGTGGTACATTTCGATCCAAAATTATCTCCGAAATCCCACAAGCGAACAACACAATAATTTTCCCTTTTCAATGGATCGTTTCCTCCAGCAGGCGAAACACCACCACTAGGTACATATACTGTAGAGTCACCACGGGTGTTTCTTTCTTTGCGCTTTGGCGCTTCCCAAATTTGAATAGGCTTCTTTGTCACGTTATTCCATTGGAAAGTATGTCCCAATGCAGTAGTACCATTCTTATAGAATGTACTATCATCATCGGTATAATCTTTATCGTTGTGATAGAACGTAGAATAGTTTCTAAATCCTACCGTATCCATAACATCTTTCGGACACTGATATACCTGCCAATCAGGAATTCGGTCACCCATAATGTCAATGGTTGAATTAGGTCCTAATATAATAATGGTATCATAAACTTCACGGTCACCACAAATTGGATGCTTGTATTGAAGTTTAACCAAAAACGGACCTAGACCAGAGAAATCGTGACTTGGCGACCAAGTTCTGTTGTTAAAATTCTGAGGACCTGTATTAGGGTCACCAAAAGTCCATAATAAACCACTCGCTCCTGATGGAACTATATTGGTTCTAAAATCAATGGTTGGTTCAGAAATACAGGTACTGTCTTTACTTGCTAATATGATTACATTAGAAGCAAAAACAGTTGCAGTTGCTGTCATAGAGAATGAATCTTTACAACCATCCTTGGTACGAATAATCAATTTAGAATTGTAGACACCTTGTCCATAAAACCATTTTTTCAAGTCTGGACCCCATGTTTTGGAAGTAATATTTGGGTCTGCTTCCATCCAAACGGTTCCGTCTCCCCAATACCACCATATTGAGTCAACCGCGTTAACACCAATACGAGAAACATTTTTCACCAACGCCAATACTGAATCACACTGAATAGGCTTATTACTTGTAAAGGCAGCTCCAATCTTTTCACGTACAAAAACTGCACCCACTAAATTTTGAGTATCAGTACATCCGTTTTTATCTATTGCCTCAACAAACAAATCAAACGGACCTCCGCGTACGTCCTTAATTGAAAAACAAATTTTGTTTGGCAACACTGATGGTGGAAAGTCATAATCAAACAACTGTCCGTCAGAAACCAAATATTGCGTGCGAATCACAGGCGACCCACTTGGAGTTTCGGTGCTATCAATGAAACAGAACAAGTTGTTCTGAAAACATTGACTGTCCATAGTAACAATACTCATTTTGATCTTTGGTTTATCCTTGATAACCAAGTTCACCGTGCTCGTACATTGCTGTCCATTTGACAAAGTAGTAATGTAAGTAGCTTTGGCATTGCCTGCCTTTGAAAATGCAAACGTAGCATTCTGAGGACCGTTGTTGGTAAAATCTGTACCTCCATCGTTGAATGTCCATTTGTGATTGCTACCTTGAGCACTTCCTACGAAAGTAATGGGTGCACCTACGCACAAACTACCGTCGAAAGTAATGTTACAAGTTTGAGCTGTCAGTTGAAACGCCGAAAAAACCGTCACTACAAATAGTGACAGCCAGCCTTTCAGATTTGAGGAAAATCCTTTCATAATTGAACGTTTTTCTGCTAAAATGTCAAAAATAAACGATTTGCGCCGGAAACCCAAAGCACAAGCATCGTTTGTTTCAGTATATTTCTTCATTTTCATATTTTATCTAATTAAATTTAACACCCATTGGTCGCCTTCCGACACTTGCGTCTTTTTGTTTTTAGTCTTCAATATCACCTTATAAGTTCCTGCCGAACAAGGAATTCCCAAGTGATCTCCAGCCCATTTTCGATTCTTATCTGTGGTACCAAACACCTTCATTCCTGCACGATTTAAGACTACTATCTCAAGAAAATCTGAAGTATTTAATTCCACAAAAAACGAGTCGTTTATACCATCTCCGTTGGGCGTAAAAACATTTGGTTTGACATCATTATCCGCACCCCAATGTTCAGGCAAACCAAAGGTTTGAATTTCTTCTTTCTGTTTATCCATCAGATCATTTTTGACATTAATCCGACTTTCACTAATGCCCCGAACTGGAATATTTTCCTCAACATTTAGCGCCGAAAAATCATTTTCCGCCAATTCTTCTTCAACATCTTCCACCATCACATCTACAGTAGGTTCACCAAATGTGTAATCAATGGTTTGAATAACACCTCTAATAGTATCTGAATAAACCTCCTGAGGAGCTACCAGTTTTTCAGGCATCAAAATTTCTTTAATTTCTTCTTTCTTTTCGGGGGATATTTTCACTTGTTTAAGTTCATCATCTCCCATCCATAAAACACCGCCAACCGAAATTCCAACTATAGCTGTAACACCTGCAATTTTCAATCCCAATGCACCACCCCAAAAAGTTGATGTGGATTGAGCCACTGCTTGTTGTGATACACCTGTAGTTAACTGATTTTGAACAGCCTCCATCATTCCTGATGGAGCAGAAACTTGAGCATCACTCAATTTTGACCGAAATAATTCATCGATATGTTCCAAACCTTCAGTCATTTTTCAATCGTTGTTGAAGCCATTTTCTGGCCTTAAAAAGTTGTGTTTTACTGGTACTCTCTGATATCCCCAAAGAACTTGCAATTTCTTGGTGAGTAAATCCTTCAATTGCATACAAGTTAAAAACCGTTCTATAACCAAGTGGGAGCTTCGACAATAGTTTTAGTAGGTCGTTGGCTTGCAATTGATCCGCTGCAGTATTGAACTGAACCTCTACAGATTCATTTGATTCCAAATCATCAAATAGTTTAGATTTATCCTTTCTTATAGCATCAAGACATTGATTCACTGTTATGCGCTTCATCCAGCCCTCAAATGAGCCTTCAAACCTGAAATCAGGTAACTTTTGAAAAATGCGTATGAGTGATTCTTGAAACATGTCCTTCGCTTGATCATCTGAAGATGCGTACCGACAACAAATGGCAAAAAGTTTGGATGAAAACAATTGATAAAGTTGATTTTGTGCCGATGGCAATCCATCGATACAACTCTTGATCAACTCTTGTTCTTGTTCCGTACTCAATGACATTTGATGAGTTCATTTCCTCAAATTTCCTTTAAGATGCGTATTCACTTCTCAAAGTTGTCTGAGATTGATTAATTTTTTTTATCGAGCATCACTCGTACAATCTTAAATGTTGCGTCAGTAAAAAGCGCTTTCAAATGAGCATTTCGTTCAACTTCAAATAGACATTGCTCCAAAACTTGAACCAATTTTTCTATTTGCTCAACAGAAAATTGCAATTTTTTAAAGCTCTCAACAAACTCTCCTTCCCTGCCCTTCCATGTATTCAATTCAGGCACATAAGCTATCACCAAAACAGACCTCATTAAGGCCAAACCGTATGCTAAAAATGCTTTGATTCCTTCTTTCCCCAATGTTGACAACTCATCGGTCCAAGCATTGGCTTCAGCCGGTTTTACACGGTAACACATTCCCATCCAATTCCTCCACATCTCAAAATAAGGACTCTCAACACCCTGCATAAGATCTACAGCTACCCTAAAATCACCATCGGCCATTAATGCGATTCGCGTTGATTGATCTTCACTTAACTGAAAATCTGCAACCAAGTGATCTCTTAATTCTCCCATCTCAATAGGAGGAATTCTCACCGATTGAGTTCGCGATAAAATAGTTCCCAAAACCTTCTCAGAACTCTCAGCTACCAGTAAAAACAACGTATTTAACGGCGGTTCCTCAATGATTTTCAGCAAGGTATTTCCAACATCCCCCAAAAACTCAGGAAGCCATAAAATCAGCACTTTATACTCTGATTCAAACGCCATCAAAGACAAGCTCTTGATAATTTCTCTGCATTCTGCAATGGGTATGTTTCCTTGCTTCTTCTCGGCCCCTAAATCTTTCATCCAAGTATTGTAATCAATATATGGATTTGACAGAAATGACTTCCTCCAAGTTTCCAGATTCTCGGATGCAATTTTTCCTTTATCTGAGGAAAACGGAAAACTGAAATGCAAATCAGGATGAGTCAATGTTTCATACTTTCTACATGAACTGCACTCTCCACAGGAATCATGCTCCAACCTATTTTTACAAGAAATAAATTGGGCGTATGCTACGGCTAAAGGCAACGATCCGTGTCCTGATTTCCCCAAAAACAATTGTGCATGAGGAATTCTTCCAGCATTCACATTGCTTCTCAACTTATCTTTCAAAGTTCTATGCCCTATAATTTGAGAAAACTTCAAAAAATATATTTAGAAAAAACCTACAGAAACCGTTTTATTTCCTCAGCTATTATAGCTAATTCTTCCTGAGTAGGGGTTAATTTGGGTTGAGTAAAATTGATGTCGCCCACATGATTTAAAGGCACCAAATGAATATGTGCATGTGGAACCTCCAAACCAATAACGGCTATACCCACTCTCTTGCATGCAATAGCCTCCTTTACAGCGTGTGCAACAGGCTGTGTAAAAGCCCATAAGGCTGAAAGTTCAGTTGGCGTTAAATCATAAATATAATCAACTTCCTTTTTTGGGATGCACAAAACATGTCCCATAACCAAAGGCATGATATCTAAGAAGGCCAAATGATGATCATCTTCGTAGATTTTATGACAGGGTATTTCACCTGAAACAATTTTGGAGAAGATGGTGCTCATAATCCCAATTTAAATAGAGATATCTAATACTTCTAATTTCACAATACCTGCTGGTACTTGAATTTCAACAATAGCACCTTTTGCTTTACCCAGCAAACCAGATCCAATAGCACTTTTAACGGAAATTTTATTCTCTTTTAAATTGGCTTCAGTTTCTGACACTAGTTGATAGACAGCCTCTTTTCCCACATTGTGGTTTTTCACTTTTACTTTACACAGAATGCATACTTTATCTGTGTTCAATTGGGAACTATCAATCACTCGTGCATTTGCAAGCAAATGATCCATTTGAGCAATCTTATCTTCTAAGTGACCCTGAGCTTCTTTCGCAGCATCATATTCTGCATTTTCAGATAAATCACCTTTATCTCTTGCTTCTGCAATTGCTTGAATAATTTTTGGACGCTCAACGTGCTTTAAATTGCTCAATTCAGCCTTTAAAGCATCTAATCCTTCACGTGTAAAATATTGTACGTCACTCATGACAATTCTTTTAGTTCTATAGGGTTAATGAAAAAAAAAGTTGCACCAACAATTTCTGCTGATGCAACATTTTCAAATATAATAAAAAATCTTAATCTTCTGATCCTAATCCAATACGAATTCCGAAAGAATGAACACCATTAAATGGATTTGTTGCGCGGTAATTGTAATCTAAAGAAACCACATTACCATCTTTACCGTGCCAATCATAACTCAAACCAGCAAACGGACCAGTAAACGCCGATGGGCGGGTCTCCTCATTAAAAATACCCTCTTGATAGCAATATCCTCCGCGTAACATAATCATGTCTTTGTATGCATACTCCAAAGAAAGTGTTGTTTGGTTCGTAATGAAAGAGTGATTTGTAAAAGCAAATCCTACAGTCAAACGATTATCATACAAACTTGGTACTTTATCTAATCTCAAATCATAAGAAGCAGCAATGTTCAATAATGCGGGCAACTTCACCACGTCTGTTTTTACTTGCAAGGTTTTCTCAAACGTTCCATTTTGCAAAGTAGCTTTGTAACTCAATCCATCTCCGCTGTAGCTCATGTCTGGACCTATATTCTTCACAGATACGCCAAACTTGAAATCATTTCTTTTCAACTTCGAAGCATTTGCAAATAAAGTAGTGGTGTACTGAACACCTGCATCCAGAGCCAAACCCGATGCACTTGCATCTGGAATACCTTCAGTCACCATTCGCGCTGTAATACCCGCCGAAATACTATTACTGAAACTCTTACCATAAGAAACGCCAATATTGGTCATATTCACTCGGTAAGTACCAATACCACCATAAGGATTGTCTTCCGTAGTTGTTTGAATGGGTTGCACACCGAACTGCATAACTTGAACACCTAATGTCCCTGCAGTACCGTCTTCTCCCATTTTTACTGCAAAACCAAGATTATTGATTCCTATTCCAGAACCCATTAACCATTCTGTTCTTGCGAAAACCAATTCTGTTTTGTTGGTCATACGATCCAAACCACCAACGTTCATAAACATCGCTTCTGAACCTCTAACACCGCCTGCACCTGACCAACCTAAACCACCTGAACGAGCCCAACCATTAATAGTCAATTGCATCGCGCCTGCTTGTCCTTGTCTTTCAGGATTTCCAGCAAAAACTGAAGTAGCCATCAATCCTAAGCAAAGGGCAGAAAAACCAGACTTTATATGTGTTTTATTTAATTTCATTTTTGTCAATCTTAAACTTAAAACTATTAATATGAATCCAAGTCAATGGCGTGCATGATTCCGTACCAACGAATCACTTTTTCACCTAAACGAGGGGCTTTAACATGTATCAAATACAAACCGCTCGCAATAGGCACATTGTTCTGATTCTTCAAATCCCACTCCAAATAAGTCGCTTCATCAGCCTTTTTAATCTTACGAATGGTATTACCCGCCATATCAAAAATAGTAACTGTACACTCCGGAGGAAGATTGGTAATCTTTACACGTGAATCAATTGGACTGTTCTCATATTTGCTGTATCCTCTGTAAGGATTAGGTACTACGTTTACCATATCCAAGTTCTTTGTACCTATCTTATCTGAAACCTTAGGTGCTATTTCAGCGCCATCAAATTCGTACATTGGGCGATCATTATTTCTAGTGTCACCAGTATTGAAAGTAGTATAAGCTTTAGAAACTCTTACGTTGATTGTAACTTCTGTTGGAGGAATACCATCTGTCATAGTAAATCCAGGAGCCAAATACGTTGGAATAACCCAATTCACCTGAGACAACAAACGAAACTTATCACTATTCGGGGGGCTCGCGCCAGCAGTGGTTGATTGCAATCCTTTACGGAATCTATCAAAGTAAGTATCTTCTGGACCATAGTATCTTTCTCCAATCACATTTCGAGTGATACCGTGTCTACCGGTTCCGAAAATATAAATGAAGTGTTTACCTCCAATGGCAGGATAATTTCCATTGTCGTTATAAACTGTTGATGTTGGATTCCAAATCATGTCTCTACCGTTCTCACCTGGTAAATAACTATCCTCACCGAATCCAATGTTCAAACGCTCTCCAGTTTCCAAGTTGATAGCATAACCAGGAAACCAACTCAAACCTTGACTACCTGCTTCATCAGCGAAGTTCTGATCTTTTGATGTTCCGAAACGCATATTGAACTTAGACATATTTCCTTCTGTTCCACTCTTTACTTCGTCATCACCCATTTCCATTACTACGGCACGAGTCCATTTTGATTTATCTGGAGTAATAACCAGTTGGAAGCTGTTCAATTCAGGTAAAGGATTCTGCAACCAGGATGTATTACCGCTCCATGCAAAACCATACGTATTTTGTCCGGTAGCCGCACTGTAAGAAGCCCTAGCTGTCAATCCATAAGGTGCAATTCTTCCGTTCCAAATACGCTCGTAAGCTTGACTTGGATCCAAATAATTTCCATTGACCCCAATAAAGTCATGGGTATATGGGTCAAAAGGAGTAATACCTCTACCTGCGCTACCAGCTCTTATCCAGTTATTAAACCCTTGAGATGCATCATTATCAACAACCGCCGTTAACCATTGTTTACCATTATCAGCCCATTTAACATCCCAATTGATAAAGGAGTTGGTAGGGTCAGCAGTTACATCCTCTGAAGGGTTATACACCTGATTAATTTCAACGCTCAATCCCCAATCAGCCAATGTTTCTTTAGTAGCATTGTAGTTACCCGCACGTCCTTGAATGGTTTCAAAGCGAATTCCAATAGTTGTATCTGAAAAAATGGTATCATTTCCATTAATACTATCTTTTTTCACCAAGAACCAACCGGTATTCCTAGTCATAGAATCACGCAAACCAGTATTGTTAGAAGGCGTACGCTCTTTCAAAACCAATTCAAACTTGGCATTAGGTACTTTCAATGGGTCGATAACCTTAATATTCACAGGACCTGCACCACCCATATACTTAGGCTTCGCAACAAATCCAGTTCTAAGAATGTCTGCAACTGTACCTTCAGTAAATTCTAATGACATTCCACCGTTACCACGTCCACTGATTCGAGTCAAACTCGGACCTGAACCGTAAGAACTTTGAAGCTCAGTACCAAAGTTTTCAGGTTCAGTAGCATGCGGAGTAGCGCGATATACTTTAATATTTCTTCTACCAGCAAGGAATTGATTTGGATCTATTTGCATAGTGTCATCCGCCAAAATTGCATAACTCAATACCATGTAGTAATAGTTTCTAAAGTCTATCAATGAAGTATTCGCATTGGTAGCAAAAAGATCATTTTTGATGCTGAAAGAGTGTTGAACACCTTTATCAGAACCGTCTACTTTTTCTACTGGAACCATTTGTGACAACTTAGGATCAAACACTTTGTTAATGATTTGACCACGATTGTTCTTCATATCACACTGGAACATCAAACGCGCCTTATCAATGTTATCTAAGTCACCGGTATTCACCGTTGCATCTTTCAACTGGTAAATCAAATAACCTTCAAATTTATAGGTCAAATCTTTGTTATTCGCATCCTTGTATTTTTCAGTGTAGTTTTCAACTTTATCGGAATTGGTATTCAAGAATTTCAAAACCAACTCTTCATGTAGCTCTTGGATTTCAATATCTGGAGCATTAGGACCGTCCAAAATTTTGAAATTATTGTTAAACAATGTTTGTGCTTTATCTGAAGCCAACTTCAACAACTGCAATGAACCAGCTGCACCTTGACAAGGCGCGCCTGCTCCACCACTGGTAGTTCTTGCCCAAACAACACCTACGGTAATTCTTTGAACTTGACCTGGACGCAAAATAAATGGACCAGTTGATTGCAAGAAACGACGGTCAGCCGGACGGTTACCCGCGCTCTTCTCATCCCAACATTCACCGGGGAAATCAGGATCTGTTCCACCAGAGAACATATAATTAGTTTGACGGGTTCCACCAAAACCATTACCACCAAAGGTTACGTTTTGACCTTGCTTCCACTTACCTCTTAAGAAGTTATAGAAACTATTTGGATTACCTCTATCAGGGTTTCCAGAAACTGGGTCAGAGTTATTATTGTAGTACATGAAGTGACTCATACCCATCTGATTGCCTGCAGTATCTGTAGGTCCTTCAAAATAATCTACACCTACTGTAGGTGGATTCAAGCCATAACCCAACACACCTTCGTCATCATCGTCACCATTGAAGCAATATCCCAAAGATCTTCCTACGTCACAACCTACATAGTCGTCAGAGTAGTTACCCAAGTCGGCATCTACCCATTGCCCCATGTAACAATCATTCACCGTTGTGAAACCGCGGTTGATGATTTTAGTTGAGTAGAAAGTCATATTGTTAACCTCATCATTGGTAGCAAATGCAAATGCAGTGGTTTGACATTCAATACCAATGGGTTGACCTGATGATTCATTGTGCACATTACCTTTATCGTTATAAACCCACCAGATAAACATATCTGGTTGTCTGTCAACTCCGTTTTCAGTATTGGGTCTGCGTTCATCCAATACAGGATGTTCTCCGTCAAACGGATTATAAACTCCATCGTTATTCACCACTTTGTAAGGTGCCAGATAATCAGATTCAGCTCCCAATTTTACTGAACGGTCACTTCCACCGGGCCATTCTCTTATTCCCGCACTGATGTTGGTGTACTTTGAATTCTCAAAATCTTCCAACTCATCACGAGTCACCTTCCACATACGATCGTAAGACTTACATCGCAATGGATCAGTAGAAGCTGTAGTGGTATCTAATGGACCTGGCCAAAAGTCTACTCCAAACTGACGGTAAGTCATGGCCGCCAACTTTAAGTTTCCTCCGTTGTCTTTACCTCCAATCCAGATTGCACCAGAAAACAAAGAGTGTTTTCTAACCGCATTCGGGTCATTTACTTTAGGCACTTCGTATTTTGGGTTATTTATATCCCACCACATATCACCGCCGTTCAACAATTTTGTACGAACGTTATTGATATCTAAGTCAGCAGACTGTGAAGCGGGCTCACAAGTGTTAGCCAATGAACCAGCACGCTTGCTAACTTTAAGAGTTGAACGACCATTGAAGTTTTCAATGGGTCTAGCAAACACCTGCGAAGCAATCGCAAATCCTAATGCTATAATTCCAAATTTTTTCATTTTCTAATTTCCCTTCCTAATTTTAATTCAAACTAAAACGAACACCCAAACGAATGGTTCTTGGGGCATTCCAGTTTCCTGTTTGAGAATTTAACAATAAACGATACAAATCGGTGTAAGACTGAGCATCAATTTGAGTTTTGATCAACAATTGTCCTTGAGGTGATGTCAAGAATCCATCATCGTTAGGTTGACCCGTGTATGGGAATACACCCAAAACATTCCAAGAGTTCAACACATTGTTCACCCAAAGGAAAGCAGTAAATCTCAAAGGATTCTTCGCATCTCCGCGGTTCAACTGGAACGCTTTAGAAATGTTGATGTCAAAGTTATACTGCCATGGCAATCTTGCACCAAACGGTACACCTTTGATCTGTGCACGATCTACAGCACCAATTTGCACTGGACGATTGGTTGGCGTATACGGCCCACCGCTGTAAGTATTTCCAATTACGTTGAAACTGGTGAATTTGAAGATTTCTTTTCCAAAGAATACAGGTCCTTTATACAAATTCTTCTTATTCAAGTCTCTTCCTCCTCCCCACTCCCAAGTGGCGCTCACTTTAAGGTTATGACGAATATCTAATTCACCCAAAGGAATCACGTTTCTTAAGTTAGGTTGGTTACTAGCAATCAAAGTTGCTTGAGAACTGATGTTTGATCCAGTTCCATCGGCAAATTGCAACATGTAACTAGCTGATAAACTCATTGGTCCAATATCTCTGATACTAAAGTTACCTCTAAAACCAGTGATGGTAGCAAAGTCAATATTGCGGTAAGTAATGTAAGTCACTGGGTAACCTTGGTTGATTTGATACAAACCGAAATCATTTCTAATTTCAGAATAAGAAGCACTCAACTCTAGACCCTTATCGCCTTTGCGTCCAAAGATTTGCTTGTATCCAACTTCATAGTCAGTTTTCAAACGAGAATTCAATGATCCGTTTGCCAAGGTAGAACCTTGTCTAAATCTCAAATAGTAAATATCGTCAATAGTTACGAAAGAAGCTCCAGCATTCGGGCGCTGAGCCAAGATGTCATAACTTACGTAGAACGTTTTCTTCTTCGGTTCTAATGGGAAAGAGAACCAAATACGAGGCAATAGATTTACCGCAGGAGTGTAATCCACGAATGTCTTATCTGTAACTTCTTGCTTATTATAGTCTACCAAGTAGGGCGCGATACGACCATTAGAAGTTTGGTTCGCCAATAATTCTGGGTTTTTCAATTCAGACCCATCAGCATTGTACCAACGATCTCCTTCACGGTATCCAATTACTTTAGTAGGTGATTGCATATCGTTTACATAAACATAAGCATCATCAGAGATATTGGTCGGATGATCAACATTCAAACCATTCAAATCTGCAACTTCCGCTTTGGTACGAACAGGATACAAACTGTAAGGATCTTTCAAAACAATCTGATTTGCATCGTAACGCTCCATACGAAGTCCCACACGGAAAATCAAATCTTTAAACTGGAACTGGTCTTGCAACCAAGCTGCGATGTAAATGGGTTGGAAAGCTCCAATGGTTCTTCTGTCAGGATCATTCAAGAATTGGTTGATTGAAGGTTTACCTCTCACAACGTTTCCAAGGTGATCGTAACCAAAATAATTTACATATCCGTTACCGTTGTTCAATAATTCATTGGCATTGAAATCTCTCAAGTCGAAATCACCAGGCTTGTAACTATTAACATTGATAAAGGTTTGCTCACTTACTAAATTACCATACACATCTCTTCCGCCTTGAGAAATCAAACGATTTCTGAAAGAGCGGTCGAAATGAGATTGCTCAGATAAATTAACCAATCTATTGTAGCGAACAGTATCTGTGAAAACACCATTTTCATCGTATGATAAAATTGGATTGGTTATGTCTAACTCTGTAATGTGTTTGTTCATCAACTGACCCATCAAAATCCAAAGTCCATTTGCATTCAAATTATATCCTCGGTTGATGTTTTGCTCATAATAGAATCCAGCTTGTAAGTCGTGAGGAGTTCTTTCGCGTCCACCCACAGTTTTAGGCTTCACTTGCATTTGTCCTAAAGCAAACAAAGAATATTTCTCAGTTGACGATTTACCCCAACCACCCACAGATGTTCCTGGAGTAGCCCAAAGTGAGTAAACATTATTAGGTTGGTAACCGTTCAACAAACCTTGACCCATCAATACCTGAAGAGAATTGGTCAAGTTAAATCCACGATCTTGATAAAAATCAAACACATTTTGAGTGTAATTTGCTCGAACGCGATTCAAATTACTTCTTTGGAAAGTCAAAAGTGTATCAGCATAACCAACATGCTCCCAATAATTTCTCAATTGTACTATATTGCCGTATTGGTCTTGAACTACTCGTGGCTCCTTGTTTGGATTCTGTTGCTGATCATAGTTTGAGTAGGCAAAAATCTCTGTGGGGTAAGATTTAAATTCCCCGATGTACCCGTAATCAAAGAAATTACGACCGTGCTCCTCGTGTTGGTTGGTAGACCAAGCATTTTGATATTCAGCACGAATGGTGTAAAACGCATTCTTAATGGTACCTTCTTTATTTACTTTAAATTCTTGTCTGAATTGCAAGTATGAACGGAAAGTATGGTTATCACTGGTACCATTTTCATTGTAGTTCATGATAGCATTCGTAGCGTTTCTTCCACCACCATAAAAATAACTCGCAAAACCTGTCAAGTTGATGTACTTGTTAGGGTTAAACTCTAACTTACCAATGAAGTTTCCATTGTACTGTTGTGAAGTTGGACGTGCGGCCAATAAATCAAAATCAGACTCCTTTAAATAAGAAGCAGCATGAACAAACCCATTTGGCGTGAAAACCAAAGGATTTTTCTCAATCTCCGCTAATTTATCTTCCTTCAGAATATATACGCCAGTTCTTGTTGGACTTGGATCGTAATAAAAACCTACGTTTCCATTTAATGTGAAGCCCAATTTAACCAAAGATTCGGTCTTGCCGGCAAGGTTCTTTTTACGTTTAACCCATAGTGGACCAGATATAAACCCTTCCACGGTGTTGTATCCATAAGGGTCTAATCCACTTGAAGTAATGCCCTCAAAAATGGTGATGAATTTTTCAGTTGCACTTTTTGAAGTATACGAGAACGCTCCACCGGTTAAGTCACCATACATAGCAGGAATACCGCCAATACTCACTGACAATTGGTCAACCCCTAAGTTAGGAACTGCACCGCCACCAATAACACGCATACCATCAACGAATGTTCCGTTACCATCGGCACGCGTACCGCGAACTGAAATTCCTTGACGCGATTCTATAATAGCCGAGTTGGTAGCAGTTAATGCTCCTACACCTCTTCGGCCGCTATTGATCATATTTTTACCCGAAATATTGGATTCATTTTTCTCTAATGCTATTACACTTCCTTTAGAACGCGTGACAACATTAACGACCGACATAGAAGTGGTCATTGATACTTTTAGCGGTTCATTTAAACCACCGGTCAATTCAACATCTGGGTAAGTTTGTTTTGAAAAACCATTCTTGAAAACTTCAATTCTGTAAGTTCCAGGGTTCAATGTTTGGAAGATAGCATTACCGTCGCTATCTGTTGTGTCTGATGCCTTCTCAATGTCATTCAAAAACAATTTCACCTCTACCCCACTCAACGACTTTCCATCACCATCTTGCGTTTTAATACGAAAGTCAGCATAGTTCGTCTGTCCGAATGCGGTTGTGAAACCCATTAACAACACCGAAAACAATAACAATTTCAGTAGTTTATCCTTCATCATATCAATTAATTCAACTATTTGCATTACTCGTGTTCAAAAAGTTACAACACTTTCACGGTTTAATCAGCAAGTTTATCGAAAAATCAAGGATTTATCAAGTTTATTTTGACGTACTTTTCTGTAAATAAAAAAAACAAAATGGAACCAATCGAGGAAAAACACCTCAATCAAATATCAGTCAATAATTTAGACAATAATACCTCTGATATATTTTGATAACTTTCTACACTCCAACCAGCAACATGTGGCGAAAACATTACATTACAGTTTTTACTTAGTTGCTGAAAATACTGTGACAATTCATTGTCTAACTTCATTGGAGGTTCTTGGGGGTATACATCTAACAATAGACCTCCTATTTTACCCCTTTCTAAAGAGCTATATATCGATTGAATATCAATCACTTCGCCTCTTGAAGAATTGATTAAAACCACCCCTTCTTTGCACCCTTCAATGAACTCCTCGTTCACCCAATTTCGAGTTAAATCAGTCAAGGGCACATGTAACGATATGACATCTGCATGACCAATCAATTCTGATATATTCACCTCCCGAACATACTCATTTCCTAAGCCTTGTTTGAAACGATCATAAGCCAATATTTCAACATCAAAGCCACGCAATTTCCGAGCCAATGCTGACCCTGTAAATCCGTATCCAACAATGCCAACTACTTTGCCTTTTAACTCAAATCCGCGATGCCCTTCCCTATCCCATACACCAGAAACTACTGAACTATGCGACAACAATAGTTTGTGTCTGAAGGCCAATAGCATTCCAATTACACGTTCCGCAACTGAATCGGCGTTTGCACCTGCTGCATGAAACAATTTGATTCCCCTCTCAGAGGCTGCTTTTTCATCAATATTGTCTACACCCGCTCCCGCTCTGCCAATCCATTTTACACTGGAAACACGACTAAAAAACGATTCACCTAAATGTAACTTACTTCTTACAATCAAACCATCAGGGCGCAAATCAATACATCTATCAGCAACCTGTACAACAGGAATACTCGGCTCATAGAAAACTTCGTGTCCCGCGGCAATTAAGCCACTTACCAACGATTCATACACATCATCGATGATAAGAATTCGAGCCATTATCTTAATTTTTTACGATTGCGCGCCCAATTAGAAATTGTAGATCCCTGTGTGGGTTCAGCTACTGAGATATCAACTCCTTTTCTATTCTCCCAAAAATAGGCAGCGGCTGAAGTCAAATCTAATAATTCATCACTCACCAAACTAGCTTCGGCGTTAGGTTGAAAATAATTTTGAATGAAATGCGTATTAAAATCCCCAGAAATAAAATTCGGATGATTCATAACAAATGTTCCAAATGGCAAGGTTGTTTGAATGCCCGTAATGATGTACTCTTCAATGGCACGCTTCATGCGCTCAATCGCTTCTTGACGGGTTGGCGCCCAAACCACCAACTTAGACAACATGTTGTCATAGTAAATGGGAATCTCCAAATGGGGCTCCATACAGTCATCAATGCGAATTCCAGGACCGGCGGGGATAACATAAGATTTTACCGTTCCAATATTGGGTAGAAACTGTTGGTAAGGATCTTCTGCACACACTCTCAACTCTAGAGAATGCCCGTTAATGCTCAAATCCTCTTGTTTAAAAGGGAGTTTCTCTCCTTGTGCCACTAAAATTTGCAATTGAACCAAATCAAGACCTGTAATCATTTCAGTTACAGGGTGTTCCACTTGCAATCGGGTATTCATTTCAAGGAAATAGAAATCCTCGCCATCTCCCAACAAAAACTCAACGGTACCAGCTCCTGAATAATTACACGCTTTTGCCACATTCACTGCAGCCTCGCCCATTCTGTGGCGCATCTCAGGAGTTAAAACGGCGCTAGGTGCCTCTTCTACCAACTTTTGATGTCTTCTTTGGATGCTGCATTCTCTTTCAAATAAATGCACCACATTCCCATGGTTATCTGCTAAAATTTGAAATTCAATGTGCCTTGGATTGCCCACATATTTTTCTATAAATACACTGTCATCACCGAAGGCATTTCTGGCTTCATTTTGGGCGGTCACCAGAGATGAAAGAAACTCGTTTTCTTCATATACAGCCCTCATTCCCTTTCCACCACCACCGGCAGAAGCTTTTATTAAGACAGGGAAACCTATACTCTTAGCCACTTCTAAAGCAGCATCTACATCTTTAATGGCTTCATTAATCCCCGGAACCAAAGGAACCCCGTACTTTTCAACGGCTTGCTTAGAGGCAATTTTGCTGCCCATCATTTCCATCGCTTCGGCTGTGGGCCCAATTAAGATGAGACCCTCTTCTTTTAATCGTCGAGCAAAAACTGCATTCTCAGATAAAAACCCATAACCTGGATGTACTGCTTGAGCACCCGTAGATTTGCAAAGATCAATGATGGTTTCCATTTTCAAATAGCTTTCGCTGCTAGGTCCGGCGCCAATGCAATAAGCTTCATCAGCAAAGCGTACGTGCCTTGCTAATTGATCTGCCTCACTGTAAACAGCCACCGTTTTAATACCCATTTCCTTGCAGGTACGCATCACTCTGAGAGCAATTTCGCCGCGATTCGCTATAAGAACTTTAGAAATCATAAAATATAGATTTACCTTCGCGAAGGTAATTAAGATGAAGAGTATTGCCAAGGTATATTCGCTTATTCGATTTGAGCTGAAGCTTGATGCGAAAAAACCCGGAGTCATTGCCTCCGCAATACTTCAATTGTTTGTCACGGCATTGTTGAGCATGCTCAGTCAACCCAAGATAAACGCTTCCACTTGGAATACCCTTTTTTGGATCACCCTTATATTAGGAAGCATAAATGCCGTATCCAAGAATTTTACCCTCATTTCCAAAGGCCGCTGGCTCTATCTAAATCAGCTCTCATCACCTTTAGAAATGCTCTGGTCTAAAATCATATACGGGTGGTTAAACATGATTTTCCTCACTGCGGTAAACATGCTGATGTTTGCGTTTTTCATGGGAATTCCCGTGGAACACATTCTACCATATACTACATTGTTGCTTTTAGTTACCGGGGGAATTTCATCTGTTTTCACCTTCATAGGTGCCGTAGCAACCAAAGCAGAAGGAGCTGGATTTTTAGCTCCAGTTTTAAGTTTGCCTATTGTGCTTCCCTTTTTATTGGTTGGAATTAAAGCTTCGACAAAAGCCTTCAATCCTATATTGGTGAGCTCATTCAACACCGATACCTTACTAGTCTTATCTTTAGACGTTCTGGTATTGGTATTGATATCGGTTTTATTTACTTCCCTTTGGAAGGATTAGCCTTTGAACCAGCCTTCTTTACTACAGGTTTTTCTCCGTAAGTACACCATTGATAGAGAACTTCAGCAGCAACATCTAATGTTGCATCAGATTTATATCCTTTGAACCAAGCTGTTCTTTGAGTAGTTTTTGTTGAGTCACCAGAAACTTCAGACAAATCTACTGGCAACGCGTATAATGTATCACTCTTACCCACATACTTATTGTCACGGAATGCCTTATCTTGTTTTTTCAGCAACTCCTGTTGTTCCTTGTAAGATGCCAAATCTAACTTGTATGTAGTTGATTTTCTTGATTCTCCAATTTCTTTGGAACGCTTTTCAACTGCTTTAAAATAAGGCTCTTTGGAAACTAATTGCTTGCCCACTGCCGCAGCTAACTTATACCTTTGAGTTTCGTAATTGTCGTATTTCGCTGCAGGAATTTGATCAAAATCCAAATGGAAATCCAATTCTTTTTCTCCTCTTTCTACTAAATCGTAAGGATCAGGAACAATGACATCAGGTATTACACCATGCAACTGGGTTGTACCTCCATTGATTCTATAAAACTTTTGGATGGTTACTTTAACTTCCCCAAATCCACGCGGGAAAACCTCAGTTTTCTCGCCTCGTAATGGCACCATTGTTTGAACAGTACCTTTCCCAAAAGTACTCTTACTTCCAATGATTACGGCTCTTTTATAATCCTGAAGAGCCGCCGCTAAAATTTCTGATGCCGATGCACTGTAAGTATTCGTTAACACCACCAAAGGACCTTTATATTGCTGATTAGGATCTGGATCTTCTGCTTGTTGAATTCTTCCCTGAGGATCTTTCACTTGAACAACCGGACCGTTTTTGACAAACAATCCACTCATTTCAATTGCATCAGCCAAACTTCCACCTCCGTTATTCCTGAGATCTAAAACTATACCATCAACATTCAACTTTTTCAATTTTTCAATCTCATTGTGAACATCTCCAGCACAATTCCTGCCTCTTCCGCGGGCAGCAAAATCAGCGTAAAAACTAGGCAATTGAATCATTCCAAACTTCTTAGATTGGTACTCAAATACAAAACTGCGAGCGTAACTTTCTTCAATAACCACCACATCGCGAATGATGGGTATAATCTTTATTTGTCCGTCTGGCTTTTTAACGGTCAATTTCACCACAGTTCCTTTTTTTCCTCTGATCAATTGAATGGCGTCATCCAATTTCATATCTACAACATCAACTGCTTCTTCATCAGATTGAGCAACTTTCAAAATCAAATCGCCTGCTTTTAAATCACCTTGCTTGTAACTAGCAGATCCTGGTACAATGCGCTCAACTTTAATGTAACCATCTCTTTCACTCAACGTAGCTCCAATACCTTCTAATTTTCCGGTCATGGAAATATCAAAATTGTCTTTATCTGCCGGTGGAAAATAATTGGTGTGCGGGTCATAAATCTCAGCTAAAGTATTTCCGTAAAATGATAGCTGATCTGCACGGTCCATTTTCCTCCAACGTTTGAACCAATCTTGAACCAACTTTACCGTTTCACTTCTAGATTTAAGTTCAAGAGTATCGTATGACTTCGCTGAATCATTTTCCATCTTGCGATACAACCGATCAACGGTTTGAAAACGAGACCACTTTGACCATTTTTCTTTCAATTCAGCATCGGTCTTTGACCAATTCTCTTCTTTCTCTTTTACCTCATAACTTATCTTCTCCTGATAATTCAACGGTTTTGCCAAATCAGCAACCACCCAAGGTTCAATTTGATCCAATCGCTTCATCATGACACTCCAAACAGTATCAAAGAAATCAAACCTTCCAGCAGAAATTTGATCGTCAATAGATGTTTTGTATACTTCAAATCGTTTGATATCCTGAACAGTAAAAAATTGTTTATCACCATCCACTCTGTCAAGCACATTTTGATACATCAACAATGAGAATTTATCATCCATTTTACGTGGTTGATAATGTTGACTATTCAAAGTGTAAACCAACCTCTTCAAAAGGGGCTCCTCTCCGTTAAAAGGTTTATTAGAACAAAAGCTAAGCACCACAATAGTGGCGGCAATGCTGCTCAAGGAAATCCATTTTCTCATCATAAATTATTTCGCATCAAATCTTTGCAAACCCAAGGTGTTGATTCCTTGATCAAAAATCAAATCTACAGGAATATTTGCAGTACTTAAAACTTGCAAATCTGTTTTCAAATCTGCAGGAACAGTTCCTCTGTCGGCCAACATTTTTTGTACGCCGGCAAGATCTCCATTGCCCTGTAACTGCAACAACTCAGAAGCCAATTTTTCAATGGCTAGTTTCATTGCATTTACATCTACTTCATAACCCTTGTTCGACTTTTTCACGCAACCATTTTTCATCAACGTATTAAACGTAATCATGTTGGCTTTCCCGTGTGCACTGGAAGCGCCGAACCTTACCGATCTGAATACGGATGCAACAAAGGTCACATAGTAATCATCCAATTTTCCGGGCAATTCGCCTTTTTCATAAAGTTTGGTAACCATGTAAAGTCCCAATACATCTGCTTTACACTCCTCAATGGCTGAATAAGTAGCTCCTAAGGCTTCTCTTACGGTTTTATCCGGTTGATTTACCAAGTTCTTTACACCCAAACCGTGTGCCACCTCATGGAACATCACATTGTTGAAGAAAGCATCAAACTTGATGTTCTTGCGTTGATTTGCTACTATCAATTTCTCTGAAATAGGAACCACAATTTCCTCAAATTTGGCCTTCATGGTATTTTTTAACTGAGATCTGCGAGTGCCAAAGTACTGTTGTAAAACCTCGTCATTGGGCAAATTAACTGCTATAGTCTTGCTACCTGCGTTGCAATCTCCACCGTAATAGACCACATCAAATACCGCCAATGAACTCAATGGTTTCGATGGTTTTTCAAGTGGAGGATAACCAGGAACTTCAATGACTTTGGGGCCTCGATTCATAATAATATCCCCATTCTCCAAAAGAATAACAGATGAATCAGATTCATCTCCCAACAACGGTTTATAAGGTGCATCTACAGGCAAACCCGCTTGAAGTTCCGGCAAATAACCAATAAGTCTGTCCAATTTTGCACCCCATTCGCGATCTCTAACCAAAACATAAGCCTCAAATGATGTCTTTGCACCCGCCAATTTATCTTCGTAATTTTCAATCGGGCCTATTACAACATCCAAATGTGATTTCAATGCCAACCACTCAGCATCTGATCTGATGTAGTCATTGGTCATAACGGCTTGAGCCCTACCTTTTAAATAAACGGCAAAGGCAGAATCTTCTTTTTCTATTGCAGCGGCTGCTTTTTCCAATTCCTCCATGATAGAGATACACTCTTTTTGATATTCTATACTGAAATCTGCTATTTCCACTTCCTTTCCATTTTTTAATGGAAACTTCTCCATTGGAGGCGGCATGTTCTGAGGATCTTTTTTCATCAATTCCTGCATTTCCTGCATGGTTCTAGCATTTCTCACTACCGTGTAGGGCGACAACACTCTAAATTTCACCCCTTCATCTACTTGGGAAACATCAAATCCTTCAGGATAAAAATTCACACCTACAGGCTTCACCCCTGCACCTTTTAAAAATGGAGCATCATCATTGAGTCGGTCCCAAGGTCCGTAATTAATCTCCATGAATTTTTTCAAATCTGGATCTTTGATTCCAGCCAAAGCCTTAGATTTCTCCATGTAAGATTGCTTCCAGAAAACTTCGTCGGCCTTCTGAGCCGCTTTCATCAAATGCACGAGACACTTTTTCTCTGCATCAGACAATAAATTTGTATCGGTTTCAAGTTTAATTTCCTTGTAAATTGATAGTCTTTGTTTTAAAGGATAATCCTTCGCTACGGTTTGTGCGCTCAGCGACGTGCAAAATCCTAAAAATATAACAGCTAGTATTCTCATTAGATGAATTTTTGTTAAATCACAAAGTTAACCGATGGGGGCAGTAAAAAAAATCCATCCATTGAATTGCTGAAAATTAACGATGAAAATATCAAACCGAACGATTTTCGCATTAAGATGACAAAAATTAATTGCAACTTCGCGCCCTTGAAAAACGCTGTTCAACTGTCAGAAAATCTCCAAAACAAACTTTTTCCAGGGCTCTCAAACCAAGCCGGAAAAGTGCAAGTGGGTGAGCATCAATATCCCATGAGCGTCATGGAGCTCAACCACCCTACAGGTAAATACGTCAACAAAATTCTCATCGCCATCTTTAACGCCTTTTCCCGCAAAGGAGTGATTCAAACAGTTGGAAATGCAAGCGCTCCTGGACTAATCTTTCCTGAACTAGTTTCAAATATTGGAATAAATCAATTTGATACCGCCCAAAATAAATGTCCCATCATTTCAGTGAATATCTTAGGTTCGGAACAATTTCCCGATTCTGTTACCGTTCAAGCTGAACCCTTCATGGTATTACAATTCAACCCCCTTTGGTCCAACACCAAAGAATATCTCTCTGAGATGAGTTCAAAATATAGGGTTCGCGCTCAAAAAGTTCTGACTGTAAGCAGCGAATTAACCAAAACAAAATTATCCGACTTGCCTTCAAATGAATGGATTGCCCCTTGCTCTGCTCTCCTTTACCAATCGCTCCAAGATAAAACCATTGCTATTGGAAAAAATCTGGCTGACCTGTTGCATTGCTATTCCAAAAGTTTAGGCCAGAATTTCCATGTTTTTGGCTACTACCACGAGGGTTCATTGGTGGGTTTTACTTCGTGCATCACAGATGAAAACAACCTTTTTGCCATGCATTTAGGCATGAAAAAAGGCGTAAACGAAGACTTAAAACTTTACCAAAGAATGCTCTTTGATTTGGTTGAATTTGGAATAGATAACCGAGCAAATAGCATCAACTTTGGCCGCACGGGCACTGAAATAAAAAGCTGTTTGGGTGCTAAACCAGTGGAAAATTCTTTTGTGGTTTTCACCCGTTCTAAATTCCTTCTTTCCCTCTTCAGAATCTACCTAAAGTACTTCCGTAACTCAAAATCATACACCGTTCGCGAACCTTTTAAATCAAAATCTAAAGTATTGGCTTAAATTAGACCCATGAAGTGGTTTAATTTTACCTCTATTTCTCTTTTTTTCGGGGGATGTTTTTTCGGTCCAACCTACGCTCAATTCAGCACCAACAAAGAGGGCAGCTTGTATTCATTTGAAAAAATCTCTCATGTCGAAAATACCAAAGTGAAAGATCAGTGCAAAACTGCCACCTGTTGGAGCTACTCCACACTTTCACTGATTGAATCTGATCTCATCCGCAAAAACAAAGGAAATCACGACCTGAGCGAAATGTACATTGCTCGCTGTGCCTACGTTGAAAAAGCCATTACCTATGTAAGAATGAACGGAAAACACCAGTTTGACGAGGGCGGAGAGGGACACGACATCAATTACATCATTTCCAAATACGGCATTGTTCCTGAAGAAATTTATACCGGATTGTTAAACGGCAAAATCCGCCACGACCACTCCGAGCTGGTAGCCGTTTTAAAATCGGTGGTTGAAACCGTGTTAAAACAACCATCGGGTAAAATTGGTACCGAGTGGATTGGCGCCATCAATGGAATTTTAGATGCTTACCTCGGTAAAATCCCCACAGAATTTACCTACCGCGGCAAAAACTACAATCCCAAAACATTTGCAGAATCTTTAGAATTAGATCAAAATCAATATAAAATCTACACCAGCTTTACTCATCATCCTTTCTATCAATCTTTTGCTATTGAAGTCCCCGATAACTGGTCCATGCAAATGGCAGAAAACCTACCCTTAAACGAGATGACCCAAGCCGTAGATAAAGCCTTAAAAAAAGGAATTTCTGTAGCATGGGCAGCAGATGTAAGCGAAAAAGGCTTTAGCTTTAGAGATGGCATTGCACTTATTCCAATGCATGATTCACTCATCAAAAAAGAAGGACAAGACAACAAGCAATTCAACAATGCGGGCGCAGAAAGAAAAGGGAATGCCTTTACCATCCCTTGCGAGCAAAAGTCGATTACCCAAGAGTCACGACAAGAAGCATTTGATCTTCAACAAACCACAGACGACCACGGAATGCACATTGTAGGACTTTACAAAGAAAAAAGCACAGGAATGGAATATTATTTGGTCAAAAATTCATGGGGAACCGTCAACAACCTAAATGGTTACATTTTTGTCAGCAAGCCCTACTTCCTTTACAAGACCATTTCAGTGATGATTCACCAAGAAGGTATAAAATAATTATGACTATTAAATCAATTATTTATTAACTATTAATAATTGATTAATAACACATTAGCATACATTTCAAACTCCATTAATACCCAATTCTAATCAAAGTACTTTCTTCGAGGAGCATGCAAAGCCCTCAAAGAAGAACTTTGGAAGTTTGCGTTTTAAGCGATCTTCACCTCGGAACATTCGGGTGCCACGCGCTCGAAATTGTAGACTATCTAAAATCTATACAACCCAAGATTCTCGTTCTCAATGGCGACATCATTGACATTTGGCAATTCAGAAAAAAATACTTTCCCGCAGCGCATATACAGGTAATTCGAGAAGTATTCAAATTGATGGAATTGGGAACCCATGTTTACTACATTACCGGAAACCATGACGAAGCCCTCAGAAAATACTCAGGCACCAAACTAGGAAATCTTACGCTTGACGATAAACTCGTTCTAGAGCTTGATGGTAAAAAAACATGGATCTTTCACGGCGATATCTTTGATGCCACCACACGAGGCAGTGCCAAAATCATTGCCAAACTCGGCGGACAAGGCTATGATTTGCTGATATGGTTGAATCATGTAACCAACAAACTACTTACTGCACTTGGCTATGAGAAACGAAGCTTCTCCAAAAAAATCAAGAACAGTGTCAAACAGGCTGTAAAATGGATTGGGGACTTCGAAGTAACTGCAGCTGAGTTAGCCATTGAAAATCAATTTGACTATGTGATATGTGGACACATCCACCAGCCTCAAAAAAGAGTCATCACAAAAAACGGCAAATCAACGACTTACCTTAATAGCGGCGATTGGTTAGAAAATCTAACGTCATTGGAATACCAAAAAGGCCAATGGGAAATTTATTACCATCAGCAAAATGCATCCCAAAAAAGCCAAAGCACCATAGAAGCTTATCAAACACCAAAAGTACCTGATGTTCTAACCGAACAGGTTGCATTTTGGATTCAAAGTGCTCTTTAATTAAGCCAAATGAAAATCTTATACTGCATCCAAGCTACAGGAAACGGTCACATCTCGCGTGCAATTGAGTTACTTCCTCACCTATATAAATACGCGGAAGTTGATGTTTTTCTTAGCGGTGCAAATTCATCTTTGAGACCTGATTTACCCATCAAATATCGAAGTGCTGGACTTTCATTGTTTTATCGCCCCGAGGGAAATTTAAATTGGTGGAAAATCATCAAACAATTAAACCCTTTCCGGCTTTTTAGAGATGCGCTAAACTTACCCGTTCAAAATTATGATCACGTCATCATTGATTATGAATTCATTGGAAGTCTTGCCTGTAAAATTAGGCGGAAACCCTTCCTCCACATCGGAAATCAGGCCAGTTTCGCATCCAAATTGATTCCACGTCCTCCGAAAAAACACCTAGCCTCAGAATGGGTGCTGAAAAACTATTGCTATTCCAAGTTTAACATTGGCTATCACTACAAAAACTACGAAAAATGGATTCTTCCGCCAACCATCAAACAACACTTTTGGGATGCTGAGCCCACTGCGGGTGAGCACATTACCGTTTACCTTCCCCACATTTCTAAACGAGAAATAAACCGCTACTTTTACGCTATCAGAGGGGTTGAATTTCATATTTTTCACCCTGAAGTTCAGAAAATTGAAATTGATTTCAACATACAATGGCACCCTATTGAGGGATCGAAATTTGACCACGACCTCATACACTCCAAAGGTGTTATTACGGCTGCCGGCTTTCAAACTACTGCCGAGGCTTTGTTTCTGGGGAAACCTTTACTGGTTATTCCCATCCCCAAACAGTATGAACAATGGTGCAACGCCGAAGCCCTCAAAGAGTATGACGTTGAAGTTGTGAATACACTGAATCTAGATTTTGAAAACACATTCAGAAAGTGGTATAAAAAATCTGAACCGCCAAAAAACAAACCTCTCTTTGTTAAGACCGAAGATATTGCGAATCGCATACTTACAGAGTTGCAAAGCATGCCCTAAACCACGTATCTTTGCCCCAATTTTTCAAAACCATGATAATCGGGGTACCTAAAGAAATCAAGAACAACGAAAACCGCGTTGCAGTAACTCCTGCTGGAGTAAGTGAATTTGTAAAACATGGACATAAAGTTTATGTTCAATCAACCGCCGGTCTAGGCAGTGGTTTCTCTGACGAGGAATACACCAAAGCCGGTGCTAATCTACTCCCAACCATTGAGGAAGTCTACGGCATCGCCGAAATGATTGTAAAGGTTAAGGAACCCATTGAACAAGAATATTCTTTGATTCGTGCTGGACAATTATTGTTCACTTATTTCCATTTCGCTTCTTACGAGCCTTTGACCCATGCTATGATCAAAAGTGGAGCCATTTGCTTAGCTTATGAAACCGTTGAAGTTAACAGATCTTTGCCACTGCTCATCCCTATGAGCGAAGTTGCTGGTCGTATGAGTATCCAAGAAGGTGCTAAATACCTTGAAAAACCCATGGGCGGCCGCGGAATCCTTTTAGGAGGCGTACCAGGTGTTAAACCTGCAAACGTAGTAGTTCTAGGTGGCGGAATCGTAGGGACTCAAGCAGCCAAAATGGCCGCAGGCTTGGGTGCTGACGTAACCATCATGGATGTTAGTTTGAATCGCTTGCGTCAACTTGACGATATCATGCCAGCAAACGTTAAAACTCAATACAGCAACGATTACAACATTCGCGAAGCAGTAAAAACTGCAGACCTCGTAATTGGTGGCGTATTAATCCCAGGTGCTAAAGCTCCAAAATTGATCACCAAAGATATGCTTTCTACCATGCGTCCTGGTTCTGTCATTGTTGACGTTGCCATTGACCAAGGAGGCTGTTTTGAAACTTCAAAACCAACCACTCACGCTGAACCAACTTACGTAGTTGACGGAGTAGTACACTATTGCGTAGCAAACATGCCAGGTGCAGTTCCTTATACATCAACACTTGCATTAACCAACGCAACCCTTCCCTATGCCGTTCAACTAGCCAATAAAGGTTGGAAGCAAGCTTGCTCTGACAACGCTGACCTTCGCCTCGGGCTAAACGTAGTCGAAGGAAAAGTAGTTTACGAAGGTGTTAGCGAAGCATTTAACCTACCCTACACCCCTGTAAACGAGGTACTTTAATAGGTACCGGGTATCGGGTATCGGGTATCGGGTACCGGGTACCGGGTACCGGGTATCGGGTACCGGGTACCGGGTATCGGGTATCGGGTATCGGGTATCGGGTACCGGGTATCGGGTATCGGGTGTTGGGTACCGGGCTTAGGGTTTCATGCAAAATGCTGTCACTAGACCCTAGTCACTCGTCCCTCGTCTCAAGTCACCAGTCCCTCGTCACCAGTCACCAGTCACCAGCCCCTAGTCACTAGCCAACAGACTACGGACTATCGACTAAAGTCCAAGTACCAAGTACCATAGACCAGGTACCATAGACCATAGACCAGGTACCATAGACCATAGACCAGGTACCTGGTACATGTACCAAAGACTAAAGACCATGTCCCAAAGACTAAATTATAAAATATACGGAGAAGAGCATTCCAAAACCATCATCATTTTGCATGGTGTTTTTGGAATGCTTGATAATTGGCACTTGGCGGCGAAAGCATTATCAGAAACTCATAAAGTAGTTACCTACGATGCTCGAAATCACGGTAAGTCATTTCATGATAAAGATTGTTCTTATCAGGCTATGTCAAATGATTTGCTTCACCTCATGGAAGAACTTAACATTGAAAATGCCTATATTCTAGCTCATTCAATGGGTGGAAAAACCGCCATGCTTTTTGCAGATCAACATCCCCAGAAAGTAATTAAATTGATACCCGTTGATATTGCACCAAAAGCTTATCACGCAGGACATCTTGAGTACATTCAGGCTTTTAAAAGCATCGATTTTAGCAAAATTCAATCCCGTAAAGAGGCGGATGATGCGTTCCTGCCCTATGCCCCTATCTTGGGTGTTAGGCAATTCTTGTTGAAAAACCTCGAAGTCAATCCATCTGGGGGATATCAACTTAAAATAAACATCAATGCCATTGAAAATCATTATTACGACATCATTGGCGGATTGAATTTTCAGAATGTCTTCAACGGTGAGACCCACTTCATTTTGGGTGAAAAAAGTGGATACCTAAAAGAATCTGACAAACCCTACATTGAACAACATTTTCCACATTCCAATTATCACACCATCAGCAAAGCAGGACATTGGGTGCATGCTGACAACCCCGAAGAATTTCTGCAAGTGGTAAAAGCAATTATTGATTAACTTCGCCTTTCATGAGAAATAAGTGGGTCCTTATTCTGCTTTTGTCGAGCTTCATAAACTTGAAGGCCCAAATGGGTTCGATTTCTGATTCTACTAGAAAGAAAAATGAAGAAAAAAGCTGGATCCTCATGCATGTCGCAGCAACCTATAGCGTGAATGCCGGTGATTGGGCCGATAGATATCCTGCGTACACCGCTTTGCCGCTCAGACTGGAATATTACCACAAAAATAAATACACCCTAGGCACCGATTTTAGCTTCTATCTCGGCTCACAAGTAAACTCAGCCGGTATGTTTCCAGACATGACCGATGAAGATGGTGCACTTCGCGACAATAATGGTTATCCAGCCGTAGTTAGATATTACATGCGAGGTTGGTCTTCAAGAGCTTACGCCTTAAAAATCATTCCATTAAACCGCAATACCAAAAAAGAAGCCCGTTGGTCCATGCAATTGGGCGGCGGACTTGGATATACCAGGCATTATACCAAATTCAATTTCGACTTGGACATGGTTCCTCAGTTGGAAGATGAATATTTGGGCGGCTATGACCGGCTCACCACTGGCACACAATTATTTGAGCAAATTAGATTTCAATATTTGGATAATTCATCGGTTTCACTTTCTGCAGGATTTGAATTCCTTCAGGGATTCACCAAACACCAACGCGAATATGATTTCACCACCCGAAGTCCACAAAATCAAGGTTACTTTGATTTAGGAATTGGTGCATTTATTGGGGTCATCATTCCCATTAAGCTCGGACAAACTTCGGCTTCAGAAGAATATTACATTGATTAAATGATTCGGTGGATTTACAATATCCTCGCTCAAACTATAGATGCTGCACTGAACCTTACATCTTGGGTTTTCCCAAATGCCAAGGTTTCTAGAATGATCATAGGGCGAAAAACGAGCTTAATCAACATCCAAAATCTAGATTCTCCTCTTCCTAAAATTTGGTTTCACGCGGCTTCTTTGGGTGAGTTTGAAATGGCTTTGCCCTTGATTGAAACCTTAAACCCAGAGTACCACTGCTGCATCACCTTTTTCTCTCCTTCGGGGTATGAAAATGCCAAAATGCCGCTGAACTGCAGCAAGTATTACATCCAAAACGATAGCCCAAAGAAAGTAGCTCAATGGTTACTTCACTTGAATCCAAAGGCAGTCATTTTTGTGAAATACGAATTCTGGATCAATCACCTTCGGGCATTAAATCAGAATAACATCCCCTTCTTTTATTGGAATATCCTTCTCAGAAGAAACCATTTTTTAGGTTCTTTCTGGGGACGTGAATGGCGCTCAGAACTCAAAAATTGCAAGAAATTCTACGCCCAAAATTTGCAAACCTCGCAACTGCTTAATGAATGGCTCTCGCTGAACATAAATATAGAAACCATAGGCGATGCACGCTATTTAAGAGCTGCACAACTTCGTGATTCTGCCAGTGAAATTCCACAGGCTATAATAGATTTCTGCCAAAATTCAGATGTAATTATTCTCGGATCTTGTTGGGATGAAGAAGTGGAAGTACTTCGGGAAACTCTCTTAAAATTAGAATTTTCCAAATCATTTAGATACATTGTTGCACCCCACGACTTAAGCGAAACACGCATCCAAAAAATTCAAAAAACTCTTTCAAATTCTGACAACCACGTTTTTAGATTTTCAGAAATCACAGAACCTTCGGCGGTTAATGTCCCCAGAAAAGAAAAAATAGAAATCGGCATTTTAGATTCCATGGGATGGCTCTCCAGAGTATATCATTGGTGTGATTTGGCCTTGGTAGGGGGAGCATTTGGCGGCGGACTTCACAACATCATTGAGGCACAGGCGGCGGGTTGTTTTGTGCTTTTTGGACCTAAAACCGAAAAATTCCCAGAGGCACAACAATCAGTGTATCAAGGAGTCGCATTACAGGGAGGTTCAATCTCTGAACTTACTGAAAAATTGATATCTGTTATGGCGAGAAGTGATTTCCATGAATTACGGGGTCAAGTCAATGAGTATTTCAATGGCAATATAACGGCAATCAGTCAGGTAAAAAATGAAATTACTGCCCATATACTGACAAACTGACAACTCAAACTGCTATAATTTCCGATTTTTTCAATTGGCACAGATTTCGTTAAAACTGCAGCAGAAACAATACGAAAAAATCAATATGTCAGTTAACATTAAACCTTTGGCAGATCGCGTTCTGATAGAACCGGTTGCCGCTGAGCAAACCACTGCGTCAGGTATCATTATTCCAGACACTGCAAAAGAAAAGCCACAAAGAGGTAAAGTAATTGCTGTAGGAACAGGAAAGCCCGATGAACCCCTAACTGTAAAAGTTGGAGATACCGTTTTGTACGGCAAGTATGCGGGTACAGATATCAGCTTAGAAGGTAAAGATTACCTCATCATGAGAGAAACAGACATTTTGGCAATCATCTAATCATTAAAAGTAAAGAATTATGGCAAAGAAAATAGATTTCAATCTTACCGCTCGCGACGGTTTAAAGCGCGGTGTGGATGCATTGGCGAATGCAGTTAAAGTTACTTTAGGACCAAAAGGTCGTAATGTGGTTATCGATAAAAAATTCGGTGCTCCACAAGTAACCAAAGACGGTGTGAGTGTTGCTAAAGAAATCGAATTGAAAGACCCAGTTGAGAACATGGGTGCTCAAATGTTGAAGGAAGTAGCCAGCAAAACTGCTGATATCGCAGGTGATGGTACTACTACTGCAACTGTTTTGGCACAAGCAATTGTTACTGCTGGTTTGAAAAACGTAGCTGCAGGTGCAAATCCTATGGACTTGAAGCGCGGTATCGAAAAAGCAACCAAAGCAGCTGTTGAAAGATTAAATCAATTGGCTCACCCAGTAGGTGATGACAATACCAAAATTGAGCAAGTGGCGTCTATTTCTGCCAACAACGATCCAAGTATCGGATCATTGATTGCTGAAGCCATGAAAAAAGTGGGTAAAGACGGTGTTATCACTGTTGAAGAGGCAAAGGGTCTTGAAACTACAGTTGAAGTTGTTGAAGGTATGCAATTTGACCGCGGATATTTGAGCGCTTACTTCACCACTAATACTGAAAAGATGGAAGCTGAACTTGAAAACGCATTCATCTTGATTTACGATAAGAAAGTAAGCACCATGAAAGACTTACTTCCTGTATTGGAAAAAGTAGTACAAACTGGTCGCCCATTGTTGATCATCGCTGAAGACATTGAAGGTGAAGCTTTGGCTACTTTGGTAGTAAATAAAATTCGTGGATCTCTCAAAATTGCTGCTGTAAAAGCTCCAGGTTTTGGTGATCGCAGAAAAGAAATGCTACAAGACATCGCTGTATTAACCGGTGGTACTGTAATTTCTGAAGAGCAAGGCCGCAAGTTAGACGATGCAACTATGGCTGATCTAGGTACAGCTGAAAAGATCACCATTGATAAAGACAATACTACTATTGTAAATGGTGCTGGACAAAAAGATGCCATTCAAGCGCGCATCAACCAAATCAAGGTTCAAATTGAAAATACTACCAGTGATTACGACCGTGAGAAATTGCAAGAGCGTTTGGCTAAGTTGTCAGGCGGTGTAGCAGTTCTTTACATTGGTGCTGCAACTGAAGTAGAAATGAAAGAAAAGAAAGACCGCGTTGACGATGCTTTACACGCTACTCGCGCTGCGGTTGAAGAAGGTATCGTACCAGGTGGTGGAGTGAGCTTCATCAGAGCAATTTCGGCTCTTGATGGCTTAACTGGCGTCAACGAAGACGAAACTACAGGTATTCAAATTGTTCGTCGTGCTTTGGAAGAGCCATTGCGCCAAATCATTGCCAATGCAGGTGGTGAAGGCAGCATCGTAGTTCAGAAAGTATTGGAAGGCAAAGACGACTTTGGTTACAATGCACGCACAGATGTTTATGAAAACTTAATCGCTGCTGGTGTAATTGACCCTAAGAAAGTATCTCGTGTAGCTCTTGAAAACGCTGCTTCTATTGGTGGAATGATCTTGACCACAGAATGTGTGTTGAGCGAAATCCCTGAAGAAGAAAAAGGACATTCACACGGTGGAATGGACGGTATGGGCGGAATGGGCGGCATGATGTAATCATCTTAAATCGAACATTTCAAAGAGGCTGCCTCAAAAGGGCGGCCTCTTTTCGTTTAACCACAATTTGAACCTATCTTTGCATAGTGCCAAGAACGATGGGAATAGACTTCGGGTTAAAAAGAACGGGAATCGCTGTAACTGATCCCCTCAATCTTTTTGCTCAACCCCTCACAACCATTAGAACAGCTGATTTTCCTGTTTGGTTCAAAGATTATCTACAATATGAACCGGTTGATTGTGTAGTGGTTGGTATGCCCATCAGACTCACGGGTGAAGACACCCATTCTACGCAATCCGTGCGCGATTTCTTGCAATGGCTCAAAGAAAACTATCCGCAACTGAAAATTGAAACCATCGATGAACGTTTTAGCAGTCACGAAGCTCAAAATCAAATCATCGCCATGGGGAAATCTAAAAAAGACCGAAAAGATAAAGGCTTAATTGATACCGTTTCGGCAACCATCATTTTACAAACACACCTCCAAAGAATATCATGATACTTCCAATTTATGCCTACGGACAACCTGTTTTGAGAAAAAAGGCCGAAGAAATTGATTTTAATGACCCTGAATTAACCAAACTTATATCTGATATGTTTGATACCATGTATGATTCAAACGGCATCGGATTAGCGGCTCCACAAATCGGAAAATCAATCAGACTATTCATTGTTGACGGCTCAGAAATTGAAGACATTCATCCCGAAGGATTTAAGGAAGTATTCATCAATCCCACCATTTTGGAAGAATTTGGCACCGAATGGGAATTTGAAGAAGGTTGCTTAAGCATTCCAGACGTCCGCGCAAACGTTAAGCGCAAAGGTGAACTCAACATTCATTATTGGGATGCCAATTTCCAAGAACACACTAAATCGTTCGATGGAATGGCAGCGAGAATCATCCAGCATGAATACGACCACATTGAAGGTATTCTATTCACCGATCGCATCAGCCCACTAAAAAGATCCATGCTTAAACGAAAAATGGATGGTATCACCCGCGGAATTACTCGCGCTGATTATAAAATGAAGTTTTATAAACGCTAAATTGCGCAAATGATTCATTATCTGAGAATCATTCGCCCCATAAACCTCCTACTGACTATACTCACTCAGTGGCTTTTCTATTTATCGGCATCTCGTGTCAATGCCGGACTGAGTTTGTTTGATTTTTCCAATCTTCGATTTCCAGAAAGTATCACGGCTACTTTGGCCTGTGTTTTTGTTGCCGCAGGCGGATATGTGATCAACGATATCTTTGATATCGAAACAGACAAAATAAATCGACCTGGCAAACGCATCGCCGTTGAAAGCACTTCAGTAAAGTCAATGAGAATCTATTACATAGCATTAACTTTAACTGGAATCTCTTTGGGCTTCATCACAGGCCTTGGCATGGGCATATTATCAACCGTTATAGCCGTACTTCTTTATTTTTATTCCAGCGATTTCAAAGCAGAATTCTTGATGGGAAACCTTTTAGTCTCTTTGATGGCCGGAATGGTGGTTTATATTGCATCTAGAGGCGTGTACCTAGTCAATAAAGCCTATTTCGCAGAGTTTTCAAGTATTGCGTTTTTTATCACTTTTGCACGTGAACTCATCAAAGATTTGGAAGATTATGATGGTGACAAGGAACAAGGATATGAAACTTTTGCCATCAGCAGCGGCCGCGTAAAAACCAAGATTCTCTCAAGTCTTTTCATTGCGTGTAGTTTGGCATTACTCGTTTTAATTGGCCTAACGGGAAACGAAATAGAATATTGGATATTTACAAGCACAATTCTTGCGCCTTTACACCTTTATCTGCTTTGGAAGATTTACATGTCCTCAGAGAAAAAACACTACAGCCATATTTCAAATTGGCTCAAATATGCCATGTTTATTGGCCTTTTAGCTAGTTTGGTTAGTTAAATACTGGCAAGTTAATTCTCAGAATCCTCCCCTTTAGATTCCTCCCAAGCCTTACTCACCTCTTCCAATTCCTTGTACCATTCAGCACCCATTTTTCGAATCAAGGGTTCCTTTAAAAACTCAAATACGCGCACATTCATCTCTGAACCTGCCTTGCATGCCGGATTGCAAATATCCCACTTGTGATAGTTGAGTGCGGTGTAATTTCCGTAGCGCTTCGCTCGAATGGGGTACAAATGACAACTTATAGGCTTCTTGAATTCCGTTTCACCAGCTTCATAGGCCATCTCAAAGCTGCATTTTGCAATGCCACTCCCATCGTACTGCACAAATACGCATTCACCTGATTTTTGACACTCGGTTACCAATTCACCGTCAGGATCTCGAGTGTGAAAACCTTTTTCGGCCAAATATTCTAAGGCGTCAGAACGCATGTATTTCTTCACCGTAGGCAACACATTCTCAATGATCTCCAATTCAGCGTGCAATAAGGGTGCTCCAGCATCACCTTCAATGCAACATGCACCTTTACAATGATCTAACTGACAAACAAACCGCTTATCAAAAATATCTTCCGATAAAATGGCATCGCCTACAATGATCATGAATTTGGATTTAAGTACTTTTCAGGACCCAAATCCTCTAGTCGCTTTGCTTTTTCAAGTACCTCTGACTCCATTTCTTTTTTGAAAGCAATTACTTTATCTGAGATTTCCTCATCGTAAATGCCCAAGATTTGAGCTGCCAAGATACCTGCATTTTTTGCCCCATTGATAGCCACGGTTGCTACAGGCACTCCAGGAGGCATCTGAACAATGGAGTATAAACTATCAATGCCGCTCATGGTTTTTGATTGAACCGGTACACCAATTACGGGCAAATGAGTCATAGAAGCTACCATACCAGGTAGATGCGCTGCTCCGCCGGCACCAGCAATAATCACACAAATTCCGCGATCAGCTGCATGTTCAGCGTATTCAAATAAGCGTTCAGGAGTTCTGTGCGCCGAAACAATGGTGGTTTCGGTCTCCACTCCCAATTGATTTAAAATAGTGGTGGCTTCTTTCATGACCGGAAGGTCACTGTCAGAGCCCATGATTATTCCTACTTTTATCATTATTTTTATTCTGTTGGACGTAATTTAAAACCTAGAAAGGACACTCCGATGTAGGCGAAATAGAACAAGGCAAAGCCGTAATTTCCAAAAACAATTAAGAAGACCACCGCAAAAGCCAAGACTAGGTATCTGAAAAGATTCAATCCGTCTGTTTTATTGAATTTCAACGACAACATTGGGTAATCACTCACCATCATGTAACCCGCAATCAACGGCATATACAACCATACATAAAATTGATTCAACCATTCCAACTCAATGAAGCCGAAACGAAATTCAGCTAGACCTGAAACATCGTTAAACATGGCCCAAGAGCCCAAAACCAACCCGGTCAAAGGGGTGGGAATTCCCATGAAGTTCGTTTTTTGATTTTCACTTACGTTAAATACAGCCAAACGATAAGCAGCGGCTAGCGGAATTAACATCCAAACATAAGAATTGATGCAAAAACCCGTTGGCGGACAAGCACCGCGCATCATCATGAAGTGTCTCCAAATCAATCCTGGTACTACCCCAAAAGATACCACATCGGCTAAACTATCCAATTGTTTTCCCAATTCACCGTCTACGCCTAAGGCGCGGGCTGCCATTCCATCAAAAAAATCCAAAATAGAAGCTAAAACCATCAATGCAAAAGCAATCAATGGCTGATTCTGCATAACAAAAGTGATAGCCAACAATCCGCAGGCCAAATTGCCTAAGGTAATGAGATTTGGGATAGACTGCTTCATATTGCAAAATTAGTTAAAAATATGCTGAACGTAGTTGACCGAAACTCCCCATGCATTCCATCTGTTGGCGGTTTTGGTTTGATCAAACGGAATTTTAGTTCCTTGATAGTACCAATTGGTAGGCGATAAATCACTTTGATACTGAGCCCTAATTCCCAAACTAGTCATATTATCAATATAAAAATTGAACCCAACAGCACCCCCAACCAAAAAACCTGGATCAAGAACTATTACATCTTTCAATTCATTGTTTAACAATAAAATACTTTTGGATTGTGACTCCATTTTAAGGCGATTTTCATTATAACCTGAAAATCCGACCAAATCAAAAGAAAATCGGCCAAACTTTTTCTCAAATCCGCCTTGCAACAAAAGATTCCAATTGTTGTAATAAAAATTGGCGGAAGAATCACTGCTTTGATTCAACCTGCCGTTTTTACCTTGTTCAGTCAAGGTGTAATTACCGGCAAGGCCAAACTTCCAAAATCCATTCGTAGCCATGATTTCGTGGTAGAAAAATTGCCTAGGTTGCACGTTAAACTTGCGACCCTCATTAGTGAACCAGTTTGAAACCTGATCTAGCTGCATATTCAAAACTCCCCATCCTGTAAGGCCCAAATGAATGCCCCACTCAGATTGTGTGGCTCTTTCTACTTCATTCGCAGATTCTAATTCCTCATTCAAGTCTTTTTGAAGTTTGGAATTTCGCTCAAAATTCACCACAGCAAAATCATATTTTGATTTTAAAGAATTGAGCTGGCTTTCCTTATCATTGAGATCGTAAATCACTATTCCTGGGGTAAAAGCCAATTTCATTTTCTGTATTTCATCTTCAGCTGTTGCACCGTAAAGTTGCTCGCTTCTATCCCAGTAAAAAATTCCCATGCTCACGGTTTTCAACGTGGAATCTTGAGATTTCAATCTATTCATCACGCTGTTAAAATTATACCAGCCGCAATCCACATCACTCGGAACATTCGAAATATGACAACGACCAAATTGGCCGAAGAACTTAGATTCAGGATATTTATCCAACAAGTTTTTCATTCGCGAGTACATTTTACTCTCACGCCAATGAGGTTGATGAGCCGTTCTGCGCAAATCATTCCATTTAAAAACTTCGTCAATTCCTTCTTTGATGATTAAAAATTCTGAGTAATCTTCTTTTAACCATTCTTTGTAAACACTCGAGTTGCTGAATAAAGAATCATCAGTAATTAAAGAAGTAAAATCATCGCTCGTATATGAAAACCCGCCCGACTCCTCATCTTTTTCAATCGTTACGATGGTATCTACCAAAACCTCTTTTTGATATTCTTGCAGACTATTGGTAAAATTTCGAGTCACGATATTCCTAAATGCATAAACTTTAGCTGCCAAAACCAACGGTAAACCACGTTTTTGTTCCATTTTTTGCAAAAAATCACTCATTCTTAAAGCAGACAGATCTTTAAAACGCTCCACATCTATTCCGTGAATTCGAATTCGGTCTTCCACCGGCAATTTCATATTCCAATCATGCAGTGAGTAGAACAACTTCATGTAAGCCGGCGAAGAAATTCCCTGCAAAGCTTGCAAAGCATAACCATCGTCTTCGGTGATGTATTTCTGCAAATAATAAGCCCTTGCAGGACTTAATTCGATGATATAATCTCTATAACCGCAATTTTCGTACAAAGCCCTCATGAATGAATATTCCATCAATGCGTTGGCTTCCACTTCCGAATGGTTCTCTCCACTCATAACCACCCTGCTTTCGCGGGCCTTCTCATAAAGCATCACCCATCCATCGCCCGTTGAAAACGAAGATGTTTTCATTTCCAAGGTTTTTTTCGGGGGAAGAACCTGCGCCTCCAATTCTAGGAACCCGAATAAACATCCACCGAAACTAAAAGCCAATAAAGCCAACTTTGAAATTAATTGATTTCTCATTTTGAGCTTCCTCCTTTCATCAAAACAATTCCGGCCGAAACCCGGTAGAACCAACCTCGCTGATTCAACGTCTCTGGAGCATTTACCCATTCCTTTCCCGACTTAAACCGAGTGTCTGAAAAGTCAAATTGATACCCTCCTAAACCTCTAATATAAATCCTCCATATTTGAACGCTCGCATCTACAGCCAATTGGTAGGTCGTGAACGGATTGGTTATTTTATCTACTTTATTGAAAGCATAAATTAGTCCAGCAGGTTTATTCAGAGACTTTTGGGCCACTGTAACATTTCCAAAAGAAGAACCTTGATACATTCCTATTTGAAAAGGCTTTTCACGATTTGTTCCAATCGTAAATCCAACTTGACCAACCCAACTGCTCACATTTTCATTGGATTCTAAGAACTTGATTTGAGTGGTGCTAGCGTTATTCATTTGAAATCCAAAATCAACGGTACTCATCTTGTTGGGAGAAAACCAATATTCCAAACCAAAGTTCGGTAGCCAACGGCCCTGATCAATTCCTGCATCATTCAAAGTAGTCAATGTTTGTCCCCACAAAGGCCTCATAGAAAACAAACTTCCGCCAATACCCATGCCACTAAATTCAGTTTTATTAGCGCTTGAGTTTGACTCGTCGTACTCTTCCTCTTCGTACGCATAATCAACAGCAACGGCGGTATCGATGGTCCAATTCTCAATCCAAGAACCAGAATCAATTAAAACTTCCCTTTTTGACAAAACAGGTTCCGCTGGATGAAAAATCTTGAAAATCTTTTGATAAGAAAGTACCTCAAAACCGGGTTTTTGAGGCGAGAACGTATCGAAGTAATCCGTATTTGAACTAATCAGAATAATGTGATACCCTTTCCTATTCCATGAAAGCATATCAGAAACGATGCGCTTTTTTGCTTCATAAAACCTTAAAATACTCGAATTGAATTTTTCTTCATCTTCTCCCAATCTCCCAATATGATTCAATAGGTCACGATATAAAATAGATGCATAAACAGGTTGAAGCCGCCTCAATTCGGGCATCCAATCTGACGAATCTACAGCCAAATGTCTAAGTGTATTAATTTGATCAAATGATACGCTTAAGTCACTGTATGGCTCATCTACCTCACTTGCTTCTTCATCTAAGCCATTTTTGTCATAAGTCAAATCCAAATGCTTGATTTCAGAGCGCAATGCCTGCACACCCAATAACATAGTGTCAGCTCCTGACAAGGCCGCATGCAGCAATCTGATCTCTTCTCTGGCTGTTTTAGTGCTTCTTTCTTGCGAATCATCCGGCAATAAAATGATCTTTCTGTTGCCGCCTTTCATCTCTCTTTTTACCCGATACAATTCCTTCATCCAATCCCATAATTCCGTATTCTCGGGATCAAAAAACAACAGCTGTTTATTGATTTGCACATACAATACTTCATCCGAATCGTTTTTTTGAATCACCGAATTAGCCCAAAATGCAGTCAATACATCCAACCGAGTGTATACAACAACTGGCGTTTGCGATGTACTATCTTTCCAAAGTTCATTCAACACAGCCGAGACGTTGGCCTTGGGTGAGCAATCTGTGCAATTGGGTCTCACAATCACTTGCTCTATTTTTTGAGCCCTCAACGATGTCCACATCCCCAAAAGAGCCAAAAGCAACATTCTTATTTTCATCAAACAATATTTAAAACTTGTTCCTTAATCTGTTCTAATTTTTCTTTCATTCCTACAACCGCTTGCTGCATAGGAAAGAAATTACTTTTTACGCCCATGGTATTCATTTCCCGGCCCATTTCTTGGGATATAAAATTCAATTTCCTCCCTTTGGGTTCCGATTTCAACGACTGTCTGAAAAAATCAATGTGCTGTCCCAGTCGCTGCTTCTCTTCGGCAATGTCGTATTTGTCTAAATAAATGAGAACTTCTTGCTCCAACCTATTCTGATCAATGGCATCTTGGGAAATGTGTTCCAAAACATTCCCATAAACTCGTTCTCTGATTGCTTCTCTTCTGTCGCCTTCATATCCCTCAACCACAAAAAGATCAGATTCGATGGAATTCAAAAACTCCGTCAATTTTTTGGCCGTGGCTTGTCCTTCGGTCTGTCTAAACTTGTCCAACTCTAGAGCGGCCATCTTGGTAACATCAATAATGTGCTGTTTGGTTTCTGAGGATATTTCTCTCTCGCCCATTCCAATCAAATCAGGCAACTTCAATATTTCCCGCATTGGATCGTGCAATTCAACACCCAACTCGTTCGATAAACTTTTAAGTGCGGTCAAATAATTTTGAGCCGCATCAAAATTGATCACTATTTCTTGGTTTTCGCTAGACGGTTTCAACCACTTTATTTGGTAGGTAACGGACAAAGTTCCCCTTTCTAAAAGCTCTGATAACATCCGCCGCATTGGCGCATCCAAGTCAGCAAAAACTCTGGGCAACCGAATATCCGCCTCCAAGTATTTGCCATTCAATGATTTAATCTCACATGTGATCTTAACCGCCTCATTTTCAAATTGCGCCCTACCGAAACCGGTCATGCTCTTCATCGTTACTGTCATAGGAATCATTCGAAATTATGCATTCCCATCGAATATATTCCACAGAATCAACGAATTTCACAGAAACTCCGTTCTTAATTGGTTAATTTTGTAGCATGTTTGCTCGGACATTGTTTTTTTGGGGGATGCCCTTAGCGCTCACCTTCACCGCCTGCACCAACAACCCTAAATCTGTCGAACCTATTGAAACTCCAAAACTTCTTGCGGAAGTAAAATCAAATTTCAGCGAAGACTCTGCCTATTCATACCTTCAGAAGCAGGTTTCATTTGGTTATAGAATTCCAGGTACTCCCGAACATTTAAATTGCGCCAACTGGTTATTCAGTGAACTGCAGCGTCACGGAACCACAGCGCAAATCCAAAAAGGCAGCACAACCACCTTCGACGGTAAAAAAATACCGGTTTACAACGTCATAGGCAGCATAAATCCAGAAGCAAAAAAACGCATTTTATTTGCAGCACATTGGGATACTCGCCCTTTTGCAGATCAAGACCCCAACAATCAAACCCAACCCATTTATGGAGCAAACGACGGTGCCAGCGGCGTTGGAGTTCTCCTTGAATTAGCCAGAATCCTCAAAAAACAACCCGCAGATAGTTCCATTGGAATAGATATCATTTTCTTCGACGCGGAAGATTGGGGCAAATCGGAAGTTGAAAACTCCTTCTGCTTAGGTAGTCAATATTGGGCAAAAAATCTTCACAAACCCAACTATACCGCCAATTTTGGCGTCCTCCTTGACATGGTAGGTGGTAAAAATGCTCAATTCCTGTGGGAAGGCAACAGCAACGAATGGGGTAATTTTGCGCTCTCACACATTTGGACCATCGCTCAGGAACTGGGTCACTCAAACTACTTCCTAACACAAACTACGGGTGCAATCATTGATGATCATTTTTATGTTCATCAAGGCACCAATATCCCAATGATAGACATCATTGACTACAATTCTCAACGCGGTTTTCCTGAAACCTGGCATACCCTCAATGACAACATTGAAAACATCGACAAAAACACACTCAAAGCAGTGGGTTCTACCCTTGAAAATCTCGTTCACACCCCCCCTACAAGCATACACTACTAATGAACGTTGATATTCTAGCCTTCGGTGCTCACCCAGACGATGTTGAATTATCGTGCAGTGGCACATTGATTAAAAGCATCAAAAGTGGCAAAACTGTTGGGTTAATCGATCTAACACGCGGCGAATTAGGCAGTCGAGGCACCGCCGAAATTCGCGATATAGAAGGCCAAAATAGCGCAAAAATCATGGGGGCCTCGTTTCGCAAGGCGCTCACTTTTCAAGATGGTTTTTTTGAAACCAACGAAGAAAGTTTGCTTAAAATCATTCAAATTATCAGAACCCATAAACCCGAAATAATATTAGCCAATACCCCTTCAGACAGACACCCTGACCATGGTAGAGGTTCAGAATTGGTAAAAAGAGCTAGTTTTTTGGCCGGTTTGAATAAGATCCAAACCATTGGCGATAACGGTGAAGTGCAAAATCCACACAGACCAAAATCCGTATTCTTTTATATCCAAGATAGACATCTTCAACCTGATTTTGTGGTTGACATTTCTGATGAATTCAATCAAAAAGCAAATTGTATCAAAGCCTTCAAGAGTCAATTTTATGACCCCAACAGCAATGAACCCGAAACACCCATCAGCAGTGAAGAGTTTTGGAATTTTATTGAAGGTCGTGCCCGTGAGTTTGGAAGGCCCATTTCTGCTAAATATGGCGAAGGCTTCATCTCCGAAAAAGGCCTTTTAGGAGTAAATCAACTGTTTGATATATTTTAATTTAATATTCGTTTATTAACTTCGCTTTATGCTCTCTCGATTTTTCTTTGCTCTTGCCCTTTTGATGAGCCCCTCAATTTGGGCACAAAAGATCAGTACAGAGAAATTAAGTAGAATAAAACCCATTGTCATTCAAGAGCACCCTACTGAAAAGGAAGACAACGTAATCTTCCTGCCCATGTACTTTTCGTCCTCCCACTTTTTAGATCCCAACATCAAATTCACCGTACCAAAAGGCAAGGCCGTTATGAGTGTGCATTTGGTCTATACCCGTTTTCGAGTGGTGGATACCTTCGATCAGAGCAGTTTAAATAAAAAGCGCTTTGATAATTTGTATAAAGTAGCTCCTCAATTGTTTGACAGCGACTCCATTGTTTGGAGAGTTTTTGAACAGAAAAAAGCCAAAACCGAAAAGGATGCACGCAGTATGTACCACGGATTTGTGATTTTTTTACGTGAGCCACCCAAAACTGAAGATGTAAGCAAAGAAATCAACCTATTGTATAGAATTTTGATGGATTTTAAGGATACAATCATTTCAGTTCCTGATCAGATTCTCTATAAAAAACGAAAGCGTTACGTAGAAACGGGTAGATATCTTCCGCGTAGCTATGCAAAAATGAAAGAAGGCATTCGCTATGAAAGTAGGTCTATTTGGTTCAGAGAGCCTGAAACTCGCATGGTGATTGATAGCGTTCCAAGAAAAACCATCAAAGGATACAAGAAAAAAGTGGGAATGTACAACGGAAGTCTCCTCAGAAACACCCATGAATACGATGCACTTTCAAACAAAAAATATACTGGCAAATGGCTTGTTGTAGCTGATGTAACTGGATCCATGGCGCCGTTTAACGCACAGGTTTTAGCTTTTATCAGACAGAATCAAGACTTAAGGCAAAAATCGAACTTTTCCTTCTTCAATGACGGTGATGGTGCGCCACAAATGATCAAAAGAATAGGATCATCTGGGGGTATTTATACTTGCAAAAATAATCATTTCGACAGCATTTATAAAACCGTGACTTTAGCCATGAAAAACGGCAACGGCGGAGATATCCCCGAAAACAACATAGAAGCTGTTCTTGTTTCACTCAAAAAATGGGAAAATGTTGACACTGTGCTCATGATTGCAGATGCTAAAGCCCCCATCAAAGATTATTCCCTCATTCAATATCTAAAAAAACCAGTGAGTATCTTACTGTGCGGCGATGTGAATGGAAACGTTCCCCTTGATTATTGGAATTTGGCCCTAAAAACCGGCGGCTCAATTTTGAGGTCAGACGGTGAAATCAGAAACCTAAAACGCATTAAACTAGGAGATATTATTGAATTGGGAAAATACACCTACAAGTTGACTCCAATGGGCTTGATTCTTGTCAACGATTAAATATTGCTTCTGACAATTGTAATAAAATCGTAGTTTGAGCCGGTATCATTATCTAATTTTGCACCATGATTGAAACCGATATCCTCATTATTGGTGCCGGACCAGTTGGCCTTTTCACCGTTTTCGAAGCGGGACTTCTAAAACTTCGTTGCCACATCATTGACGTGCTCCCTCAACCCGGCGGACAATTATCGGAAATTTATCCCAAGAAACCCATCTACGACATCCCTGGCTTCCCTGAAGTGTTAGCCGGTGACTTGATTGATAATCTAATCAAACAAATTGAACCCTTTAAGCCTACCTACACCTTAGGCGAAAAAGCAGTATCGATAGAAAAACACGATGATTTAAATTTCATTGTGACCACTGATTCTGGAAAGCAGCACAAAGCACCAAACATATTTATTGCCGGTGGCTTAGGAGTTTTTGAACCGCGTAAACCGCCCATTTCAAACATCAACGAACTCGAAAACAAGGGCGTTGATTACATGGTTCGCGACCCTGAAAAATACAGAAATAAAAACATCGTGATTGCTGGTGGTGGTGACAGTGCCTTAGATTGGACCATTTTCCTGAAAGACGTAGCAAAATCTGTAACTATTGTTCATCGAAGCGGAGAATTTAGAGGCCACCTCGATTCCGTTCAAAAAGTCATTGATTCCAGCGAAAAAGGGGAGCTCACGCTTAAAACCTTCGCTGAAGTTACTTCGTTAAAACCAGACGAAAACGGCAATTTAACTTCTGTAGGTTTGACCATCAAAGATCAACCCGACACCCTTTGGATTGACACAGATTACTTCTTGCCTTTGTTTGGACTATCACCCAAATTGGGTCCCATTGCAGACTGGAAATTAAACATAGACAAAAACGCCATTGCAGTGAACACTATTGATTATTCCACGAACATTCCAGGAATTTATGCCGTGGGAGACATCAATACCTATGAAGGTAAATTAAAATTGATTCTTTGTGGATTCCATGAAACAACCATCGCTGTGCAAAGTGCTTTTAAACGCATTTATCCAGACAAAAAATTGGTTCTGAAATACACCACTGTGAACGGAGTAAATGGTTTTTAAATCCCTATGATCAAACGCATTTTTAAATTCTTAATTACACTTTGGCTCATCAGTTTATTGCCTGTAATTCTGTATAAATGGATCAATCCACCGTTTACATTGATTCAGTGGTCTCAAAGTGACCTGCATACCTATGATGGAGAATGGCTGGACATAGAGCAAATTCCTGATCACTTCGAATTAGCTGCTTTGGCAGGTGAAGATCAGCTGTTTTTTGATCACAGCGGCTTTGACTTCAAGGCTATTTCCAACGCAGTCAAACACAATGCTCAAGGCAAACGCATCAGGGGTGGCAGCACCATTTCTCAGCAAACCGCAAAAAATGTCTTTTGTTGGGAGGGACGCAGTTACCTGAGAAAAGCCATTGAAGCATATTACACGCTTTGGATAGAATTAATCTGGGGCAAAAAAAGAATTTTGGAAGTTTATTTAAACGTCATTGAGATGGGTCGAGGTGCCTTTGGAATTGATGAAGCGGCCCATTACTATTACAATAAAAGCGGCACCGAGCTGAGTAGAAAACAAAGCATTGCCATTATTTCCATGCTTCCCTGTCCAAGAACTTGCGGCAAAAACCACCCACTTGCTCGCAGAAGACAATATCTCATTGATGTTGCCATGAGAAAGTACGGACTTAAACTTTCGTATTAATGTGATTTTTGTCATTTTATTTGTGGATTGAAATAATTAATTTTGCTTCATGAGGTTCAAAAAATCATCTTCGTATTCGAACAAATGGTTTGCCTCAATGCTATTATTCGCTTTGTTTTTCCAAAGTTTGATACAACTTTTTCATATCATTCACTTTGAATTCAATAAAGATGAAATCATTAAAACCAGTTGCGTGCAGAGATACGCCGTAAAAAACTGTTGCCAAGGATCTTGCCACATAAATACTAAACTAAACGTCTCAAAAACATCAGAAGGCACAGAATCTGAAGTACAACCTACCATTGTATTTCCCGAAGTTTTTTGCGAAAAACAATACAAAAAACAAATTCCATCAGATTTTTTTTCTGTGAGGTTGTTCACTTCAAAAAATGTTTACTTCAAAACCAGTCTACTAAGCAATATAGACCCACCCCCACCTAAGTGTTTTTCTTGATTTCGGATCCCCGCGCAATTGACGGGTCATTTAATTGCAATCTAAAACATTAAATCATGAAAAACACCATTATTTGGTTGTCTCGTGCTACCCTTTGGGCAGCCTTGACCATTATCGCTTTACCATTGTTATTTTCTTCATGTACAGAAGAAGAAAAACCCAATAATTCTCCTAAAGTAGGAAACCTAACCATTGAAATTGATCATGTTTGGGGAATGGATCAAAAACCATTCCTCATGAACACCCCAATTGTACATCCTATGTCGGGCGATACCATGACCTTCAGTCTCATTAAATATTATTTATCAAACTTTGAGTTAATTAAGGCCGACGGCTCTTCCTACAAAGTACCAAATTCCTACTTTTTAGTGAGCGAAACCGACAATAAAATTGAACTAAAAAATATCCCAATGGGTGAATATACCGCAGTAAATTTTTTAGTAGGTGTAGATAGCGCTGCCAACAACAGTGGTTTACAACAAGGAGCATTAAATCCATCAAACGGAATGTTTTGGAGTTGGTCAACTGGATACATTTTTATTCGAGTTGAGGGAACATCCCCGCAAGCTAAAAACAATACCTTTCTTTTTCATTTAGGAGGATACATTCCACCCTACAGTGCAATTCAAAAGAAAAACATGATTCTTGGAGGAAACAGTGTTTCTATAAAGCCAGATGCAGCTCCCGTTTTACACATCAAAACCAATGTTGCCAGATTGTGGCATGGGCCTGTAAAACTAGCCGATGTAAGCGTAGTGCATAGCATCAGTGATTTATCTGTTTCAATGTCTGCGAACTTTCGTGACGGAATACTTTTTGACCATATTCATCAATAAATAATGAATGCCCTATCGTTAAAAGGGTTAACTAACGGCAGAATATTACTTTTGGTTTTTATTCTGCCGTTAATTGAAACTAGTTGTCAAAAAAACGCTACTGATTCAGAATTTAAATTTCCCGCTGATTTCCCGTCAATACAATATAAAAATTTAGAAAATCAACTAACTCCACAAAAAATACATCTCGGAAGAGTCCTCTTTTACGACCCCAATCTATCGTCTACCAGAACCATTTCATGCGGCAGTTGTCATGCCCAAGTACATGGATTTGCAGATCATAATCTACCTAAGAGTTTTGGCGTACATAATCGCATAGGTATGAGAAATAGTCCGGCACTTCAAAATTTGGCTTGGAATACGCATTTTATGTGGGACGGAGGCATAACCCATCTTGATGTAATGCCCATTGCCCCCATTACCGATGTAAACGAAATGGATCTTCCTCTGGGAGAAGCTATAGAAAGAATAAGAGAGAACAAACAGTATCTTAATTTATTCAAAAAAGCATACGGTGACACCATCATAAACGAGAAAACCGTGCTCTTTGCTCTTTCTCAATTTATGCTAACGTTGGTCTCAGATCAAAGTAAATATGATGATGTTCGACGTGGAAAAACAAATTTCAATCAAATTGAATCCAAAGGCTACCAAGTCTTTAAAAATCATTGCGTTAAATGTCACTCTGAACCCCTACTAACAAACAACCAAATGGAATACAACGGTTTGACAGTAAAATCAAAAGACTTGGGAAGATTTAGAATTACACAAACACTGAAAGATACCTTTCACTTTAAAGTCCCTAGTTTAAGAAATGTTGCTTTAACCTATCCTTACATGCATGATGGATCCTTTTCTAATTTAGATCAAGTATTGAAAGCCTATCAAACAAAATTTCAACTTGAAAATCATGACCTAGAAGCCCTGAGAGCTTTTTTAAATTCTCTAACTGACCATAAATTTATTTCCAATTTAAACCATGCAGAAATTCATCCCTTCAATCCATAAATCAATAATTATCATTTTTTTCACAGCTATAACAGCGACATTAAATGCCTGTGATATATGTGGCAGCGGACTTCGAGATGCTTCTTTTTCTATGGGATATTTACAAACCATTCCTTCTCATTTTTTGGGTGTTTGGGGAAACTCGCTCGGTTTCAATACCCAAACCGGATATTCCAATGGCACTAAATTCAACGTTTCTGACAGAATCCTTCAAACAGGCATTGTTTTTAACCAACAAATCAATCAAAAATTACAGATCAATTACCGTCAAGGCATCCAACAGATAAGTAGACACAACGAAGACAATGAAAATAAAACCAATACCTATTCGGGTTTATCTGATTTAAGTGTGGCAGTAAATTACACACTAATTGACAGCCGAAAATTCGCCATAAAGAAAACCAAACAACTGGGTTTAACCTCGTTAAATGTGAAAATACCCAACGGACATTACCAATTGAGAGATGGGTATAAACGAATGCTACCCATGAATTTACAACCCGGAAATGGCTCTTATGGAATAGGCGGTCAAGTACTTTATGGTATTTTCAAAAACGGATGGAATTGGAACATGCAACTTTCAGCCTTTTATAATTTTGAAAATGAACTGAAATACCAACAAGGAGACAATCAAATAATTCGTTCAGGAATTGGAAAAGCCTTCAGCTCTAAAAAAATTATATTCTTGCCTATGCTTGGATATCAATACCAACAATTTGGACCAGATTTAACCTACCGCGAAAGAGTAACAACTACTGGCGGCAATGTTCAAACCATCTTCATTCAACTGGAGTGGATTAGACAAAACTTTTATGGTCGTTTCCAAGGAAACATCCCAGTGAAACAAACCCTTCCTGATTTTGCACCACAATCTACTAACCCAATCATGCTGACTTTGGGATGGTTGATTAACCAAAATTCAGAGGATATCAAGAGTTTTGATTAATTTTGCAGAATATGGCAACGACTCAAGATATTTCTGTTGGGAATTTTATTCGCTATAACGGAGAATTAGTTCAAATCATTGAATGGCAACACCGTACTCCGGGTAACTTGCGCGCATTCTATCAAGCTAAAATGCGTCGTGTTAAAGACGGCAAATTAGCAGAAAACCGCTTCAGAAGTGGTGAATCTGTTGAAATAGTGCGTGTTGAAACCCATGAATTGCAGTATTTATATGAAGAGGGCGATGCCTATGTTTGCATGAATAATGAAACCTATGACCAAATTCCAGTGGCAAAACACCTGTTTGGCGAGGGAGCAAAATTCATGAAAGAGGGAGATACCGTGATGATCGCTTTCGAAAGCGAAACTCCAATTTCTGCTGAACCCCCAAACTATGCAATTTTGGAAATCACCTACACCGAACCTGGTGTTAAAGGCGATACCGCAACCAATACTCTTAAACAAGCCACAGTGGAAGGCGGTGCTACAGTGATGGTTCCTTTGTTTGTGGATACCGGGGAAAAAATCAGAATTGATACCCGCAACGGATCATACATGGAACGAGTGAAATAAACAAATTCATGAAATTACTGTCCCCAGAAAAAGCGTTTCTCTCTCCCTCGGAAGAAGCTCTAACGCAACTAGAAAATTCCAAAATAGCCATACAACTTGTTCCTTACGAACATACCTCTAGTTATATTTCAGGTTCAAACTTAGGTCCTGAAGCCATCATTAATGCCAGCCACTTTGTGGAATTTTACGATGAAGAATTAGACCGTGAAACGTATAGAAATATTGGCTGCGCCACACTTGAACCTATAGATTTTGGAAATAGCGTTGATGAAGATGCCATGAAAATCATCGAAAATCAAACCGATGAGCTTCTCAATCTAAATAAATTTGTAGTTTCTCTTGGCGCCGAACACACTGTAACTAACGGCTTTGTGCGCTCGCACCTCAAAAAATACCCAAACCTTTCGGTTATTCAAATTGATGCCCATTCAGATTTGCGCGAAGCCTATCAAGGAAATCCTTATTCACATGCTAGTGTGATGGCCCGCATTCATGATATGAACGTCAATTTAGTACAAGTGGGTATTCGCGCTCAATGTATAGAAGAAAGCAACCTGATAAAGTCTTCTGATAACATTCATACTTGGTATGCACACATGCTTGATGATCAAGACCAATGGATTGATGCTTGCATTGATAAACTTGGCGATCATGTTTATGTTACCATTGATGCTGATGGATTTGATCCGTCAGTAGCTCCCGCAGTAGGTACTGCTGAACCCGGCGGATTGACATGGAAACAAGGAAATAAACTTCTTAAGCGCCTATGCGAACGCAAAAAAATAGTAGGTTTTGATATTGTTGAAATTGCTCCTCGTGAAATTGACCTCATTACAGAATTTACTATGGCAAAATTGTGTTACAAATTCTTGGGATACCTAGATACCAACAACCAAATTTAACCCATTATCAAAGAATGAACGAATCACCCCGTATTTACCTCGATAACGCCGCAACCACTCCTATTGATCCGGTAGTAGTAGATTCTATGGTAGAAGTAATGAAAAATCATTACGGAAACCCAAGTTCTACCCACGGACATGGTAGAAAAGTAAAAACACTCGTGGAAGAAAGTCGGGGTAAAGTCGCTTCATTGTTGAATTGCAAACCGTCTGAAATTTTTTTTACTTCTGGCGGCACCGAAGCTGATAACCTAGCCATACGTGGCTCAGTTGCTAACTTAGGAATTGATACCATCATTTCATCGCCCATTGAACACCATGCTGTACTGCACACCGTAGAAGAATTGGCACATCAAGGTAAAGTTGAACTTAAAATGGTGAAGGTTCTTCCTGATGGCCACATTGACATGGAACATCTAAATCAACTTCTTAGTGAATCTGGTAAGTCTTTAGTGAGTCTAATGCACGCCAACAACGAAATTGGCAACCTGATAGATATTGAAGCGGTTGGTGAACTAGTGCATAAACATGGTGGTGTTTTCCATTGCGATACTGTTCAAACCATGGGACAATACACTTTTGATCTCAGCAAGAATTATGTTGATTTCATTTGCGGTGCAGCACATAAATTCAATGGCCCTAAAGGGGTTGGATTCATTTACATCAATAAATCAAATCACATTTCTCCTCTGATTACAGGAGGGGCACAAGAACGCGAAATGCGCGGCGGAACCGAAAATGTGTACGGAATAGTAGGATTAGCAAAAGCTCTAGAACTTTCTTACGCCGAAGTTGATGCTAAAAAAGAAAAATTACAAGGCCTAAAAAGGCACATGATTCAACGTCTGAAATCTGAATTTCAAGACATCCAATTCAATGGAGATGCCGAAGGGAATTGCCTCTATACCGTATTAAGCGTCTCTTTCCCTCCTACTGAAACCGGAAATTTACTTCTATTTAATTTGGACTTGGTTGGGATCTCCTGTTCAGGTGGAAGCGCTTGTTCAAGCGGAGCCACTGGTGGAAGTCATGTAATAAACACCATCCGTCCAAACAACAATCGAACCACCGTCAGATTCAGTTTTGGTAAGTTCAATACCGTTGAAGACATTGATGTTACCATTGAAAAATTAAAAACTTGGTATAATTAATATGCCCTTGCTGTATATTACCCGAAAAGAGCATTTCAATGCCGCTCATCAACTGTGGAACCCACAAATCTCAGATGAAGATAATTTCACCCTTTTCGGTAAATGTGCCAATCCAAATTTCCATGGACATAATTTTGATTTATACGTTTGCGTAAAAGGTCAACCAGACCCAGAAACAGGGCTTGTAATGGACCTAAAGAAGTTGAAAATCATTATTAGAGAGCAAGTAATTGATGATTTAGACCATCAAAATCTAAATTTAGATGTTTCTTGGCTCCAAGGTAAAATGCCCTCTATTGAGAATATTGCCGTGGCTATCTGGAATAGAATTTCACCTCACCTCCCTGCTGGTGTAGCTCTACATAAAATCACCCTTTGGGAAACACAAAATAATTTTGTGGAATACTTCGGCGATCAAGTTGTATAGCAACAATTGACAAAATATTCAAAGCTAATATTAGAATGACCCAAAAAATATGGGCATTTAATTCATGATTCAAAACGGCAATATTGTTGTTTTTGAATGTAATATATTGGTACATTAATTTTAAACCAAGTACCACAATAAATACCGAAGATATCATCACAGAATAAACCTGAAATTTGATAAATCTGAACATGAAAATAGCGGCAAATGACAAACTACCAGACAAAATGAGTAGTATAAAATTCCACCAATAATGTTCAAAGGATAGTATTCCTGATTGTCCAGTAATTGACTCTCCAAAACTTGACCAAAAAAGAAAAATGGCCTGATATTCGGAGCCATCATTTACGTAGCCAAACTCCGCGTAAATTGGATTAACAACCAAAAGCAAACCACACATGGCGAACGATATAAACAGAAATATGGTCTGAATTCGCTGTATCATCTATTGTAAATTATTACATTTCAAGATAATTCGTATAACTGTTTTGTCAAATGCATGACTTTCTTTAACGAAAATCTGCCCTTTGTGGTAATCTTCCACAATTCGCTTTGCAAGTGATAACCCTAAACCCCAACCCCGTTTTTTAGTTGTAAAACCTGGCTTAAAAATATCTTTCGTTTGATTTCTTGGGATACCTTTTCCGTTGTCAATAACATCTATAAAAGCCAAATTATTCCTACAATTTACTTCAACCCTCAAACTTCCTTTCCCCTCCATGGCATCAACACTATTTTTTACAACATTCTCAATTACCCAGTTAAATAAATTCACGTTAATGTTCACCATAACCGGCTTAGGATATAATTTCCATTGAAAATTTACTGAGTTGCTGATTCGATTTGATAAATACTTCAACGAGGTTTCTAATACTATATTAACATTTGCAATTTCCAAAACGGGTGTTGAACCAATTTTTGAAAATCTCTCGGTTATGATTTGCAACCGATCAATGTCTTTTTTCATTTCATCGGCGGCATTGTCAGGAATGATATCATTTTCTATGCATTCAACCCAACCCATTAAACTACTTATTGGCGTACCCAATTGATGCGCTGTTTCCTTTGCCAAACCCACCCAAACTTGATTTTGCTCACTTCTGGTTGAAAACGAAAATGCCGAATAACTCACAAATACAAACAATGCAACAATGGCCAAAACTACATACGGATAATATTCTAGTTGCCTCAATACAGAACTCTTCCCATAATATACCCGAAATACTGTGTTTTCATCAATGGGAATCAAAATAGGATCATGTTCTGCAGCAAACTCAGCAATCTTCTCTTTTAATGTAGATTCAGATATGATTTGTTCTTTTTCTGTTAAATTGATGTATTGAATAATTCTATCTGATTCCGAAACTAAAATAGCTGGAATGGTTTCATTTGACTGAACAATCTTCAAATGAAATCCTAAATCGCCTTCGCTATTGGGGTCAGACAATACTCTTTCAGCATCAGCCCAAATTTCCATTTTTTTGGTTTCCTCTACCGCAATCTTTTGAACCAATCTTTGAGATAAAAACAAGGTTAAAATACTGATCAATACTGCTAGTAAAAGGAGAATCACTTTAATAAAGCGACGCAACTCATAGGCATTAATATTTTTAAACGTGTTAATCACTGATGCTTAAGATAATCCCACAATATTTCTAAATCACGCCATACCTCATAATCTTTAGCGTACAAGTGATTTACATCAGCTTCAAATTCTGAACCAGTCCAAACTCCTGCTGAACTAATTACTCCAGGTTTCAAAACGGGCAATTTTTCAGCGCTCAATTGTCCGTGATAACTTACCCAAGTCATTTTACCTAAAAGCACTTTGGGTATGTATCCAAAAACATATCTCCAACGTGAAGATCTAAACAACGGATATCCCAAAGCTATAGTTGACCTTATAATCAACAATACTATCCCTAAAACATCAAAGATTCGCTTCCGACGAAGCATATGATATTCAGACAATTGATATTTTACTTCAAGAGTAAACAGTTCTCCAGGCTCGTTCTTTGAATCTGATCCAATGATAAACTCACTACTTTCAGGAGCAATTTTAAGCTGAACCTGCTCCTTTGAAAAACCAGACATAGAGTCCATAATTCTAGAAGCTGATACATCTTTACCGCTAAAAATGATAGAATTTGCTCGGTAAATCTCTACCAACTCATCCAATTGATTAAAACTTCCTAAAAATCCGGCCTGCCTATCGACGTTGGGTGTAACGGCACCTAAATAAACATGCGGAACACCGCTCTTATTTAATAAGTCTGTAATGCGCTCTACTTCATTGTTACCACCAACCACAAGAATTCTTTTCTCTGTTTTTTTGCCCTGGCTGCCTTTCCATCCCAACAAATCTGCAAAAACTCGAATCATCAACATACCTCCAACTGCCCAGGCCGAACCCAATCCCAAAATAGCCCTAGAAAACTGCCATTCCTTGGGATAAAATCCATAAATCGCAAACATCAATATACTTCCAATCAATGCTCCTCGAAACAATCTGTATGGCTTGTAGGGACGATCATATCCGCCCGAAACGTAAACAGCAACCATTGCCACCAAAGCATAAATTGGAATATGAGCCAGATAATATTCATCTGGGTAAAATCCACGTACAAATTTGTGATAGAGCTCCCAATATTTGGCTATTCCATAAAACCCTAAGTAAATGATAATGAAATCAATAGCCGGAAAAAGCACTTTAGAAACACTCTGAAAAATCAATGCTACAGAAGCCCTTAAATAAATGGCAATTTGTATCCAAAACGAAAACCAACCTGCCATCCGTTTGGAATAGTGCTTTTTTGCAAAAAGTACCATGGCGTTGTAAAATACTTTTACATAATTGACAGATTTTTTCTTGGTACTTTCACCCTTATAGTGAATGATGGTAGTATCAGCAAAATAAACATTCTTATACCCACCCAATATGATTCGGTAAGACAAATCAATGTCTTCACCATACATGAAGAATTGTTCGTCTAAAAGCCCAACTTTTTCGAGCATTTCACCTCTCATCATCATAAAAGCGCCGGCCAAAATTTCCACTTCATGGGTTTCAAATTCAGACAAATACTTCATGTGGTAACGACCAAAATATTTAGATTTCGGAAACAAAGAAGCCAAACCCGTCATCTTAAAAAATGCCACTGAAGGTGTTGGAAGGCCGCGCTTACTTTCTGGTAAAAATTGACCTTTTCCATCAATCATTCGAACTCCAAGTCCGCCAACGCTTGGGTTTGCATCTAAATAGTCAATGCACTTTACGAATGTATCTTCTTGAAGAACCGTATCTGGGTTTAATAACAAAGAATATTTCGCATTACTCTGCCTCAGAGCCTGATTATTAGCCCTTGAAAAACCGACATTCTCATGGTTTTCGATCAATTTCACCCAAGGAAATTTCTCCTTTACCATTTCAATGCTCCCGTCAACGCTGTTGTTATCAACCACCCATGTTTCTACAGTCAAGCCTTTTGAAGCAACCTCTACGCTCAATAATACTTGTTCTAAGAAGTGCTTAACATTATAATTTACGATGACTACGGAAAGTTGATTCATGATTAACAGAGATTATACAGAATAATGAGTGCGTTGCAGTAAGCTCCTACCTAATGTGATTTCATCTACATATTCTAATTCTCCACCTACCGATATTCCGCGAGCTATACTGCTCACCGGTACTTCAAATTCTTGCAATTTTTTAGCAATGTAGTACATTGTAGTATCACCTTCCACTGTTGCACTTAACGCCAAAATAACCTCAGATATTCCACCTTGGGTACTTGAAATACGTTCAAATAAAGATTGCAGATTTAAATCTGATGGACCTACTCCGTCCATGGGAGAAATCAACCCACCTAAAACATGGTATTCCCCTTTGAATTGCGATGTAGCCTCTATGGCCATCAAGTCACTAAAATCTTCCACTACACAGATTACTTCTTTCTGTCTCTGAGGATCAGAACAAATACTGCAATACTCAAAATCACTTACTGTTCCGCAATTATTGCAAAACTTTAAATCGGTTTTTAGTCGCAAAATTCTTTCAGATATGGAAGCTACTTCTAACTCAGGTCTCTTTAACAAATACATCGCCATTCGCAAGGCAGTTCGCTTGCCAATTCCGGGAAATGAGGATAAAGCATCAACCGCTTTTTCAACAATATCGGATGTAAATTGCATTCGTGCGAATTTAAGTCAAACTAAAGGTTATTTGTAACTAACTTTGCGCCAAATGTATATTGAAGTCCTACAAGCTAAAATACACAATGTTCGCCTGACCCAAACCGAACTAAACTACACTGGGAGTATCACCATTGATATGAATTTGGTTGATGCCGCAGGAATGATCCCCAATCAAAAAGTATTGATTGTAAACAACAACAACGGCGAACGCTTTGAAACCTACATCATTGAAGGTGAAAGAGGAAGCGGCATTATTGGACTCAACGGTGCAGCTGCTAGAAAAGGACAAGTAGGTGACGAACTCATCATAATGACTTTTGTTTCAATGTCTATTGAAGAGGCAAAAAAACACCAACCCAACAACATCTTCCCTGATCGCAACAACCAATTGATCTAATGAAAATTAGCAAACACCTGTTTACTCGAGCTTTAATGATCATTTTTGCCATTGGAGTTTTTGTATACATTGGTGTTGAAACTAATTGGGTCGAAACTTGGAAAGCCGTCAAATCTGCAAACTACCTGTATATCCTGCTGGCAATTATCCTTATGACCACCGCCCATTACTTGAGAGGTGCTCGTTGGGATCAACTTAGCAGAGCCGCCGGATATCCCATCAATCATAGACGCGCTTTTTATTCAGTCATGTCTGGCTATCTAGTGAACGTGGCTACCTCTAGAGGTGGCGAAGTGGTTCGTTGCGCACTAACTGCAAAAAGCGAAAAAGCCCCTATCGAAACCTTAGTTGGAACCGTCATCACTGAACGAATCATTGATTTGGTGATCATGCTTTTCATGGCCGCATTGGCCTTGATGTTACAGTTTGATGTACTCTATCAATTTGCTGAACCTTATGTGATTAAGCCCTTATTTAACAATGGCGCTTACATTTTGTTAGCCCTCATTCTTACTGCAACGGCTCTTTATTTTTGGAGAAAATTCACCGCGAAAAAAGACAAAAAAGAAGGCGGACTCATTCAAAAATTATTGCACGGCATCAACAGCGCATTCGAACTCGAAAATAAGGCCAAATTTATTTCCTATTCATTTGCCATTTGGTTTGCCTATTGGGTATCCCTATATTTCCAATTACAGGCACTTGAAATGACCCATCACTTCACATTGTTCAACGCTCTAGCTATTCTTATTTTTTCTTCATTAGGAGTAATCATTCCCGTACCGGGCGGCGCAGGCGTTTGGTATTCCATTGCCTACGGACTCACACTCGTTTATGGACTTCCACAGGAATCTGCCAAAACCTTTGGTATTTTCACTGTGGCCTTTTCCAATATTTTCCACCTCCTTTTAGGCGGTATTTCCTACGGATTGCTTTTCTTTGAAATGCAATCCAATGAAAAATCAGAATCCAGCATCTAAAATTTGGTCAAATGACCAAATTGTCTCTAAAGTAAACGAAATCAAATCGCAAGGTAAATCCATCGTCTTTACCAACGGATGTTTCGACATTATTCATGCTGGCCATGTAAAATACCTTGCCGAAACCGCTGAACTTGCTGACTTTCTTATTGTTGCTGTCAATTCTGACGAGTCCGTCAAGCGCATGGAAAAATCTCCTGCAAGGCCCCTCCAGAATGAATTTTCACGCTCCCATGTCATGGCGTCTTTTGCATTTGTAGATGCTGTAATCATTTTCAACGAAGACACTCCCAAAGAAGTCATAGAAATCATCACCCCTAACATCCTAGTTAAAGGCGGCGACTACACCCTTGAAAATATTGTTGGAGCCCATTGGGTCATTCAAAACGGTGGGCAAGTAAAGACCATTGATTTCCTTCCCGGATACTCTACCAGCGCCATTGAACAGAAAATTCTACTCTCGCATAAATGACCGTTCTGCTCGGAATCATTCTTCTTTTACCCTACTTCTTTTTCTGGGGGATAGTTTTACGCTCAACCTCAAAAAAAGATCCATCCGAGCCTAACATTCACCACCTACCTGAAATCACGATTATTTGCTCTATCCGAAACGAGGAACTTTTACTTCCCCAGTTCTTAAATAAATTAATTTCTCTTGAAAATTCACAACCCAATTCATTGTATTTCATCCTAATTGATGACCAATCCACCGACCACACACCCATTTTATTGAGTAAATTCTTGCTTTCTATTAACTTCTCTGATCGAGTTACCCTACTCAAAACTTCCCCCGAAAACTCAGGAAAAAAACAAGCCTTAAATTTAGCATTTCGCGAAGCTAAAACCGAATGGGCTTATGTAACTGATGCCGATTGTTTGACCAGTTGGAAATCCATTAAATTCTTGATACAAGCTGCTAAAAGTCAATCTAAAGCGGTGTTTGGACCCGTAATTTACACCTCAAAAAATACGTTTCTTCAGGTCTATCAAGTACTTGAAAATTCTGCTCTAATGATGTTGGGCAGCTTCCAATCTGCCAGAAAAAATAAAACCATGGGCAATGCCGCCAATATGTTGGTGCACGTCAACAGCTTCAATAAAATCAATCCTTTTAATTCAAATTTACACGTAGCTGGAGGTGATGATATTTTCTTAATTGAAGCATTTACCCTCTCGGGGCTGCAAGTTGAAACCGTATCAAATCCTGAAGCGTCTGTTTATACCCCAGTACTTGAAACTTGGCGAGAACTATGGCATCAGCGAATAAGATGGGCTCAGAAATCGCGCTTCCAGACCAAAAGAAATACGCAAAATTCGCAAATCTTAATGGTTCTATTTTTTATTCTACTTTGGACAATCACCGTTCTATTTATCAACTTTGCCCATTATGTGGAGTTGGCAACGATGTGGGGAACAAAAATCATTTTTGATATCTATTTATTGGAAAAAATCAACAGATTTTACCATCAAAAATCCTCTATTGGATACAAAATGGCTTCATCGGTATTTCAAACTATCTTCATTCCTCTTATTGCCGTTGCTCAATTTTTTAGCAAGGTTCACTGGAAAGATCGCAGTTATTAGCCTGTTTTTCTCTTCTACCCATTCTTTGGGAGCCCAGTTCTTCGATTCAGTATCTAGCTCAAAATGGCCCAGTCCATATTCAGGAGACACCCAATTCTTTATAAGAAGCAATCAACTTATCATCTCAAATTTCAATCTCTCTGACAAGGGTGATTTTCAATTAAACATCAACACTCCTCTCCAGAACTCATCCCATTTTTACGTGAGATTTGATTTAGAACTCAAAATAAATACTTCCACTACCAATTCTATCCGGTTCGGATTCATTGATACTTATGGCAATACTCAATTCCTAAAATTAGGAAACACCCAAGACCGGTGGGAAGCCTTCACTTCCAAATTGGCAACGCCATTGAATACTGGAATGAATCAAGAATTCGCGGCATCTTCATTCAACGGAAGCATTCAATTGAGGCTAAATTCAGATTCATTATTTGTGACTACTTACCATTCCTCAACCCAACTTATCACCGAACTTAAAATGCCCTTGTATTTGGAAAACATTCAACAATTCTTCATCGGTATTCAACAATCTGGCAAAACCGCCTTTCAATCACATCGTATTTCCAATATCACTATTGATACTCCCAAAAAGCAGAGATTTTCCCCCGTCAATATCAAGCAACTGAACCAAAACGAACTTAGTATTTCAGGCTCACATCTATTAAAATTCAACTCAGGATCAATAAAAATCAACCAAAAATATCGATCCCATTCTTTGAATCCCGACCTAAAATCATTGACTATCCAAATAGGGAAATCAGACTCCTTTGATCTAAACATTCAATTGGATTCATTATTCACCATCTGGAATGAAGAATTAGAGCCGCTGTTAATGTTCATTAAAATAAAACAGATCACCCCCATACAAAGAACTGATATTGTCATATCAGAAATCATGTCAGTGCCCCAGCCCTCCTTAAATCGCTTTCCAACAACAGAATACATAGAGCTCTACAACAATTCAAATCATTACAAGAAAGCCAATGAAATAAGATTGATATACAACAACAAAGCGGTTGTAATTCCCGATAGCCTATTTCCACCCAATCAGCCTGTATTGCTGGTTCCTATGACTGAATTAAATACTTGGCGCATTTGGTCATTGAATAAATTTCAAACAACAAGCAACATTTGGGGTATTCCAAACTTCCCCAATCTAATCAACGCTGAAGGTATACTGTTATTAAAATCCCAAAACGGACTGCTTCTAGATTCGGTCAATTACCAAGTCAGTATGCACACTGAATTTGCTTTAAACGGAGGTTTTTCATACGAGGCCAATAATCTAAACCCTTTATCCAATAACAGCAAATGGAAAACTGCCTCTTACAACGGTGGAAGTCCAGCAGCAATCAATGGTACTTTCAACAAACTCTTTCCCGTAGAAATTGAGGAACACTATTTACTCAATGATAATTCCATCGCATTTAAATTAAATATTCATCATCAATTGATTGAAGATGTTTCCATCAATTCAAAATCAATAAGCCTTAACAATAAGAATGCTTCCCAAAATGCCCACTTTGAAATAAACCCCCAAATTCCAAAACTAAACTCAACATTGACCTTCAACGAAATTTATGTGAAATCTGCTTCAAATACCGACTTCATTGAAATTTATAATCCCAATGAATATCCTGTACTCCTAGAGTATTTTGATTTATTGATATACGACAATGACCATTTCATCAAACAAATTATATCGCTAAAAAACGAAAAAAGGAAAGTAATTATGCCCTATGAATATCTTGTACTGTGTGAGAATATTTATTCATTGATTCACCAATTCCATTTTGCCCATATTCCCTCACTAGTAAGTATTGATCACTTTCCAAACTTAATTCAAGAGGGAGCGCATTTGGCTTTGGTAAATCAAATAAATGGAATCACCGACGAATGCAGCTATGGACAAATAAAGCCCGTTAACCGAATCATTGAAAAAGATGCCTCCTTGGAAAAATCACATCCTCTTTTACTTTCAAACGACCCATATAATTGGTTAGACTGTGTTTCTGAACTAGGTAGCAGTCCCACAGCATCCAATTCACTGATGTTGAATCAACAAATCCAAAATAGAAAATGGACAACCATTCTAAATAAGAGACTGTTAAAGAACCCTTATGAGTATTACACTATATCTGTAGAACTCAACATTCCTGAGTTAGGGTGCTTATTGAGCATCAACCTATATACAATTTGGGGGGAGAAAATAAGTTCTGTTTGTGATTATACTGCCATACCCTCAAAAGGGGTGATTCAATGGCCGTTAATTGATTCCAATAAAGAATTATTGAAGGGAAATTATATTGTTACCTTTGAAATCCTAAACCCAAAAAAAGGCATCAAATCGGAACACCACAGAATCAGCCTCTTATAATTTCATGCAAATTCACCATTTTTCACGTCACCTTTTATTACAAGAACTATCTAATATTTGTTCCAAAGATGAAATTACAAGCGTTTCACTGTGGTTTGAAGAGGCAATTCAAAATGGAATTACCCCTGACAAACTTGAAAATCACTTGAAACGCTTAAAGGAAGGAGAACCTGTTCAACTCGTTTTTGGATACACGTACTTTTACAAAAACAAGTTCCGAGTAAATTCCCATACCTTGATTCCAAGGCCGGAGACCGAAGAACTCGTAGATTTAATCTTAAAACAATTCCCCGTAAATAACGCTCAAAATACGAATCTAAAGATACTTGACATTGGAACCGGCAGTGGTTGCATTGCTTTGAGCCTCATTAAGGAACGTCCAACATGGAGGGCTACAGGAATTGATATAAGCTCTGAGGCCTTAGAAATTGCCAATCAAAATGCTCTTGATTTAGATGTATTAGATAGGTTTAAATCTAAGGAGTTAGACTTTTTAAAAGACGATATCAACTTTTCAGAATTTGACATCATTATTTCAAATCCGCCCTACATCCCAATGATCGAATTTAATTTAATGGATAAAAAAGTGGTAGATTATGAACCACATGCGGCGTTGTTTGTAGAACAAGATCCATTAATTTTCTACAAAAGAATTATGGAAGAATTAAAAAAATGTCAAGATGACACCAATAAAAAAGTACGAGGAATTTATTTAGAAACACACCAAAATTACAACCAAGAAACTCTAGAACTTTTTAGAATTTTTGAAGGTTCATTTTCTGAAATAAAAAAAATCGAGGACTTCAGTGGAAATCCTCGATTTGTAATGCTACTTAAATAAACTCTTAAGCCAATTGAATTAGGCCGTCTTTATTGATAAGTTCGCCGCCTTTGTAAATCTGGGTAAGTGTAGTGTATACACCTTGAGAAAAACGTTTCATGTCTTTTTCACCACTTTTAGCGAATAATCCAGTGATCAATTCTTTAGATGTCATTGGCTTATTAACCTCTTTCATGAAGTTCATGATTATGTCTCTTTTTGTCAATTCACCTGCTCTTTTTCTTCCTCCACCGCGTCTTTGTCCTAATTCACTTTTAGCTGGTCTCCCACGCTTACCTTTGGGTGCCAATGGTTTACTTGCAGGTCTGCCAACTCTACCCTTCTTATTTCCGGTAACCGTTAACTTTTTTCTATATTCCTTTGCTCTATTCTTCCATAGCGCTATTGAAGCCTCTAATTTCAACCGAAGTTTTAAAGTCTCTTTTTGATTTTTCTCTTCAAGCTTCTGGATTTCTTTTTGAGACGAATCTTGAGCTCTTCTTACAGACTCCATTAAACTGAGTAACTCAGACTCAAGTTGATAATATGTTTGCGCCGATCCACGCTTATCAGCTTTCTTCACTTTATTCTTAGAACCAGGTTTTCTTCCTCGTTTTTTAGGAACTTTCGTTTCTACAGTTTTGTTTGACATGATAAATTTAGATGAATGATTGAACTGCAAATTTCACTATTAATATTTAATTATTTAGTAAACCATCGAGGAAAATAATATTTTATCAGATGAAAATATTTTAAAATCCCAATTACTATTGATTTATATCATTTTATATTTAAAATTAATGACTATTTTTTTACATTACTAAGAAAATAAAATAAACCTGCTTTTAATCCTATTTTTGCACATAAATGCCGCTTCCACCAAAGTATAGCCAATATCAAGAACTGCGCAAAATGCCGGTGGAAGAACTCGTTTCAGTTGCTGCAGAATTAAGAAGTTACCTCATCAATACCATTTTAGAAAATGGTGGCCATTTTGCAGCAAACCTTGGTGTCATTGAATTAACAGTGGCTATCCTTTCAATTATTGACCCCAAAAAATCACCCGTTATTTGGGATGTTGGACACCAATCCTACCCCTATAAAGTATTGACGGGCCGTGCCGATGAAGTTAAAAATATTCGCAATAAAAATGGAATTTCAGGCTTCCCCAAAAGAAGTGAATCTCCCTTCGATTGGTTTGGAACTGGGCATTCATCTACCGCTCTATCGGCTGCCTTAGGATTTGCAGAAGCCCTAAAAAACAATCAAACTCGCCATCCGGTGTTTGCCATTATTGGCGATGGCGCGTTAACTGGTGGAATGACCTATGAGGCTATGAACAACATAGTAGATTTACATTATCCCTTAATTGTTATTCTCAATGACAATCAAATGGGTATAGATCCCAATACCGGCGCCTTAAATAAACATTTGATCCAACTTCAGAAAGACAAACAACCTCTACAAGTCAAAAACTTCTTTGAATGGTTTGGTTTCACTTATCAAGGACCTTTCGATGGACATAATATCGAATCCCTAAAACAAACGCTCACCGAAGCTACAGCCCAAAACAAACCCTACTTAATTCATGTTCAAACCATAAAAGGCAAAGGATATGAACCCGCGGAAAAGGAACAAACCCGATGGCACAGCGCAGCTAAATTCATCAAAGTTGACCATCCGAAAAATGAACAACCATTAGCCTACATCCAAAAACCTACAATCAAAGGCCAACAACCAAAGTCTAAATGGCAAGATATTTTTGGAGAAACACTACTACAGTTGGCAAATAACCATCCGGAATTGAGGGGGATCACTCCTGCTATGCCGAGCTCCTGTGGAATGTTGCCCGCTTTAGAGAAATTCCCTGATCGATTTTTTGACGTTGGAATTTCAGAGCAACACGCAGTTACTTTCGCCGCAGGAATTGCTGCAGGAGGCAAAAAAGTTATCATTAATATTTACAGCACCTTCCTGCAACGGGCCTATGACCAAATCATTCACGATGTAGTTCTTCAAAATCTACCCGTAGTTTTTTGCATTGACCGAGCCGGACTCGTTGGTGAGGATGGACCCACACACCACGGAAGTTTTGATTTATCTTTCCTCATACCACTCCCTAATGTAACCATACTAGCTCCTTATCAATCTCTAGAACTTAAAAGCATGATGCATTGGGCTATTAATCAAGACCACCCCGTTTTTATTCGATATCCTAGAGGTGAAACACCAAATCAAGATCAGGCCGAACATCTTACTGACCCTACTGAACCCAAAATCATCCACCAATCTACAAACCCTAGAATTTTAATCGGTACCACCGGCATTGCTGCACAGTTGGCCATCGACGCACTAGAAAAAAATTCCGAATTATTCAGCCAGGTAGACCTGATCCACTTCCCAGCAGTAAAAATCAGCAACCAAGTCCCCAATTTTCTTTCAAAAAACTATGAACATTGCATCACAGTAGAAGATGGTTGCATCATTGGAGGATTTGGTCAATATCTTAAATACCTCTGGGAAACCACTTCAAACGAGCAATCATTGCCAAAATTTCATCATTTAGGCATTCAAGACCATTTTCCTTCACACGGAAGCATTGCCGAACTTCAAAGAGATGAAGAGTTTGACGCCGATGCCATTCTTACCAAACTCAACCAGTTATTGATCAATTCTTGACCCTTAGGGGTTAGAACACTCTCCGGGTGAAATTGAACACCAAAAATAGGTGCGCTCTTATGTTGAAAAGCCATAATTTCATGGTCTTCCGCCCTTGCTAAAACTTCCAATCGCGAAACTCCAACCGAAGCATCATCTACCACCAATGAATGATATCTTCCCACTTGTAACTCTTGAGGCAGGCCATTGAAGAGCCCGCTTCCCGCATCTCCTGAATGAGAAATAACCGAAGATTTTCCATGAACTGGTTCCTTTGCCCGTCTTAATGTCCAACCAAAAAACTGCCCCAACGCTTGATGTCCCAAACAAACTCCTAAAATGGGCTTATTCAAATCAACCAACCGTTCTAATATCTGCATTAAATCGCCTGAATTTTCAGGTTCATTGGGACCGGGACCTATCAGAAATGCATTGCATTTCTCCAATTCTGACCATCGTTTAGATAATTCGTGATTTTCGAAAATAACCACATCTCCCCCTGCTTTGCGCAAATAATGCACCAAGTTGTAACTAAAAGAATCGAAATTTTCAATAAATCCTATCAAACTGAGAATTTTTGAGATATACCCGCAACAAATTCCTTCAAATAATGCGGCTCGAAATAGGCTACATTTTCAAATTCACCCTTCATAAATTTCTGTGCTGCCGCTGTAGCGAACATATGAGCTTCAGGTCCAGAAATTATTTTTGCATGTGGTGCAGACAATAGTCTCTGAGCCTTTTCGCCGCTATTTCCAATGAAAATTGCGGCATCCAAATCAACTAAGCCGCTCAAACAACCTTCTGTCAAAATCAGTGCCTCCAGATTTTTCTTCACTTCACCTAGTTCATCTGTGATGCAAATATAAACTTCATCACGGCGAGCATCGAGCATAGAACAAACAGACCCACCCAATAAGAATTTTTGATCTTGAGCCCACTGTGCCATGGCCAACAATCCATTAATAGACAAAAGTTTGCATCCAGAAGCGTAACAAAGTCCCTTAGCCAAGCTCACACCAATTCTTAAACCAGTGTAACTCCCTGGACCCTGATTTACGGCCACCCCTCTCAACTCCAAACCCTGATCTTTCAACATGGAAAAAGCCTTTTCCACCAATAAAGGAAGTTGCTCTGAATGCGATTGCTTCACAAAAACAGTTTCGCTCCACAACAAATTACCCTGTTCGTCCGTTAAACAAACCGACGGGTAATCAGCCGAGGACTCAATCACGAGAATCATACCTCAAAGTTAATTCGTAAATTCGCGTATCCAAAAGAATTGAACATGACAAGAGAAGTTTTCATCGTTGGTGCCAAAAGAACTCCATTGGGGAGCTTCAATGGAGCACTTTCTTCAGTGCCCGCCACAAAATTAGGAGCCGTTGCTATTAAAGCTGCCTTGGAACAAGCAGGATTGAGCGTTGACCAAGTAGAAGAAGTATTGATGGGAAATGTATTACAAGCTGGTGTTGGACAAGCACCTGCTCGTCAAGCATCGAAGTTCGCGGGTATCCCAGATCATGTTCCTGCTACCACCATAAACAAAGTTTGCGCTAGTGGAATGAAAGCCATTGCCTTGGGAATGCAGAGCATTCAACTGGGATATGCAGATATAGTGGTTGCCGGCGGTATGGAAAACATGAGCCTTGCGCCGCATTACCTTCCCAATAGCCGTGCCGGTTATAAATATGGAAACTTCCAAGCCGTTGATGCTATTGTTCATGATGGTTTGACCGATGTTTACTCAAATGCCTTGATGGGAACTTGTGCCGAAACCTGCGCAGCAGAATACAACTTCAGCCGCGAAGACCAAGACAATTTTGCCATTGAAAGTTACAAACGCTCGGCTAAAGCTTGGGCCGAAGGTAAATTCAACGACGAAATTGCTCCTGTAACCATATCCACCAAAAAAGGCGACATTACCATTTCGGAAGACGAAGAATACAAAAACGTAAAGTTTGATAAAATCCCTGAATTGCGTCCTGTTTTCAAAAAAGACGGAACCATAACTGCCGCGAATGCATCAACCATCAATGACGGTGCTGCTGTAATGGTATTGGTGAGTGGCGAAAAATTGAAAGAACTTGGACTCACGCCTCTGGCGAAAATTGTGGGTGTTGCAGACGCTGAACAAGCTCCCGAATGGTTTACCACAACCCCAAGCGAAGCTCTTCCCAAAGCGGTGAAACGCGCAAACCTAGAAATGTCTGACCTAGATTACGTAGAACTCAACGAAGCGTTTGCCGTGGTTGGACTTGCAAACATGAAATTGATGAACCTTGACCCTTCAAAGGTGAATGTAAATGGCGGTGCTGTTTCTTTGGGACATCCATTGGGCGCATCTGGCGCTCGCGTGATGGTGACGCTTTTGAACGTTTTGAAGCAAAATAACGGCAAAATTGGCGGTGCAGGTATCTGCAACGGCGGTGGAGGTGCTTCGGCCATGGTCATTGAAAATTGCTAAACTTAATTAATTATGCGCAATAGATTTCTTTTCATTCTTTTTTTCGGGGGATGCTTTAACGCAGCCTTTGCTCAATTGACTCCCAAAGAACTCGAAAAACGCATTTTAGAAATAAACCAAACCCCTATTTCTCAGTCGCCCGATAAAGAAAAAATCGCGGCGGCTGAGGAAATTGTGGAACTCCTTATGGAAGGACTCACACACAAAGAATCGTTTGATTACCCTTTCGATTCACTCCGTTTTTCAACCATACCAGTGGTTACAGCACCCAAAGCCCCAGTTAGAATTTTTTCCTTCAATGCCATTTTAGAAAACGGAAAATTCCAACACTATGGTGTACTACAATGGAAAACCAAAGGTGGAATCAAAACCTATGCCCTCATTGACACAGCTGAAAATCTTCCCAAAGAGCCCACAGCTGAATCATTATCTACATCCCAATGGATAGGTGCACTTTACTATCAAATGATTCCCTACAAGCGAAACAAAAAAGACATTTACATTTTATGCGGATTTGATGGACACAACATCAACAGCAACAGATCTATCCTAGAAACCCTGTATTTCGAAGATGGTGAACCTCTTTTTGGCACTGAAATGTTCCGCGATGGCGAAGAAGATCCCACACCTGAACCCAGAGTCATTTTCGAATATCACAAATCAGCAAAAATGACCCTTCGTTTTCAACCCGAAGTCAACTACATTGTATTAGACGAATTGGCACCCGCCTATGAAAAAGTGAAAGGCAATCCTTGGTACAACATTCCCACCGGCGATTATTTTGCCTATTACCCTGAAAAATTCTCATGGGTACTGAAACCGGTAACCGATGAAATGCCCTTTGCGGACCCTAGAAGCATTGATGGAGATAGACGTCCTGCCGAACTTCCTAAAGAACGTATGAAATTGAAACATGCGCCCGAAATGCCTCAAAAAAGAGGTAAATACGGAGAAGGCTCTGAAGAAGATAGTGATGACACTCCCGCCGATTCAGACGACGAATAAATCACCCATTACCTTCATTTTCAATTCAGTTTCCTGCCATTCGCGCTCTGAATTACTTTGTGAATTTACTCCACATCCTGCATACAATTTTATGCCATTACTGAAAACTTGCGCGCACCGCAAATTCACATACACTTCTCTGGAATCGCCAATAAATCCGGTATACAACTCTCTTTGATGCATCTCCAATTCATCTATCATAAGCACTGATTCCTTCACAGGATATCCTGCAACCGCCGGCGTGGGATGCAACATCGATACTACTTGTCCCAAATTTAAATCTGCCATATTCGCCTGATGATATTGAACCAAGTGCCTGATACTTCCATTGCTCACTTCCTTAATACCAGATATATCTTCTTTCAATCCCAAGGCTTTTAATGATTCAGATATATGTTGGGCCGTAATTGACTGCTCTAGCTTCTCTTTATCTGTCCATTCTTCTTCTTGATTAAACAAAGTACCTGCTAAACTCATGGTACGCATTTGGCTTCCATCTATTTCCACCAAGATCTCAGGAGAAGCTCCAATCCATACACCATGTTCCTTTGTGCCAATCAAATAAACCAAGCTATTTGCATATTTATCACATGCCTCTTTAAAAATCTGCGCTAAAACCTTAATAGTTAGCGGTTGTTCAAAGTCAATCCATTTCACCCTACTCAAGACAACTTTCTCAAACTTATTATGCGCAATTCCATCCTGAATTTTCTCAATATGCTCTGAAAAAATCTTCCAAGTGGTGCTCTCCCTTTTTCCAAAATGGCCCAACCTAAAATTACCCAATAATCTCACCAATTCCTCTAAGGTGATTTCTCTATGAGATTCAGTAAATGTTTGGATTCTATCTGCATTCCATGACTTAAACAATGCTATTTTCTCACAATCTCTGCATTGACCGTCCCAATCAATCAAAGACCCTGAATAAAAATCGAAAACTTCTGTTTTACCAACCCATTTCCGTGGACTCCTTAAAAGCAGAAACTGACTATCCATTTCTCTTTGGATTTGGAATCACTGCCATGGTAATACTTCCCTTACAAATCAATTTGTTTCTGGAATTGGTCAATTCTACTTCCCATATCTGAGATCTAGACCCTAAATGCAGGGGTTTTCCCTTTGCCCAAACCTCTTCACCAATAAATGCCGGACGAAAATGACTACCTTGAATGTTCTGCCCAACGGCCACCCTCTCAGTCCTATCTAAAACCAAATTTGCAGCCATCGAACCCACTATTTCTATTGCTGCCATTGATGCTCCACCGTTCAACATTCCCAATGGTTGGCAATTTTGTTCACTAACCACCATTTTTGCTGTTAAACTTTGTTCATCTATTTCAGTAAAAAACAACCCTATTGC
>CAMDUE010000015.1 GCA_945877575.1 Chitinophaga pinensis
ATGGGACTTCGCGTTTTTGGGCACAATAAACCAAACGAACTCAGGGATTGTAACGATACTAAATTGGAAGTGCCTTTTGGGCCCTACAATCACAAAGAGTTCAATAAAAAATTAAAGTCAATCAAGCCATTGGGATACACCAGCATCACTCAATCATTGCTGGCCACTGAAAATGATTTTCCTGTAGACAAAACCGCTAGAAATGTAGTTATCATCATTACGGATGGCGTAGAAGAATGTCCAGGTGACCCTTGCGAAGTCAGTAGAGTCCTCCAGAAAAAAGGCATCGTATTGAGGCCTTTCATCATTGGACTTGGAACGGATTCAGAAAAATTCAGAACCGCTTATTCTTGCGCAGGAAAGTATTTCAACGCCGAAGATGCTTCGCAGTTTCAAAAAGTAATGGGCGTCATTGTTTCTCAAGTATTGAACAATACAAGCGCTCAAATTAACCTATTAGATCAACAAGGCCGTCCACTAGAAACCGACATACCCATCACTTTATACGACCAACAGACCAATGAATCGGTGGAGTACTTTGTTCATACCATGAACGGTAAGGGAATTCCTGATACCTTGTATTTGGATCCTCTGAGAAAGTACAACATGACCGTACATACTCTGCCACCGGTAAATATGGCGAATATTGAATTGGTAGGAGGTCGACACAATACCATTGCAGCAAATACTCCAAGAGGTAATATTTTGCTGAAAGTGGGTGGAATTACCCGTTACAGGCAGTTAGAAGCCATTGTAAAAGTTAAAGATCAATGTGGGATTTTGCATAATCAGCCGTTCAATTCCACTCAAAAATACTTGACCGGGGCATACGATCTTGAAGTTCTTTCGGTTCCTAGGCTTGTTTTTAAGGACATTCAAGTTAGTCAGAACAAAACCACCGTCATTGAGATTCCCGCCCCTGGAATGTTGCAACTTTCGTTGGCCAAAGATATTCAAGGCGCTGTTTTTCAAGTGAAAGATGGTAAAATGGTTTGGGTGATGGACCTTCCCACAACCGCAGGCCGACATGAATTGATCATTCAACCGGGAAATTACGAAGTGGTTTATCGTCCCAAAAGCGAAACCAGAACTCTGTACACCCGTAAAAAACCCTTTAGCGTTACATCAGGTATTAATACCTCATTATCATTATAAAAATCTTCAATGAAACATTTCGAAATACTAGGACAAAAAGACACGCGTAGCGGATTTGGAGCTGGACTCCTTGAATTAGGTCGCACAAATCCCAACGTTGTAGCCATGTGTGCTGATTTAACCGGTTCTTTGCTCATGAATCACTTTCAAGGTGAATTTCCTGAAAGATTCTATCAAGCAGGAATTGCCGAAGCCAATATGATGGGTGTAGCAGCTGGTTTTGCTTTAGGAGGTAAAATTCCATTCACAGGAACCTTTGCCAATTTCTCAACCGGCCGTGTGTACGATCAAATTCGTCAGAGTATTGCTTATTCTCATGCAAATGTGAAAATTTGTGCTTCTCATGCTGGATTAACTTTGGGAGAAGACGGTGCTACGCACCAAATTTTGGAAGACATTGGATTGATGAAAATGCTGCCTGGAATGACGGTAATTAATCCTTGTGATTACAACCAAACCAAAGCAGCAACGATTGCTATCGCTGACCATCACGGTCCAGTTTATTTGAGATTTGGACGTCCAAAATGGCCTGTATTTATATCTGAAGATACCCCTTTTATCATTGGAAAAGCCTTAATGCTTAGCGAGGGTACCGACGTTACCATTTTGGCAACCGGTCACTTGGTGTGGAAAGCCATTGAAGCAGGTCATATACTTGCAGAAAAAGGCATCAGTGCAGAAATTATCAATATTCACACCATCAAACCGCTTGACGATGAAGCTATTTTAGCGTCTGTTCAAAAAACGGGTTGTGTGGTGACAGCAGAAGAACATCAAATGAATGGTGGATTGGGTGATGCAGTGGCTCAATTATTATCTAGAAAGTTACCTAAACCACTTGAAATGGTTGCGGTGAACGATTCTTTTGGTGAAAGCGGTACGCCTGATGAACTTTTGGTAAAATACGGACTTGATACCCCCAATGTGGTTGAGGCTGCGTTGAAGGTGATGGCTCGCAAATGAATACCAAAGACATTTTAAGCAAACTCAGAGAATCTGAGGCCATACAAGAATTACTGGGAGGAGTAAAATCTTCCAAATTGCTGTATCTGCAAGGATTGGCGGGTTCTGGTGCGAGCGTTGCATGTGCAGCGGTTTACGCTGAAACCCAAAGACCCTTATTGATTGTTCTTCCGAACAAGGAAGAATCACAATATTTTAAATCCGATCTGGAAAATCTCCTTACCGGACAACCCATTTATTTTCTGCCTGATTCTTTCGTCAAGAGTTTTTCTCCCCAAAGAGAACATGCCATGAATGTGCAGGAGCGCATTGAAACCCTCAATGCCTTGCGCAAGAACAATAGACGAATTGTAATTACGTATACAGAGGCCTTGGCCGAATTGGTGGTAGAACGAAATACCCTAGAATCTAATTCATTTGAAATTGCCCGCGGACAAAAGCTTGATATTGACTTTCTCATTGATTTTCTTCACGAAAACAGCTTTGAAAGAGAGGATTTTGTTATGGAACCCGGACAGTTTTCGATTAGAGGGGGAATTGTTGATCTCTTTTCTTTTGCTCACGAGTATCCCTTTAGGATGGAATTAGATGGTGACATCATTGAAAGTATTCGTGCTTTTGACGTCAATTCGCAGTTGTCTATCAAGGAAATGGCCCATTTTACCTTGGTACCAAAGATTCAATCGGATACCCATCAAAATACCTTTACCTCGCTGTTTAGTTACCTTCCTGAAGACACCTTGTTGATGTCTATTGATATGCCATCGCAATTGGAGAAATTAGCAAAAGCTTGGGAACGGTATCTTCAAGATCATCAGAGTGCTATTGATCTCAAAGCGGAGCACATCCCCAAGCATCCAAAGGAAATTTGGCTGACCCCAAAGGAATGGTTCAATGGAGTACAGAAATTTACTCAGGTTTTTATGGGTGGTGAAAGGCCCACAGACAAGCACCTGAGCATTACGTTCAATCAAGAACCACAGCCCATATTCAAACGAAACATTGAATTGCTGAAAGAATGGATGCAAAGCCAGCACCAAAAAGGGTATAAAACTTTGGTCTTTAGCGATAATAACCGACAAATTGAACGCTTGCAAGTACTTTTAAAAAGTACCGATCAAGACGAGCAGTTTTCGCCTGTTTATACTGGGCTTGCAGCTGGTTTTGTTGATGCGGATTTAAAGATGGCTTTCATTACCGAGCATCAACTTTTTGATAAATATTACAAACCCAAATCAAGAGCTTCTAACAGTGGCAATACATTGACATTGAGAGAGCTAAGGCATTTGAAGCCGGGTGATTTTGTGACACATATAGATCACGGAATTGGAAGGTTTGCCGGGCTTCAAAAAATGGAAATGAACGGGGTAAATCAGGAGGTTCTTAGATTGGTCTACAGAGACAATGACTTATTATACGTCTCTGTAAATAGCCTTCATAAAATTTCTAAATATACCGGTAAAGACGGAACTGCGCCCTCCTTACACAAATTGGGTTCACCTGCATGGGACAAACAAAAAAAGAACACCAAAAAGAAAGTTAAAGACATTGCCCGTGAGTTGATTCAGTTGTATGCTCAACGAAAAAAGGAAAAAGGATTTGCCTTCGCCCCAGATAATTACCTTCAATTGGAACTTGAAGCCTCGTTTTTTTACGAAGACACCCCTGATCAAGGCAAAGCTATTGAGGCGGTAAAAAAGGACATGGAAAACGAGCAGCCCATGGATCGTTTGGTTTGTGGGGATGTGGGTTTCGGGAAAACTGAAGTTGCGATGCGCGCCGCGTTTAAAGCGGTCTGTGATTCAAAGCAAGTAGCAGTTTTAGTACCCACCACTATTTTAGCTCAGCAACATTACAGAACCTTTACTAAGCGATTTTCTGGTTTTCCAGTAACCGTTGAGTATCTCAATAGATTTAAATCGGCCAAAGAACAAAAGGCTGTGATTGAAAAACTTGCCGCTGGAAAGGTTGATGTAGTCATTGGTACCCACCGTTTGATTGGCAAAGACATCAAATTCAAAGATTTAGGTTTACTCATTATTGACGAAGAACAAAAATTTGGCGTCGGGGCTAAAGAAAAACTCAAAAGTATTCGAGTTAACGTTGATACTCTAACGTTAACGGCTACACCCATTCCGAGAACCCTACATTTTAGTTTGATGGGTGCACGTGATTTAAGCATCATTAATACACCTCCTCCCAACAGACAACCCGTTCATACAGAGTTAGCTACTTTTTCAAGAGATATTCTGGGTCGGGCCGTTTTAGATGAAATTTCTCGTGGTGGACAGGTATTTTTGGTTCATACACGCATCAAAGACATCCATGAATTAGCACGTATCATTGAGGAAGAAGTGCCCGAAGCCAAAGTGTGTGTGGCTCACGGACAAATGGAAGGTCACGAATTGGAAGATGTGATGGTGCGTTTCATAGAAGGGGAATACGATGTGCTTGTTGCTACCAGTATCATTGAAAGTGGGCTTGATATTCCCAATGCCAATACCATCATCATCAATAATGCGCATTTGTTTGGACTTTCTGACTTGCATCAAATGAGGGGTAGAGTGGGGCGTTCAAACATCAAAGCTTTCTGTTATTTATTGTCACCACCGCTTTCGGTTTTACCTGAAGATTCTCGAAAGCGTTTGAGAACTTTGGAAGAATATTCAGAGCTGGGCAGCGGTTTCCAAGTTGCCATGCGCGACCTAGATATTCGCGGTGCCGGGAATTTATTGGGCGCAGAACAAAGCGGGTTCATTGCTGATATGGGCTTTGATATGTACCATAAAATACTCGATGAAGCCGTTCAAGAATTGAAACAAGATGAGTTTAGAGACATTTTTGACAATCCCCAAGAAATCAATATTGAAAGTCGTGATTGTCAAATTGATACCCACTATGAGATTTTAATCCCCTCGGAATATGTGACCCAAACTTCGGAGAGAATTAGTTTGTATAGTGAGTTATCAAACATCAACACAGAATTGGGTTTACAAGGATTTATCAAGGAGTTGAAAGATCGTTTTGGTAGGCCCCCCAACGAAGTTCTAGCTTTGGTTGATTCTGTGCGATTAAAATGGGCAGCCAAAGAACTGGGCTTAGAGAAGGTAGCACTAATGCCAACAAAAATGCGCTGTTTTTTTCCGGGGGATGCTGCAGCGCCTGTATACCAATCCGAGGCTTTCACCATGCTCATCGGGATGGTAGCCACTCAACCGAATAAATACAATGCCAAACAAACGGATAAAGCATTCATCATTGAGGTAATTGGAATTTCGGATGTTTTTCAAGCACTATACGAGTTAAATGAATGGAAAAAAGCCCTAAAACCTGCTGTTGAATTATGAACAAATTGAGATTGCTTTTGTTGTTTTTTTATATTCTGATTTCATCCTCTTTAATGTCGCAAGTATTTAATCCCGATTTACCTTTCATACAAGGTAAACCCTCTAGTTGGAGCGGAAATCCTACAATTAAAGGTCGATTTTTTCACCCCCAGTACCCCATGAATAAGTCATTTTCTGATGTCATGAAATGGAAGAAAATGAAAAATCCTTACGAACTTGAGAAAAAAAACGATACCTTTCAGTTGCCTATTGCACAAGATCTAAATGCTTTAAAATCAGATACTACCGATGGTATTTTTTGGTTGGGGCACGCCACATTTGTCATCAGAATCAACGGCATTCAGTTTATCACGGATCCTGTTTTTGGGAAAGCAACGGTTCTCAAACGTTTTTCAAAACTTCCTGTTCAAGTTGAAGAATTGCCTCAATCTCATTACCTTCTGATGTCGCATGATCATCGTGACCATTGCGACAAGCGAAGTTTGAAACTTTTGAAGAAGTTGAACCCAAATTTGAAGTTTTATTCAGGATTGAACATGGATAAAATACTGAAGCAATTTTTAAAAGGTTCAGAAGGACAAGTAGCCGGTTGGTATCAAAAATACCAAACCGATTCATTTGAATTGTATTTCTTACCAACTCGACATTGGGCAAAACGCGGATTTTTTGACACCAATAAACGTCTGTGGGGCTCTTTTATTTTAAAAATTGGAGGAAAAACGATTTATTTTGGTGGTGACTCGGGCTATAGCTCACATTATAAGGAGATTGCAGAGTTATTTCCAGATATTGATTATGCCATCTTGGGAATAGGAGCCTTTGAACCAGAATGGTTTATGGAAACCAACCACGCATCGCCAGAAAAAGCCTATCAAGCGTTTAAAGATTTAAATGCCCAATACATGATTCCCATGCATTATGGCACATTTGACCTTTCTGATGAACCCGTTTGTTATCCGCAGAAAATGCTAGAAACAATAAAGGAGTCTCGTAAAGACTCCTCTATCATTATCCCCAATTTGGGCGGTAATTTAATTGTTCATTAAGTCAGTAGCATCTGCTTCTTTTTTCTTCTTCTTTTCTTTTACAGGCTTTGGCTCTTTAGCAGCCTTTGGCGCTTTTTCTTTCTTTACTTTTTTAGGCTTTTCCATGGCAGCTTCTTCCGCAGATACCTCTGTGTAAGGTTGTTCAGTTCCAACTGCTGGTTTAGCACTCTCAGAATCAGACTTTATTTGTGTGTTGTCTAAAAGCAATGAGTCTTTAGTTAATTCTTCTTTATTATCCATTGACTCTCCTAAAAATCCGTATGGGCATCCTTTATTGCTCAGAACACCATAGACCTTGCGGCAACTATCTTTTCGGTCAGGAGTCATGTCATGGTCACGATCTTTCCAAGTGATGATGTTAATATTTACACCGGCCATTCCAGAAACCCCAGTGATGCTTCCGTAGTTAATCGGCGCTAGAATGTCATTTACTGCAAAAAATGCTTGCAATGGGCCTAAATTCAAACTCATTCCCAATCCTACGCGGTGATTAGCAATTCCGGCCGGATCAAAATAACTATAGCTCAAACGTAAATCCAAAAATTCATTCAACTCTTGGTGAATGCTGGTACTTACAAAAGCTTTATCTCCTTTTGCTCCGTAACCAACCCCTCCAAAAACTTGGACAAGAGTTCTAGGGTGCAAGAAAAACTCTGCACCAATGTTATAACGAGGTTTTAATTTCCTCTCAAAAGAGGAAATACTACCAGCTTTTACTTCAAAAGTACCAATGGCTGTGTCAATGATGTTGCTGATGGTATTATCATTGAAATCAGAAATTTGGTTGGTATCCAAACCATTCCAAGTCCAAGTACTTTGATTCATTTTTACACTTTCAACACCATAATCCCACATAATGGACCCAACGTTCTGAACCGATCCTGAAAATCTCCAACGCTCATTCAATCTATACACCGCTCCAAAACCAGCGGCAAATCCGCGGTTAGAATTGATTGGGTTAAAGCCATTGCTTAAATTGTTGTTGATAACATCAGTGATGTTATAATTAGAGTCGTTTATTACCGAAGCAATACTGCCACCAACGAGTGATGCTTTTCCGTCAAGTTCACCGGTAATAGCCATTGAATATATACTTGAAGTTCCAGTATCTGTATTGATCGACATGTAAGCTTTATCAAACCCCATATAAGCTAAACCGTTCAGTTGACTCAGATTAACACCAATTGAAAGTTCGTTGGTGATGTGACGTCCGTAACTCAAGGTATTTTGCATGTATGTTTGAAAGTCGGTACCACTGAAATCAAGATTAGCATCACGACCAATGTAAGCAGAGTTGCCATAAAATGCCAATCCCAACATGTCCTTTGGCATTCTCACCGAACCTTCTGCAATTATGCTAGAATTAAATGATATATATGATTTTAAACTCCTGAATCCAAAGTGGAATAATTCTCCTCTTGTTCGTATATCAATACCCAATTGCTTGTCATCTTCATTCATCAGTCGATTTACAGTTTGTTTTGTTGATTCCTTGGAATTAAAAACTGAGTTTAAATCAAATCCTACTAGGCCCATTCCAAATGAAGAGGTTCCAGCGCTTAAACTCAATTTATATTGTGGCATAAAACCAGGATTATTCAAATGTGACTGGCTAAAATGACGGTTATTGATTTCAAACAACTCTTGAGCTTGAATTTTACCTGTGGCAATTAAGCCTAAAAATAAAGTGGCGAAAAAACGTAATTTCATGACTTATTTTATAGTGTTTGAGTAATTTTTGCCCTAAGTGCTAAAGAAATATCTAGACGGCAGTCAGTGTATATACTTACAGGTTTATTTCCGCTATCAAAAGAATTGAAATTCGTTTTGATGATAATATACTTAACCATTTTATCGTTTAGTTTCTTTAACGTACTTCCATTTAATAGAAAGACAGACATATTTTCATTCGATTTATTAGGTCGACCATTTTGATCAACTTCAGCTGATTTGAGTAATGAAACATCTATGAATGACGCAATTGGTTTATATGATGAATCTGTGAATACCAAATCGAGTGAGCCATCCAAAGGAAATCCATTTAATGTTTTAATTGAGAGTTCTATTAAGTCAAAATCTTGAAGACCTCTTAATGATGCACCTTCTTCTAAAGTGTCTTGATAAGTGAATTCTTTGGCAGTAAAAGTCATCGGAATATCAGCGTCAAAACCAATATTTATTGAACTAGTCTGTGTTATGTGATCAACGTATTGCCCTGTAAATCCATCGGGATTCATCAAAGCCTGTCCCTTTACATCAAACAATACAGCTGGCATACCTAGGCATTCTACAATTTTTGAATTGTCTTTATCAATTGCAAATGTCTGAGATTTTATTTGCCCTTTTTCAGCAATACTCGGATACGGGAAGGCCATATTTGGCGCATTCATAGGTAGAAGGTTACCATCAGCATCTTTTGCTGTAATATTCAACTTAACTAAAATTGGGAAACCAAATGAATTGTCAACATAAACATGCATGCTAGGATTAGACATAGTTATACCCTTTCCTAATTCAGCCAATTGACTTACATCCATATTTTCTATGTTGATATCAAAAGTTTTACTTCCAAGATATCCGTCAATATATTCAAAACGAGCACCACTAGCGTCAAAATCAATTTGGATGTAATCCGAAGAATCAAATGTGACTAATCCAGCGCTTGCTGCAACCTCAGTGTATACGGACATGCGAAGAATATTGTATTCCTTACCAGTACCTGCTCCCAAGAAAATTTGGGCACCGCTAAGATCTACGCTCGAATTTACGAACCCCGTGGGAACGGTAATTTCTTGTTTTGTTATTGGATTTCCATTCAGTGTAGCATCTGGCAATTCCAAACCTACTTTCACTGTCGTATTGATACTTGAGGTGGTTTTAATTGGAAGAACTGCTGAGGTAAATTTCAAATTTTTGATTCTAGCATCTAAATTTGGATCAGATAAGTCAAGTGAAATATTTTGAACGGGTAGCACTTGTTTAGGGATTTTTGCTTTACCACCAATACACTTCATATTGTTGTAAGTAACATCAATAATTACTTCATCTTGCAAGTCTATTAATACTTTAGTAGTGCTTTTTGAAATATCGATATTAGGTATGTTATATCCCAATTGATTACTTAATGTTTTGCCTCCGAGGTAAATGCTGTCTGTTCCAATTCCACCCGGCAATACATTACTAAATGTTGCTATACCCAATAATGTTTGAGTTGGAACATTATCATAAATACCTATTTGAATTTTATTCATTGTGGTAGGTAAACCATTTGTCATTGAAAAGACCAAAAAACCATCAGATAATCTCACCGATTCATAATCAGAACTTTGTGCTAAATTTGTGATAGACAACAAGTTTGATTTAACAGCAGGGAAAGTATCAGTTGTGCCATTGGCCATCTGTAGCAATAACTTAGCTGTATCATTTGCACTTTGAGACATTTGATCAAGGGTTTGCGAAGTGGATTCTTTTTGACCAGAGATAGATAATTCTCCAATTTTAAATACAGATGTAGCTCCAGCAAGAGCAACATCTTTGAGAATAGAATCGGCAGATAATTGAAAAACACTGTCTTGTTTGAAAGTGAATCTGATTAGCCCATCAGGGTCGTATTTTATTATATTGTCTTGCTTTAATATGTCTGAAGCAATAATCCGAGCATTTGCTAACGGTGTCAGAACCTCAGGTTTGATTGTCAATCCATTGAACTTGTCAAAGTTTACTTCATTCTTTTTACATTGTGTAAACAAGATAACTATTGACAATCCAAATAACAATGATAGATTTTTCATGAGCCGCATATTTGTAGTGTTATGTTAATTTAATTATAATTCAAATCTACTCATCTTAACACATTTTAATGTGTTAAATGTGTTAATCTTACTACAATTCTTTATAAACACAGAAAATTTAATCAAAGAGCAAAAGAAATAACTTTAATTTTGGTCAGTCCTATGCGAATATCACCAGAACATCTTCGACTTAAATTTCCGGGTATTGAACCTGAATTACTACAAGAAATTTCTAAGTATTCTGAAGTAAAAGAAGTAGAGGAAGGCGAAATTTTAATAAGAACAGGAGAACATCTGACGTCAGCAATCATTGTATTGAGAGGCGCGCTTAAAATTTATCGCGAAGGCGAGGATGGTGGAGAATTTTTATTGTATTACCTTCAGCCAGGACAGGCATGTGCTATGTCAATGTCGTGCCTGAGGCACCAAGAACAGAGTCAAGTTATGGGAATGGCCGTGGAAGATTCAGAAGTATTGATAGTTCCTATGGTAAAAATCAACGAATGGGTTAGAGAGTATCAATCTTGGCAAGAATTTGTGATAAACTCCTACAGAAATAGATTCGAAGAAGTGCTTGCCGTGCTAGATTCAGTCGCTTTTCGAGGTATGGACGAACGTCTGGAGTTTTATTTAATCAAAGAATCCAAACGAATCAAAACAAACAATATTACGGTCTCTCATCAAGCAATAGCCAATGACTTAAATACTTCAAGAGAGGTGGTTTCTAGACTTTTGAAAAAAATGGAGCAGCGCGGTCTTCTTGAGTTGCATCGCAACAGCATCATTTGGAAAGGGCAATAATATTATTTAATCAATAAAACGGTTCCCTGGTGAACCTGAATTTCATTTTCAGGGCTCATGAACGTTGCAGTGTAAATGTATTGACCAGGTACACATTCAACGCCGTTGAATTCGCCATTCCATTTCTCATTTACATCTCTAGTTTCAAATACTAATTGTCCCCATCTATTAAAAATACGAAATTCATAATCTGAAATAGTTAATGGGGTAGTTAACCCAAATTCATCGTTTCGGCCAATACTATTTTTGGGTGTGAATGCTTCCGGAAACCAATAAAGCGGTATACTTTTTACCGTGATGGGTTTAACAATGGTATCAGCGCAATAGTATTGGGTATTGGCAATCAACCGAACGTTGTATGTGCTGTGATTGGGAAACTGATGTACCGGATTTTCTAAGGTAGAAAAATATCCATCGTCAAAGTCCCAATCCCATGATTCATCGTATTGCGATAAATTGGTGAATAAGATATCAGACAACATTTTGGGATTATCGTCTGGAGAGAATTTGAAATCTGCAATGGCTCTTGGGTAGATTTCAATAGACCCCAATGCAGTGTCATCACAACCGTAACTATTTTCTACCGCAAAAGTGATGGGGAAAGTGCCAAATTCATTGAAAACTACGGATTCATTGTCATTGGTTGACCTTCTTCCGTTACCAAAATCCCACCATTTGTTGATGATGTTGCCTCCTCCTGCAGTTGATCCATGAGTGAATGTAATAGGGGTTCCTTGACAATCATTTTTAAAATCTATATAAGCATAAGGTTGAGGGGCAATGAAAATCTGACGGCTTACGGTGTCTTTACATCCTTTAGAATTGAAAACAATCAATGAGACATCAGGTATACCTACAGCACCGTAATAATGTGAGGTCTTAGAACTTTTTACAGACGGTGATCCATCTCCGAAATCCCATATTTCATCACCTAAAAATCCTGCACCAGGCCAGCTTTTACTCTCAAATTTCACCCACGCATTTTCGCAGGTGTCTTCTAAGATGAATTTGGCAGTGGGAGCGGGTTGAATTTGAACTTTTCTATAGGTAGTGTCGTAACAACCTGATTGTGAACGAATAACTAACTGAGCGTCAAAGGTGCCTGAACCGGTGTAATAGTGAATGGCCTTTTGTTTAGTAGAGATTCCCCCGTCTCCAAAATTCCAAACCCATTGAACTATTTTATCTGTGCTGGTGCTGTTTTGGGGACTAAAGGTGATACTATCATTCTGGCAAAATCCGCTAAATCCAAATGCAGCTCTTGGAAATGGCGTTGTATCTGATAATGTCCATACTCCTTTATAACTTTTCTTTGCTCGATAACTTATTCGATTGTTTGCCCCATCTAAACTGCCCATAAGAGGGTAATTCCATTTCCCTAAAGCTGAATTCCACCACAATAGCCCCATCGAATTTTCATTGATTTTATCGTTTCCCCCAGAAAAATCAGAATTGGCATATCTATAATCTAATGTAATATCGGGTGCGACGGTATATCCGCCGTCGTCAACAATGAAATAACGATTGATGAATCGTTCGCTATTTTCTCCTTCACATTCATTTTCTGTGTGAAAAACACCCACTGGAAGAGGCCTGTTATTGGGAACAGGAGCATCTGCAGTTGGGTAAGTTGTCATAGAAATATACCCTGAATCTGCCAATTGGGTTCCTTGGTAATTAACCGTATACTGCATGGTAACTCTAATACCAGCTGCATTTAAAAAGGGCACCGAAAACACGGGTCCGCCGTTTCCATTTCGAATGTTCCACTGAACCCAACCATAACCACTGCTTGAATTTGTTTCAGCTACAATTCCACCGTTGGTATTATAAGTAATGGCCGAACTTTTTGGGTTATTCACCACAAGCTTCCTGCCTTGAAGTTCAAGTTTCGTATTGTTTAATCTTAAAACACCGGTGCCACCGCTCGAAGTGCCACCGCCCACCAAAGTATTTACAAACATATAAACACTTCCATTACCTGAAAGATTTAGCTCTGGGAAATGCGTTGTTTTATTCCCTTTAATCTCAGCACTCGGTGATGTTAACTCAACTTTGCCCTGATTGTTTGTGAATACCACCGATGAACCATCGTTGATCCAATGATTATCTACAATTAAAAAACTGTTGGGCGATAAACTGATTTTACTGTTTCCTGTAGACTTGTAATTGCCATTGACGCCATTTACTTTAATGTATGCACCACTACCAACCACAATACTTCCACCATTTTGGATGATTCCTTGGGACATCAACGCTGTTGAGAACCAAAAAGTGCACAGCAAAACAAGGGATACCGCTTTTTTCATGTCCAAATTATTTGGATTCAATCAACTTTTTAAGTTCTTCAATTTGCTTTTTGAGATCTTCAATTTGCTGCTGTTGCTCTTGCATCGCCTTGATCATTGGAACCACAAATTCACCGTATCTAAGTCCGTAAGTATCGTTCTCATTTTTGGGTTTATCTACCCCTGAAAAGTCATATCCTACTTCTTTTGCGGCTTTTTCAACATCTTGAGCTAAAAAGCCAGAATATCTGATTTTTTCTTGGTCGTATTTAGAGCTCCACTTCATAGTATCTGTATCCATACCCACAAATGCATACATTTTACGCACGTCTAAGTTGTAAGTAACAGGTTGCAGTTTTAAAATGAAATCCAATCCCACTACGTTCGATTCAATATTTCGCTTGAAACGAGCATCAGATAAGTTGGTCCACCCAACCGATCCACCGATACTGGTAACAGAAGCATTTCCAATCCTTACTTGATCTGAAGCGGTCGTTCTAGTGCTTGAACCTAAAGCAGTTGTATTGTCAAGGCCGGATGCATTTGGACCGTTGTAATATCCTAAGGATGAATTGTAATACCCCGTACCGTTTTGAAAACCTGCGTAGTAACCTACACCTTGGTTGTAATATCCAGAAGAGTTGTAGTAGCCTGCGGCATAGCCTACAAATGCATTTCCCAAGCCTAAGTTGTTGCTAGTCAATGCATAGTTTCCGAATCCAGCGTTATAATGTCCATAAACATTTGCTCCTAAGGCATAATAGCCCATAGCGGCATTCATGACACCCGAAACGTTGTAATGCAATGAGTACATACCCAAAGCCATATTGTATGAACCTGTGGTATTGTTATAAAGGCTTTGATAACCAATTCCTACGTTATAATTTCCCGAGGTGTTTGAAGATAAAGCTTGATATGCGATACCTACGTTGTGCGCTCCACTAGAATTATTGTACAATGTTCTTGCCCCAATGGCCGTATTGTAATTACCATTGTCATTGTCATACATAGCTTCCCAACCCACAACCGTATTGTAATATCCACCGGCATTTTTGGTTAATGCGTTGGTTCCAATAGAAATATTTGAGTACCCTGCTGAATTAACATTTGAGGAAGTACCAAATGAGATGTTGGCATTAGATGCATTTAATTCCCCGAACCAAGTGTTATTTACTCTGAATCTTAAAGGAATATTATCAATAGTACCGATGAAATTGTTGGATGCAGATAGACCACTATTCCCTTTTGTATTCCAAAAATCTTTCATGTGAATAAATGATTTACTTTTTGTTAAACGAAGAGTGTCGTTAGAGAATTTTAAATCTTGGATTTCATTCAATGAATCATTGTCAACTAGACGCTTTGTGGTAGTCATAGTAATTTGACCATAATCATTCACCGTAACAATGGGGTATTCATTGTTATTTCCATAAACGCCTGGTGCAATGCCTGTTTTTTTAATATCTACGGCTCCTTTTCCTTGTATGAAGCCACCGGTCCCACCGGTTAGCCCTTTACCAAAGGTGATTGACCTCATTAAAGGAACCCAGTTATTTTTCTCGTAATACCAAAATCCTAAGGTGTCGTCTGTTTGATAAATGAGAAGCCCATTTGAAGGAGACGGAATTAAAAACTTTTGAGCACGTGTCATTCTCGGAATTAAAATCCCTTTACTTGTTGCACTGACATCTAACATGGCTGAAGCGTCTGGTGTAGTGCCTGTTTCATTAATCCCAACGTTTTGACTGAAAAGGGATGAAGTTAAAGTGAAAATAACGGCTAAAATGACTTTTTGAAATATTCTTTTCATAAATCAAAGATTTATTCTGTGTGATTTTTTTGTAAATATAATGAGATTTTAGTTATTGTTGTTTTTCGACCAAAATAATTTTCTCACCGTTTAAAACAATTAATTCTTGAGGCGAACGAACATCAATAAGTTTAACAACCTCAAAAGTTTCTCTCCATGATTCTAAAAAATCTAGTCCATAGAGTCTGACATGGTCATGTTGGCCTAAAAGTTCATTTCTTTGATACTTTGTCCAATTTAATTCCCCTTCAATTCTGCTGCTCAAAATGGGCGAATAAGGAATCATGAGAATGGCTTTTCCTTGGGGTTTCAATACCCTTTTTATCTCACTTAAAGCTCGCTTTTCATCAACTATATGCTCCAAAACATGATTGGCAATGACCCAATCAAATGTTTCAGATTCAAATGGCAAACAAGTAAGATCAGCCGTAATGGTTTCGGAGCCGTAAGCAAACTTGTAGCCCGATTTTCGGGCATCTATATTGATCATTTTTGCTCCGAGGGAAGTTAATTTCTTATTTAATTGCCGTTCAGGAGCAACGTGAAGAATTTTCATGCAACTAAAATCTGAAATTTCATTTTTCAGGAACTCGTATACCAGTCTATCTCTATCGCTAGAACCGCATGCAAAGCAATCACATTTTCTGCGTCCGGCACCTATAATTTGGTATTTGCGAATGGCCTGATTATCATGCCCACGCCACAACCAAATAGTGCCTTGGTAACCACAAAGGTTACAAAAAAAAGGGCCCCGTGGGAGGAGTTTGCCAATCCAACCGCGGAGCCCGTATAACATCAGTGATGAACTAATTATTTAACTGAAATCAATTCTGTATCAAAAACCAAGGTGGCATTTGGAGGAATTACTCCGCCCGCACCGCGCTTTCCGTAACCCAATTCAGAAGGAATGATTAATTTATATTTACTACCTTCTTTCATTAAGCCAATACCTTCATCCCAACCTGGAATCACTTGACCAATACCTAATTTAAACTCAATGGGTTGTCCGCGTCTGTATGAATTGTCAAATTCACTTCCGTTGGTCAATTTGCCGCTGTAATGCACAGCAACGGTTTTGCCAGATACTGCTTGAGCACCTTTACCTTCGGTTTCAACAACGTACCATAGTCCGCTATTGGTTCTTTTTGCAGTAGGGTAGTTGGTCAACACCCACTCTTCAAATTTCTTTATTTCTTCTGCTTGCATGGCTTTTTGTCTGTCAGCAATTCCTGCTTTGTATGTTTTAAATGCTTCGGTATCAGCTTTGAAACTTTCAGCTGCTTTACCGTTGCGAATGATTTCAATCTTTTCAATTTTATCGCCTTGAGCAATAGCGTCAACCACCTCTTGGCCACTTATAACTTTTCCAAAAACAGTGTGCATGCCGTCTAACCAAGGTGTAGCAACGTGAGTGATGAAAAACTGGGAACCGTTAGTACCAGGACCCGCATTTGCCATAGACAAAATACCAGGGCCAGTGTGCTTCAATTCTGGGTGAATCTCATCTTCAAATTGGTAGCCAGGTCCACCGGCACCAGTTCCCTGAGGATCGCCACCTTGAATCATGAATTGTGGAATCACACGGTGAAAAGATAGTCCATCGTAAAATGGTGTACCCGCAGATTTTGCATTGTTTTCCATTTTACCCTCTGCCAATGCTACGAAATTACAAACCGTTAAAGGAGTTTTGTCGTAATGCAACTGCAACAAAATAACCCCTTTTGTGGTAGTCATTTTTGCGAATAGTCCGTCACCCAATTTAGGGTCTTTTGATTCTGCTGTCATAATTTTAGAAGATGTTGCAAAGGTAGTGCTCCAAGCGAGTAACCCCAAAGCCACCAACCATTGTGAAATGTTTTTTATTTTTTTCATGGATATTGTATTTGTTCTTTGATTTTCTTCGGCAACTTTTGTGCCACTAAATGATAACTTTTGTCAATGAGTTCAAAAATAAACTCTCTACTGAAACCCTCCAAAACAACATTATTCCAATGGGTTTTGTTCATGTGGAAGGCTCCCGTAATTTGTTCATGCTCTTCTCTTAATAATAGCGCTTCTTCTGGGTCGCATTTTAACGCAATTTGATCAAATTCTCTGATATCTCCCAAGCAAAACATTTTACCACCTACTTTCCATACCACCGTATATTCATCGAAAGGGAAGGTTTCTTCCACTCCATTTTTTGATAAACAATAAGATTGTATGAGCTCAAAATTCATTGACGTATTACAAAACTACTGATTCGCATTAAATTTGCACCATTCTAACCGATATTTCATGGCCAATTTTAGATATAAATCATTATCGCTGTTTTTCTGGGGGATATTTCTACTTCTGCAGACCCTTCAATCACAGCCCCTTTCAGTAACCCAGTCCCAAAAATCCATCCGCTGGGAAAAATTAATATTCCAAAACGGACGTGCATATTTTGAAAACGCCCCATATACAGGGGCGGCAGAGGCCTTTTATCCCCTAAAAAAGGGTGCAGATCCAAGATCAAGACCAAGATTTGCGAAAAAGGGCAGTTTCATCAATGGTTACTTGAACGGAGAATATTCGGTTTTTAATCCCAATCAAACTTTCATATCCAGAGAAACGTATTCAAATGGCATAAAAGAGGGGCCGTTTTATTATTATTATGAATCGGGAGAATTGGAAGTTAAAGGCAACTTAAAAAAAGATTCTATTTTGGATGGAGTAGCTGAAGGATATTACAAATCAGGGAAAAAATACTATACCAACATTTATAAAAACGGAGAACGCCACGGAAAATGCACTGCATATTTTGAAAATGGAAACCTAGAAACAGAAACTGAATGGGCTGATGGAGTTCCTGTTGGTCGACATTTTGGCTATTTCCCTGATGAAAACCTGAGGTACCAAAAAGCATACAACAGCAAAGGAGAATTGGATGGTGAAAATTATGTGTTTCACAGAACTGGTTGTCCAGCGAATGAAGAATATTACAAAAACGGCAAGCTAGACTCTATACAGCGCGCTTGGGATGCTCTTACTTGCACCATCATCAAATCGGGATTTTGGAAGGAAGGTAAACAGCACGGCGTTTTTGTTGAATATAACGCTTTTGGAGATACCCTCACATTAATGTCCTTCGAAGAAGGTCAGAAACACGGAAAATATGCCCAATTCAAAGAAGCCCGAGAAGCAGATACCAAAAGAGCTTACTTACAAGTCGAAACTATGGGTTATTACGATTCCGGATTTGCACATGGTTTTTGGGTTTACGGCCAAGTGAGTAATTATCAAAAACGAGAAGGAACCTATGACCATGGGGTTAAAATTGGTACTTGGAAATATTACGACCACAAGGGTGAACTTTTGTTGATCCAAGAATATGACAACGTCGGAAATCTGCTAAAAGACGAAGCGCAATAAATAATGTCAAAACACAAAATTGAGCCTTATGTAATAGGGTTAACTGGCTTGTCAGGTGCGGGTAAATCGTTTTATGTAAATAGATTAAAAGAAAAATTTGGCTCTGATATTACCATTGTTGGATTTGATGATTATTACAAACCTCTAGATGAGCAGCATTTAGATGAACACGGTGAAGCAAATTATGACCTTCCTACGGCGCTTTACTCAGATAAATTCCATGAAGATTTGCTCAAATTGCTGGAGTATCATCCTGTGTTGATTAGAAAATATCAATTTGAACATTACGATGCTCCCGAGGTAGTTGAAACCGTTTATCCTGCTCCTATTTTATTGGTTGAAGGACTGTTTGTCATGGAATTTAAACCGGTAGATACCTTGTTAGATTATCGTATTTTCATTGAATGTGATACAGAACTTTGTTTTGATAGACGATTGAAAAGAGACATCGCAGAGAGAAACATCCCCCGAGAAAGAAGCCTACATCAGTGGAATTTCCATGTAATGCCTGCATACAATAATTTCATCCAACCCCACAAAGATCGTTGTGATTTAATAATCGAAAATAACGGTCCAGCTGAGGAAAATGTTGAATTTATCATAGAACAAATACGCAATAATGCACATCCAACGGTGATTCAAGAAGTCTTCTCAAAATTTAATCCGTAAATTTGCAGAATTATGGCAATCATCATCACCGAAGAATGCATCAATTGCGGAGCCTGTGAGCCCGAATGTCCTAATAATGCCATCTACGAAGCAGGAGTTGAATGGGCTATAGCAGACGGAACTGGCGTTTCAGGTACGTTTAAAATGGCCAATGGAAATGAAGTAGATGTAAATGATAAATTTCAACCCATCAGTCAAGAAGTATATTTCATCGTACCCGATAAATGCACAGAATGCACCGGTTTCCACGAAGAACCTCAATGCGCAGCTGTTTGTCCTGTTGACTGTTGCGTGCCAGATCCAGACCACGTTGAATCGGTAGAAGTTCTTTTGGATAGAAAAGAACGCTTGCATTTATAATTTTTTGCCATCTTTGCGCTGTGGCAGAATCAGCAACTGAATATTCAAACTCAGCAATCATAAAAATTGCCCACCAATCATGGATTCCTCTTCGAAAAGAGCCATCGAGCGCTTCCGAGATGGTTTCATGTCTTTTGTTTGGTGAAAAAGCGGAAGTCCTTTCCCAGCAAGATGATTGGCTAGAAGTTAGATGTCTGCATGATCAGTACATGGGTTTTATTCCTGTAAGCTATTTTGAAACCGCATTGTCCATTGATTGGAATTCAGATGTTCGACTTTTAAGTGGACTATCATCAATTGAATTAAACCATCAGCCTTATTTATTATCACCGGGTAGTAAAATTCCTTCCAACTCTTCGGGTCATTTACAGATTCATACTGAAATCAATAACTGGATTGACTTTTGCTACCAATATCTAAATACGCCCTATTTGTGGGGGGGACGCAGTATTTTTGGAATAGATTGCAGTGGCTTTACCCAAGTTTACGCGGAGTACAGAGGAATTGCCCTTCCGAGAGATGCATACCAACAGGCGGAAATAGGAGATGGGGTGGATTTCGGCGATCAAAAACCCGGTGATTTAGCCTTTTTTCAAAACACTTCAGGTAAAATTACCCACGTAGGCATCCTTTTGGATGAACAAAAAATCATCCATGCCAGTGGCAAAGTTAGAATCGATAAGTTTACATCAGATGGGATTCAACATGCTGAAAATCATAATTTAACGCATGTATTGGCTGGTATTAAAAGATGTTTCACTGATGTTTAAAAGGTTCATTTTTCTGTTTTTCTTAGGATTCTTGGATCTGGGAACCCTGGGGTTCGGACACTTCAATGTGCTCCAAGCCCAAGTCTTTTTGCCACCAAAAAGCATTAAAAATTACCTTCAGACTAAAATGATTGTTGCTTCACGAAGTGATTTAAAAGTAATTCAGTCGAATATTTTAGCTTTTAAACATATTGAAGTATTAAAAGTTCAAGGGGCAGTTGATATCGCAGAAGTTGCAAAAGTTGCTTCAACATTAGACGGTTTGGATGAAGTGCAATTGATTGAATTTCAAGGTATTCTGTCAGACGCCGACATCCAATCTTTGGAATGGATTCCATCCATTTATTTGCATGTTCCGGCCAATAGGGAAGAGGCTTTTTTACTAAATAGTGCTTGGAAATACCTCCAAAATGTGACCTTGCATTTTCAGTCTGTTCCAGAGTCTTGGGAATTTCTCAGCTATTGGAAGTCACTCAAATCATTGATTCTTCTGGGGGATTTTGATGCCGAAACAACCAAACAATGCATCAATGCTGCCATCGTTTCTTCGCCAAAATTGATTTCTTTGGGAATTTCGGTGTCTTCCGTTAGAGATATCCCCATCGAAATAATAAAAATAAGGAAACTCAAATCACTAACAGTGATTGATTTTACCTCCATTGAGCAAGGTCAATCTTTGTTGGATCTCGGCGAAATGGTTTACCGGTTTCCCAAAATTACCGTTAAGTATGAATCGGCTACTCCAACACTTTCTTCTGTTGAATTGGAATATTTACAAAAATTGTTTCACGTTGAGTCAGCAGATATACCCAAATCAACTATTGATGAAGATGAAAATCACCTCGACTTTGTTTCGGCTTTTGATTTTGGAATTGCCAATAAAAATTTGACTCATAATGAGTTAGTAGACATTTCTCCCAACAAAAAAGACAATTACCTAAAAAATTATTCCAACGGAAGGTACGTATTCATTGGAAATTCAGAAAAAACCCAACGATTTCTTGGCGATCAAAGATTGGCTGTGATTGTACCGAAAGGGGCTTTATCTTACAAAGATAAAGCTGCATTTAATGGTGATTATTTGGTGGCTATTCGTTTTGCTCAGACGGAAGACGAACGTGCTGCAAACGGCTTGTCAACTTCAAATTCTTCTGGGTCTTCACCAATTTTCAATTCTGTCGGTGTAGTTGATATTCGATTCTATGAAATTAATACTCTCAATGAATTAAATGTCAGAGACGGATATTTCATCCAACTGCGATTTATTGGAAGCAAATCTGACGCCGCCCAATTCTATGCTTGGAATTCGCTTAAGCAGAAATGGGAAAATCATTATGATTACGATTATGAATTTTCAGATGAGCAGTTGCAAAAAATAGACTTTTACCAAATAGCCCAACAACCTTCCGCAGAGGGTATTTCTGTGAATAGCGAACGAATAAATTTAGAAGAGTGTTTTGAACATTTCAATTATGCCTATTTAATCCCTCCCCATAAAACGGCCTTGTATTTTAGTCCTTTTCCCAAGTTTTGGGTGAGAACATCAGATCAACTACCAGCGGGAACCAAAGAGTTTCGAAAAATACTCAGAGGAAAACCTCTCATTCAAGTGCGAACCATACCAGCTCCATCAAAATCATTCGTCTATTTGCAACTTTTTGATAGGACTCAAGTACTGTTTCCAGAGTTAAAATCTTTTGAAGAACTCAATTTAGCACTTAAAACCGACAATGGAATAGCAGCAGTAAAAACTTTTTTTAAAGATCACAGAATCATAGATATACAAATTTATAGAAGCAATGGATTATTAACATTGAATTTAAAATGTACCGAAGGATATTGGTCACTTAACATTACAGAGCCTAAAGATTTACCTTTCTTAAATAATTCTGAAAAGTTGACTCTACAAAAGAAATTTGAAAGTGCCTTAACAAAGTATTTAAACATTCAATCTCAAAAAGCACTTGCACTTAAAAATTTGAACGATGCTGAAAATACTAGACAAGTACAGTTTTCGAGTTCATTATTATTAGGTAGTGCGGCCGCAGTCAAATCAACCAAGAAACGTTATGAATTTTCCATTAGAAGTGCTGGCACATTTATGATGGCTGCACCTGACACCATATCAAGTGAATATAGGTTGGAATTGGTGTTTTGTGAAACGGGCAAGATTCCTTTGAAAGTGAAAGAAGTTATAGTTTCATTAAACAAACCCACTGGATCTGTAGCCTTCTCTGCTTCAGACAGATATAGATTGCCATTCAATCCTTCTCAAATTGAAATGATTTTAGTTCGAGATCAGAAAAATAGAATCTATGGAATTGGCGGTGATGAACTGCAGAAACTTCAACTTGCACCTTATACTTTAACCTACATAGATATGCGGTTGATTCCTGGGGATATAAATACTCCTGAATTGCTCTATAAAATTCTATTGCAAAAACCCAAAAAATCAAAATGACCCCAACGCTCATACTCATTGGACTTAGTTCATATTTTTTAATCCTTTTAGGAATTGGTTATGTCACAGGCAGAAAAGCCAACAACGATAGTTACTTCCTAGGAAACAAACAAAGTTTATGGTGGATGGTGGCCTTGGGAATGTTGTCAGATTCCATGAGTGGAGTCAGTTTTATCTCCGTTCCTGGTGCTGTTTATAAATCCAATTTTTATTACATGCAAGTAGTTTTTGGCTACTTCATAGGCTATTTGGCCATAGCATATTGGTTGCTACCGTTGTATTATAAACACAATTTAACCTCAATTTACTCCTACTTAGAGCAACGTTTTGGAGTGGTTGAGCAACGAACGGGTTCATTTTTCTTTATTGTAAGTAGATTACTTGGTGCTGCAGGTAGACTATTTTTGACTGCCATTGTATTTCAAAAGTTTTTATTTGAGCCACTTGGAGTGCCATTTTTCATAACAGTAGCTGTAATTATTCTGTTGATTTTGGCTTATACCTTTAAAGGTGGAATCAAAACTTTGGTATTTACTGACGCCATTCAAAGTACTTTTCTTATCGGTGGATTGCTATTTACCGTTATCGCTTTACTCAATTCTGAGCTTTTGAGTTCTGTTGGTTTGTTTGAAATATTGAATAAATCAACTCATGCATCTATTATTAATTCAGATTTTTACAGTAATTCATTCTTTTGGAAGCACTTCTTAGGTGGGGCATTTATGTGCATTGCAATGACTGGTTTAGATCAAAACATGATGCAAAAGAATTTAAGTTGCAAGTCTCTCAAAGAAGCCCAAAAGAACATGATAAGCACCGCTTTTATTGTGGTTTTAGTGAATGTGATATTCTTGAGTTTAGGGGCTGTAATGATTGAGTTTTTTACGCAATTAGGCTCTTTTCCTGGAGAAACAGATCAATTTTTTCCAACTATCGCTCTAGAACATCTCGGACCTGCCGCTGGTATGGCATTTGTTTTAGGGCTTTCCGCGGCAACCTTTTCTAGTGCAGATTCGGTGCTAACTACTTTGACTACCAGTACGTATTTTGATTTATTGAATTTGGATGCCAACGCTTCGTTGTCTGACTCTAAAAAGCTACTATATAGAAGAGTCTTGCACGGTTTCTTTGCCGTATTGCTTTTATTAGCAATCATGGGATTTTATAAATACTCATCAGGCGCATTGATAGATGTAGTATTGGGTTTGGCTAATTATACCTACGGGCCATTGCTTGGCTTATTTGCATTAGGTATATTTACGAAAACAAATACCAACTCAAAAGCGGTTCTTTTAGTTAGTTTAACTGTGCCGCTTCTTTGTTGGTATTTGGGTAATAATACTTTTGTTTCGGGATTTTTAGGAATAGATCCCTTAAATCTTAAGTATCAATTCGGTTTTGAATTGTTGATGCTAAACGGACTTTTGTCCTTTTTGGGTTACTACTTTACATCAAAAATATCCCAACGTTTTTAGCATGCTTTTATAGCTCTGCTCTTTGGAGAACATTTTGAAAAAGTAATCGCCATTTTCATCTTTATCTATAATTACATGCTTCGGCGCAGGTGTTAAGCAATGCTGAATACCGCCGTAGCCGCCAATGCTCTCTTGATAAGCTCCCGTATGGAAGAACCCAATGTAAAGGGGGTCTTCCTTTTCAAATTGAGGTAAATAAATGGCATTCACATGTTGCTCAGAATTGTAGTAATCATCACTATCACAAGTAATTCCACCCAACAAAACACGCTCATATTCTTCATTCCATCTATTGATAGGCAACATAATAAACTTCTTGTTGATGGCCCAAGCATCTGGTAATTGGGTCATGAAACTAGAGTCAATCATGTTCCATTTTTCTCGATCGTTTTGAGCTTTTTGATCCAAAACTGAGAAGATGGCTCCTCCAGCTTCACCAACGGTGAATGAGCCGAATTCTGTGAAAATGTCAGGTTCAGGAATGTCATTCTCTTCGCAAACTTGTTTGATTTGACTCACAATTTCAGTGGCCATGTAATCATAATCGTATTGGAAGCTCAATGAATTTTTAATGGGGAATCCTCCACCAATGTTCAATGTGTCTAACTCAGGACATTCTTTTCTGAGTTCAATGTAGACTCTCAAACACTTGTGCAGCTCATTCCAATAATATGCAGTGTCATAAATGCCTGTGTTAATGAAGAAGTGTAACATCTTCAATTTAACCTGCTTATTGTTCTTTATGTGAGACCGATAGAAAGGTAAGATGTCTTTGTAACCAATTCCCAATCTACTGGTGTAGAATTCAAATTTGGGTTCTTCTTCAGCTGCAATTCTGATTCCGCATTTGAATTCTTTGTCTGTAAAACTTTGAAGTAAACTAATTTCTCTCTGGTTGTCGCAAACAGGAATAACGTTGTTCCAATCGTTGTTTATAAGTCCAGCAATGTTCTCAATGTAATTCTCTTTTTTAAATCCATTGCAAACAACAAAGTGGTTTTTGGTCAATTTACCTTGCTCTTCAAGTGTTTCAATGATGTTAATATCAAATGCAGAAGACGTTTCAATATGGACATCGTTTTTCAATACTTCGTCTAGGGTGTGTTGGAAGTGATTGCTTTTAGTGCAGTAGCAGTAGTAGTATTTCCCTTTGTAATCTGCCTTAGCAATTGCAACATTAAACATTGATCGAGCACGTTTAATGTTCTCAGATATCTTTGGTAAGTAGGTGAATTTCAATGGTGTTCCGTACTGTTTAATTAATTCCATCAGTGGAATATCATGGAAGTAAAGATGGCCATTGTCGTCCAAGTCAAACTCGGAAATTGGAAAATCGAAAGTTTGTTGGATTAAGTCGATGTACTTATTTTTCATTAATCTAAGTGAGTTGGATTGCTTTTGAAATACAAAGATAACTCAATTAGATTCTTCTTTTAGTGAATTTGCAATAAATGCAAAAAATTAATACTCTAAAGTTGTAATTTTGCGGAACCTTAGTAAAATACCATCATTTATGAGCAAAATCAGCGTAATTGGGGCAGGAAATGTAGGCGCTAGCTGTGCAGAGTACATCGCCATGAAAAACTTCGCATCAGAAGTTGTTTTGTTAGACATCAAAGAAAACTTTGCCGAAGGTAAAGCCATGGATTTAATGCAGACTGCTGCTTTGAACGGTTTCGACACTCGAATAGTTGGAAGTACCAACGATTATAGCAAAACTGCCAACAGTGAAGTAGTAGTAATTACCAGCGGTGTACCAAGAAAACCTGGTATGACTCGTGAAGAATTGATTGGTATCAATGCGGGAATCGTAAAAACCGTGATGGAAAATTGCTTGCAGCATTCTCCCAATGCCATCATTGTTGTAGTTTCAAATCCAATGGATACCATGACTTACTTGGCTAAACAAACCTCTGGATTGCCAAAGCACAGAATCATTGGTATGGGCGGTGCACTAGACAGTGCCCGTTTCCGTTATTTCTTATCTCAAGCACTAGGCGTTCCATCTTCTGAAGTTGACGGCATGGTAATTGGCGGACATGGTGATACTACCATGATTCCTTTGACTCGTTTGGCTTCATATAAAGGAGTACCAGTTAGTCAGTTCCTTTCTGCTGAAGAACTTGATCAAATAAAAGCATCTACAATGGTTGGTGGCGCAACATTAACAGCTATGTTAGGAACATCTGCCTGGTATGCACCAGGTGCGGCAGTTTCTGCATTGGTTCAGTCTATTGTTTGTGATCAAAAGAAAATGATGCCTTGCTGCGTTGCTTTAGACGGCGAATACGGACAATCAGACATTTGCATTGGTGTTCCAGTAATATTGGGTAAGTCAGGTTGGGAGAAAATCGTTAATCTTGATTTAAACGATGCAGAAAAAGCCGAATTTGAGAAGTCTGCAGACGCAGTTCGCAATATGAACGCGGCACTTTAATCTTATAAAATGATTCCCAAAGGCGTCTGGATGATGCTCATCGCCAGTTTGGCATTTGGGTTCATGAACGTTACCGTAAAAATGATTTCGGGCATGCATGTGTCCGAAATCGTTTTTTTTAGGGCCCTTGTACAAATTCTTATTTCTGCCGTTTTCCTCATCCAGCAGAAACAATCGCCCTGGGGAAACAACCCTAGATTGCTCATTCTTCGAGGCTTTTTTGGTTCTATGGGACTGCTTTGCTACTTCTATTCTTTGCAGCTCATGCCGCTTTCAAATGCCTTGGTAATTCATTATCTATCGCCCATTTTCACCACCGTTCTAGCTCTTTGGCTTGGCGATGAAAAAGTTCATTCCAGGCTATGGTTGTTCTTCGGAGTTACTTTCTTTGGGGTGTTGATGGTCAATCTACTCACATCAAAAGTTTCTCATGAATTGCTCAATGGCACACTTCAGTTTCACCACATTGCTGGTTCGATTACTCCTTTAGGACTTGCAGCTGCCTTCGGTGGAGCAGTTTTTTCAGCATTCGCTTACAACACCATAAGACGACTCAAGGGCATTGAAAATCCCAACGTTGTGGTACTTTATTTTCCCCTCGTTACCATTCCCATTTCCCTGATTGCTCCCATTACCGGTCTATCTACTTGGTTTATACCCACTGCATCGCAGTGGATATGGTTGCTTTTAACCGGGATTTTCACCCAAATCGGACAATTCTTCATGACCCGTGCCTACCAAGAGTCAAACACCGGATTGGTGTCGAGTATCAGTTACGCAGGTATCATTTGGGGCACCTTTTTCAGCATCACTCTGTTCCAAGAAACTTACAACTTCTATCAATTTGCGGGGATGTTCTTGGTTTTATTGGGTATGGTATTGAATGTTGTAAATAGGGATAAGTCCATAGTCAGTAGTCGGTAGTCGGTGGTCGGTGGTCGGTGGTCGGTGGTCCATAGTCCATAGTCCATAGTCCATAGTCTGTAGTCAGTAGTCTGAAACCTGGTACCCGAATCCCGAATCCCGGCACCCGATACCCGGTACCCGATACCCGGTACCCGGTACCCGGTACCCGGTACCCGGGACCCGGTACTTGGTACCCGCTACCAACTACCGTAACCCGTATGCCTCACAAACGTATCTTATGATTTCTTGATCGGCTTCGCTGTATTCTTTGCCACGGCGTTGCATGACTAATTTCGCGGTTTTTTCGAATTGAGGAATTTTGTGGGGTTCAATGCCTTGAGCGCCGCCCCAACTGAAGTCTTGGATGAATTGGCGTGGGAAGCCCGCTCCAAAAATATTGCATCCAACACCTACAACAGTGCCTGTGTTGAACATGGTATTGATTCCGCATTTGCTGTGGTCACCCATAATGAGTCCGCAGAATTGCTCACCTGATTTATCAAATCGCTCGTTGTGGTAGTTCCAAACTTTGACTTCTTCGTAGGTGTTTTTGAGGTTGGAACAGTTGGTATCTGCGCCAATGTTGCACCACTCACCGAGTACAGCGTTACCTAAGAAGCCGTCATGGCCTTTATTTGAATAACCATGTAAAACTACATTGTTTAGTTCACCGCCCACGTTGCAATAAGGGCCTAGGGTGGTTCCAGGGTAAATTTTGGTGCCTAATTTCACGTTGCTACCTTCGCCCATGGCGAAAGGACCTCTAATGATGGAGCCTTCCATTACTTGAGCGTTTTTCCCAATATAAATTGGGCCATCTTGAGTGTTAAATATGCAACATTCGGCTTTTGCTCCCTCCTCAAAGAAGATGGGGTGTTTCCCAATGATTTGATTGGTTGAGGATATTTCTAGAGAGGTTCTACCGTGAGTGAGAAATTCAAAGTCTGCGACTATTTCTTGCGCATTCAACTTGAAGATATGGTAAGGACGTTTAACGGTACTAAAAGACTCATTAAAAACCACTTGGTTTTCAAAGTCTGCTGCGTTGATGCTGGTATTTGATGAACGTGCCGCGATTAATTGTCCATCGGAAGAAACCAAAGCCTGCCCGTCAGTTAATGCAAGAACAGCTTGAACTAGGGATGGGGTAGGTAGTACATTCCCAGAGAGCCTGAGGTCACTATCAGACTGTAAACGAGGGAATTTATTTTGCAAATATTCGCGCGTTTCAAATCCCCAAGAAGACGCATAGAGCCGGTGAATCCATTTACCGGCGATGGTCATAATTCCCACACGAAGATGCGCTGCAGGGCGGGTTAAAGTGAGTGGAAATAGGGAACGATCTTGAAGATCTTCGAAAAACGAAATATTCATGGAACAAAAATAGATAAAAAAAAAGAGGTTGCTTTTGGGCAACCTCTCAATGATCAATCTTAATTGATGAATAGTCTTATTTCTTTCCGTAACGCTTCATGAACTTATCGATACGACCTGCTGTATCAATCAAGTTCTGTTTACCGGTGTAGAAAGGGTGTGACTGAGAAGAAATCTCTAATTTGTACAAGGGGTATTCGTTACCGTCTTCCCAAACTACGGATTCTTTGGTGTCAACACAACTGTGAGTCAAGAATGAGTAATCACAACTCATGTCCTTAAATACCACTTTGCGGTAGGTTGAAGGATGTATATCTGCTTTCATATCAATATCGTATTGTTAAAAGGACTGCAAAGATACAAAGAAATCAGGAAATTTCACAATTATTTGCATTAATCTCCTAGTCCTTGAATTTCAAGCGTTCTGCTAGGGTCAAAATCTAAATCGGCCTTTTTAGTACAATCAAAAAGTGCCGGATTGAAATTCGGAGGAATGTTAAACGGATTGGCTTTGTACTTGATTTTCGGATTTTTTTGAATGCCGCTCATGAAATATCCAAACACAGGCATGGCCATTTGTGAACCTTGACCGAGGGCACTGGTTCTAACTCGTACTGTTGGATCATCAGCTCCTACCCAGGTGGCACAAACTAGATTTTTAGTTACGCCTATAAACCAACCGTCAGCTGCACCTTGGGTGGTACCCGTTTTTCCGCCTACGCTTCCTTCAATTCCAAAACGGCCGGTCATTCCAAAAGCGGTACCTCTTTGAACCACTCTTTCCAATAAATGAGTCATGATATAAGCTTTCTCAGCGCTTAATACTTGATCGTGCTTCGGACTGTCAAACTCTTCAATGACGTTTCCGTCTTTGTCTTCTATACGAACAATGAAAGAGGGTTGTACCCAAAGTCCGCTATTTACAAAAGCGGTGTATGCTGAAGCCATTTCAAACGGTGATAGTTCAACAGTTCCTAAACAGATGGAAGGAACGTGTGGTACTTTATCTTTCTCAATGCCCAATCTTTCGGCAAATTGAACCACCAAATCAGGGGCATCATCACCCAAAGATTTCATGATTTGTGCGGTGATTAAGTTATCAGATAGAGCTAAGCCCTTCCACATAGTCCAAACGCCGCCTTCTTTTCCGTCAAAATTGCGAGGCGACCATTCTTCACCTCCAGAATAAAAGGTAGTTCTTTCTCTTTTAAATTCAGTGCAAGGAGTGAATTTATTGATATCAATGGCCGTTGCGTACACCAAAGGCTTGAAGGTTGAACCCACTTGACGTTTGGCTCTGATATTTACGTGATCGTATTTGAAATATTTGTGATTGATGCCGCCTACCCATGCTCTAATTTGTCCTGATTCTGGATCTATAGCGATGAAACCTGCATGCAAGATTTTCTTGATGTAAGCTAAGCTATCATAAGGACTCATCATGGTGTCTTTATCGCCCTTCCATGAAAAAACCGTCATTTTAATGGGTTTCTTCAATTCTGCCCATATGCGTTTTTCATCGCCTCCAAATTCTTCTTTAAGAGCTTGGTAGCGTTCGGTTCGGCGCATGTGAGTTTCAATAAAATCTGGAATTACTTTTCTGTCGGTAATGTATCTCCATGGTTTTTCCTTGCCCCAGCTTTTATCGAATTTCTGTTGGAATTCAGTGAGATGCATTTGGACTGCTTTTTCAGCCTCTTTTTGCATTTCGCTATTGATGGTAGTGTAAATTTTTAATCCACTTCTGTATAGGTTCAATCCGCGTTCACCGCACCATTTTTTCAAATATTCTCCCAATTCTGTTTTAAAGTAAGGGGCTATTCCTTGAGAGGAAGTGGGCCTATAGTCTAATTTGATTGGCAACGCCTTTACTAACTCTAAACTGTCTTTGGTCAAATATCCGTATTTTTTCATTTGTCCCAAAACGGTGTTTCTGCGGTTTTTCGCATTTTCTGGATTATACCTTGGGTTGTAACGGTGATTGGCTTTCAACATCCCAATTAAGACCGCGGCTTCTTCTACATTTAGTTCTTTTGGTGTCTTATTAAAGAATTCTTTTGAAGCAGCATCTATTCCGAAAGAAACGCCCGAAAAAGGCACCGTATTTAAGTACATGACCAAAATTTCATTCTTGGTATACCTTTTTTCAAGTTCAACAGAAATGACCCACTCTTTGAATTTTTGCATGATTCGGCCCAATTTATTGGATGGACGCTCAAATCTGCTGAATAAATTTTTGGATAACTGTTGAGTGATGGTACTGGCACCACCGTCTGTTCCAAAACTTGCAACCGCCCTCAACGTCCCCCGAAGATCAATGCCCGAATGAGAATAAAATCGAATGTCTTCGGTTGCTATCAAAGCATTTACTACATGCGGACTCAATTCTGAGTATTCAATGTTGGTTCTGTTTTCTAGGAAAAAACTACCTATAACAACACCGTCTTCTCCAATGATTTCAGAACTTAATGCATTTTTAGGATGTTCCAAGTCTTCAACCTGTGGCATTTCGCCTAAAAATCCTTTAGCAACGGAAAAAAAGAAAAGCAATGAAAACAAGATGATTCCCAATAATGAGAACCAGATAACCCGAATGAATTTAAACTCGCGCATGGAGCTGCGAAATTACGGATTTTGTGCCTTAAACCAATCTAAGTAAGACTTCCAATTCATGCTTCCAACCAAGCGCTGCAAATTGTCTTTGCTTATGGTCGCAATTTCATATTCGAAAAGTCCTTTAGTTGCGAAATAATCTTGCTGTTTTGCTAAATATTGTTGATAGAATCGAGCTTTTTGAAGGTTGGGGAAATTCTCAATCAGAATTAAATTTCCACTAGAAATGGGAATAGATCGTCCAACAATCAGTTCGTCAAAAGAAAATTCTTTGTTGTTCAAATCGTTAATTCCAGCTTTAATCAAATTGGTATTTGAACCTTTAGGAATGAACATGATACACATCATTGGATTATTTGGAAGGTCGTTTAGATACATACCCAAAGCCACAGCGCTCGTGCTATCTTTTGACGGATTTTTGCGCCTTTCGACTGCATTTATCAAATTGGTAGCGCGTTCGGCCACATCAGTATTGGGATAATCTTGAGCAATTTGTTCGAAATAAGATATTGCTTTAGGATGCTCTGTTTTCAAAAGGCACATTGCATAAATAAAGTCAAATCTTGGTTGTAAAGCATTGCCAGAGTATAACTTGTCTGTATTTAATTTGTATTCAATGGCTTGCTTGTATTTTTGATTTTGGAATAAAACCACCAAAGTATCGTAACTATTTTGGATGACCGTATTGTTGCTATTTGCGGTTGATTCTTGTTCCATGCTCGCGCCTGGATTCTCAATCATTTTTACGTATATGCTGTTTGGATATTCGCTTTTTAATTGATTTTTATAGAAGTTCGATTTATTGGTGTCAGGTACCAAACGATAGAGCTTAGATAATTCATAAAATACTTGGGGCTTGTAAGCGCTATTGGGATGCGTTTTTATTAGATATTCAAATTGATTTATTGCTTGCTGAAATTCTTGAAGCCTGTTGGCATAAATTCCTCCAGATTCAAATAAAGATACTTCAATTTCTTGTTTCATCAGCCCTTGTTTTTTGGAGTCAAAAGGAAGATCTGCATAATACTTACGTTCGTCTTCCGGCACATTTTTTAGGAGGCTTGAATCGATGGTGCTCTTTTCGCTTTGATTTTTGGATGGATCTGAATTATTTGTATTGTTATTGTCAGGTTGCGGACTGGAAGCGTTCGCTAATTCAGTTGATTTAAAATTGTATCTCCAGAAATCGCGATTGATTCTTGAACCCCATTTTTTATTGAATTCATTGATGCCATTTTTTCGAGTAACTACGTTGTAAAAAGGAAAACTGCTTCCGCTTCCTCCGCTATTGATGGTAGGAGAGGGCATTCCTCCTGGCATAACACTGTTGTTATTTCGGTTGTTTTTTTGAGCTTGAAGGTCTTTTTCAGCTTGTAATTTATCAGCCAAATCTTTTTCGGCTTTTTTTGCCAACTTGATTTTATCCTTTCTGTAATTATCTTCATTGACCATTCGAATTAATGAATCATTGTTTCTGATTCTCAGCAAGTGTTCTAGAAGATCAGATAAAACTTCATTTTTGGCAGCAATAGATTCAAAATCAGGATGCTTTTCATCCAAAGATTTCATGGCACTGTCATAATACAATCCCGAGGTTTCAAAGTTCCGCTGTGCAAAATAAAGATCGCCTAATTTTAAATAGGAGGAAGTAAGTTGAGTTTTATCAGTTTTGGAGAATTGTACAGATGTTTTTAATGTACTCAATGCCAAATTTGTTTGTTTTGCATTGATTTGGTTCAATGCTATCCTGTAGTATATCTGTCCACGAAAATCCAAATTCTTATCGTCTTTGAGCATGTTTTGAAGGATTTTATTGGCCTTCAAATAGTTTTTTTGTTTTACACTGAGAATGCTGACCTGCTCAATTTGTGCGTTGAAAGCAATTTCATAGGGGGGATTGAATCTTGGAATTCGTCCGTAAAAAAGTTCGGCTTGTTTGTAGTTTTCGGTGGCTTGGTATGCCTGTCCTAAAGCAAAATAAGTTCTATATTTATCCATCCTGTTTTTTAGGAAGGGTAGAGCTTCTCTCAATAATTTTTGCGACAAATGGTACTTTTTTTCTTTGTGATAAACAGCTCCCAATGTAAATTGAGCCAAAGGTTTCAGTTTCTTTGGTAGTTCAGGACTTTCTGAAATATTGATTGCCAGTGCTTCTGCGTCAACAATTTTGTTTTTTAACATCAACGCTCTAACCGTCCATAGTTTAGCCAGAAATTTTATCTCAGGATCAGGGTATTGACTGTTAACAAAATCAAAAATATTGATGGCTGCAGTTGCGTCTCCTTTAAATAGGTAAGCTTTCCCAGTCAACAAATAAGCGTCATCTACCCAGCGGCTTTTGGGGTGTTTATCAATCATGGTGCTAGACCTCTTGATAACATCGTCCATGGCAGCTAAATTAGATTGTAAAGATTCTAAGGTTCCGTAATTGAAAAGTTCAATGGGTTGTCTAAAATCTTCTTTATAAGCATCTCTAACTGTTTCAACAGTGGTTAGCCAGTTTTGCTCTGCATTGAAGTATTTATTGTAGTGCGCAAGGGTATTGTGCCACTCCTTGTATGCCCAAGCATTTTCATTTTTACAAGAATATCCTCCAAAAATGAAAAGGGCTATCAATATTGATTTGTAGGTAAACTTACCTTTTAAGTGCATAGATTTGTTTGTAGAAAACGATATTTTTGAAAAAATATTGGTCACTGAGGGTTATGAAAAGCAAACGCAGCAAAATTATCTCTAAACTTCGTAACAAACATCGTTTTGTTTTAATAAATGATGAGTCGTTTGCTGAAGTTGCATCGGTGCGACTCACTTTGCTCAATGTTTTGAGTATTTTTAGTGGACTATTGATCTTATTTTCTTTGGTTTTCTATTGGATATTTGCATATACCCCGGTTCAGAATTTACTTCCCAAGGAATTGCCAAGTTCTGCTCGAAGTGAAATTTTAGAGTTGCATGAGCAACTCGACGAATTGAAAAATCAAGTGGAAATTAGAAATTCCAAAGCAGAAGTCCTAAACAACCTCTTATCGGGCAAAGAAAGCCTTTACGATTCTACTTCTCAACGTCAAAATCCTGCTAATAATTGATTATCTTTGCAGAACATGTTGGGAAGTTCAAAAGCTAAGCCAGCCGTTGCAGGCCAAACTCTTCTGAATCTCATAGGTTCAGGTACCGTAATCAAAGGCAACATTGTTTGCAATGGTGACATTCGCATTGATGGTCATGTAGAAGGCAATGTGGAAGTAGGTCAGAAACTGGTTATTGGTGAGTCAGGAAAGGTCAAAGGCCACATTATTGCAGGAGATATTAATATATCAGGAGAGGTATTAGGCAATATCTCTGCAGATAAGACTACTGTGCTTCACGGCAAATCAAATGTTACCGGTGATATTGCAACTCAACAGATCATCATTGAACAAGGCGCCCAGTTCAACGGTAAATGCAGCATGGGTTCCATTAAATCAACGCAACATTCTCAGAATAACGATTAACCCGTATATGTCGGTGAAAAGCAATCTTGGATTTTTAAAGTTTGCTAGCATGGCATTTCAAATGATTGCAACCATATTGATTTTTACCTTTTTAGGAAGATATATTGACACATATAAAATTATAGATTTTCAGATTTTTACCGTTGTTGGAGTCTTGCTTGGATTAAGTATTGCTCTGTACCAAGGTTTTAAATCAATCAAACAAATAAAATAACACCATGAACAGTTACGAGAAAAGAATATCAGTGGTGGCAGGTTTATTGCTCATCAGCGCTGCCATCGCTCAAAACATCATGAATTATCCATTAACGCCCTTGGCTTATTTAGCCGTTGTTTATAATTTGGTTGTTTTTTCTGTGGTTCATCGCTTCATTCAGAACGATGGCGGCGATCCTAAAAAATCCATCCGTCGTGTGATGATTGGCTCTATGATTCGCTTGTTTTTAATGGTTATTTTCTTAGGAATCAGTCTTTTCAATTTAGGGAAAGTAGATCTTGGTTTTATTCTTGTCTTTATTTCAAGTTTTCTTTTCTTTCTTTTCTTTGAAATGTCTAAAATGTATTCTAAATTGCGCCCCGATTCGGAGCAAGCCAAAAAATAACCAAATGTCTGATAATCAATACGTTGTGAAAAGTGCTTTTTTCGGGAAGTTATTATTTCTCCCCTTATTCTTGTTTTTTGTAGCCAATTTGGCTTGGGGTAATCCCGAAAATCATGCAGCACAAAATGTAGCAGAACACACTATCGCTGTTTCTGATAGTAGCCACAACGGTCACGTTCATGGAACTGAAGCTTCGGTTCATGCGGCATCTTCAGAACATTCAGAAGCTGCTCATGCAGAAGACGCAAAATACGATCCAGGTAAAATGATCATGGAGCATATTGGTGATGCACATGATTGGCATTTATGGGGTGAAGGTGAACACGCTGTTTCTATTCCTTTGCCTGTAATTTTATATACATCTTCTAAAGGCTTAACTATTTTCTCTTCTGCAAACTTTCATCACGGTCACGAGCCTTTTCAAGGTTTTATGTTGCATGATGGACATATAGTTTGGGAAGACGAAACAAACACTGAAGCCATTTATGATCTTTCAATCACCAAGAATGTTGCAGCTATGATGGTAGCCGTATTGTTTTTGATTGTGGTGACCATCAGAATGTCTAAACATTACACTTCACGCCCAGGACAAGCCCCTAAAGGATTTTACAACCTTATCGAGCCATTGATTTTGTTCATCAGAGATGATGTTGCAAAACCAGCGATGGGAGATAAAGCACATAAGTTTGTTCCTTTATTGTTATCTATTTTCTTCTTTATTTTTGTCAATAACCTTTTCGGTTTGATTCCAATTTTTCCAGGTGGGGCTAACGTAACAGGTAACATTGCAGTTACTATGGTTTTAGCTTTGGTGGTTTTCATTACTGTTAACTTAAATGGTAATAAGTACTACTGGAAGCACATATTCATGCCAGATGTACCAGTTTTGATGTACATCATCTTGATACCTATCGAAATTTTAGGGGTTATTCTAAAGCCATTTGTTTTGATGTTGCGTTTATTTGCGAACATCACAGCCGGACATATTATCATACTTGGATTTTTCAGTTTGATTTTCATTTTTGGTGCAATGAATCCAAATTTGGGTTACGCTGTAAGTCCGCTGAGTGTGGCATTTACTGTTTTCATGAGCATGTTGGAGTTGTTGGTGGCGTTTCTACAAGCATTTGTATTTACGTTATTGACCTCTATTTACATAGGAATGGCGATTGAAGAACACCATCACGCAGAAGATCATCACTAAAAAATTTAAAACCAACACATAAATAAAATAAATATGAGTTTAATGAACACGCTTCTTCAAGCAGCAGACTTAGCAGCTGCTTACAGCAAAATGGGTGCCGCTATCGGCGCTGGATTGTCAGCTATTGCTGCTGGTATTGGTATCGGTAAAATTGGTGCGAGTGCAATGGAATCAATTGCTCGTCAACCAGAATCTACTGGTGACATTCGTGCAAATATGATTGTTGCTGCAGCTCTTATCGAAGGTGCTGTATTCTTCGCAATCGTAGTTTGTTTGTTGATTCTTTTCTTGTAAGATATCCATCGGGGACCTTAAACGGGTCCCCGATTTTTTAAAAAATTAAAAAAAATGCAATTAGTAACACCCGCAATAGGTTTGGTATTTTGGATGGGACTTACGTTCTCCATCCTGTTGTTCATCTTGCGTAAATTCGCATGGAAACCCATCTTGAATTCGATTTCAGAACGTGAGGAAACGATTCACAATGCACTGACTCAAGCCGAGCAAGCGAAAGCTGAAATGGCTCGATTGCAGGGTGAAAACGAGCAGCTTCTAGCTCAAGCTCGTTCTGAACGCGATGCAATGCTTAAAGAAGCACGCGAAATTCGCGAGAAGATCATTGGTGAAGCTAAAACATCGGCAGAAGATGAAGCTAAGAAGCTCATTGCTCGTGCCAACGATGAAATTAGCAAGCAAAAAAATGCTGCCATGGATGAGTTGAAAAAAGAAGTAGCTAATTTCTCTATTCAAATTGCAGAGAAATTGGTTTCTGACAAACTTGAAAACAATGAAGCACAGCAAAAGCTGATTGCTCACCACTTAACTGACCTAACCAAAACAGCAACTGCCTAACTGATTATGTCAGAGTATAAAATTGCATCACGCTACGCAAAAGCTTTATTTGACATCTCTGTTGAAAAAGGCGTACTGAATGATGTGAAAAAAGATATTGAGCATATGCTCTATTTGACAGACGAGAGTAGAGATCTTCAAGTCTTCTTGGAAAGTCCATTATACAAAATGGCCATCAAAAAAGAAGCCATTGATAAAATCTTCGCTTCGTCTCACGAATTAACCCGTAACTTATATGCATTGATGATTTCCAAATTCAGAGAAGCGTATATTCCAGCTATGGGTAAAGTGTTTTTAAAACAATTCAATATCAAGAATCAAATTGTTTCGGTTGAAGTAACTTCAGCGGTAGAATTAGATAAAACAGTTTTATCACAAATTGAGTCTTACGTTATTGAGAAAACACAAGCAAAATCAGTTGAACTTACTACCAAAGTAGAAAAAGAACTACTTGGTGGGCTTACCGTAGAGTTTGACGGAAAGATTTACGATAATACGGTAGTAACTCAGATTAAAAAATTAAAAAAAGAACTTCAAATCGCATAACATTATGTCACAAATCAGGCCAGACGAAGTATCCAGCATCTTAAAAGACCAAATTTCAGGTTTTAGCAGTGCTGCAAGTTTAGAAGAAGTAGGTACTGTACTCCAAGTAGGAGACGGTATTGCTCGTATTTATGGACTTTTCGGAGTTCAAAGTGGTGAGCTTGTTGAATTCGAAAACGGTGTTCGCGCCGTAGTTTTGAACCTTGAAGAAGACAATGTGGGTGCGGTTTTGATGGGTAGCAGTACCAACATCAAAGAAGGTGATAAAGTTAAAAGAACCAATAAAATCGCTTCATTGAATGTAGGACACGGAATGCTTGGACGTGTAGTAAATGCATTAGGTGAACCCATCGATGGTAAAGGTCCTATTCAGGGCGAAATGTTTGAAATGCCCCTTGAGCGTAAAGCACCAGGTGTATTGTTCCGTGAGCCAGTAACTGAACCTTTACAAACGGGTATTAAAGCGATTGATGCTATGATTCCTATTGGACGTGGACAGCGTGAGTTGATCATCGGTGACCGTCAAACAGGTAAAACGGCTATTGCACTTGATACCATCATCAATCAAAAAGAATTTTACGAAGCTGGAAAGCCCGTATATTGTATTTATGTAGCTTGTGGACAGAAAGAATCTACCGTAAAGCAAGTAGTTAAAGCATTGGAAGAAAATGGTGCAATGTCTTACACTGTAGTTGTATCAGCTCCTGCTTCAGCTCCTGCACCTTTACAATTCTTTGCTCCAATGTCAGGTTGTGCGATTGGTGAATACTTCCGCGACTTAGGATTGCCAGCATTGGTTGTATATGATGATTTATCAAAACAAGCGGTAGCTTACCGTGAGGTATCTTTGTTGTTGCGTCGTCCTCCAGGGCGTGAAGCTTATCCTGGTGACGTATTTTATTTGCATAGCCGTATTTTGGAACGTGCTTGTAAGTTGAACTCGAACGATGAAATTACTTCCAAAATGAATGACCTTCCTGCTAGTTTAGCTGGTAAAGTTAAAGGTGGTGGATCATTGACTGCATTGCCAATCATTGAGACACAAGCAGGTGACGTTTCTGCATATATTCCTACTAACGTAATTTCCATTACTGACGGACAGATATTCTTGGAATCTAACTTGTTTAACTCAGGTGTTCGTCCTGCAATTAACGTAGGTATTTCGGTATCACGTGTGGGAGGTAATGCACAAATCAAGTCTATGAAGAAAGTAGCAGGTACTTTGAAGCTTGACCAAGCTCAGTACCGTGAATTGGAAGCGTTTGCAAAATTCGGTTCTGATTTAGATGCTGCCACTAAGTCTGTACTTGATAAAGGTTCACGTAACGTAGAAATGTTAAAGCAAGCTCAGTTCAGCCCTCAATCAGTTGAAAAGCAAATTGCAATGATTTACTTAGGTACTAAAAACTTGTTGCGTACTATTCCTGTGAATCGTGTTCGCGAGTTTGAAGTTGCTTACGTTGAATATCTTGAAAATAAACACAAAGACGTATTAGATTCATTGAAGGCCGGTAAGATTGATGATAATGTTACCAAAGTTCTTGAATCTGTAGGCGCAGAATTAGCTAAGAATTATTCAGCTTAATTAAAGATTTCGAACCATTATGTCGAATCAAAAAGAAATCAGAGCAAGAATTTCGTCTACCATCAGCACACAGCAGATAACCAAAGCTATGAAGTTGGTGAGTGCAACGAAATTGCGTAAAGCGAGCGATGCAATTGTTCGTATGCGCCCTTATGCTTTGAAATTGCAAGGCATCATGTCGAATCTTCAAGAAAGTGCCGACGATGAAAAATTGGCTGGCTATTTCCATCAAAGGGAGCTTCAAAAAGTCACTTTAGTAGTGGTAACTAGTGATCGTGGTTTATGCGGTGCTTTCAACGCGAATGTGGTTAAGCGCACAAGAGCGTTGTTGGAAAACGATTATTCCTCATTGGTTAAAAACAACAAGGTAGAACTTCTTTGTATCGGTAAAAAGGGTGCAGAAAGTTTAAAGCGTTTAGGCTATTCAGTGAATACCGAACACGTGAGTTTGTTGTTGACTGCCAATTCTGAATCCGTTTTTGCCTTCGCTCAAACCTTGATTAACAGATTTTTATCTGGAGATACTGATAAAGTGGAAGTGATTTATAATCAGTTCAAGAATGCCGCTACTCAAATATTGAAGAATGAACCTTTGTTGCCTGTTGCCAAAGCAGCGTCAAACAACAACGTACAGTCAGACTATATTTTTGAGCCTTCAAAGGTGGCTATCTTGGAAGATTTGATTCCTCGCAGTTTGAAAACACAAGTTTTAAGAGCCATTTTAGATTCTTTGGCTTCAGAACACGGTGCTCGAATGGTTGCGATGGACAAAGCCACTGAAAATGCAGGAGAACTTCTTAAAGCATTGAAACTAGCTTATAACCAAGCCAGACAAGCAGCAATTACTCGCGAAATTTCAGAAATCGTGGGTGGTGTTGCCGCTTTGGAAGGATAATATTAAAGAACTCATTATGAAAGGCCGCCTCAAAAGGGTGGCCTTTTTATTTGCCTTCTATTCTGCTTACCTCAATATGTTTATGCGTACTTTTTATTCGGTCGCAAAGCAATTGTAAATCTTCTGAGTTTCTAACCAACACTTCTATTTGTCCGCCAAAAGTACCGTCATCATGGGCCTTGATGTTGATGCTTTTCATATTTACTTCCATATCTTTAGAGATGATATCAGCAATCTTGCTTACAATACCTACGTCATCAATACCTCTAACGGAAATATTCGCATCAAATGCTGTTTCATATACTGATCTCCACGTGGCAGGAATGATTCTATATCCATATTGACTCATTAGCTTCGATGCGTTGGGACAGGTAGTTCTGTGTATTTTTACACCTTCACCCACGGTTATAAACCCAAAAATTGGTTCTCCAGGCAGCGGATTGCAGCATCTTGCTAAAGAATAGGGTAGGTCATAATCTTCGCCAAAAACAATTTGTGCTGCTTTTTTTCTTTTATTTTCTGGGGATTTATTTACTCCATCTTTACTAGCAGGAGCAACCGAATCTTTGGTTTTGTCTTTATTAAGAATTTCCAATAGCAACTCTTTATTCATTCTAATTTGCCCATCGGCAACAGCATGAAAGAATTCGCTACTATGAGAATAACCGTAGTGTTTATTGAGTAATTTTATGTTCTTATCGGTAAAATTTATTGCGTGTTTCTGGAACATACGTTCCATGATTTGCCTTCCTCGACCTGATTGTTTGGTTTTTTCGTCTCGAAGAAATTCACGAATTTTCGATTTAGATCTTCCTGTTTTTACTATACTCAACCAATGTTGAGTTGCCCTGTATTTGGTTGTAGTTAGTATTTCAACAATATCTCCATTTTTTAACTCATGGCTGATAGGAACGAGTTTATTGTTGACTTTTGCGCCAAGTGTTTTTAAACCCACTTCGGTGTGAATGGAAAATCCAAAATCAAGGGCAATAGAGCCCATTGGGAGCGATTTTACAGCTCCTTTGGGTGTAAATACATAGATATCTTCTCCAAGTAAAGTATTCTTGAATTCATTGACCAAATCAAGGGCTGATAAATCATTGTTGTCTAAGGTTTCTTTTACAGCATCTAACCAATGATCAAAGGCCTGATCTTGAGGAGTAGGAGCAACATCTTCAGTATGAATGGCTTTATATCTCCAATGCGCAGCAAGTCCGCGTTCCTCAATTTCATCCATCCTTTTGGAACGAATTTGTACCTCAACCCACCTTCCTTTTGGACCTAAAACGGTTGTGTGTAATGCTGAATATCCGTTGTTTTTGGGCCTGCTCAACCAATCTCTAAGACGAGATTCGTGAGTTTGATAACTATCTGATATTATGCTATATACACGCCAGCAGTCTGTTTTTTCTTGATTAATGGGAGAATCTACAATGATTCTAATGGCAAAGGCATCATAAACTTCCTCAAAGGGAATGCCTTGTTTTTGCATCTTTTTATGGATGCTGTAAATACTTTTTGGGCGACCCTTTATTTCATGAATATTCAAACCAGACGCATTCAAGGTTTCCTTGATAGGTTCTATGAATTCCCGAATATAACGTTGTCTACTGAGCTTTGATTCTGCAATCTTTGATGATATTTCTCTATACACGGATGGATCCGTGAATTTTAATGCCAAATCTTCCATCTCCGTTTTGATGGCATTTAAACCCAGTCTGTGTGCCAGTGGAGCGTAGATATACATGGTCTCCGAAGCAATTTTCAGTTTGGTGTTTTCTGAAACCGACCCCAACGTTCTCATATTGTGGAGTCGATCACACAACTTGATGAGTATCACCCTAAGATCTTCGCCCAGGGTGAGTAGCATTTTTTTGAAATTCTCAGCTTGGATGCTAGAATTGTCAACGGCTTCAAATACAACGGAAATTTTGGTTAATCCATTGATTATATCAGCCACTTTCGGTCCAAATCGACGTTCAATTTCATCAAGAGTAACGTCGGTATCTTCTACCACATCGTGAAGAAGTGCAGAAATAACCGACGTAGACCCTAGTCCCAATTCGCCTACTGCAATTTGTGCAACGGCTAAAGGGTGGAAAATGTATGGTTCACCACTTTTTCGGAAGGTGCCTTCGTGTGCACGCGCGGCAAAATCGAAGGCCTCCCGAATTTTAGCGGATTTTTCCTTGGTGATTCTTTTTCCCAAGGTGCGTAACAACTGACGGTATCGGTTCAGTAGTTCTGTCCGATAAGCTTCATAAACTTCCCCGTCAAGCAGCGCCATATTACTTGTTTAATTCAGCGAAATGGTGGAAGAACCTTGGAATGGTTTCAATTCCTTTAAAGTAATTGAAAACTCCGTAGTGTTCGTTAGGGCTGTGAATCGCATCACTATCCAATCCGAATCCCATTAATACTGTTTTGGTTTGCAATTCTTTTTCGAATAGAGCTACAATAGGAATACTTCCGCCGCCTCTGCTTGGAATGGGCTCTTTGCCAAAAGTATCGAACATGGCCTTTGCCGCCGCTTTGAATGGAACACTATCAGTTGGAGTAACTACAGGTTCACCGCCGTGGTGAGGAGTTACCTTTACTTTTACACCTTTAGGTGCAATAGATTCGAAGTGCTTTTGGAAGATTTCAGTAATTTTATCAGAGGTTTGATTTGGGACCAATCGCATAGATATTTTCGCATATGCCTTACTTGGCAAAACGGTTTTTGCACCTTCGCCAATGTAACCGCCCCAAATACCATTGACGTCTAATGTTGGACGTATACCGGTTCTCTCAATGGTTGAAAAGCCAGCTTCACCCATTACATCTTCAATGTCTAGGTGTTTTTTGTATTCATTGATATCGAAGGGAACCTTCGCCAAAGCATCGCGATCAGCAGCAGAAACCTCCAACACATCTTCATAAAATCCAGGAATGGTTATATGACGATTTTCATCGTGCATGCTGGCAATCATTTGGCACAATACGTTGATTGGATTTGCAACTGCTCCGCCATAAACGCCTGAATGAAGATCAATGTTTGGACCTGTCACCTCCACTTCCACGTATGACAGTCCACGTAAACCAACATCAATGCTTGGAATGTCATTAGCAATCATAGAAGTGTCTGAGATTAAAATAACGTCTGCCTTGAGTTTTTCTTTGTTATTGCGGCAATAGGTTCCGAGGTTCGAACTTCCAACTTCCTCTTCACCTTCAATCATGAATTTGATGTTACACGCCAACGAATTGGTTTGCATCATGGTTTCGAAGGCTTTAACATGCATAAATGCTTGTCCTTTATCATCGCAGGCACCACGAGCATATATTTTACCGTCTCTGATGGTGGGTTCAAATGGGGGAGTGTGCCAAAGTTCGTTTGGAACGCTGGGTTGCACATCATAATGCCCGTAAACTAAAACTGTAGGAAGGTTAGGGTCAATTATTTTTTCTGCGTATACTATGGGATATCCTGCGGTTTCCTCTAATTCAACGTGGTCTGCACCTGCAGATTTGATGAATTCGGCCACTTTTTCAGCACATTTTCTGACTTCGGCTGAATAAGAAGAGTCAGCGCTTATGCTTGGAATTCGAAGAATTTCAAATAGTTCCTCTAAAAATCGCTCACGATTTGCTTCAATATAACTCAAAGTTGACATAGCGGCAATTTACAAAGAAATTCGCGTAATTTTGCAGCGTGAATCCCGATACTTCGACAGCCGCCCAACTTCAACGACAAGCAGAAATCAACGCATTTAAAGGTGATGTTTTTCTATGGGAAGTGGTGCTGACCATCATCATTTTTGTGGCCGCTTATTTTGCACTGAAGAAGTTCAAATCCTCAGAAATTCAAGCCAAAAACCACAATAAAAAATACCGGTCGGAGTTGTGAATATTGGTACATAGTCTATGGTACTTAGTACCTAGTACCTGGTCCTGAGACCAGAGGATAGGCTAGAGGCTAGAGGCTAGAGGCTAGAGGCTAGAGGCTAGAGACTAGAGACTAGAGACTAGAGACTAGAGACTAGAGACTAGAGACTAGAGACTAGAGGCTAGAGACTAGAGGCTAGAGACTAGAGACTAGAGGCTAGAGGCTAGAGACTAGAGGCTAGAGGCTAGAGGCTAGAGGCTAGAGACTAGAGGCTAGAGGCTAGAGACTAGAGACTAGAGACTAGAGACTAGAGACTAGAGACCAGAGGATAGACTAGAGACTAGAGACTAGAGGCTAGAGGCTAGAGGCTAGAGGCTAGGTACCAAAGACTAGAATCCGAAACCCGAAACCCGAAACCCGACACCCGACACCCGACACCCGGTACCTGATACCTGATACCCGGTACTTGGTACTTGGTACCCGAAACCTATAATTCGATTACCGGTATTTTGCCTTCCACAACCAAACGACCTTCGGTTTTTTGCTTGACCTCATCAATGGTTACACCGGGGGCAATTTCACGCAGTTCAAATCCTCGGGAAGTGATTTCAAAAACGCCCAATTCGGTGACTACTTTTTTAACACATTTTAAACCTGTTATGGGCAGGGTACAAGCACTCAAAAGCTTGCTTTCACCAGCCTTATTGGTGTGTTGCATAGCAACAATGATGTTTTTGGCAGACGCTACTAAATCCATAGCTCCACCCATGCCTTTGACCATTTTTCCGGGTATTTTCCAATTGGCAATATCGCCTTGATCGCTTACTTCCATCGCTCCAAGAACGGTTAAATCAACCTTTCCTGCTCTGATCATCCCAAAGCTGGTGGCACTGTCAAAGAGTGACGCTCCCGCAGCCATGGTAATGGTTTGTTTACCTGCATTGATCAAATCTGGATCTTCCTCGCCCTCAAAGGGAAATGGACCCATGCCCAAAAGTCCGTTTTCGCTCTGAAGCACCACTTCAATGCCCTCGGGTATATAATTGGCCACCAACGTGGGAATACCAATTCCTAAGTTGACATAGTACCCGTCTTTCAATTCACGAGCAATTACCTGAGCGATACCAAACTTATCTAACATGTTGCACAAATTTAACGCGCTTGATTCAAAAACTTCAAATGAACTTTCTTTTTTTCGACGTCGCCCACTCGGTCATACAATTCCGATAAAAATAGATGCGCCGTCTGATTGTTCGGTTCCAACTCCAAAACCTTCAAATAAGCACGTTTGGCCTCAGTGAGTTTGTTGGTCAAGAAATTCACGCTGCCCCAGTTTATCCAAGTCAAGGGGTGTTTTTGAGCCCTGCTTAATTGAGATTTTAACAATATTTCTGCGTCCGATAATTTTTTAGATCGAATCAGTGCATTGGCATATTCTGATCCAAAATCGAGGTCTAATTTCATCAATTCATGTGCGCGCTTATAAAATGGGAGGGCCTTGCCCAGCATTTTAAGTTCATCAAAACTCTTTGCCACGCGGTAGTTGGTCCAAGCATCGTCCGATTCTGAAACAACATCAAAGTTTTTATTGGTGAGATCTACCACCATCTGAAATTGACGTTTAACAAAATTCAAATGAATTTTCAATTCAACTTCATTTTCAGAGCCCATTAACTCTTGAGCCTTGTCTAAATACAAAGTTTTATCATCAAACTTCTCGAAATAGCTGATGTATCCCCTGATTTGATCTGCTGATTTTGGATTTTTATTGTTCACGGCATGCAGTCCCAACAAAGCGCCTTTGGTTGCATCGAGGTTGTTTATATTTTGAGGACGTTGAATCTTATGGTCGTGCACCATCACGTGAGGAATGTCTTCCGCTCCGCTTCCTGGCATGTGGCACCCTACACAGCCGTTTTGGTGGATTTGTTTTTTCGGAGGAAGTTTACAGCCCTTAAACTCGCTCTTTTGACTCTGCTCATTGTGGCAACCCCTACACGTGTTATTGAAAGTTTGAATTCTGGTGGCTTTTACGCTCACATGCGGATTATGACAGCTGATACATGTGAAGTTTACTTTTTTATCGTAAACATCTGTGTTTTTTGGATTTGTTTTAATGAAACATTCGCTCTGCTGAAACCTATCAGAATGGCCTGCCATCACGAAATAATCGTTGTTTTCATACTTGGGCATGTAAACTTCAAAAACGTCAGAAAGCTTCATACCCGGTCTAAAGTCTTCAAAATGCTTACCGGGTTTTAACACATTATTGCCTTGCAGATGGCAACGTTGGCAAATATCAACCTGTCGTTGGTACGATAATCTTTTGGGATTCACGATGCTTCGGTCTGCTTCCTTAGAAGTATCAACCAGAATGCCCTGTTTTTTTAAATTCACATGGAGTTCACCGGGCCCATGGCAACGTTCACAATCAATTCCTAATGGTATCTTTTCAAAGAAGTTTTTAGATTCCTTATTTACCGTGGGCATTGCATTGTGGCAACTCATGCACTCTACGTCAATTTTACGCGCAAAACCGGAGTTGTTTTCTTTGAAACCCGGCGGAAGATCCCAAATGCCTTTTTGAGTGTAATAGGTCAGAGGCGCCTGGTAGAGGTAGTTTCCATCTTTCCAAAAATGACTGTTGGTGTGTTGTCCGCTGCCAATAATAAAAGGAATGTGCTCTTTTCTGGAGCCCACAATTTGACCTCCAAACAAGGTGTGCTCGGCAATAAACAAACTGTCTTTATTCCAAAATGCTTGATACCAACGGTTGGTTTTGGGGTCTTTTATTACTGGGGATGCTTTATCTCCTTTAAAAACCAATATTTCTTGTCCGTTTAATGGAAACTGGGCACTCGACTTTTCAGGTGTGGCAGCTCCAAAACTTTTGCCCATTCCGGTGTGAATGAAGGTTTCGTGTACGTTGGAATGACAGGTTTGACATTCCTTCATGCCTACATAGTTTACGGTGTCATGAAGATTCCAAAATGCTAATGTGTCGCTTTGCTCAGGACCAGAGTTTGACTGAAAAAATTGGCAGGAAAAAATGAAGAATGCACTTACAATGGCTGTAAATGTTACAATTCGTTTCATTTCTTAAAGTTTGTGAAACTTGACGCTGTTTTGACGTCCGTCAACGGTAAATACTTTGGCGTAATAAGTTCCTGAAGGAAGTAAACTGATGTCAATATGGTTTTGCTGGTCAGCAATTTTAACCAAGCGTCCTGCGGCATCCAAAATATGAACCGATAAAACCACTGCGTTGATGGATTCAACGGTTAAGAAATTTTTCGCTGGATTTGGATAAGCTTTGACAGTAGGTTTTTCGATTTTGGGGGTTGAAAACAAATAATTTGCGCGCTCACCAAACATCATTCTGATCATGGGAGTACCCTTGATGCTGTAATCTGCACGCTCCCAACTTCCCAAGAGATTATAAAACAAATGCGGATTGTATTGATCTTTTCCTTGGTAACGATAATTATTGTCATAGCCAACATTCAAGATGTAAGGCATGTTCTGAAGCCAACCTACGTAATAAGTTCCTTTGGGAAGGAAAATGGCTGTATCGAAGAAGAAATAAGCAAAATGGTTGGTACTATCTCTGTAAATGGGTCTATCTACAGGAAATTCATAAATGAGTTCGTCTTCTATATCTTTTCCTCCAATGGGGGAGAGCTTTTTCCAAATTCGAAGCCTAAAGCTTCTGAAACTAACATCTTCTTTGGTTTGAGTGAAATACATGGATAAACCTCTGAGTGTATCGTTGCTTAGAGTATTGAACTCCATGGCAAATTGCCCTTTGATATTGCCCAAGTAGGCATAATCCAGTCCAAATCCGCCTTCGGCTGATCCATCATCGTATGAATACCAAGGTTGGAATTGGTGATTGAGTGTATATCGATTGTTGTCTTTTTTTGCTCCGTAGTTGATGGGAGTTAAGTCATTGCTCTGTGGGTTGATAATGAAATTATAACTTAAAGAAGGGGTAGGATCTGATAGGGTATCAAAAAAGGGAGTGTTGAATCGCTCAATAGAATCAGCCAGGGGAAGAATGTTTCTAGAACTCATGGCAAAGTCTTGATCAAACAATTTTTGCTGATATTGATTGAATATCTTTAATGAGTAACGTGTTTGAACGGTAGCGGCTTCATTGAGGTTTTTTACATCAACAAAAGCACCGTTTCCTCGGCTTTCATTCTTGTTTAAGCGGTAGTGACTGTATGGAATGTTTGAATAATCGAAACACAACCCCGTTCCAGCAGTGACAATTCCCACATCTTCAATGTCATTAAATCCTTTGAATCTATTTTTATCCATTCGGATGTAATCAATATGCCAATGATTTAAATTGCCGGTCGCTTTGGTGTAGTTAACCCAACGAAACTGAAAATCAGGAATAAAGAACTCTTGCTTATTCAGTGACACAAAAATCTCTTCGAATGGTTTTCTGGAATGGCCCGATACGCCCCAAACTTTATGCCATTGATTGTTAATGCCCTTAAAGAATAAAATCAACGAATCTTCGGGTTCAGGTTGATCTCCAATTCCCATAGATTGGTAAAAGAAGCTCAAAACCACATTATCTGTGATTTTGTAGGGATAAGTGGTATTGCCGATTTTATAAAACTGAAGATTGATGGGCTGACTGGTTAAACTGTCAGCATATACCGAATAATTCTTAGAAAGTGAACTGTAGGGCTTGCCGAATTGATTTAAATGGTCAAAGGTGGCCACATTTTGATTGGGCGCCCCCATAGGAAAACCGTTATTCACCCAAACCTGTTTGTCTGTCCAAAATTCTTTTCTTGGAAATCCTTCATTGTCGGCAAAATCTTCAAAGAATGGGAGGTTTAAAGTATCTGTGATTTGCCACGCCAGAATGGATTGATTTTTATGAATCTCAATCGCGCGGCTTCTTTGGGTTTCCATGATAGGAACAACGGCCAAATTTTGAGCTTTCGCTAATGGAGAAAAGCCCATTAGAAGTCCTATTCCCAGAAGGGATTTTACCAGGTATGTTGATTTAAACAAACTCACGACTCAGCTGCGTAACCATGTACAAACGCAATTTCGGCAAAAATATTGTGTTGATGGCTAATTTTATTGTAATCTTTTCAATGATCAAACTCAATGTTAGATTCCAAACTCATCAGATACACCTTCGTCATTGATGATTCCAACAGAATCTGTGGTAGATTGATACTGTCTGTCGGTAGAAGCAACTTTCAGGTCAATGGTTGATCCTTTGGGGAGTAAAGTTCCTGCTTCAAGAGCTCTACCTTTATAGAATTGTTCAACCACCAAGTTGTTGCCAATTTCATCGTAGGTGTAAGAAATAGTTCCCAATTCAAATCCTCTGTTTTTCAAAACCGCTTTGGCTAAGGTGATGCTCATATCAGTGAGTTTCGGCGCCTTAATTTTTGGTTTGTTACCGCTATTTATGGTTAGATAAATGGTTCTACCGGGTTTAACTTCCATATCGATGGGCGGATTTTGTTCTACCACTGAAAATGCAGGCAGTTTTTCACTATACATGGAATCAATGATCACGCAATTCAGTCCCAATAATTCCAATTCAATCTTGGCCTCGTCAAACGATTTCCCCGTGAGTTTAGGGACTTTAATTCTTTCGCTGTGATTGGTGTACCAACCCAGTCCTTGGATGGCTATGAAGAGTAAAAGTAATCCAGCCAACAAGGCAAATCCAATATTTACCCAGAGGTTTTTCGAGGGATTGAAATTCTTTGACATAATCTACGGCAAATTTACATTATTGTATGCTACCAATGTGTTGATATTTCTGTCCAAAATGCAGAATGCCCTTGATGAAGTCAAAAGGTTTGTAGCCATTTATAGCCGCTTGGTGATAAATACAAGTAGCCGGCGTCATGCCTGGCAAAGAGTTGATTTCTATGATGTAGGTTTCAACTTTTCCATTCTTGTAAATTTTCACAAAAGCATCAATTCTGCAATATCCAGTAACATCTAAGGCACGAGCCACTTTTTCTAAGGTTGCTTTAACCTCGGTGGAAATTCGTTCTTGTTCCTTAGCGTCTTTTGAAAACCGCGATGGGGTAAGGTTTTGTCCTTCGCCAGCCAAAAATTTCTCCTCTAAACTCAAAATTTCCGATTCTGCTAAAGATTCTGAAGGTTCAAACATTTCATACCTCAACGTTCCATCGGAGTTTAAATGCGTCAACATTCCACCGGTAACTTCCAAAAAGCGTTCACAATCGCCTTTGTCAATAAACTGTTCTATCAGTAATTCCGACTTTCGGGGAAGTTCATCGTAAATGGAAATTCCCAAACGACCTGAAATCGATGGGTCTAATTCTATGGAATCTCTAAAAATCAAAGTGCAAAAGTCTTCTAACTCTTTGGAAGATTTTATTTTTCGCACCGCTGCCGAACATCCATCGTCTGCTGGCTTGGCAATGAGAGGAAGTCCGAATTCCGATACCAAACTCTCGGTTGCTACCGAAGGATTTTGGTTAAAATCTGACTTTGACAGCATTTTTTGCTGAGCCACCAAGAATCCCAATGACTTCAATTTCTGATTGGTATGGTATTTGTTGATGGTTATTTCGGAGCTATGTGATTGAGAGCCATTGAAATATATGCCATAATCACTCAGGTCTTTTTGCAAAGTTCCGTCTTCTCCAGGTCTGCCGTGCAAGGCAATGAATACTCCCTCCACTTCATTTTTCAACTCATGTAAGGTGATTTTCTCGGGTTTGAATTGAGCTCCTGTAGGATTGTATTTCAAGGTAATGCCCTCCGCTTCCTGTTGAATGGATGTTAAAATAGGGTGTGGTTTAAAGTTCAAAACCTTGTCTCTGATGTCGTCGGCGTTGTCTTTTAACATGGCATTGAGAGGCAATCTGTAGAGTTCATATCCTTGAGAATCCCCCGCTAAAAACAAAGGCAGGGCTTCAAAATCTTCGCTGGAACTGATTTTTTCGTAAATGTTTCTGCCAGACTCCATGCTGATGTGTCGCTCAAAGCTGTACCCACCCATGATGACTCCAATTTTCCGCTTTCCCGCGCTGTTTTTCCAGGGATTGTGAATCAGGTCCAACAGCTGCTGTTTCAGTTCGATGTGTTTATTTCCGTTAGGATGTTTTTCGATTCGATTTCTGAGGGATGTTTCAATGATGAAAGAGATGAACTGGCTTGGATTCAATCCAATTTCGGCGGCCTGATGAAAGAAAAACGAGCTGGGCATCATTCCGCTGGTGGTGTTGGGATCGTTCAGAAAAACGTCCCCCGAAGGAGAAATGAAACCGTCAATGCGCGCGTAAACCTCAAATTCCAATTCGCGGTACAATTCACAGCAGGCTTTTCGAATTTTATCAATCCAGGCATCTTCAATTTCAATGGGAGTAACCTTGTTGCTGAGTCCGGGCAGGTATTTGCTTCTGTAGTCGAAAAGGGCGCCTGACTTTCTGATTTCGGTGGGTGGCAGGGCAATAATGTCGCGAGAACTTTTCTCCACAACGATGCACGAGAATTCTTTTCCTTCAATCAACGATTCAATTAACACTTCCGATTCGCTGTCAAATGCTCTTAATTCGATGGTGTCTTCAGCCTGTTCAATGAGGTTTAATAACTCATCTGGGCGCATCACTTTGCTGTCATTCAACCACAACGGAAGTCCTAAGCCACTTCTGAAATCAGTGAATTCCTTAATCCATTGTATCTGTTCTTGAGCCGATTTTGCTTTAAATTCTTCGGGATCCAAGAAGGTTTTGAAAAATGCCAGGTCAACGGCTTCGCAAAACTGCTCAAAATTACATTCTTTCAAAATGCTCACGCCCAACGACGAACCTTGGTGAGCAGGTTTCACCACCATGTCATTTCCTAAATGACCTATTAACTCTTGAAACAGTTGATGTTTTTCAACAGTATCTGAGTTGATCCATTGTTCTTGCTTGATGCTGGAAAATTGATTGACAAAAAGCTGAGAACGAGATTGAAGTTTTTTCTGAACCGATTTATTGATTCCTATGGCTGATGGTAAAATTCCAGAACCGGAGTAGGGGATACCCAACCATTCCAACAATCCTTGAATGCTACCGTCTTCTCCAAAAGTGCCGTGCAAGGCCAAAAATGCGAAATCAATGGTTGATTTTAGGTCTTCGAGTGCAATGGGTTGCCCAATGGTTTCAAGCATGGCCATTCTGATGGCATTTCCGTTGATGGGATCGTAAACCGAATCCAGTTGCTCGGCGTACAACTGAAAACCATGAGGCAATTCAGGTAGGAATTCTACCGGCGGATAAAAATCGCGAATACTGCCTTTGTAAATGTTCTCCCAATTCAAAATTACCATTGAACCGAAACTATCTACAAAAAGAGGAACAGGTTCAAATACCGATTTATCGAGATTGTCATATACGGTACGTCCGCCAGCAAACGACACTTCGCGCTCTCTCGAAGGGCCGCCAAAAATTATTCCAACACGGATTTTTGCCATTTCAACAAAATTAGGCAGAATTCCCTCGATTCATCGATAATGAACTCGGGATTTTATCGTTATTTTGCACTACCGTGTTTAAAAATTTGGGCATATACGGTTAAACGCCCCTAAAAATGTCAGAAAACAACATAAAAATAGGTATTACTCAAGGCGATCCTCACGGTGTAGGACTCGATATCATTCTCAGAATATTTGCTAATGATCTGATTTACAAATATTGTACACCCATTTTATATGCGTCTCCAAAGAGTTTTACCTACTACAAAAAGTTACTGAATTTAGAGAAACCCATGTACCAATTGGTGAAATCTGCTGCAGAAGCCCAAATTGGCAAGTTGAACTTGGTTATTTCATCTGATGAAACCCTAGATATTCAGCCAGGCAATCCTTCGCCTGCTGCCGGTAAAGAGGCTTTGTTGAGTTTACAGAAAGCGTTAGATGACGCCGCTCATTTGGATGCATTGGTAACTGCACCCCTTGATAAATCAACGGTTGCAGAACACGAAAAAGGATTTTCTGGACACACTGGATACATTGCCAAAAAGTTCAACGTTGAAAATTATTGCATGTTCTTGGAAAGCGAAGATTTGCGCGTTGCCTTAGCTACAGAGCATGTTCCCGTTGCGGAAATTGCAAAAAAAATCACCAAGAATCTTATTATAGACAAACTAGATGTAGTCTACAATTCGCTGCGCGAAGATTTCAACTTGGTGAAACCTCGCATTGCCGTTTTGGGACTCAATCCGCATGCCGGTGATAACGGTTTACTCGGAAAAGAGGAACAGGAAATCATTGCCCCTGCGGTGAAAAGCGTTTTCGAACAAGGTCGATTGGTTTACGGTCCTTATTCGGCCGATTCTTTCTTCGGCGGAGGACAATACAAGCAATTTGACGCTATTTTAGCCATGTACCATGATCAAGGTTTGATTCCTTTCAAATCAATGGCATTCTACGATGGAGTGAATTTTACCGCTGGCTTGCCATTGGTAAGAACCAGTCCTGATCATGGAACAGCCTACAGTTTGGCTGGCAAAGGCGAAGCCGAAACTTTGAGCATGCAAAACGCCATTTTCGATGCGATTTTAATTGTTAAAAACCGCAAACAATTCGGCAAAGACTTCGAAAATCCGCTTCCTTACGCTGAATTTCGCCGCGAAAGATTCAGAATTGACTTCTAATTATTTTGAAGACCTTTCAACCATTTTCATCCATTGCGTGAGTTCAGTCAATACTAACTCATCAATGGTGGTTTCAATTTGAGCATACTCTTCAACATTTCCCGTTTTACAAGGCTGAAATAAATGATTCAACCCCTGAAATTCGGTGTAGGTCAATGATGTTGGTCGGTCTACATTTACCAGAGATTCAGCGTGTTTTCCCAATGCTCGGTTGTTTAAAAACGCCGGTACTTGTCTATCCTTGCTGCCTTGTAGAATCAACCCCTCATTGAGTTCAAACCACAATTCGCCCGGATTGAATTTCAAGAATTCCTTGAACCACGCCGATGCCAATTTAGGATTGGTGTATGATTTTATCAGGCTCGCTTTTAGGGTAATTCCAGCATTTTTCTTGAAGTTTTTATTGGCAATTCCGCGCGACTTTTTGGAAACCAAATTCAACTCGGTTTCAATGATTTCTACCACTTTAAGACTATCGAAATTCTCAAAAACACCTTGGTCTAACATCGATGAAATGATGCCTCGGTGCATGTATTCCAAATCGTTTAAAACCAACGAATCAGTTACTATTTTCCCAAACACCAACCTATTTTGATAGGCGTTGATTTCAAATCCGCTCACCAACGGTGGTGCCAATCCAACAGAGTAAATTTTTTGGGTCACGCCCATAGATTTCAATTTTAGGTTCACCCCAGCGGCGAGGGCTCCGCCTTCTGAATGTCCTATTAAAAACAAAGGCTGCTGTGAGCCGCATATAGAATCTAACGCCCATTTTGCATAAGAATATCCATCGTCTTGAATCAGATCTTGAGTGGTGAACTTATCTGAACCCGGTGCACAAATGCTTCGGCCAGCGCAGCGATCATCAACCCTTAAAACAGCAAATCCGTTGAGGGTGAGGTGATGGGCAATCACTGCGAATGGTTTATGTCCAACAAAACTCTCATCCCTGTCTTGAAGTCCGCTGCCGGTGTACAAAACGGCGGTGGGAAAATTCTTGAGAGAATCTGATTTTGGATACGTCAAAGTACCTTCAAATCGGACGGTGCCGTTTTGGTTGGAAAAAGTAACCGTTCTGGAAACATAATTAAAGGGAGCTTTGGGTGTTTGTGGACGTTTTAACTCAGGCGCCTTTCCGTAGGTTAAAGTTAACGGGAATGCCGTATTGTTTTGTGTCCAGACGCCTTCAATTTTCTCATATTTTAATTGGCCTTGAAATTCGGCACCAATTCCGTCAAATGTGATGGTGATTTTGTTTTTCTTAACCGTAACCGATGAGGCCGGATAGTTTTTAACCCCTTGCATGGGGACGCCCAACTTTGTCTGATATTGAAGTTCGGGTGTTGAAACGGGGTGCTTGGTAATCAATAGGTTGAGCGCCAAATTCATTCCCCCTGCACTGAGCTCGCCAATCCAAGAACCCTGCTCAAATTTGGGGTTGCTCTTATCTGGCGTGAAAGAAGTTGCTATTTGTCCTAGCAGCGATTGAAATCCCCAGAAAAACAATAAAAAAAGTAGTCTCATTTAATTCAATTCAATAGGTTCTCCCCAAACCATTTTTTGCACTTTCGGAAATCCTTGCGCCTTGATTTTATCAGCAAAAACATCCATTACATCAGGGTTGCCGTGCACCAACAGTACCTTTTTCACTTTTGGAGCGTCTTGACATCCCAAGAAATCAAGCATTTCCAGATAATCAGCATGAGCACTGAAATTTCCCATGCGTTCCACTCGGGCATTCACTTGGAAAAAGTCGCCAAAGATGCGCACTTCGTTGCGGCCTTGAATCAATTGACCCGCAAGGGTATGCGGCGTTGCATAGCCCACAATGAGGATGGTGTTGTTGGGATTTTCAATGTTGTTGGCAATATGATGTTTGATTCTACCGGCCTCAGCCATGCCGCTCGCCGAAATGATGATGGCAGGTCCTTGCAGAGAATTGATGGCTTTTGAATCCTCCAATTTACTGGTATAGTGAAGATTGGGAAAGTCAAACGGGTCGCCGTCTTTCATGATATATTTAAGAATTTCAGGATTGAATTCTTCCTGGTGTTTGGCCATGATATTGGTGGCTTTGATGCTCAACGGACTGTCAATATACACGGGAATGGACGGCAGCAATTTTTCGTGGCTGAGTTGATCCAACAGATAGATCAATTCCTGGGTTCTATCTACCGAAAACGCCGGAATGATGACTTTTCCGCCGCGGTCTACGCAGGTTTCTTGAACAATTTTCAGCAGTTGATCTTTTACATCTTCCGCCACCGAATGCAATCGATCGCCGTAAGTGCTTTCGCACAGAATATAATCGGATTGTGGGAAAGGGAAGGGCCCATCTAAAATCTGGTCGCTGTCACGCCCAATATCTCCGGTGAAAGTGAAGTGTATATTTTTGTTTTCGAGGGACGCTAATTGCAGGTGGATTGCAGCACTTCCCAAAATATGGGCATTCAAAATGTAGGTTGCCCAAGTGGTTTCTCCCACCTTGAAGGGACGCCCATTCGCTACCACGACCATTTGCTCTAATGTTTGATATACATCGCTTTCATCGTACAGGGCCTCTATGGGAAGTTCATGGCGTTCGCGTCTTCTTCGATTGATTCTTTCCAGATCACTTTTTTGGATGAAAGCACCGTCAAGGAGCATGATTTCGCACAGATCTTTGGTGCCTGAATTGCAGAAAATGGGACCGGTGAACCCGTCTTTCACCAACTTCGGAAGCAACCCTGTATGGTCAATGTGCGCATGCGACAAGATGACGTAGTCAATCTCTCGGGGTTCAAATCCCCAATGTCTGTTGAGTGCATCGCTATCTTTTCCTTCACCCTGAAACAATCCGCAATCGAGTAAAATTTTCTCACCGGTAACGGTAGTAATGAGGTGTTTGGAACCGGTAACTTTCTGCGCTGCACCGAAGCTACAAAGGGTGGGGAATAGTTGCATGTACAAATATAACGAAAGGCCGCGGATCCAATTTAGGTGATGCAGGAAATTATAACACCATTAACTTTTAAGTTTATTCAATCTAATCTGATAAGATTGAAAATAATTCCTTTGAATTCGTTCTTTTAGAAATGAAGCATCAATTAGTTTCTTTACTACGTCAGATTTAGAGACCATCAAAGACAATATTATGTTTGTTTGTTTCTCTGGAATTTCCGCGTGTTTTGCCAGTAGCCGAAATTGATTTGGAATATTTCCTTGTCCCATTCTTGCAGGGATTAATCCTTCATCTAAAGCAAAGTCTTTATCTTCAATATGTATTCGACTGTTCAAAAGATCATAGGCTGGACTCAATTTAAAATCACCCAGCGGGGTTTCAATGATGGAGAAATTCTTCAAATGAGCATCTCCATTCGAAAACAAGTAATTAAATATTAATAATTTGAATAATTTCAGCGATTCAACTTTATAGCTAGGTAAATTTTCACGCATCAGCTCAAATAGATCCCAATAACTCCCGAGGTATTTATAATCTGCTCCATGTGTTTGGGGACTTTTACCTGCTAGCGAGGCAAAATCTTCTTGCGCCACTTTGAGGCCACCTGTTAATAGGTCAAAACGTTTGGTGATGTACGCGGGGTCACCATTTCCAAAAAATATCAAGGCATTTTCTGCCGTTTCAATGCCAAATACTTGCCGTGCAATTTGCATAGTCAGGTGTTCATTTGCAGGCATCTGATCAGCGTTTTTTGAAACACTTGAAATGGGTTTTAAAATATGTGTACCTTGCTCGCCTTCCTTTGTCAACCGAATTTTATTCTTCAATTGAATCATAGAAAATTTTTCCTGCACGCCCGAAATCGAAATACGGGAAGCATTCTCTTCAAAGGAATCATCAACATTGTCATTGGAGTTTAAAGAAGTATAGGGAAGAACATGATTTACCTTGCTCCCGTTGAATACATGTTTAATGCAGGTTCTACTGTAAGTTTCAAATCCTGGCGCCAGCGTTCCTGGACATTTATTGATTTCAACCTTCATCATTTCACTTTAATGATTTTAACCGCACCAATGGTATCTCCACCGGCTACTTCTAATAAAATTCCAAAATAATCATCAGAGTCTATTCGCTTTTTATTGCAGATTAAACTCTTATTCACCCCTTCAGGAATCAAATTGAAGAAAAAAGGAAAAAGGGTAGTTGATTGGAATTCCACACTGGTTTTTGGCAAGGTCAAACTGATAGGTGGCTTATTGCTATCGGTTAACCACTGCTCCTCATATCTAAAAATAAAACTTCCATCATCTAGTTGATTTAGCGTTCCAGCTTTTTGGTTTTTATAAAGTACAATTCCTGTTCTCATATTTTATTGAGTTTTTTTACTTGTAAAACAAGTTCCAGTCCAAGTACATCAACAATTTCTTGTAAAGTTTTATAGGTTGGATTAGCCTTTCCGGCTTCCAACTGTTTAATTGTGCGAAGTCCCACCCCCGATAGATCAGCCAAATGTTCTTGGGTAATCTTCAGCATCTCTCTTCTTTCTTTTATTTGTTGAACTAAATCAGAAAAGTGCGTCATAATGCTCTATTTGGTGTAAAAATAATCAAAAATTCATTATTTTCAATAGAATGGGCATTTTAGTGCACTAATGTGAGACTTAAAAATTTATTTAAAGTTGGTAATATAAGCCATTCTCAAAATCCAATCGTTCGTGTAGAATTCTTGTAATTTCAATTGTTTTATCGTAAATTATACAATAAAATCAGCTTGTACGGCGAGCCTTTAACAATTTTAAATGTTCTTCAGATTTAAAATCTTCAGCGATACCGCTTTTAATTCCGACTTCAATAGCAAGACGTAAAGCCGCCCGCCGCTAGCTGAAATGGACAGTGGTGAATCCAAACAAGCATTTAACAAATTTATTATCTTTGTTTCATGCAACTAGACAAATCAAGCATAGAGAAAATTAAAGATTACTTCAAGACAAGACCTGTCTTGACAGCATATCTTTTTGGTTCATATGCTCGAGGAGAAGCAGATAACCGAAGTGACATTGATATCCTAGTTGATCTTGATTACAGCCAAAAAATAGGATTAGAATTTGTCCAAATGCAGATTGACCTTGAAAAAATACTTAAGACGAAGGTTGATTTGGTTTCTTCTGGCGGATTGTCGAAATATGTCCGACCAATAATTGAAAGTGAGAAACAATTAATTTATGCGCGGTAAATTAGGTGACAAAGTAAGACTTAATCACATCTTGGAAGCTATTATTGAAATTGAGAGCTATTTGAATGATGCCGATTTCGATACATTTATGGAAAATTCGATGATAAGATTCGCTTGCGTTAAACAAATGGAAATTGTTGGAGAAGCTAGTTATTTCCATAATTGAGACTTTAAATTAAGGCCATTTCAGCTAATACACGGTTTGCCGTAAGCGGGGGCAATTGTGCTAGTCTAAAAAATCTATCTTTAGATTCCGCACTTGGCGCAAGCCGTTACAATTTAGCGGTCAGGATAAAACGAGTGCCCATAATAGAATGAATATTAAATTTCCAAACATGGCACAAAACAAAAAACACCCACATTTCTGTGAGTGTTTCTAGAGTAGCGAAGGGGGGAATTGAACCCCCGACCTCAGGGTTATGAATATTGCGGTATGTTTTGTAAGTAATTGATAGTCAATATTATTGTTGTTCTATAATTCAGGATTTTATGGGATTTTTGATGAAAACATGGCACAGAAAACTGGCACAGATTGAAACACCTATCTTCTGAATTGAAGGAATAACGAAGTAATTGGGTGTTTTATGAAATCTTGAATACGCAATTTGCAATTTCCGCAAATGTCAGAAAATCAAGACTCCAATTTTATTTTGCAATTCCTATGTGATTGTGATAGTTTCGTATATAATCGAGTTAGGTGCAACCATAGACAACGACAATGAGACGACTAATATACATAATTTATTCTCTGACCCTTTTAGGTTGTGGTGACAATTCTAAACAGGCTGATAATAATGTGGCTGACACAATTATCTCGAACGAAGAAGTTGTTAATGTAACAGACCCAAGTGACTATAAAATTTTACCTCTTGACGAAAGCAAAAGTGACCCGACTTTAGTTGCATTCATAAATAATTTGAAAAAAGTTGTTTCAAACAAAGACACTTCTGGACTTTTTCAATCATTGGACACTGCAATAATTGTAAGTCACGGTGGGGGCATTTATGGAGTAAATGAGTTTTCAAAAAATTGGCAACTCGACAAACCCGACAAATCAGAATTATGGACAATTCTAAACCGAATATTAAGTATGGGCGGAACTTGGGAGAATGACGAAGGCAAATATTTTTGTATTCCTTACGCCCAATCTAACAAAGCATTTAGTAAATATAAATATAACTTTGACTGGTATTTTACAGCCGTCTGCATTTCACCTAATGTGACGGTTTATCAGGAACCCAAAACAACTTCCTCAAAACTTGCTACCTTAACTTATGACATAGTGGAAATGGACCCTGAGTTTATGAAAGCAGACTTTACAAAAATTCATACCATTGACAAAAAAGTTCAAGGCTATGTAAAGACAACAGACCTAATTTATTCATCAGACCAATATTTAGTAATTAAAAAGATTGACGACAAATGGAAAATAACAGCGTTTGCACCATACGACTGACAGAATTGTCAGCACCTAACACGGGTTTTGCGTCAGGCGGGTTGACGTGCAAAATTGGAGCTTTGTGCTTCTATTCAATTTTAATGCAAGTTGACAGTTTAGTTCTCCGAATCCCGCCCGAACGCAAAGCCGCAAACCGTTATGGGGACTTTTTATAAAAAAGCGGACGACAAAACATATTCTTCACGGCTAACTGACACCTCTTCGTCGGAACCACTAACAACCAATAATACCCCAATGTTACCCCTTATTATTCATCATTGATTTGTTTTTACCGATGGGGTCAATTTCAGTCTAACGAAATGGGGTTGGGTTGTCTGATTATTCCAATAACAATAACCAAGAAATGAACCCAAACATGCACACCAAAACTGGCACAAAATAAAAAAGCCACTAAAAATAGTGGCTTTTACTTTGGAGTAGCGAAGGGGGGAATTGAACCCCCGACCTCAGGGTTATGAATATTGCGGTATATTTTTTAAGTGATTGTTAATCAATATTGTTAAGTTTTTATGTGTCGGGATTTTTAGGGGTTTTTGATGAAAACATGGCACAGAAACATGGCACAAACATAAAGAAGGTTTAATGTATTGATTTCCTGTAATGAGGATGACTTACTTCTTTAATCAAGCGTCAATGTCGCTCATTCGAATAAATGAACTTCTTTGTGGTTTTCGTGAAATTCCATAAACAGAAACTCAATGTTCATATTATGATATTGAGCGAGTTGGTATAATATTTTTTTAACTTCAAATGTTTCTGCCTTGGTTTTGTGTGTAGGTAGGAGAATTTTTTTTAAATTGATTCGTGGAAATTGAGTTTGGAAAAAAGTTTTAATTGGCTCGTCAAGTTTAAGTGTTCTAATGATTTTCTCTCTTTTATCACTTTCAAAATACAATCTTTCAATTTGGACGACTTCATTTCTACTGTTTACATATACTCCATTAAAAAATGCATGATTAGCTGAATATTTATTATCATCAGTTGAATCAATAGGTGATTTAATTAATCGAATCTCATTTTCGATAGAATATTTTGACTCCTTGAAAAACGATAGTAAAGGATAAATCGCATCTTGCAGTCCTGTGATTTGATAATTGTTTTCTTCAATCCATAACTCCGTATTTTTAATCAAATTTTCTAAAAAATGAGGTGGTTTCTCATTGATTTGAGAATATTGGATTTTGGATAAATGGAACTTGTACCATTCGTTCCTATTAGTTAGGTCAATTTCCATAACAAGTGCAATGGGGAAGTCTTTACCGAATCCATAAAAATTGTTTTTAAGATTTTCGTAACACGTTTGTAAAGATTCTATATTTTCTAAATCAAATGGGGATAATGAAAGATTCAGAAAATCTGCTTTGATTACTTCTTCGTCTAAAAAAATGTTAGTTTTGGTTTGGAAAGGCTTTAAGTTTAAAAGTATTTCATTTTTATCAGTAGATGTATTGAGACCTGACAGGTTTATGCACCCCTCAGAAAGGATACTTTTGACTGCCTCTAAATTGGTGAAATGAACAAATGTATTTCCTTCGTTGTAATAGAATTGACTTCCCTCCAATACCTTTCCAAATGGACTCATTGAAAGTTGAAATGAGTCATAACTTAAACTCCTCGCGCTGGCAATTTCGAAGTTAGGAATATGAGGATTTAATACCTCTTTGATATATTTTTCGTATTTCTCAGTGAACTCAAATCGCTTGTACAATTCAAAATCATTATTTGCTTCCATGGGTTTCTCTTGTTTTGGTAATCATGTAAATCGCAAATTACTTATGAATACAGAGTAATTACCCACAACTTTATATTGTATTTCCACATATTTTTCATTGGTTTTTTCATTTTTTTAGTCGTCATTTGTTTCAATCTTGTAAAAATTTTTTCAATATGAATAGGATAAAAGAGGTAATGGACGAAAAAGGTATCAAACAAACGTGGCTCAGTGAAAAACTTGGAAAGAGTTATTCTCAAGTGAATGGCTATGTTCAAAACCGCAATCAACCAAGATTAGAAGTTTTGTTTGAGATTGCGAAATTATTGGGAGTGGATGCAAGAGATTTGATAAAAGGAAAATAAGAAATGGTAAAAGATTTAGAAAAAACACTTTGGGCTACGGCGGATAAACTCCGCAACAACATGGATGCGGCGGAATACAAACACATCGTTTTAGGATTGATATTCTTGAAGTACATTTCCGATAGTTTCAAAGAACTTCATACCAAATTAAGTCAAGATGAATATTCCGATGCAGAAGATAAAGATGAATACTTGGCGGAGAATGTGTTTTATGTCCCTCCAACAGCAAGATGGGAATATCTTCAAAACGAAAGAGCCAAACTACCAACCATTGGTAAAGATTTGGACGATGCGATGGATGCCATTGAAAAGGATAACCCCAATCTAAAAGGTGTTCTTCCTAAAGATTATGCAAGACCTGCATTAGATAAAAAACGATTGGGTGAACTTATTGACCTTATTGGTAATATTGGATTCAATGAGCCAGGTCAAAACAGTAAGGATTTATTGGGTAGAGTGTATGAATATTTTTTAGGGATGTTTGCCGATGCCGAAGGAAAAAGAGGTGGACAATTTTATACTCCTGAAAGTATTGTAAAACTCTTGGTGGAAATGTTAGAACCTTACAACGGTAGAATTTACGATGGATGTTGCGGTTCGGGAGGGATGTTTGTTCAAAGTGAGAAATTCTTGGAAGTACATGGTGGTAAAATAGGGGACATCGCTGTTTATGGACAAGAAAGTAATCCAACAACCTATAAACTCGCCAAGATGAACCTTGCTATTAGAGGAATTGATGCGAAGATAGAATTGGGAGATACCTTCCACTCTGACCGACACAAAGACCTTCAGGTGGATTATGCGATTATGAATCCACCCTTTAATATTTCAGATTACGGGGCTGAGTCATTACAGGATTCACACCTTTGGAAATATGGTGTTCCTCCGTCAGGAAATGCGAACTACGCTTGGCTTCAGTTGGTGTTGAACAAGTTGAGTCCAAGTGGTACAGCTGGTATTGTTTTGGCAAATGGTTCAATGACATCCAATTCAGGGGGTGAAAATGAAATTCGTAAAAATATGATATTGGACGGCGTGGTTGATTGTATGGTAGCACTTCCAACCCAATTGTTTTTCAATACTCAAATTCCTGCATGTTTGTGGTTTTTGGCTCGCAACCGAACCAACGGTAAATACAGAAACAGAAAGGGTGAAATACTGTTTATTGACGCTCGTAAATCAGGTGCATTGGTTTCAAGGAAGAATAAGGCGTTCACGGATGAAGATATTTTCAAAATTGCTGATGTTTACCACCAATGGAAACGAAATGATGGTAAGTATGAGGATATACAAGGATTCTGTAAGTCCGCAACCATAAAGGAGGTTGAGGATAACAATTTTGTTTTAACGCCGGGTCGTTATGTAGGAACAGAGGATGTTGAAGATGATGGTATTTCTTTTGAAGATAAAATTGCTGTGATTTCGGAGAACCTAAAATTACATTTTGAACATTCAATTCAGTTACAGGAGCGAATCAAACAAAACCTTAAAAAAGTGGGGATTGAGTTATGAGTGAGTGGAGGGAATATACTATCGGAGATATTTGTAGCAAAATAACATCGGGTGGAACTCCCAATACTCGTAAAAATGAGTATTATGGAGGTGAAATACCTTGGGTTAGAACACAAGAGGTAAACTTTAATAGAATTTATGATGCCGAAATCAAAATTACTGAAGATGGTCTCAATAATTCATCAGCAAAATGGATACCTGAAAATTCTGTAATAATCGCAATGTATGGTGCTACGGCAGGTAAAGTTGCTATCAATAAAATACCTGTTACAACAAATCAAGCTTGTTGTAACTTAATTATTAATAGTGACAAAGCTGATTACAGATTTATCTACTATAATATATTATCAAGATTTTCCAACATTGCTAATATGGCTGTCGGTGGAGCTCAACAAAACCTGAATGCGGGGATGATAAAAGATTTGCCGGTTTTTCTTCCCGACCTACCCACCCAAACCGCTATTGCAGAAATCCTATCTTCGCTTGATGATAAAATAGAGCTCAATAACAAAATTAACAAGGAGTTAGAGAATCTTGCACAAACCCTTTTTAAACGATGGTTTATTGATTTTGAGTTCCCCAATGAAAACGGAGAACCATACAAATCATCGGGTGGAGAGATGGTTGATAGTGAATTAGGTGAGGTTCCGAAGGGATGGGAAGTTGGAAATTTAAATCAAATTGCACAGTTGGTTAAGAAGAATATCAAACCTTTCGAAAATCCTGACAAATTATATTTTCATTATAGTTTGCCTGAGTTTGACTCAGGGAAATTACCATCTAATGATTTGGGGGCAACAATTCTAAGTTCAAAATATCAAGTTTTAGAACATTCAATCCTCGTTTCAAAGCTTAATCCAAGAATACCAAGAGTTTGGACAGTAATTAGTCCTAAACCCAATTCAATTTGTTCGACTGAATTTCAAGTTTTAAAACCTATAAATCAATTATATTTTCCATTTGTAAATTACTTATGTAAAAGTGTAAATTATTTGTCTGCAATTAAATCTAAAGTAACGGGAACAAGTAGTAGTCATCAGAGAGTTAACCCACTTGATTTAATTAATTATGAACTAGTTTTACCTGATATTAATATTGTTGAGAGGTTCAATAATCTAACTTATAACTCATTGAGGCAAATTGATGATAATATTAGCGAGAATCAGGTTCTAACCAACCTCCGTGACACCCTCCTTCCGAAACTCATATCAGGTGAGTTAGAAGTTAAACAAGTATTGTCCCAAACGACTTAATTATGGCAGCTGTAATTTCCGAAGATAACATAGAACAAATCATCATTCAGGAGTTTGTTGATTTGGGATATACCTACCTCAATGGGGCGGATATTTCCCCCGAAGGAATATCCCAAGAAAGAGAATTTGATGAAGTCGTTCTTAAACTCCGATTACAATCTGCCATCGCTAAACTAAATTCTAATGTTCCCTTTGAAGCACAAGAAGAAGCACTCAAAAAGGTACTAAGAACCGATAGTCCCAACCTTTTTCAAAATAACTATACTTTCCACAAATACCTAACGGATGGTGTGGATGTAGAATACAGAAAGGGAGATAGAATTGTAGGAGATAAAGTTTGGTTGTTAGATAATGAAAATCCAAGTAATAATGAGTTCTTAGTCGTCAATCAATTCACCATCATTGAGAACAATACCAATAAAAGACCCGATATAATATTGTTTGTAAACGGACTTCCTTTGGTTGTGGTTGAACTTAAAAATGCGGTTGACGAGAACGCCACCATTCACTCGGCGTTCAATCAATTACAAACCTATAAACAAACCATACCTTCTTTATTCGTTTACAATTCCTTACTTATCGTTTCCGATGGTTGGGATGCATTGTATGGTTCTTTGACGGCACCCAAGCAATTTTTTGTGCCTTGGAAATCCAT
>CAMDUE010000016.1 GCA_945877575.1 Chitinophaga pinensis
GTCTGGTCCGTGTCTCAGTACCAGTGTGGGGGATCATCCTCTCAGAACCCCTATGCATCGTAGCCTTGGTGAGCCATTACCTCACCAACTAGCTAATGCAACGCATGCCCATCCTTTACCGCCTCAGCTTTAATTATCAAATGATGCCACTCAATAATGTTATGGGGAATTAATTCAGATTTCTCTGAGCTATGCCCCAGTAAAGGGTAGGTTGCATACGTGTTACGCACCCGTGCGCCGGTCTCTAGACGAGTAAACCCATCTATACCCCTCGACTTGCATGTATTAGGCCTGCCGCTAGCGTTCATCCTGAGCCAGGATCAAACTCTCCATAGTAAAAGATATTTGACCCGGCTTCCCAAAGTATTTTTACTTGTTGGGTGGCTTGCTATTCCTTACATTTTCTTTCAAAGAACTTTATAAATCTGCTGACCCTCTTCACGATTCGCAGCAACTTATTTCTTGTTTGTTTCTCCGTTCCTTCCGAAACGGGTTGCAAAGGTACAAAACTTTTTGACTTTTACAACCTTTTTTAAAAATAATTTGAGATTTTTTTTCTCTCCTCGTTTTTAAAATCTTTTCTATCTCTCAGAACGGGACTGCAAAAGTAGCACTTATTTCCACAATTACAAACCCACACCCAGAAAAAATTCAACAGAATACACTAAGTCGCACATTTTCAGTCTACTAAAATTTGAATTTTTTTTGTCTTTTTTTCATCCGTAGTGAATACCAACGTATATACCCCACTACCCAACCCTGAATTAACTTCATTATTGCCCATTTCTAACTGCCACTCCCCCTTCTTCTGTCCCAAGAAATTGTACATTTCCATCCGTCCTCTAACAGAAACATGAATATTTAACGCCTCATGGGTAGATATAGGTTGAGGATAAACCTTAAAAACTACCTTGTCTTCTATCGATTCTTGCCATAATTTAAATGTGGTATCTATCTGCTGGCACCAATTAACCATGGCAATCCATGAACCATACACATCTAAACTACCCCCCATTTGAGTTTTTGTGCTCAACGAAGTCGATTTCCTTACTCCCGCGGCCAACCATTTTCGCATGAGACTCATGGCTATCTCAGGATTTTCCTTTTTTAACCTTATATATGTATCACATGTATAGGACTCCAAGAGCAACATCGATGCAGCTACCATGGGTGATGCAAATGATGTTCCCGATTCATAGGAATAAGGTTCACCCGGAAGTAACACATTAGGTAATGTAGTATAGGCGTCATTACCAGGTGCTGCTATATCTATGAAGGTATCTGAATATCCGCTGCCAGAATGCTGATTATTCAAGTCACATAAATTTACGGATATCATGTAATTCGACGGACATAGACTTGGGAGATCGCCCGTGGTCTCAACATTCACATTCCGATTGGTAGCGGCTGTGGCACTCCATACACCCACAGATCCTAAGGAATCATATAACGGACACCACCATGGGGCATCCGATGGAAAACCATTATCCATACCCACTGACATATTCAGCGCGCCGACATTCGCACCTTTCTGGCCCTTGGTCTCTAGAAATAACTTCTTCATCCTATATATATATAGCATGGCTCGCAGCACACCGGCTTCCACATCAACTTCATCTACTGGATAACAATTAACGGGTAGGATTTTGGCATTCCACAGAATACCAGAAATACCTATTGAATTTTGAGCACGAGCTGCTGCAATACCAGCTACCGCGGTTCCATGTCCGTCAAACTGTGAAATAGATGTGTAAACGGTGCCGTTCTGATCACCGGCATTCCAACCCAAATAATCATCAACATACCCGTTTTGGTCTTCATCTATTTGATTGTTAGGTATTTCTAACGAATTCCGCCAAATTTGAGAACGTAAATCTTCGTGGGTGGTATCAATGCCGTCGTCAATGATAGCAATAATCAAAGTATCCCCTGCCCTATTAACATCTCCCGTGGTAAAATCCCACACTTTTTCAGCACGTATATGTGCTAGGTGAAATTGCTTTGCAAAATATGTGTCATTGGGCCGGTACCTTTTGGAAATGGGTTTTGATTGATAAGCAAGATTGATGCCTTCGGTGTGTTTTATTTTTTCGAGGGACGCGCTTACGCCGGCAACGCTGTACCATCCCCAGTCAGCATCAATCACTGAGATGGTTAAATCTGCAAGACGGACTTTTAGTTGATCGAGTGTGGCATCACTTTGAAAATGGATGGGCAGAGTTTTGGAAGGCAGTTTTTGTGCGGAAACTAATTGGAAAAAACATCCCCCGAAAAACAAAAAAGCCCATTTCAACATAAAATCAAAGATAACAAAAAGGCCGACTTTTGTGAGCCGGCCTAATTATATTAAACGTTTAATTTAGTTATTTTTTACCCGCCGCGCGTTGACGAGCTTCGCGGGCACGGAGTTTTTCAAGATACTCATCGATACGAGCTTTGATATCTGCGGTCACAGTATCTTCAGGATTCACTTCTAAAACCTTTCCGTAATAATAGCTGCACTCTTCGAACTTCTTGTTCTTTTGTGCGTAGAAAGCCATATTTCGGTATGCGTTCTCTATGTCTTTTTTGAATTTAACTTGATCTTCGGGAGTAAGCTTGCTCAACCAACGGTTATATGCTGCCGTTACATTACCTGTAGAATCTGTTGGATCCAAAAGAGCTGATGATTGAGCCACCAAATAGTAACCAGAAATATAGTTGGTATCTTGAGTGATGATTTCGTTGTAGGTCTTAACTGACTCTTCATAGCGCTCCATGAAGTCTAAGCAACGACCGGCAAAAAATAGATCTCTCAAATTCAGAGTACCACCATTCTTTACGCGCTTCAATTCCAAGGTTTTGTATGCTTTATCGAAAGCACCGTATTTCTTGCCTTTAAGTATAGCAATTTGTAAGTCATTAACTCCGTCAGTATTGTCTTTTTCCAACTTGGAAATCTCTTTGTGCAAATCTGAACCTAAATTGTAATATTGTTCACGAACTGCATCGTACATGCTTTCAGTAGCTTTTGCAGTATCTTGTAATACTTTAGTGAATAATTCAAAAGCTTCTTTCTGTTTGTCAGCTCTGTAAAGCAAGGTTGCCTTAAAGTACATTTCGCGGTTGAACAATTGACGGTTTTTAGGAGCTACAAACTTCTCTTCATACATTTTGAAGTTTTCAAGTCCATCTTTAATCTCTTCTGCGGTTGCATCTTTCTTTCCAACAACAGCATAAGCTATAACACCATAGATATTGGGAACTTCCTTTTGCTTCAACAATGCTTTACCTTCAGCAATTGCTCTATCAAATTCACTATTCAAATAAAGAGCTTCTACATATTTAACACGGGCAGATAAGTTGTTGTTACGTTTTAAATATTGTTCGAAGTAATGAATTGAACTGTCTTTTTGACCCATCAATTGCAATACTTCAGCCATTTGTCTGTAAGCCGGTGCATATTCAAGGTCCTTACTTAGGGCTTCAGCAATACGCAACTTAGAAAGCTCATAGTTTTTCACTCTTCTATAAACGAAAGCCTCTTTCAACAATGGGCGGGGATCTTCAGGTTGTTCGTATCCTGAAACGATAAATTGCTGTACTGCTTGGGAAAGATCTGCTTTGTTAATGACCATAAGTGCATCACCCAAAAGCAACTTAGTTTCAAAATCGTCTACAGCTACTTCCAAATAGGTTTTTGCTTTTTGCGCATTGGCAATTTCAGTTTTCTCATCTGAAGTTGCAACTGAAAGATACGCTCTACCAATTTCTTTGTTGATAAGACCTTTTTTCTTCTTGCTTATGTCTTGAGCTTGAACAAAATAATTTTCAGCGGCAGAATTATTGCCTTGGCGAAGTGCCAACATTCCCTTACCAACCAATATCATTTTGCACTTAGGTGCATTAATGGCTCCTTGATCTAAGATTTGGATGGCAGAAATAGAGTCACCTTTAAGAAGATGATTCACGGCAGAAAAATAGTAATTCATACCGTCTTTGGGTTTCTTGGCAATAAGTTTGGTATATACACCAGCCGCGTCTTCGTATTGTTCATTTCTCACAAAACGCTCTGCTTCTATGATGGTTTGAGCATTTAAAACCTGAAGTGATAGGCCGATAGATAATACTGTAAATAAAAGATGTCTTTTCATTTTGACTGCAAAAAAAATAAATATATGTTAAAAGTTGGTTAGCTAATTATTAATTACGACAAATATACCCTTAAAATTGTTCAATTTCTTCTTCAATTAGGAAGGTCTAGTTCAATTTTCCGCCCTTGGTAGTTCTTTGGCAACAATCCTGATTTCTTCATGAGCGCCTGTCCTGCTTGACTGTTGCAATAAAGCACAAACCCGGTAATCAATCCTGAATAACCTTGCATATCATAGCTTATAACGGGTTGATCAAACGGATATTGTGCGAGGCTAATTTGCGATTGAAAGGGATAAGTAAATTTCCCCTGTGCATTTTCAACGGCCAACACTTTGACATTTTTGGAATTTGCTATAGCTAGGCTATCTTTTTTGTCGGCAATGCAATTCAATGAAACCACTCCAATGGTATTGGGATTCCTAGAAACGTAGTTGATGATATCCTGATGGCTACTGATCCAACGAACATGACTACCAGGATTATGATTGATCCATTTTTGCTCTAAACTTGCTGAAGAATCAGACCGATTAGCAACGGACTTTGTGACATAATTATGACTCGAGTAGAATTTTGATAATCTTGTCCATTCCGACGAAGACCTTGAAGGTAATGCCCATTTGTATTTGGCATCCACCCTAGACTTTTCAAAAATGCTTCCAAAAAGTTCACTTTGAATCTGATTGTGCTTTAAATTCTCCAATTGAGATTCTCGTGAAGTAATGAAAACCAATGAAGTGGTACCCAATTCAATTTCATTGACGGTAGAATTCTTTTGTTGTTTCAACCAAGCCAATTGGTCTTTGTTGAATTTATCATGCATGAATACGCCATGTAATGAATCGGCCAATAACAAGTTGGTCAATTCAGAATAGTTTCCATAGACGGGTGTGATGGTTGCTTTTGGATATTGAGAGTGAAAAATTTCGAGCCACTGTTGAACCATAAAAGTATCACCCCATTCAAACCCAATGGAAACTTGCCCGGCCGTAGGCACGTCCTTCCCTTTTCCGGAATAGGAAATTTCCTGACATCCCAAAAAAGAAAAAATAAAAATGAGTAACAACGTTCTCATGCTTCGTTATTCTTCCTGCGAATTGAAATAGCTTTATATCCTCGGAAAGCTCCCCACAAAAACAAGACCGTTGCAAAAATCAAATTTGACTGTGGAAGCTTATAAATATTGATGGCGGCTTGAGGAACAACAAGAATATATATTCCAATACCGAAGAAAAGTACTGCTGTAAATAGATGGTATTTAAAACCCGGTTTCATGTGCACAAAGTTAATAAAAAAGGCTACCCAAAATGAGTAGCCTTTTTCGTTAAATAGATTATTTTTACTTAACCATCATGGTTTTACTCAATGAATTCGCACCGGAAATCACGGTGTAAGTATAAACCCCTGAGGTCAAACCTTCAGCGTTGATGGTTAATTGGTGATTGCCTCTCAACAAATTGTTGTAATCAAAAGACTTAACCAATGCACCCATGGTGTTTCTAACTTCAATTTGAACATCTCCAGGTTTAGTCAAGAAGATAATCACGTCTGAAGTTTGATCAAATGGATTTGGTTGATTCTGACTCACAACAAAAACTTCACCTGTGTGAGGAAGTTCGGTGCTCAAACCGTGTACCATACCAATTGATTCAGATAAAATCTCACCTACGGGTACTGCTTGGTACATGATTTTGTTTTCAACTACCTCGTGATTCGCCATCAATACATCGTTGTTCTGCAAGTTTGTACCTGGAATTTCATCTTGTTGCCACATTAAATGCAAGAAATCATCTGCTTCACGTGCCACAGCACCAAAATCATCTTCTTTCATTAGGTATTGCGTCAAGTTCTGTGGATTACCCCAAGTTTGTCCACCGTCAGTAGAGTAAACAATTCCAATATCGCGGTAGTTTGCGTCTAGATCAGAGATATCGCCTTCTACAGGGAAACTAAAAATACAATATAAATTCCCGTTGGGATCCAACGCTGCGTTGGGTTGGCGCATGGCATTGGTGTTTCCTAAACGTGCTACAGTAGAATACCCAGAAGGCAAACTTCCACTTGAAAGAGCTTGGGTTGTTGCTTGACTTAAGGTAACACCACCGTCTTCGTCACGATCAAAAGGAGTAGAAGTAGAGATAATTTTTCCTACAGTCATATCTTCATTCCAATATACAATAGCTTGAATACCCGGGAAGAAACTATAAGAATCATCTGCTGTATCTGTATCTAAAACGCGGCCCAATCCCCAGAAAGCGTGAACTTTTCCGTTAGGATCAATGATAACATCAACGGTACCGTCGTTTGTGATTGGAGTATCAAGCATCAATTTCTTAGCATTGTAAGGGGCATAAGGAAATGAATCAGCCAAATAGCGCTTCCATGTTTGACCGTAGTCAGAACTTTTCCAAAGTGCCACACCTTGAAGATTGTCAGCATTTGCGATAACAACTACAGGGCCACGAGAATCAATAGCGTATTGATCAGCGCCGCCGTTGTTTGTTAAAGTACTATCGTAATTAGGCAACATTTGGTGTTGAATATTCCAAGTTTCACCACCGTCAAAACTGCGGCTGTAAACCATTGGAGCATAGATACCTTTACGACGTGGAGCGCGAGCTTCACCAGGAGCAGCCGAATCTGTATAAGAACAAATCAAGTGAATGGTATCACCGGTATTGGCTGTTCTTGCCCAAATAGGCTTGTATGGAGTCTCGTTCAAAATATACGAAGTCGTTGAAGGACGATCACCTTCTTTAGACGATTTAGTCAAGAAAAAACCACCGTTGGTAGCATCATGTCCAATAACAAAAACTCCGCCGTTGCTCAACTCGCCAATGTTAGGCCATCCTGATCTTTGTGTAGCCTCTACTTTGTTTGCAGAAGCTGCACCCCATGTAGAACCTTCACCAGAAGCTTTAAAGTTATACCCTGAACCACGGCCAGGGAAACCTGCAGCACCAGATGATGCAGTTGTCCATGTTGCAGAAACTGCCCCACTTTTGTGTCTGATGATTCGGTGCGGCATTGCACCGTTTGATTGAAGATCGTAATATGTGCTACCAAGTTCAACGAACGAACTATGGTCAGCAGCCCTGTTGGAAATACCTTTAGATGTTTGACGAACTTTACCTGTGTACACAGGTACATCAGATAAGGTCTTTTTAGGATTCCATTCAGCTTTAGCGGGATACTTCATAGCATCGGCTGAAATTTGAGAAGTATTCACTTGTTGAGAAAATGAGATTCCTACCAAGCCAATACCCATAAACAGAGAGTATAATTTTTTCATATTGTAAAAAATGCTTTTTTGCGAATTACGGACATTCCCACAAGAAATGGAAATTTTAAACGTTTAATGACTATTTTTTGAGAATATTCACAACGGTTTCAACCAACAAATCGCCATCAGTGGCATTTCCTCGGTTAATACCCTTGAGTCGTAAATCTAAGTATTTCAGAATATTCATCACCTTTTCGAGGTCAATCATGGTGTAATTGCCTTTGGCTGCAAAATATTCATCCATGAAATAGGGGTTTACACCTATCTCTTTTGCTAAATCGGTTTTGTTGGATGATTTACTATTGTGTAAAAGCAGTATGCGATTGAAATAAGCAAATAAAACTGGAAAAACGCGCATCATCTCGCCGCGCTCCATTTTTTGCCCCATTTGATGGGCTATTTGAATGCTTTTATTGAAGTTCCTGTAAGCCAGTGCTGATTGAAGTTCAAATACGTTGTATTCTCGATTGAATCCAACCTGTTCATCTACGTGGGCAATTTTGATGAATTCATCTTTAACCGAAGCGAAGATTTTTTCCAATTCATTGTGAATGACACTCAAATCGGCACCAATTAGATCTAGCAATCTTTGTGTAGCGTCTTGATCTAGCACTTTTCCCTTCATTTTTGCAAATTTGGGAAGCCAATCTTTGATTTGATAATCACGCAATTTTGAGAAATTGGTGGTGGTGTATTTGGAAGCCGACTTTGCAAACTTGCTTCGCATGTCTAATTTTCCGCTGCGATAAACTAAAACTAAAACGGTAGAGGTCAGTGGATTTTCTAGATATGGTACCAAATTTTCCACTTCTTTGAGATCTTGGGCATCTTTAACTACCACCAATTGATAATCGCTCATCATGGGATAGCGTCTACAAATACCAATCAGTTCATTGCTTGAAACTTCCTTACCATAAACAACGGTTTGATTGAAGCTACGAGATTCAGGAGGAATCACTGAATTTTCCAAAACCGAAGTGACTTCATCTACAAAAAAGGTCTCATCACCTTGCAACAAATACACAGGCGAAAACTTTCCTGACTTTATTTCCGTCAAAATTTGTTGGAACTGTGGAACGGTATCGGTTGCTTTGGCCATGTTTATGTATTTTTACCGCAATGGAAAAACTGAACTTTCCGGAATTCCAATGGGGCAATCGTATTGATGAACAAAAAAAACTCATTTTTGACAGAGTTCGTAAAAAAAATTATCCCCTTACCCCTGAAGAATGGGTGCGACAGAATTGTTTGGAGTTGCTTTTAAACCACTACGAAATCAATATAAGTAAAATTGCAGTAGAACGTGGACTTAAAGTGTCAGGAATTGCCAAACGCTTTGATATTGTTGTTTTTACAGACACCATTCTTCCAAAAATACTGGTTGAATGCAAGGCACCTAAAGTTGAAATTACCCGCAATGTGGTAATTCAAGCATCGCAATATAACACTAAATTGGACAGTGAATTTATTTGGTTAACCAACGGACATACCCACGTTTGGATGCAAAAAAACTCCGATAAAAAATACGGCTTGATTGAATTTCCAGGAAAAATTTAAGGTCCTACAAATTCTAATTCTCCTTTTCGATTTGAGATTCTGACCAGTGAACTGCAAGAACCGTTCTTGAAAGGGTCAAAATCTATCAGGAACTCATCATCATGAGTTTTTAGTGACAAGCTTCCAAACTGAAAATAATCAGAGCACCCTGGTTCAAAGCTTTTGGTCAAAACATTTACAATAGAAAATTCAGCTTTATCGTTCGAATCATTTTGCTCCGCGAGGTAACCATTGCCTTTAAATTGAATTTGATCGTTCCATAATCCATCCGTTTCTGCACCTGATAGCCATGAATATTCAATATCAGCATCCCAATTGAATTTATCTGAATCAAATACCACCTTAAAATCTTTGTATTTTATATTAATGGTACTGACCGCAATACGTTCCATTTCAATAGTGCCGAATATTTTAACCATTCCGAATGATGGATAATCAATCATAAAGGGATTACTCTCTTCAATAATTATTTCAGACTTTGAACCAATTTCTCTATAATTTTGATCAATAATTACTTTCAATTTGCCATCAAACTTATAACTCGTAAAATGCTGGTAGGGATTGTAGATGCTAGCGTTCTGAGGATTGAAATACAATTCATATTCAATCCCATTATTATCCAAATAGCTTGAATCTTTGATAAAGTAAGTTGACTTTAATTGCTTGGAAAGAGAATCCATCATGAATGTATTCAAGCCAAGGGTTGAACCGGTAGAATTGATGTGTTCTGCTATCTGTACTGCAACCCAAGTTGCATGTTGGACGTATAGAAACTCTTTGGCATCTTCAAAATCTTTCGATTCCGATGATTGATTGATTCTTTGGCAAGAAGACAGCCACGCAACAAAAAGCATAGCTCCAATTGATAATTTCACGCCAAGGAATCGTTTAAACATTCTTATAAAACAAAGATAGTGTGATTATCCCCCAAAAAAAACATCCAAATTATCTAAAATAGTTAGACAAACCTGATTAATTTGTTCATCTGAAATTATAAGTGGTGGGGCAATTCTAATGGCATTCATGTTAAACAAGAACCAATCAGTAAAGACACCACTTCTCAATAGTGCTTTATTAAATTCGATGATGTTGATGCTCTCATGCAGATGACAGGCCAACAGCAACCCTTGTCCTTCTACTGAAACGATAGCTTCATGTTTGAGTAAGTTTTTAAAAAGCTGCCCCTTTCTCTGGATATCCAAGGTCAAATGATTTTCGAAAATATACTTTGAAGATGCTAATCCGGCCGCGGCACAAACGGGGTGTCCCCCGAAAGTAGTAATATGACCTAATATAGGATTTTGGGTAAAGGCTGACATGATTTTGGTGGAAGTGATGATACAACCCAGCGGCATCCCCCCCCCTAAACTTTTACCCAAAACCAAAACGTCGGGTTGAATTTCATATCTCAAAAACTCGAAAGGCATTCCGGTTCTGTAAAGTCCTGTTTGAATTTCGTCAACAATCAAAAGGGCTCCTGTTCTGTTGCAATATTCCCTAACTGCAACGATATAATCAGGGGATGCCATTTTTGCGCCTCTTTCAGATTGTATTAATTCAATAAAAACTCCAGCAACTCCATAAAGTGGCAAATTTTTTACGGCTTGAATATCATTTTGTTTGATGTAATACACATTGTTTAATAAGGGCCGGTATGCTTGAGTAAAATAAGCATCATTCATTAGAGATAAGGGTCCCTGTCCGCTTCCGTGATAGGCTTGATCTTGAGCCACAAAACCAGAATTACCGGTGTATCTCTTGGCTAATTTCATGGCTGCATCTATAGCTTCAGAACCTGAATTAACAAAGTATACCGAGTTCAAATTTGAAGGCAATTGCTGAGTGAGCCAATGTGCATAGTCTACAGGAGCGCTTTGTACCACTTCACCGTAAACCATAATATGCATGTGCTTATCAATTTGGTTGTGAATGGCTTCTTTTACTATGGGATGTTGATGTCCTAAAGCACTTACAGAAATTCCCGATATCAGATCAATATAGGCTTTTCCTTGTTCATCAAAAAGCTCACAACCCAATGCAGAATCAACCACCAACGCAATGGGCTCAGGGTTGGTTTGGGCAGAATGGTCAAAAAATAATTGTTGTTTTGCAGAAAGTGAGCTTGGATGCATTAGACAACAAAGATAAAAAAAAGAGGCTGCCAAAGTTTGACAGCCTCTTCTTATGTGGTAGAGTAAAATATTACTTTACGTTGTTGCTCAATTCAGCACCTGGCTTGAAACGAACTACTGTTTTCTCAGCAATATTGATTTCTTTACCAGTTTGTGGGTTACGACCCTTACGAGCGCTACGAGTGCTAGTAGAAAAAGTACCGAAACCTACTAAGATTACTTTGTCGTTTGACTTCAAAGCACCAGTAGTTGCATCGATGAAAGAATTCAAAGCCGCTTGAGCTTGAGTTTTGGTGATACCAGCGTCTGCTGACATCTTACCGATTAAATCTGATTTGTTCATTCTTTAACTGTTTTAAGATTTGGTTAACTTCTCAAAAGTATAAAAGTCAATGTGATTCACAAATAGTTGACGCACATTTAGTAATACTTTTTTATTCACTATTAATTAACAAAATATAACATCACAAATCAACTAGTCACAACTAATTGATTTACAGCCCTATAAAGAAACTCATTTGGAGTGCTTTTATTCCAAATAATTTTAGACTGATGATAAAATTTTGCTCTTTCTTCGAGTAAATTCGACAATTTAACAGTGATTTCCTCGCCTTGAAGGCCTATAAACATGGGTCGTTGAGTAGGATTACCGGCAATTCTTAAAGATAATTCAGAAATTTCTGGATTTAAAAATACAGTTAAGCCTTGATTTAAGATCCATTCCATGTTATTTGAATGGGCTACAGTTCCCCCTCCACAAGAGATTACGGTGTTGTTTATTAGTTTAGTTTCTCGTAATAATTCGGTTTCTAATTTGCGAAATTCTTCTTCACCCCTTTCTTCAAAAAAGCTAAAAATACTCAATCCACTTTTTGAAATTACAGCCTCGTCAATATCATAAAATTCCCAACCAAGACGTTCTGCCAACCATCTTCCAATGGTAGTCTTGCCCGAAGCTGGCAATCCAATTAAATAAATGCGTTGTTTTGCGGTCATGAGCTCTTGCGTAATCGAGGATCTATCCAAACATACAACTGTTCTGTGATAGTGTGAATTGCGAAAAACACACAGGCTGTGAATAAAACCGCCCCCATTACCAACGGAAGGTCACTTTGTTGGAGTGCATCAATGGTCACTTTACCCAGTCCCTTCCACTGAAAAATGTATTCTGTAAAGAAAGACCCCGCTAAAAGACTGCTAAACCACCCTCCTACTGATGTAACCAATGGATTCAAAGCGTTGGGTAGAGCGTGTCTGAAAATAACTACACTTTCTTTTAAACCTTTTGCTCTTGCCGTTTGAATGAAATCCATTTCCATTATATCAACCATAGTGTTCCTGGTCAATTGAACCAAAACAGCCAAAGGACGAATGCCTAATGCCACTGCTGGAAGAATCAAATTGGTCCATTTAACGTGTATTTCCTCACCCAAATCATCTATTTCGAAAAAACTACCCGTCATCGGCAGTCCAGTAGTTGAATGATAAACATATCCAAACAGCCAGGAGAAAATCATAGCAGAGAAAAAAGATGGCACCGAAATACCTATGGCTGAAATCCAAACGATGAAATGATCTACCCAACTATTGCGCCTCATACTCGCCCAAATACCCAATGGAACACCCAAAAACACTGCAATCAGCATTGCAGATACTGCCAATAAAAGAGTCCCTAAAAACGCTTCTCCCAACATGCTTGACACCAATCGTCGGGTTTGGAAAGACTGTCTTAAATAAGGAAACTTTAACCAGAGCTGCCAATTGCCCAATGATGCATGCAACCCGCTTAGTTGAGATGGTACTGCATCTGAGTCGTACACTGAAACGGGTGAAACATCATTCAAATATTTAAATGCTTGAATGTAAATAGGTTGATCAAGTCCCAGTTCTTTAACAATGGCTTTGGTAGTTTCTCCGTCGGAACGCTGCGAGCTCAAAATTTGTTCGGGCCCCGGAAGTGCCTGAAAAAGGATGAATATCAATAAAATCAATCCAGCCAACATCGAAGTCAAAAAAGGGATCTTCTTTAACGCATTTCTGATCATGGACGCATATAATTTTCTAGTTCCTCCTTTTTGGGGACATTCATACCGCTCCATTTATCAATGACTACAGAGCCTTTGAATAAATAAACGGTGGGATTGTAACGAGCCATGGTCATGAGCATTTTTTGATCGGCCGCAAAAAAAGTAAATTTCAAACCATGTTTTTTGGCATACTCATTGGAAGCTTCTTTGGATGCAGACGACAATGCATAAAATTTCATACCCTCCTTTTTCGAAATGAAATCATGCAATTTTGAGATATCAGACAGACAAGAAACATCGGTATTGCTCAAAAACGGCGCAATAAATAAGACTTGATAACCTGAATATTTTAAAAAGCTGTCTTTATAGTCAATTCCATTTTGAAGATCATGAATGGCAAAATCATGAATGGGACTGTCATATCCTTTAACGATTACCCTCCTGTCTTGCCTTACAAAAACATATCCTTTTTGCGCAAAATCAGCATACTGAGAAGTGGTTACTTTAACAGAGTCTGAACCTTTCTGCATGACAAAACGAATTTCAACGCTATCTGTGGCTCTTTCACCCGGAGGAATGTGATTCATGATAAAATCAATGTCATTTCCTTTTTTGTATGGAAGAAAGTCCCAAACGGGCAAATAAAAATAACAGTAAAATCCAAATCCAAGGGTTAACGCTGTGGCGCCCATCATGAGCTGATTTACTCTAATTGTTTGAAAGAGGGTTTGGTTAAACTTGATCCCGGCCAACAGAATCCCCACAAACAACAGCAAGATTAGATCCTTTTTGAAACTATCCCAAGGTTCTAAATGAATAAAATCGCCAAAACAACCGCAATCGGTAACCTTATTATACACCGCTGAATAACCGGTCAAGAAGGTAAAAAAAACAATCAAGACCGTGGTAATGGAAAGTGTCGCTCTAATTTGCCATCCTAAAAGCATAGCAACCCCCAAGAGAACTTCGAGGGCGCAAAATGAGCCGCTCAACAAAATTGAATAATCCTTCAATGACTGAAAAAAGGAATCTAACGAGGGTACATCTTGAGCAAATACATCAAAATATTCATTCAACTTTATGGCGAATCCACTAGGATCATTCAATTTAACCAATCCTGAAAACACAAAAAGTGCACCCGTAATAAATCGAACAATCAGAAATAGATTTCTCATGTTACTCCGTTTTTGATTCAGTCAATCTGATCAGTGCAAAGATGGCATAATTCATGATGTCTTGATAATTGGCATCGGCGCCTTCAGAGCTAACCGTAATGCCTTGATTATCTTCAATTTGCTTTATTCTAGCCAACTTTACCAAGATCATATCTGTGAAGGAACTGATTCTCATTTCTCTCCAAACTTCACTGTAATCTGAGTTTTTCAACAACATCAAATCAAACGTTTTCTTTGACCATAAGTCATAGAGGTCCATCAATTCATGGGTAGATTCTGTTGGTGTGAATGTGGCTTCTTCGTTCATCTGAATCATGCCCATGATGGCATAATTGACAATCCCCATAAACTCGCCAAAGACGTCATCACCCACATTGTTCACACCAGATTGTTCAATGTTTCTGATTCGTTGAGCCTTGATAAACAATTGATCTGTGAGACTGCTGGGGCGAAATAACCTCCATGATGCACCGTAATCTGAATTTTTTTTCAAGAAAATCGTTCTGCAATGGTCAAGAACTTGTTGATATTGTTCTTTTGTATTGGGCTTGGCAACAGTCATTGTAACAAAGTTATCAAATCTTGACCATAGCCTTTTGTAAATTTCAGGAAATTTTCTTATATTTAAATTTCTCATGTCAAATTTCGATGAATTGTATGCTGGGCTAAACGCCCGACAAAAACAGGCTGTAGATGCCATTGATGGGCCGGTAATGGTAATTGCTGGTCCGGGAACAGGTAAAACTCAGATTCTTGCTGCGCGTATCATGAATATAAGACAGCAAACAGATACTGCACCAGAAAACATCCTGTGCTTGACTTTCACTGATGCTGGTTCTACAGCTATGCAAAAACGATTGATGAAATTCATGGGCAACGATGCCTACAGAGTAAATATTCATACCTTTCACAGTTTATGCAATCGCATCATTGGTGAATATCCAGAACATTTTTCAAAGCGCGACTTGAGGGTGATGGATGATTTGGAGCGCATTGAAATTGTGCAAAAAATCATATCTGATCTTCCTGCATCATCTCCTATCAAAGATTACTCATCCAATAATTTCAGCACTCATAGAACCCTGCTCAATCTTTGGAAAATCATGGATGATGTCAATATTGACGCCCAACAAATTGCCCAAAACGTTGAAATCCTAAAAGACCACACCAGATATTTGGAAGCATTTCCTGAGCACGCTTACAAAAAGAACATGCCCAAAGAAAATGCAGTTAAAGGTGATTTAAATAAAAAGAAATACTCCGAGAATCACGGTTATTGGAATAAACTGATAGAAGCGGCTCGTTTACTTGATGTTTATAAACAACATAAATCAGATGCTGGGATCTACGAATTCAACGATATGATTGATTGGGTCTACCAAAAGTTCATGAACGACCCAGACTTTAAGCAACTCATACAAGAGAAATACCATTATGTGTTGGTTGATGAATTTCAAGATACGTCTGGAAAACAAGCCGATATTCTATACTATTTAATTGACTATTACGAGGAAAATCCCAATTGTTTCGTAGTTGGTGATGACGACCAAAGCATTTATGCCTTTCAAGGTGCTAGGGTTCAGAACATGATTGAATTTAAAAGTCGTTTCCAGCAACACCTGCAAGTAATCATGCTGAAAGACAATTATCGCAGCGCTTCACCTATTTTAGAATCATCTACTCGATTGATAAAATTCAATCAAGACCGACTGATAAATACCGATACTGCCTTGATCAAAGATTTAGAGTGTTCAGGTGACAACAAGAACTATCCTCTAATGCCTTTTCAAGCAACTGCCTATTTCAATGAGTTCCATCAGAGTATTGGAATTGCAAACGAAATTGAATCTTTAATTAAATCTGGGGTCGAACCAAACGAAATTGCCATTTTATATTCAAAACATGCATCAGCTAAGGCGCTACTTGATTTATTTCAGATCAAGAATATTCCCTTTGTACTATCAAAAAATGCCAATATTCTTAGAGAACCCATCGTAGTTTTGTTGTTAAAGTGGTTGACTTTCATAGACAGGGAATCAAAAGAGGCTAATTCTGCAGATCATTTGATTTATGAACTTTTGGTCTCCCCAATCTACCAAATTACGCCCATTGAGGTCAATCAACTTTCTACTGAAATTGATGCTTGGAAAAGAACAAAATATAAAGAGGATGGCTTGTCAGTAGGTTGGAGAAATTACCTAAATGCCTTTATAGCGGGAGAAATTGCCGCAGAATATTTAAGTGCCAATTCAATTTCACAATTAAAATTGCTTTGGAAACACGCAGAAAAATGGATTGAAAATTGCCAACAAGAAAATGTTGGTGTATTAATTTCCAAAGTTTATTCGGAAGGGGGATTTGTATCTTTCGCCACACAAAATGAAAAATCACGCTGGAATTTAGAAGTTCTGCATACCTTTTTAGATTATGCCATGAAACAGAGCGATAGATTCCCGTACATCACATTAACAGAATTATTGGCTCAAATTGAATCCCTCAAAAATGCACAACTAGAAATTCCGTTGGCCAAACGTTTAGGACAGGAAAATGGGGTTCAACTGATGACTGCCCATGGTTCTAAAGGATTAGAATTTGATTATGTCTATGTAGTTTCATGCACCGAAAATGAATGGTTACCTTCAAACAACAACCGTTATCCTTACAGAATCAATCACTTATTGCTTGCTTTCAATAAATCTCTTCCGAGTCAAAATAGTGCTGATCAAGAGATTGAAGAAAGAAGACGTTTGTTTTTTGTGGCTATTACCCGAGGTAAAAAACAAGTACGTTTGTCCTACTTCTTGAATGAATACGGAAAGAAAACCGAAACCTTGACACCTTCTCAATTTGTGGCAGAATCCGTTCTTGATTTCACTGAAAACACTCCAAATACGGTGAATTTCTCTGAATCAGATTTGAACTGGGCGCATTTAAACATCTTAATGAAAAGCGCGAAGCCATCCCTCGAAGAGGAAAATATGGACTGGATCAATCCCAAATTAGAAACCTTTACATTCTCTCCGTCATCTGTAAAAAACATTCTGAAATGCGGACTATCGTTTTTTTACAGCAATATTGTTCGGATTCCTTCGGCACCTAATGAAAACACTGCATACGGAAATGCAGTTCACGGAACCATGCGAATTCTCATTGAGCAGTTTGTAAGCGAAGGACTTTGGCCTACAGAAAAAGAGTTAATTGCCGTTTTCCATTCACAGATGCACAAATTCAAGGGCAATTTCACGGAGAAACAATTCAAAGCAAGAACCCAGCAAGGAGAGCACTTAATTCCGTTGATACTGGTTAACAAGAAAGATATTTACTTGAAAAACAGGGTCTTTAAAACAGAATATTCTCTACAGTCAACCATTGGAAATGTGCCAGTTAAGGGTTCTATTGATAAAATTGCCATTGATGGCAACGCGGTACAAATATTTGATTATAAAACTGGAAGTACTTCTAGAATGAAAACCGATTCTAACCTTAGCAACAAGTACAATCCTGAAAAACCGCCAGCAAATTATTGGTTTCAGGTGGGAATTTATGGTTTACTCATTAAAAATAAGCCTGATTTAAATTGGGAATTTATTTCTGGGGGAATTGAATCTATGACACCCGAAGATGATAACACACTATCCGTTTGGAACAACTATTACACCAAAGAGCAATTTGAATTGATTGAGAGATGGGTATTAGAAGCGGACCGAAAACTCAAAAACAAGGAGTTTTTAACTGGTTGCGGTGAAGATAATTGTTATTGGTGCAATTTCTCAAAAGAAAATGGCTTGGTAAAACATTTACCAGAAATGGAAGATTGATTTTACAGCTGATGAGAAAGGTCGAGTTTTCTGCATGCTTTTTCGCAGCATAATTCTTCGGCCTTTTTCCGGCTTTTATTGATCTCTGTAAACCACAATTCTCCATCAATATACATAGAGATTTCGTGCTTGTCTTTGCGCTGATCAGATTCTGCTAATTTCCATTCGATGATTTTCTGATTTTTTTGCGCCCATTTCATGAAAACTGCTTTATAGCTTACTACCATTGACATGAGTCGATCCATATCTAAATATTGACCAATCAGTCTATGCCTAATAAACCAAGACGCTTTCTTATAGCCTCTATCTAAATAAATAGCACCGATGAGGGCCTCTAAAGCATTTCCTCCAATTCCTTTGAGTGCTACTTTATTGGTAAATAGTTCGGCCTTCATATCCATCAGCTCTAACAATCCAAGCTTGTAAGCCAAATCGCCCATTTGTTCTCTGTTAACGATACGGGTGCGCATTTCGGTTAGAAATCCTTCGTCTTTAAAGGGAAATCTATTGAATAATACCTCAGCAATAACAGCATCAAGAATAGCATCCCCCAAAAATTCGAGCCTTTCATTGTTGATGACTGAATTGTTGTGAGATTTATTATCTCTCGTGGATGAATGGGTAAAAGCTTCGCGATAAATTTTAACTCTAATTGGACGTACGCCAGTTAGTCTATGAATTTTGGTACGAAAACGGTCTTTTGTGAACAGAGAAAAACCCAAACGAAAATATTAGTCGATGAATTTTTTGAAAATAACAGATGCGTTGTGTCCACCGAATCCAAAGGTATTGCTCAATGCTGCATTTACCGTTCTTTTTTGAGCCACATTGAATGTAAGATTCAATCTTGGATCAATTTCTGGATCATCTGTAAAGTGGTTAATGGTTGGAGGAACGATATCGTTGTACACCGACATAACACAAGCGGCAGCTTCAATAGCACCTGCACCACCCAACAAATGGCCTGTTTGGCTTTTTGTAGAGCTGATGTTAAGGTTGTACATATCTTCACCGAACACTCCGTGAATGGCTTTAATTTCTGCTATGTCACCCAATGGAGTACTTGTACCATGAACATTGATATAATCAATATCTTCTGCTTTAAGTCCAGCATCTTGGAGCGCCATTTTCATCACATTACGAGCGCCCAATCCTTCGGGATGCGGAGCTGTAAGATGATAAGCATCAGCGGTCATGCCGCCGCCAACCAATTCGGCATAAATTTTAGCACCTCTTGCTTTGGCATGTTCTAAATCTTCTAAGATCAAACAAGCACCACCTTCGCCCATTACAAATCCATCGCGGTCTTTGTCAAAGGGTCTAGAAGCGGTAAGCATATCATCGTTTCGCTCGCTGAGGGCTTTCATGTTTGAAAAACCACCCACTGAGGGCTCATTCACACAAGCCTCTGAGCCGCCGGCAACGATAGCATCGGCTTTACCGAGGCGAATAAGGTTGAAAGCATCTATAAGAGCATGTGTAGAAGAAGCGCAAGCAGAAACAGTACTATAATTGGGACCTCTTAATTGGTGTTTGATTGAGATGTAACCAGCGGCTATATCTACAATCATTTTAGGAATAAAAAAGGGCGAGAAACGAGGGGTTCCATCGCCCTTAGCGTAGTCTACTACTTCGTTGAAAAAAGTGGTTAACCCACCAATACCTGCACCCCAGATGACCCCAATTCTATCGGGATCAAACGATTGCTGTAACAACCCACTGTCGTTGAGTGCCTCATCGGCACACACCATGGCGTACTGTGTGAAGGGGTCCATTTTACGGGCCTCTTTTTTATCAAAATACTCCATGGGGTCAAAATTTTTGACCTCGCAAGCAAACTTCACTTTGAACTTGGAATGATCAAACTTGCTTATTTCACAGGCACCAGAGGTACCCTTAACTAAAGCTGACCAATAATCGTTCAAATTGTTTCCGATAGGCGTCAATGCGCCCATGCCGGTTACAACAACCCTTCTGAGTTGCATAGATTACTTATTTTCTTCGATGTATTTGATGGCCTCACCTACAGTCTGAATTTTTTCAGCCTGATCATCTGGGATGCTAATGTCGAATTCTTTCTCGAATTCCATGATTAACTCAACGGTATCGAGAGAATCTGCTCCCAAATCATTGGTGAAGCTTGCCTCGGGATTAACCTCAGCTGCATCAACGCCTAACTTATCGACGATGATTGCTTTTACTTTTTCTGCAATTTCTGACATGATTCGTAAATTGATATTTTGCGGCTACAAAGAAACATTTTTTTCATGAGATGCGAATGAAAAAATTATTTTTGTTAGAATTTTTATCTAATCCATACACATTGAAACGCCATAAATCAACGGTAACCCTTGATGGCAGTGACTTCCAAGTCGTTGCTATACATAGTTCTCAAGCACCCTATTTTGTGGCTTGGTGTCTTTTTGACACTTTTTCCTTAGAATTTGTGTGTGAGAAAGAACCTTTTACAATAAATTTGTCAAAAGAAAAGGAATCACACCATTTAGAGTACTTTTTCAAAGGCAGTGAACAATGGCCACGAATGTGGCTCATTCAAAATCAAGGAACCCAAGGGAAGCTGGTTGCAGCTAAGCCCTACCCTGATTATTTACTCATGTTTGAAAAAGACTTTGGAATGTTGAATTTCAAGCAATGGTTAAATAAGCTCAAATTAGCTAATAAATTTGAGTTGGTTTACCAGATGCAAGATGAACAAACTTCTAAATGGAAATGGGTTTCTCTTCTTAAACACCTTATCATTGTAAAAGAGCAAAATGCACAGACTGAAATTTAACAAAACCAAAATTGTTGCAACCATTGGGCCAGCAAGCAGTTCCGAAGAAAATCTTGAAAAAATCATCAATGCTGGGGTTGATGTTTGCAGGTTGAATTTCTCACACGGCGAGCACAGTGTTCATGCAGAAACCGCAGAACGCATCCGCAGAATTAATAAAAGATTGGGGTGCCACGTGGCTATTTTACAAGATTTACAAGGTCCAAAATTGAGAATTGGAAAAGTAGATGGTAAGATGATGATGGTTGCCGGTGAGGGTCTTATTATAACTACAAAAGAATGTATCAGTACGCCAGAAATATTGTATGTTAGCTACGACAGATTACCTGATGAAGCTCATGTTGGAGATAGAATTCTTCTCAATGACGGTAAAGTAGAATTGGTAATCACAGAAAGAATTGATAGCGAACACCTTAGAGCTCAAGTAGTAGTAGGTGGAGAACTTAGCTCCAATAAGGGATTTAACTTGCCCAACACCAAGATTTCAGCACCTTGTTTAACTGAAAAAGATTTAATTGACCTTGATTTTGGACTTTCTTTGGATGTTGATTGGGTAGCACTAAGCTTTGTCCGTACAGCAGATGATATCATCCAATTAAAAAATATTATTGCCGAAAAAGGCAGCCGTGCGAGAGTCATTGCCAAAATTGAAAAGCCCGAAGCTGTAGAAAATTTTGACAGCATCGTAAAAGTAACTGATGCCGTGATGGTGGCACGCGGTGATTTAGGGGTGGAAGTACCTTTGCAGCAAGTACCATTAATTCAAAAAAGGTTGGTTGAAACCTGCATTTTACACGCTAAGCCAGTGATTATTGCTACCCAAATGATGGAAAGCATGATCGTTGACTCTATGCCAACAAGAGCTGAAATTACTGACGTGGCAAATGCTGTTTTAGACGGTGCAGATGCCGTAATGTTGTCAGCTGAAACTTCTGTAGGTAAATATCCTGTGAGAGTGGTGGAAATGATGAGCGATATCATTGGCGATGTTGAAAAAGACCGTCGTGCCTACTACAAAGGAGTAAGACCCCATTCAGATTCACCCTCTTTTGCCAGTGACGAAGTTTGTTTTACTGCCGTACGAATGAGTGACCACTTAAAAGCAAAAGCCATAGTAGCCATGACAAAAAGCGGATACACAGGTTTTAGAGTAGCCAGTTACAGACCTGAAGCCAATATTTTTATTTTTACCCCCGATCTACACATGTTAACCACATTGAACTTGCTTTGGGGTGTTAGAGGTTATCACTACGATCAATACGTCAGCACTGATCAGACCTTCGAAGATGTTATCAATATTCTGAGAGATGATGAATGGGTTACCTCTCAAGACTACGTTATTAACTGTGCTAGTATGCCTTTAAATAAACGTCAACGCACAAACACAATCAAAGTTAGCTTAGTAGATTAAAAAATCACATCTCTTTTTTGGGAGCCTTGTACACTGGTACAGTACTGCAAGGCTCACCAAACATGAGTGAAGATACAACAGGCGTTAACTTCTGGGTTATCAGCAGATAAGCAGCTTCGCTAACGGGTAAATTGGAGCACCCTTTGATAACCAATTTTTGATCTCTGTACTGCTCTTGATCAATGTCTTTAATGGCATCTTCCCACAAAATTGATTCCAATGTTTGTAAATCGCCAAATATCACCTTGGTGGCAATTCCCGATAATTTCGATGCTACAAGCATGTATGCCCAAGTCGGAATGATTGCATCAATACTGCAATAAACGGCTACAAAAGTATTTTGGAATTGCTTCCAGTCGTGTTCCTTAACCCATTGTCTAAAATCTTTCTCTTTGAGAATCATACCCATGAATAATACATCTTTAAGATCAATCTGCTTTCTTTCACCTTGTGGATAATATTTCTCCAAATTGAGGGTAATCAGACCACTTTGGGCAACCTTATTGATGATGGGTTCTTGCATAAACACAAAGATAACGCAGTCCCTTCATACAAAACGGTGTTCAATTTGTTTTTACGTATATTTGAACATTGAATGACCTCATGAACTTCAAGGGCCAATTTCTTAAAATTACTTTATCTCTATTGATTTCATTCTCAACTGAATCAATAATCAGTTTAAAGGGTCAATCCCTAGAAAATCAAATGCAGCAAGTAGAGAACATCTCTAAATTCTACCAATCATTTGCCAATCAATACGCTAAAGACCTTTTCACTTCAGTATATCCAGCACAAAGTTTCATGACTTTTCATGGAACCCAAATGTATGCCCCTAGTGCTTTTAGCCTTGAACTTCGTACAGGGGTTGCCGCTAGATTACCACCATCTATTATTGGTGACCATTACAGCAACTTAGACTCGGCACCCAATATTGAGAACCAAATACTTTATGGATCTAACTTATTGCAATTCAAACCCAACAGTGAATTGTTTGAACCCGAAGAAAAATTGTTTTTTCAATTTGAAGATCCCAATGGAAATCCATTTAATGGCCCTAGAAACATCCAAGATAGCATTCGATGGAGAATTCCTTCATTAAGTCAACTCGGACTAACCGAGGCCATTGCGCCTAGAACCATGGTTTTGTTGCGATTTGCCCCAGGTTACGCATTTGAACTTGCAGGAACCTATTTATTGTACAATTCTTCACCACTAAACGATCGCGGATTGGCAACTTCCAACAGAACGCGTTACTACATGATGCACATTGCTCATGATATGCTCTATTGGTTGCAAAAATACCACTACATGGGTTGGCATGTGACTGCAAATTTCACCCTAAGCAATTGGAATCAAAGCATCAACTTAACTCCTGATGCGCTGAATTACCAAGATTTTAATTTCCGCGGTAACCGGGTTTGGTTCAATCAACAATTCGAAAGAATTGACCTTTTTAATAGATCCATTCAATATGGCCTGAATGTAGGAAAAAGTTTCCGCAGAGGCGAAGTATGGGGAGGCATAACATCCCTAACGAATTTTGGTGCACTCAGCGATGCCGGTTTTGTTTCTGCTTATTTCGATAATGACAACGACAATGAAAACGGATTTAAAGTGCGTCGTTACCGGGGGATGTTTGGCTCTGGGGTTATCAATTCTCAGTTCATCAACTTTGGAATTGGCGCTAGTCTAGGGCAAAAGAGCATTCGATACGGATTTCAATACAATATATTATCTAACGGAACCCACCAAGCTTCGGCCATGGTGAAGTACGTTTTCTATGATAATTTGAGACATCCTTGGCAAATGAAAAAAGACGAAATGGAGTATTTCAATCCAAATGTTCGTCAACAAATTAAAAAGACCGTTATTATGGTCAGAGATGAAGAGTAGTTTTTATGGATGGTCTAAATGCATTTCCTTCTTAAAAGGATTTGACCGCGGCACCAGAATCAACAAATCTAAAGACTTGTATTTGAATCGCCAGGTTTTTTCAAAGAACTTGAATTGAGGAAGTCCTTCAATATTCAAATCCAAAAAAGAATAATCATAGTTAGAACTCCAAGTGCCCACGTATTTTGTGCCGTTAGCCAAGATCTCTACTGGGCCATTGTAGAATGTTTCTTTTCTCAAGTAAATTACCATATCTGAAAAATCAGGTGTAATGTTGTTTCCACCAGTGTCAATGGCTAATTTTATTCGGGTGGCTTTATTTAAAACATAAATTTCAAATACCTTTTGTGCCAATGAGACCGTATCTATGACCGTGTCTTTTTTGGTTGTATCGTTGGGATTAGTAGGCTTATTATCTTCTTCACATGAAGCCATGAACATGACCAAAATAGCAACCATACCTAATACACTATAAATACGTCGATTAATCTTGAATATCATCATATTTCTAAACAGAATAAACGAATATACATTAATTTAAGCAGATTTACCGAAATTTGCGACATGCGGAAGACAATACTCGTTATATGTGCATTCATCAGCTTAATCACGTCTCTTATGGCAAAAAACCAAGTTAATTACGAAATTTCCATTCCCAATCCTAACTCCCACTATGCTTTCATCGAAATGGAGTATATAGCAGAACATGAAGGCCCTTCAGGCGCCGTTACTTTGCCTACATGGACACCCGGAAGTTACCTTTTACGTGAATTTTCGAGAAATGTAAATCAGGTTTACATGCAGAAAAATTCACCAAAATCTATGGTGCCTTTAAAACAACAATCTAAAAACCAATGGATAGTTGAGGCAAAAAAAGGCGATAAAATCAAAATATCTTATGAAATTTATTGTTTCGATTTCAGCGTAAGAACCTCATACATCAACAACGAACAAGCACTGTTGAACATGGCTTCAGTATTGATGTATGTAGACAATAAAACCTTGGTAGATGGCAAAACCAATGAATCTGGTACCGTCACCATCAAATACCCCGAAAGTTGGACATCCGTGGCCACGTCCCTCGAAGAGGAAAAAACATCCAACAAAGGAGCTGGACAAATCACCTTCAAGTATAGAAACTATGATGAATTGGTAGATTCACCGGTGCAGCTTGGAAATTTTGAAACCTTTGATTTTGAAGTTGCTGGGGTAAAACATATAGTTGCCTTAGTTGGAAAAAACAACGCGAATAAAGATCAGTTAAAAACTGATATGCAAAAGATCTGCACCACCATGTTTGATATTGTAGGAGAGTTTCCTTGCGAAACACAGCCCTGTAAACCTTATGTTTTTATTGTTCAAAACGTGGAAAATGGCGGCGGCGGAATTGAACATTTAAACTCTACCGTGTTGATGATGAGCCGATTGGGATATACAGACCCCAATCGCTACCGCGGTTTCTTGGGACTGGTAGCTCATGAATACTTCCACTTATGGAACGTGAAGCGAATCAGACCCGTAGAATTGGGCCCCTTTAATTATTCGGAAGAAAACTACACTCGCTCTTTATGGATTGCCGAAGGTATTACCTCATATTATGATGAATTGGCGTTGGTTAGAGCGAGATTTGTAGGGCCTACATCATTTTTACAAACTCTCAGTACTAGCATTAATGCACATGAAAATAGACCTGGCAGTGAATGGGCAACCCTGCATGACATGAGTTTCAATACTTGGGTTAAGGAGTATCGCCCTTATGAACACAGCAAAAACAATTCTTATTCCTACTATTCCAAAGGAATGATTGTTGCTGCTCTGTTGGATATTGAAATTTGCGCCGCTACCAAAGGAAAAAAATCATTAGACGATGTTTTTAAAGTGTTATGGAAGGATTTTTATGGCGCCAAGAAATTTGGGTATTTAGGCACAGGTTACACCGAAGAGGAATTTTGGAAAGTCTGCAATTCAGTCGCTGGAATTGATTTAACTGATAAATTCCACGTTTGGCTTGAAACAACTCAACGACCAGATTATAAAGGCACCTTTGATAAATTAACCTATTTAGAAGTTGAAGAGTCAACCCAACTTTTGAATGAATGGGGACTTTCCTTTGAAACCAAAGACGGACTTCAAAAGGTATCGTACGTTAACATCAAGGGAAATGGGTTGAAATTCGGAATTCAAGTGGGTGATGAAATCTTGTCCATCAACAATTATAGAACCACCAATGACATTGATAAAATCTGCAACTCTTTGAGGGCAGCAGGAGAAAATCAATTCACCGTTTTGATTAACCGCGGCGGTAATATTCAGGAACTGACAGGTGGATTCGAACCGTTGAAACAATATCAAATCAATCTTAAATTTAAAGGTGATGCTTTGGAAGCACTGCAAATAAAAACAAATCCATTTTGGGGACAACCCGGTGCAATTCAAAAATGGTTAAAATCAAAGTACCTTTAAATAATGAGTGCTACCAAACATGAAGCCTTGCACCAATTTGTGCAAGAAATCTTCTTAAACAAGGGGTTTTCAGAAGATCATGCTAGAATCAGTGCTGATGTTTTAATTGCAGCAGACCTAAGAGGCATTGACAGTCACGGTGTGGCGAGATTGAGTGGTTATGTTAGATTGATTGATAAAGGCAGAATAAACCCCAAACCAAAATTCAACTTTACTACACGCAAAAGAACCATGGGTAATATGGATGCAGACGGAGGAATTGGATTGGTTTCAGCTCATTTTGCCATGGAGAAAGCCATGGAAATGTGTGAGGAGTATGGTTCGGGATGGGTAGGAATACAAAATTCAAATCACTTTGGAATTGCATCTTACCATGCCTTAAGAGCTTTTGAAATTAATGCCGTTGGAATTGCAATGACCAATGCTAGTCCATTGGTATATCCAGCTGGCGGTCGCGAACGAATGTTAGGCACCAACCCTATTTGTGTGGCTATTCCGGGAAACGATGGACGCGAATTCGTGTTAGATATGGCCACATCGGCGGCGGCAAATGGCAAATTGGAAATTGCCAGCCGTTCAAACAAGGAAATACCTGAAGGTTGGGTTTTAAATGCTGATGGCACATCCACAAAAGACCCAAATGCTCTGAAATCAGGGGGTGGATTGCTCTCGTTGGGTAGCGATGCTGACCATGGATTCCACAAAGGTTACGGTTTAGGTGCTTGGGTTGATATCTTCAGTGGCGTATTAACGGGTGCCAATTTTGGACCTTGGGTGCCGCCATTTGTATCCTTTTTAGACCCGGCAACTGATGCTCCCGGCAAAGGCATTGGACATTTTGTAGGATGTTGGAGTTTGGATGGATTTTCAGATGCCCAAACAGCTAAAAATCAGTTAGATGTCTGGATAGACCGATTCAAAAAGTCCATTCCAGCAAATTCTGATCAACCTGTAATTGTTCCGGGTGAACCTGAGCGAATTCATGAAAATGATCGCAAGGTAAATGGTATAGAATTGAATGCGGTGGTTTTTGAAGATTTAAAAACACTGAATCAAGAATTGAAACTGAATTCAAAATTATTTGTTTAATTAACAATCCCTCATGGAAAAGCAGCAAAAACAAAAACTAGCCGTTGCGATCGTTTTCTTGACCATCGTATTGGGAATGGCAACATGGGCTTACATAACCATCTTGCTACCCAATAGAGAATACAGAAAACGCACGGGTGAGAAATACACTCAAAAACTGCAATACAAAACCAAATACAACCCTGATTTTGTAGATTCAATCATTAAATCCAAAGAAAAATCAAGCAAACCAGTCGTTAAGTAGCGGTTTAATGGCATCTGAATTCTCCAATTGATCTTCTAAGTTATGATCAATGAGATGTTGGATAAAGCGATCGTTCTTTTCACCGGCGTTCAATGCATCGCGGTAGTTGTCATTCGAAAAGGTTACCCTTTCGTATTGACTGCGATACAAGCCAGGATAAGTATCTACCAATACTTTTTCAATCTTCTTTTTTCTCAAGAATTCAGGCAATCCTACTAAATCACGCATTTCAATGAAGTTCTGAAGGGCCAAATCGGCAATGGCGTCGGCATTGGTTTTTCGCAATATTTGGTATTGGTGAAGAATTTTATCCCAATCGCCTTCAAATTGAGATATGCATTGATCTAACACTACACAATCTTCGAAAGAGCAATTCATACCTTGTCCGTAGAACGGCACCACCGCATGCGCAGCATCTCCCATAAGAGCAGATTTGTTTTTCACCCAAGGATACGTTCTCATGGTGGCAAGGTGCCCAATGGGATTTCCTTTGAAATCTTCCAATAAATTGGGCATCATTGGGATTGCATCGGCGAAATATTCGTTGAAAAACGCCATGATTTCATGGTCAGTATTCAATTTTGAAAAACTTACTTCGCCATCATACGGCATAAACAACGTACAGGTAAAGTTGCCACCCGGATTGGGTAATGCAATCATCATGAAGCTAGATCTAGGCCAAATATGCAAGGCTTTTTCTTCCATTTGGAAGGTTGAATTGGGACCTGGAACAATTTCTAATTCTTTATAACCGTGGCTTTCGTAGGTTTGTGAGAAATTGTGTCTAGGATTCTTAATCATGGCTTCTCTGAGCGCTGAAAATGCACCATCAGTGGCCAAGAATACATCTCCCCTAACTTCGTGTTTATTCCCGTCTACATCTTCAAACCATGCTACATTATGATCTAAATCCATTTTGTAGCATTTATGATCAAAATACATGTGAATATTGGGATATTGGTCTGCTAATTGAAGTAAGCGAATGTTCAATTCTCCTCTTGAAACAGAGTAAATGGCTTGATCGTCGCGACCGTAGGCTTGGTAATTCAAATCGCCGGCGGTACTGTGCATCATACGACCATACATGGGGATGGAAATATCCAAAATTTCTTTGGTAAGTCCTACCTTTTCCAATGCCGTAATTCCTCTAACCGATAGGGCCAAATTGATGGAACGACCGCCTTGATAGTTACCGCTTCTCATATCTAAACGTCGCTCATACAAATGCACATCGTAACCTTTTTTTGCTAAGTAGATTGACATTAAGGAGCCGGCCAAACCGCCACCTACCAAAACTATTTTTTCGCCCATGTTTACAAAATTAATGAAAGCAAACGATGGAATCATTATAAAAAACTAGCAACTTTGCATAGATGGGAATGCGCGTTTTTCAGATTCCAAAAGGGTTTTCAACCTTATTTCCCAACATGCTTTGGCGTAAAACCGATTCTAATCACTCCCAACCTACCCTCTATTTGACTTTTGACGATGGACCCGACCCCGAAGTTACCCTACAAGTGCTTGAAATACTGAAGAATTTCAACGCTCATGCCACATTTTTTGTGGTTGGTGAAAACGTGCTGAAACATCCCGAAGTCATTGAAAAAATCAAAGATGCGGGGCACTCTATCGGAAACCACACTCACAACCACATCAAAGGCTGGAATTCCAACAACCACATTTACATTGAAAATGTTCAACAATGTTCAGACGTTCTGAGCAACATTGGAATAGATACAAAGCTTTTTCGTCCGCCCTACGGGCGAATCAAACCCAAACAATCACATTTATTGAGAGAAATGGGGCATGTTATCTGCATGTGGGACATTTTGACCTACGACTACGACAAAAGTTTAGACCTGGCTCATGCAGTTGATAAAATTGAACGTCTCGCGCGAACTGGAAGTTTGGTGGTCTTTCACGATTCCCAAAAATCAAAAAATCAAACCCTAAAAATGCTGCCCGAATTGCTCCAAAGATGGTCAGGTAAATTTACCTTTAAACCCCTTGCAGAACATGTTTGAAATCATTCTCATTCCCCTGCTGTCATACATTCTGATTCAAGTTTGGCAACTTGCTTGGTTGATTAAATATAAATCTCAGAAAAAAACCTTATCCCAAAATCTTCCCGAGATCAGTATTTGGGTTGCCTGCAGAAATGAGGAAGAAAACATAGCTGGTTGCTTAAACTCACTTTTGCAGCTGGATTATCCTGTAAAAAAACTTCAAATCTTGGTAGGAAACGATCAAAGCACCGATAAAACCGCTGAAATTGCTCAAAGATTCTCACAAGAACACCCTCATATTCAATTGGTTAACATTGTAGATGACGATCGTGGATTGAAAGCAAAAGCTCGAGTGATGGCACAACTAGACCAGCATGCCGTAGGTGATTTCTACCTCATTACAGATGCTGATGTGCGGGTCAAGCCGCAGTGGGCTCTATCCATGTTGCAGTTTTTAGATAAAAATACGGGAGTCAGCAGCGGCACAACGATGGTTAAAAGCACAGGGACCGATGGCTGGTTACAAGAAATGGATTGGGCCTATTTCATGGGGCTTTTGAATGTCATTTCGTATAGTGGTGTACCTGCAACAGCCGTAGGAAATAACATGATTGTTCGAAAAGACGCCTATTGGCAAACTGGTGGATATGCGAATATCCGATTTTCCATCACCGAAGATTATAAACTTTACTCGGAAGTCTGTGCCAAGGGCTGGGGATGGAATAACGTCATGCACCCCGATGTTTTAGCCTATTCAGAGAAAACCAAAGGATTTATACCCTTATTGCATCAAAGAAAGCGTTGGCTTAGCGGCGGCAAAGAACTTCCTTGGTATTGGTGGCTGTTGTTTGGTGTTTACGGCAGCTTTTTCTTTTTAATACCCTTGCTCTTTTGGATTGCAGCACCCCTTTGGACAATTGCTATTTGGAGTGTAAAATGGATCATTCAAACCGCCCAGATATCGATCATTTATAAAAAAGTGGGAGAACCTCTTCCGAAGCTCTCCCAACATCTTGTTTATGAGATTTATCTTTTTGTATTAACCGTCAGTACGGCCATTTTCTTTCTACTTCCGGTGAAAACTCGATGGAAAGAGCGCAGTTACAAAGTTTGAGCGCTGATAGAATCCCATAATCTTGCCTGCCAGTCTCTATTGCCTGTTTTAATGTTTGCCCCCAAGTCAGCCATCATGCTGTAAATTCCAAAATAGGTACGATTGATGTATAAGGCGTGTTTACTGCCTCTTGGTTTGGTAGGTTTTTTCACTTCTTGGATTTTGTAGATCTCCTCTCCCGTTGCGTAAATCTCATCTATAAACTCGTAGGTAAATTCAAATTCCTCCGTGCAAAAAGGCCTGCTCAACAAACGCGTCATTCTTAAAAATGCATTGGTCAATTCTTCCTTAACGGCGGGAGAATCATCGGGGAAAATGATCTCAATATTCATGAGTAACTGTTGAATCAACTCAGCATCAGATTGCACTTCTTGCAGTAACAACGGAAAATAACTTTGGTAGAAATCTTCCGGCACCTCTTTGATGCAGCCAAAATCAATAACCCCAACCTTTTCACCTTTAAATAAAAAGTTACCTGGATGCGGATCTGCGTGAATGGCCTTCAGCTCATGCAACTGATATTCGTAGAAGTCCCACAGGGTCTGTGCAATATTGTTTTTTGTTTCTGGGGACGGATTTTCGTCTAAGAACTCCTTTAGGTGATTTCCATCTAAATAGTCCATAACCAACACTTTTTCGCTGCTGAACTCAGGATAATACGTTGGAAACACGATATTATTAATGTGAGCGCTTGCCTGAGAAATTTCTGTACCTCTTCTAAGTTCTAAGTGATAGTTGGTTTCTTCAATCAACTTATCTTCCACTTCCTCGAAGTATTTTTTCATTTCCTTTTCTGACAAGCCAAACATGGCATTCGCCACGGGTTTAACCATCTTCAAATCGCTTTTTATTGAATCAGCAATTCCGGGATATTGAATTTTCACGGCGTATTTTTTGCCGTCTTTTTCGGCAAGATGCACTTGACCAATGCTCGCTGCTGCCAAACTTTTAGTATCGAAATGATCAAAAACTTCGTTGGGATATTTGCCGGTGGCTGTTTTAAATACTTTCATAACCAGCGGCGGTGACATTGGAGGCGCTGAATATTGTGAAAGAGCAAATTTTTGAGTGTATGCGCGTGGAAGTAGGTTTTTATCCATGCTCAACATTTGAGCCACTTTCAATGCGCTGCCCTTTAACTCGCTTAATGAGTCATAGATATCTGTAGCATTCTGTTCGTGGAGTCCTTCTTTAGAATCTTCGCCAGTGATGCTTTTTTTTGCGTAATATTTGAGATAATTACCTCCTATTTTGGCACCAGCGCCCACTAGTTTCACTGCCCGGCCCAATTTTGAGCTGGCAATGGAGTCTTGAGTTTTCATAAAATTTAGAGTTTGAAATCAGCTACCAAAAACTTTCCTAAGTCAATTACTTTCTTGAGCGAATTGGTTTCCATCATATCAAACGACAATGTAAACAACTTCTCAATCAGGGCATCGGTTTTTTCAAATCCTTTGCTTCTGTCTTTCACCCAATAATGCAGCACAAAAACCAAATTCAAGTACAACGCATTTGAATTCAACTTATTGATGGGTTTATTCAATTGTGCTACCCCTAAATCGGTTGAAGGCAAGTCTAATTGATCAATGTACTTCATCACAACTTCCCGGAAATTTTTAAATCCGTGAAATAAATCTTTGGGTGAACTCCAATTACCGAAGAAATTCAAAAAGAAACTGCGTTGATCTTTTAGATTTTCAAAGAAACCGTACGCCACAGCTAAAAACTTTTCGGCATCGTTGGTGTTTTGATAGAATTCTTGCTCTTGCAACTTAGCAACTGTGTTTTTCCAAAAATCACCTAAAATCTCCTCTTGAAGATGTTCAAAATCAGAAAATTCATCAAAAAACTGTCGCTCCGATAGTCCGCAATCCTCACAAAACTGAAAAACAGAAACGGGCGCTTTGCCGTTTTTGTTGCTGAAGCGAATGTAATGGGCAATAATTTGGTCTCTCATTGATAAAAAAACACACGAATGATACGAATTGTTTACTAAATCCAAGATTCTAACCTTAATTTGCATAATATAATGGGTATCTTACAACAAGATTACAATACGCAACGAACTGAACTGAAAATTTCCGAATACGGGCGCAGTGTTCAAGACTATATTGAGCACATTCAGAGCCTAACCGAAAAATCAGAACGCACCTTATGGGCTTATAATTTAGTTAACATCATGGCACTTTTGAACCCGGAAATAAAGCTTCAATCTAATTATCAGCAAGTTTTATGGGGACATTTATTCCAAATGGCCGATTATTCTCTAGATGTTGACTGCCCCTATGAAATTCCCAAAGCGGAAATCAGAAACAGAAAACCAGACCAAATAGGCTATCAAGATACCAACATTCGTTTTCGTTTTTACGGCCGCAACCTTCAAAACATGATTGAGCGCGCTACTGAACTAGAAGACAATGAATTGAGGCAAGAATTGGTGAATTTAATCGCTTCATTCATGTACAACAGTTGTAAAATGTGGAACAACGAAAACTTGAGCAATGAAGTGATTGCAGAACACCTTCGCATATTATCAAAGGGGAAGTTGCATGTTGCAGGCTCTGAAATAACTGTAACCGCTGATAATACCAGCAATTATAATCCCCGTAAACAACAACAGTTTGGAAGTAGAAACAACAATTTCCAAAACAATAGAAACAACAAAAACCCAAAAAGAAATAACAAGGGTAAAAACTACCGTAGATTTTAATCATGTCGTATTTCGAAATTCAAGGCGGACATTCCCTTCAAGGAGAAATCCAACCCCAAGGGGCCAAAAACGAAGCATTACAGGTCATTTGTGCCGTGCTTTTGACTGATGAAGAAGTAATCATTGAAAATATACCTGAAATCAGAGACGTTCTAAAACTCATTGAACTTTTAGGTAATTTGGGAGTCAAAACCAACCGATTGAGCAAAGGGGTTTATTCCTTTAAAGCAGATAACGTTGATTTAGCTTTTTTAGATAGTCCTGAATTCAAAAAACAAGGTGCCGCATTGAGAGGTTCAATCATGATTGTTGGACCACTTTTGTCGCGTTTTGGAAAAGGCTACATCCCCTCACCCGGAGGCGACAAAATTGGCCGCAGAAGATTGGATACCCATTTTGAAGGATTTATGGCTTTGGGTGCTAAATTTGAATATCTACCCGAACAAACTTTTTACCGAGTTCATTGCGACAATCTACAAGGTGCATACCTTCACCTAGATGAAGCTTCCGTAACTGGAACAGCCAATATTGTGATGGCTGCTGTTCTAGCAAACGGCACTACAACAATATACAATGCCGCTTGTGAACCATATTTACAACAATTGTGCAACATGCTCAACAGCATGGGCGCAAAAATTGAGGGTATAGGATCTAACAAACTATCTATTCAAGGTGTGAATAGCATGAATGGTTGCACCCACCGGTGTTTGCCCGATATGATTGAAATTGGAAGCTTCATTGGAATGGCTGCAATTACTCAAAGCGACATTCGCCTGAAAAATTGCCGTGTTGACCAATTGGGAATCATTCCTAGAACCTTCCAAAGGTTGGGAATTCAATTAGAAATTCAGGGCGACGATATTTATATCCCTAAAAACGACCACTACGAAATCGATTCGTTCATAGATGGATCCATTTTAACCATCAGCGATCAAATTTGGCCCGGATTTACACCTGACCTCATTTCCATTGCCTTAGTTACTGCAACTCAAGCTCGTGGAACCGTTTTGATACATCAAAAAATGTTCGAAAGCCGATTGTTCTTCGTTGACAATCTCATTGATATGGGAGCACAAATCATTTTGTGTGACCCTCACCGTGCAACTGTTATTGGACTTGACAGAAGAACCCAATTGAAGGGAATTACCATGTCATCACCTGACATTAGAGCGGGTGTTGCATTGCTCATAGCAGCAATGAGTGCCAAGGGCAAGAGTACCATCAAAAACATTGAACAAATTGACCGTGGTTACGAGAAAATCGAAGAACGTTTGAACCCATTGGGGGCACAAATCACCCGATTTGAATAAGCGTTTACCTCAACAAGGTACTGATTCCAAAATAGAAATTTACGCCCTGCAACTTTGAAGGGTTGATAGATTTTATGATGTTATCTGTGCCCAAGAACACAGGTCCCAGTCTCAAAAATCCCCCGAAACCAAAACTTCTATAATTATTATACAAAGAAATTGGCGCAGAGAACTCAAACCAAGCGTGCTCAAAACGAGGAACAACAACTAGAGAACTGTTTGATTGAATTTGGTACGGGTTATTTAAATCTACAGCCTGAGTAAGTTGAGCGGCGACATTGAACATGGGAACTACTTGATAATCAAACTGCAATTGAAGTGTGGTTGGCAATAAAATTCTCACTTCTTCGGGTTGATTTATGTAAGCACCATCTTCAATGGCTTTTTCCTTGGTATAATCTACAACAGAATTCACCCCTTTTGACGCCGCTAAAATAAATTCAGGAGTTTGAATGGGAATGCTGAAATTTTTACTTCCGTCAATGATAAAACCTTGATTTTTATTAGAATATCCAATTCTTCCTAAATCTAAGAGCGCAGCAGCAATTTTCATTCTGTAATCTTTCACTTTAGAACGATCCTTCTTGGTTTTGGTCATATTATCTCCCAATAAAAGAGTAAACCCTAAATCAAATCCGTACCCCACTCCCGAAATATCACTGAATCTGGGCAAACTACCAGCCAATACCCCGCCTGAAAGTTGTTGAAACAGATTGTTCTCAGTATATGACACCTGCATTTGTCCGCCACTAATACCAATACTATCAATTCCTTTGACATACAATAAAACACCCGAATTCTGGAGTTTGAAATTTCCATTTCCCAAAATCAATTTCAAGTTTGTGCCAATGCCCAATTTTACTTTTGCATTATCAATAATTCTAATGGCCAAAAGTCCGGAATATTCTTGATAGGAATTCACAAAAACACTGAATTTCTGTGCAGAAATCTGATTGATGTTATTGATTGATTGTGAATCTATTAGGTTTTTGGCCCAACCAATCATTTCAGGGGTAATACCATCTAGATTTGCGGTATACTTGGTTCTCATGCCTAGTCCCCAAATTAACCGGCCGTAGTGGTTGGCATAGGATGGGCCTCTGTATTCTAGATTCAAATTTGCGTTGATATTATCACCGTTCCTATCTTCCTTGAGCCATGAACTTTGCCAGTCAATGGATCCTGCCCCAGATGAACCATCTGCTTTTTTATACTGTTGAGGAACTTTTCCTCTGATGAGTTGCCATGCTGAAAATGGAGTTTCTAGAGACACGTAATTATTCTCAGCAGAAAAACCAATGGTAGAAATATTAGCACTGCGCTGATAATCCATCATTGTAATGAGGGACGGATTGGTTACTGCCGTATGAATTCCCCCATAATTGCTATTCTGAAGTCCAAAAAAGCTTTGGGCAGAAACCGATTGTACGAGCAGCAGAAAACCAATCTTTAGTGCAGTTGCTAAATTTATTTGCATAAACAAAGGTATAAAAAAAGGGCTTCCCGTTTGGGAAGCCCTTTTTAAGTGTCTATTAAATAGTTCGATTATTGAACCACGAATTTAGTAGCTTCTACCGCGTTGTCAGTTTGCACTGATAGTGTGTAGATGCCTTTGCTCAATCCGTCAGTTGAAATCACTAATTCATTCAAACCTTTTTGGAAAGAACCAGAAGGTAATGTTTTAACAGTTCTACCGTTGATATCCATTACAACTGCGCTTACGTTAGCGGTTTTTGTCAAATTAAACACTGCTGCAACTTGGTTGCCTGTAGCAGGGTTAGGATACACTTTCACTGCTGAAAGATCTTTTGCTAATTCACGAGCTGAAAGATTTTCAACGGTGATATTAAAATCAACATCAAACATAGAAGTGGTGTTGTAAGCGGTAGTAGGCAAATAAGACTTCCAACCATTGAAAGTTTGACCATCTACCAAGAAACCAGGTGTCCAGAATGTGTTATTTATTCTATATGGAGAAAAAATGTCTTGAGCGTGATCTGTCCAATACAAGAAACGAACACCTAAACCATTGGTAGTGCGTTTGAAGTTAGGATTGGTCCAGTTTACGAATGTATCTTTCAACTGTGCTTTCTTCATTGGTTTAAAGAAAACGCTCATTGCTACCACATTCGCTTGAACTTGAGTACCGTTGGTAGATAAAGATTTGAAATCTGGAGGAATAGTACCCATTGTACGACCAAACAAACGGCCTTCTTGATAGTTTACTGAATCACCAAAAGCTGTATTCAACAAAATAGTATCGGTGTAAAGAGCCGTTGAATTCAAACGAGTCTTAGCCTTGTAACCATCTACGTTAGGTGCAGAATTCAAGTTTGTTCCGCCTCTATTAAATTGTCTCAAAGAAATTCCAGAAAAATCAAAATACTGAACAAAAACAGTATCAATTACTTCCTGGTTTCCGTTGCCCAAATCAATTGAATCTACGTTGCGAACGTAGTATTGTACCCAACGAATAGTATCAACGGTATAAGGATTAAAACGTGCTAAAACTGTCTTCCCGATATCGATAAACGCTGAATCTTTAGGATCAAATGAAGTTCCAACTACATGAATTCCATTGTGTTGAGTTGTCGACCCACCGTTATCATCGCTGTAAACGGTCAACGCATTAGAATCAGCTGAAATCCAACGAATGTAAGATTCAGGAGCACCCAACATCATACTTTCGCCATATGCTTCTGCAAAATTGTAAACATCTTGAAGAGTTTCAGCGCGCTTAGACATTTGGTTTTTCGCATTAGGCCCAACGTAAATGTTTTGCTTGTTGCTTACACCTTGATTTTTGTCTTGCTCATGAATTTTGTGGTTGATTGGTGCTTGAGCGTTCAAACTCAAAAAACCAATGGCTCCAAATCCAAACAAAAGTAATTTTTTCATCTATCTTAGGTTATTTTAGTTTAATAATTACAAATATAACAAAAAGGATTGAAAAGAGTTTAAATATCGCCTTGAATAGGCCTCAACAAAACTTCTTCCATTTGAGTATCCTCGTTGATCTGAAAGGCTACAGATACAACCTTAGCTACAGACTCTGCCGACATGAATCTATCTTTTGGAAGACCAACCCCTGCCCATGAGTCGGTCAGTGTGGCACCAGGCAGTAGACTGGTTACTCTAATTCCGTGTGGTCTACCTTCTTCTCTGAGTGACTTAGAAAAGCCCAAAAGGGCATGCTTAGTAACCGCATAAGTACCACCCGCTGAATAAGATACGATACTGGCAATACTGCACATATTAAATACATGTGATCTTGAAGTAGCTTTTAAACTCGGCCACAGCCCTCTAGTCAAATGATACGCCGAACTCACATTAAGTTCCCATTCTTTTTCCCATTGCCCAGATGGTTCATCCATCATTGAACCTGGCAAAAATACTCCAACGTTATTTACTAGAATTTGCACCTGAGGGTACAATTGAGTGAGATTCTGTGACAAAGAAATTACTTCTGAGGCTATTGACATGTCGCACAAGCTTGATTGGGCATTTTCAACACCCAGTTGAACCAATGCATTATGTAAATTTTCGGTATTTGAACCAATGATATGAACAAAAAAACCGTCATGAATGAGTTGTTGCGCTATGGCGAAACCTATTCCACGGCTACCGCCAGATATTATTGCAACAGACTTCATTCAATTAATCTTCGTCATCTTCGTCTGACTCAGGCTTGTCTTTTTGATTGTCGTCATCTTCTTCATCGTCTGACTCAACCTCAATATCATCTCCGCCTTTAGAAATTGGACGAATCATTTCATCTAGATCTTCATCAGATAGCACTTCTTTGGCGCGGGCACTTAATTTCACTAAGTACACCTTATCGTCAGTTTCAAGTCTAACTGATGTCACTATTTCCCCTTTTGAATTAGGAAAACGAATGGTATGTCCCACAATTCCATTGGGATACGTTTCATTGAAAAGCTCAGTCAACTCGGGAGTGAGCTTTGCATAGTCAATTGCAACTTTAGGCTTGTCCATGAATGTGTAAATAGTCCGCTAAATTAGGATAGGAAATCCGTGCTAATTACGGTAGTTTATTCACATTTTAGCCACTTTTTTAACCATTCATGCTTACCAAGAACTCCAAATTGTCTTGTGTATTGGTCATGTATTTCAAAAATGTGTTCATTGCCTCTTCTGGATTCATATCTGCAAGGTGATTTCTAAGCACCCACATGCGTTGAAGCGCGGTTTTGTCAATCAGCAAATCTTCTCTTCGGGTACTAGATGCCATGATATCGATAGACGGGAAGATTCGCTTGTTTGCCAATCTGCGGTCTAATTGCAATTCCATGTTTCCTGTTCCTTTGAATTCTTCGAAAATTACCTCATCCATCTTTGAACCTGTATCGGTCAATGCAGTAGCGATGATGGTCAGTGAGCCACCATTTTCAATGTTTCGAGCGGCACCAAAAAATCTCTTTGGCTTGTGCAATGCATTTGCATCCACACCACCAGAAAGAATTTTACCTGATGCAGGTTGAACCGTATTGTAAGCCCTTGCTAAACGAGTAATAGAATCTAACAATATTACCACGTCATGACCGCATTCTACCAATCTTTTGGCCTTCTCTAAAACCATATTGGTCAACTTAACGTGTTTGTCGGCAGGTTCATCAAAAGTACTTGCCACAACTTCCGCACGTACACTGCGAGCCATATCAGTTACCTCCTCAGGTCGTTCATCAATGAGAAGTATCATCATATAAACCTCAGGATGGTTTTTAGCAATTGCATTGGCAATTCCTTTTAATATCCAAGTTTTACCCGTTTTGGGCTGCGCTACAATCAGTCCGCGTTGGCCTTTACCTATGGGTGAAACTAAATCAATGATACGATTGGGGTAATTGCGAGGATCGTCACATAAGTTCAACTTTTCTTGTGGGAAAAGAGGTGTCAAATGCTCAAATGCAACGCGGTCGCGAACTTCTTCAGGGGTTTTACCGTTTACCGCTTCAATTTTTAGCAAGCAAAAGTATTTTTCGTTGTCTTTCGGGGGACGAATACTTCCTTTGATGGTATCACCCACTTTCAACCCGTTTTGTTTGATCATGTAACTAGGAACGTATACATCATCGGGTGAGGCTTGGTAATTATAATCGGGAGAACGCAAAAATCCGTATCCATCGGGAACAGTTTCCAATACACCCTGTGTAATTACGGCTCCTTCCATTTCCATGAATGCGTTGAAAAGCTCTTTTCTACGCTTTTCTTCTTCACTCATAGCTGGTGGTTCAGGTTTAACAGGTTTTTCGAGTCTCTCAGAAGATTCAACCTTAGGCTGTGCCTCTGGCTTTGGATGGTTTTCTATTCTTGGTTGATTTTCAGGCTTTGGAGAAACCGGTTTTTCAGGTCTATTAAACCTTTGGTTCTTTTCCGGTATTGCCGTTTCTGAACTATCAGAGGATGTTGGTTTTTCACCTCTATCGTCGCGCTTTTTAAATCGCTCTCTGTGGTTCCTCTCTCGTCGATCCAAATTTAGATTTTGAGGGACATTCAATTCAGGATTATCCGAAACTACCTGAGACTCTGACACCGTTACAGTCTCGGGCTTAGGTTCAGCGGCCTTTTGAAGTGCTTTTGCAACTTCGTCTTGAGCCTCCAATTCGGTTTTCCTGCGTCTTTTGGGACGTTTATCTTCAGTTGCATCAGAAGCGTCATCAGAGATTTCAGTGTTAATAGGAGCAGAATTTTCGTTTAAGGTTTCAACAGATGCTTCGTTAGAAGATTCGTTGGCTGCCTTTGACAAAAGTTCTATTAACTCATTCTTTTTTAATTTGTCGGCATTCGGAATATCCAATGCCCCTGCCAGAGTGCGCAAATCTGCTACACCCATTTTAGCAAAATCGGGAGATTTTGTCATATAAAATTGCTATAAACGAACAATAGATTCAATGAAATAAGATTCTAGGAGAGTGGAGGTTTCAGAATCGAACCCTCTTTTCTTGTAATGCAATATTAAGTGAAATATCAGAGAAAACAAAAATTATGGATCAATCATATTGTTCAAATGCATATTGTTTACGATTGAAACCCAATAATTTGAGTCTTTCTCGGGCTTCTTTGCACATATCTTGCCACCCACAAACGTAAATTCGAGCATCTGTTTGACCAATTAACAAAGATTCATAAATACCATGAACATATCCAAAATGACAATTCAATGCCTCTTCCCTGCTTAACACTGGATAAAAATGAAAGCGCGCATTTTCAAGCTGCAATGTTTCCCAATGATCTCTGTACAATATATCTTCTTGAATTCGGTTTCCAAAAACAAGGTGAACCTCTGCATCAGAATTTTTGAAAGAGGCATCAATCATGCTTCGAAATGGTGCTACTCCCGTTCCCGTTGCTACAAAAACAATGGGTCCTGAATTGCCCTCGTTTTTGAGATTAAATGTCCCTTGAGCCAAAGAAATATCAAGCATTTCACCCACTTTTTTCTGAAACAACCAAGGTGTCACTGATCCTTTTTCATTCAAAACAATGCACAGTTCTAATTCTTCCTGCTTGGAATTCAAGGATGCGATTGAATAACTTCTTTGGTTTTGTCCAAAGGGTAAATCAGGATGAGTTAACACCACAAATTGACCTGGATTAAAATCAAACGCACCTGTATCTAGAAAAAATCGACGAACGCGGGGAGATTCTTGGATGATTCTAGAAATGCGGTATTCCATGCCGCGAAAATATTCAATTTGCCTTAACTTCGTTGTCATGCTTCAGAAATACTACACATCGGTGGGTTGGAAAACGATCTTTTTATTAGTTTTTCTGGGGATGTTCGCCTCTCTTCGTGCAACGCGAATCCTCATCCCCATGGATGAATCCCAAAAAAATCACCTAAAATCTTATGGTATCGCTTTTTGGATTCTCGACAAACAAAAATCAGAAGTGTTGTGGCTTTTAAACTACCGCGGAGGAAGTTTTATGACCAATTACAATGCTGACGCCGAGCGTGAATGCAAAACTAGAGGCGTTACTTTTGAAGTTATCACTGAATCGGAAGCCAATTCTATTGAAACCACCATTTCAAATCCGGAGGTGAATATGAACATGCTAAAACTTCTGAATGCTCCAAAAATTGCTGTTTATTCACCTAAATCTAAACAACCCTGGGATGACGCTGTTACACTGGTTCTGACCTATGCTGAGATTCCTTACACGGTCATTTTTGACGATGAAGTTTTAGAAAATAAATTGCCCGAATACGACTGGCTTCACTTGCATCATGAAGATTTCACCGGACAATACGGCAAATTTTGGGCCTCCTACTCTACGGCTCCTTGGTATATTTCTCAAGTACAAGAAGCCGAAAGCATGGCCCGAAAACACGGTTATAAAACCGTCAGAGAATTGAAAAAAGCGGTCACTTTAAAAATCAGAGATTTCTGTCTTGGCGGCGGATTTTTATTCGCCATGTGCAGTGCCACCGATACCTATGATATTTCTTTGGCTGCACAAAATACAGACATCTGTGAAAGCATGTTCGACGGTGACCCTGCTGACCCGCAGGCCCAGCAGAAACTCAATTATGACCAGTGCTTCGCATTTAAAAATTTCACCCTAGAGACCAGTCCATATATTTACGAATATTCCAACATTGACGTGAATCCAAATACACGTAATGTTACTGAAGAAACTGATCTATTTACCCTTTTTGATTATTCAGCAAAGTGGGACTTAATTCCCAGTATTTTATGTCAAAATCACACCAAAACAGTACGTGGATTTATGGGGCAAACTACCGCTTTCAAAAGAGATTTAATCAAAAGTGATGTGTTGGTTATGGGCGAAAACGCCTTACTGAATGAAGCAAGATACATTCACGGTGAAATGGGTAAGGGCACATGGACCTTTTTTGGAGGGCACGACCCCGAAGATTACCAACATCACGTAGGTGAACCACCAACCGACCTTAACCTACACCCTAACAGTCCAGGATTTAGGTTAATTCTCAACAACATCCTTTTTCCTTCCGCTCAAAAATCTAAGCAGAAAACCTAAGTGAATCTCCTGAAAAAACACTGGTTTTTTATCTTGCTGATTTTCATTGCCGCTGTAGTAAGGTTCTACGATTTATCAGCTGTACCCATGGATTCTGATGAGTTAGGTGCTTTGTTCAGGGCCGAAAAAACTCAATCTTCATTTTGGGCACACATTACTCAGGGGGTTGCCATTGACGGTCACCCTGCTGGGGTTCAAACTATAATATGGATACTTTTCAAAGTTCTGCATTTCAACGAATGGACCTACAAGCTGATTTGGGGCCTATTTTCATTGATGAACCTCGGGCTATTTTACCGCTTTTGCTTGATGGAGTCAGATAAAAAAGCAGCTGAATTCTCTGCAATTTTGATGGCTCTATTGTACTTCCCCGTGAGCATGTCAGTTTGGGTGAGGCCATACGAATTGGGATTGACAGCACTTTTGTTGTTTTTAAATTTTCGACGTCACTCAAACCAGATTTTCGTCGGATTTTTACTCAGTTTGACGCTTTACACCCATTATTTCAGTTTTTTAACAGCAATTATCTATCTGTTTATCAGCGATAAAATTAACATCCGAAATTTTAAAATTATTTTCATTGCACTCCTCATAGCTGCTCCCCAATGGACCGTTTTTACTCATCAAATCCACGAAGGCGGGCTGAGCTGGTTGGGAAAACCCAAAATTGATTGGTTTGTTGATCATCTTTATTTCACTTTTAATCAATCCAACCTTGTTTTGTTGATTGTGATTTTAGCAACTTCTTGGAGTCTTTATCAAAAGGCCAAAGTCGGTAAAACAGCAATTATCGCCATTTCTACCTGGATTTCCGTTTTGGCGATTGGTTGGACTTATTCAGTGATTTTCAAGCCTGTTCTGCAAAATCACGTGGTTTATTTTGCCTTTCCATTTTTTTTGTTTTTTCTGGGGACATTTACATTCTCTAAAGTTCCAGCTGTCGGAAGATTTTTGCTGATGTCGGTCTTGCTTGTGAGTTTGATTCACGAAGTTCAATTTCAATTCATCAGAACATCCAATAAATATGCATCTACTGTGGTAAAAATTGCCCAAGACCCGACTTTAAAACTACTGCCCATAAAAGCCGATGGGCCTGAAGATATTTTACAATATCAATTTCAAAAGTTTGGGCTTCAATTTCAACATCTAGATTCAGTCGGTGAATCAACGGATACCTTTTTATTTGTAAGTAACTCGGGCACTCCTGATTGGATGCTTCCGTGGTTGGAATCAAAGTTTCAAAGGGTTCCTGCTTTTGGTAGACATTCCATATGGTTCACTATTGGAGGACGCATAGATGCTTTCGCGATAAAACATCCCCCGAAAGAAACAAAAACCCTCACTTGGCATATTCCCAACGATTCCAACGTGTTTATTGAGCTCAAGAAATTGAACCCCGATGTATCTCGAAATGATTGGGTTTATTTTGAATTTATACCATCAACTACTGAACCGCTAGAATTCACAACCGCACTTTTTGAGCCGGGTTTCAACAAAGCATTGAATCAAATTGACTACAGATTTACTGCAATTCCAAATACTGAAAAACTCAACCCATTTGTTCATGTTCTCAAACTGGAAGACATACCCAATTCAAGCATTGAAAGTGTAATACGCATACATATAAAAAGCGTAAAGCCAACGATTACGAGGGTTGTAGGTAAAGTCTGCCGGGGAAATCCTTGGCAATATAAATTCCCCCGAACACAATTGATTACTTTTTAAATCCCTTGGGTTTTACAACGGTAAACACCCTCGAAAGGTTAAATCCGAGTCTTATTCCGCCTGATTTCCAAGGGTCTGTGGTATTCGAAATGAATTGGGTTTCATTCAAGCCGGGACTGTTTGTCAAATGAAATTGAAAAACGTGTCCGCCGGTTTCAACATCCATTCCAATTGAAAAGCAATTAGTAACTGTTCCCTTGTTCGTGAGAATGGGAATATATTCCAAATTGATGCTGCTTCGCGGACTGATTTTGTGACGCAAACCAATACCCAAAGCTAGTTGAGAAACTGATGGAGTTTCTAGTGTTGGCATTGTGGGTGGATTTTTAGCGTTGTACAACCACGTTGGAACCAATTCTAAGGTAAAGTCTTCATCGAATTTTCGGGCAACAATCAATTGAGCAAAATAAGAGCTTCGTTGTTGATTGGTAAGAACGTTGAAATTACTGCCTGTGAGATATTGAGTACCAGCCACAGCGAGCACGCTGACGGGAATGGTATTGGTTGAATTCTGATGGAGAATTCTCTGTTTTACAAAAAAATCCAAGTTTTTTAACCCATTGACATTCGATCTACCCGCTGAAATCATGGTTGAGTAAGTGATTCCATACTCAAAACCAAATCGAACAGTAGATTGATCCAAACCGAAAGCTTCGTAAGGGCCAGCATTGGTAGGTCCAAATCGGTGCATCATTTTAAAATCGAGCACCCCTTTATCAGTTACCTCTGTGCTTTGAAGATTGATTACTTTGGTTGTTTTAAAAGCGTAATTCACTTTTGTCACAACGGGTTTTTCTTCTCCCAACAAATCAAAATCATCGGCTTGCGCATGCAAAGTTGACAGACTAAGTATGCTGGTGAGAGCCATCAAAATTTTAAATTTCCCTACCATCTTCTGATTAAATTAAAACCCAAACAAAATTGGTTCATGGACGTAGAAGTTGGATTTTGAGTTAAAAATCCAGACTCATAAAGTGACCTTGAATTGGTTAAATTGATTTGAAAAGTATGTTTAGGTGTAAAATATTCAAACCCAAATCCTAGGGTAGGATTGCTTTTTTCAGGGGTATTTACTATTCCATTAATAAGTGTAGATCCTTCGAAAGTCAGAGCCATCTTC
>CAMDUE010000017.1 GCA_945877575.1 Chitinophaga pinensis
GTGATGCTGGTGTATCCCAATGGCTTGATTGACTTTAATTTTTTATTGAACTCTTTGTGATTGTAGGGCCCAAAAGGCACTTCCAATTTAGTATCGTTACAATCCCTGAGTTCGTTTGGTTTATTGTGCCCAAAAACGCGAAGTCCCATTTCAAGATCGGGAACGGTTCTGAGGGAGTCAATCATTCTCGACATCAACGTGATGGCGATTGACCATCTGTTGGATGTTTCCATGGGCTCTAGCATAGACCCGCTTCCGTCAAGGAGAAAGAGAATGCGCGTTTTACGGCCTGGGAAGGCATTTTGAATTTGCGCATTCAGAGGAATACACCCGAGAGCGCATCCCCAGAAAAGCAAAGTCCAAATGATCTTCCTTAAATTCATTAAATATTAATAATCACCTAGTTCAGTAACGGGCAATTGCGCAAGAGCTTTCTCTAATTGTTCATCGCTAGGGGCTTTACCGTGCCAAGCATGGCTACCCATCATAAAGTCAACGCCTTGTCCCATTTCGGTTTTCATGATAATCACAATAGGCTTACCAGCACCCAATTGCGATTGAGCTTGAGGCACTACAGTATGAATGCTGTCGTAGTTATTACCATCCATTTCCAGGACCGTCCAACCAAAAGCTTCAAACTTTGATTTTAGCTCGGTGATACCCATAACATCGCCGGTAGAACCATCAATTTGTTGTTGATTGAAGTCAACAGCTACAATCATATTGTCAATTTTATTGTGGGCCGAGAACATAACGGCTTCCCAAATTTGACCTTCCTGAAGTTCACCGTCACCGGTTAGAACCCAAACAGTAGATGAATCTTTATCTAATTTCTTTTGTAGCGCAAATCCTACAGCTACTGAAAGACCTTGTCCTAAAGAACCTGTCGCAACGCGCACGCCGGGAAGTCCTTCATGAGTAGTAGGATGTCCCTGCAAGCGGGTATTCAACTTTCTAAAAGTAGCTAATTCTGAAACGTTAAAGTAGCCGGAGCGGGCCAACACTGAGTAAAACACGGGCGAAATGTGCCCGTTGCTCATGATGAATACATCTTCGCCTTTTCCTGATGGATCGAATTTCTGGGGATTGTGATTCATGTATTGAAAATACAACGCGGTCAGATAATCTGCACAGCCCAAAGAACCACCTGGGTGACCGCTATTCACAGCGTGTACCATACGGAGGATATCGCGACGAACTTGACGCGAAACCACGGAAAGAGGGAGGTTATTGCTCATAAAGGATACAAAGTTAACCGATAATTGGCTGCTAATATTCACAAGTTATTCGTTATATTTGCGGGTTAATTGTAAACTATGCGCACAAAAATCTTGGTTTGGGCATTGAGCACCTTTGTTTTACTTGCTTCTTGCGGGGAATATCAAAAGGTGTACAAGAGCAAAGATACTTCCTTGAAGTACCAAAAGGCCATGTCTCTGTACCAAGATAAAAAGTATGCTAAATCTGCTCAATTGTTAGAGCAATTGAGAGACATGTATCGTCGCACAGATAGTTTGGAAGTGGTATACTACCGCTTAGCGATGTGTTATTACAACTTAAAAGATTATCCGTTTGCTTCTTTGTTTTTCAAAGACTTCACCGATAATTTTTCTTCAAGTCCTAGAGCTGTGGAATGCGCCTACATGGCACTTTATTGCGATTTCTTAGGAATAGGCTCACACGACCTAGACCAATCTGAAACGCGTAACGTTTTAGAGGCACTGCAAAATTTCACCAATTTCCATCCTGATTCCGAATACACCGAAAAGTGCAACCAGCACATCGATGTACTCAGAAACAAGTTGCAAAAGAAAGAATACGACATGGTCATGCAGTACTACAACATGACCGAGTATAAGTCGGCAGTTACCGCAAGTAAAAATACGGTTAAGCTTTACCCCGATATTCCTGAAAGAGAAGAATTGGAATACATTGCGGTAAAAGCGCAATACTTGTATGCCAAAAACAGCATTGAATCTAAACGAAAAGAACGCTACCAATTGGTAGTTGAGAATTTCGAAGACTATAAATACAACAACCCTCCAAGCAGCAAACACTACGAAGAATGTAAAAACTTCGCAGAAACCAGCAAAAAGGAGATTAAAAAAATGGAAGAACTTTTATGAACATAAAAAGTAAAAATCAAGCAGAGACCCGTGATTTGAAAATCATGGAAGAACAAACCCAAAGTGTTTATTTAACCACCGCTATCATTTCGCGCAGAGCTGACCAAATTGCTGAAAAGCAAAAAGAAGAATTGCGCAATCGTTTGGAACCCTTCGCGCACGACTCTGACAACCTTGAGGAAGTTCAAGAAAATCGTGAACAAATTGAAATTAGTTTGATGTACGAGCGTATGCCAAAGCCTACTCTTTTGGCTACTCACGAGTACATTGACGGAAAAACCTACTGGAGAATGCCTGAAGCTCCAGCCAATGATCCAAAATAAAAACATATTAATAGGAATTACAGGCGGCATTGCCGCCTATAAAATTCCGCTTTTAGTAAGGTTACTCAAACAAGCCGGTGCCCATGTACAAGTAATTTGTACTGAATCTGCATTGCAGTTTGTAACCGCTCAAACCCTATCCGTCTTATCGGAGAATAAGGTTCATTCAGAATTTTTTGACCCCGAAACCCATCTTTGGAATCACCACGTGAATCTAGGGCTTTGGGCAGATGCCTTCATCATCGCTCCAGCAGGTTCAAATACCCTGGCAAAAATGGTGCAAGGCCAATGCGACAATCTACTCCTCACCACCTATCTGTCTGCTCGTTGTCCAGTTTGGGTTGCTCCAGCTATGGACTTAGACATGTACGAACAACCGGGAGTCAAATTGAATCTTGAAATTTTGAATTCTAGAGGAGTTCATGTCATTGATGCAGAGGAAGGTCCACTAGCCAGCGGTTTATCTGGAAAAGGCCGAATGGCCGAGCCAGTAACCTTATTTCAAGCATTGACTGATTTTTTTGCCCCTCCCGTTACCGAATGGTTAGGTAAAAAAGTCTTAGTAACTGCGGGTCCAACGTATGAAGCCATTGATCCTGTTCGATTTATTGGCAATCACAGCACGGGCAAAATGGGTATATGCATTGCCGAAGCACTGGCAAACTTGGGAGCCCATGTAGAACTTGTTTTAGGTCCTACACACTTATCCGTATCTGAAAATAGATATGCGGGTAACATCAAAACTACTAGGGTCAAATCAGCAAAAGAAATGCTTCAGGCTTGCAAAGACTTGTATGTGCATTGCGATGGACTGATCATGTCAGCGGCGGTAGCTGATTACACTCCAGAGGTTGTTGCCCCTGAAAAAATAAAGAAATCAGACGAACGCATATCATTGAATTTGGTCAAAAACCCAGATATATTGTTTGAACTTTCAACTCATCGAGAACAACATCAATTTTCAGTGGGATTTGCCTTAGAAACACAAAACGGTGAAGAAAATGCCTTACAAAAACTTCATAAAAAACGTTTGGATGCCATAGTATTGAACATGGTCAATGAAAATACAGGATTTCAAAGTGAAACCAATAAAATTGTCATATTAGATAATTCAGGTAAAAAAATTGAGTCTGATTTAAAATCTAAATCAGATATTGCTGTTTACCTATTAGAACATTTAAATTTGATTTTATTCAACCATGAGAATGAAAACCGTCACTAATTATAGTTTCAAAATACTTTTTTCCTTTACTGCTGCTCTTTTCTCCATTCATCTTTTAGATGCTCAAGAGATCAATGCCTCTGTTCAAGTGGTAGCTCCTAGAGTTCAGCAATCTGATAAAAACATCCTCCAAACTCTTCAAAACAGCATTCAGCAATTCATCAATAACCGAAAGTGGACAGAGGAAAAGGTTGAGATGGTTGAGAGAATTGATGTTTCCTTGTTTATGGAAATCACTTCTTTCGAAAACAACAACTTCTCAGGAACGGTACAATTGCAAGTCATAAGACCCGTTTATAATTCTACCTATAAAACAACGGTATTGCAGTTTAACGATGATGACGTTTCATTTAGTTATCGCGAGTTTGAGAATTTAGATTATCAGGAAAATATGAACATGAATGATCTAACTACCTTATTGGCTTATTACGTATATATTGCCCTAGGAGTTGATCACGATAGTTTTGGCGAATTGGCAGGCAGCGAGCACCTCACTAAAGCACAAAGCATTGTCAATCTAATGTCAAATAAACCCGGTTGGAATCAAGGCGACGGTAAAGGATTTAGAAATCGTTTTTACCTGGCTGAAAACTTGACAAGTCCAAGATTCAAGGAATTTAGGGAGTTGAGCTACCGATATCACCGTTTGGGATTGGACCAATTTCATGAAAATCCTGAAAAAGGCAGAAAAATAATCACTGAAACTCTACAAAAAATTCAAGAGGCCTCACAAAACAATCGAAACTCTTTGATGCAAAAATTGTTCTTCACTACAAAATGGCCTGAACTTGTTGAAATATACAAAGGAGCGACAGCGGCTGAGAAAGCCAACATCACCAAACTCCTCATGGATATAGACCCCACTAACAGTAAGCGCTACGAAAACATAAAAGCATGATTGTACGTACCGAAACCATCGACTCTCGCATAGAAACTTGGTTAGACGAGAACCAACCCGATAAAATTGTGGTAGTTGTATCTCAAACCAGCAAGTTATTGTGTTTGCCAAAACTCCAGATACATTTAAAACTAGACAATATCATTTACGAAGTACCTGATGGAGATGATTCAAAAACCATGGGTTATTGCCAAGATTTATGGGAAGTCATGCTTCGTAACGACGTTAGCCGTAATTCTCTTGTGATCGCAGTTGGCGGTGGTGCAGTACTTGATTTTGCTGGTTTCTGCGCCTCGGTTTACATGCGCGGAATCCCTTGCATGTACGTACCTACTACCCTTCTTTCTATGGTAGACGGTTCAGAAGGCGGCAAAACGGGAATCAATTTCTATGGAACGAAAAACATCATAGGAACCTTTACTGAACCGGTTAAAATTCTAAGAAACGTTGATTTTTTGCCCACCCTACCGCAATTTGAGGTGTTGGCAGGATGGGCTGAAATCATTAAACACGCCATAATCAATAACGGCGCTTTGTGGAATCACATTCAAAACGGCATTCCCTCCCTAGACAACACCGAACTTTGGATGGATATAATTCGCGAAAACATCACCTTCAAGAAAGGTATAGTTGAAAATGATTTTAGAGAAAAAGGTGAACGTAAATTATTAAACCTTGGACATACCATTGGTCACGGATTAGAAGCTCTCCATTTCGAGAATCCCGAAGTAACTCATGGAATATGTGTTGCAAATGGAATCTATTGGGAAACATTGCTAGCCATTGACGCAGGCTTGGCTGACCCTTCCTTGCTCGAAACCATTGAGAATTTAATTTTCCCATTGTATCCCAAAATCTACTGGTCAACTGACGAAGTAGAGCCTTTGGTTTCTTTGCTGATGCATGATAAGAAAAACAGAAACGGTAAAATTCAATTCACCTTGCCGCTTTCAATTGGAAATTGCAAATACGATGTGGAAATCAGCGACGCCAACCTACGATATTTCTTGAATAAACACGAATCTGCTGAATTAGCCAATGAATCTGACACAGTTTCATCTGCCGAGTTCTAAAAGCGAATCTCACCGGGTTCTTGCGCTACTTTATCTATCGAAACTTGATCTAAAGGGGGTGAAGAACCCATCTCATTCTCGAGATACCCAACTCTTTATCCATAATCTTCAAAGTAAAGAAAGCTGCATTGATTTTCACGATGCAGGAACTCCTGCACGCATTGCATTGGCCTTATTTGCTTTCGAAGGACGAAAAGTCACGCTAACCGGCAACCAGAGTCTTCAAAAACGACCCATAAAAGCTCTAGTTGATGGGCTTAATTCTCTCGGCGCAAAAATTAAATACTTAGAAAACGACGGATTTTTTCCCTGCACCATTGAAGGACAGATAATTTCTGAATCTCTTAGAGATAATCCTAACATTGTTCTGGATCGAACTGAAAGTAGTCAGTTCGCCACTGCCATGATGCTGATTTGCAGTCAAATGTTTGACCTCCCAAAAATTCAAATTTCATTAATCGGTAAGGAACATTCCAATTCCTATATTGAAATGACCGCAAAAACCTTGAATCAATTTCAAATTCCTTGCATTTTCAATCAAGAAGACGATCTAATCGAAATCAATCCTCAAAAACCCTTTATACCATCTGAAATTTACGTAGAAGCCGATTGGTCAGCCGCTCTTTATGGATTTCAATATCTGCTTGCCCTCCGTTGGACAAAAAACCAGAATTACGAGTGGTGTTTCCCTCAACTGAAACTGCCCTCTCTCCAAGGAGACTCCCAGACATTGCCCATATTTGTGTCCCTCGGTTTGAATGCAGATATTCAAGAAAACGGCATCGTTTGTACGACTCAAAATAACACTCCATTAGAAAATACGTTTCAAAAATTCAAATCCATTGATTGCCGAAACTTCCCTGATGCGGTACCTACATTGGTTAGTACTTTTGCCTTGGCCTGGTTCTTAAAAGTTGATAAAAAACATGATTATAACATCGTTTTCCAAGGTATATCCAACTTAATAACCAAGGAAAGCAACCGTATTGAAGCCTTGAATGTCAATTTGTTACATTTTGGCTTTGAACTAACAAAAGTCAATGAAGAAGATTATCAACTCACTCAATTGACTTACTCTGCAGACGTCCATGAAATCTTAACCATCAAAACCTTCCACGATCATAGAATCGCCATGAGCTTTGCCCCTTGGAAACTGATATTTCCTCAACTACAATTCGATGATACCGCTTGTGTAGTAAAAAGCTTTCCTGATTTTTGGAATCAAATCAACCCTTAATTTTGGCGTTTTGCCAAAGGGCTTCCATCTCATCCAACGACATATCATTCAGTCCCTTGCCCAAATTTTCTGCTTGCGATTCCATGCTTTGGAAGCGAGTCTTGAATTTAATATTACAACGTTCAAGAGCGGTATCGGGATTGATTCCTTTCAACCGGGCATAATTGATCAATGCAAACAAATAATCTCCAAATTCCTCTTCTTGATGCTCGGGCGTGGTAGCTTCTTGAAACTCTATCCACTCCTCTTCCACTTTCTCATAAGCAAGATCAGCTGAATCCCAGTCGAAGCCAACTTGCGAAGCTTTTTCCTGCATTCTGAAGGCTTTTACAACGCTATTTAGCCCCTTGGGGACGCCGTCTAAAACTCCGTTTTTCTTTTGCCCTTTCTCTTGTAGCTTTATCTGCTCCCAATTCTTCAGCACCGTTTCTGAATCGTTTGCTTCCACATCACCATAAATATGAGGATGCCTGCGAATCAACTTTTGAATCAAGGAATCACATACCTCTCCCACATCAAAATGCCCATTTTCGGTAGCGATTCTTGAGTAAAATACAATGTGCAATAACAAATCACCGAGCTCTTTTTTTACTTCTTCGGGATTGTTTTCCAAAATGGCATCGCTCAATTCATGAACCTCTTCAATGCTCAATGGACGTATACTCTCCCAAGTCTGTTTCATGTCCCAGGGACATTTCTCTCGGAGGTCGTTCATGACGTCTAGAAGACGTGAAAATTGATCAAGTATTTCTGGGCGGGTCATTGTTTAGTTTAGAGTTTAGGGTTGAGAGTTTAGAGTTTGGCGGGGGATTCGAGCCAGAGATCCATTATAGCTAGGTAGCAAAGGGCTTCGACGATGGGAACGGCTCTGGGCAAAACACAGGGATCGTGACGGCCTTTGGCTTGTAGTTTGACTTCCTCTAAGGAAGCGTTAACAGTGATTTGTTCTTTGGCTATAGTAGAAGTGGGCTTGAAGGCAATTTCCATCTTGACGGGCTCGCCCGTACTCATTCCGCCAACAATTCCACCGCTGTGGTTGGTGCGGGTGCCAATCCGGCCGAGATCTTCGCGAAAAATCCATTCATCGTTGTGGTTGCTTCCGCTGAGTTCAGCAGCATCAAATCCGTCGCCAAATGAGATGCCTTTCACGGCGTTTAGATTTAATATGTATTGACCTAGAATGGCGTTCAACTTTCCGAAAACGGGTTCACCCAAACCTTGTGGAAGTCCCTCGATAAGACAAGTAATTTTACCACCCAAGCTGTCTCCGTTTACTTTTGCTTCTTCAATTAAGGCAATCATCTGGTTTGAAGATTCAAGATGTGGACAACGAACGACGGATGATTCAATATCATCGCGTGTAACTGCAACTATGGAAGGAGCCTTAATTGTGGCAATCTGGCTGACCCAAGCGTTGATTTTGACCGAAGATTGGTGATTAATCCATTGTTTGGCTAGAGCGCCGGCTGCAACCCAAGCGGCTGTAATTCTCGCGCTGCTTCTACCGCCTCCTCTCCAATCTCGGTGCCCGTATTTTACATCGTAAAGTAAATCTGCATGACCGGGACGATAAACATCTTTTAAATGCAAATAATCGTCACTTCGAACATCTTGATTGGCGATGAGTATAGCAATGGGAGTACCTAAGGTTTTCCCTTCGAATACGCCAGATATGATTTGAATTTCGTCGGTTTCTGAGCGTTGAGTAGTTAGGGCGGATTGACCTGGCCTTCTGCGGTTCATTTCCACCTGCAAATCCTCACTGCTGATAGACAGTCCAGCAGGAAAACCGTCAATTACTGCACCTACAAAGGAGCCGTGGCTTTCACCAAAACTGGTAATGACTAGGTTTTTGCCAATGCTGTTTCGACTCATTCTGGTGCAAAGTTACAACGCACTATTTGACCCACACCATTCCTGAGAATTTATAAGGCAAAAATCTTTTGCATTTTTCGCTGTATTTAAGCTCCAAATAGTGAACAGCAAGAATGCTATTTTTCCCTTGAATGATCATGCCTTCATCACCCCAGTTGTATCTGGTGTCTTTATTGATCTTTATGTTCTCGAAATTCGGGAACTTCTTTTGCAGTGTACTGTAAAAGGCATATTTATCATTCAATCCAGGACCTTGTATTTGCAAAGAGTCAAAAGAACCATCATAATCTAGAGAATTACCATCAGCTATCCTTGTAAAAAGACCGTCGCAATCGTCCCCATTTCCGTAAAACATTGTTTCGTCTTTGTCGGGATTGATTAAAACCAAGCGTTTCCAATTTCCTGCAGGTATGTTTAGATTGGTTCGGGCAGATGAAGCACTTCCAGAGATAGTGAGAATATGTTCTGGAACTTCTACTGCGCTATCTACTACTGTAGCTGGGACTTCGACTTCAGTTGCTTCAGCTATAGTATTGTATCTGTCATATTCATCTCGTACTCCGTAAACTTTCAGCGTATCAGACAACCATGATTTTACTTCCCAAGTACTGATTCGATTGGTTTTTACCAATTTCCCTGTATCGTTGGCAATCATTTCTGGCAACACCAGTGCGGGTTCTAAACCAGTAATATTGTGCTGATCAAACATATACATTACGTCTTCATGCAATCTATCAGAGGCACTATCGCTCAGAATAACTCCCTGCTTGAGTTGTTTTCCGTCAAATATTCCCGCTTTTTTGAATTCCTCTTGGATGCGCTGGGTTTGATCTCTTTTGGATACTGACCATGCGTTGATTCCAGGCACAAAAAATACCAAAAACGCGGTCACCGCTAAGCTAAACGGTATCATTCCAATGTACTTGTTCTTAGTCAGAATCATGAAAATGGAAATGGCGGTCAACCAAATAGCCAAAGCCAATAAACTGTATCTCAATACCGTAAATCCGTATTCATCAATCCTAATTCCTGCCGCTACAAAAAGTAAAATCAACAAAGGCAGAAGCGCAATGTAATATCCACGTGAATAGTGGTGAATCCAACGATCATTCGTCCCAAAGGGATATAACAAAAGCAAGGCCAACATTCCTGCTACAGCAAACGATAATATCATGTTCGAAACCCATCCAACGGGGAGTTTCCACTGAACCAATATTTGGCCTGCGTAGGCGTATAAAATTAACAGATAAATGAGAACGAGCGGCAGCAAAACATATTGAGCGAATACCTTGAGCGGCTTGGGAAAGTTTTGGTTGTCATCTTGAACCTGCACACCATTTGGAATACCCGAAACGAAAATCAAGGTAGATACCAATCCCAACATGATAAACATCAAATAGGCATAGTAATGGCCCTTAATTTCGAGTCCAAACAACTGGTCTAGAGCCAACATTGCGCCCGCTAGACCCGTGTACAAAACTCCACAGTACAAAGCCGTGGTGAATGTTCTTAAAAATAGGGTTTGATTGTATTGCCAAACGGCGTTTGAATTCTTTTTGTTCACCACCGGCAAAATGGCCGCCAATAAATGGAATACCACGGAATAACTCCAATATCTCAGCCATATCCGCTCTTCAACATTGATGCTCTGCTGATAGGAACTCAGATCAAAGTAAACGAAAATCAATATCCCAAACAACAGATTGATCAATCCCAATCGGAATATTCTGTTTCTGTTCAGGTTGTTCTCTAAAAGCAAGTGCACCGTAAAAGATAAGGGTAAAGACAGAGAAGCGGTCATACCTACTCTAAGTAAAAAACTCAGAAATTCATCTTGATACTGTTTTTCTGCAACTCCAATACGCACAGCCCATATCCCTACAGCTGTCAAAATTAAACCGCTAAATATGGTGAATGGAAAACGCTTGACCGAATTCAGGGCCAATTGCAGCAAAACTTGGGGAGATTTAAACCAATTGGCCATGATTCAATTACCAGATTTTAACGCGGTCTTGATCGGCTTTATACATTTTATGTCCTTCTTTGACACCAAAAGCTTCATAGAAACCAGGGTGATTTTGCAAAGGACCAATAGCTCTATAATAACCAGGCGAATGAGGGTCAGTAACCAATCTCATGCTCAATTCTTCGTCGCGAATTTTACTTCTCCAAATAGTTGCCCAACTTAGGAAGAATCGTTGTTGTTGAGTGAATCCATCCAATTTTTCGGTAATAGGTTCGCGCTTCAAATGAATCATCAATCCATCGTATCCGGCAGCGACACCGCCTAAATCACCAATATTTTCACCCAAGGTAAACTCTCCATTCACGAATTTTCCGGGCAATGCTTCGTAACCGCTGTATTGTTCAGCCAATTTCTTTCCTCTTTCCTTGAATTGCTTCAAATCTTGCTCTGTCCACCAATTTTGAAGGTTTCCGTCTGCATCAAACTGAGCACCCGCATCGTCAAATCCGTGAGAGATTTCATGTCCAATAACCGCTCCAATTCCCCCGAAATTCACCGCAGGATCGTTTCTAAAATCAAAGAAAGGAGGCTGTAAAATAGCTGCAGGGAATACAATCTCATTGTTCACTGGGTTGTAATAGGCATTCACCGTTTGAGGCGACATACCCCACTGGGTTTTATCAACGGGTTTGCCAAATTCTGCCATATTTTTAGCGGTACCCCACTTGGCTGCATTCAACATGTTTTGGAAATAACTTCCGCCTTGAGCGTAGGTCTTAACATTCAATTGGCTGTAGTCTTCCCACTTGTCAGGGTAACCAATTTTCACCATCATTTTATCCAATTTCCCGTTGGCTTTTTTCTTGGTTTCAGCACTCATCCAATCCAAATTATTGATTCGAACGCGGTATGCTGCAATCACGTCGTCTACCATGGCTTTAGCCACTTTTTTCGCTTCCTCGGGGAAGTATTTCTCTACGTACAACTTGCCCAACGCTTCGCCCAAAGTTCCGTTCACCACGGCCAATGCTCTTTCTTCTTGGGGACGTTGAGCCGGTGTACCTCTCAAGGTTTTTCCGTAAAATTCGAAGCGTAATTTTTCCATGTCCTCGCTCAAATTCTCCATCGCTCCGCGCATATCGCTCCATAAAAGCAAAGCTTTTAAATCTTCCACATCTCTCTCCTGAAACAATTTAGCGGTTGCTTCCATGTTCTTCACATCGCCCAAAATCACTTTGTCAGGACTCACACCCAAAGCCTTCAACATACCGTCTACGTCCATGCCCTTGACCATTTTTTTGAATTGCTTCAAGGTTCGGGGATTGTATCTCTTCGCAGGATCACGCATTTCCACACGAGACATTTTATTCTCTGCCAAGTATTTTTCCATACTATAAATGGTTTCAGCAATGTTCTCTGGATTTCCCTTCCAATCGTATGCTTTAAACACATCTACAATAAACTTCTTATAGGCCACTTGCAATTTCACCGACTTCTCATCGGTCTTCAAATAATAATCTCTGTCAGGCAATCCCAATCCAGGTCCATAAGTATACATGACGTTCTGGTTGGAATTTTTCACATCCGCACCGACATAAAATCCCAAGAAAAAGCTACCCCCGTAAGGAGCGTATTTCACCATGTAATTAGCCACCTCTTTCTTGTTCTTCAGCATGGCAATTTCCATCAAATAAGGAACCACGGGCTTCACGCCTTGCTTGTTTCTATTTTGGATATCCATCACCGATGCATACAACGCAATAGCCTTACCTTGATCAGTTTCTGGCCCGTACTCTCCGGACTTCGCCGCTGTTTTCAACACCGACAGCGCCATAGAATCGGCCATTTTACCGAGTGCATCAAAAGACCCCCAACGACCTCTATCGCTAGGAATTTCGGCTTGCTTCATCCATTTCCCGTTCACGAAAGAATAGAAATCATCACCGGGTTTCACGCTAGAATCTAGATAATTCAAATTCAGGGCTCTGTAATCACCACCCGCTACAAAAGCGGTCAAAAAAGCAGCCGTTGCTGCTGAAAATATGAGTTGTTTGAGGTTCATTTTGGGAGTTGGGGGTTGGTCTTTGGTCCTTGGTCTTTGGTCTTTGGTCTTTGGTCTTTGGTCCTTGGGGGATTTGTAATAATTACAAATATAATAAATTAGTTGACCATTGAGTTGCGAATATCGCCAAGGAATCCGACAAAAGCGGGCCGAAATTCGCTGTATGAGAAACTACAGAAATTTAAATGTTTGGAACCAATCAATTGAATTGAACAAAATGGTATTTTCAATCTTTAACGCTTTACCTAAATCGGATGTTTATGAATTGCAAAGTCAGTGCCGAAGATCTGCCATTTCAATTTCTTCTAACATAGCCGAGGGCGCTGGTAGAGATTCAGAAAAAGACTTTGTTCGATTCCTACACATAGCCTTGGGTTCATCGTTTGAACTTGAATGTCAATTGATTATTCTAAAAAATGTTTTTGGAACTGAACATCCAGAACTCATGAAAGAGTTAGAATCGGTACAAAAACAACTAAATGGGTTGATTAAGGCTTTGACGAAGTAGTCCGATAGTCTTTGGTCTTTGGTCTTTGGTCTTTGGTCCTTGATCCTTGGTCCTTGGTCCTTGGTCCTTGGAGGTTGGTCTTTAGCTATTAATCTTTGAGTGGGGCTTTAGCCAAAGACCAAAGACTAAAGTCCAAGGACTGTACTCAATAATCTCCCCCTCCACCCTTTCTTGGCTAAAATGTTTTGTTGATCGTTGGGATAGGTGCGGTTGGATAGGAAGACGAAGACGGTTTGTGATTCGGGGTCAGCCCAGAGCCATGTGCCAGTGAAACCGGAATGTCCGAATAAACTGGTGGGCGCGCCGGGGTAAACGTTGTTTCCGTGGGGTTTGTCAAAGCCTAGTCCACGGTGGTTGGCGGTGGTGATTCGTTCGGTGTGGTAGACTTCGGTGAATTTTTGAACGGTTTCGGGTTTGAATAGTTTGAATCCATCGTAATCATGTCGAGATGAGTTCAACAAGGCTTGCATGAATTTGGCCAAGTCAACCGAGTTGCTGAACAGACCTGCGTTGCCCGAAAGTCCCCCAAGAAAAAAAGCAGAGGGGTCATGAACCTCCCCGCGGATTAATTTGCGCCAAGAAGAATCGTAGGCCGTGGGAGCCACATGAGCGGCCAAACCGAATTGATTGGGCTTATATCGGGTCATTTTCATCTGAGCGGGTTGAAATACTTTTTTGTATAGAAACTCATCCAACGTGAGATCAGAAAGGTGTTCTACAAATTTGCCTAAAATGATGGCGTTTAAATCGCTGTAAAGATATTCAGCATTGAATCCGCCTCGAGGTTGGGTTTTGCAAATCCAACGCCAAACCGAATCGCGCAAACGATCAGGCAAAGAATCAAACAACAAGGTATCGGGGTGGTTAGAAATACGCTGATAGAGCGGCAAAAATGCCGGAAGTCCGGTTCTGTGTGTAAGAAAACTAGATATGGGGAGGTGGCTCCAAGGATATTTACGAACTTCCTTCCAATAGCGGCCAATGGGATCATCTAACCGGTATTCACGCTCTTCGAAAAGCTCCATCATGGCAGCCGTCATGCCTACAATTTTAGTGATGCTGGCAATGTCATAGACAGTGTACTCATTCACGGGAAGCAGGGTGTCGCCATCAGAAAAATGCGCTAAGTATGATCCGCGAGAGATGTTATATTTTAATTGGCCATCTTTGAGAACCAAAAGCTGAGCAGAAGTTGACGCTCCGCTGCTGATGACAGAGTCCATGAGGTCGTTCAACTGCTTGAACTTCCCGCAAGAATCTTCCTGGTTGAATTCAGGATGCATGGGAAAACTCGCTTCCCAATCGTAATCACGACCAATGACTACATTGTGGTTCAAAGGTTCACTAGACAGCTTAACGGGTGGCTTTCCCAAGATATTACGTCTACCAAAAAGAGCATCTATACAGGCCGATTGAAATTCTTCGCCGGTCTCATAGCCCACCATGACGGGAATTTTCCGGGTTAAATCGCGTAAAGCATAGATGTTTCCGGTGTGTATCAATACAGGGCTGCTCTTGGTAGATTCTACAAACTGAACCAAGTTTTTCGGCAATTTCCGGGGACTGTTACTCCACATCCGTTGGTTTCCGTTGAAAATCACCCAACGTTCATCTTTCAAAGAATCAGACAATGCAATCAACGCTTGGGTAGAATCGAATTTCTTTGCCCAAATGAGTTGCACATTGGCATACCATTCCATCCTGCGGATAAGTGTTCTCGATATTCCATCCCCAAAAACCAATAAAAGAACCGTGTCTTTTTGAAACGGCAAAAGATGTCCTAATTTTAGAGGATTGTTATCATCGTCTGAAGAGCCGTTGATCAACGTAATTACCTTGTCGATGGGTTCGTTTTGCTGGTAAACGGTGTAATTCTCAGATATGCGCTGATCAATGGTTTCGGCGTTGACTTCAAATTTGTCAAAAAGCCCTAATTGATGCTTAGAGAACAAAATGCGTTTTACTTTTTGGGCAATTTCAGCACTGTCTATCCAGCCCGAATCTTTTAGTCGAAGGGCTTCGGTGATGATTCCAGGCACATCCTCCGGAAAACAAATAATATCATTGCCTGCCTTCAATGCTCGAATTCCTGCATCCACGGCACCAAAATGATTGGCGATGCCTTTCATATTGAGTGCATCAGTGATGATTAATCCCTCAAAATTCAACTCTTTCCGAAGCAAATCAGTGACCACGCTCCTACTCAATGAAGTAGGCATACTGTCTAATAATGGAACCTTTAAATGACCTACCATCACTGATTTCACTCCCTTTTTCAACATCAAATCAAAAGGCAAAAGCTCGTTTTGAAGGCTTGAAGGAGTATGATCAACTACAGGAAGCTCTTTATGAGAATCGGCAATAGTGTTGCCATGTCCTGGGAAATGCTTGGCGCAGCCCCAAACACCTTCGCTTTCCATTCCTCTGTTGTATGCGGCTGCCAAAGAGGCCGTCAGCAAAGGATTTTCGCCAAAACTTCGGAAACCAATGATGGGATTGTTGGGATTGACGTTCAGGTCAACCACGGGTGCGTAATTCAGTTGAATTCCCAGCATCCGAAGTTCACGTCCTATGTACTTCCCCACCCTAAAGGCCCACTGAGTGTCTCTTGCGGCACCCAAAGTTAACGGATAAGGAAACTTATGAATGTGATCTAAGCGCATGGCTGCGCCCCATTCGGCATCCATGCTGATCAACAACGGAATTTTTGATTCTTGCTGATAAAAGTTCAACGCCATGCTCTGATTGACGGCCGTGCCTTGGAAAAATATGATTCCGCCCACTTCCCAATCTCTGATTTGCGATAACACCACAGGGTCAATTTCGGCGTTGCGCGTCCATGCCGGAACCATCATGGTTTGTCCCAACATTTGCTTGAAAGTTAAGGTCTTTAATAAGGAATCTGCCCAAATTTCACTTTTTTCTTTCGGGGGATATGTATACGTTTCAGCACCCAAAACGGACTGCGAAAACACACTTAAAACATTAAATATCAAATATATAAATACAAATACCCTCCTCATGAATTGCGCAAAGTTACGAAGAACCAACGCTTAAATAAGATTTGTTCGTTTCAGGGATTTTAAGTTTTTTCGAAATATTGACTTGCCCAGGCCACGTTTTACGAACAAAATGTGTCTATGGAATTGCTGTTGCAATGATGGCAAGCTATGAACCCTGCAAATGACAGACAAAGAAATCGTGGAAGGCTGCATTCGGGAAGACCGAAAATGTCAGAAGTTTCTGTGGGAAAAACACTCCCGGAAACTCATGTCCCTTTGTCTGCGGTACTGTCAAAATCAGGAAGAAGCTGAAGACGCCCTTATGGAAGCCTACGTAAAAATATACGACAATATGAAATCATTTCGGTACCAAAGTTCTTTGGAAACCTGGATGCGTCGTATCTGCGTAAACATATCCATCAATAAAATAAGAGCCCGCAAATTCAACTGGCAAGACATTTCCGAAAACGAATACCAAATTGGTTACGATGATCACGCATTCGATCAAGTGAACGTTGACCAAATAATGAAATTCATTGGCAAATTACCAGACGGTTACCGCACCATATTTAATATGTTTGCCATAGAAGGATATTCACACAAAGAAATATCCGAAACTCTAGGCATTGACGAAGGCACCAGCCGTTCCCAATTAGCCAAGGCTCGCAAAGTACTTCAATCTATGTTACACCAACTTAATCCCAATCCACATGAACAATAATCAACCTCAGTGGATCAAGGATTTACAAGATTTGGAGACAACCTACAGTCCCCAAACCAACTTCGATGAAGTGATGAATCGCCGCAAGAAAAAGCGCCGCGGCTTCATTTGGTGGACCACCCGCAGCAGCGTGCTTCTCTTAATCGGTTTTGGCTCGGCATACGCCTACTTCAGTACTCCCGCTCAAAATACGACTACCAAAATCAAATCGAGCGTCACTAAAATATCTTCCACATCAGCAACTTCAAAATCAGCATCATCAGATAAAGCATCGACATCTTTAAACTCAATTACTTCTTCACCAGCAAAGGTTGAATCCATCGAAAAATCGAAGACGCTGGGCTTAACATCCATATCACAATCTCCAAAATCTTCTTCATTGCGCGTTCAAACAAAAAATCGCACTAGAAATCAACGTGCAACTCAACCTCAAACAATCGAATTAACTCCTTCAACCAGTCAAGAAATCGAATCAAATACCGCGGAGAAATCAACGTCCATCCCAATTGAAACGCTCCAAGAAGTACAACAGCGCATAGCTCAAATCTTCAACGGTAAAAATCGATTATCCAGAACGAATATCGCCTCTTGGAAGACCATTCCTTCTGACATTGATTGGATAGATCTGGATTTGAAAGAACCCGAAATCAAACTTCGTCCAGGCAAATTGCCTTGGTTTGTTGAATTCTCTGCCATCACCGGGTCAAATACCCAAATCGACTTTGACAATCAGCAGAACCTCAGCATTTTAGGAACCCAATATATTGCTCAATACCAAGGCAGTCTGTTGCGCGAATTCCAAAATTCCACTATGTGGGGACTGGGAATCAGCTACACCGAATGGGTGGGTAACGGACAATGGCGCAACATCGAAGAAACCATCACCAAAACCTTTGACTCTACTGTAATGGACAGTGTGTTGACATCCAAATTCAACACCACCACCGGCATGATCAACTACCGAATTGATAAGATCTCTTTACCCATTCAATTCAGATTCCACACCCAAATCTTAAAACTTCCCATCAGATTAGGAGCACAATTAGCACCAGGTATCACCACCCTAACCGAAGGCAACTATTTCACCGAAACCAGTTTTGCTCCCATCAATCGTCAGCGTAACTTCAGCTTTGATGGAAAACTCACCATCGGCCCTATGATACCGATCACTGACCAATTCACCATCATCATTGAGCCCTCCTTGGTATTCCAAAGTTTCCGCGGGCCCAACAACCAGTGGAACGCAAAATCATTCACCGGATTGGGTATTGGGATGATGTGGTCCATTAACTAATTTAACGGCTTAGCAACGGGCTAATGCCCGTTTGAGACTTTGTGACTATCTGCTTTTTGGGTTTTATAGCAAAAATCAAAGAAAGTGATTCTTTATTCCGCCAAAATCATTTTTAAGATTAAATAAGCAAAGTGTTTGATTTCTAGTTACAATTAACTACATATTATGGTTTTTTAATTGCTATGTTCGCATCATGAACAATCCAAATGAAATAACCCTAGCAGAGGCAGTAATAATGACGCATGCCTTTCAAAACGATTCCACTTTTGCTGGAATGACCATTTCTGGGAAAATGCCGAATGCAGCATATCAGGATATCATGTCCCAGCCAGGATGCGTTGATGTAAGAACCTATTTTGCAAAAAACTCTAATGGAGATTTAACATTTGTCGTAATAGGTGTAGATTCAAATGGGAATGACATGATTGCTGGTGCAGTTATGAATAAAGTTTTTCCATGTCCTTCAAATTGTCCTCATAATTCTCCTTTGATGATTTATTAATTTTTTCATTGATATTCCATTGGCCATACCTCATTTTATTGTTTTCAGCCAATATTGCTGTTGCAATTATTATTATTAAAAATTATTCTTCAATAAATCTTTTATCTTGTATAAATTATGTATTTACTGGTCTTATATTTGAAATAATATTTATTTATCAGAATTACAATTCAATTGTACCCACGACACTATTTTTTGATATTATTTTCCCAATCTGTATGTCTGCTAGTGTTTTAATACGTTTTACCGATAAGTATTTAAAGCCCTTGTTCACCTATGTAATAACAATTATTGTTTTATTATTAACATTAGATAATTATAATTTTTTGGCAGTAAACTATCTTACAGCAATAATCAGTTTATTAATTATCACTCTATTTAAAACATATAAAACCTCACCAAAATTTATAAATTTACTTGATATTGTTATATCTTTTAGTTTATATTTAATGTTTCTTTTAACGTTCATGTCAAACAAATATACACTGTGGGAATCGTCAACAATATTGAATATTTTTCATGCATGGTTCACATGGTATATGATCATAACACTAATATTAATCAATGTTAAATTCTGGAGACATATTACTAACTAACTTATTTTTTTTACTACTGCCGGTCATTTCAATAATTATAACGGCATTTTTGATTACTTATTTCTACATCAAAAGATTCAGACGTGTGTTTTACAGATACAAAATACAGAAATTAGAAGAAGTTGAGAATGAAAGAAAAAGGATTGCAAATGATCTCCACGACTTTGCAGGTGGCAAGCTATTAAAAATCAAGCGTGAGCTTCAATTAAGCCTAAGTGCTACCAACAATTCTGTAATAAAAATCAATATCGCCGAGGGGCTAAATCAATTAGATCGATTTCATGATGACATTAGGCATTTGGTAGAATATATCTATCCTAAAGAATTATTAATTGGAAATATTCAGGCAAGCTTTATTAGCTTGGGCAATGAAATGAGTAATTCATTTTCTTCTGTTATTATGGATGTTGAATCTTTCCAACAATTGCCCATAGAAAAAGCTCATCATCTTTTCAGGCTTGTACAAGAAAAAGTTTCAAATATTATAGTATATCAGAAACCAAAAGAAATTTATATTGGCCTGTATGAAGACATGGAGGATAACCAAGTCGAACTTTCCATCTCCTTCTCAAAAAAGTTCTACAATCAAAATTTCGATACACACATTTCTAGGAAATACAAAGGAAGAGGAGAAACTATCATTTCTGAGCGATTAAAAATTTTAAATGCAAAGACTGCATTTAATGAAACCGAGACCGAATACAAAGAAACAACAATATTTCCTATTATTTAAATTGTATGAATCTACTTATTCTTGAAGATCACCCGAGTGTTTTTTTAGTGCTGCAATCATTGTTAACTGAATTATCACCTAGTATAAAACTGATTCATTTTATTGATTGCCAAAGCGCCCAAAAATCAATAGAACGTACTCCACCAGATTTTGTCATATCAGATATTCAAATTGACCATATAAAACAACTTAATATTCCAACTTTATGCAATAAAATGGGTATCCCTTGCATGATTTTTTCAAATTATATTAATTTTACTATATTAGATTTGTGTAAAGAATTAAGAGTAAAGTGCATCGTTTCTAAGTCATCATCAATTAATGATTTAAAACAAGGATTAAATGCTTTAATATCAAAAGATCAATTCTATTGTGCAGTTTGTTCCAATCTCAACAAATCGAGAACTTATAGATCAGATACAATTCCCCAAGTAATATTTACCTATGCTGAAGAATATGCAATTAAGGCTCAAATAGAAGGTAAATCCACAGTTGACTTATCAAAGGAATCCAATAAATCCAAATTCACGATTAGAAATCAAAGAATGACTTTAATGGAAAAAAATCAATGCACCATGGAAGAAATTGCCCGTAGATACCTTTTTTGGCATACTAAAGGTTAATTTCTTAATTGAAGTTACTTGATTAAATTTTAAACTAGGAAATTTTTGATCAAGATTAATAAAACTCTGATTCTAACCTTGATGTTTACTAGAAAAATCACTGAATTTTATTGAATTTCTGGGTATATCCTCCAATTTTAAAAACGTAGACTCCTGAAGATAATCTGGATACATCGATAGTTTCTGATAACAATCCTTCTTGAACTATCAGTCCGTTGTATTGGATTATTTTATATGTATTGTTGGGGATTTGCCTAATTAATGGAGTGTATTCAATATTGAGTAAATCAGAACAAGGATTTGGATGAATATTCAGTTTTTCTTTGATTACTTCCTTAGTGCCATTTGCTGGGTCATATAATCGACCAAACCAGGAATAATCTAAATCACCAAGTATGAAAAAATCATCAACAGAGATGAAGTTATTCTTGGTGGATCCTGTAAAAATATTTTTTCCAAAAGCAATACTTCCTGAATATCCCAACTTTAATGGTAAAGCTGTTATTCCGCTATAATTAAAGGTATATTTCAAATTTATGAAAGTGTCAGAATTATGATTATCATACCTTATCCTAAAGTTGGAACTTTCAGGGTTAATATCAATCATAATCCAATACCATCCCAAGGGTTGTACTTTGAAATCATGCTTTATGAGTGAATTGTGTTTATTTAACAGTGAAAACCTTAATTTATTTACATTTGAATCTAAATTAGACTCTAATTCAACCAATATTCCATTTCCAGTGATGGAATCACCCAAACTAAATACAACTCCGTTAGACAAAGGGTTAATTTCTACCCAAAGAGACAAAATAATTCTTTCATTAAGTTTTGTATTACTCGCAAAGGGAATTCCATCTATTATTCCAAATCCACCATTTAAATTGATAGCTGTACGCGTAACGCCTGTTGAATCCTGCCATTTAGGATTATAATATGAAGGGTAATAACGCAACTTTCTTCCATTGGTGAATTTTATAGAATCATTCATATAACCGTGGAATCTGTAATTTGAAATATCCTTTAATTGTTGATTATCAACAGATTCAAATGACCAATATCCAAAAGAATTGTTAATGGTTGTCTTGTCGTGAAAGGTTTCTGGGAATCGAGACTGAGCCTGTAAATTGATAAAACATATAGCAGACAACATCATCAATATACATTTTTGTGGTATAGGTTTCCTGAATCTCATATTAAGTACATTAATTATCAAACTTCTAAAAATTCTTCAATTTAATTAGTTTTCGTTTTAAATTGATTGTTGATGTTTCATTACGAATAGTAAAAACATATATCCCTTCGCTGAGGTTTGTTAGGTTAATGGAAGGTTCTTCATTGTTCAACTTTCCAGATAAAATCGTTTGCCCATTAGAATCAAATATTTCGTAAAAAAATATATCCGTTGCATTATTACCTAAATTCACGGTAATTAAATCACAAGTAGGATTAGGGTAGATTTGTATTGGATCAACAAATTTCCTTTGAACATTTAAGCCATAATCTTGAAGGAGGTTCAAGTCAATAATCTGTCCCCAAAAACCAATATCATCAATAAAAAGGCCATTGTTATTTGCCATGCTGTCATACTTCCTTTTCCCTAAAATCATGGAACCAGCATAACCAAAATGAAAATTATCTAATGAATTTAATATAGCTGGTTTAACAACATCAACGTAATTGCTACTTACTGTTCGGGAAAAATAAAGTTGTGAATTTTCTTCCTCGTATTGAACAGCATATAAATTCCATTCATTTTCAGGAAAGAAAATCTGAAAATCAAATACAGTTTGATTATTATTAATTAAAGAAAAATGCATTGAGTCATTATTATCTGAATATTTAAGTGAGTTATAAATAATCCATCGGTGATTTTCCTGATCGCTTCCAAAATCTAAGAGAATTCCATGAGAATCGGGGTCTCTTTTTGCCCAAAATGAAAATGTAAAATCATTGATATGAAAGCTATCTTTAAAAAAATCACAATCAAAGCAAATTCCACCTACTTTAACAAAGCCGCCATTTAAATTTAAACACATTCGTTCTTCACCGGTAGTATCAATATGCGATTTCCAGTTTTGTTCGTCAATGATCAAACGACTTCTTCGCCCATTAACATGTTGACATCCAAAAATATTGCCGTGATTCAAATTTGGAGATACGTCAATCAAATGGGTATCATTAAAGTATTTACAAGTCCAAAATCCAACCGCTATATCTGACTTAATGTGCCCATATTCATAAACAGAATCCTGCTGAGCAAAGGTGAGTCGAATATTAAGTAATATGAGGATTAAAAATATCTTTTTCATTATTAAGTTTAATAATTTTATATGTTGTATTTGGTTTAAAGATTTTGAATATATTACATAATATTTTTCAAATATGTGATATTATTATGTCAGAGATCTTTTATTCATTATCCGTGAATGTATCTATTATGTATATTTCTTGTCCATTGTCAATAAAAAAACCATCATTCAGTAATATGTACTCTGTCGCCCGAATAGTTGTGCTATTACTCCCACTTTTAAAACCAACAGTATTAATATTGAATATACTACCTAAATTTATATTTTTATAAATTCTTTCATCATGCTGACTTAAATCGTAATTGGTGGCTATGAGTGAATTACTTGACATTAATAAATTTGGGTCAAGTGAATAATAGCGAATATAGTCAACCTCATATTCTATTGGAAAAACTGTATTAACTAAAGGTGTATCTGCAGTTCTAAAACCGCTTCCAGCTAAAGCCCCTATTTCGATGCTCATATGATCTGCCATTCGTGGCTTTGTATATTTATTATTTGGAAAATACTGGCCTGAATTTATCAAATCTCCTGGTATATATACAAAATCAACTTGAATATCATCAACATAATATGCTATATACGATTTTGTTACTTCCATTCCATATTTATGAAAACCATTTTTTTGGAAAGTATCCATAGGTAATTGATTTTTTACATTAGAATATTCCACCCAATTTAAATCCCTAAAGTTAATATTATTAGCTTCATTTTGCTCAATATTTGTATTATTCAAAGCATAATGTATATTGTCTGTAGATTTAAAATGTACATTGTGCGTAAATAGTTCATCTGTTCCTGAATATTCAAATAAATCAATTTCGCTATGAATCAGGGTGTCAATATATCCAGGCGGTTGATGATCTTTTGTCAAAGCTCTATCACCATAATTAAAACAATTAAATTGGCTCCCTGAATGATTCTCTGAAGGAATTTTAACAGATATTTCTAAGAAAAAAGGTATTTTCGTAAACGAATTACATTCAATATTCGAAGTCGAATATTGAAAATCGCGAGTCAAGCTATCAGTAATAAATAGTTCAATATCTTTCCAATTATTCTTTGATAACCCAGCCCAGTCAACTTTATAGTAAGTCCGATTAATTCTATTCGGGTGTTTTTTAATAATGAACTTTAATGCTCCCGTACTTGTTAATTTCAAATTTCCCGTATCATTTTTTAATGCAATATAATTAATAGTATCTCCAAATTTCAAAGAATCAATTTTGTAAAATTCATCATAAAGAGTGTATTTATTAATCCAACCAACAGGACTATGATAATTATTTTCTGATCCATTAAAATAAATCATTTGTGAGTCTAACGGAATATTTTTTCCTAAATTAAAATCAAACTCGTTACTTCTATCAAAATCTAATTTCCAATTTCGATTTGAATATGGAGTTTGACCGCTAGTCAAATTCACTAGAGCAATATTCCAAATTAACATCAACACATACCATTTTTTATTTTTCATGGAATATCTTTTTTGAGGTTATTATTCTATTATTATTTAACAATGTGAAATAATACATTCCTTCTTGTAAAAATTCACCTTTTATTTCTATTACTTCATTCAAATTTTCAATCTTAATCTTAGAAATTGTCTTACCAGATAGATCAGAAATAACTAATTTAACATCTTCATTTTCTGTCATTCCCATAATCGTAACAATCGTGGAATTTGTAAATGGATTTGGATTAATAGAAAAGTCCAATAAATCCTTTTTAATTAAAATTTTATCAGCATTTGGACTACCAAATGGTGTTGGTGGGCAACAAATATCTAAACGATTTTGTAGATCTGATAAAGAATTGCTTATTGTTTGAATTTGAACTTCGTGATTACTAATTAAAGTATTCAAATTAGCAATCAAACTACTTAATGAATCATTAGTATTTTTTAATTCCTTTATCCCTTCAACAATTAATGCTGTTATATGGCCGTAATTTACGTAATATGAACTATCATCGTTGTTGTAGCATACTACCTCAGGCAATATATTTATTAAGTCTTGGGCTATAAATCCTATATATCGATTATTCAATGAACTATCCGATTGAATAATAGTACTATCCGGTTTTAGTTTATAATTATATCCACTGAGTTGCGTTAATTTGTCAAGCGCTTCAGAGATAGGTAATATATCCATTTTTTTGGATGAATCACTGAGAAACCAATTTGCAACCCTTGTAAAAACATTCGGCCCTTTAATTGCCTTAGTACTTTTTATCACTCCGTTTGAGGTAAAACTTTTACCTACAAACAAATCAGCAGATATATTCACGTTACCCAACACATCCATCCCATTATTAGCTTTTATAACATTATCCGCAATCAACCCATCCTTACAATATATTTGACCTTTTCCCAAAACAAAAAATGTATGACTGGTATCATATCCAACAATATAACATTTTGTTAATGCACGATTTACACTAGAAATCATACTCCATTGATAATCATGATTATGATTATTAACTAAACTTAATGCACAATAATTTGACCCATTTATTTCAGCTTTGTAGACAGAGTCGATATTGTTAGAACCTATGGCAACTCGACCACTTTTCATTATTTTAACTTGAGAAGTTACTTTAATTGGAATACAGAAAGTTAGAACAATCGTGCTGAGAATAATTATTTTTTTCATTTTTCAAAAATGATACTTATATCAAACGTTTTTGTAGTTACATATAACTAAAAATTTAAACGTTTTTAATTCATTCTATTTATTCCCCCAATATTTTATTCATGATGGAAATTAATTTCACTATTAAAATTTATCTAAATACAAACAAATTTTGCGTTAGCACTATGAAGTCAATTAAACAATTACTCAATCGCAGCCAAATTATTAATTAAAAACTAACTAAATATGAAGTGTAAAATATTAAGATATTATCCTCTCAAGCCAACTTCCGCAATATTAGACGAAATAGACACTGATGCTCTTTTACATTGATCCTGAAGTGAGTAAAGTTCTGATTTGGGTAACTCTTTCATCAATTCAATTAATTTCATATTAAAATCAATCGCCCGCTGCCAAACCTCTAATTCTTTGAATTTTGTCATACTCCACAAAGTTGAACCAACCTAAATTCAAAACCTTGGCAAAAATCGCAAATGTTCAATTTGTAATTCTCACTTATTACTAAAATCCACCCATAGTCCCACAGTCCCCGTGAAGCGCAAGTCCTAGCGAAGCGCAAGTCCCCGCAATGCAAAAGTCCCCGCGAAGCGTGAGTCCTAGCGAAGCGTGAGTCCCATAAAAACCCCACTCGACATCAACAATAACACCGTTGGTTGGGAATCTTCTGACAACCAATCTGATAAGGCTGATTCGATGGCGGCCAAGGTGGAGATGGCTGTGCCGGGAGCGACTTGGAGGCGGGATTCGATGGTGGATGCGCTGGGAATGTCCATTTTCTTGAGTTCGAAGACGTGAGGATCGTAGACGACTTTGAGGAGGTCTGCACCTTCAAAACAGCCTGCGTACTGGGCCATGAATTCGGGCATGAGACTCGAAAACGTGTGGAGTTCGAAAAGGGCAATGAAACGGTGGTGGGGATATTGCTCGCGTACCGCTGAAACCGTGGCTTTTACCTTGGAGGGAGCGTGCGCAAAGTCGCGGTAAACTACGAGATTTTCGGTTTCTTTGATTTTTTCCAAGCGTTTGGCGGTACCAGGGAACGTGGTGAGCGCATCCCAAGCATCTGATGAAGAAATGCCCAGCGATTCGGCGATAGAAACCACTCCGGCTGCGTTTTGGAGGTTGTGCTGTCCGAAGAAGGGAAAAGTCCGTCGTTCGTGGTTGGAAGGGGCATCGTAGGTGGTCCAATGGGCCGATGAGGTGCTCAAATTGAGTTGCTGAGCATCTATCCCCCGAAAAAGAAATCCGCGCTCCAAAACGGTGTCGGAGAAGAGTTGAAACTGATGCACATATTCGTCAAAGGTGGGAAAAACATTGATGTGATCCCAAGCAATGCCCGTAATCATGGCCAAATGGGGGTGGTAATGCAGAAATTTGGGACGGCGATCTAGGGGCGAAGTCAAATATTCGTCACCTTCTATGATGATCAGCGGGGCATCAGAGAGTTTTACCATGCGGTCATAACCGTCAATCAAAGAGCCCACCAGGTAGTCAAAATCTAGATTGTTGCATTTGAGAATGTGCATGAGCATGGCCGTGGAGGTGGTTTTTCCGTGGCTGCCCGCTATCGCGACGCGCTTTTTATTGCGCGAATGTTCGTAAATAAATTCTGGGAACGAATAAATTTTCAGGCCCAGTTCTTTGGCCTTGATGAGTTCGGGGTTGTCAGCGCGGGCGTGCATTCCGAGGATGATGGCGTTGATTTCGGGGGATATTTTCTCGGGAAACCAACCCAATTCCGATGGAAAAATACCCGCATTTTGCAGGCGAGTTCGGGCAGGATCAAAGATTTCATCGTCGCTGCCAGTGACCTTGTTTCCAAGGGCTGAAAGTTCCAAAGCAAGGTTGTGCATCACGGCTCCGCCGATGGCAATGAAATGATAAAAACTCATGGCTTCAAATTTGCCTTATTTTTTTTGTATTTTTGCGGTAAATTCATTTCGAAATGAAAGTTTTAGTCTGCATGAGTGTTGTCCCAGACACCACTACAAAAATCACGTTCACCGACAATAACACCGCCTTCAACACTGCTGGCGTGCAATACATCATTAATCCTTACGATGAATTGGCCATCACCCGCGGACTTGAATTGGCGGAAGCCAATAACGGCACCGTAACGGTGGTTCACGTAGGTACCGCTGAAAACGAACCCAGCATTCGTAAAGCCCTCAGTATGGGTGTGAACGAAGCCATTCGTATTGATAGCCAAGCCTTTGATGCACAATTTGTTGCAGAACAAGTAGCGAACATCGCTCAAGGCTATGACTTGATATTGACCGGCCGCGAAAGTATTGATTATAACGGTGGTGCAGTTTGCGGACTTTTGGGCGCTTTGTTGAACATTCCATCGGTAAATGTAGTAACTAAGATTGATTTTGAAGGAGGTGTTTTCAAATTTGTGAGAGACATCGACGGAGGAAGAGAATCTCTAGAAACAGCAGGTCCAGTGGTGGCATCAGCACAAAAAGACCTTTGCGAACCTCGCATTCCCAACATGAGAGGAATCATGGCCGCTAGAACCAAGCCTTTGACCGTTTTAGCTCCCAAAGACGCTGCAAGCAGCACCCATTACAACCAATACGAAACTCCAGCAGCTAAAAGCGGCGTGAAACTTATTGAAGCCAATAACGCAGCAGAATTGATCAACATTTTACGCAACGACCTTAAAATCATATAATTATGGCAGTAGTAGTTTTCGCAGAAATCGACAACCAACAGTATAAAAAAGCCTCATTAGAAGCTATCGGTTACGGTAAAAAAGTAGCTGCTCAATTGGGTACCGAGTGCATTGCATTGACTTTGCAAACCTTATCTAACAGCGGTGACTTAGGGACATACGGCGCTGACAAAGTGGTTTCATTGAACCTTTCGGATGCATTTGTAGCAGACAGCTGCAGCTCAGCTGTGAGCCAGGCATGTCAACAATTGAACGCTCAAGTAGTGGTGATTTCCAACTCGTATGTTGGTAAATCATTGGCTCCTCGCGTAGCGGTTTCGTTGGGCGCTTCTTTGGCCACCAACGTCATTTCTTTGCCTGAAACCGCAAACGGATTTCAAGTGAAGAGAGGCGTTTTCTCCGGAAAAGCTTTCGCTTACACCGAACTTAAAAACAATACCAAAGTGTTGGCATTAACCCCCAACTCTTTTGATTTGACTACCGACGGATCTGCTTGCGCAGTAGATTCTTTGTCTGTAAACGCTTCAACGTCCCCCGTAAAAATCACCGCATCTGACAAAGTGACGGGCAAAATTCCGCTCACCGAAGCTGAGATTGTGGTTTCTGCTGGACGCGGAATGAAAGGTCCAGAACACTGGAACATGGTGGAAGAATTGGCAGACCTTATGGGCGCCGCAACCGCTTGTTCTAAGCCTGTGAGCGACATGGGATGGAGACCGCATTCTGAGCACGTTGGACAAACGGGTATCACCATCAAACCCAATTTGTATGTAGCCATCGGAATTTCTGGGGCCATTCAACATTTGGCGGGCGTAAGCTCAAGTAAAACCATCGTAGCCATCAATAAAGATCCCGAAGCGCCTTTCTTCAAAGCCGCTGATTACGGTATTGTGGGAGACGCTTTTGAAGTGTTGCCACAATTAATTTCTGCCCTTAAAAACTAATTCATGCGCAAGGTAGAGGTCTTCATCAAAAACATCCTTCCTGCGCACTCTCATGGAGCCTATACCCTTGTTCTGCACAATCCGAGCTTACAAGTTCAACTTCCGGTGCTTATTGGCGCCCTAGAGGCCCAATCTATTGCCATGGAAATGGAGAACATTCAGTCGAGCAGACCGCTCACACACGACTTGTTTTCCAGCACCTTACGTCAATACGAAATAGGCATCAACGAAGTGTGCATTGAGCGTTTGGAGGAAGGCATCTACTACTCTACCATTTATTTTGTGAGAGACGGTGAACAAATGGCCATAGATTCGCGCACATCTGATGCCATTGCCATGGCCATGAAATTCAAATCGCCCATTTTTGTGCTTCAAACCATCATTGATGAGGCTGGATATTCAGATGACGAACCCCTCACCGATGAGCCATCTCCATCGCGCAGCGACAATGAACCCAGCATACCCAAGTCGCACAGCAGCAGCGACAATCCTTTCGCCAACATTGACTTAGAAGAACTGGAAATCATGCTCGAAGAGGCCATCAACAACGAAGACTACATCAAAGCGGCCCGCATCAGAGACGAAATTGCCCGCAGAAAATAACCTAATATGATTGGACATTTTCTCATCGACGGCGAATTGCCCAAGGAAGGACTCGATTGGTCTTCGCGTTTATTCAAATACGGCGACGGCTTCTTTGAAACCATGCGTTTTTTCGGGGGACGTTTGCAGCATGCTTACCTACACCAACAGCGTACCGAAAAGTCGCTCAGGCTCCTCAAAATGCCCGATCCCGAAGTTTCTTTCGAAACCTTAGAACATACCATCACCAAATATTGCATGATGAAAGGCATTTCTTCAGCCCGAATTCGCTTGGGATTTTACCGCGAAGCAGACGGTTTCTACCGTCCCAAGAATCCCATCACGCGCAGCATTTGTGAAATTTACGAGTTGGATTACGAAGGATATCCGCTCAACACCGAAGGACTCACTTTGGGAAGTTTCAAGGAGCTCACCAAAAACTCCAATTATACCAGCTTTTTAAAAACCACTTCCGCCCTCATTTACGTGATGGCCGGACTCCACGCCAAAGAAACCGACGTAGATGACGTAATCATCTTCAACGACTCCAGCCGTGTCAGCGAAACCATGTCGAGCAACCTATTCGCAGTCATTGGCGATTTCATCATCACTCCTCCCCTAGACGAATTCTGCGTTGACGGGGTGATGCGCAAAATCGTTTTACAACTGGCCCGCGACTACGGCTACGAAGTGGCTGAACGCCCCTTATTAGAAATAGACTTGAACGGCGCCGACGAAATCTTCTTGACCAACGCCGCCTACGGCATCCAGTGGGTAGGCCATTTCCAAGGCAAATCATACCGCAACGTGGTATCGAGGGTGTTGGCGGGGAAGTTGTGATCAGCTTTCAGCGGACAGCTTTCAGCTCTCAGCGGACAGCTTTCAGCTCTCAGCTCTCAGCGGACAGCGGGGAGCGGTGATCAGCGGGCAGCCAATTGCTAATAGCCAATTGCTAATAGCCAACAGCTAAAGACCAAAGACCAAAGACCAAAAACCAAAGACCAAAAACCAAAGACCAAGGACCAAGTACCCATGCCCCCAGATAAAATATACGCATTCATCACATCAGCATTTGTTGCTGAAATTTTAGGTACCGTGGGCGGCTTCGGGTCTTCCCTGTTTTTTGTGCCTATTGCAGCTTATTTTTTGGATTTTCATTCGGTTTTGGGAATCACTGCCCTGTTTCATGTTAGCAGTAATTTGACCAAAATTGCTCTGTTTAGGCATGGTTTTGATAAGAACATCATTTTGTGGGTAGGCATTCCTGCCGTGGTTTTTGTAGTCATTGGCGCCTACCTCAGCCAATTTGCAAATACCGATATTTTAGAGAAAATTCTTGGCGTATTTTTAATAGTTATAAGCGTTTTTTTCTTCCTCAACCGAAACATGAAGATTGAACCCTCTCGAAGAAACTCTCTTTTGGGTGGGGTTTTCTCTGGACTTGCAGCCGGACTTTTGGGTACCGGTGGCGCCATTCGGGGATTGACTTTGGCATCGTATCAACTTCGTATTGAGGTGTTTATTGCCACATCGGCCATCATTGATTTGGCCATCGATGCTTCTCGCGCGGTGGTTTACACATCCAACGGATACGTTCACAAGCACGACCTCTACTTAATTCCTTTGTTGTTGGTTGTAAGCATTTTAGGCACGCTAATTGGAAAGAAAATCTTATCTAAAATATCCGAAGACAAATTCAAAATGATTGTCTTGGGCATGATATTTCTAACGGGTATTTTCTCCTTACTGAACCTCAACTAAGACCTCAGGATACCTCAATTTGGTATTTCTGCAGCAATCCCGCGAGTCCGTATTGGGAGAATTTGGCCTTTTTAATCCTATTTTGATCAGGGTCTAGCGCAACGTTCACGGCGTTTCGGAAGTCGGCCTTTTCCAGGTTGCAGTCCACAAAAGTAGCGCCGAGCAAATCACATCCCTCGAAAGAAGCCTCGGTAAGTTCAGCGAAGGTAAAATCCACCTCTCTCAGGTTGCATTGCAGAAACTGCATTTTTTTGAGGGACATCTTTGGAAAGGCAGACAGCTGTAAATTGCAGTTTTCGAATTGAGCTTGAAAAAGTTTGTCGTTGTGCAGGGTAAACTGCACGCCCATCAATTTACAATCGGAGAATCGGGCATCTCGAAATGCAGCCCCATTGACTTTCGCACCGCTTAAATTACACTTAAAAAACTCACAATCAGTAAATTGAGCGCCATACAGATTGAGATTCACAAAGTCGCAATTTTCGAAGACGCAGGCTTCATATTCCCCAATTTCAAATGACTGCGCATTGAATTCAACATTCTGAAAGGTTTGATTGTAAGCAACGGGATTCATGTTGGGGCAAAGATAATTATCGGTTTTCTGATTTCGGTGGTCGGTTTTCAACTGGCGGCTGTCAGCTAACAGTGTTCGGCTGGCGGTGGTCGGTGGTCGGTTTTCAGCTTTCGGCTGATGGCTGCCGGCTGTATGCTGTGTGCTGACGGTTGAGAGCTGATATCTGTTTTTGAATATTTTTGAATTATTATTTGCAAAAGGTAGAAAAGGATTGTATTTTTGCAGTCCTTTTGAAGGAAAGGAGAGATGGCAGAGCGGTCGAATGCGGCGGTCTTGAAAACCGTTGACTGTTAAAGGTCCGGGGGTTCGAATCCCTCTCTCTCCGCTGAGTACAGTTCGCAACTGTTCGAAAAGTGTGTAAGTCGTTGATTTACACACTTTTTTTTGTTCTTTACTTTCCGAAAATGTTCGCGTTTGTACGTCGATTAGGTTTCCTACTCGTGACCCTTTTTTAAAAACGCAAAAGGGGTCACACGCAAACGAACAGATACGAACATAATAGGACTGAAAATCAACAAGATAAGCTTGATTTAGCCGAGGGGTAAACGTAGTTTTGTAATCAAAATGGGGGGCACAATTAAACACAATTGCGCCTTATGTCGTCAAAATCAACATTCAGTCTGGTGTTCTACATCAACCGGACAAAAGCAAAGAAGAACGGGGAATGCCCCGTGATGCTCCGTATTACCATCAATGGTGATGCTGTGGCACTGAGATTAAAACGCTTCATTGAACCCGATCAATGGGATCCAGTGAGGTATCAAATGAAAGGCCGTACTACCGTGGCCAAGGTCTTTAATGACTACCTGGAAGCGGTTCGCGTTCGTGCCCATCAGAAGTACAACGACCTCCTGATGCAAAAGGAGGAAGTCCTGTCTACCGACCTTCGGGATGCCATCCTGGGCATCAACAATGCCAAGGTCAAAATGATTATCGAGGTCTGGGATGATTATATCGCTAGCTTGAAATCACTGATTGGTAAGGAGACTACCTATTCAACCTACCAAAAGAACACCACAGCTCGTAACCACTTCCAGAGTTTCCTCATCAAGAACTACCGGTCAGATGATGTATCCCTCAAAGCCGTGGATCATTATATGATTACCCAGTTTGCACTCTACTTGAAAACTGAGAAAGGTTGTAACCACAATACCTCCAACAAATTCTTGCAGAACGTTAAGAAGGTTACCACCATGGCCATCAGGCACGGCTGGTTGTTGAAGGATCCCTTCTCCGGAATCAGTTTGGGCATGAAGGAAGTAGTTCGACCCTATTTGACCGAGGATGAATTGAAAAGTCTAATGGAATTCAACTCCCCTTTCGAGCGATTGATCCGTGTGCGTGATTTCTTTGTGTTCTCATGCTTCACTGGGTTAGCCTACATCGATGTAAAACAACTCCGCAAATGCGAGATTGAGTATCACGAGGAGAAGTATTGGATTCGCACGCGCCGTCAAAAGACCGGAGGTAGAGCTAACATCCCTTTGTTGAATGTCCCCATGGAAATCATTCGGAAGTATTGCAACCTGGAAGCTTTGAATCCTGAGGATACGGTTATTCCGATTCTGACCAATCAGAAGATCAATGCGTACCTGAAAGAACTAGCCGACCTGTGCGGAATCTCCAAGACCTTATCCTTCCACGTGGCACGGCACACCTTTGCTACAACCGTAACCATGATGAATGGCGTACCCATTGAGACAGTGAGTAAGATGCTTGGACATAAAAACATCAACAGTACCCAGCACTATGCCCGAATCGTCGACCAAAAGGTTGGCGAGGACATGGAGCTGCTCTCGCGAAGATTAGGAACCAGATTAGCACTAGCGAATTAAAACGAAGCCCCGGGATGACCGGGGCTTTTTTGTGAACACTTACGAACAAAAATGAAATGGAAAAAGAATTTGTAATTCGATCATACAGCTACTGTGAGCTTGCAATGCTCTACTTTCCCAACAGCACAAAGAAAAGTGCTAGTGCGCAGTTGGGTAGATGGATTCGGGGGAATGAGAAACTTAAAAGTCAATTGACGAAAATGGGATTTAAGCCTAAAAAGAAACTATTAACGCCGAACCAAGTGAAATTGATTATTGAAGTTTTTGGAGAACCTTAATATTATACCGCACAACGAAATAGCCAATTACCACCTACCAATTTTATCATAATGAATTCCTTCTAATTGCTGAAATAATGGAACTTGTATTCCATCTTACAAGTTCGTTTGCGGCATTCTGTATTGCAACTGGAATATTTTGCTGACCCCATGGATAGATGCCAACTATTGGTTTTTTTAGGTCTTGCGCAAGTTTTATTTCTTTAATTATCCATTCACTATATGCTGCATACATGCCACCAAGTATAATAACACAATTAGCAGGTCTAACTTGTCTGTTCAACAGCTCGGTTAGTTTTGTTTTTCCTGTAGGTGTACTTGGATCAATGAGTGGATCGTGCATTGGAACGCTATAGTTTCTCCACTTAAATAATGGAGCTTCTTTTAACATTTTTTCTAATCGATAGTAGTCGTCATTATAGCGCCATGCGTGGCTAAGGAACAAATCGTATGTTTTTAATTCTGGCATGGTTGTCAAATTTGTTTATTGATATATTGGCTCCAAGCGGAGTGTTCTTTACTTACCAAGTTCTCTGTACGGGTTACTAATAGTTTAAAAGGCTCTTGATCTTCACTGTAAGGACCAGTTTTAGTTTGAAAGAGAATTTTCTCGTGTTTTAATGTTTCTGAAGTTGTCCTATACTCCGTCCATTTTTCTTGAAACTTTAAAAGACCTGATAAACCAGATAAAATAGCTATTAATGAACCAAGTATTCCAAGCGTAATGTTTTTAACTTCAGAACAAAATTCAAGCCCAGCTACTAAAGGAATTGTTGCAGAAAACACAATTATTAACCCCTTAGTCCAATGGTTCAATAATTTATTGGTTGTGGCCTTGTTACTATACCAAGTAATTTGGTCATCAATTCTTGTTTTTATATAATCTTGCTCTGTCATTGTATTTTGTTATTACGAGTGTGTTTATAGATTTCGAGCTTAGCCTTCGGGCGGGTTTCGGAGCACAAAACTGTCAATCTGCACAAAACTTGAATTAAAGCACAAAGCTCCATGTTTGCACATCAACCCGCCTGAAGCAAAAACCATGTTAGGTGCAGTTATTTTATCTTTTCCCATCTGTCGATTAGGTCTGATTCAATAAGGTTTTTTACAGCAAGCCTGTCTATTCTTTGTATTGAATTTTCGCAACCCTGTATTGAACAACTGTCTCCCAGAAATCTAATTGGTGTATCACCATGTTTAGTACAGAATGCTGTCAAGTCCGAAATAAATGGAGTTTCATAGTCAAAGAATACACTCCATTTAAATAGAATACCAGTATTTGGGTCAGTTGTCTTGTTTAATGAGCGAAGTTTTTGTTGTTTTGAAGAGTAGTACGCTTTTTCCTTTTTAATTAGTTTTCTGTACGCAAATTTTAAAACCCAATAAGCGACAAGTGCAAGAACAACGTAAATAACTTCAATTTTTATTTCAAGTATTTTATTAAAGGCCTCTCTATACGTTACTTTTTCTGTTACGCTAACAAATTTTGTATAGCCAAGGGTCAGCAAACCAATAATGCCTACTGAAATAACTTTACTCCAGACCGGGTCTGTCCATATTTTCTTTACCATTTTTAATCTGTCCTTGGAAGGTTAGCAATTATCTAAAAAGCCGTGTCTTAACATATATTCAACGATGTCGTGCATTCTTCTTTTTTGTAGTTCTGCAATTAATACTCTTGGTGGTGGCCAATTACTCATAAATGGATTTGCGTCTGCACCAGTGTAAAGACCACCGCTAACACCTTTATAAAGTCCACCTCCAACACCTGTGTAAAGTCCGCCACCAACGCCGGTATAAAGTCCTCCACCTGCACCTGTGTATAGTCCACCGCCAACACCTGTATATAATCCACCACCTACACCAGTGTACATTCCACCACCAACGCCTGTATACATTCCACCACCAACACCGGTATAAGCCCCGCCTCCAATACCAGTATAAAGTCCTCCGCCAACTCCTGTGTATAGTCCTCCATGGACACCTGTATATCTATTTCTTGGCCACATATATTTTTATCTTTTAGTTTGTTTATTTATATATATTAGTTTGTCCGCTATAATTGCACCTAACGTTTTCGGGCTTTGCGTTCGGGTGGGTTTCGGAGCACAAAACGGTCAACCTAAACAGAACTTGAATAGAACCACAAAGCTCCATGTTTGCCATCACCCCGCCAAACCCGTATTGGGCATTTGTTCCTTTCATTCTGTCAAGTGTTTTTCTTTTCGGTTATCCAAAACCTATGGTCTTTGTCAAGAAACACAACATAAAATACATTGTCTTCAAAATATCCTATTACACACTCTTTTCCTTGAATGTGCATAGAACACCACGCAATGTCTTCTGGAATATGTTTTGGGTGATAAAAATCTGATTTATCAGGAAATGTTCCTTTAGGATATTCTTTGATAATTTGTTGTCGGGTTGCTTCAATTCTGGTTAGTCCACAAACACCCTGAATTTTTCTAATAGCTAATGCAAGTAAATTTTCTCCTTCCCAAAGCTCAAACGATTGACCTTGATTACTATCAAAATCTTTGAAACTTATGACAATAAATCGTTCTCTATGACCTAGACGTAAATCAATGCTTTTAACTTCTCTTTTGTAGGAAGCAGCATTCCTTTCATTAAACTTGTTCTGCTTCCCTCTTGCCATAGAGTAAATCGTTTAATTTTTCATCAATGTCAAAGTATGGAATTGCTCCGTATTTGCCTTCAAAGTAATTTTTGTCAAATGCGGATTTGTTTCTGACTTTATCTGTTTTAAAGTCAGCTAAAGAAAATAACTCGGAAGCTCCGAACTGATTTTTTTCTACAAACCAAATTTGATCTCTTCTAAATGTCTCTTTGTTTAGCAAGGAAATGTCATGAACAGCACAAATTAACTGGGCTTTACTCTTGTTAAACTTGTGAAAGAAGTCAAGAAGTCGCATGGTTAAATGACTATGTAATCTAGAGTCAAGCTCGTCTATGATTAATACTTTTCCGTTTTGAAGTGTATCATACCAAGGACCGAGTAAGTATAGAAGTTTTTTAGTTCCTTCGGATTCCTGCTTATCAAAGTTGAATGGAACAGTATCAACTAAAATATTGTTCTCATCGTATTTTCTATGAAAAGTAATGAGTTGGTCTCTTTTGGGTTGCTTTGACTGTATTTTCTGAATACTAGTAAGAAGATTTATTATTTCTTCGTCTTTCTCTTTATCTCTTAACGTTTCAAGGTCTATTTCGTTAACATCTTCTTCCGTTGTTGAAAGATTGGATATCTCTAAGTATTTGACGAAATGTAGAACCCAATTAAAAAACTGTTTATCTGATTTTAATTTGTCAATAGTGTATCTTTTGTGTCCACGATCATGAATACCATTCACGAAATTGAATTTTTTGAACCAGTCCACAATATTTGTAGAAGTCTCTTTGCCTAAAGTGGCTAAAAGGGAAAGAAATAAAACATTCTCTTTTACATCTTCTTCTTTTCCCAGTCCTTCTTTAAAAGCGGATTTATTTATCTCAATCTTTTGTTGGTCTCTTTTGAATAGATAGACTTCTTTGCTAGTTGTATGAAAAAGCCATTCGGATACTATTTTGTCGTAGTCAATTTCAAATCCGTATCGATACTTAGTTTCTTTTTGAATAAAAGAAATTTCAAAAAAGCTGGTTTCTTTTTCTGTCTTTGTGTTAAGTGCAAATTTTTCCAATGGGAATTTTCTTTCGCTATTCTCCATTAACGCATCTCTGAAAGAGTTCAAAACAGTTTGCTTCATGAAACCCATAGCTTCAAGAAAGTTACTCTTACCGCTTGCATTGTTACCGTAAACCACTGCAGATTTTAAGAGATTGAGATTGCTTCCTGTCTCAATAATATGGGTTTCTGGATGTTCCTTAAAAGACTTGGCAGCCACCATTGAAAGTGTTGTTAGGTCTTTAAATGAAAGAAAATTCTCTATGCTGAATTCTATTAACATGTCTTTTATTGTCTTTTTGAATTGGACTGCAAAGATACATCACAATTTGAATTTTGCAACTTTATTTCAAATTTTCGTTTTTGTTTGGCTGTTTTGTCCGTTTGTGGGGTGTTCTAGAATGACGTCCAACTACAATATATGCAAGAGGATAAGGCGCTTATTAGGTTAAGTGCGGTCTTTAAGCGAAACAATATTTCACTTATAATCGCCAAAAAAATAATCAAAAAAAGGGAAATATTTACTTTGGTTGACAACGGGCCACTTCAATTTACAACCGCCAACTCCCTCTAAATTTTAATACGGAATCTTGTCTGGTCAAAAGGCAAGATTAATGAATAACTCACTAGATACTGGAGCTGTAACGACTGTCTCAGGAATGATTGGCGGTATTGTGAAAGCTGTTTCCGTGAAGCCCGTGATGATGGCGATCACTTTTGGATCATTAGCAAATGTGATGATCTATGCCGCTGCCTCTGCCGGGGTCGGCTACGTGGTAAAAAAGGTTCTCGACAAACTATCCGCTAAGATTAGCGATAAGTGCGCCCAATACAAATCACAGGACGATGAATAAGGTTGTAGGAGTTGCTTTAGCCGGTGTGGCTCTTTATGGGCTTATCAGACTTCTGAAAATGCAGAGTGTCTCTGACTTGGCATCGCTTACTCTCGTCAACCCCCGTGTTCATAATGTTTCTCTAGCAGGAATGTCGCTTCGAACCGAAGTGGCCGTGAATAATGCTTCCCGAGACAGTGTAAAGGTTACAAAACCGGTCGTAGTACTCACCTCAAACGGCAGGTTCCTTACTCAATCCATGGCCGAAAATAAGGTCATTGAAATACGCCCCTTGACCATAACCAATATTGACACCATTGAAATAGTGCTGAATTGGTCGATACTGGGCTCCCTTGTTACCAACCTCATTAAGAAAATACCTCTGGTGATTGCCTCTTTCAAACAGGGCAACAGCAAGAACCTGATTTCCCAGTTGGGAATTCCTATGGAAATGTACTTCACCACCTATGTGAATGGCCTGTTTTATCAATCTGAACCTGAAAAGCTCATCTGATGAAAAGGCTCGTTGACACATACCATCCCGAAACCATTGTTAGTGGCAAGCGCACGATCCGTGATGGTAGCCGCTTCAATCCATATTTCCCACCTCCGGATGAGAGAGATCGTGTCATCATACAGGATGGTGAAGTCACCGATACCGTGGAGTTAATGGAGAAAGTCGTTTGGAAATACCTTGACGACACCAAGCGAATCGCTCCATTACTCAGGCGGTCTTCCACCCTTGATACTTGTAAAGCCATTTGGGAATTCATGTACTCCTATATCCAGTACAAATTGGATAAACGTGGTTTCGAACAACTCAGAAGACCAAGCAGGTCTTGCGAGCGAGCAATGCAGTATGATTTTTTAACCGAATGAAAAAGGCAGTTGAATAATGTAAAATCAAGCGCAATGATAAGTATGCCGATAAGTTGAATGAAGCCGACCAAACCCTTAAAAGCTACATTGTCGGAGATTCTGTGATGTTGAATATCAATAAAGCGCAGCTCAACGGATTGATTGGGCTTATGGGTGAAAATTTATTTGGTCAAAAAAAAAGTCTAAACGGACACGAAGAAGATAATGGAATGATTGTGAGCTCGGGCGAATTGCACGCCATGGACTTTCAAACGAGCGGACAGCAAGGTAAGTATAGAGAATTAATTGGTGATCCATGCGTTGGATTTACAGCCATGGTTTATGGACTTCCCAAGTCGGGTAAGTCAACCATGTGTTTGGACTTTGCCAACTACCTGGCATCCCTCCATGGTAAAGTTCTTTACTGTGCCATTGAAGAGGGTTTTGGCTATACGCTAAAAGAAAAGGTTGAACGATTGAAGGCGCACCACTCAAACCTCTATATCACTGACCGTGTTCCTGAAAACCAGAATGATTTTCAATTCGTATTTATTGACAGCGTTTCTAAGGCCGGGATGGATGTGAATGCCATTGATCAACTTCGCAAAATGCACCCTGATACATCGTTTATTTTTATCTACCACACCACCAAAGAAGGCCACTTCAAAGGGGTGAATGAGCACGCTCACGAAGTGGATGTGATAATTCAGGTTGAGAAGGGTCAAGCAATTTCCACAGGCAGGTTTAATGCTGGGGGGTAATGGAGATTTAGTCGTCTAGTAAATTTAAAACAAGAAGTAAAGCAGCAGTTCCTAAAACAAAATTTAATGCTTTCGTGTCATTTTGCTTCTTTAATTGGTATTTGTAAATCTCTTCGTTTAAAACATCAATAGCTTGCTCAGGTTTTTTTCTATTAAATGACACGTATTTAAATTTGAATTTATCACTAACTTTAACCGTGTTTTCGACCAATAGAATGGCTGGGACTTTCCCGATTTGAGCTCTTCGCCATTCTTGCATTATTCTCTTTTGTTCATAACCTGTTCCTGTAATAATCCCAATGAACAAATCTGATTTTGAAATGTTTATTTTTGTAAGTGAAGAAATTTCATCCTTTTGAAAGTCTACGCTTTGACTTATCTCAAAGCCCTTTTTAACCAATTCACTGGACAATAGAGTTAAGATAAACTGGTCTTTATCATTGATTGAATATGATATGAATACTTTCATTGATTATCTTCGTTTATTTTCAATAAATTGGTGATATGCAGGAAAGAAATGTCTATGTAAATTCTCAGTTACACTTAATTTACTTTTGAAAACTTCGCCTGTCCAACATTCGTAATGATATTTGAATTTGCATTCGTCATTTAATCTCTCAAAAAGTTCAGTTGTTCCAGAGGTTGGGTTACTCTTGCAAATTAACAAATATCCTGATGCTCTATATGAATGAATTAATGAAGGTATGTTAATAGAGTTGATATGAAGAGTTGAAATATTTGATTCATGAAATTTACATTGAACAACCCATATTCTTTTAAAATCCACCACTTCATCGTACAGATCAAATTCAACTAAGATATCTCTACCTCCATCTGTTCCAACGCCGCTTTGTTTTATTCTGACGTTTGATATATTGCTTTTTTTACCTTTTTTTAGTTCTTTAAAATATGCGGCTACTAAATCCTCAAAATGAGTTCCGTCTCTAATTTCGTCAAAATTTAAATTCATTTTTTCAATAGTTGTATTTAAATATAATTTCGCAAATTCTCTATTAATAAACTTAATATAATTTTATAATTCAATTTAAATTTTTAGTAACAATTGAGCACCTGTTAAATCTCTAAAATTTCTCATGAGTAAGTGACTATGAAATAGTTTATAATCTTCAATTTTCTCATATTGTTCATTTAGTTTTTTAAATGCCATTGAATAAAATTGATTTTCAGATAAAACAGCAATAATTTTATTACTAAAATTAATTATAGTATTTTGATTGCTTTCATCTTTAATGTAATTATCATTATTAATTGAATTGATAGCTGTAATTAAATCAAAGTTGTCAATTTTTTCAGATTCACTGCAAGCAATTGAAAATGAACCTGATTTAATATAGGTATTTCTATGATGATTGTGCAATTCTGATGCTTTGCGAAAATTAGAAATATTTATTATTTGTCTACTTAGATGAGCAGTAATGAGGTCGTTAATATCATATAAAGCAGGTGATGCATAAACAATGAAAACTCTAGTCCCAAATTCATTATCAATGTGCATTAATAGGTCTTGTTGATCTTTATAAATATCATAGCGATAATAAGGTTCATTCCAATACTTCCACTCTTTACCAATTGAAGTTGTTATAATCGACGGTTTTTTATATTGGAACAATAGATTTGTTTTTATATTTGGTATATTATTTAAAGTTACATCCAAATAATGTTCCATTTCGTCAGCGATTAATCTCAAGTCCAAACCAGCAAAAGATGGATAGAACCAAATTGGATGCCCTAATCTGCTCCACAGTCTTCTATTGGAAGAAAGAGCTGAGCTATCAAAGCCTAAACTGCCTTCTTGAACTTGACCAAGTGGGAAATACACATCAGTTTGTCGAGCTAATTCAGAGTTGAAATAGTTCTCGTATGTTTTTTCTTCAAATCTTGCTCGCATAATTCTTTCACGATTTTGATTGTTTTCTTAGTCCACTTACCGCTGTCGCAATATCTTGTTTCGAAGTTTCAGTACTCCATTCTTTCCAAAATTTTACTGTTGCACTTTCTGGTTTAATATTTGGTTCATCAATTATTATTCTTGTAGGAAGTAAAGATGCGTCACCAACAACCAAAGCTTCTCCAATGTCTAAAATTGGAAGTACGTCTGTCAATCCAGATAAATTGTCAGGAAGCAAACGTTTAATTACAGCTTGGTCTTCTGCGTTTGATAGTCTCAATGCAATAAAGTTATTACATTGGCTTAAAACCGTTCTGTTTACTTCTGCTGGTCTTTGACTTATTACAGTCAAACTTACGCCATATTTTCTTCCTTCTTTTGCAATTCTTTCAAAACTTTTTAAACCCAATTCAGCAGCTGCATCTTGATTTGTTCTTTCGGGGATATAAAGATGAGCTTCATCACAAAGCAAAGCAATCGGATGTTGGTTTTCCCTAATTGTCCATTGTTGAACTGTAAAAACAAGCCTTGCTACTAATCCAATAACTAATGGAAGGACATCAGATGGAACTTCAGAAAAATCAATAATTTTCACACCTGCTTTCTTTGGATTTGAAGTGGTTCCCAGCATTAATCGCTCACATAGTTTATTCAACCAATTAATGTCCAATTCGTCATCAGAAATTTGGAAAAGGAAACCAAGTCGTTTGTCCTGCTTTTTAGCTTCAAGTCTTTGAATAAATCTTGACAACTTTCCATTAAAATCACCATTTCTACCAGCAGCAGTTGCACCGGCCACTCGTTCATTATCCAATCTTTTCAATTCATTTAAAACGGCTTCCAGATTATATGGAATTGGACTATCAATTGTTATGTTCTCTTTAAATTGACTATCACCGATCCTTTCCAAGAATTCCAATTTTTCACTAAAAACAGTTCTTGAGAAAACCATTGCTTGATTTGGTGCATTGCTATCGCTTCTGTCAAGAAGCATTGTAAGCATTTCTTCATATGTAAGAAGCCAATAGGGCAGCATTAATACATCATTCTCTAAATTTCTAGTCTTTCCTAAATCAGATGGATTAGCTACACGTAAGTGTTGCAAACCGTCCATATTGAATTCCATACCACTATACTCTCCATGAATGTCAAAAAGAATACAGTTTGCCATTGGAAGCTGAGCTATTTGTTCAATTAATTTTGCAACACACCATGATTTTCCTGAACCTGTACTTCCAACTATTACTGCATGTCTTTGAAATAATTTATCGCCATCTAAAAATGCTTGCGCTTGTTCATCGATTGAGTATTTCCCAATGGTCAAAGGGACTTTATAATTGTCATGACTTGATATAGTAGTCATGAATTTTGTGATATTTTCGCCATCAATCGGAAAACACTGTGCTTCAATTTCAGGAACTGTATCAAGATTGCGTTTAAATACGTTTTCATTACGTCCATGTCGGTCAAGTAAAGTACCAATAAGATTTACTTTGAGGATATTCTCCGTAAAAAGAAATCCACTTAATCCTAAATCATTTTCAACTGGGTTTTCTTCATCTGAAGCCTTACGGGTTATTCTGTTAATCAACCCAATTAAATGTTGCCCAGCTTTTGCACTTTTAATTGCTACAAGTTGGTTTACATGAAGTTTCCTAAGTTTCTCCAACTCTTGAACTTTGATAACTACTGTTGCGGTATCAACACTAAAAACTGTTCCGATTGCCTGACTATCGTCAAAATTAAATATTGCCATTTTAGTTTTTTATTAGTTTGAGGTATTCAGAAAGTGCCCAATAATTCACCTCCGGAATTATTAATTCTCCCGTAAATGAAGATGAGTAAATCCGAGTGTCATTGCCGTTTGCTTCTTCTATCAAGATGTACTGTTTACAGCCGGTATCAATTATTGACTGCTTTGTTTTTTGTGTTAGTTTTTTTGTAATTACAATTATTGGTTTTCCACTTTTTATTTGTGCAATTAATTTAGGTTGAACATGAATGTCATTAAAACCGTAGCCGATGCAGAGAAAAGAAGAAGCCTTTTCAATTTCATTATCAGCTTCAGTAAAAATTGTCCTGAATGGCTCCAATTGCGTTTCATAATATTTGGAAAGTCCAGGTGTTACAATTAATGGTTTATAATTTGCTGGAATTGTTGACCTGTGAGGTAATTGTTTGTCAGTTTCTTCATTGGACTTGAACCAATCCAAAGAACCATGAACCTTCCAGATATTCACTTGCCCTTTAAAACCATTTATTCTGGTTAAGTCTTGTTGATGTATGCTCTTGGAAAAATGTCCAACAAAATTTTGAGTAAATCCAGTACAGATAAAAGCATTAGAAAAGCTTGCAGCATATTCTGCAAGTCGGTCGTAATTAGTTGTAACAATTGACACTTTTCTTTGAGCCGCATTTAAAAGATGAGTTGTCAATTCTGCCAATGGGAAATCTGTGTCTCCTTGGAGTAAATTTTCAAACGCTTCAATGTCATACTTATTAACCAGTGACCAAGTTTCGAATATCACTTTTTCTGAGACTGTTGGTCTTAATTGTACTTGATGTAATGTTGTTTCTAAATCATTTCCTTTTTCAAGCATTGATTTGAAATCTTCGAATTGGGAAATGTCTTCAGGATCTGAAAATGATATATTGTTTTTTAGATGTTCTCCGAGTGACTGCATAGAAGGCAGTTGAAAAGGCACAGATGCTCCACTTCCGAGAATGATTATAGGAACTCGGTTTGTCCAATCTTGTATTAATTTTAGTAATGTATCATTGTCCATTCTTGTTGTTTTTTGTGTCGGTGTCTTTTTATTATAATTAACAAGGTATGCGCAAACCCGAAACTGGCTATTTCTAGCTACTTTACTTTATCCAAGCACTAAATTTGATTGAAGTACAAAGCTTCAAATAAACATTGTACCGCCATTTTTTTAGGTTCGTATAGGTGAAGTATTTGATAAAAAAAATTTACTATTTGGCTTTTTTAAATAGCTTATGCTATATCTTGTTATTAATTAAAAGTACCAATTTTAATATTTTCAATATTATGAGCAAAACTTCCTATTAATTTCAACAATTGGATATAATTA
>CAMDUE010000018.1 GCA_945877575.1 Chitinophaga pinensis
ACTGTGTGGTTCGGAAAATCGGTTCCAAGGGCAAACATCTTGGCAGATATCACATCCAAAGAGCCAATCTTTTCGCCATTCATTTTCCTGTTCGGTGAGGTTTGTTTTTTTCTCAATGGTAAGATACGAAATACACCTGTTAGAATCTATAACACCCTCCTGAACAATGGCTTGCGTAGGGCATGCGTCAATGCAAGCAGTGCAAGATCCGCAATGATCAGTAACGGGTTGGTCGGATTCTAGGTCAATATTGACGAGTATTTCAGCTAAAAAGAAAAAACTACCAGTGCCTTTTCTAAGAATTAATGAGTTCTTTCCAATCCAACCAATTCCAGCAAGTTGAGCCCATTGTCTTTCCATTATAGGTGCAGAATCAACAAAACAACGGCCTTCCACTTGAGCATGAATAGACTGGATAAAATGCAAGAGTTCTAAACATTTATCTTTAACTACGTAATGATAATCTTCGCCCAAAGCATATTTGGCTATTTTAATGGCATCTGAAGGTTGTTGTTGTCGGGGGAAATAGTTGTAAGCCAGGCTGATTACCGTTTTGCAGCCAGGTTCCAATAACTGCGGATCCAATCGCATTTCTTGGTTTCTTTCCATGTAAGACATTTCACCTTGAAAGCCCTTTGAAAGCCAACTTTGAAAAGTAGGTTCGTGCTCTGTGAGTTTTCTTGCTTTGGCAAATCCACAAGCCAGAAATCCTAATTCATGTGCTTTTGCTTTGATTTGGGATTCTAGGTCTGATACTTTTGGCTCGTGCAACATGGAAGAGCGCTCTTGGTTTAAAATAGGGAATTTCCTTGCTTTGGAATTTTACCCAAATGAGTAAATGCTTTGTGCGTTGCTTCTCGCCCTCTTGCCGTGCGTTGCAGATATCCTTCTTGGATTAAAAAGGGTTCGTAAACTTCTTCAATAGTTCCAGAGTCCTCGCCAACGGCGGTAGCAATGGTTCCAAGTCCCACGGGTCCACCTTTGAATTTATCAATGATGGTAGTGAGTATTCGATTGTCCATTTCATCCAAACCATTAGCATCAACATTTAGGGCATTGAGGGCAAATTGTGAAATATCTAAATCAATGGTTCCATCACCCTTAATCTGAGCAAAGTCACGGGTTCTTCTTAAAAGTGCATTGGCAATACGCGGAGTACCTCTGCTTCTGCGGGCAATTTCATAAGATGCTTCTTCGTGAATAGGTGTTTGTAAGATATTCGAACTGCGGGTAACGATTTGCGTCAAGACTTCAGCAGTGTAATACTGCAAGCGGCAATTGATACCAAATCGAGCCCTCAAAGGAGAAGTCAATAAACCACTTCGTGTGGTTGCGCCAATCAATGTAAAAGGAGCCAATTCAATTTGCACACTGCGTGCGTTAGGCCCTGTATCGATCATGATATCAATTCGGTAATCTTCCATGGCTGAGTAAAGGTATTCCTCAACGACAGGACTTAAACGGTGAATTTCATCAATGAAAAGAACATCGCCTTTTTGCAAATTCGTGAGCAGACCAGCGAGATCACCGGGCTTTTCCAATACAGGGCCGCTAGTGATTTTCATGGAGCTCCCCATTTCATTGGCAACAATGTGCGAAAGGGTGGTTTTACCAAGTCCCGGAGGGCCGTGAAGTAAAATATGATCTAAAGCTTCACCTCTTAACTTGGCCGCTTGTACAAAGATTTTTAAATTCTCTAAAATCCCTTCTTGACCCGTGAAATCATCAAACTCAGATGGGCGCAAAACCTTTTCAATGTCGTTGTCGGACTTGCTCAGATGGTCTTTGTTGGGATTTAAATTCGGGTTCATCGTATCAACTTACGTAGTTTTTGTTCCACTTGAGGGTTAACACCGTATAACGGCGGACGAACGGTTGTTTCGCAGAGCCCCATTTCGTTCAACATGACCTTTATTCCGCCGGGACTTCCATCGGCAAAAATTTCAACGGCTGCTTCTAACAAGGGATAGTGCATGTAACGTGCGGCCACTAAATTGCCGTTCAAGGCAGTTTGAACCATACCTGAAAATTCTTTTGGGAACGCGTGATTTATTACAGATATCACTCCTTGTGCACCAGCTGCAATCAGCGGAAAAGTCAATGCATCATCACCACTAATGACCATGAAATCAGAAGTTTTACAAGCAATGATTTTCATGATTTGTTCCATATTACCAGAGGCTTCTTTCGTAGCAACGATATTTGGATGTAATCCAAGTCTCAATTGGGTGTCCGCCGTCATGTTCGATCCGGTTCTACCAGGAACATTATAGATGATGATGGGCAATGGACTATCGTCTGCTAAGGTTTTATAATGTCTGTAAATACCCTCCTGGTTGGGTTTGTTGTAGTAGGGGCTCACCGATAAAATGGCACAAAATCCGTTCAAATCAGTGTTTTGAAATTCTTCGTGTACTCTCGCGGTATCATTTCCACCAATACCTAAAACTAAGGGTAATCTGCCTGCATTGGCAGACTTGATGCAATCAATAACTTGACGTTTTTCGTCTTTGCTTAAAGTGGCACTTTCTCCGGTGGTTCCAAGTACTACAAAATAATTGGTGTCGTTTTCAATTTGGTGATTAACAATTGCTTCAAGGGCATTAAAATCAATGCTATAATCAGATTTAAATGGGGTAATTAAGGCTGTGCCTGTTCCTATTAATTCTTTCATGGGTGTTATGTTAAATGAGAAAAGAATTCTCGAATTTGTTTTAAATATTCATTGAGGTTATCAGGAGTGCTTTTCAGCAAAATAGAATAATCATTCTTGTAAATGGTCTGATATGGGGTAATCTTGAAATAGGCCTTGCTCAGTTTGCCTAGAGCAAGTTCATGATATCCAGGCACTGAATTCAGATTGATAAACAACTCCGATGGCAAAGATGCTGCCTTTAGGGCTTTTTCTGATTTTGGATATCCATATCCGGAAAAGTCCTTTAAAATCAAGTGGATTTCGTCTGCAGGTGTTCCTTCAGCCACTGTTTTTGGGTCTTTAGTGGGATATAAAAAAACCAAGGTACTTTCAATTCCGAGGCTCTTTAAATAGGCTTTAAAATTCAATATTTCTGTTTGATTTCTTTGCCATAAATGCAAGCCCAAAAAGATAACCGCTCGTTTAACATCCTTAAAAGATGACAACGGTTTGGGTTTGCTCGCGTTCTTAGTCTTTAATTTCAATAAAGACAATTTAAAGGAACTCAATTTTACCTCGTTTTGTTGCATTTTTTAATTCTCTACTTTAGTCGCCTCTAGTTCTTGATATTTTGATTGTTGCCCCAATTTAGTCAATGGATGAGCCAATTATTTCAATCAATTGATCTTCCGAAATCAAAGGTACACCCAATTTTTCAGCTTTTTCGAGTTTCGAGGGACCAATGCCCGATCCTGCAATCAAATAATCTGTTTTGGAAGTTACCCCCGAAGCCATTTTTCCGCCATGACTTTCAACCATTTCTTTGAGTTCATCACGGGAGTATTTTTCGAAAACGCCAGAAATTACAAAAGATTTTCCGTTCAAGGAATGTCCCTTTTTTTCTGCAATTACCGCCTCAAAAATGAGTCCCGCACCTTTCAATTTTTGAACTTCAGCCATATGGTCTGTTTGCCTGAAATAAGAATGAACGGTTTCGGCTATTCGTTGTCCAATTTCATCAACGGCTATCAATTCTTCTACCGATGCTTGAGCCAATTTGTCAATATTCACAAAAGCTTGAGCTAGTTTTTTAGCAACGGTTTCTCCTACATACCTGATGCCCATCCCAAACAAAACCCGTTCAAAAGGTTGTGTTTTGCTATTTTCAATGCCTTCTACGATGTTTCGAGCACTTTTTTCACCCATTCGTTCTAGGTTTAGCAAATTTTCCATGGTCAAAGTGTAAAAATCAGAAGGCTTGCGAACCAAGTTGTTTCGATAAAGTGTCTCGCATAGTTCACTGCCTACCGATTGAATATCCATGGCCTTTCGACCTATGAAATGTTCTAATTTACCAACCACTTGTGGCGGACAATGGTCTTCATTTGGGCAGTAATGTTGTGCTTCGCTCTCTTGTCTTGTGAGTTCACTGCCGCATTCAGGGCAATGAGTGATATACGCTTGAGGTGGAATGTCTTTTGGTCTCAAGGCCAAATCAACACCCACAATTTTAGGGATGATTTCACCCCCTTTTTCCACAAAAACAGTATCTCCAACCCGAATATCCAAACGAGCCATTTCATTGGCATTGTGCAGGGAAGCGCGTTTTACGGTGGTTCCCAACAGTTGAACGGGCTGAAGCTCGGCAACAGGTGTGATAGCACCGGTTCTGCCAACCTGATAGGTGATTCCGAGCAGTTTGGTACTCGCAGTCTCCGTTTGAAACTTGTAAGCTATTGCCCAACGCGGAGTTTTTGCTGTGAAGCCCAATTCTTCCTGCAATCTTTTTGAATTGACCTTAATCACAACACCATCGGTGTCGAACGACAAATCATGCCTTTTATTGTCCCATTCATGCAGAAATTCAATTACTTGGTCTATTCCTATACAGGTTTTTGAAGTTCCCGGCACTGGAAGTCCCCAAGAACCAGCAGCCTCAATGCTATCTGAATGTTTTGAAAAGGTATTTTGGTCTTCGTAAAGTTGGTACAAAAAGATATCGAGAGGGCGTTTCGCTACTTCATTAGAATCTTTAATTTTTAGGGATCCAGAGGCCACGTTTCGCGGATTGGCATACGTGGGTTCTCCTGCTTGGATTCGCTGTTCATTGAGTCGTTCGAAGCCTTTTCTGTGCATGAAAATTTCACCGCGCACTTCAAAACTTGGCAGAAAATTCCCTTTGAGTTTTTTAGGGATGTTTCTGATGGTTTTTACGTTTTCGGTAACTATATCGCCCTGAATTCCATCACCCCTGGTTACCGCTTTCACGAGTTCTCCATTTTCATAGAATACTGAAATAGCCAAGCCATCAATTTTTAGTTCGCAAACGTATTCAATCTCATTCAAGCCGGTTGAATTTCTCACCCGCTCGTCAAATTCTCTCAACTCATCTTCGTTGTAGGTATTTCCCAACGAGAGCATGGCTCGTTTGTGTTTTTCGGTAATAAACCCGTCAATGGTTTGTCCACCAACTTTCTGTGTGGGAGAATCAGCCAATTTGAACTCAGGAAATTGATTTTCAAGGTATTCCAGTTCTTTCAGTAGTTGGTCAAACTCAAAATCTGAGATGCTGGGCTCAGCCAACACGTAATAACGGTAGTTGTGCAATTGCAGCTCATTTGACAGATTTTCAAGGCGTTGTTTCGCTTCAGACGGATTCATTTTATGGATTCGAAACTAATCGATTTTATGCACAATTTAAGTCCTTTTGATTCACAATTTATGGATATCTCAACAGATTTTCAGTTCTTCGAATCATGGACGCTAAAATCATCGCACCCAATCGTGTTGTCAGTTTGGCATACGAACTTATGCTAAGCAACGGAGAGTTGGCTGACTCAGCCACTGCCGAGCACCCCTTGTTATTTATTCACGGTATCGGACAAACCCTCCCAGCTTTTGACGACCAATTGAACGGACTTAGCGTTGGTGCTGAGTTTTCATTTACATTGAGCGCTGAAGACGGTTACGGCGTTTCAGATCCTAATTATTTATTGGAACTCCCAAAGTCTATTTTTGCGGGTCCAGACGTTCCCGAAGATCTTCTTCAAATTGGCGCGGTACTTCCTATGCAAGACCAAGAGGGCAATCCATTAGACGGTAAAGTTGTTGAAATTGGCGATGAAACTGTTAAGATGGATTTTAATCATCCCCTAGCGGGGGAAGCTTTGAGCTTCTCAGGCGTTGTAATTGATGTACGCGAAGCCACCGAAGAAGAACTTGATCACGGTCACGTTCACGGTCCAGGCGGGCATCATCATTAATTTATACCAAGTACCAAGTACTAGGTACTAGGTACTAGGTACTAGGTACTAGGTACTAGGTACTAGGTACCTGGTATTGGGTATCGGGTGCCGGACCACCGACCACCGACCTCGGACTACCAACTACCAACTACCAACTACCAACTACCAACATGATATATTTTGATGGCATTTGCAACCTGTGCAACTTCTGGATTCGATTGGTTCGCCGTTTCGATAAAGACAAAAAATTTCAATTTCAGTCTCTTCAATCGGCCAATCAAGAAGGGATTCTGCAGGGTGAAGTTTTGGAAATGGACTCTGTTGTTTATTCAATAGACGGTAAACTTTACTTTGAATCGGATGCTATTTTGAAAATCATCTATGATTTGGGAGGCAAATTCCGATTTTTATATTTTTTCTTGAGATTATTCCCTCGCTTTTTAAGACAAGCAATCTACAAATTCATTGCTCGCAATAGATACCGATTTTTCGGGACGTGTGAGTTGGATGGTACTAGGTAGCGGGTACCAGGTAGCGGGTTTCGGGTTTCGGGTTTCGGGTTTCGGGTAGCGGGTTTCGGGTTTCGGGTAGCGGGTAGCGGGTTTCGGGTAGCGGGTTTCGGGTTTCGGGTAGCGGGTAGCGGGTCTCAGGTTTCGGGTTTCGGGTTTCGGGTCTCAGGTCACTCGTCCCTCGTCTCTAGCCCCTCGTCTCTAGCCCCTAGCCACTAGTCTCGATACTACAGACTATTGACTACGTACTACAGACTACAGACTACAGACTACAGACTACAGACTACAGACTACAGACTACAGACAATCCTGACTCCCATTTTTTCCATTTTGGTTACCTCTAAAGCAACTACGCCAAAGTCTTCTACAACTGTGCCCCATAAGCGGTATATGCCTCTGCCTTTGAAAGGGTTTCGGGCTACCACCGGCGGAAAGTGTACCGTGTCAAAAAAATAGCCGTCTCGGTCTAGCCAAGTGCCGAAGTTCATTTCTTTGCCACCCAATGTTTTGGTGGGTTTTACCGTGACTAAATATCCCTCGAGATAAAGAGTTTGCCCTAACATTGATGCAAGGTGTTTGCCTCGAATGTTGGAAGGTGGAACCTCGTCTTCCAATGATAATTTGAAGGGATTGCAAAGCGGGAAGCCCAACAATTCTCGCTGATCAATGGCCTCTTCTAGCCAACTGTCTTCGAGATCTGGGAGGATGTATTCTTTGGGTTTTTCTACAAAAAGTGGAGCTGCTGGAACGAGGTTTTTCTTTTCATTGTGTAGGGCGTGACATTCCCAAAAAAGAGCCCTCCGTGTTTTTCCGGTGAACCTTAAAGCTCCAATGCGAATCAAGATTTTCATCTGCTCCAAACCGGGTTCGCAGCGAGTTTTGAAGTTATATAAGTCTTCAAAAGGGCCTGTAGATTGTTGGTTGATAATTCGTTCAATGACTTTGTGTTCTAGGCTTTGCACCAATCCGAGGCCCAGCCAAAGTGTATGTCCCTCAATTTTGGTGAGAAAATGACTGTGGTTGACGCAAGGCGCTTGCACATCGGCGCCGCACATGCGAGCTGCGTGTACGTAAAATTCGGTTCGATAAAACCCTCCAAAATTATTGATGACCGCCGCATAAAATTCAAGAGGATAATAGGCCTTCAAGTGCAAACTTTGATAACTCTCAACCGCATAACTAGCGCTGTGTCCCTTGGCAAAACTGTATCCAGCAAAACTCTCAATTTGGTGCCAAACTTCATTGACGAGGGTCGGAGGGTGCTTCTTTTTGTGTGCTTGCGCAAAAAATTGGTCTTTGACTTTTTGGAATTCTTCCTTACTGCGAAATTTACCGCTCATGCCTCGGCGTAACACGTCGCTTTCAGCCAAGCCCAGTCCCGCAAATTCGCTGGCCACCCGAATCACATCCTCTTGGTAAACCATGATTCCGTAGGTTTCGGGAAGTATTTGCAGCATGGTGGGATGTCCCTCGGCTCGTTTTTTGGGGTCAATGTGTCGTTCTATGAATGCCCGCATCATACCGCTTCGGGCAACGCCGGGACGAATGACGCTGCTGGCGGCCACCAAGGTAAGGTAGTCTTTGCATTTTAACTTGCGCAAGAGCTGCCGCATGGCCGGACTTTCCACATAGAAGCAACCCATCGTATTGCCGTGGGAAATCATTCGAGCAATGCGATCATCATCTTTAAAGGCTTGAATTTGGTGGGCATCCACATCAACGCCTCGATTTTCTTTAATGTAAATCACGGCATCTTTGATGTGCCCCAGGCCGCGCTGACTGAGAATATCAAACTTGGCAATGCCCAAGTCTTCGGCTTCTAGCATGCTGAATTGCACCGAGGGAAATCCTTTCGGAGGAAGGTCTAACGCTGAGAAATAGAATATGGGCTTTTCAGTAATGAGAATGCCGCCTACGTGCAAACTTCGATAGTTGGGGAGGTCGTGAATCTTGCCAGCATGCCTCATCAATTCTTGATAAACCGATTCCTTGTCGTTTAACCCTAAGGATTCTAATCCTTCGATTTCAAACTCAGAACTCTGTTGGCCGAGCGTTCGTTCTCGCGTTCGTTGCCCAATGCCGGGCGTGCTGTAAACGAGCTTTTTATCTCTGATGCCGCCGCCTCCGGCGGCGGACGAATCAGTGCTCGCAAATTGCAAATAGTTCTTCGGAGAGTAAAAACTCTCCCGCTCCAAAAGGGCGTCAATTTCTGATTTCGGAAGCCCGTAAACTTTACCCAATTCCCGAATCACCGCGTTTGATTGAAACGTGTTGTAAGTGGCCAGCAATGCGGCATTGTGAGGCCCATATTTATTCAGAATGTAACCGGTAACCGTGTCTCTGTCCTGCCAAGAAAAATCCAAATCAAAGTCGGGTGGACTGCTTCGATAGGGATTGATGAATCGTTCAAAATACAGGTCTAAGTCAATGGGGTCAACATCGGTGATGCGCAGGCAATACGCCACCATGCTGTTGGCACCGCTTCCACGTCCCACGTAAAAAAAGCCCTGCTCCCGAGCAAACCGACAAATATCCCAATTGATCAAGAAGTAGGAGGTAAATCCGAGTTCGTAAATCAACTTCATCTCCTTTTCGAGCCTTTCGGTAGTGGAATACGTGTACTTGGGATATCGGTATTTAAGTCCCTCGAAAGCCAAGTCGCGCATCATGCGATAGTCCTCATCGGGATCGCCGGTGAAGGTTTTTTTATTTTGGGATATTCCAGCCTCGAAGTTCCAGGGAGAAACACTTAAAAGTTGTTCAGCCTGAGCCCATAACCCAGCATAAGGCTCAAAGGCATTTTTAAGCTCGTTCAAGGGCATCAGTAAATCATGCCGAGAACCCGTTTCGGTGGGTTTTAGCTTGGTAATGAGGCAGTTGTGTGCAATGCATCGGAGCAAAACGTGGGTCTGCCAATCGTCAGTGTTTCGCAAAGTAGCGCGGTGATAAGCCAACAGTTTTTGAGGATGTTTCTTCCAAGTAGACAGTGGAAGCCTCCGCAAATCGCGGTGCGTCACCCCAATAAAAGACCCTTTGTAAAGGTCTTTGACTGATAGTCCCACTATTTTTGAAAACGTATAAATGACCTGTACATCTCTGAAGGGCGGCGGTACAAACGGAAAAGACTTTCCTTCGGTGATGTGGATGCTCAGAAATTCATTGATTTCTGCAAAACCCGATTGAGACAATGAAACCAAAACGTACAAGGCCTCGTCGCCATTTCTGATGTCAACCCCCACCCAAGGGCGAACACCTGAATGCTTCTGAGCTTCCCGAAAGAAATTGCTGACACCACTTACATTGTTGATGTCGGCAAGCAACACGTTGACCTTTTGCCGAGTAAGATCCGATTGGCTCTGCGCCCAACGCACAATATCTTCCGGACTCATGAGCCCGTACCGCAGACTGAAATAGGAATGACAATGATACAACATACCAACAAGTAAATTGATAAGAATATTATCAATTATTTGTCGATAAATTAATCAAAAATTAAACTCTGCGCAAGTAGATTATTTATCTTTTTTCGACAATTTCACTTTGTCGCCATCAATCAAGGTCTTTGCAATGGCCATGCTCGGTTCCACAATGATTTCTTCGCCGTCTTTAAGTCCCGATAAAACCTCAAAATAATCGATGTCTTGAATGCCCACTTCAATTTTAACGGCCTTGGCCTTGCCCTTTTCATATTTGAAAACCCAAGTAGACGCCTTCGATTCAGTCACCGGGCTGCTTCCGTTTTTGAATGATTGAGGGTTTCTGGTGGTCAATGCCGAGATGGGCACCGAAACCACTTGTGAACGCGTATTGGTTTTAATATCGGCCGATGCGGTCATGCCCGGCAATAAGGGCGACTTGATGCCTTTTGCAATCAAATCAGAGTAGCTTTCACGAGAAATGCGAATCTTTACCGTGTAATTGGTTACTTGCTCACTCACGTTTTGAGCCGTGTTGAATTTCGCTGAATTGGCAATCTCCGAAACCACTCCTTTAAATACGCGATCAGGATATGCGTCAACTCTCACGTCGGCGCTATCTCCCAAATGAATACGCACAATATCGTTCTCATTGATGTTCACTTGTACTTCCATGCTGCTTAAGTTAGAAATACGCATGATTTCAGTTCCTGCCATTTGAGCAGTTCCTACAACACGTTCCCCTTTTTCGCTGTTCATTTGAGTGACAATGCCAGATGCTGGCGCATAAATGCTGGTTCTACCTAAGGTTTTTCTTCCCTCATCTAAGCGAGCTTCCAAACTGCGAACATTGAAACTGGAGGCCAAACGATTTTTTGAACTAACAACTGCCTCTGTTTTGGCCTGCTCAAATTGCAATTGCGCATTTTCCCATTCTTGGGAACTTATTACTTGCGACTCGAACAATTTTTTCTGTCTGTCAAAGGTGATCTTTGCGGTTTCTAAAGCCGTTTTTGCCCTCAATTCTTGAGCTTCAGCACCTGCCAAAGCCGCTCGAGAATTATCTAAATTGGCCTTCAATTGGCTTAAGGTGGATTCGTAAATTTCAGGATTGATTCTCAATAATAATTGTCCCTTAACTACAGAATCGCCCTCTTGAACCAACATCTCGGTGATTTCTCCCGATACGTCAGGACTGATTTTTACTTCTTTTTCAGGTTGGATTTTACCCGTTACACTCACCAATTCAGTGATGGTTCTTTTGGATACTTTTTCGGTGCTTACTTCCGTAATTTCCTTGCCCCCCTTAAAAATGGCTGATGCAGCGATGATTATGGCAACTACTGCCAAAACAATCCACAATATTTTCTTCTTTTTCATTGATGTTTAAAATTGGTTGAGAGCCTCTAAATTGTTCAAATACAGGGTTTCAATAATTAAATAGCGCAAGGTAGCTTCGTATTTGGCATTCAAAAAAGATTGGTAAGCTGAAACTTCGTTATTTTTTGCCATTTGCATTTCAAAAACGGTTGCTTGTCCTAAATCCATTCTTTTTTGCACAAATTCTAAGTTGCGTTTTTGTACTTCGTAGTTTTGTTCGGCGGCATCGTATTGGGCACTGGCATTCTCAAAATTTTGAAATGCCAAAGTCACTTCATTGACAATGCTCTGTTTGAGTCGACGTTGATTCAATTGTGCTTGAGTGACCGCTACTTGAGCCCGTTTTACTTGACTATGGGTTTGCAATTGTCCAAATACGGGCACGGAAAGCGTAGCTCCAAAAGCTTGACCAAAATTGTCCTTTATTTGATTGTTGAACTCGATGGTCTGAGCTTCGTAATTAAAAGTAGGAGCTTCCACAATCTGGTTTGTGCCTTGAACAATACCAATGGGTTGAACACCCGTTATGGTGTAGCCCGAAATTCTCTTAGCATTATCGGAATAAATGGTACTTAAACTTCCACCCAAGGAAAGGGAAGGAGTGAATGCGCCTTTGGCAATTTTAACGCCTATTTCGGCAGCTTTTGCGCGGTACATCGAACTTTGGTAATCCGCTCTTCTGTTTAATATGCTATCAAACAAAGTAGAATTCAAAACAACACCGTTGGTTAAACTTGGCAGCGTAACTTCATTATCGGCTATTTCAAAGGGCTCATCAAACGGAATGACCAACATTCCTTTTAAGTTTAAGAGCCTGTTTTTATATTGGTTTAAGGCTTGTGTTTCTTGCGATCTCGCGTTAAAATATTGGGCACGAGCAGAAAGAACAACGCCCTCATTTGAGGCACCAAGTGCTAGAAGCTTTTCAGTGCGCTTTAATTCTTGTTGGAGGGACTCAGAATTCATTCGTGCAGCTTTCAATTGCTCCCTAGCTTGCATCACTTGTAAATAGGCGAGACTTACACTCAAAGCCATGTTTTGTTTGCTTTGAATTAAATCTAACGCGCTGGCTTGGTAATTGTATTTCGACTGTTTTACTGCGTTTTTTAGTTGTCCGCCAGCAAATACTACCCAATTTCCTTGTAGTTGAAAGGAACTATTTCCTACGGTGGTTTGAACGAATTGATTGGTAAATCGGTCAATGCTTCTTCCGCTCTGATAGTATTGTCCCATCGATCCGTTTATTGAGGGACTTAAATTCAGTACAGATTGTTGCATTTCTATATTGGCAGATTCAACACTTGCCGCCGATAGTAGAATATCTGGATTGTTTTTAAGGGCAATTTCAACGCACTCAGAGAGGCGATATGATTTTTTCTCAGATTGAGCATGTAATGGAGAGATTAAAAAAATACTCCCAATTAAACATCCCCCGAAAAAAAGAAAACTTCGTGCAGAGTTTTGGCCAAACATAAAAACACAAAGGTACCGGAATGTAGATAAACTTCGTTGAATCAATCGATAGGCCGCGTAATTCTTCGTTTAATTATGTGGAAAAGATGGGTATTGAATCTCAAACAAAAGGGATTTATATTTGCATCGAGTTCTGGTTTCCACAACCACAGGCTTGGAAGTGGAATTAAAATGGGAACATCGGTGAAAAACCGAGACTGTACCCGCAGCTGTAACCTCACGCCGAAAGGCAAACGTTTAGGGCATCTGAGCCACTGTGAATAACGGGAAGGCGCGCTAAACGAGGAAGTCAGAAGACCTGCCGCACTCAAAAAAATCCGCTTTCGGGAATAAAGGCGCATGAGAAAGGTAATTAATAATATCGCACTATGCTTTTTGCTGTTGTCTGCTGAACCAATTTCAGCAACCCATTCTCGTGTGTTTAATACCGAGGTCGACTCCGCTTTAAATACCTTATTATTATCGCCCCATGATGTTCCAAAGAACATACCAAAATCAGATACCGTCTTTGTAAATATTAAGAGAATTTCTTTTGCCCAAGTAGGAAGACTATCCCAAAATGTCCCAATCAACGAGCAAGGAGCGGTTTTGACTCAAGACCTTTCGCATTCGGGCGCATTTTTTAAACAATACGGAATTTCCGGTTCGGCTACCATCAGTAAACGAGGTGCCGATGCCACTCAAACACAGGTTCTGTGGAACGGACTTCCCATCAATCATCCCATGTTGGGAATGACGGATTTTAATAATTTTAGCACTTTTGGACTATCAGAACTTACTTTTATTGACGGTGGAAACTCCTCTATGTACGGCAGTGGAAGTGTGGGTGGTACAGTTCTGATGAATCACGATGCCGATTTTAACAAAGGCAAAATCATCAATGCGGCTATAGCATTGGGGAGCTTTTCCAATAATCAATTAGCGGGAACCATTGGGTATTCTGGAAAAAAAGCAGTGATACAATTTTCCCAATCGGCGGTGAAACACCAGAATGTATTTACCTATTTTGACCGCACATTTGAACAAACGCGAAAAGCAGGTAATTCTGAATTTAGTCAATTCATCAGCCGAGTTTTAGCTAACGCTCAACTATCAAAACACAGCCAAACCAAATTGGTGCTGGAATCGGCAAATATGAATCGGGGATTGGGCATGCTCACTGGAAGTTTCAATACCTTAGGAAATCAAAAAGACCAATCAATCAGAGGTGTTTTAGAACACAAATATCAAAAAGGGAAGTTTGCTTGGATTCAGAAATTTGGTGGCAGTCAAGATCAAATAGTGTTCACCCAATCAGGTATCAAAGACAGCAGTCAAGCGCAGTTGAGGTTCGCCATGACAGAACTTTATTTCACGGTCAATTCTAAAACTCAAATATTGACGGGAATCGATTTTCAACAGCAAAGAGGGAATACCCAATATTACCAACAAACCCAGATTAGGAATTTACCCGCTCAATTTATATCCCTCAGGCAAAAACGCAACAAAACTCAATGGCTAGCCAGTGCACGCTGGGAATGGAACGAGCGAATGCCATCTGCAGGATTGGGGCAAGAAACGAAAATTGGTAAAAATTGCTTGCTGAAATCCGATCTTCACACCAGCTTCCGAAGAGCGACTTTGAATGATCTTTACTGGGCTCAACCAGGAACAGCATCTCTCAATAATGAAACGGGTTGGGAAGCTGAGGCCGGTTTGGTAAAATGGAATGCACACCTAAAGTGGGAAATGACTGCTTTCTACAGAGAATTGCTGAATCCCATTATTTGGATGCCTGCTGGGGGACTTTGGTCTGCACGAAACTATTATTTTGGTCGTTATTACGGACTTCAGAATAAACTGAAATTTCAATACACTCATTTCTTTGGACATTTAAGCGCTGATTGGGTGAGAACTAGGGTTAAATCTCATGAATCCAGTGATTTACTTCAGCAGATTTTTATTCCCGATTTAATGGCCAACATTCAAACTGGTTTTATCTGGAAAAATTGGAAGATCTCAACCGAATTATCGCACACCGGAAATAGATTTATTCAAACAGATAATGGGGAAGTAATGAAATCATACCGTCTATGGGGCGCGCAACTTCAGTATACGTATAAACATAAATACGCCTTCTCGCTAAACGCTCAAAATTTGTTGAATACCGTTTATGAAAATATGCCCGGAAGGCACATGCCCGGCAGATCAATCCAAATACAAATGAACATAAAACTATAATTATGAAAATTAAAAATATCATTCTCATTGCTTTTTTTAGCATTTCAACCGTGGCTATTAAAGCTCAAACCCCAACGGTTTATACTTGGGGTTTCGAAGAATTTTATCAAAACGGGCTAGATTCTGGTCAAGTTTGGGACGGTTCAGAAGGCAAGAAATCCATCATTTTAGATCTACCTGATTATTTCAACATGGAAATACTTACCGGTTGGGACACTTCATGGGGCGGATATTGGTCAAAAAACTGGGTGCTTACTGCAAAAGATTACAACACCGAAGAACCTTCTGATTTTGCAAAACACATTTATACGGTAAAGCCAGATATTGACAATGAAAATACGGGTAGAGTTCATGCCATTGGAAAATCTGGAGCCTACATTCTCAATCGCCCGAAATACAAAGAATTTCAAGACATTGCATACTTCAAGGTAGCAAATACCACTTTTGCCTACAACAGCATGAAGTTTGGCGACAATTTCGCCAAAAAATTCACTCCAGCTGATTACGATACATTTGTATTGTCTGTGAAAGTGTACACAAAAGACTCTTTTATTGCAGAAAAAAGGGTTTACCTCGCTGATTTTAGACTTGGTATAAACAGTTACATAGCAAGCAATTGGATTGAAGTTATCATGCCACTGTCTGGAGATAGTATCACCTTCACCTTGGAAAGTTCTGACAATGGTGATTTTGGAATGAATACGCCCGCTTATTTCGCTTTAGATGAAATTACATTGATTGGTCCGGCATCTGTTAAAAAAATTCCTTCTCAAAACGTTTTGGTTTATCCAAATCCCGCTACAGATCAATTGAATTTTAAGAACATTCCTGTTTCCATTTCAAAGGCTTCTTGCATCGACGCCCTGGGCCGTAAACTCGAATTGACTTTGAATTCCCAAGGTTCTGCTAATGTCAGCCATCTAAAATCAGGAATTTATTGGGTTGAATTGCAAGATATCAAAGGAGTTACTTACAGATCCTCTTTCATCAAGAATTAAACATGAGATTTTTGGCTTTTTTTCTGGGGATATTTTTAGCTCTTGGAAGCCTGGTCACTTCGTGCACTCCCGAGGACAAACCGGCACCGACACCTAAAAATATTCCCTTAGCCAAAGTTCTGATCTTGTGTGAAGGAAACTTCCTTTGGGAAAACGCCCAACTCGATGTTTGGCTGCCAGATAGCCAGATGCTCATTTCTAACGCCTACGAAAAACAAAACAACAAGCCTTTAGGCGATATTTTGCAATCGGGATTGTACTCTAACGGTCGACTTTGGCTTTCAGTAAATAATTCGGGAAAAATTCTGGAGTTGGATCCCAAAACGCTGATCGAAACCCAAAAAAATATTACCCCTAATTTTCCCAGGTATCTGAGTTATTTGCCATCCATTAATTCACTTTTTGCAACTGATTTGAAAAAGAATCAGGTGAGAGAGTTGGATGCAACTAACTTGTCAACGAAGCATACCTATTCTGTGTTACCTCAGAAAACGGGCGAATTTTCTGGATGGACAGAACATATTTTAGTATGGAATGAGAAGATTGTTGCCGCTAATTTAGACGGCAACCTCTTAATCATTGATCCAATCTCTAAAAATCAAAATTTATTGAAAATAGACTCTGGCGCCAGTTACTTATCCATTGATAGGTATAATCAACTGTGGGTGGCATGCAACAGCGGCAAAGAGTCTAGTTTGATTCAAGTTAAACAAGATTTGACTTTTGCTGTTCATCGCATAAATAAGCCCATTCAACGCATTTCCTTGGGGGATAGCAAGGATACACTCTGGTTTTTGAGCCAAAATGAGGTGTGTTTTGCCGTTTTAAGCGAATCGACCACCCCGTTGCAAAGCCAAAAAGCTTTCAGTATTCCCAATGCCCAAAATTTATATGCCTTCGCAGTGCATCCCCAAACGGGAGATTTTTACCTTGGAGATGCTAGAGACTACGTCAGTGCTGGGAAAGTATTCATTTTTAATTCAGACTTTAAACTCACCAGAACATTTGAAACCGGTGTGATTCCTACTGACTTTGTCTTTGTGGGGTTGTAAAGTCTTAACCTTATCTTTGCAACCGCATGTTGCGAATCAAGAATATCGACAAACTGGTACTCCGATCTTATGTGGGTCCATTCATTGTCACTTTTGTATTGAGCTTATTTTTATTCTTGATGCAATTCCTTTGGAAATACATCGATGAGCTCGTTGGAAAAGGCATTCCAACCGGTGTCATGTTAAAATTGATTGGACTTTCATTGGCAGATTTGGTTCCTATGGCCCTTCCGCTGACGGTCATGGTTGCTGCCCTGATGACCTTCGGGAACCTATCGGAGAGTTTTGAATTGGTAGCCATGAAAAGCAATGGAATTTCACTGCTCAGAATTTTGAGACCTATCTTTATCTTCATGTCTATTTTGGTTGTTGCCAATTTCTTTTTCCTGAATTATATCATCCCTAAGGCCAACCTCGAATTCAAAGCAATGCTTTTAGATCTAAGGTCAAAAAAGCCCGCTTTCAACATTGAACCAGGACAATTTTATCAGCAAATAGACGGCGTAGCCATAAGGGTAGGAGAGAAAGAAGCTGACAACGAAACCGTCAAAGACGTACTCATTTACGAATACAAACAAGACGATAGTAAACGTTTAAACGTGATCAGAGCAAAGCACGGAAAAATGGTCATGTCGCCTGATAAGCGTTTTCTAAATCTAACCCTCTATAAGGGCGTTCGTTATGAAGAAATGACCTCGGCCGAAGACTATCGCAAAACCATGCCTTTCAACCAAATGCTCTTCGAAAAACAAAGCATGGTCATCGATTTGTCAAGCCTCGATTTTACCTTTTCCAATCGTGAAAGAATGGCCACCGATTATCGATTGCTCAATGTAAAAAAACTGTTTTTAGAGATTGATTCTTTTCACATGAGAATGGATAAGCACAAAGATGATAATGCACAATATTTGAGTAGATTGATGCATTATAGAAACTTGTTTCCATCGCCTGTTCAAAATCAACCCCAAAATGTAATCAACAACTATATTGAGTTGAAAAAATCCAATATTTATCAAAATTTTGACTCTTCACAATGGGCATCGATGAGGTCTTTAGCTGTTTCTACGGCTCGTGGAATGAAAGGTACTTTAGATGGATATGCTGCAACTCAGAAATATGAATTGAAAGATGTTGCTCTATACCAATCTGAATTGCACAAGAAATTCTCCTATTCGTTTCTATTGATGATGCTCTTTCTCATCGCCGCGCCTTTGGGCGCCATCATTCAAAAAGGGGGAATTGGTCTTCCTTTGGTAATTTCGGTCCTGCTTTTTGTGTTGTTTTATGCCATTAACATCACCGGCGAAAAAATGGGTAAGGAGTTAGTCTTTCCTGTTTGGTTTGGAATGTGGATGAGCACACTGGTTCTGCTTCCTATTGCCTTTGTCATAACATTTCAGGCTCTTAGAGACAGATCTACTGTGGGTGGAGGATTTTCATTCAAACGGTTATTCGTTAAAAAGACGACCAAATGAAGATTTTAGTCGTTGGAAATCGATTTCCTTGGCCCCTGCACGATGGCGGAGCAATTGCCTCCTACCGATTGCTCAAGTCTCTGAGTATTGTCGGACATGAAGTAGTCTTTTTTTCCTTTAATACGGTTAAACATCATGTATCTTCAGAATCTATCCAAAAGGAATTTTCTTTTTGTAGAACCGTTGCTGTTTCTCTGAACGCAAATGTTAAACCCTTGGATGCGCTAAGAAATCTTTTTACACCTCACAGCTATTTTATAGGGAGATACAATCAAAAAGAAGCTCAAACACAATTAATACAATTGGTTTCTGAGGAGAAATTTGATCTTGCAATACTCGAAGGATTTTATTCTTCTGCATTTTTACCGATATTGAAAGATCAATTACCCGTTATTTATAGAGCACACAATCTTGAATACCAAATTTGGCAGCGATTAGCTGAAAATGAGTCATCTTGGCTCAAACGAGCGTATCTAAAAATCCAAGTGAAACGCCTAAAAAAGGAGGAGATCAACCTACTTAATCAGGTCAATGCAACCATTGCCATTTCACCCAATGATGCGTCTATTTTCCAGCAATTAGGTCCCAAACCCGTGCATCTCTATCTTCCGGGAGTGGAAATTCAAATCAACGGAAAATCAAAACTGCAGCCCCAAAGTTTGTTTCATTTGGGTTCTATGGAATGGGATGCCAACCAGCAGGGTGTGGAATGGTTTTTGAGAAAAGTTTGGCCTTTAGTCTTGTCTGAACATCCGGATTTGACCTTCCATTTGGCCGGAAAAGGACTCAAAAAGAGCGATTCAAAATACTTTCAACAGGGGGTTATGAATCACGGTGAAGTCCATGATGCCCGAGAATTCATGCTCAATCATGGAATTTGCATTGTTCCCATTCTCGCGGGTTCTGGCATTAGAATGAAACTTTTGGATGCCATGAATTTTGGAATTCCTTGCGTCGCAACAAGCATTGGTGCACAAGGTCTAAAGGTTGAATCGGGCAATCAATTGGAAATAGCAGACAATCCCAAAGACTTTGCTGCCAAAATCATAGGACTCTTGAATGACCGATTGAAAGCCATTCAAATGGGCAAAAATGCCGCCGCTTATATTCAAGAAAATCACAATCCAGTCATCAATTTCGATAAACTGAATCAATTTATAGTATCCGTTACATCATAACCCATTGAAAATTCTCATACAGTATTTAAAACCGCAAGGTAAGCTCATTTTTTGGGCCCTATTTTTAGCCACCATTTCTCAAGTGTTTTCCATGATGGACCCCTGGGTAGGAAGAAACATCATTGATAAATATTTGAATCAATTTCAAAAGTTTGGTCAGCACGAGTTCATCATGGGTGTTTTGGGCTGGCTGGGAATAGGTGTGAGTGTGGCAATGATCAGCAGAATTGCCAAGAATCTGCAAGACTATTTTGTGAATGTAGCCATCCAAAAGGCTGGAGCCAAAATTTTCACCGATGGTATAAAGCATACCTTGGCGCTACCTTATGCTACTTTCGAAGATCACCGAAGCGGTGAAACACTGAACATACTTCAAAAAGTCAGAGCCGATTCAGAAAGATTGATTTCGTTAGCCATCAATTTGCTTTATACCAGCGTTGTGGGTATTGTTGTTGTATTTGTAGCTTCTTTTTCTGTGCATTGGTTGATAGCTCCCGTATTTTTAAGCGCCATGGTGGTGGTAGGGGTAAGCAGTTCTGTGCTGAGCAAACAAATCAAAGTCATTCAGAAAATCATCATGAAGGAAACCAGCACTCTGGCGGGCACCACCACAGAGAGTTTGAGGAACATTGAACTGGTGAAAAGTTTAGGACTGGTCAATCAAGAAATGCGAAGAATTAGCAGCAATACGCTCAAAATTCTTGGCTTGGAATTGAAAAAGGTGAAAAAAGTGAGAACCTTGGGTTTTGTACAAGGAACCACAGTGAACCTCATGAGAAATGTGCTTTTGTTGTTTTTGAGTTGGATGGTTTTTCAAGCAAAAATCACCCCAGGAATGTACATACAGTTTTTATTTTACACCTTTTTTATCTTTAATCCTCTTCAAGAACTAGGAACCTTCATTCAGGCATACAGAGAGGCAGATGTTTCGCTCAATCGTTTTGATCAGTTGCTCAAAATGCCCGGAGAAACGGTTCCTGCAAATCCTGCGGTATTGGGTGACATTCAATCCATCGAATTCAAGAATGTTAGTTTCAAACATCAGTCAGCCAAACAAAATGCACTTGACAATATAGATTTTAAGTTAGGGAAGGGTGAAACGATTGCCTTTGTTGGCCCATCAGGAAGCGGCAAAAGTACTATGGTAAAGTTGTTGGTAGGGTTGTATTTGCCTACCGAAGGTGACGTGGTTTTTAACGGGAATTCGGTAACCGAAATAGATAGGAATGAGATCAGAGCTCAATTGGGATTAGTTTCTCAAGAGAGTCAACTTTTCTCTGGGACCATTAGAGAAAACCTTCAGTTTGTTTCTCCTGAAGCATCAGAACAAGACATTCTCAATGCATTAAACGCTGCTGCAACCCAGAATTTATTGCAAAGGGCAGAGAACGGTTTAGATACCCAAATTGGAGAGGGCGGAATTAAAGTTTCGGGTGGCGAAAAGCAGAGGTTATCTATAGCTCGTGCTTTGTTGAGAAATCCGAAATTATTGATTTTTGACGAAGCAACCAGTGCGTTAGATTCTATCACCGAAAGTGAAATAACCGAAACCTTGAGAGATATATCCTCTCAAAAAGATAGAATCAACGTGATGATCGCACATAGGCTGAGTACCATCATGCATGCAGACCGTATTTATGTCCTCGAAAAAGGAAAAATAATTGAAGTGGGAACTCATTCAGAGCTTTTGGAGTTGAAGGGACTGTATTACGCCATGTGGCGACAGCAGACCTAAATCAAGACCATTTTGTAATGCTCAATTTCTGCTTCAACAAACAAATCTCCGGTTCTTGCAAATCCAAATTGAGCATAAAACGACTCAGCGTGAGTTTGAGCGTGCAAATAAAGCACGGGTTTTGTATGATTCATTTCAGCAATTTTTTCTAAACAAGATTTCACCAATTCTGCTCCAATGCGGTTGCCTCTATATTCCTTCAGAACGGCGAATCGCTCGAGTTTTATACCGTATTCTGTTTCTCTGAATCTGCATGTGCCGGCAGGGATTCCTTTGTATTTTGCTAAAAAATGTTGACTGCTTTCTTCGAACTGATCATATTCCTCTTTGGGATCAACAAACTGTTCAATCACAAAAACTTTACGTCGAATCTCAAAGATATCGGTCATTTGTTGGGCAGAGCGGGCTGGAATAATTTCAATCATCAGAAAAATGGTTATTTTTGTTCCAAATTTAACCCATAATTAAGAAATACGAATGTCGAACACCAACATCGAACAACTGTTAGGAAAAGATGCAGAGTATCTTTTGAATCACAAATGCAATACCATCAGCAAAGAGAGCATTCATGTTCCTGGTGCTGATTTCGTAGATCGCATTTTTGCTCAAACAAATCGTTCAACCCAAGTATTGCGTTCATTGCAATCTCTATACGGTCATGGACGTTTGGCTAATACGGGTTATTTGAGCATTCTTCCAGTTGATCAGGGAATTGAACATAGTGCAGGTGCATCATTTGCACCTAACCCAATATATTTTGATCCAGAAAACATCATTAAGCTTGCCATCGAAGGCGGTTGTAATGCTGTTGCATCAACCTACGGTGTATTGGCTATGAATTCAAGAAAATATGCACATAAGATTCCGTTTATTGTGAAAATTAACCATAATGAGTTCTTGTCTTATCCTAATAAATTTGATCAATTCATGTTTGGTTCTGTTCGTGATGCTTGGAACCTAGGTGCAGCAGCTGTTGGAGCAACCATTTACTTTGGAAGCCCTGAAAGCTCTAGACAAATCATGGAAGTAGCAGCGGCATTTGAAGAAGCACATTCTTTAGGAATGGCAACCATCTTATGGTGCTACACTCGTAATAATGGTTTTAAAGTAGATGGCGTTGATTATCACACTTCTGCTGATTTAACCGGTCAAGCAAACCATTTAGGAGTAACCATTCAAGCTGATATCATCAAGCAAAAACTTCCAACCAACAACGGTGGATATAACGCAACCAAGCATGGTAAAACCCACCCTAAGGTATATTCTGAACTTACTACTGATCACCCAATTGATCTTACTCGTTACCAAGTAGCTAATTGTTACATGGGTCGTGCTGGTTTAATCAATTCAGGTGGAGAAGCAAAAGGCCAAGGAGATATCGAAGAGGCAGTATTCACAGCCGTAGTAAACAAACGTGCTGCTGGCTCTGGATTGATCTTAGGTAGAAAAGCGTTCCAAAAACCCATGAATGAAGGTATTCAATTGCTGAACTCTGTTCAAGATGTTTATCTTGACTCATCAGTAACTATTGCATAATTTTGAAAGATATGTCTTCTGAAGGATTTGAAGAGTTCGATGAACTTGATTCAAACGACTCTAAGTGGTATCAGCGAACCCTAACGGGGATTCTTACCAAAACCAAAGATAAGAAACCTACCCCTGATGGTTTGTGGGAGAAATGTAAACGTTGTAAAACAGTTCATACTGCCAAAGATTGGATTGATCACAAATACGTTTGTCCCTCATGCAACTACCACGAAAGAATTGGTTCACACGAGTATTTCGAAATCTTGTTTGACAATAACGAATTTACCGAGCTTAACGAGAATTTAAGCAGTGGTGACCCTCTTAATTTCGTAGATTCAGCACCCTACTCAGATAGAATTGTAGTGGCACAGAAGAAAACAGGATTGAAGGATGCCGTAAGAACCGCTACTGGAAAAATGAATGGACAACCCTTCACCGTGGCTTGTATGGATTTCAACTTCATCGGTGGTTCTATGGGTTCTGTAGTGGGTGAAAAGATTGCTCGTGCAATTGATTACTCAATCGCTAACAAAACGCCTTTTTTGATGATATCAAAATCGGGTGGTGCACGCATGATGGAAGCTGCTTTTTCTTTGATGCAAATGGCTAAAACCAGTGCTAAATTAGCACTTTTGAATAAAGCAGGTATCCCTTATATTTCCTTGATGACAAATCCAACAACTGGAGGAGTTACCGCTTCGTACGCCATGCTGGGAGACTTTAATATTGCTGAACCTGAAGCGCTGATTGGGTTTGCCGGGCCTCGCGTCATTCGTGAAACCATAGGCAAGGATCTTCCCAAGGGCTTTCAAAGTTCAGAATTTTTGGTTGAACACGGATTCCTTGACTTTATTGTTGGGAGAAACGAATTGAAAGAAAAATTAACGAGTCTTTTAAGTATCATTTGGAATAAATAAACACAATTAATATGAATTTTCCTGAAAATTTAAAGTACACCAAAGACCACGAGTGGATCTTGGTTGAAGGTGATCAAGCTACCATTGGTATCACTGAGTTTGCGCAAGGCGAGTTGGGCGATATCGTTTTTGTTGATATTGCCACTCAAGGTGAGACTTTAGGTGCAGAAGAAGTTTTCGGTTCTGTAGAAGCCGTTAAAACTGTGAGCGAACTATACATGCCCGTTGCTGGCGAAGTATTGGAAGTCAATTCTTCTCTTGACGGTACTCCTGAATCAATTAATGCTGATCCTTACGGTGACGGTTGGATGATCAAGGTGAAAATGTCAAATGCTGCTGATGCAGACGCTTTATTGACCGCTGATCAGTACAAAGCCCTCATTGGTGCTTAATCTAAAACACGCATTTTTTAAATGGGTCCCCGCAATTTTGTGGGGACTTTTTATTTCTTGGGCCACACTAAAGCCCTCGAGCCATTCTACTTTGAATATCCCAATTTGGGCCGCATCCTTGCATTTAGATAAATGGGTGCACTTTGGATTTTGGTTTATTTGGACATTCATCTACCTTAAGAACGTAAAACCAGATGGGATTTTCACAGTGGTTTCCCTCGTTTTTTTCTCCGCATACGGCGGATTCATTGAATTGCTGCAAGGCTCAATGAATATAGGCAGAACCTGTGACATATGGGACTGGATGGCTGATACGGCAGGAGTGTTGGCAGTGCCAATATATTTCAAACTGATAGAAAAATTATTGGGGTCACAAAAAAGGCCCGCCTAAGCGAGCCTTTTTAAAGATTGAAGTTCTATTTATCAAAAGATTGAAGAATCTTATTTAAACATGGTAGCTTGGTAACCACGGTTAGCGTCGCCTTTCAAAGACAAACTAACAGTGATTGATCCTTGAGCACCAGCTTTGGTTTTCAATTGCTTAGCCATAGCTTCAGACATGAAAACACAAGTAGTCCAATCTGGATCTTCTTTAATGCTTACAGTCAATTTTTGAGAACCAACCGGAGGATTGCAAGGAGCTGTTTGAGCACCTTTTGCGCCTGGAGCAGCATGTGGAGCTGCATGAGGAGCGCCAGCAGGAGCACCAACTGCTTGTTGACCATGGCCACCTACAGCTTCAAAAGTTACCGTAACACCTGTAACCATCACTTGGCGGTTGTTGTAATTTTTTTGATTTTGAGCGAATTGCATACCAGCAACCTGCTCACCTTGTGCCATAGCTGCGCCAATCATCAAGATTCCAGCAGCTAAAAAAGAAGTAATTTTTTTCATAATAAAAATATGTAACGCAATCTAGGATAATTATTTGCCTGATCGATCATTTTGCGATTGAAAGTATATAATGTTATAGGTAAACTTTACTAAAAACAAAAACGCCCCAATAATTTGAGGCGTTTTTATAAGAGGTCGGAACCGGATTCGAACCGGTGTAAAGGGTTTTGCAGACCCGTGCCTAGCCGCTCGGCCATCCGACCTTATTTTTAAGGACTGCAAAAATAACCCAATTCAAGCAATCCCACAACTAGAACCGATAAAATTATTTTATTAGCCGATAATAGAAACTTCTCTTAGCGTTCAGATATGATTTTACCGTCTGCCATCGTGATCACTCGGTCAGTGCGTTTGGCAAAATCATCATCGTGGGTGACAATGAGCATAGACATTCCAAGACTGTTTGTTAAATCTTTTAAAATCCCAAAAACCAAATCTGCATTTTTAGAATCTAAATTTCCTGTAGGTTCATCGCCCATAATGATATCAGGGTCATTGATCAGTGCTCGGGCTATGGCAACACGCTGTTTTTGTCCACCAGAGATTTGAGTGGCACGTTTCCTGGCCTGCTCTGCAATATCTAACATCTTGAGTTTCTCATAGGCAATGTGTTCAACCTCCGCGCGAGACTTTAACCCTAGTTTTAAAGCAGGCATCATGACGTTTTCCAACACTGAAAACTCAGGCAACAAATAGTGAAATTGAAATACAAAACCAATGTGCTCATTGCGAACCTTGGCTAGTTCGTTGGGTGATTTGCCCGTCAGCAATTCGCCTTTGAGCCAAATTTCACCTTCGTAATTCGTGTCCATGGTACTCAATAAGTACAGCAAGGTACTTTTTCCGCATCCACTTTTTCCTTGAATTGATACAAAATCTCCTTTGTTCATGGAGAAATTAACCCCATTCAAGACCTGAACTTTTACCGGGTCGTAAAAGTACTTATTGATGTTCCTGACTTCCAGTATGACACTCATGTTATTGTCCTCTAATGATTTCTACAGGGTCAATTTTACTGGCTTTACGAGCAGGAAGATATCCAGCAAAAAAAGTAGTGACAAGCGCAAATAGACTTCCACCTATATAAAAGGCGAGTTCAAAATTTACAGGGAACGTTTTAACGGTGGGCAACGCCTCCGTTTCAAAAGGTGCTTTGCTGATCAACACGCTGACACCGTAACCCATTAAAAGTCCTACAGCACCGCCAATAATGCCAATCAATAATGCTTGATAAATGAATATGCGTTTCACATCTCCGCCTGAAAATCCCATCGCTTTTAATATGGCAATGTCGTTCATTTTTTCATATATCAACATATTCAGAATGTTGTAGATCCCAAATCCAGCAACAATCAATAGAGTGATGGAAACTGCATAACTGATGAGGTTTCTGATGCTGGTTCCTGTCTCAAATTGTGCATTTGCGGTATTGATGTCAACGGCATGTACGCCAAAAGATTCTGAAATTTCAGCAGTCATGGGAATAGCATTTTCAATATCCTTGAGTTTGATGTACAGATCAGTAGCATAGGAAGGGCCTTCGTTGGCAGCCATTTGAGCGGTTTTGATGTTTACGTAACTTTGAGTATTATCTACATCGGCTAGTCCACTTTGGAAAAAAGCTACAATCTTCAATCTCATCGATTCACCGTTTGGCGTAATCAATGGCACATAGTCGCCCACTTTCAGACGTAGTTTTTTTGCCACACCAGCACCCAAGATAATCCCGTTTTTACTGTTATCGAGATCGTCGGGTTTACCTCCAATTACGTATTGATTGAAATTAAATAATTTCTCCTGTGCAATAGCATCAATTCCCATTAAGTTTCCATTCAGAAGCACACTGCCAGATTGATAAAACACTCGTGCCGATACCAGAGGAGTGATGCCCTTAACTCGAGGGTCTTTTTGAAGGGCGAGTTTAATGCCCTGATTGTTTCTAATGCTTGCATGTGATCTCCGAGGCTTTACATTTTCAACAACGTGAACAAAGCCAGAATCTTTGAAAGGATCAGCCATTTCAATGGGTTGTACCTTGCTCGCTTCAACTTCGTTGTATATTCTAATGTGTGGAGTTCTGTTGAGGATTAAACCATCTAACAAACCATTCAAACCGGTCATGAAGCTCATCAAGATAATGTAGGTGCCAATTCCAAAGGTCACCCCGAGTGCAGCAATAATTGATTGCTTTTTGCGCTCAACTAAATGAGTACGAGCTATTTTTACCAAGACCGAATTGTTCATGGATTATTTTTTCTTTTTCAGGGGAAGCAAAACCGTTTCGCCATCTTTCAAACCATCCAAAACTTCCACGAAAAGATCGCTTTTTAATCCAAGGGAGACGGTTTTTAGTCCATCTGATGTTTCAACCTGATTGTTCTCTTTGAGGAATTTTTGAGGAATCACCAATGCATTGTTTTTTGTTTCAATGACAATATTTGCTTCGGCGGTAAGCCCTGGAACCAAGTTGGGCATATCTTCGGTGAAAACGGCTTCGGCTTTGAAAGATTGGGTTTTAGCATCAATTGCGGGAGTAATATTTGAGATTTTAGCTTTGAAACTCTTGGAAAAAGCATCCATTTTAACCCAAACCTCTTGTCCAAGTTGAATTTTTTCTAAATCTACTTCATCAATTTCCAATTCAATGAAAAAGGATTTGCCTGATCCCACAATTGCGGCAACCTGTTGAGGGCCAACCAAATCACCTTTGTTGAGTGGTAAGGAAAATACCTGTCCTTCAATCTCACTGCTGATTTTAAAGAACTTCAGGTTTTCATTGGCGTTGCTTTGATTCAATTCAGCTATTTTCTGACTGTATTGTTTTTGTTTTTGGAGCTGTAATCTTTTTGATGTTAAAATGGTTAGTTGACTTTTTGAGGCATCGAATTTCAACTTTCTCAATTCCAACTGATTTTTACTGCCAATTCCCTCTAAAAAGAGCTTGTTTTGTCGAGCATAGTCAATGGAATCCTGTTCAACTGTTTTTCTTGCGAGCAAAATTTGATTTCGCAATTGCAACAAGTCGTATTCTGGAAGTTCGGCTTGTTTTTTTTGCATTTCGGCAAGTTCAATGTTGTTAAGTTGAATATTGGTGCTGATTCTTCCAATTTCTTGACCCACTTTAACGGTTTCGCCTTCTTTTACCGTATACCCTAAAAATCTGCCTGTTGATAAGGGTCTAACATCGTATTGGTTAAGGGCTTTAACCTTACCACTGGCATATACCGAGTGTACAATATTCTTTCTTTCTGCTTGCGCAGATTCGTATTTTTCGCCGCACGAAATTAAAAATGTAGCAAAAATGGCCAAAAGAAGGGGGTAGGTGTGGGGCTTCATTATACAAAGGTCATTAAAATGTTCAAAATTTCATTTTCTTTCCACCGATGAATGTACGCTTCGCTCGAATTCTTTTCAAATCATCTACTGAGCATTCCAGAATATCTTTGTCTAGAACAATAAAATCAGCCACTTTATTACGTTCAATACTGCCTTTCCAAGTATCTTCCCTGTTAGCATAGGCTGCCCAAAGAGTCATTCCAAGCAAAGTTTCTTTTCGACTTAAAGCTTGTTTCGGTAAAAAGGGAACTGTTAAATTTCCAGCAATATCCATCCTCTGCGTAGCAGAATAAAAAGATGCAAAAGGGTTGATGGCTTCAACAGGGAAATCTGTTCCAATGGCCACAACTCCAGCACTTTTTAGTAAATCTTTGTAGGCGTAAGCACCCGATTGAGGGTTGTAAAATTGAGTGTAACCAATTCTTTGAGTTGAATCAATGCAAAGTCTTGACATTGCCCATGGCGCGTCTGAAGTAGCATGCGTGGGCTGAATACTCGGAATAATTCCCCAATTAGAAAGCTGTTTTTGATCACGGGGATCAACAATTTGTGCATGTTCTATCCTCCAACGAGCGTCAAATCCTTCCGGGATGGTTTGCTTGAAATTGTTAATAACTAACTTGTTGGCCGAGTCACCAATGGCATGAACACAGACTTGAAAGTTCTTATTTAACAAGTATTGAGTGTAATAACTGAATTGACCGTAACTAATTAGTTGAAGTCCATGATATCCATTTCTATCACAGTAATCCGTTTTCAGTAAGGCACCTTTAGAGCCCAATGCACCGTCTAAATAAATTTTCATGCTTTCGCAATGCATGAGGTAATTATTTGGGATTTCATTGGTCCCCACTTTGATTAGATTCTCATCTTTACCAGAAAGCATGGCACAAAACCGCATGTGAATTTTCTGATCTTTTTGCAATTTTTGCAAATAATTCATTTCATCCAATTCTAAACCAGCTTCATCTAAAGTGGTCAGACCATATTTATAGATGGTTTTTGCCTGTTTTACAACGGCTTTAGTCAGTTCTTTTTCATCCATTGGAGGAATGAATTTCCTCACCCAATCAGAGGCATTATCTACAAATATTCCTGTTGGTTTTCCGCTGGAATCTTTAATGATCTCACCGCCAGCGATGATTGTGTCCCAGTTCAAATTCAACGTTTTTAGTGCTATATCATTGACCCAGATAGCATGTCCATCAACTCTTGATAAACAAATTGGTTTTTTAGATGCTCCTTTAAGGTCAACTGCCGCAGGAAATGTTTTTTCGCTCCAGTCATTTTGATCCCAACCTCGACCAACAATCCAAGTACGCTTAGTTTTGAATTTCTTTACCTTTTTATAAACCTCAGATTTGCTTTTTGTGCCAAAAACATTGACTTCTTTGGTGCCCCTGCAATAAGCTAAAAAATGACAGTGTGCGTCTATGAGCCCAGGGTATAAATATCCGTTGTGTTTGGTGGTTTTTGCTGTTGGATATTTTAACTGAGCATCATTCACGGAACCCGTAAAACGAATCCATCCATTCTCTTCAACAAAGCACTCCACTGTTGACATAGCTGAATCACAAACGTAAATCTTTGTGGCTGTATGAATTGTAGCTTGAGACATCGAATATTTTGAGCTCAGTCCCAATAAAATAAATAAAAAGTGAAAGATTTTTTGGGGGACAAACGTTTTTAGATTGTTATACCTTTGTTTCATCATCTATTCAAATTTAATCATTCTATGAAGTTAGCCAATCGAAAAATTCTTGTATGGACAGTGTTCTCAGTAATTTTAGTTTCAGTTACAGTAATATTTTTTATGGCATCAGAATCAAATTCAGGCGTTGTAGAAGAGGAAGCCAAATATAAATTGACGGTTTCTGATTGGGTTAAGGAAGGTTTGGAAACGTCTGACAGCAGTTTCAATCAAAAATACGTAGGGCAAATTGTAGAAATCAGCGGCAAAGTTGCTTCGGTGAAAGCAGTGGAGGCACAAAATAGCACTAACGTAAAATTGGAAAGCGGACAAGAAGAAGTCATTGTCGGAGCTCTTTTCAATAAAACGTCAAAAGAGATTCAAGAATTAGCTCCCGGTCAAGATGTAACGGTAGTTTGCGAATGCAATGGAGTTTCTAAACCGGAAGAAGATGATCTTATCAGTGAAGTATTATTCACTCTAAAACATTGTCAATTAAAAAAATAAAACATAAATATGAAAAAGTACATTGCAGTTTTCTTGATGGCCATACTCTTTACAGTGGGCACCTTATTCTCTCAAGCCACCGTTTACAAAACATCTACTGGAAATATCACGTTTGTTAGTGAAACAGAATTTGAGAAGTTTTCGGCCGTTAATAATCAAGTTACCGCAGCAATATCTTCACAAGGGAAGGTACAATTCAAAGCGCCGGTAAATTCTTTTGATTTTGAAAAGAAGTTAATGCAAACCCATTTCCAAGAGAATTATATGGAGTCTGCTACCTTTCCGAACGGAGTTTTCAAAGGGCAAATTGAAGATTTGAAATCGTTTAATTTGGCTAAAAATGGAACATATTCTGTTTCGGTGAAGGGAACCTTAGAAATTCATGGTGTCACTAAAGAAGTGGTAATTCCTGGTAAAATAGTGGTTGATGGCGATCAAGTAACTTTGAAATCTAACTTTTCCATCTCCTGTGCCGAGTACGGCGTGAAAATCCCCAAAAACAACGTAAATCAAATTTCAGACAGCATCAAGATCTCTATTAATTGTTCTTTATCCAAATAATTACATAGATGAAATTGGTTTATTTTGGTGCAGTTATTGCCGCGGCAGGTTTGTTATTGGGCTCATGCCAACACGAAGTACTTCCCAAAGTAAATGCATCTGACATCTGTTTTGAGCGAGATGTATTGCCCATTTTTGTTTCCAATTGTGCCATGAGTGGTTGCCACGACGCAGGTACTGCGGCAGAAGATTATATTCTGACCAATTATGCTACCATTATGGCAGAAGGCATTAAACCAGGAAGACCAGAGAATTCAAAAATTTGGGAAGAAATTGAAGAAAATGAAATGCCCCCAAATCATCCATTGACCGCCGAGCAAAAATCCATCATTAAAACATGGATCGCTGCAGGTGCTCCCAATGGAGTTAATTGTACAAGCAATTGTGATTCATCTAAATTCACATATTCAGAGGCTGTGTCGCCCATTATTACTAAAAACTGTGTAGGATGCCATCAATATCCAAGTGCAAGTGGTAGTGTTGATTTGAGTTCATATCAAGGGGTTCGAGACATCGCAAAGTCAGGAGCGTTTGTTCATAGTGTGCAAGGCACAATCGGGTATAAAAAAATGCCACCTTCGGGTGCGGGATTGTCTGAGTGTGAAATTAATCAAATCAAAAAATGGGTAGCAAACGGAGCTCAACAAAATTAATTTCGGCAAGCCTAATTGCCCTAGTTACAGTTTTCGGTTCATGCTATTACGATAAGTATGAGAGCCTTTACGGCGTAACAAAATGCGATACCACCAATGTGGGTTATTCAAATGTGATTTCACCAATCATTCAACGCGATTGTGCAGGTTGCCATTCGGGGTCAGGAGCTTCAGCTGGAATTCAATTGTACGATTACACTTCCGTTAAAACATACATGAGCTCGAATAAAATGCGTTTGTTGGGTTCTGTAAAATGGGATGGTACTGCATCAAATATGCCCAAGGGTGGTAATAAATGGAGCAATTGCAACATCAACTCAATGCAGTCTTGGGTCAATCAAGGCATGAAACCATGACGGCAATTTCACTATGGAAATTAATTGCCCTAAAACTGGCATTAATTACAAGCATATTTCAACCTAATTCGGCTAAATCTCAAGAAATTGCAGAAAAACCAAAGAAGGAAAAACCCAACTATAACGTTCCTCTGACCGAAGCTCCAAGCAATTCAAAATCGCTCAGGCTCATCACAGGACATACATCCTCGACATTACCCAAAGGAACCTTTGAATTTGTTATTCAACACCGATTTGGAGAATTGAATGAAGGTGCTGAGAATCTATTTGGATTGGATAATTTCAATTCTGTGCGTTTGGGATTTGATTGGGCTCTAGGGAACAGAATCACCATTGGCGCAGGTCGGAGTTCCAGAGGAAAAATGTTCAACTCCTATTTTAAATGGAGAATGATTGGAAGTCCCAGAACCAAATTCAATATGACTTATCTCGCCAATACCGATATTGACGGCAGGAAAACAAGCGACTGGGGCGTATCACCTTTCTTTTTTACTCATAGATTGGCCTATACGCATCAACTGATTTTTTCCCAACAATTTGGAGAAAAATTAGTCATTGGTGTTGCACCAACGCTGGTGCATTTCAATTTGGTTGACCTGAACAATCAGTC
>CAMDUE010000019.1 GCA_945877575.1 Chitinophaga pinensis
ATCTCAATTTTCTTTTGACTTATACAACAGTTTCAGTCCCAACAACGATGGTTTCAACGATCGGTTTGTGATCAAATCGCAGGGGCAAGACTTGCAGTACAGCATCATGATTTTCAATCGTTGGGGCGCAAAGGTTTACGATGCAGAGCGGGCTTGGACAAGCGACCCACAATATTTTTGGAACGGCCGAGTGATGAACGTAGGCCCCGATTGTCCCAGTGGCTCATACTTTGTACTTTACAGCCTCTATCTAGACGGCCCCGACGCCCCACCCACCCAACTTCACGGCGCAATTACGTTGTTGAGGTGATGGAGGGTTGTGCTAGGGTATTGATTTTTAATATAAATGTATCATTAAAAACAAAATTCATTCTATTTGTTTTACCATTATAATTACTGAATCATTTCATGATAAGACACATTTTTATACTGCTTTTCTGTTTTTGTGTATTTCCTATGGCAAAATCTCAAAAGACAGATTACGCTATTCATTGGGCGAACCGAGAAATGAATTTGTATACATCTGCAAGGATAGAGCCAAATAAGGATGAGAGCTATTACTGTATTCTATCAAATAATCTTTCAAGTAGCAATAGTCTTGCTAATTTAGATAGCATACGATTAGCAAATATCACAGGAGAAGACTTGCCAAGCATCAAATTGCAGACCTACAGAAATAAAGATCTGGCAATCTGCCATATTTCTGCGAATACATGCAATTGGGCAGTAAACCTAACAGCTAAAAATCAAACAACATTAAAAGGAAGCATTACCGTCATTAATACTGCAACTATAGGCAGTGATTTATTGGTATTTTGCCAAATTACGGGTGATTCATTGACTACATTCAAGGGTTTAAAAAAAGTTCAACAATTAGATTTGCCAGAATCTACCATATTTTGTTTGTTGCGTATAAATCGTGATGGTGAAATTTCTATTGTCAACTATTGGAATGCCCATTTAAATGATTTTGTTTCAAGATTAGTGTGGGCAGACCAAAATACATACTGCATTTTTTTGAGCCAGCAGCTTCCTTCAGGGTCAATTATCTATCCCATAAGTCAATACATTCCGAAAGACAACTTATTACCTGATTCAATAATGAATGGCTGCTTCATACAGTACGATTTTAAAAATAATCAAAGTCTTAACACTCTGATGGGATATTTTCCCATTTTATCTGATCAGTGGACTTCCAATTCTTATTCGTTGAATTCAAAAATTATTTTAGCTGGTGTCCATTTATCAAAGAAAAGAACAGCGAATTTTCAATCTCAGAAATTCTACAAAATAAATTCTAGCACTCGGAGCGCATTTCCGCAACCAAAAAACTACAATGAAAATCGAAGTTATTTGGCTTGGATGATTTTAGATATTGATAGTTGGAAAATAGATCAAATAGAGTATTTATCTACCTCAGACACGGTTCAACCCTTTCTATTTGGGTATGGAATTCTTAAAAACGGTTATTGGTTTTTAACCAGCGGAATGGATTCTATTTGCCTTAATGGTTCTTCTGCTCGTTGGAATAAATTAAGTTTGTACGAACGAAATTTAATTTCATACATCCCATCTGAAAATAAAATCACATCGCTTGAATTTCCACAGAATGTAATTCAAGCATACTCTGATGGTGATTCCCTGATTTTTGTTTGTGGAGATAATTCCTCAGCCAATCCAAATGTTAGCCGTGTAGACATGGATGGATCGTCTAAATTTAAATATCCCCTAAACAAAGGAAAATATTCTGGACAATATTTCATCGATGGAAGATTAGCGTGGGCGAGAAATGAAGATATTACCACTCAATCGCCAATGCCCACTATTTTTGTTTCGAAATCAAATCAACGCTTTGTTTCTCCTTATTGGGACAGAAGAACCGATATTGATTACGGTTTCAGGAAATTACAGAGACCCTACATAGGTGATTATTCTGGTTCCATTGTCAGGTTATCAAAAGCTCCCATTAGTGACTTTGATATTGAGCATGCAGAATACAATCACATTACGCTTAACTACAAAGGAGCATTAAATTCAAACTTTTATTATAAATACGGAGATGGAAGTAACGATTCAAATATGAATCAAAGATGGATTCTTCATACTTACCAGAAAAAAGGCAAATACTTGATTCAGTGCATTTCCTTTAACAATTACGGCAGAGATACGGCTTTTTATGCCGTCGAAATTTCCGAGATTGTATCAAGCCAAAAAATAAAAAAACATCCTACTCTAAACCTTTATCCGAATCCAACCCAAGACTTTGTTTCATGGGATCTTCCCCAAACCCAAGGAATTGACATTTACAATTCATCGGGCGCACACCTTCAACACTTTGAAACCAACGCATCAAGGGTTGACATTAAACACTTACCTCCGGGTATTTATATAATTACAATAAATACAAGCCAAGGCCATTTTTTCGGTAAAATAATAAAAGAATAAACGAATATCCTTAAATTGTATGTTGCACTACATGCCTATGAAGAAAGCAATACTCTCATCCATATTATTTTTGGGATCCTTTAACTCTGTTTGGAGCCGCGGCGGACATCTAGAATATTCCATTACCAAAGACAGTTTGTTGGTGGTTAAAACCTTCATGATTCGCGATTGCAGAGGCACCGCCTTAGAAACCAAGCAGCCAATGGAGGGATTGATTGTCTAGATTGAGTTTCTTTAGGTTTTACCAAGTTAATGAACCTACCAACATATCAAAACATATAATGTTTAAATCCAATCTGTAAAATCTTTTTTTGTTAACCCAAGTTGGGTCAGTGCATTTTTAATAATAAATTCCGGTATTGGATCTACGTGAGTTTGAATTGTAATCGGTCTATTTAGATCTGAACGTGTCCAATGTTCATGACCGCCATTTGTTCTTGTGCACAAGCATCCTTTTTCTTTAAGGAATTCTCTAAATAACTTTAAAGGTACATTTCTGAGATGCTTTGAGCTCATTAGGAATGAGTTTAGAATGCAAACTCAACCTCTTCATTGTAAACTTTATAATTTTTAGAGTTAATTATTTCATTATACAATGGGTTTTTAGCAATTAAATCCGAATTCAAAGGAGCTTGGATCTTAGGCTTTTTCTTGCCCCCTTTAATAGTCCAACCAAGTTCAGTTAGAACTTTATCAAATGTCTTCTTATTGTTAGTGTAGCGAAAAAACTCATGTAAAGCAATATTAAACGAATTTTTCGCCTCTTCTGGATTGTATCCGTAACCGGAAAGATTCAAAGCTGGTGAATAAATTATGGTAACGTCATCCTCATTGAATTCAATTAATGACAACCCTACATGAAACAAGCCTCCAGGAAAACCAATTTGACCGTTGAAATGAAGTGTAGACATATGTTATGTTCAGTGATTTCTGATTTAACTAAATACAAATGCAAAATTACGTGATTTCTAATCAAATCACAAGATAAACACTAAAATACAAATCATTCATTTTTTTGCAAAAAATTATAAAAAAGTATTTTTCGGTACTGTTCTACGTAGTCATCTTGGTTCAGAAGTTCAGCATAAAGCAGCAGGCATTTTGTTAATTGAAAAGGACGATAACAACAATTGCAGCGTATTGAGAGCATTAAAAGTGAAAGATGGTTTGTACTAGCCCACTATATAGTTGGAGGATTTTTAAAACAGATTAGGTCTGTTTAAATTCATCGAAGAAACGAGAACAAAAAGACCATTCAGTCCAGAAGTAAGGTTGTCGATTCTTCAGGAATCGCAACGAGAAGGCCAGATGGCAACTTGCCGTAAGTACAACATTTCACGATCATTATTTTCACCATGGAAGAAGAAGTACCAAGAAAAAGGGATGGATGGCAAATACGGCAGTAACCTTGAAGTTATAGATGATATCAAAACATAACAGCTGAGTTGTGCGATCAAGGTTACATTATGAATACTGTAAAAGTGTACCTTTTAATAAATGAAAAAATCTTCTCTTAGGAAAGGTTATTCGCACTAGAGATAAGAGGGAATTTGTTCAACATTGAAAGATAACAACTTCTAGAAAACTGAACAATAGAGAAATTGGCACAAAAACATCCTTCAAAACCACATAATCCAGATATTGCAAGTACATTATTTAGAACTGGCTACATTGAATCTTGGGGGCGTGGAACAATAAAAATAATCAATGCCTGTAAGTCGCACAAAATAGCACCTCCTAAATTTTCTAATGTCCCACCCGATTTTCAAGTTGAACTAATCAAATATACCAGTGATGGGCTCAAAAAAAGAATAACGATTGCAAACTAATGGGCTCAGAAATAGCATACAAGATCCATAAAAAATCTTTAAAACACTCATTAACAGATAATTAAAACCTAAGAAAAGGGCTCAATATGGGCTCATTTCATCGTTCTCAATGGGCTCAAAGATTGTACAGAATGAAAGATACAGAAAATACCCAATACCTGTTATTGCGTGAATCGTCTGTAATAATTGAATGGCATACTGCCATTTTTTCGGTAAAATAATAAAAGAATAAACGATATCGAACTTTGATTCAACCTCAATAAAGTATCTTTACCCTGTGGAATTCAGGTCAGATACTTTTACCCTTCCCACCCCCAAAATGCGCAATGCCATGTTCAGTGCGCAGGTGGGAGACGATGTTTTTCAAGAAGATGTTTCCATCAATGCGCTGCAAGAATTTTCAGCTCAATTGTTCGGATTTGAGGCAGCCCTGTTCTGTCCATCAGGAACCATGACCAACCAAATTGCCATCAATGTGCATACAAGGCCCGGAGATGAAGTGATTTGCGAGGAAGGTTCTCACGTGTACTTTTACGAAGGTGGTGGCATTGCCAAAAACTCCGGCTGCCAAGTGCGTTTGATTGCGGGAGACCGCGGAAGAATCACTGCCCAACAAATATTGCCCTGCATCAACCCTATTAACGCCATTCGTACCTTCCCAGCTACATTTACGGAACATCAACGTAATACTCCATCCAGAGTAGATCACCCTTTCGTGTTCCAAAAAAGGTAACGGCGTGCAACTTCTTCCATGGAACATTCATTTTTTTCCATCAAGTTCATTCTCTGATTACGGATGGTGTTTTTTGATTTTTTGATTTCTCTCGAAAGCTGAATGGTGCTTTTGCCCTCAATTTGAGCCTTGATTACCAACTCTTCCGATTCTGTGAAAATGGGTGGAGGAATGAAATCAAATTCTTCGTTGGAAACATTCAAAATATCACACCACACACCACAATAAAACGTTCTACCTTGAATTAGTGCGCCTATACCCTCTTTTAGGTCATCCAAAGAGGCTGATTTAGAAACCATAGACCTGACTTTATATTCTATAGCAATTTCCAAAATGCTGGCATTCGCATGTCCGGTAAAAACCATACAAGGTATTTTTCTCTCCCAGCAAATTTTTGGCAAATCCATCTGTTTTATGGAGTCAATTTGGATGTCCGTAATCACAAAATCTGGCTGTTTCTCTATGATTGAAAGAGTTGCCGTTTTCAAATCAGAAATTTTAATTACTTTCATTTCAGGAATTAATTCTTGCACCATAGAACTCAAAATATGCAACATGCTGGGATGATCATCTAGAATTAAAACCGTCATCGAATTACCTGATTGGAAACGAAAGGGTCAATTTATAACTGTCATTCGATTCATTAATGATTTCCTTGGCTTTCAAAATCTTCAATCTTTCAGACAGAATGGTGGTTCCTCTACCCGGATATTTGAGTAGGTTTTTTGTGCTTTTTATTTCTTGGGGATGACTTTTGGGATAAGAAATAGACAACTCAACATGGTTTTCTTCTTCGTCTTCGAAAATGCCGATGTAGATTTTTTCAACTTTTCTGTGGGATATTATATTGGCAAGACTCTCTTGTAAGTAGCGATACAGTTGATGAGCTTTATCTTTAGAAAGTTCATTGACAAATTCTACGTCCATGATAATGTTGGTATCCGAATTACTCATTTCTTTGCCCATCCGTAGAAAACTCTCATCCAATTTACCGATAATAAAATCCCTCGGATAAATAAATTCAACCGTAAAACGCAATTCCTCGTGAAACTGATTCAAAGCTGAAATGCCCTCCTTCAAACTATCTTTTACCGATTCATCTTGGGTGCGGTCAAGCGTGATTTGCAATTGGTTTTTAATATTCAATAGTTTAATAGCAACAAAGTCGTGCAGGTCATTGGCAATTCGTTTACGCTCGTTTTCCGATTCATGGATTTTTTGGTGTTTGTAGCGCTGTAAAATGCGATTAAACCTTTTCAAGTACAAATAGGCAACCCCTAGAATGGTAAGGGTAATGAGAAATGCTGGAAACAGCAGGTAAAATATCTCAGTAAGTAGTATGTCTCCAGAATTTAACATTGATTAAAATTAATATGGAAATTAATATATATCCAAATAAATGATTGAAAACCACTGTAATAGAAGAGGCTTTCCACACCATCACTTTGTGTGCCATAATCATGGTCATTAACATGAATGAAAGTCCGATTGCCATAGCCACATCAATGATATTAGTCAATTTCAAGGATGTTTTTTGGGCACTGTAAACCACCAAAAACAACAACCCCGATATACTCACTAGATAGTTCATGGCCGAAAAATCATAATGATCCCAATAGAATAGTCCTAAAAACCATAAAATGTAAATTAACAACCCAAATTTATTGAATTTAACAGGTAAACGAATGAGTATGGAGATCAAAATTAGTGCTGGGAAAAGCACATCATAGGCTTCAGTTAATGCGCTTTTAGTATGACTATTAATTAGATAAAATAATGACTCAGAAATTAGTCCAGCTAAAACATAAATTAAGGCCGAAATATTATTTTTATTTCTAACTAAAATAGACCAGGATTTTATTGCCAAAGCATTTGTAAAAAACAGAATTGCAATGTAAAACCAGTAGATGAGCATTTAGTAAAAATTACATCAATGGCGAATTAGGTGGACAATTGGTTGGGCACGGTGTAAATCTGTTCATAATAATTCCGTTAGTCATATCATTTCCATTGGTATCGACTCCAACAATTACAAGTGTCAAGTTACCGCTTGAATTCTTGGCAAAGTAGGAACGAACTTCAACACAACCTGGCTGTGACATAATATCTTGATATGCAGAATTAGAAATTTTACATGAGATTGTCATGCCCGAAAAAGCAGGGTCATTTTGATAAGAATGCGTCATTGAAGATGCCTCTGCAAGTGATATTTCATTTGGATTACTCATAGAGCAAACATATTATTTATTTTTTATTTTGACATAGTTACATATCACTATTCAAACTAAATTTATCACAGTAATTTAATTTGTAAAAGATTGGTGCTTTGATTGTTTCTAAAACCAGATTCAGATTTAAAACTGATTATTATTTACAATTATGCAATTTACCCACCGGTATAGGTTCAATTATTTTATTTAAAGTGAAACTTTGTGAGAAACTACTATGGTTATGCAAAGTGCATAATGGAACAATATATTGTTTATTTGACGCATTTCCATGACAATTAATTATGTGACCACCATGCTCTGCTTGTTTTGTATATCCTTTTACTGAACAGAAAACAGCTTTTCTATTTGAATTTCTTTCCCAATGTTCTATTGCTGATTTACAACCGAAAGAAACGGGCACTGAACCTTTTGAATTTTTAAACATAGACATTTTTCAAATATCCAGCTGAATTGTTATCTTTTAGTAGTTACATATCACTATAAAAAATAAAAACGGAAAATGATATTTTTATATTTTAAGAAAATGATTTCTATAGTACTTTATGACTATTGACACTCAAAATTATTTGAAATTAATTTGTGACCTTAAAATAATTAAAAATGTCATTTTCTATTAACGAAAGCTACATCAATCCTCCCTGTACAGTAAGTTACAGCATTTTGGATTCTTCTCTCAATGTTCAGTACACTAGAAACATTGTTAATCCACCAGTCCCCCCAACACCTCCAATGCCGTGTTTCACATTTGATCCTGCATTTGTTGAAATCACGGCTTGTGGAACTACCTTCAGACTCACCCTGAATAACTCAGGATGCTGTCAAGATGTATTGTTGTTCTGTTCATGTGCCGGTGTTCCTGGATGGTATCCCTTCCATGCGTGTTTAATACCATCTGACGGACCATGTGACTATGTTCTTGATATTCAGGTGTAACTTCAGTTATATTTGTTCTCGATCGATTTGAACAAATCTAAAATCATACTGAAAACTCATTCAATGAAAAAGTGGGCAGCGTTTATTCTCTGCTCACTTTTCTACGTTTATTCTTTTGCCCAAAACTCCTACGTTGTTTCGAATCCTTTTCCGAAAGATTTTTTTATCGAAAATAATGGGCAGTGGAACCATCAAGATTCCAATATTGGGTTTATTCTTTGGACAGGCAATCACAACATTTCATTATCTAAAAAACAAGCCGGGTTCACTTGGGAATATTTTCAAAGTTCTGGCAAGAAAAAATCTTTACAACAAGTTGAAGATCGTATCCAACAAGTGTTCTTGAATTCAAACCCATATCCCGAAATTATGGTTGAGGATTCTTCCAATTTTTATTGGACCTACGGGCCGGCAGAATGGAACTCAAAAGGTTTTAAACGTATCACTTACAAAAATGTATATCCGTCTATTGACGTCTATTACATTACCAGCAACAATCCACAATTAGGACTGTTGAAATACGGCTTTGTTTTACACCCTGGCGCAAATCCCAATCTAATTCAAATCCAGTATTTAGGGGCAAATCTTCAAGCAAAGGGTCGCAATCAACACCTCCTAAAAGCAGAACATTTTGGTTTATTAGACTCTGGCTGGGTGGCCGTACAAAATGAAAAATCCCTCAAAATCAACACCCAATTAAAGAACAACACACTAAACATTCATTTAAATTCCCCAAACCCAGTAAAATCAAAAATCGTCATCGACCCTTATGTCAAGGTTGTTGATAGCTTGATTGATTTTATTAAAAACGTCAAAGGATACGGTAATTTTTCTAACATTATCTCACAAATGGATTTCGATAAATATGGAAATGCCTATGTAATGAGCTTTTCTCAGAGATATCCTGAAATTGCAAAATACGATACTGGCGGTTTTTTAAAATGGGTTTTCTCTGGACAACTTCCAAATATTCCTTGGTATTCAACAGCTCCCAATGATTGGGTAGTTGGAGCATTTGTAATTGATAAAGCTGCCGACGATATTTATATCTCTCAAGGTTTTAAACCCTTTGGTAATGGACCCGAAACCGCCAGAATCAATCTTGACGGTAACTATGACAATTATCTAGCCTATGGAAGGGCTGATGCTCCTGAAATTTGGGATTTAAACATATCATGTAAAAAAAATATGTTGGTCGCATCTGGGGGAGGAATTAGTGAACCTGTTAATATGACAATGCTCCCTAAAACAAGTTCTACCAACAAGCCCAATAAATATCGCGTTACAGACGACACCGCTAGTGTAGGTCAGGATATCGTCAGATCACATATTGATCTCGACAATAATTATTTTGTTTTAATAAATATTAAACAATATCGAACAAATTACGATTCAAATGGCTATCCATTAAATATTTACCTTCACATGTTTACTGCGGTAATCTTGGTAAACGATTCGTTCAATCATCCAAAGTATACCGTTGAATTGAGTAAATATTTTAAACTTAATGAGGCTGATAACTTTATACATGCGTCTTATTTAACCAACCGCTTCAACGGCCTTGCTGTTAATGATTCTTTTGTTTTTGCTTATGATGGAAAAGCCCTCGCTGCCATTGAGAAATTAACCGGTAAAATCAGATGCATCGACTCCGTGGCTTGGCATAAAGGTAAACGCGGACACCTCGGACAATCAGGGATTGCCGCTGACAACTGCAACCATGTTTTTTTAGGAGGTGATAGCGCCAATCTGCTTGTTTATTCATTCGTCAACAATAAGTTTTCTCTCGATACCAATATTCATCTGTTTTCTACCAAGAAAATCCGCAAAACCATCGATGTCCGCTTCAACGAGCTTACAAACCAACTTTTTGTGGCAGGAGATAGCTTTATAGCCTCCTTCCCCAACCCCTTCGCCTCCTCCTGCTCCATCACCCGAACTTTCAACGTTGATACCCTCACCACCTCGAGATGCAAAGGCGATTTCATTGCGCACATCACCGATGGCGATACCAATACAGACTATACCTTCCAGTGGAAAAACCTTTCGGCGGCCAATCAACCCATCGTGCAGCTCAATTCAGGTACCAAACGTTTTCACGACACCCTTTTTGACCCCAAACCCGGCGACACCTTCGAACTTCTGGTTGCTAAAAACTACTTCTGCAACGGCGAGTACCAAAAATTCGTTTTTACCACCGGTATCGTCAACCGTAGAGACGTTTACGACACCCTCTGCGCGGGCGATACCTTTGCCATCAGGCAGCACCGTGTGGGCTCCGACTCCGTGTTCAGCCATTCCCTCACCAACCGCTATTTGTGCGACTCGGTGGTGACCTACCATGTCACTTTTAAAGACAGCAGCAGCCTGTCACAATCGGTCACGCTTTGCCGCGGCGACTCCCTAAAAGTCGGTGTTCACACCTACACCGATGCCGGTTTTTACAAAGACACCTTGACCAATTATTTGGGCTGCGACTCCTTCATTTACACCCGTTTTTCCATCGCCAAAGACACCGTTTTGATCAAAGAACACGTCTGCAACACCTTCTTTTACAAAGTGGGCGACTCCGCCTTTTACAAACCCGGAACCTACACCGTGGTCATGAGAGGTTCTACCGGTTGCGACTCGGTGGTCATTGCCCAAATATCCATGTCGCGCGATACCGCCGTGCGCATTCGTCCGAACATCTGCGACGGCGACAGTTTTATGCTCTTGGGACTTAGATACGTTCTGCCTGGAAATTATCAAACCCATTTGCCCAGACTTGACGGCTGTGACTCCATCATTCGGTTGACCCTGAATGTTCGTCCCCACCATTGGATAGAACAAGACTCGGCCATTTGCTTCGGCGATTCTGTGTCCGTGGGCTCCAATGTGTATAAAAAACCAGGTGTGTACACCGATTCTCTCAAGAGCCTTTACGGTTGCGACTCGGTGGTGAACACCACTTTGGTCATCAATCCCAAATTCGATACCACGGTGGTTTACATTCTCTGCGGCGACAGCAGCGTGGTCATCAACAACAACACCTACAGTTCATCGGCCAATTTCAACTTCAAGCACAAGTCGAACGCTGGCTGCGATTCTTTGGTCAGATACAGGGTCATCAAAACCAATTTGGAACCCAATTTCAGCATTGACACGGCTCAACTTCCCAAGTTCACCCTCCAAGATTTATCCATCGATGCCAAGAAGTTCATCTGGAGTTTTGACGACGGATTCAGAGATTCGGTCAACTCCAGCATCACCTACCGGTTCATAGAAGCTGACAAAAACCACCGCATTTGCCTCAAAGTCACCGACAGTGTAGGCTGTTCTGACAGCATTTGCATTGACATACCGCCCTCAAAACTAACCTTTGAGTTATACAACAGCTTCAGTCCCAACGGCGACGGCTTCAACGATCATTTTGTGGTGAAATCTAACGGCGAAGACCTGCAATACAGCATGATGATTTTCAATAGATGGGGAGCGAAGGTCTACGATGTAGAGAAGGCTTGGACCAACCAACCGCAATTGTTCTGGAACGGCCGGGTCATGAACACAGGTCCTGACTGCCCTGCCGGCTCCTACTTTGTGTTGTACACCCTCTACCTAGACGGCCCCGACGCGCCCGCCACCAACATTCACGGCGCCATTAAGTTGATTAGGTGATTGGTTGATTTATAGTTATATTCGAATTTAGCCTATGAAAAGATTTATACTCTCTATCATTTTATTTTTAGGATTTATCAGTGCCACTTGGAGCAGAGGGGGACATCTTGAATATGCAATCACCAAAGACAGCTTGTTGGTGGTGAAAACCTTCATGATTCGCGACTGCCGGGGAACAGCACTCAATTCAAATTCAATCACCCTGTTTTACCAAATTGGAAACGCCACCTCCTTCAATAAATGCGGTTCAGGAAATAAAAAAGTGGGCGTTCGCAAGAAAATTACCGACATTACTTTTCTGTGCCAAGGGGCCAAAGCGCCCTGCAGTCCACAAAACACCTACGGCACCGGCAACGGATTTGAACTTCATGAATTTTGGGATACCTTTTCCCTAAAACAAGGGCCATTTAAAGTGTTGCTCGACTCTACTTCGTGTCAAGAGGTAAAATTCATAGCTACTATTTGCTGCCGCAATTCAAGCATTACCAATCACTCAACGGCTGGAACAGAAATGTATATTCCGTTGACCATATACTTCGGAAATCTCCGTAAAACCTTATCTTGGATGAATCAATCGCCCAAGTACCCGTTGAACATCCCTTCAAAATTTGATTATTTCGTGACCCAGGAAGTTCCGCTTTCGGCAAGCGATGAAGACGGTGATGTTCTCAGATACTCGTTTGATAAATGTTACAACAGCGCAACCGCTCAAGTAAACTATACCACCGGTACCCTTCAGCCTTTCCCAGCCAATTGCAATGGCTCGTCATCGGCGTGCAATGCCAATCCCAACTTGCAGCTTCCCAACGGCGTATTTTTAGACAGCAACAGCGGAAGAATGGTCTTCTACAGTCAAAACGTACAACAAACCGTCAATTTTGCCGTTACCGTGCGCGAATACAAGGCAGATACCAACGGCAATCTAGTGCTCGTTTCCCGTCAACTCAAGGAATATTATTGGTTCATTGGTGATCAACAGTCAGCCAATTTGTCGCCAGAAATAAAATCATTGGATGCCTATGACGCCTTCGTGGGTGATACGCTCGTGGCTGAGTTCAACGTCAATGACCGTTTTTCAGGATCCATCACCAAAACAGATACCATCGATGTTCAATACATAAGCAGTGACCCCAGAATTCAGGTGACGGTTTTAAATCCCAAATCAAAAAATAAAAAAGTGCAAATCAAGTTCGTTCCCATAACTTCAGATTTTAAAAATGAACGCTTGTTTGTAAACCTGTATGCTACAGATAGGTACTGCCCTAATCCTACGGGAGCCTTCAAGCGAATTTCCATCAAAGTGAAGAAAAAGGCGCAAGTTGGTGTAACGGTTTCAGAAAACCATTGCGAATCCTTGAATTTGAAGGCTACCGTTGATACTTCGGTGATTAAAGGAAATCTCAGCTTGCAGTGGTTGATTCAAGATTCAGCCACCAAAGTGGTGTATAAATACAATTCTAATCCGCTAAATTCGCCCCAACTTCCTAAGGGAAAAAAGTACCTTCAACTGGTTCTATCTCATCCCGATTATAGTTTCCCGGAATGGAAAGACACCTTTGTTTTTGCCAAGGCAGCTGAAATTAAGTATTACAAAAGTCCGAATTTGTGCTCCGGCGACTCTCTGACATTGGGAATTAATTCCAAAAACATGAAGGGCTTGGCCTCGGTAAAATACACCTTGAAAGGCGAAACGATTCAACATCCCCAGAAATTCAAGCCCCAAGACAGTGCGTTCAGAATGTATTTCGAAGCTATAGACAGTTCTGGTTGCACCGCCAGAGACTCCCAAGATTTCAACGTGGTGCCCCTTCCCCAACCCAAATTCAAAGAGGCCTTGAGTGTGTGCGGAAACCAAGCCGAAATTAAGCTAACTGACTTACCCATTGACGGTTCCTACCAATACCAGTTCACCTGTTCGGCGCCAAATACCATTCAAAACGGTGTTTTTAAATTCAACGATGTTTTTGTAGACGGAAAATCGTTTCCCATTGTTCGGGTGAAAACCACCGATACTTTTCAGTGTTCAGCAGTGGATAGTTTTCAATTGAAAGTTTATGACCACCCCAAGTTTTCGAGTGTTTCTAAAGAAATCTGTCAGAACGAAACCTACATTTCCTTAGATGAACTTATCAACGGTAAATTGCACCCCATCATCCATGAATTTCAAATCATTGAGATTCCCGCAGGGAACCCCTCGCCACCGTCTCAAGGTTGGTTGGTCAAAAATAGCCAAGGAACTCAGCTGAATGTGGGCCCGAAAAGAGAAGAGCAATTTGCAGGACGTTACCGCATTTTGGTATCCGCCAATGCTCAAACCTCTCAATGCAATTACACTGATACGCTCACTGTTACTGTGGTCAATGAGCCTAAATTTCAGTTTACCGAGGGATTTTTCATCTGCCAAAATCAACCCTATGACCTATTAAAAGAGGTGAAATTGGACGGAAAATCGGCTCTAAATGGCATTTTCAGATTGACCCGTTTTGACAATCAGGTGAATCCCGTGGTTCTGGGTACGCAGTTGATTGATCAGCGCATCATGCCCAAAACGGCTCGTGCTGGACTTTGGGAGGCGCAGTATATAGGTCCCAGCGAGGGATGTTCAGACACATCGGATGTGAGTTTCAGGATTTTCCAAACGCCAGAATCCCGTTTCAACATGAACAACGATTCGGTTTTAACCACAGAATCACCCAAAATTGACATCATCAACAATTCGAGCATTGAAGAAAATTCTACCCTGACCTTTCTTTGGAACCCCGGCACCGGAAAACCTGCAGACAATTCTACCGATAGAAACTTCCAATTTACCTATCCAGCCACTCCAACCGAATATTGGATATCGTTGGTGAGCAGCAGCTTGATGGGCTGCAAAGACACCGCTATGCAGCGGATTCAAGTGGTAGAGAAAAACGGTTTGGAAGACTTTATGAAGCAAAGCTCATACGCGTTTTACAAATTGAGCTTTTACAACACCTCTGGGCAACTTGTTGACCAACAAAAGATTGACAAATACAGCAAAATTCATACCGAAGTACCCGGCTTGTATTTTGTGGTTCTCGAGGGCAGTTTCGATGGTCAGAATTTTCAGTTTCTCCACAAAGGGAAAGTGGTGATTCAACCTCAATAAAGTATCTTTACCCTGTGGAATTCAGGTCAGATACTTTTACCCTTCCCACCCCAGAAATGCGTGATGCCATGTTCAGTGCGCAGGTGGGTGACGATGTTTTTCAAGAAGATGTTTCCATCAATGCGCTGCAAGAATTTTCAGCTGAGTTGTTCGGATTTGAGGCCGCCTTGTTTTGTCCGTCGGGAACCATGACCAATCAAATTGCCATCAATGTTCATACGCGTCCAGGCGACGAAGTGATTTGCGAAGAAGGCTCACACGTTTATTTTTACGAAGGGGGCGGCATTGCCAAAAATTCAGGAAGTCAGGTTCGATTAATCTCTGGAGATCGTGGCCGAATCACTGCTGAACAAATTGAGGCGTGCATCAACCCTGACGATCCTCACAAGGCTCGTACAAGTTTAGTGTCCCTCGAAAACACCTGCAACCGAGGCGGTGGAAGTTGCTATAATTTGAGTGAAATTCAGCGCATTAAAACGCTTTGTGAAACGCATGATTTGTCGCTGCACCTTGACGGTGCCCGATTGATGAATGCACTGATTTATTACAGTCAACAAGACGGCAGACCTTGGCAAGAACACGCCAAAGAATGGGGCAAGCCCTTTGACAGCATTTCCATCTGTTTGAGCAAAGGTTTGGGCGCTCCCGTGGGAAGTGTTTTATTGGGATCCCGTGAATTCACACACCAAGCCCGAAGGGTTCGAAAAGTGATGGGCGGAGGCATGCGACAAGCCGGATTTTTAGCAGCCGCGGCACAATATGCCCTAGAACATCAGGTGAATCGACTTCAAGAAGATCACAACCACGCGCTTTTACTGGAAAAAACGCTTCTACAGTGCACCTATGTGCAATCTATCATGCCCGTAGAAACCAACATTGTAATCTTTGAATTAAACCCCGAAATCCACCCACCTCAGTTCATTCAATTCATGAATCAGAACGGCATCAAATTGTCATCGATGGGTGGTTCTAAAATTCGGTTGGTCACGCATTTGAATGTTCAGTCGACTGACATTGAAAAGGCTTGCGAAATATTGCTTCAGTTTAAATAGTTTAAATATGGGATTTTGGGTGAACGTTTGGAAATATCCATCTGTAGTGAAACAGGTTTTAAGCGATGTCAAAAACATCACTTCAGAGCTGGAATTACTGAAAAACGACCCCCATTTACCGGAGGCTGCTCAACAAATTCTCAACCACAAAAAAGCCTTCCACCGTGTCAGCCAATACGCGTTGGTACACGGGGTTTTGAACCTCGGAATTGCGCGTTATTGGGGACGAACATTGTCTGCAAACGAAATGAAGTCCACCATTTATGCCTGTGCATCTGGACCCTTTTTTGACGACTTTTTTGATGAAAATCAACACGAACCCGAAGTACTTTTTCAGTTGATTCAAGAAAAAATCAACATCCCTTTGAAGTCCCATAAAGAAATAGCCTATGCCTATTTGTTGAAAAAGGTTTACCACTTTGTGGCCGATAAGTCCCGTTTTTATGAATTCTTTCAAGAGGTTTACCAAGCACAATGGCAATCCAAGTCACTGTTAAACCCAGAACTTCCCCGTTCAGAATTGGCAGCAATATCGGCTCGTAAAGGGGCGGTAAGCGCTTGGGTTTTTAGAAGTTTGATTGCCGAGCCCATATCTCCCGAAGAACTGAACATGCTCGAACAGTTGGGGTATTTGGGTCAGTTCATGGACGATATTTTTGACCTCTACGAAGACCATCACGAAGGACTGCAAACCCTTGCAAACGACTATTCCGGCGATTTTACCCCGGTTTATGAGAAGTTCTTAATGGAAATAGATGCATTAAAAGTCCTGATTCAAAAACTGCCTTTTTCAAAAAACAGGAAAATGCGTTTTCAGCGGGAATTGATGTTGATGGTATCGGGCGGAATTTTGGCCTGCCAACATTTCTTAAAAGTCCAGAGAAAATACGGGCATTTGGATATTCAAAACATCCCCCGAAAAGAGCTCATCGTAGATATGGAAAGCAAGAAGAACCATGTAAAAATGCTTCTCCTTGCTTTGAAATTTGCTTAACAGCGTATTCTCGCGAATTCTCGAGTTTTATCCCAAAAACGGATATCTGTAATCTGTAGAAGGGTTAAACGTTTCTTTGATGGTTCTTTGAGACGTCCAACGCAACAAATTCACTTTAGCGCCTGCCTTATCGTTGGTTCCGCTTCCGCGTCCGCCGCCAAAAGGCTGCTGGCCCACAACGGCACCGGTAGGCTTATCGTTGATGTAGAAGTTACCTGCACTGTGTCTCAAAGCCCAAGTAGCATCAGCTATGGCTTGACGATCTTGAGCCAAAACCGCACCGGTTAAGGCGTATTCGCTGGTAGTATCGATGAGTTTGAAAATATCATTCCACTGAGCATCTTCGTACACATAAATGGTCAAAACAGGACCGAAAATCTCCTCACACATGGTGTTGTATTTGGGATTATTGGCCAAAATGATGGTTGGATCAATGAAGTAACCGTTGGTTTTATCGTAGGTTCCGCCGTGCAAAATTTCAACACCGTCGTTTTTAGCTTGATCAATGTAACGAGCAATCTTATCGAACGCTTTTTCATCAATTACGGCATTGACAAAGTTGGTGAAATCTTCGGTTGGACCCACTTTAATGGTCTTCATTTCCGCCAACAAATCTTCTTTCACCGAAGCCCAGATGCTTTGAGGGATGTACACCCTTGAAGCCGCTGAACATTTTTGTCCTTGGAATTCAAACGCCCCGCGAATGATGGCTGCGACCAAGGCTTTTTGATCTACTGAGTTATGGGCTAAAATGAAATCTTTTCCTCCGGTTTCACCCACAATTCTTGGATAGCTGCGGTATTTAGCAATGTTCTCACCAATGGTCTTCCACATGTGTCTGAACACACCCGTTGAACCGGTGAAATGCAATCCTGAAAAATCAGGGTGATTGAACACAACATCGCCAATGGCTGGTCCGTCGCCGTAAATGATGTTAATGACACCATCGGGCAATCCTGCTTCTTTGAACACGCGCATCAATAGATTCGCGCTGTAAATTTGGGTATCTGCGGGCTTCCAAACCACCACATTCCCCATTAACGCCGCGGCGGTGGGCAAGTTGCCTGCAATGGCCGTGAAATTAAAGGGAGTTACTGCAAAAACGAATCCTTCCAAAGCTCTGTATTCAAGACGGTTCCAGATTCCGGGTGAATTCTCACCGGGTTGTTCGTTGTAAATTTCAGCCATATACTGCACGTTGAAGCGCAAGAAATCAACCAACTCACACACGGCATCAATCTCAGCCTGATAACAGTTCTTGCTTTGCGCCAACATGGTCACGGCGTTGATATCGTAACGGTATTTGGAGGCAAACAGTTCAGCTGCTTTCAAGAAAATAGCCGCTCTTTGCTCCCAAGGAAGTTCTTCCCAAGAAGATTTTGCTGCCAATGCCGCTTCAATGGCCTGTTTGGCGTGATCAGCATTACCAATGTGAAATTCTCCAATTTTGTGCTTCAAGTCGTGGGGAGGGAAAATTTGCTGAACAATGCCTGTTCTGATTTCTTTTCCTCCAATGTACATAGGGATATTTACCACTTCAGAGCGCCATTTGTTGAGCGCTGCTTGAAGGTTTTCGCGTTGATTGCTGCCAGGAGCATAATCGTAAACAGGCTCATTTTTAGCCTTGGGAATGTGAAAAAATCCGTTCATAGTGAAATTTCAAACACGAAAATACAACCACTTATCGAAATACCCGTGATTCCCGTCACTCATTTCACGATTACTTATTCATTAATTAAAGAAAAGGCCATGTTTTGGCGTTAACTTTGCACCATGAAAAGTACCCTATTGGCCTCTCTTCTCATTACTTCTTTTAGCTCTGTTTTCGCGCAAACAAATCCTGTAATAACCGAACCTACAGTAACAGTGGCAGCACCTTGCATTGCTGCTCCCCAAAAGCCCAAAAATGTAATATTGCTCATTGGCGATGGAACCGGACTTGCGCAATGGTCTGCAGCTCAAGCGAGCACCAAGGATAACCTTCAAGTATTCAATTTGGTTGAACACATTGGATTAAGCAAAACCTCAAGTTCCAGCCATTGGGTAACCGATTCAGGAGCCGGTGCCACAGCATTTTCCATCGGTGAAAAAACCTTCAATAAAGCCATTGGGGTCAGAGCCGATTCTACCCCGGCATTCACCCTTTCTGAAATGTTGCACGTCAAAGGAAAAGGGACCGGTTTGGTGGCTACTTGCGGACTCACTCACGCTACTCCCGCTTCTTTCTACGCCCACCAGGTGAGTCGTTACATGGACAAAGAAATTGCCAATGATTTTTACAGCGGTTTCATTGATATTGCCATTGGCGGCGGATACCCTTGGTATGACAGCGCCAAACTATCTCAAGCAGGGTATCAGCGCTTTGTCTGCACAAAAGATTCACTCCATAAAATCAACTCATCTAAGTTTATCGCTTTTTACGATAAGAGTAACGATGTACCCAAAGTTCGCGATGGACGTGGAGACTTTTTAACAGATGCAAGCATGGCGGCCATTCGCAATTTATCCCAAAATCCCAACGGATTTTTCTTGATGATCGAAGGAAGCCAAATTGATTGGGGCGGACACGACAACGACGCAGACTATGTGATAACCGAAACCCTTGACTTTGATAAAACCATTGGTGCCATTGGCGCTTGGGCTAAGGAAAACGGTGAAACCTTGGTCATCATTACGGCTGACCACGAAACCGGCGGCTTGACCATGCCGGGTTACGACAAAACCGCAGGAAGGCCCGTATCCCTATTTTCTACAAAGGACCACACCGGGATTCCTGTTCCCGTGTTCAGCTTTGGCCCAGGATCTGAGGCATTCAAGGGCGTTTACGAGAACAACACCATCCACCAAAAAATATTGCAAGCCTTCGGAGAATGACCTACGGAATCATCATACCGGCGCGAATAGGCAGCACCCGCTTTCCCGAAAAGCCGCTCGCCCTCATTCACGGCAAACCCATGATTGTGCGAACCGTAGAATCGGCCTTAAAATGCGTCAGAGATGGATTTTTGGGTGTGTGTGTCGCCACCGATGATCACCGCATTGCAGACGCCGTATCGAACGCCTTCCCCCACCAAGTATCGGTAGTGATGACAGACCCACTTTTACCCAACGGCACCGCTCGTTGCGCCGCGGCCCTCTCCCATTTACCTTGGAAATCAGACATCATCGTCAACCTTCAAGGCGACGAACCTTTCATAGAAGCCAGTCAAGTTTTCTCTTTGTTGGATTGTTTTTCGGGGGATGCTTTTACGGCTCCCACCGACATTGCCACGTTAAAAATTGAACTTGCACCCGAAGACCTTAACAATCCCAATCGCGTCAAAGTGGTTTGCGGCATACACGGACAAGCACTGTATTTCTCACGAAGTCCCATACCCTTTCATCGCAATCCCACTACCTTAAAAAACTTCCGCCACATTGGCATGTACGCTTATCGCACCGATATCTTACAAACCCTTTCCACCCTCTCTGAAACTCCACTCGAACAAGCAGAATCACTCGAACAACTTCGTTGGCTCGAACACGGTCTCCGCATCAAAGTCGCCGAAACCCACCACGAAAGCCCATCCATTGACACCCCAGAGGATTTGGAATATTTAGGGGCTAGGGGCTAGGGACGAGAGACTAGAGACGGGAGACTAGGGACTAGGGACGAGAGACTAGAGACGTGAGACTAGGGACTAGAGACGGGAGACTAGGGACTAGAGACCCTCTACCAACTACTAGGTACCAGGTACTAGGTACCAGGTACCAAGGACCAGGTACTATGGACCTATATCGGTTTAAACCCTTCAAATCCATTTCTGCAGTTATTGCAGTAATGCAAGCTTCGGCACAATGTGGGACCGAAGGGTGATTGAAGAGTGGTGTTGCGGCTGCCGCACAAGGGGCAGGGAGTGTCGCTGAGAACGTCGAGTTCTATGTAACCCTCGTGCTTGACTGGAGGTGCAAGTCCGTGTTTAAGGAGGGCTGCCCTTCCCTTTTCGGTGATTAGATTGGTGTTCCACTGGGTCTCGAACGATGTTTCAACTTCAATTTCTTGAAAACCCGCATCGGTGAGAGCGGTTCTGACCAGATCTTCCATGACTCTCAAGGCAGGACAACCGGAAAAGGTGGGTGTTAATTGAACGTACGCATGTTGAGAGGCGCGAGATTCAATTTTGGTCACTATTCCTAAGTCAACCAAAGAAATGGTGGGAATCTCAGGATCCATCACCGTTTCTAATATTGATTTAATTCTCGCGCTCGTTTCCATAATTTATTTTACCATTCTGCCGATGGGTCAATGCGGAAGACTTCCGTCATTTCATCAAGCAAGGGCTGCAAATATTCGGTGTGCACGCCTTTACGTCCCCCGAAAAGAGGAGCCGCGTCGGTAGGCACGGTATAACCATAGGATTCCAACAAAGGAACCACGGTGTCAAGCCATCTTTGTTGAAGAGCCGCTTCGCCTATGAAAAGGCCCGACTCCATCAATTCCTGCTCGAAATTTGAGGGCTCGAACATTCCCAAAGCATGCGGAAACAATTCATTGATAGACTGTTGCATACGAATCTTAGATTCTTCCGAACCATTGGCAAGCTGCTTCAACCACGAATTTGCGTGCATGGTGTGGTACTTGATTTCACCCTTGAACTTTTTGGCCACCATTTGAAGGGGTTCAAAAACGGTCTCGGTCAACGCCTCAAATCTGAGAGCATCTGCGTGATCGTAAAAAAAGTGTCTTACCAATGAAAAATCGTATTCTCCAATGGGAAATTCCACCATTTGGCAGTTATGAAACTGAAAATCATTGCGGGTAAACGCCACCGTATCAGGATCAGATTCACCCAATTCATGCAGAATCTCATAAAGCGCAAGTGACTGACCTACTTTATCTTGAGCCATGCTCGAAAACGCAATATCCTCCTCTAAAATAGGACCTAATCCGGTCCATTCAGAGTTTCTATGTCCCAAGATCAAAAGATCATCGGCCATTCTATACAACAAGTCTTTCAGACCTTCTACGTGTTTTTCTGTAAATTCCATTTCCTAATAATTAAGCGTTTTTAGCGGCCTCTCTCGCCTTGAAAGCGTTGATTCTATCAATTACCTTGTAGGCGTCTGGCTCACGATACTTCTTGGTAGCGGTGGTTTCAAAAATGTCTGAATCCATATATTCGGTAACAAAAATATCCGATGTTCTCACCACCCAAAGGTTCACGCACTGCCCACGACGGGTGTACTGCTCTTTTGCAAAAACCATAGCCAATTCATGGCTAGGAGCATGTACGTTTCCAACATGAACGTGGTGAGTACCGCGTTTTCGTTGTTCAAAAACTTCGTAGGTTTCGAAGTGATCCAACGGCTGCAACTCACCTTCGAGGGTTTCAGCATCAATATTTTCTCGAGTAACTCGGGGGTCTAGACTTACAATTTTCATTTTTTCGGGGGATGTTTTGATGCAACTATTAAGCTAATGGGGTAACGTATTTAGCATCCTTGCGCAAGATGGCATTTCTCACCCAACGGCCTTTTTCTTCGGCTTTTCTTCTCACCGCCAAACGCTCTTTATTACAAGGACCGTTTCCGTTGATTACTTGCTTAAATACTTCCCAATTGGGCTCAGTATATTCCCACTTTCCAGTTTCTTCGTTCTTCTTCAAGTTTGGATCCGGCAAAGTCAAGCCCAAATCCCAAATCTTAGGAACGTACATATCCAAGAAAGTCTGACGCATATCGTCATTGGTACCCATTTTTACTTTCCAACGCATCAACACCTCTGTATGAACCGACATTTTATCTGGCGGACCAAAGAAATGCATGATGGGCTCCCACCAACGACTCAAAGCATCTTGTACCATTTCACGTTGTTTTGGAGTTCCCGTTGCCAAAAATACCACGTTATCATGTCCATATTTCAAATGGAAAGATTCCTCAGCACAAATACGCTCAAGCGCTCGGCAATAAGGACCGTAACTACCTTTACTATTTGCCAACTGATTCACTATCGCACCAGCATCAATCAACCAAGCAATCACCGCGCTGTCTGCCCATGTTTTTGCTGGATAATTAAATACGTTTGAATACTTACTTTTTCCGCTGATCAAATCATTGGTCATGTCCTCTCTAGACTTACCTAAAGTTTCAGCAGCAGAATAAAGTAATTGTCCGTGTCCAATTTCATCTTGAACCTTAGCCATAAGGGCTAATTTCCTTCTAAATCCTGGAGCACGGGTAATCCAAGTACCTTCTGGTAAAGCACCAATAATTTCTGAGTGAGCGTGTTGCTCAATCATACGAATCAATTGTTTTTTGTACTGTTCAGGCATCCAATCGTTTGGTTCAATTTTTTCACCTGCAGCAATGCGAGCTTCAAATTCAGCCAATTTGATGGGATCTTCGTTGGCAGTCAACGAATTGGTAGCGGCAGGGTTTTCAACGTAAGCGTTTCCGTACATATAAATATTATTAAATTTTTTGTTTCGATAATCCGGTTAATACAAATTGATTCAATTGCTGAGCAACTTGAAGTGGAGTCAGAGTACCAGTTGGTTTATACCATTCAACTACGCTATTCAGGGCACTTAACAGAGTTAATGCAGCAAACTTAGTTTCCACCTCGTTAAAATGTCCTTCGTCAATGCCTAATTGGATGATCTTGCGAATTTCCTGTTCGTAATGATTTCTTTTTGACACAAAATCCAACCGAGGCTCTTCTTTTAGGTACCTCCATTCGTGCATAAACACGGTGGATGCATTTAAATCTGCACATAGAATTTCAATATGCTGTTTGACCAACATACTCAACTTCTCAGGAGCATTGAAATAAATATCATTTACTTCAAGAACGGCAGACTCAAATTTTGACGCAAGATCAAAGCAAACGGTTTCCAAAAGTTCATCTTTCGATGAAATATGGTTGTAAATACTGGCTGCTTCGATACCCAATTCTTTGGCAAGAAGTCGCATGGTAAGTCCACCAAACCCATGAGTTTTCATAAGTCTAAGGGCAATACTGCGAATTTCTTCTTTCCTAGTCATTGAAATTATACTAACTAACGTATGTTAGTTTAGCAAATATAGAACTAAAAATTCAAAATGCAAGTGGGGCTAAAAAAAAAGCCCCACGGTTAAGTGAGGCTTTTTAATCAATAAGGTTGGCGGCGACATACTTTCCCAGGGGTTAACCAAGTATCATCTGCGCTGAGGGGCTTAACTTCTCTGTTCGGAATGGGAAGAGGTGGACTCCCTCGCCATAGCCACCATATGATCTTTAAAAGATCTTTTAACAATGTCGGAAATAAAACATTTACTACCAAAATAAAGTGTAAGGTAAGTATACGGGTAATTAGTACTACTCGGCTATGACATTACTGCCTTTACACCTGTAGCCTATCAACGTAGTCATCTTCTACGACCCTTAAA
>CAMDUE010000020.1 GCA_945877575.1 Chitinophaga pinensis
AATACAAATGGAGCTCCCCCATTTTCTCTGTGACAAGGGGTGCAATGTTGAACAATGATGGGTTCAATGTCTTTATCGAAAACAGGATTGGACACTCCCAGCTGCTTTTCACCGCAAGACGCTAGTACAATAATGGCAAAGAATATGTACAGATTTCCACTCATGACTCAATATAACAACCCACCGCTTGGGTTTGATTTATAGAGGGTTTAACGCCCTTTTTAATGGCATTGATTGCATCTTTTAGGTATTCCGCTTTGGCTCTCGCCCTTGAAACGCCCGTCTCTACTGCCCTGTCGTCAATTTTTCCTTGATATATTTTTTGTCCGCTTTGGCTAAGAACCACTACTTCCGGATACACTTTGAGATCCAATTTCTTGCACCATGTACCATTAGAATCGTTTATGGTTTGTTCGGCTAGGTTTCCGTCCCAGTCAAAGTCCCAAACTTCGTCTTGGTTGACTTTCAAGAATTTAAAATCGATGCTATCGGGCAATTGTTTGACCAATTCACGGATGGAAGCGGTGTACCTGTTGCATAAGGGGCAGTCGGTGCTGTAGGTTATGAAAATGGTATATGGTACATGGTACATGGTACTTGGTGCATGGTACTTGGTACTTGGTACTTGGTACTTGGTACCTGATACTTGGTACCTGGTACTTGGTACATGGTACTTGGTACCTGGAACTTGGTTGTTGGGGGATGTGCATGCAGATAAAAAGACAAACATTAACAGGAGGAGTTTTGATTGTCTAAAATGCTCCCAGAGAACCATTCCGCAAGTGACGGCCACGTTGAATGAGTGTTTAGTACCCAATTGGGGTATTTCTAGGCAATGATCGCAGGCATTGATGACTTCTTGAGCCACGCCGTCTACTTCGTTTCCGAAAATAAAGGCTACATTTTCCCGCGGAAGCTGCGCTGTAGATAGGTCTAATGAGTTTTCAGCTTGTTCAACGGCTATTAGCGTATATCCGTCGTTTTTCAACTGATGAATGGCCTCCATAGCAGTCGGAAAGTATTCCCATGGGACAGATTTCTCGGCTCCAATCGCAGTTTTCGATATTTCTCTGTGCGGTGGCTTTCCGGTAATCCCACAGAGATAAATTTTATCAATCAAAAATGCATCCGAACTTCTGAAAATGGAGCCCACATTGTTCATACTTCTAACCGAATCTAACACCACAATCACCTTTCGATGCCTTTGTTGTTGGTATTCTTCGGGGCTGATTCGCTGCAGTTCGGAGGTTTTTAGTTTCCGCATTTTTACAAAGATAGTTGAGAAAAAGATGTTAATTACTCCCCTTTTTGATTTGGTATCTTTGATACATCTATGACAGAAAAGAAGGAAACCCCGTTGATGAAGCAATACAATCAGATCAAGGCGCAATATCCTGGGGCTCTTCTGTTGTTTCGCGTCGGCGATTTTTACGAAACTTTTGACCAAGATGCTGTCACCGCAAGCAAAGTTTTGGGCATTGTTTTAACCAAACGTTCCAATGGAGCCGCTTCAGAAATGGACTTGGCGGGCTTTCCGCACCATTCATTAGACACATATCTTCCCAAATTGGTTCGCGCCGGATACCGTGTGGCTGTTTGCGACCAGCTCGAAGATCCCAAGTTAACCAAAACCATAGTCAAGCGCGGTGTTACCGAATTGGTCACGCCCGGCGTCAGCTATAACGATAAAATCCTCGAGTCCAAACAGAGCAATTACCTGGCCTCTTTGGTTGAAAATGATGGCAGATGGGGACTCAGTTTATTGGATATTTCCACGGGGGACTTTCAATGCGCTCAAGGCGATGAGTTTTTCATCAAAAAAATGATTTCGGGCTTTAAACCCTCAGAATTTATCTTCCCCAAGAAGCAGACCCAAAGCGTATTTCAAGCCTTTGGTACTCCAAAATCATATCAAACCTTAGAAGATTGGGTGTATCAATCTGAATACGCCGAAGAAAAACTACAGCGACAATTCAAAACTCAATCGCTCAAGGGTTTCGGAATATCAGAATTGAAGGCGGCCATTCTCTCGTCAGGCGCAGCTCTGCAGTATTTGGATCATACCCATCATACGAATTTGGGACATATTTCCGGCATTCAACGAATCGATGAATCGGCCTATGTTTGGCTTGATGGATTTACCATTCGCAACTTGGAATTGGTTCGCTCGGTTTATCCCGAGGGACGTTCACTCCTGGATGTCATTGACACTACAGTAACTCCCATGGGCGGTCGTTTGCTTCAACAGTGGATGTTGTTGCCTTTGAAAAATTTGGCGGAAATTGAGGCGCGTTTAAATCGGGTTTCGGAACTCACCCAAAACGGCCGTTTGCTCCAAGAAATGCGCATCTTTTTGCATGAAATCGGCGATTTACAGCGTTTAACTGCCAAAATTGCGCTGAAAAGAGTAAATCCGAAGGAACTTTTGCATTTGAGCCGCAGTTTAAAGTCCCTCGAAAAACTAAAAAACCTACTCGAGAATTCTACCTTACCCGAATGGGTGGCAGAAGCTCAGAAATTAAGTCCGTTTCAAGACCTCATTGCCTTAATTGATGACAAAATCAGCGAGGATGCACCCATCAACTCAAGCAGAGGTGGCATATTTCAATCGCATATCAACGATGAACTTTCCGAGTTGAGAGATTTGTCTATCAACGGAAAAGACAAACTCATAGAAATCCAGCATCGAGAAATAGAAATCACGGGCATTCATTCCTTAAAAATTGGCTACAACAATGTTTTCGGATATTACTTGGAGGTGACGCATTCGCACAAGGACAAGGTACCTGAAACGTGGATTCGCAAGCAAACACTGACCAATGCAGAGCGTTACATTACACCAGAACTCAAGCAATACGAAGAAAAAATATTATCGGCCGAAGACCGAATTTCCATTTTAGAAGCGGCCCTTTGGGAATCGTTGTTAGACGAATTATCTGAACGCATTTTACCCATACAATCAGACGCGATGATGGTGGCTACTTGGGATGTTTTAGCGGGCTTCGCACAACTATCCGAAGACAGATCGTATTGTCGTCCGTTAATGACTGAAGGTTTTGATTTGGATTTGAAGGGATGCAGGCATCCAGTGATTGAATCGCAGCTCCCACCCGACCAAAGTTACATTCCCAACGATATTTGCCTAGACAATTTTGATCAACGGATGATCATTTTAACCGGTCCCAACATGAGCGGTAAGAGTGCCATTTTAAGACAAACAGCATTAACAGTTATTTTGGCGCAAATGGGTTGCTTTGTACCTTGTAAAAGCGCAACCATTGGATTGGTTGACAAAATTTACACGCGCGTGGGTGCCTCTGACAACATATCGGCTGGGGAATCGACCTTCATGGTAGAAATGACTGAAACGGCCAGCATTTTGAACAATTTGAGCGACCGTAGCCTTGTCCTTCTCGACGAAATTGGGCGTGGAACCAGCACCTACGACGGGGTTAGTTTGGCTTGGAGTATCGCCGAATACCTTCATAGTCATCCAGGAAAACCCAAAACGTTGTTCGCCACCCATTACCATGAGCTGAACGAACTCGAAGACAAACTCGACGGAGTTAAAAACTACCATGTTGCAGTTAAAGAACAGGGTTCTCAAATTGTATTTTTACGAACCTTAAAACGCGGCGGAAGTGAGCACAGTTTCGGTATTCACGTGGCTCAATTAGCGGGCATTCCCAATCAAGTGTTGATTCGAAGCTCTGAAATATTGAGTCAGTTGGAGCAATCTCGCCTAAAGAATCAGTCGAGAGACACCTTAAAAAAGACTTCTACCAAACCGGTCTATCAAATGAACATGTTCGCCACCGAAGACCCGCGCGTTCAGCAATTGAAAGACAAAATCAACAAAATTGACATCAACACCTTGACGCCGATTGAAGCGTTGCTGAAGTTGCAGGAGATCAAGAAGGTGATTGAGTAGTTGGTAGCGGGTAGCGGGTACCGGGTACCGGGTACCGGGTACCGGGTAGCGGGTAGCAGGAGTCGGGTTTCGGGTTATTGAGTGAGGGAAGTGATGATTAAGCTAAAGAATTATATGAGCGGTTTTATCCGTTAGATCGGTGAGTCGTTTTTCATTTAGATTAATGTTTAATATATCCCCAAACCTTAGGCCATCCATCCTAAAAGCCACATCAAACATCCAACCACAAATAAAAATATTCCAGCCGCCCCCAATATTCCAAATAGGAAGCCAATTGCAGGATTTGTAGTTCTCATTGTACCACCTGTGAAAATAAAAAACAAAAGTATGCCCAATAAGAACAGGGTTAATCCTGCAAGAATTGCATAAAGCCCATAAGTTACAAAATTATTAGGGCCTTCATAATCCAAAAAGGTTGCTTTCATTTCCTTTACATTTTTCTTGAATTCCTTGGGGAATTTTTTCGCTTGCTTCAGATTAGTAGGGGCAAAACTTGCCATTTTTCGGGCATTTTGAAGAGCTATTTTTGGGATAGAATTTTTAATCTTCCCCGGAGACTTTATTGATTCAATCTTTGATTTGGTCTGAACAAGTTTGGTTTCATTTCGATTGTATTAAACACAATCATTTATTTCAATATCCGCAATAATTCGGTCAAGGGAATCAGCACTATTTGATTGAAAAGGTAATAACATCAAATTTTGATTTGTAGATAGGTTGATCTCAGAGCATTTTTCTAAATAAAGCTCACTTTGAGGTGTTTTTTACCCTAATTGAAATGTATAAATTCTATTGCCATAGATACCGGGAGGTGTGTTTTGTGTATGACATGAAAACAATGTTAATATTACCGCGGTAAGATATACTGAATAGATGGATTTCTTCATTTTTGATGTTATTAGCCAACAAGAATTCAACGAAACAACAAGGAAATGAGATAAACGAGCAATCCGATTGGAAGAATTACAATACCTAAAAGAGTCAAAAACAACAAGAAAAATGACTCATTAAATAGTAAAATACCCAATAACGCTGGTATCACAATTAAAACCAGCCCAATGACCATCATATAAACTCCAACCGTCATTCCCCAATTATCGCCTTCATATAAGATGAACGTTTTAGCTTTCTTTAATTCTTGGGAACTTTTTTGAGTGATTTTAAACTTGATTGGGGATTGCTTATTTTGATTGAAGAATATTTTGTTATTTTTTAACTTTTGAACGGTTGGTAACTGATGTTCATGTAAAACATTTTGAGATTTTCTTGAAAATTGAGTTAACTCAATATGTTCTGTTTGTTCTTTAGTAATGGTAGAATTATGCAAGAACACCTTGTTCTCTTTTTCGCTGTAAAAACTACCTGCTGATTCCATCAATGGATTGTGAGAAACCGACGTTTTACAGCCAGTCAAAACAGCAAGAAATGTAGTAAAAAGTAACTTATGGAAACGAAACACACAGCAAATTAATGATAATTGAACACTTCAAAATACACACCAATCAACATGTTTTGTGTATAAAGACACAAAATAAAATATTAATAATCAATCATTAATAACATTAAAGAAAACAAGCTATTAAGGAAAATCCGTAAAGGTTTATTTCAAAGTTGCATTTTTTGCAAGTATGATTCTTTATCAATGATTTAGTTTCGTCTAAATATCTCAAGTTTTGAGCAGACCACATTTAGCATGAAACTTCATTCAATTGATATCGTAGACGACATTTCACAGGAAGATTTCACCAAAAAATACTTGATAAAACGCAAGCCGTTGGTAATTAGAAATTATGCAAAGAATTGGCCAGCGATTTCAAAGTGGACCTTGGAATTTTTGAACGAGCATTATGGAGAAATCCCAGTTAAATTAAACGGTAATTGGCTTGAAAATGCCCCCACTTCCATTCATATTCCTCCCGTAAGATCAACTCCGTTTTCGGAGTATCTCTCCATGATGCAAAAAAATGAACGAGAAGATTTGAAAATATTTCTTTTCGATTTATTTAAATATGCCCCTGAATTACATAAAGATTATTCATTTACACCCATTACAAAAAAGTATTTAAAGAAATTTCCATTTTTGTTTTTTGGATTAGCCGGTAGTGATGTTCGTTTGCATTACGATATTGATTTATCTAATGTATTTATAACCCAGTTTCTGGGAACGAAACGTATTACTTTATTTGACCAAGAACAAAGTAAGTACTTATATCGGATGCCATTTACTACGCATAGTGCCGTTGATTTGAGAAATCTTGATTTTGAGAAATATCCAGCATTAAAACACGTAAGCGGATATCAAGTCGATTTAAAACACGGTGAAACCTTATTCATGCCAAGCGGTATTTGGCATTATATTGAATACCTCGACAGTAGTTTTTCTCTGAGTTTAAGATCATTATCTCCTTCAAACAACAGAATCTTAAAAGGCATTTGGAATTTTATGGTCTGGAGAAGATTTGATGCGGTACTTCATAAAATCAGCAATCAATATTGGAGCAACTATAAAATGAACTGCGCTTTTAAAAGTTCCAACAAGTTCTCCGCCTAAAAAGACCCGACTCCCGAAACCCGGTACCCGGTACCCGGTACCCGGTACCCGGTACCATGTACCAAACTAAAACTGATAATTACATCCCAAAGAAGGTAAAAAGGGAAGCTGATCTACGCGAAGGTTTCTGATACGATCAAAATAGAAGATGTTGGCTCTGTTGTAAACGTTCACAATAGAGAATATTGCATTAAAGGTTCTACCTTGGGCAAATCGCCACTTACGAGAAATACTAAAATCTAAACGATGGTAATACGGAAGGCGGCCTTGGTTCAATGCTCCATATAGGATACCTAAATTTCCGTTTGAAGAAGTGTAATCTGTTGCAAGTCCATCTTTGAAAGTGTATTTTTCATAGAACCCTTGTGTTTGTGTGAATGGAAAGCCGCTTCCAAAGTTCCAACGGAAAGATACGTCTGTGGGATTCTTTTTATCGAATTCATAACTCACCACTAAATTGGCATTGTGACGGCGGTCAAAAATGGGCTGATAGGTTTGGATTCCGTCAAAACGATTCACATACGTCAAACTATATACTGACCAAATGTACCAACCTTTATTGGCGTATTTCAGGGAAATATCACCTCCATATGCATCGCCGGTTTCAATGACAAAATCCTGCTTTAAACGCTCAGGTTTATCGGCGTTGAATTGATCGTCATCGAAGAGTTTGTCTCTATTGATATTGGTAATTTGATCGAATAACTTGATGAATGACTCCACATTTAATGTAAGGTGTTTGGTCAATCGATAATCCGTTCCAATGACAGCGTGTCTTGCCTTTTGAAGCTTGTGCGTGACAGGTCTTCCATTAAAATTCTCAGGTAAGTTGTCAGGCCCAGAAAGGAATCCGTAGAAAAGATTCACCACGTCGCGATCTGAAATGGCCGACAGTAAATTCTGCGAATATGAACCTACAGCGAGTTTAAGTCCCCAGCCCGGCAAAGGCATGTAGCGTAACTGCAAGCGAGGCTCCAAGGTTCCATTACCCAATGAGGCGTAGTATTGGGTTCGCAAACCCATATCGGCGATGAACTTCTTACGTGCAATTTTATAGTTTACAAATCCGTTGATTTCGGTAGTACTTTCGAGCTGTGAGATTTTGCGGTTGTTAGTATTATAAATTTGGAAATTGGTCTGAAAACCATTGATTTCCACGCCCCATTTGAAGGCATCTCTTCGGAAGTTATATCCAAAATTCATCCCTAAGTTGAAGCCGCCAATGTCGCTGCTTCGAGGACGATTGTCTTTTTCAATTTGTTCAATTTTATAGTTTGAGTAGAGAAAATACCCGTCAACCTTGGTTTTTGCTTGTTCCGGAACGACCAAAAACTTCCCACCTACTCCATAAGAACCCCATTTATAGGTGGTTGTATTGGGAAATGCTACAATGTCTGAAAAATAAAAGCCGTACAACTTAGAATAGCCTCCGTTGGCAGAATTCGCTGAGAATTTTATGAATAAATCGCCAAAATTATAAGGTAATTTATCTGGATCAGCATATTGATAAAACAACTGAGAACTTTGTCTTAGGTATGAATTTCTGTAAGAAATGGCAAAACTCGAGTTGCTCTGACCGGCTTTGAACTTTTTGATGGGGCCTTCCAATAATATTTTAGAAGTGAACGTAGTTACTCCAACCTTAGTTCTGAGTCTATTTCGGTCACCATCACGGGTTTTCACATCAATAACTGCTGAAACACGACCTCCATACTCAGCACCGAAACCAGCGGTGTAAACATCGGCATTGTCCATCATATCAGGATCAAACACCGAAAACAAACCAATGCTGTGAAAGGGATTGTAAATGGTCATTCCATCAATCATAACACGATTCATCACGGGCGAACCGCCTCGAATGTATAATTGTCCGCCTTGATCTCCACTGAAAACCACGCCAGGAAGTACTTGTAAATATTGAACCAAATCGGGCTCTGCCCCTATTGCAGGAAGCTTGGCCAAAACTTTTGCGTTGACGTTTTGTACGGATACTTGGACGTCTTTTGATTTTCCGCGGACGGATATTTCTACGGCCTCAATACTTTGAATTTGAGTTAAAAAAAAGTCTCGCTTGGCATTAGCCCCGGGTTGAACAGTAACCTTCTGAAAAAGGGTATCGTAGCCTGCTTTGAAGCAAAACACTGAGTATACACCTGCTGGAAGATTGGGAACGGCAAAAAATCCATCTACATCGGTTTGAGCGATGAGTGATTTTTCTGCTACAAAAATACTTGCTACTGCAATTCGATCGCCATTATCGGCATTGTATACAAATCCACGAATATCACCCAATTCGGTAGACTGAGCGAAGGTTGCGCGAGCAAACATCCCCAGAAAAAAGAACAAAATTACACGAAACATTTTCAAAGGATTGCGAAGATAAAGGTTTGGCCGTTGATTTACCTAGGAATTTGCTAAATTTGCAATTTATGGTTTACCGCTTCAAAATTTGGTTCGAAAATCAAGACGATGTAATTCGATGGATAGACATCAAACCATCGCAAACTTTCAAACAACTTCACGATGCCATTCAAAACGCTATTGGATTTGATGGCAAGGAGTTAGCAAGTTTTTACATCAGCGACAGTCGTTGGAAGCGGTTGTTTGAGATCATGCTCGAAGACATGACCGATGGCGAAAATGAGATGCCCACTATTACCATGGAAATGGCTCGATTGAGAGACTATATCAACGATCCGCATCAGCGCTTCATTTACGTGACGGATTATTTAGCCAATTGGACACTTCTTTGTGAAATGCAGAGCATTGAAGACCCAAAAGCGGATGCCACCTACCCACTTTTGGTAAAATCAGAGGGAAAATCACCCCGTCAACGTGAAGATTCAAAATTCAAAATGCTCGATGACAGTGAGTTTGATGTAATCGCTGCCAAAATATTGGCATCCAAAGGAATACAAAACGAGCTTACTGCTGAATTCAACAGTTTAGAGCAAGAAGGAGTTGATTCAGATGATGAAGAAGATGAATTCTCAGACGATGAAGAATCGGATGACGATGAATTCAACTTCAAAGACGTAGAGTAAATAGACTTATCATGCCGCAACCACCCGTCATTGCAATTGGAGGCCCAACGGGAGTTGGAAAGACGGCATTAGCCATAAAAATTGCTCAAAAGTTGAACACAGAGATCATTTCTGTTGACTCTAGACAAATTTACAGCGAATTAAATATTGGTGTGGGCAGGCCAAGTCCGGAAGAGTTACAATCCGTACCTCACCATTTTATTGGAAGTCATGGCATTCATGAAACATTCACTGCAAAAGACTTCCAAGATCAGGCAAGATCAAAAGCAAGAGAAATCATACAACAATACGGAAGTGTGGTTTTGGTGGGTGGAACGGGTCTTTATTTTAACGCATTTTTCAACGGTTTTGACGAATTTTCAAACGTTTCCCAAGAACTGAGAGAGTCATTAAACGCGGAACTTAAAGACAATGGAATTGAGCATTTATCATCAAAATTGCGTGAATTAGATCCCATTGGAGGTTCTGAAATTGACTTAAAGAACCCCATGAGAGTCATTAGAGCGTTGGAATTAATACTCACCCAGGAAAAGCCATTATCTGAAATTGCCGTTGGAAAAAGCGAGCCGTTCGAATACAAGAGTTCCATGTATTTTTTGAATATTGAAAGAAAAGATCTCTACTCCAAAACAGATTCAAGAGTAGATCAAATGATTCAAAACGGGTTTCTTCACGAGGCAAAAAATCTATTTTCCCATCGTCAATTAAATCCTCTAAAAACAGTGGGTTATACTGAAATGTTTGATTTTTTTGACGGAAATTGCAGTTTGGAAGAAGCCATAGAAAAAATGAAACAGAAAACCAGAAATTACGCTAAGCGACAAATAACCTGGTTTAAAAACCAGTGGAATGTTCAAGAAATGAATGCCACCGAAATATTAAATTTAATCCAATGAACGAAATACTCATCAGCTTATTTACCCTAACCATTTTAGAAATTGTGTTAGGAATTGACAACATCATTTTCATTACCATTTTAGCAGGTAAAATGTCACCTGAAAAACAGAAAAATGCTCGTAACCTTGGTCTATTGCTGGGTATGGTAATACGTATTTTAATGTTATTTGGACTGAGTTGGATTCAAAAACAGGAGCATCCCCTTTTCAACGCATTTGGTCACGATATTTCTGGCAAAGATCTTTTGTTATTGGTAGGTGGATTGTTTTTGATCTATCAAAGTGTTCACGAAATTCACCTGAAAATGAAGGGCGGAAAAGTAGAAGATCAACCTCGAAATCAAGCCAGTGGTTGGACGTCTATGCTGTTACAAATGAGCTTAATCAACATCATTTTTAGCCTTGACTCTGTTATTACGGCGGTTGGTATGGCAGATCACCTTTGGGTGATGATTGCCGCAGTAGTTGTTTCTATGTTGGTTATGTTATTAGCAGCTACCACCATAGCCGATTTCGTCAATGGAAATCCATCTGTCAAAATATTGGCCTTGGCCTTTTTGGTATTAATTGGTGTATCTCTTCTTGCTGAAGGACTTGAACAAGAAATTAACAAAGGCTATATTTACTTCTCGATGGCATTTGCCTTTACCATTGAGATGATTAATTTAAGAGTGGACAAATTCAATTCTAATTGAATTTAGAACTCAAAGCTATCAAACTTGAAGATGGGGTCGATATTACTGTCGTGCCCCATTTCAACCACGCTTTTTAGCAGGCCACTATTCATATCATAAACCCAACCGTGAATCAAAGGTAGCTGATGTCTCTGCCAAGATTTCTGTACCACACTGGTTTTAGCTAGGTTCTGTACCTGTTCAACTACATTGATTTCAACAAATCGATCTACGCGTTCTTCTTCGTTTTGAATTGACTCAATTTCTTCTCGATGATGATAATAAACTTCTTTTAGGTTTCGGAGCCATTTATTCAGAAGGTCAAAGTTATTGTGCGACATAGCAGCTTTAACGCCGCCACAGCCAGTGTGTCCGCAAAGAATGATGTGTTTCACCTTTAAATGGGTTACAGCATAATCCAAAACTGAAAGTAAATTCAGGTCGGTGTGAACCACCAGATTGGCAATATTTCTATGAACAAACAATTCACCAGGTTGAGCCCCAATTATTTCATTAGCAGGAACCCTGCTGTCGCTGCACCCAATCCAGAGATAATCAGGATTTTGATCTTTAGCCAATCGAGTAAAATACTCACCATCTACGTCCAATTTCTCTTGGGCCCACGCTTGATTGCTAAGGAACAACTTTTCTTTATCGGTCATAATTCGTTGAATTTAAGGTTGAATTTTTCTTTTTGAGACTCGTTTTGAAACTTGAATTCCAGATTAATATCAGAAAAGGAGGCATGCGTTTTGAAATCATTCACCACCTCCACAATGTCTGAATCCATAAAAGTACAATTCGAAAAATCTAAAATTAAAGATTCGCCTGGATTTACGTTGTTAAGATGTTTTTTGAGTATCGATTTATTCAAAAAAGTGGTTTGATGATGAAACCGCAACATGGTTGCATCTTGATATTTCACCACGCTAAAAGCTTTATGATAATTGCTTCTTAAAATGAAAAAATAACCAAGCACAAGTCCAATAATCACACCGAGCAACAAATTGGTTAAAACGATGGCAATTACTGTAGCAATGAAGGGCAAAAAATTATTCCAACCCTTTTGAAATTGATCTTGAAACAAGGAAGGTTTTGCCAATTTATATCCTACAAATATTAAAATTGCAGCAAGGGCTGATTTGGGAATCAAGTTCATTAAACCTGGAGCAAGGAGCACAAACAATAGCAACCAGATTCCATGAAGAATTGCACTCCACTTGGTTTTTGATCCGGAATTCACATTGGCAGATGTTCTCACTATTACTGCGGTAATAGGCATTGCACCTATCAATCCTGCCAAAGTATTTCCAACACCCTGAGCAAACAATTCGCGGTTGGCGGGGGATGTTCTTTTTTGAGGGTCGATTTTATCGCCAGCTTCCAAACTCAACAGACTTTCAATACTTGCAATAACAGCAATTAGAAAGGCGTAATACCAAATACTGCCATCGAAAATACCTTTGAACTGAGGAAAATGAAATTCACCAACCAAACCGTTCAATGATTCCCATAAATTTCCAGAATCTGAAAGCACGGGTACTCTTACCATATGTTCAGGATCGGTAATCTTCGAAAAGAACCCTCCAATGGGAGCTAAAGTATTGATGACAATTCCAAATACAACTGCCAATAAAGCGGGCGGTATTACTTGTGCCCAAGTTTGTTTTTTGACACTGGGTACTTCCCAAATTCGTTGAATGGCTAAACCTAAAACACCAATGACCACAGCCAAAGGAGTTATTTGTTTCAAAGAATATAAAATCTCAGAAAATGTGTTGTGTCCATCTGCTTGATTGAACTCCATTTCACCTTCTAGATCTTGATCATATCCCAAAATGTGGGGTATCTCTTTTAATATCAAAATGATACCAATTGCGGCGAGCATTCCCTTGATAACAGACACTGGAATAAAGTCACCAATAAATCCTGCTCGTAATGCACCTAATGCAATTTGTATCAGTCCAGCCAGCAATAAAGCCATTGCAAAATACTCAAATGCTTGCCCCTTATGAGCTATTCCGAGGTCTCCATATGCCACTGATACTATAGATATTAGTCCAGCAGCGGGACCCGATACTGATACATTTGATCCACTGAAAATACCCACCACAATTCCACCAATCACACCGGCCATAATTCCTTGAATGGGGGTTCCACCCGAAGACATGGAAATACCAATACACAGAGGTAAAGCGACCAGGAAAACAACCAACGACGCCGATAAATCTTTCTTAAAATTCGTGAATGCCATGAATCACGAATATAGTCATCTTTATGACAGAAAAACTACATATTTATGAGCAACAAATGTGCTGGATAGTAAATGTCAGATTCATCAAATTGGGACAAATCGTATTTTACCATAGACTCTAGGAAAAACTCTCGTCTTTCTTGAGGTAACTGTTTGTTAAACAATTCTAGTTGGAGTGATTTCCAAGTTTTCAGTGCTTTTGAAAGCGAATTCTCGCCATATTCACCGTTGCGGTACTTAACTGCCACTAATTTCAACTCTTTTAACGTATGCTCGTGAGACTTTTTTAGTGTTTTTAAGTCGGGTATCTTCAATGAATACAATTCGTTCCAAATTTTCTCAAATTGATTTTCCAAAGCAGATTGAAGAATTTCCAACTGAAAATCCTTGTTGAATTGCTCTTTCAATTGACTTTCAATGAAGGTTACATCTTCGAATGCCTTTGTTACATCCAAATTCAATGAATCAATTCGCTTTTGATTTTGTTTGGATATAAACAAACTTGAAAAACGCAACTGAAGCCTTGGCGACTTTACGCCCATGTCCTCAAAAGAGTTTCCCAGCTCTAACCAATACATAAACTCTGATGGACCCGCAACATAAACCACATTGGGAAGAATGCATTGCTGAAAAATAGGTCTCAGCAAAACATTGGGTGAAAAACGCTCGGGCGATGTCAATACTTCGTTCAAAAGTTCTTGCTGACTCCAAGTAAAACCGCCTGTTGCCGATTCAAACTCGTCTGATTTTCGATCAATTCGCAATCTGTGGGATTCTTCATTGTCATCAGGAAAGTAAAAAAGATGCAATTCTCGGGTAGGAATATTTACCGGTATATCGTTTTTATTTAAACCCTCAATATGAATATCAACTGATTTTTTAAACTCACCTAAAATTTCCTTTCGAAAAATATCAGATGAACACCTTTTTAAATGAGCGTTGTTGGGGTCTAAACACAAAATTCCCGTATGCGCCCAAAAATATTGCACAACCATCCTCGTGGCATCTGCCAACATGATTTCAGAGCCGTAAAATTCTCTAAGTTCTTGAAGAAGTTTTTTTAATTTTTGATCATGAGGAAAATCAATCAGCATTTGATCAATAATGACTGCTATCCCTTCGGTGGTAAATTTGCCTACAGGACCCGTTTGGTTCGTATCCCAATGGTATGTTTTTCCTAAGAAATTAACGGTTTTGATTTCGTCAAAATCATGGTCTTCTGAAGCCATCCAAAAGATAGGAACGGCATCTAATTCAATAGCGGTATTGATCGCGGTAAATACTTTATTGTAAACAAATTGTGGCCCTAAAAAAGGATGTATTTGCTGACCTGTAGTAACTGTAATTCCATCAGGTTGTGTTAATTTCTTTAGATTCTCTTCTTGTAAAGAACTTAATTCAATGTTTGAATACTGATCTCGAATCACAGAAACCAAAATTTCTCTGTGTTCCTGGGGAAAGTGCTTTAAAAAATGTTCCTTCAATGAGTCAACAGAATCATTGGTTCCCAACAATGGATATGGCTTGTAACCTTCTATCGATTCTTGCGATAGCCTATGCAAGGTAGGTGACAAAAACCCTTTGGGAAATGGAACATTTTTGACTTGCATTACAACCACTCTCCAGTTAGATCATAATGAGATGCTGCTGATATTTTCACTTTTTGAAAATCTCCTATTCTCAGATAATTACCGTTAACAGGCAACCAAACTTCGTTGTCGACTTCTGGACTATCAAACTGAGTTCTTCCAACAAAATGATCATTCTCCAATCTATCAAAAAGAACTTTTTGAGTGGTTCCTACTAATGACTGATTGAATGAATACGATATATCCATTTGTTGTTCCATGATGGCGTTGGCCCGGCGCTGTTTTTCTTCCTCGGGGATGATATCATCTAGTGAGTAAGCATGAGTGTTATCTTCGTGAGAATAGGTGAACACTCCCAATCGCTCAAACTTGATCTCTTGCAGGGCGAGCATCAGTTCTTCAAAATCTTGTTCGGTTTCGCCAGGGTGTCCCACTAAAATAGTGGTTCTCAAAGCAATTCCAGGCACTTTTTCACGAATTTCTTTGATCAATTCCAAGGTGCGACGCTTGGTGATTCCACGTCGCATACTTTTCAGCACATTGTCAGTGATGTGCTGAATGGGCATATCGAGGTATTTACAGATGTTATCACGCTCGCGAATGACATCCAAAACATCGGTTGGAAATTGCGAAGGATAGGCGTAATGCAAACGCATCCAATCCAAACCTTCAACGTCGCTCAATCGCTTCATCAACTCGCCCAATTTGCGCTCCCCGTATAAATCTAAACCGTAGTAGGTTGAATCTTGTGCAATCAGCATGATTTCTTTGGTTCCGTTTTTAACCAAATTTTTCACTTCCGTCTCCAATAATTCAATGGGTTTTGACACGTGATTCCCACGCATTAAGGGAATAGCGCAAAACGAACAAGGCCTATTACACCCTTCCGAAATCTTCACATAAGCAAAGTGCTTAGGTGTGGTTTGTAAGCGTTCGCCCAACAATTCATGCTTGTAATCAGCACCTACAGTTCTCAATAAATTGGGGAGTTCTAAAGTTCCAAACCAAGCATCAACCTCTGGTATTTCAGAGCTGAGTTCATCTTTATATCGATGCGACAAGCAGCCAGTAACGTATAGTTTCTCTAAATTTCCCTGACTTTTCTCTTCGGCATACCTCAGAATGGTGTCAATGCTTTCTTGCTTGGCATTTTCAATAAATCCGCAAGTGTTAATAATGACAATATCTGAATCGTCTTTTTGTGCTTCATGTTCTACATCAAAGTCACTGGCCTTTAATTGGGCCATAATGACTTCGGAATCTACAATATTCTTGCTACACCCTAAGGTGATGACGTTTACTTTAGGTTGTTTAACTGATTTCGTTCTCATAAAATGTACCTTATGCTCTAAAAATAGACTCGATGAATGTTTCTTTATCAAACAGCTTTAAATCTTGAGCCTTTTCACCTATACCTATATATTTAACAGGGATGTTGAATTGATGGCTTACACCAATGACCACTCCCCCTTTTGCGGTACCATCCAATTTCGTGACTGCAAGTGCATTCACTTGAGTGGCTTGTGTAAATTGACGTGCCTGTTCGAAGGCATTTTGTCCGGTAGTAGCATCAATGACCAACACAATTTCATGGGGTGCATCTTCTCTGAATTTCTGAATAACCCTCTTAATTTTGGATAGTTCGTTCATCAATCCGACTTTGTTATGCAATCTGCCAGCAGTGTCAATGATGACTACATCGGCATTTTGTTCAACGCCTTGTTTTATGGTATCAAAAGCAACGGCTGCAGGATCTGTATTCATGCCGTGGGACACAATTTCAACGCCGGCGCGGTCTTTCCAGATATTTAACTGATCAACGGCAGCAGCTCTGAATGTATCAGCGGCACCTAAGACTACTTTTTTGCCTTCGGCAGCGTATCTGTGCGCCATTTTTCCGATGGTAGTTGTTTTACCTACCCCATTAATTCCGACCACAAGAACCACGTATGGCATTTTTGTTTGAAGGTTTTGCAATTGAAAATCTTTGGCTAAATGATCGCCAATGTTGGGCATGAGAGTATCGGTTATTTCGGCCAACCAAGCGTTGATATCATCAGGGGCATCAAAGCCTTGATTTTTAGCGCGTGCTTTTACAGCATCTACAATGGCCATGGTGGTATCTACTCCTACGTCAGAGGTTAGAAGAGCCTCTTCGAGTTCATCGAGCAAATCAGAATCGATCTTACTCTTCCCAGACAGCAAAATTCCCAATTTGGACAAGAAGCCGGTTCTCGTTGGAGCGAGGGCTTCTCGGGTTTTTTGACTTTCTGGGGATGGGTCGACGGATTTTTTCTTGAACCAATTGAACATAATGACTGAAATGGAATATGAATATACAAAAAAAGCCCCTATTCGGGGCTTTTCCAAAAATCTTTATTTAGAATTAACCTTTAGCTAGAACGTCTTTAACACGCTCAGCGGTTACGATTTCTTCTTTGAAGGTATAAGCACCAGACTTAGGTGATTTAATAGTGCGGATGACTTTTACCATCTCTACACCACCTTCTTTTTTCAGGGTTGCAACTACTTTTTTAGCCATTATTTAATCTCTTTATGAACGGTTACTTTACGCATGTAAGGATTGTATTTTTTCAATTCAATTCTTTCGGGCGTGTTTTTCTTATTTTTGGTCGTGATGTAACGACTCATACCAGCTACACCGCTGCCTTTTTGCTCGGTGCATTCTAATATTACTTGAACGCGGTTGCCTTTCTTCGCCATGATTAGATTTTTCCTTTCTTAAATAAATTGTTCAAACAGGCAGCCATGCCCTTTTTATCAATGGTCTTAATGGTTTGAGTAGACACCTTCAACGTAATCCACTCACCGGTCTCCTCGATAAAGAATTTTTTAGTCTGCAAATTCGGATAGAATCTGCGCTTAGTTTTCTTATTCGAGTGCGAAACACGATTACCTTTTAAAGCCTTTTTACCGGTTAGATCACAAACTCTAGACATAGTTTTTGGGGTTGCAAATATAGGAAATTAATTCGATTTAACAAAAATATCATTGACTATTTTCAGAAAGTTTCGAATTTTTCGAGAATTGAATTCCCGAAACCGTTAATAGAAAGAGCACTGCGAGCACCCCCGACTGACGTTCCAACAAACTTTCGAATTGAGTCGCCACGAAAATAGCCATAAAACTCATATATACCATGATTGATTGTTGAGTTCTTAGACCCCAAATCAATAAAAAAACAGGAAATACTAAAAATACTACACCCCACTCCAAAACCCATTGAATCCATTGATTGTGCGGTTGAACTTGATTTTCAATGTCAACCTGTGAACCAATCATTTGGTGACCTTGTATCAACGCTTCCTCTTTGCGTGCACTACCAACACCCCAAGCTCGGTGATTTTCAATTATGGCCAAGCTCGCTCGCCAAGCTTCCCATCGTTGTCCAAAACTTTTGTGATTCAAGTCGCCGCCATTGATCACAGCCGATAAATCTTCGGTGGTATTTAAAACTCTATTCTTGATGCTGGGAGTCACAAAGGCCAGTAAAATCAATGTCAAAACACCCAATAAAGCGATTTTCCAATGTTGTTTTATGTATTTATGTCCCTCAAAAGCAGCCCAAACCCCAACCGACATCCAAAAGGACAACAATCCGGTGCGAGCACTCAGTATATGCATACCTAGAAAGAGCAATATAAAGATGACTAAAACATCTCTATTTGAACGCAATTCTTGGATATTTCTCCATAAAAACATCCCCAGAAACAATAAAACTGAGGTTAATATAAAGCTGAATTCTATATGGTAAACCGATGAAAACAAGGGTAAAGGTTTTGATTCTAAAACCATTTGTGAGAGGAATTCGTAGTGATTGAAATAATTCAACACCGATGCGATGACAATCCACAGCGGGGGCAATGCAATAAAATAAACAATCAACTTATTGATTTTAAGCGGCTTAAAAACCATGAAAAGCAGAGGCACGAACAGCAATGGTGCATAAATGACTATTCGATTAAAGTCTAAAACGGCGAAACCAGAATGCTTAAAATTCACCAAGACGATGAATAGAAAGGAGCTAAGAATCAAGAGTGTGCTTTTCCATGGAAAGCTATGCTTGATTTGAGAAATACCAATTACAACAGATAGTCCCGTAAAGATTGAGGCTAAGGCTGGTGCGAAATGCACTGAACCCAAGGCCAATGCCAAGCAAATTGCGGCTAAATTAGAGCTTTTCAGGAATTGCATACTGCACGTAAACTGAAGCCATTTTACGATTGCCAAATCCCAATTTATCGGCCAGATATGAAGATATCACAGCCGTTTTAGGGTTTTTATTTGATTTGGGTTTTCCTTGATTGATGGCATAAACCACAATGTTATTGTCGGGATTCACCAGTGCGACCACTTGGTTTTTTGCAACCCCTTCTATCCAAATGGATGCTCTCTCGTTGCTATTTCCTTCTTCAGAAGCACTGTTGTAAGCTGTCACTTTCTCTTTAGATAAAGAATATTTGCCTTTTTTAGAAGCACTACCTGCTTCAATAACACCGCCTTTGCGATCTTCTTTTTCTTTAGTTGGTGCCATTGCTGGAGCTGGAGCCGTAGCCGGTGCCGTAACCGGTGCTTTTATTGGAGCAGGAATGGCTTTTGATGATGTGTCTATTTTTACTTTGGATGCATCAACTGACTTCACCTGATCACTTACTGGTTCTGATGTTGCGGAAACCTCTGTTCCTAAAACTTTCAAATAACCTCCTGGTTGCAAATCAAATTCATTAACCCCATTCACTTTTTTCAAGTCTTCAATGGATGTATTGTATTGTTTGGATAAGCCATACAAGGTCTCCCCTTTTTTTATCTCGTGTAAAATCACATTCCTACCATTGTAGACGGGCGTCGTTTGTGGATTGATTAACCATTTTCCTTTTACTTTTAATTTCATTCCAGGCTGAAGAATGTCTACACCCGGATTTAATTCACGGAGCTCAGAAATGTTCATAGAGTACTTCTGCGAAATTTTAAATAAGGTCTCGCCCTTTTCAACCGTGTGAATAGCGGGAAGTTTTAAAGTATCTTGAATTTTTTGAGCCGATAGGCTTGTAGCCCATAGAAACAGTGAAATTAAAATCAAACGCATGATCAAATTTAACCAATCATCATGTCATGTTTGATTGCCAATATCCACAAGTTTGGGAGTGTCTAAACAGACCAACTTTCGGGAATTTCAGCCATTTTCCCTTCATTCAAATAAATGCTTACATCAGCCATTGATCGAGCTACATCAAGATTGTGTGTGATGAATAAATAAATCAACCCTTCAGATTGCTGAATTTCTTTCAACAAATCCAGAATCTGTTTCTGAATGAGTGGATCTAAAGCTGCCACTGCCTCATCTAAAATGAGAACCTTTGGCTCTGTTGCCAATGCCTTTGCTATGCACAGCCGCTGCCTTTGTCCGCCGCTCATTTGTCTGGGTCTTGCCTCAATCAATCGGTCATCAAATCCTACCTTTCTGAGCAGTTCTACAGCGATTTGTTCATATTCTTCTTTCCGTTTCTGGGGATGTTTTAATTTGAGTATTTCAATCATGGCTTGTTTGGCCGATTGCCTTAAATTCAAAGAAGCCAGTGGGTCTTGAAATACCATTTGCACACCCGTTGGTGGTTGCAATTTCAGTGGTTTTCCATTCAACCAAACTTCGCCTGAATCTGGTTTTTCCAAACCCACCAACAATTTTGCAAAAGTAGATTTGCCGGAACCACTGGTTCCTATAATCGCTAAGGTTTGTCGTTGTGATAAAGCCACCGAAAATCCATCAAGCGCCAAAACCCTGGTGGTAGAGTTTCCGCCCCTGGTTAAAAATGATTTCTTGAGATTTTTTACCTCCAGATAAATTTCACCCTCTGTTGCCTTTAGTTCTTTCTCCTTGGGATTTGCCTCAACCAACTCCTCCAAATAAGGAACTGGATTCCGGAATACCTCAGATATATCACCCTGTTGCAAGACTTCACCTCGCTTCATTACGGTAATGCGATGGGCAAATTTTCGAACCAAATCCAATTCGTGAGAAACCCATAAAACCGCACTTCCCATTTCTTGGGCAATTTTTATCAGGTCACGCATCACCGCTTCCCTAGAAAAAAAATCTAACGCTGTGGTAGGTTCATCGGCTAAAATCAGTTCAGGTTTGTGTAGAGTGGCCATGGCAATCATCAATCTTTGCCTTTGACCGCCTGATAATTCGTGCGGATAGGTTCTCGATGGCCTATCCTTAAGAAATCCCAATCCAACAGCCTCTAATCGAGTATATATAGTGTCTAGGGAATTTTTCTCAGAAGATGGCGCATGAATTTGCCAAGATTCTTTGAGCTGGGCCAAACAGGTCATGTGCGGGTTCAACGCCGACATAGGCTCTTGAAAAACCATTCCGATGTGTTTTCCTCTGATTTTAAGCCAATCAATATTCTCAAGAGATTCGTTTTGTAGTAAGCACTTCCCTTGTGATGTCAACCCCTTGGGTAAAAGTCCTAAAACCGTTTTTAAGAGCAGTGATTTACCGCTCCCGCTTTCACCAATGACTGCATGAATTTCACCGGCATTCAACTGCAAATTCTCCACAAGCAACAAACGCTTAAAAGGATTATTCGCATCAATGGTTAAGTTTTCAATTTTCAGTAGAGCGCCTGCAGACATTTGTGGGGCAATATTAAGCAATAGGGTTTATTTTGGCACAAAAAAAAGAGGCTGCCCTTGTGAGACAGCCTCTTAAAAATTTCAAGAATATAGATTATTCAATGGTCAACTTGATGGGGATTTCCCTCCAAGAGATCACGAATCGTCCTTTGTTCTGACCGGGAATCCAGCGCGGTGATTTTTTCAATACGCGAATGGCTTCTTCGGTAAATTCTGGACAGCTCTTAGTTTCTTCTATTGCTGAAACTTTAGAAACACGTCCTGATTGGTCTACAATGAATCGAAGAACTACCGAACCGTTAATTCCCTCGTCTTGACAACGAACAGGGTATTGGAAAGTAGAACCCACATATTCTCGGAATGCCACCTCACCACCAGGGAAAGACGCTTTCACTTGAACATCAGCTACTGGACCTTCTTCACCTCCGCCACCAGTTGGCCCTTCTTCACCACCCAAATCTGGCGCAGTAGGATCCGTTTCACCTTCGATGTTTTTAAGACCTGTATTGGTAACAACATCAGGAGGATTGATAACATCATCGTTCTCGGCATCAGGGTTAATTCTGGGAGCCACGTAAGCTTGAGTTGCTACGGGTTCTGGCTCTTTCAATTTTGGTGGTTCTTTGGGTTTGTCTTCTTTCTCTTCATCAGGAGCTTTGATGTCTTCAAGGCTAACCGCAAATTTGGGTTTCTTTTTAACTTCGGGCTCCTTAGATAATGAATCAACAATACGAGGTATCAATGCAATAAACACCACGAACACAACAGTTACAACGGTTGCTAATGCTTGAGACCTGCGGAAGAGTT
>CAMDUE010000021.1 GCA_945877575.1 Chitinophaga pinensis
ACAGAGTCATTTGACGCAAAATTCAATTAATTTGGGGCATCGAGCCCCAATTAATTGTGCAAACAAAGCCTCTGAATCTAGATGTATTCTCTGCAAATGAGAAAAGGATTAGGAGGGTTAAAACGGTCAACGTTTTTTAGGCATTGACACCCCGACACCTGACACCCGCTACCCGCTACCCGAAACCCGAAACCCGACACCCGACACCCGATACCCGACCCCCGCTACCCGCTACCAAAGACCAACTACCATAGTGAAAAAATCAGATCTACCACAGAAAATTTGTGTGACGTGTCAGAGGCCGTTTGCGTGGAGGAAAAAGTGGGAGAAGAATTGGGAAAACGTTAAATATTGCTCGAAACGGTGCTCGGGAAAAAAACCTTAACTAAAACTTGGGTTTTGCGTACGGCAGTTGCACCAACTTTTGGGTGGTGTGATATGAGTCTAAGCCGGAGCAGGTGACGGTTCTGGCTTGTTCCAAGTCAATGAATCCCGATTCTTGAAGGCAATTTTCGGGTATGACTACTTGCATGATTTCACCAATCAGAAGGATGGTTCCGTTGATGGCGAGCGGGTGCTTTTCTCTGAGTTCTACAGAGAATTTGAGGTGGCTTTCTTTCACGAAGGGTGCCTGAAAATCAAATAAATATTCAGGGGTAAGTCCTGATGCTTCAAATTCAGATACTTCGCGGGGATAGCGGGCGCTGCAATGATGCGCTGCATCCACAAACTCTGGAAGAATTTGATTGAGCGTATAGCAGCCTGTCTCTTCGATGTTTTCAAGGGTGTGCCTTTCGGAGACGTCTGGACGGACAATTACACCGCATAAAGCCGGGTTAGCACCAAGATGAAAGAGAGAGCTGAAAATGGATAGGTTTTCTAATCCTGATTTGCTGCGAGTGCCTACCAGAACCACACTTTTAAATCCGCCGAGAGAATTGATGAAATTCGCCCTGTAGCGGGTTTCCATGTTGAGAATATCTTGTTTTTGTATGTTCATTTCATTGTTTTTTCTGCGCGCTTCCAAAATCCGAAGAAAGAAGGAAAAAAGCCTTGAACTCCGGGGAACATCCAATTACGATCATCGACGATCCAATTGTTGGGGGCATCCGAAGTTAAATGTGGGTGTTCGCGGGTGTAGATTCTTTGTGCTGAAAGGTGTTCGTTCAGCGATTTAACGTCCCCCGAAACAAAAATCAAATTCGGAATTTCTTGTCCCAATCGATGAATGAATTCCTGGGTTTTCAAAGAGATGGGGAACCGGCTCAACCACGCTGAATCCCAAAGAAATATGCGGTTCAACGGTTCGTTTTTGCGCCATTCCGGGTCCAAATGATAGGGATGGTAAAGCGCGATATCGGCCGATGGATTCCAGTTTAGATGGTGGGTCAGAGCAGACAGAGACTGTCCGACGGGCGGCAAATCAAGGTTGAAATCAGCGCGTTCTTGAAGGATTTGAGGGACATCCATGCGGTAGAATTGATCGTACTCCACATCTAAAAACGTGCCTGTTTGCTTGGTGCTGCAATATTTGTTGATGTTCTCTTGATTGGCGAAATACAACTTGCTGCTGAAAGCGCCGCACACCCATTGCCAACTTAAATGATTGGAGGCAAAATCGGCATCTTTCAAATGATGAAACATCCACTGGGCGCCGGTTTTCCAATGGGTTTTTGCAACGTTGCAGACGAGCATGGCGACATACATTCTCATGTGATTGTGCATCATTCCGGTGTCGTAAAGCCTTTTGATGCCTTGATCTATGGCTTCGATGCCGGTTCTGGCTTCCAACACGGCCAAAGGCATTTTATTGGATGTAAAATGCGAAGGCGAATGTTTGACGTCTTTTTGATCTAAGTCAGGGTGAATTTGCCCTACCCTTTGGAAATAATCCCTCCACGCCAACTGCTGAAACAATCGTTCGTTTTGCGTATGTCCGTTTTGCAGAACACGATCTCTGATGAGCGCCGTGGAAATCACCCCACGAGAAACATAAGGCGACAATTCCGAGACATTACCCCAGAGGAAATTTCGGGTTTTGCCGTATTTCACAGGGTCAATGGCGTTGATTCGCTGATGAAGTTCACTGAGGATTGAGGTCATCTCTTGCTAATTTTATTGTTGGATATGCTGCGCTGTCGGTTGCATTTGAATCGATCAATCTCAGGATTTCTGAGGGCTGCATGCTTTTGAGAAATTCCTTGATTGACTCTTTTGCGCCACAAGTTGAAGCTGGATCTTTTGAGTTGAGAGCGCATCAATGCGATGACTTGCGATTCGGGCAATCCAAACTGAAACTCAATGGCTTCGAAGGGGGTTCGATCTTCCCAGGCCATCTCAATGACTCTATCTATTTGTTCCTCTGTTAGTTGCATTTTTACATTCTCACTAATTTTAATTCCCTTAGTTTATTGATAGTCAAAGGGTTATGATTTTTTTGAACCTTATAAGAAACCACATCGCACAAAAACAGTTCATGATCGCCTGCATTTTGATGCTGAATGACTTTAAGGTGCAACAATGCCACTGATTCTTTCAAAACGGGCCACCCATTCCACTGGGTGAGTTGGTATGCTGGATCTATGGGAGACTTCTGATTTTTTCTTTGGATAAAGCCGTGTTTATCAAAGCTCCTCCCCGATTTCTGTCCGAAGTTTCTCACCACGGGTGCTTGATTTTCGCTCAGCAACTGCAACACAAACTCTTGATTTTGCCTCACATTTTCAAGCGTTTGAGTACCATAGTATATGGCAACGGCATATCGTTTTGGCGACATACTGACTGCGCTCACATACGTACAAATATTCATGTTGACTTTTCCGTCTGCCTGCGTAGCAATGCTGTAGACGGGCAAATCAGGAATGTTCCAAGGTTTCTTCATTTCAAGCGGGCTTGAACATCAGATTTTGATGTTTGAAATTCCGCCGTCAATGTGGTGCACCTGTCCTGTAATCCACGACGAATCTTCAGACAACAAGAACTGCGCTAATTTGGCGATATCTTGGGGTTGTCCGATTTTTTTCAGGGGATGTCTGGCTGCATTGGCTTCTATTTTTTCGGGGGAATTCAACAAGTTTCCTGCCAAAGGAGTTTGGGTTATGGATGGTGCAATGGCGTTGATTCTCACCTTTGGTGCCCACTCCGCTGCTAGGGCTCTGGTAAGTCCTTCGATGGCTCCTTTGGATGAACTCACCAAGGTATGAAACGGGAACCCGGTTTGCACGGCAACGGTTGAGAATAACACCACCGATGAATTTTCGGCATTTTTCAAGGCGTTGTGAGCGGCTTGCAAGGTTTTGATGGCACCTAAAGTTTGTTTGTTGTAATCATCGATAAACTCTTGGGGTTTGATGCGATGAAAAGGTTTAAGGGCGATTGCACCCACGCAATAGGCGATACCGTGAATGGTATCTGGAAGCCATGAAAAATCGGGGTTATCGGCGGTGAGGTCTAATTTTTGGTAGTCGGGTGTCAGGTGACGGGTGTCGGGTGACGGGTGTCTGTGGTCGAGGGACTGTGGGTCGCGGGTGCCGGTGAACCAAACATTATTTTCAGCTGAAAGCAGTTCTACAAGTGACGCGCCGATACCTGATGTACCTCCAATAACTACATAATTTTTCATGTAAAGAAGTAACAATTGTGGGAGGGTTTGGTTTATATATTTATTTTGATTAATTTACAGACAATTATTTGTCAATATTTTTATCAAAATGAAAGAGCGGCATATTTCTCACATGGACTTAGACTCATTTTTTGTGAGTGTGGAGCGGTTGCAAAATTCCTCTTTTAAGGGACGGCCATTGATTATTGGGGGCATGAGTGACCGAGGTGTGGTGGCCAGTTGCAGCTATGAGGCTCGGAAATTTGGGGTGCACAGCGCCATGCCTATGAAGCAAGCCCGAATGCTTTGTCCTGATGCTATTTACATTCGGGGCGATTCGCAATTGTACAGTAAATATTCGCAGATGGTGACCGAAATCATTGCAGAATCGGTGCCGCTTTACGAGAAAAGCAGCATTGACGAATTCTACATTGATTTGACGGGCATGGATCGTTTTTTTGGATGTTGGAAGATGAATCAAGAACTGAAGCAGAAAATTGAACGAGAAACCGGTCTGCCTATTAGTTTTGGACTTTCGGCCAACAAGACCGTCAGTAAAATTGCTACCGGAGTGGCAAAGCCTGCCGGACAAAAATTCGTGGAGCACGGGTCTGAAAAAGGATTTTTGTCGCCCCTATCGGTCAAAACCATCCCCGGCGTAGGCGGGGAAACCTACAAAACGCTCCGCCAATTGGGCATCCAATATATAAGAACGCTTCAAGAAATCCCCAAAGACCTGATTTTCAAAACCCTCCATAAGCCCGGCTTGGAGATTTGGCATAAGGCCCACGGAATTGATGAACGTCCCGTCATTCCCTTCCACGAGAGAAAAAGCATCAGCACCGAAAGAACGTTTGAAAGCGATACCATTGACGTGGTCAAACTTCGAAACCTTCTGAGTGCCATGGCTGAGAATTTGGCTTTCCAACTGAGAAAGGGCAATAAATTGTGCGCCTGTGTGACCGTAAAAATCAGGTACAGCGACTTTAACACGTATTCGTCACAGGCCAAAATACCCTACACCAGCGCAGACCACACCCTGATTAAACGCACCTTGGAACTGTTTGATAAGCTCTTTCAAAGAAGGCAGCTGATTCGATTGGTGGGGGTTCGATTCAGCGACTTGGTGAGCGGGGGATATCAAATCAACCTATTCGAAGAAACCGAAGAAATGATTCATTTGTACGAAGCCATGGATCGTATTCGACTTCGGTACGGCGATAGTGCCGTCAAGCGTGCCAACGGCATGGACGCCAAAACCATTGGGCGATTTGACAATCCCTTTGACGGAAGTGCACCCGTGCTATTGGCTAACAGAAAATCTTGAAGCGGGCAAATGTGAAATTTTGTCCCCCGAAAAACCAAAGTCAGATGAGGAAGAAGGCGATGATGTGGATGAAGATGAAAATGATGACAGCGGAGAATAAGAAAAGTTCCAAATTTGATTTTTCTGTGTACTTTTGTACACATCTGAAATCTATGAAAATCGCATACGCCAAAATCTTGATTTTCACGCTTTTAATAGCTGCTACAACCAAAAAACTGTGGAGTCAAACTCCGTCAGTCATCATTTGCAAGGGCAGTTCAGTCAATTTTAGAGAGTTCAATACCGGCAGTTCTGAACCAAGCGTTGGCTGGGAATGGACTTTTGAAGGCGGCACTCCAGGCACCTCTACGTTGAGAGAACCCTCCATACAATATCCAAACGCAGGGTTGTTTAAGGCAAGTTGCGTGAGCATTTTTCAAAGCGGTACTCGTGATACAAATGCTGCCTATGTATTGGTCATAGATGGAACCCTCGCTCCCATTCCCATGAGAGACACCATCATTTGTTCGCCCAACATCAATCTTATTCTAGATGCCGGAAATCCAAGTCAATACAACCAATATCTATGGTCTAGCACTGATGTAACCTTAAAACCCGGCGATACCCTTCAAAAGTTAACAGCTACAAAAGCAGGGACATACAAAGTAAGAGTGCAAAATATTTGTGCCTTCTCCGAGAAAACCATCACCGTTAGACAAGGTATAAAACCCACTGTAGATTTAGGTGGTGACCGATTTGTATGTAGAAATATTTCACTCATTCTAGATGCTGGTTTCAGCGCTGGGAATACCTATTCATGGGTACCAACCGGCGAAAGCAGCGCAACCATAACAGCTAACACCGCTGGAAACTACAAAGTGACCGTTACAAGTCCCGATGGTTGCACTGCAACAGATGATGTTAACTTGATTGATAGTTGTCCACCCGTAGTTTGGTTACCAACGGCATTTACTCCGAATGATGCAGCTCCCAACGACATTTACACTCCGTACATTGAAGGATTCAAATACATGAAAATGATGATTTTCAATCGTTGGGGTGAAAAACTATACGAACAAGAAGGATTGAATCAAGGATGGGACGGCACCTTCATGGGTGAAATTTGTCCCGATGGATTTTACATCGTTCATTTAGAGTTAATCGGAAACGATACATTCCGCAAAGTAAAAAGTCAATCATTCATGTTACTCAAATAATTAAAGTAACTTCTTCATGAGAAAATTCTACCTTTTAATTTTTATCCAGCTGATCATCTCCAGCCTTTCAGCGCAATCGGTGACCATTGGCAAAGCCCTAAATGCCATTCAAACAAAACGTTACGAGAAAGCCATAGGCATTTGCGAGAAAGGCATTGCCAAAGATCGTAGCTTGATTGAATTAAATTACATCAAGGCCTGGGCCGAATTTGAAATCGCTAAATCGTCAAAAGATCCCAACGAAGTAAGAACCAACACCAAAAACGTTCTTAGGTCTTTAGAAAGAGCTGAAAAGAAAGACGAAACTTTAGAATTCAAAACTAAATATCAATGGTTATACAGGGACTACTCTAAGTTTTACATGATTGAAGCATTAGATCTATACAATAGAGATCGTTTTGCCAATGCTTTACCCTTGTTCCAAACCTGTTATGATCTTAGCAAAGATACCATTGCTTTCACGCATATTGGCCTTTGCCATTGGTTTCTAAAAGAAAATGCCAAGGCGGGACCATACCTTACCAAAGCAGCTGTCATGATGTATGGCGCATGGCAAGATTCGGTGAATTCGAAATACCACAAACACACTTACAACATCAAAGTTTACCAAGAATTGGCCAATTATTACGCCAATGAAAAGAAAGAAGATTCTTCCTTCTTTTACGTGGAAATGGGGCTCGATATGTTTCCGAAGGACATTAAATTGACCAGAACCATTGTAAAGGTAATTGATAAGAAAGTCCGTGAAATGCAACAAGAAGTCGGCCTCAATGCCGAGGTTTTGAGATGGATCAATCGAGGTTTGTCATACGAAATCAACAATGAATATTTCCTTCAAAGCCAAAATAACTACTTCGTTCAAAAATTGAATTACTTATTGTCCAGAAACGATTTAAGCGAGGCGAAATTGTTTGATTCGGCGTTTTACCAAACCAAAAAATCACTGGTCTTAAAAGGATGTAAATCAAAAAACGATGAATTCTTATTGGCAGACAGTGCCGCATTTGTAAATGCCTGTTTGAAAACCTTCATGGAAAAAAACAATTCCAATGCCATCATCTTTTATTTCTACAAGTGGTATCCCATCACCTATAAAACTCAGCAGATTAACGAAAAAGGCCTTGAAGCCATTTTGAAAAATCCGCCAACCTTTATCAGCAGAAGATTGCTTTATTCATTGTACAACCATGCTGTTTCCGCTTATCCCAAAAACGCAAACTTCAAAGAATACCGTTTTCAAGCATACAGCAATTGGTTAAAATCAGACATCACCGGCAGCACATGGGATTATCTTTTCAAGTGGAACGACGGATTGATAAAAGATTTCCCTACACGTAAAATTACACTTTTAGCTGATCGCGAAAAACTACTGGTTAAGGCCATTGATACATTCACTTTATACGGAAAAATGGAAACCGTTTGGGGATTCTACCAACTCTTAAAGAAAGAATATCCCAAAAACCTCTTGTTGGATTCATTGAACAAGAAAATTGCATTGAAAGACTTCGAAGTTCGTTATAAGAATACCCGTATTTACAGCTACAAAAGAAACAATGAAACACTTGCAGCAACAGGATGGAAAGGTATATCTAAACGCTGTGAAGCGGGTGAAATGCCCGATTCAACCATAGAGAAAGTCACAGATCGAATCAATTATTTTAGAACTGCAGCCGGAGTAAGAGATTTAGTAAGATTCAGCCAAGACAAAGGTGAACTTTGTCAAGAAGCTTCGGTGATGTATGCACCGGTGGGTGTTTTCACCAGAGAACCTACTCCCGAAACTCATATTTGCTTCACACAAGGTGCTGCAGAAGCTGCTCGTTACGCGCAAGTAGTAAAAGACAACAATCCTGCAATTGCCGCTACTGTGTTGGTTTCCGATCAGAAAAGTCAAGAACTTTACAACAGACAATATATGCTTGCACCCAATGCCAAGTATTTCGGATTTGGTGCGAGTGAAAACAATTCAGTGTTTTGGATGGTGGCTCCCGGCGAAAAATTAGCAGATTCCAGTTATTACCAAAAAAACTTCATCAGTTGGCCTCCACAGGGTTATTGCCCCAGTATGTTGATGTTTGAAAAATGGAGTTTCTCGATGTATGGTGACTTAAAAGATGCTAAAATTGAAATCAGCTCTCCTCACATTTCAAAAATGACGGTGAGCGGACACGTTGAATTGTCGCCCATGTTACCCTTCTCAACCCTAGTATTTGAGCCCAACATCAGAAGAACGGAATTTCAAATGTTGCCCAACGGGGAGAAAATTGACATCAAAATCACCCTTAAAAACAAGAAAGTTTATTCTTATTCCGTAAAGGTGTTAAAAGTTGAATAATTTTTATTATTTTTGCACTCCCGTTTTGAAAGATCTTTGATTGATCAAAACACTAGCACGCGTGGCGTAATTGGTAGCCGCACCAGACTTAGGATCTGGCGCCGCAAGGCGTGGGGGTTCGAGTCCCTCCGCGTGCACAAACCCGAAAAATGGAACTCAGGTTCCATTTTTCGTTTAAAGAGATTAATAATTTATTGTCGTGAATATCCGTTTAGAAAAACTCAACGATCTAGAAGCTTCGGTTCTCATTGAAATGTCGAAAGCTGATTACCAAGAAAAAGTAGACGCACAAATCAAGAAAATTCAAAAAACTGCTGCCATTCGTGGATTCCGCTCAGGGAAAGCGCCCATGGGAATGATCCAAAAAATGTATGGCAAAACAGTTCTTGCAGATGAAATACAGCAAATTGCTTCTCAAAAATTAAACGAGTTTATTGAAGAGCAAAAACTAGAAACATTGGGCTACCCCTTGGGAAGTACCCGTTTTGATTCTAAGTTGGATATTGAAAATTCTGAAGATTTTGTTTTTGCTTTTGATCTAGGTATAGCTCCAAAATTTGAGTTAGACCTTACTACAAAAGACAAATTAGATCTTTTCCAGATTGAAGTAACCAACAAAGAAATTGACGAAGATATTGAATACGCTCGCAAGCGTCATGCTAAACTAGATGATGCTACCATATCTGATGCTGAATCAATTGTTTATGCTGAAGTGAATGAATTGGGCGAAGACGGACAACCACTAGAAGGCGGAGTTAACGCTAAATCGGTGAGTTTTGTTCCTTCTATGATTGAAAATAAACAACTTGAAAAGCAATTCATAGGAATTGAAAAAGGATTTAGCACCACTTGTGATGTTAGAGAATTGTTCAACAACAATGAAAGCGTTTTAACCAGTGCATTGGCAGTTGCTAAAGAAGCTATTTCCGATTTATCGGCTTCTTTCTCTGTAAATGTTACTGAAATCAAATCCAGAACACTTCCTGAATTGAATGAAGATTATTTCAGAGAGGTTTTCCCAACTGAAACTCCAAGCAGCGAAGCAGAATATAGAGAAAGAGTAAAGGCTAATTTAGAGCAATACTACAAAAATGAAGCGTCATTGTGGTTGGATCATGAAATCGGACACTTGATCATGACGAAGCACGACATTCAATTGCCGGATGATTTCTTGAAGCGTTGGTTGATGGAAACCAAAACAGAAGATTACAATGCTGAAAATATCGATGAAAAATACGCTCAAGAAAAAGATGCATTGAAGCGTAGATTGATCATTGATAAATTGGCTGAGCAACACGACCTGAAAGCTGAACAAGCTGAAGTTATTGAAGAAGCTCGTTTATACTACGTTGGCATGTATAAGCAATACGGTTTAGATGTTAGCATGATTGGTCAAGACTTCTTGAACGAAACCATTGCTAAGCGTTTGCAAGAGCGTGAATTTGTTGGACAAATGAGCGACCGCGTAATTTATCGTAAATCGTATGATAAAGTTCGTGAAATGATCAGCATCAACGACAAGAAAACATCGGTTGAAGATTATTTCAATCATGTAAATAAACATAAAGACACTCATGGAGAGTAATCTATTTCTTGATATCTTTGTTAATATAGAATTATGGACTACGGGAAAGAATTTAAAAAGTACGCTACAAAGCACTTAGGCATTAACAGCCTTTATGTTGATCAATATTCAAACATGACTGCTTCTGCAGCTGGTGGAATTTATGGCCTAACGCCAAACATCATTGAAGAGCGTCAAATGAACGCGAGCGTGATTGATATTTTCTCTCGTTTGATGATGGATAGAATCATCTTCTTGGGCGTGCCAATTTATGATGACGTTGCCAATATCATTATGGGCCAGTTGCTTTTCTTAGAAAGTGCAAATCCCAACAGAGATATTCAAATTTACGTAAACAGCCCTGGTGGAAGTGTTTATGCTGGATTGGGCATCTACGATACCATGCAATACATTAGTTCCGATGTTTCAACCATCTGCACAGGTATGGCAGCTTCTATGGCCGCTGTATTGATGTCGGCTGGAGCAAAAGGCAAAAGAACTGCATTGCCACACAGCAGAATCATGATTCACCAACCTTTGGGTGGTGCTCAAGGACAAGCGAGCGACATTGAAATTACCTACAAGGAGATTTCGAAGTTGAAAAAGGAATTGTACGACATTCTTTCTTATCATTCAGGTCAACCCTTCGATAGAATTGAAAAAGATAGTGACCGCGACTATTGGATGACCGCTGAGGAAGCCAAAGAATACGGAATGATTGACGAAGTTTTAGGTCGTCGTTCAACCAAATAACGCTATAATCTCGAATGAAGAATTCCAAAGGGCAGAGCTGTTCGTTTTGTGGGAAAAAGAAAGAGGAAGCCGTTCTCTTGATTTCGGGCTTAGATGGAAACATTTGCGAACAATGTGTTGAACAAGCACATAAAATTGTAGCAAAAGAATTAGGAACCACTGGTTCAACCGGTGATATTCCAACCAAATTTACTGGGTCTGACGAAGGCACTGCTCTTCCCACTCCATTGGAAATTAAAAAACATCTTGACCAATACGTAATTGGACAAGACGAAGCAAAAAAATCACTGTCGATTGCCGTTTATAACCACTATAAACGCATTCAAAATAAAAGTCACAGCACCAACGATGTTGAAATTGAAAAAAGCAACGTTCTGTTGGTTGGTGAAACCGGTACAGGTAAAACCTTGTTGGCTAAATCTTTAGCAAGACTTTTAAACGTTCCTTTCACCATTGCCGATGCTACGGTACTTACTGAAGCCGGTTATGTGGGGGAAGACGTTGAAAGTATACTATCACGATTGCTTCAAGTAGCCAATTATAAACCAGAATTGGCTGAAAGAGGCATCGTCTACATCGATGAAATTGATAAAATCAGCCGCAAATCTGATAATCCATCCATCACTAGAGATGTAAGCGGTGAAGGTGTTCAACAAGGACTTTTGAAAATCCTTGAAGGCACTGTAGCCAATGTTGCACCTGAAGGCGGACGTAAACACCCAGATCAGAAATACGTTAAAATTGATACTTCGAACATCTTGTTTATTTGCGGTGGAGCTTTCGATGGAATTGAAAAAGTGATTTCAAGACGCTTACAAAACCAATCCGTTGGATTTAAGCGCAACGAATACCGTGAAATCAATTCCAAGCGTTTGTTGAGCCAAATCAATCCTCAAGATCTTAAAAACTACGGATTGATCCCTGAAATCATTGGACGTATTCCTATTGTGACAGCTCTAGAACCTCTTGATAAAGAAGCTCTTAGAAGCATTTTAACGGAACCTAAAAACGCCATCATGAAGCAGTATCAAATGCTGTTTGATATGGAAGGTGTTCAGTTAAGTGTAGATGATGATGCCCTCGATTTTATTGTGGAACTCGCCATGGAAAACAAATTGGGTGCTCGTGGTTTGAGAGGGATTTGTGAGACTATTTTCAAAAAATTCATGTTTGAAATCCCTTCGGGAGACAAGAAAACCAAGAAATTACGCATCACTCGTAAGATCGCTGAAGAAGAGTGGAATCTCATTCAAGATCTTAAATTTGCGAGCTAAATTTACACAAGTATTTAGTCGAAATTTAGTTTATCTTGCAGCCCTATGGAAAAAAACCATAAAGGCACCATGCGCGCTTGGACCATGTACGATTGGGCCAACAGCGTATATCCTCTTGTAATTTCTTCAGCCATTTTCCCCGTTTATTACACGGCAATTACCACTAAAAAAGATGATTTAGGCAACGTTGTCTCTGATCAAGTTGAATTTCTAGGTTCAACTTTTACCAATACGGTCATCAGTAATTATGTGCTTGCATTTTCCTTTTTGGTTATTTGCTTGACCAGTCCGCTGCTCAGTGGTATCGCAGATTCTAAGGGCAACAAAAAGCGTTTTCTGCAATTTTTTTGCTACTTGGGCTCCACCTCTACTGCCCTCCTCTACTTTTTCACCGCCAACGGCAACGATGTTACCTGGGGATTGCTCTCGCTGTTTTTTGCCAGCATCGGATATTGGAGCAGTTCCGTGTTTTACAACTCCTACCTCCCTGAAATTGCCGATGCCGATATGATGGATAAGGTAAGTGCCCGCGGATATGCCATGGGCTACATTGGAAGCAGCACCTTGCTCATTCTTTGCCTTATTTTCATTCAAGCCATTGCTCCTACTATGGGTATTTCTTCAGGTTTAGCTACCCGCTACTGTTTCATTGCGGTGGGAATTTGGTGGATAGGCTTCGCCCAAATTTTCTTTTCCAAAATCAAAAGAACACCTGCCACCAACAAAAAGGAAGGCAATATTTTCAGCGGATTTCACGAATTACAAAAAGTATGGGGCCAAATTAAACAGTCGGCATCCATGTTAATGTACCTCAGGGCATTTTTATTCCTATCGATGGGCGTTCAAACCGTCATGCTCGTTGCTGCTTATTTTGGCGCCAAATTGTTGCAACTACCTGCTGGAAAACTCATTCCCGTTATATTGATCATTCAATTTGTTGGAATTGCGGGGAGTTTTCTGTTTTCATGGATATCCAAAAAATACGGAAACAAACTATCTCTATCCATTGCCTTGGTCTCATGGGTCTTTATTTGCATTGGGGCATGGTTTGACGCAGAATACAAATCAGAAATAGGGTTTTATGTACTTGCCTTCTTTGTAGGCGCTGTAATGGGCGGAATTCAATCCATGAGTCGAAGCACCTATTCTAAACTCATTCCTGAAAACACCACCGACACCGCTTCTTTTTTCAGCTTTTACGATATCACTGAGAAAGTAGCCATGGTTATTGGATTGTTTTCCTTTGCTTGGGTGGAAGAGCATTCCCCCGAAAAAGGCATGCAAAACTCGGTGCTTGCGCTGGTAATATTCTTCATTATCAGCTATTTCCTGCTTCAAAAAGTCAACGACCCGCGACTTAAAGCCCGAAATAACTCTTGATCTGATTCCAGTACTTGATTTTGGTTTCCTTATCTTTTGCCACTGTAGAAGGTGCCGCTACTTGTAAAACCTGATTCACCGGGACCACAATTGTTCTATTTGACCAAAACACCAATCTTTCTGTCTGAAACGAATTCGCCTTGAACAAATCTTCAAAGGAATGACTCATCTGATCACTTTTTAAAAACATAAAATCGTCTGCCTTGATTTCTTGTCCTTTCCATTTCAAAGCAAACATGATCTTGCTGATCATGTCTTTATAATCAAAGTCCGACTCCTCTTCTATCCAATGTATGAACTTAGATTTATATTGTGGGAGTGCTTCAGGAATTTCTTTGGCCTCTACTTTTTCGGCAACTGGCTCATTACCAATAAAAAGGCCACCTTGGTAGAGTCCTGACAACAACCAGGCCGATTCAGTTTTTAATGATTCATTGCTCATGCTATGCAAAATTACCCTAATTTTGATGTAATGAGGTTCGAAATTACAGTAGAAAAGGTTAAAGAAAGCAGAATTTCTGAATTTGACCCCCAGAACATTGGTTTTGGCAAAATGTTCACCGATCACATGTTCCTCGCTGACTATAAAAACGGTGAATGGACCAACCCAAGAATTGTTCCTTACGGAAATTTATCTTTGAGCCCTGCAACCTCTGCCATTCATTATGGTCAGTCCATTTTCGAGGGAATGAAGGCTTTCGCATCCTCAAAAAACAATCACGACATCACCATTTTTCGCCCTTCTGACAATGCAGCTCGTTTAAACAGATCTGCCGTCCGCATGGCGATGCCTGAAATCCCCGAAGACCTCTTCATGGCCGGTCTCCACCAATTGCTTGAAATTGACCGTGCCTGGGTTCCGAGAACCGAAGGAGGTGCCCTATACATTCGCCCTTACATGTTCGCCACCGATGATTACATTGGTGTTAAAGTTGCTGATAATTATTGTTTTGCCATTTTTGCTTGTCCTGTTGGACCCTATTACAACAAGGCTCTTCGCGTAAAAGTAGAAGACGAATTCAGCCGTGCAGCTCCTGGCGGAGTAGGATTCACCAAATGCGCCGGCAACTACGGTGCAGCATTATATCCCACAGCATTAGCCCAAAAAGAGGGCTACGACCAAATTTTATGGACCGACCCCATTGAACATGAATGGGTAGAAGAAACCGGAACCACCAACTTCTTTGCCGTCTATGGGAAAACCGTTGTCACTCCCTCTTTAACCAATACCATGCTTGCAGGTATCACCCGCGATTCTGTAATCAAAGGTTTAAGACACTTGGGCTACACCGTTGAAGAGAGACCTATTTCCATCACAGAGCTCATTGAAAAACAACAAGCAGCTGAAATTTCAGAACTCTTCATCACAGGCACGGCAGCCACTCTCATGAATTTAGACGGCTTCGGCCGAAACGGCACCTATTATTCTGTAATGGAAACGCCAAACCACGAAGTCTCCACCGCCATTAAAACCTTCCTAGACAACATCAAACTCCAAAAATCTGACGACCCAATGGGGTGGAATGTAGTTCTTTAGGGTTTCGGGTTTCGGGCTTCGGGTTGCGGGTTATGCGGCTTCGTGAATTCTTTGATTTAGGACTTTAATGAATGACTGTAATTGTTTTTGAACGGATACCAATTCTCCCATTAAATCATCAATTTCAAGCCCATAAATATTATTCGCAATAATCAGTTGGGATTCTACTTCATAAGATGAACCAAGTGATATATGTAAAAATCGACAAAAATCTTTGTCAGATCCGCGACCAGAGCCCTCTGCAATGTTTGATACGATTGAAATTGCGGCTCTTTTTAATTGCGAGATTAATTCATAGGTTTCACTTTTAGGTAACTCATTCATTCTTAAAATGATTTGTGTGCACAGTGCCATTGACTGGTTCCAAACTTTGATATTTCTGAAATTTTTCATTCCACAAAGCTCTAAAACTGCTCAATAAAAACCTTGTCAATTATCGCAAATCGACTTTCGAACTTTTGCAAAATCCGCAAAAAACCCGAAACCCGATACCCGATACCCGTTACCCGAAACCCGAAACCCGATACCTGTTACCCATTCTTCATTGCCGCTGCAACAAAGGCAACAAACAATGGGTGCGGATTTTCAACGGTGCTTTTTAGTTCAGGGTGAAATTGTACGCCTACAAACCATGGGTGGTTTTCGGCCTCTACAACTTCAGCTAAGCCGGTTTGAGGATTGGTACCGGTGATTTTCATGCCGGCGTTTTGAATGGCGTCTTTAAAGTTGTTGTTGAACTCGTAACGGTGTCTGTGTCTTTCGGAAATCTTGGTTTTTCCGTACGCTTTTGCAGCGTGGCTTCCCTTGATCAACTCACAATCGTAGGCGCCCAAACGCATGGTTCCGCCGTAATTGGTGATCTTCTTTTGCTCTTCCATCAGGTCAATAACCGCATTTGGGGTATCAGACATTTCCGATGAATGTGCATCCGATATTCCTGCCATATTTCGGGCAAACTCAATGACGCTTATTTGCATCCCCAAGCAAATCCCAAAGAAAGGAACCTTATTTTCACGGGCGTATTTTACGGCCAATACTTTTCCTTCTATGCCGCGGTTTCCGAATCCAGGTGCGACTAATATCCCTTGATATCCCGACAGTTTAGATGCCACATTCTCTTCGGTTAGAAATTCTGAATGAATGTAGGTCACTTTCACTTCGCACTCATTCGCTGCTCCAGCGTGGATGAACGACTCGTTGATGGATTTATAGGCATCGGGAAGTTCCACATACTTACCAACCAAGGCGATTTTCACTTCCGACTTGGGATGTTCCAAACGGAATAAAAAGTTAGACCATTGGCTCAATTCTGGTTCTTTGGTGGACTTTAATTTCAGTTTATTGAGGACAACTTTATCGAGTTTTTCCTTAAGCATGGCCATAGGAACCTCATAAATGGTACTCAAATCACGAGCTTCGATTACTGCATTTCCTTGAACGTTGCAGAACAAGGCCAGCTTCTTTTTCAAATCTGCACCCAAAGACTGCTCTGTTCTCAAAACCAACACATCGGGTTGAACGCCCAATTCCAACAAACTTTTCACAGAGTGCTGAGTAGGTTTGGTTTTCAATTCACCTGCGGCTTTTAGGAATGGCACCAAGGTCAAATGCACCACGCAGGCGTTAGATTCCCCAAGCTCCCAAATCAATTGTCGCATAGATTCTATGTATGGCAGCGACTCAATATCTCCAACGGTACCACCAATTTCGGTGATCACGATGTCAAATTCCCCCGATTCGCCCAATAATTTCATCCTTCGTTTGATTTCATCGGTGATATGGGGAATTACTTGTACGGTTTTACCCAGATAAGCGCCTTTGCGTTCGTTTTCTATGACGGTCAAATACACTCTTCCGGTAGTAACGTTGTTCGCTTGGCTTGTAGGGACATTTAAAAATCTCTCGTAATGTCCAAGGTCAAGATCGGTCTCAGCGCCATCTTCGGTAACGTAACATTCGCCGTGTTCGTATGGATTCAAAGTACCCGGATCAACGTTGATGTATGGGTCAAACTTTTGGATGGTAGCACGATAGCCACGAGCTTGAAGCAGTTTGGCAAGTGATGCAGCAATGATGCCTTTTCCGAGGGAAGATGTTACCCCGCCCGTAACAAAAATGAACTTAGTTTGACTCATGAAATGTGTAGTTACGGGATACAAAATTAGGTCATTGTTAAGCCTAGTTAAAAACAAAAGGAGGTGAGTTTTCAACAATGTAGTCCGAAGTCCGTGGTCCGAAGTCCGAAGTCCGTGGTCCGTAGCCCGAAGCCCGAAGCCCGCTACCGACTAAAAACTCAAATCAACAAAAACAGGTAAATGGTCGGAATAGCCGTTTAAGTAGGTGCGGCCGCCGAAGGTGCGCAAGGGGTAGCCCTGGTATTTTCCGTCTTGCTGGAGAAGCCATGGGCGGTTGTAAATTTGGATTTGTGGGATGGGATTATCAGGGCCCAAATGGTACAATGAACGACTCACAATGATTTGATCAAACATGTCCCAACGACCGTTGTACTTGAGAGTACCGTTTTCGGGTTGGCCCAAACGATGAAGGAAAGCAAGGTTAATCTTGTTTGCCTGCTCGTCAGAAGCGCCTAAAGTGTAGCGCATGCTTGAGTCTTCGGGATTGTCGTTGAAATCGCCAACGGCCACCCAATTTTTCATGTTGGGACGTGCATCGATGTAATCTCTCAGAGTTTTAGCAGCATTGAATCTTAATGGTCTGGTGGACAGCTCTCCCCCGCTTCTGGAGGGCCAATGATTCACAAAAACGGATACCTCCGATTTGCCATTTTTCAAAGTCGCCATCAATATGTGTCGAGTCGGTTTCTCGGGGTTTCCGGTAGATACCCACAGGGTGTCAGACGCCGAAAGCATCCATTGCGATGACTTGATCAACGCCACATCTATTCCGCGTTTATCTGGGGATTCGAAATGCACCACATCCGCTTTGATTTTGGTTAACCATGTGGATGTTTTGATTAAATCTATCAAGACTCTTTGGTTTTCAATTTCACAAACACCCAAAATTTGAGGTTGAATGGAATCAATGACCCGAGCCATATTTTTCAATTTACTTTGATAACGTTGGGTGTTCCAAGGTTTCTCTGAGGTGGGAAGATATTCAGAATCATCGTTAGGGCCTTCGATGGTATCAAACAGATTTTCAAGGTTGTAAAACGCTAGTCGAAAAGTAGTTAAACCAGTCTTTGACGGGGTCAATCCGGGTGCGGTTTGGTTCTTGGGGGACCCGCATGCCGACAAAATAGAAATGGCAATTAATGCAAAACTTATGCGTTTAAACATACGTTCAAAGGTAAATGTTGTATTTTGCAATTGAATGAAAAAGAGTAAAAATGTTGCCGTTATTTTGGCATTACTTACTGGATTTATTGGCGGACACCGATTCTACCTTGGGCAACCATTGGTTGCAGTCATATACATTGCTACCCTTATTTTGGGTTGGAAAGTCCCTTCTGTTTTGGCATTCTATGCCTTATTTCTGGGGATTGATTTTCTGATTTTGCTGTTTTCATCTGAGGAATCTTTTAATAAGGAGCACAATAAAAGCATCCAACAAACAGAAACCGATTCGACTCAATATCACAGTGTTTCGCCGACGTCTTATGTGAACGTCAAAGAATTTATATCCCAAGAAATATTGAATATGCTCAAAGAAACCAACCAAGAATTGGTTCAACTTTGGGACACTCTTCGAACCGATGAGGCCATTTTAGAGCAATTCAAAGCGAGCAAAGTCAACGAAGAGGGTTTAAAATCATGCTATCTCCACGATATTATTAAGGTGGCACAACTGGTAAAAGGCGGTGAATTTCGGGGGAATTCCATGGAAGGCATCACCACCCTATTGGCCTCGCAAAACCTCATCAACAATACTCATGAAATGTACATTGATAAAGATGTTCATGAAATCAATTCTCTTCTCAGCCAATTATCATTGAAAGGGCTGATGGATAGCTTGAATGCGCTTACAGCCAATGGAAATCCCATGAAAATTGATTTCAGCATCAATGAAAGTCCCAAGGAAAAAGTATTCTCAGATTTGGCCTTCCCCGCTTTGTTGAAATTGATGGACTCAAAACTCTTCGATCAATATGCGGCGACGCTCTACCGATTTGGGGTAATTGTATCAAAATCAGACGGAAAATCGTCTAAGGCAGAAGAAGATAGGTTGGCAAAGATTTACCAATTGCTTCATCAACCGCTGCCCGAAAAAGTAAATAAATCATTGAAAATCAACGAACAAAAATCCAACGAAACCCTCGACGAAGTGCTCACTGAATTGCGCGGACTGATTGCCCTAGATTCAGTGAAAGAGGAAATTGAAACCCTCGTGAACTTTGTGAGAATCCAATTGGAACGAGAAAAACAGGGGCTCAAAACCACTCCCATCTCCTATCACATGGTCTTCACCGGCAACCCCGGAACCGGAAAAACCACGGTGGCGAGAATGGTTGCCAAAATCTACAAACATTTGGGTGTTTTGCAACGCGGACATTTGGTTGAAACAGACCGAAGCGGACTGATTGCTGAATACGCCGGGCAAACTGCCATCAAAACCAACAAAAGCATAGACGAAGCCCTTGACGGCATTCTGTTCATTGACGAGGCCTACGCCTTGGTTGGCGAAGGACAAGATTCCTACGGAAACGAAGCCGTTGCCACTTTGATCAAGCGCATGGAAGACGACCGCGGCCGGTTGGTGGTCATTCTTGCGGGATATTCTCAAGACATGCAAGACTTTTTGGAAACCAACCCCGGCTTCAAGTCGCGCATCAATCGCTACATCGACTTCGCCGACTACGAATCGAAATCGATGCTCGAAATATTCGAGTCCCTCTGCAAAAAATCGCAGTACGTTTTAGGTCCCGGCGTTAAGGAAAAGCTGGCCGCCCATTTTGAAAATGCCTACCAAAACCGCGACAAAACCTTCGGTAACGGTCGTTTTGTGCGAAATACTTTCGAAAAGGTTCTTGAAAATCAAGCCAATCGCGTCTCAAAAGAGAAACAGATTACCCGCGAAATGCTGCAGTTGATTGTTGTAGAGGATGTTTAGACGAGTGGCGAGTGACGAGTGACGAGCGACGAGTGGCGAGCGACGAGTGACGAGTGACGAGCGACGAGTGACGAGTGACGAGTGACGAGTGGCGAGCGACGAGTGACGAGTGACGAGTGGCGAGTGACGAGTGGCGAGTGACGAGTGGCGAGTGGCGAGTGACGAGTGACGAGCGACGAGTGACGAGTGACGAGCGACGAGTGAC
>CAMDUE010000022.1 GCA_945877575.1 Chitinophaga pinensis
ATAATGAATCAACAATACGAGGTATTAGTGCAATAAACACCACGAACACAACGGTTACAACAGTGGCTAATGCTTGAGACCTGCGGAAGAGTTTTCTTACTTGATATGCACCGTAATCTTTGAATCGGTCTTGAAAGACCAATTCCAATCGAGAATCTGCCTCAGGCAAATCCCAACGGTTAAATTGTTTCATGAATCCGTTCTCTTCCATAATTATTGATTTAATTTTTCGTCCACCAATTTTCTTTCCAAAGGATCAAAACCAGTATCTACAACAAAGTATTTTGCAACTTGAGTAATCAGAAACTCGTCTACAATGTCAATGACATTTTCGTAGGTTGCGTCTTTGTCAGGTTTCACTAGTATGACCAAGGAAGATTGTTGTTGAGCTGCTTTAGCTTCGAGTTCAATTTTATTCTTAGCGGCGGTGTCTGCTGCAGCCACTTTTGCTAATTTGTTTTGAAGTTCCTTTAATTGCTTAATCAAGGGAGCATTTCTTTCAATCAAAATCTTTCTAAGACCGTCTTTGGTGTAGCCGATTTCCGTTGGAGGATTATCAGCTTTTACAGCACCATTGTAGTAAAACAAACGATTGTCTTTGGTTAACAGTAGTGTCAAACCATTTTTAACTTCGGGTTGTTTTACTTGAGGATTGTTCTTATCAAGTTTTTCCGGAAAGATCATGCGCAACACCTTGGGCTTAGAAAAGGTTGAAGTCAAAACGAAGAAAGTCAAGAGCAAGAAAGCCAAGTCAACCATAGGAGTCATATCGACTCTGGTGCTCAGTTTTTTGGCTCTTTTTTTACTATCACCGCCCGAACTCTGCTGAATTATTTCTGCCATATCTTTTACTATTTAGTTAGGTGCGCTTTCTAAGCCGGTTATCATTTGGAACTGTTTTACTTTAGCCTCGCGGAACACTTGAATCACTTGATTGATTTTATCGTATTTCGCGTTGCTAGCCGCTTTAATGGCAAACTGAATGTAATTTGATTTATCAAACTCCATATTTTTCAATTTGGCTTCTTCTTCACGCTGCTTGTAATCGTTGTGGGCTTCAATTTTTGTTAAATATGCCCAATAGTACAATTCACAAGTTTTGATCTTGCTCTCTGCGGTATCGTAGGGGATTCCTTTTTGCTCGTAGTTGGGTCTGTCGCTTGATTCCAAGGCCATGAAGGCTGGAATTTCTGCGGCACGCAAACCAACTGGACCTACTCCTCCAAAATTATTAATGTCTTCTTCGCTCATTCCTTGAACTTTGAATTCAGACATAATTTGCTTGAGAACTTTAGATTTAACCGCAGCATTTGTGATGTCCACATATACACGCCCCTCTTCGTCAATCATCACCAAGAAAACCTGTTTTGGAATTTGGATCTCGGTGGTTGATGATGGAGGATCAAGAATCACAGGCTCAGGAGCACGGAAACTTGAGGTCAAAATGAAGAATGTCACCAAAAGAAACGCCAAGTCCACCATTGGAGTCATATCCAACGACGGAGCTGATCTAGGCATTTTTACTTTAGGCATTCTGTTTTTTTATTAATGGTACTTAATACTGTAAAGGCTCAAAAGGTAAATGAATTACCCGTGGTTAGCTTGGAAATTAGAAACAATTGAATAACCAGCCTCATCCATAGAGTGGGTCATACCATCAATACGGTTAGAGAAATAGTTATACGCAATGATCGCCAAAGTAGATGCAATGATACCAAATGCAGTGTTTACCAATGCCTCAGAGATACCTGTTGCCAAGGCAGCGGTGTCAGGAGCACCTGCATTCGCTAACGCCGCGAACGCACGAATCATACCCAATACTGTACCAATCAAACCTACCAATACCCCAATAGAAGAGCAAGTAGAAATGATTACCAAGTTACGGCTCAACATAGGAAGTTCTAAGCTTGTTGCCTCTTCAAGTTCTTTCTCAATAGCTGCTTTCTTCTCGTCACGAGACAAGCTGTCTTTAGATTTTACCACTGAATAACGAGTCAATCCGCTTTTTACAACGTTTGCCAAAGAACCTTTTTGTACGTCACAAGCTTTGATTGCACCATCAATGTCATTGTTAGACAACAAAGATTGCATTCTGCGGATGAATGATGTAGAGTTTCCTTTACCAGAAGCAATAGATAAAGTAACAAAACGCTCAATACTCACCAAAATAACTGTGATGTTTACAGTCAAAAGCAAAGGAACGATAAATCCCCCTCTGTGAATGATACCAAGGATGTTGTGTGGATGTCCTTTTTCTACAATTTCCTCAGGTTTTAAGCCCGCACCTTCAAAGTTTGCAGGGTCACCCAAGATGAAAAGATAGATTAAAACTCCGGTCACAAATGCGACCAAAATAGATGCTCCAGCGAAGTACGCTGTGATAACATCTGCAGTTGATTTGTTTTTCTGATTACTCATGTTTTCGTGTTTTATACAAAATGTTACAAACATAACTCTACCCGAACGATTAAACAAGTGTAGACTTGACCTTAACCACTCTGAGTTATTTAACTGCCAAACGTGAAATCATTCATTATAGTCTGACAATAGTATGACCTATCGCAGATTCCCTTCCTTAAATACCACAAGTAAAGGTAGATAATAAATTGATTTACAAATATTTAAATATACAATTGTCCATTTGTCACAATTTTGTCATCTCGCAAAAAAAACGGGCCCCTTCAGGAGCCCATTCAAAAGTTAACTATTATTTAATAATACGGAAATTACACACTACCGCTTTCTTTTGGGTTTCTCTCTCTTTTTTATCTCCATTTCATCGGCCTTCATCACCAACAAAGTTCGAACCTCACGCTGTATTCTCGGCATTTTAACCACCCTATTCATTCCAATGACATCAGCAAGTTTGTTGCTATACCGCTTCAAAAGATCAATTTCGTTTTGTTGCAGTGCAACAGCGTCGTTAAAATATTCTTTGGCCTCTGAATCGCTCAGTTCATCTACATTTTTTGGATACCATTTTTTACGAAACGTTCTTTTCGATTTGCGCAACTCTAACTGGTACTCATCAAAAATGGGGAAAAACTCCTTTGCTTCTGCATCTGTAAGCTTTAACTTTTGCTTGAACAGGTCTTCACGATAGTCTTTCAACTCATCGAGCTTTGCTTCTTCGTCCATTTCGATGGGTGGAGTTGGTGGACCTTGGGCCATAACATCCGCCGAAAAGGCAAAAAACATGAATGACATTAATGCGTAAAATGCGATTTTCATAATTCTATTTCGTCAAAGATTTGATCTTCCAAATCCAAAACAGTCAATCCGTTTCTCTCCAATTCTACAGACGATATTCTTGATTGTTCAGGCATTTGGTTAAAATTCATTTCATTTTCATTTGTTGAAGTCCCCTCTTGAATCATATCGTATATAACCTGATGGCTCGCGGGAAGAGCTTCAATATCTATTTCTTTCTTTTCGGGGGATGCGTTTACGGCGACGGCGGCAGGAGCCGATTGAACTGCTCTGGCTACACGTTGTTCAACGGTCAAAGGTTTCTGAATTTGATTCCAAATAAACCATGCTGCTGCAACGGCAAACAACGATGCAACGACACCCAACAACGATGACCAAGGAATCATAGCCCACAGGGGAATGCGCTCATCAGAAATTTCCGCTGTTGATTTTTCAACCTTAACCGCTGGCGTTTGTTGTATTTTTACTGGGTTGGAATCTTTTTCAAAAGCCGCTTGTGCTGGAACAAAAGATTCACCCGTCATTTCCGCATGCAATCTATCTAAATCTTCATCCGAGAATTCGAGTTCATGTACCTGGTCTAGGGTACTTGGTACCTGGTCTATGGTACCGGGTACCGGGTCTAGGTTACCTGGTACTTGGTCGATAGACTTGGATTCTATTACTTCTAACTTCTCTTCAGGAGTTTCGATTTCTGTTGGAAGATTTGAAATTGCAGGTAGAGGTGCTTCCGGCATGGAGATGTCGGGCTCCGAACTGCGCTGCGTTGTGAGTGGAAATCCAAATTCAACGGTTAATTGAATGGGCTCTTTCACTGTTGGTTTGAAAACAACCTTTTCCTGTTTTAATCCCAAATCTATAGGTTCAATTCCTGCCTTTTGCTGGATCTTTATTGCCAAGTCTGAAAAATAATCTGACGATGGCTTGTAAGGAGACTTGATTTTTTTTGCTTCTATATCCATGGCAATTATCTTAAAACATCTAAATAAATTTCAATTTTCTTAACTGCATGATGGTAACTTGACTTCAATGCACCCACGCTGGTTTGGGTTAATTCAGCTATTTCCTCGTACGATAAGTCTTCAAAATAGCGCAACACAAAAACCAATTTCTGCTTGTAGGGCAAATAACACATGGCCTTAGCCAACTTAGCTTCAACGCCTTGAGCCGATAAATAGTCATCCTGACCAAGTTGATCGGCAAACTCCGGTTGAGCCTCATCGAAATCAATGTTGGGTTTACGTTTGCGAAGATGGCTTATGGCCTCGTTAGAGGCAATTCTCAAAATCCATGTACTCAACTTGCTTTCACCTCTGAATGTGGATAGGTTCTGCCAAATCTTGATGAAGGTATTTTGAGTTACATCGTTCGCGTCATCGTGTGACACCAACATATTGCGTACATAGAAGTATACTTTTTCTTGAAACCTGCGTATCACTTCTCTAAAAGCATCTTCTACATGAGAGGCCTTCTGGAAGTATGCAACCAATTGATTTTCATCCAATCTCTGAAAATTGATGGACACCTCTGGCTTGCGCATTTCCTGATCTGATATTTTCTCTTTTGGGATACTCATTCTTTTCGGTATTGACAATACGAAGATGATTATCTTTCTCAATATTAGACGCAGGGTGTTAGCAGAAGTTTAATACATAAATTGAAATAGTATTATTTTTTGTACAGTCATATTTTAGTCTCGCTGCGACATGGAGGTTTGATTCTGCTCTCCCAGTTTTTTGTTAGAAAAAGAACTGTGGAACACATCGAAAATCTCAACAGAAACCATCAAGGCTTGACTGATGCTCGGGTCAACCTTGGTTGAATTGGAAAAATAAAATCCTGTATTGACTCTGATATTCCCCCTTTGGTTATATACTTTAACCACATACCCCGGCGACTTGACTATTGATTCAATAGGATCAGTTATATACATTCCAAATTCTAAACCCGATACGCGAAATTGATCGGTCGACTTGAACTTGGGACTTAAATTATTCAATTTTAGCCCTATCAATCCTTCAAAAAGTGAGGCAATTTCGTATTTATCGAAACCATTCTTATGGTTGTAAATGGTTGTTCCAGCGCTCAAGTACAAGATTTCCTTGGGTAAATCTGAAACGTATTTGGTGAAAAGTGGGACATCAAAATTGATTTGAGAACATACATTCCCGCCCAATATCCCCAAGCTTGAATGCGGCCAGATATAGGGCTGAATGGGCGATTTCCAAGTTAAGGAAGCGGCCATTGTAAACGAAGAATCATTCCCTGATGATGCACGTTCTTCGCTGTAAATTGTATAATTCGTTGAAAATTTAGGTTTCTTATGGGGTTGAACTATTTGGAGTGCGCGCTTAAACATGAGATAATCCAGGGCATAATTGCGATAAAGCGGAATGGGGTTCGTCTCTAGTTCTTTCATTTTTGACTCATCTGCCATGTATTCAGCATTGTATCCTGAATCGTAGTACAATTCAACCACGTCTCTCAGTTTTTCAACAGATTTTAAATCGGTCAGATAAATGTGATAATTGACCAGATGATGAACATCATAAAAGTGAATCACATTAGACGGAAGACTGTCTTTATTCATTTCAGCTTCTTTTTCGATATCAAAAGTTTGTGTTGTGTATTCAGGATTTTCAATGGTCAACTTCCGCTTTCCGTCGGAAAACACGGAGTAATGCATATTCAACGGGGTAGGTAAATTCTCGAAATCCAACTGGCTTGCCTTCATATCGTTCAACCAATGCGAAACCACTGGAATAAACGAATCGTATCGGGCGATTTGACGAAGTGAATGCGATTCAAAAACCACTCTGTCGGTTCCCTTAATTCCCCAACTGGCTTTCCCTTTGAGTGCCTCATAGTTTAAAGATTGAGAAAATCCGATATTTGCGATAATACATCCTAAAAATGCGATAAAATAATTGCGTTTCATTTATGGTACGTTTGATTGTGATAATATTGATTGGGTCTTTGTATAATTTTAAAATTGCCCTGATCGAAAACAAAAAATTCAATTTTCTTTTTTTCTACTTGGGGATGTTTTACCGCCTCCGGCGGACGATTAAATTCAAATACTTTAAATCGCTGCTTCGCAGCAAAAAACTTGGTTGTGTCTTTATACAGCACTGGCTGAGAATCAATTGCGGGCATTTCAATCATAGCCACTGCATTAGAATCTTCTAATTTCACAGCAGAATCAACACCCGGCTCCCGCCCCCCGCTCCCCGAAACCCGATACTCCCTACCAGCCACCAGATACCCACTACCAAAGTCCAGATACCCACTACCAGAGTCCACATACCCACTACCAGAGTCCACATACCCACTACCCATATAAATGAAAATGGCGATGGATGCCGCAACGGCTGATACGATGGCTATGAACTTGAGCTTGGAATTTTTGCCTTTGACTGATTGAATGATTAGCTGTTTTTGCGTGTCAACCGCTGGTTGGTAGCCAAGCGGGTATTCTTCGAGGGCTTCAAGACGATTAAATTCCTTTTGAGGATTCATGGTTGTTGATTTTTTGGATGGACTGATAAGATTGAGTGAGGCTCAATCGGGCCTTGCGGTATTGAGATTTGCTGGTGGATTCGGAAATTTGAAGGAGATGAGCAATTTCAGCGTGTGAATATCCTTCCACGGCAAATAAATTGAATACGGTTCGATAGCCTTCGGGAAGTTTAGCGACAAATGAAAGAAGTGTTTGAGTATCTACATTGGAGAACTCCTCGTGGTGGGGTTCTGATTCTTCGGGTAGCTCATTGAGCGAAATGAGGTGAAAATTATTTCGTTTTCGCAATACTCCCAAAGATTCATTGATGCAGATTTTCTTGATCCACGCATAAAAGCTCAAGGGGTGCTCATAATGGAACTCGGGTAGTCGCTCGAGGACTTTCATCCAGGAGACCATGACTACGTCTTCAGCGTCGCTGAAAGAGCCCAAATAGCGGTAACATAAACTGATGAGCGAAGGGTGCAACCGCAAAAAGATTTGTCCGACCAATTTGGAATCTTTGGACTGACAACGAATAATTTCTGATTGTGGAACTTCGCGCATTTGAGGGTATAATGCGAATTAAGGCAAAAGGTTGCCTGCAGAAGCAAAAAAAAGACCACTTTGAGGGTGGCCTTTTCTTTTATACTAAAAATAAGTTGATCAGATACGACGCTCTTTAATACGAGCTGCTTTACCAATTTGCTCACGTAGGTAGAATATACGTGCACGACGTACTTTACCGCGGCGATTTACTTCGATTTTATCGATGTAAGGGCTGTGTAAAGGGAAAATTCTCTCAACACCCACGCCGTTTGATATTTTACGAACGGTAAACATTTCGTTGATACCGCCGTTACGACGCTGAATAACATCGCCTTGGAACTGCTGAATACGCTCCTTATTTCCTTCTTTAATCTTGTAGTGAACGGTTACGCGATCACCGGCCTTAAAATCAGGAAGATCGGTTCTTAATTGTTCTTGTGTGATGCTATTTACAATCGAGTTCATGATGAATTTTCGTAAAAATTGGAGCGCAAAAATAGCATTTATTCCAATAATTTCAAAACTTTATTGAGAAATTTCTTGGAAATCTACCCAATGGAAGCTCCCCTGTCTGTGAAGTACCGTGTATTGTACGTTTAATTTCTTCGAAATTTCTTCTAAAAGGTCCATACGGTCAGTGATCAACCCCAAATCATCGCCCTCTTTAGATATCCATTCTGAAAATCGAGAAAGCGTCAGTGAATCGGTGGTGGGTGCATCCCACGGATAACCCTTGGCTTGTAAATAATAGAAATACACGCATCCGGTTTCATCCGGACCCACAATCCAGTGTTTCTTCTCTTTTGACCACTGCTGGAATTGGATGCGGTTGTTTTGAGAAAGGAACTCCGGAGGAACCCGACTTCCGTAGTTGTGAGACATGCGGGCCACAGACCAAATTGGGGATAAACACACCAGTATGAGTGCAACCCAGAAATATCGCGGGGTTGTTTTGAAAAAATATCCCACGGAAAGAGCAATGAAAGGCACAAAAACCAACATATAGTACCCGTGCACTTGCAGTTGATGCTGCATCACTGCGTAGTACAAAATGGCTGCAAGGATAGATAAATACACTCGAAGATCACGGGTTCGGAAGGCGATAAAAAGTCCCCCGAAAACAAAAATCAGCAGCGGATACCCCACCCAGGTTTCAACGGTATCGGAAAATATATTTTGGAGAAATGCTGAGAAAGCTTCGTTTATGGTGGGCAAGAATCGGATTTGATGCACGAATTCGTGGATGCCGTTGATGGAAGTGAGGTACTTGGCCCATTGATACCAACCGTAACTGGGAATGATGGACAGTCCGGCGATCAGCACAATTCCCAGCCACAGATTCAAGGATTTCACCTTTCTGCGAATGATTTCTCCGAGAAAAACGAAACCGGGAACCAAGAACATGAGCTTGGTCATGCCCGCCAAACCGAGCAAAAGTCCGCAAAAAAGGGCATTCGAAAAGGTGGGTTTTTCTAAAAATTGGTAGAAGTAATGCCAAGCCCAGAGCATCGCGGCCAATGCGAGTAAATCGGGAACGGCATTGATGCTGTAATAGTAAAATTCGGGTATACCTATCAGCGATAGCGCAGTGAGATTGGCGAGAAAAAGGTCTTTGAAATAGATTTGGGCGACCTTGAACATGCCCCAGATGGCCAGCAGAGAAAGTATGAGGCTGAAGTAGCGATGGGTAAATTCTGAAAAACCAAACATGCGGTACAACACCGATAGCGTGTAATCGTAAGAAGTGAATTGCGGACCTGTAATTCCGTTGGTTCCAAAGGTTTTATCGATTCTTGGGTATAAAATATTCTGATCTAATTCATGGTAATTTTTGGCAACGGCTAAGGTGTTGCATTGCCTCCAAACATGGTGTCCGGAAGCGGGTACATTCATGAATGGAGCATGAATGATGACTTGCAAAACGAGCAAGTATGGCAATAAATTAGTACGTATGATCGATGATAATTTTTGGACCATCTTCGAAGAATCGGAATATCAATGAAAAGTAACCGCTGCCCGGTTTTGGATTTTCTGTCACATGCCATTTGCCCAAAACTTGGGCCGATGAATGGTCATCGCTGAGGGATTTGACGTGCAAAATTTCAAAATGCAAAGTCCCCATTTCGAGGGAGGTGGGATAATTCTTTTTGTAGGATTTCAACACGGTGTTGTACCCTTTTTTCACGCCGTTGGGTGTGATGAATTGAAGCGAATCGCTGTTCCAATAACCTTTCATGAATCCGTCAACGCTTCCGCGGTTCCATTCATTGACCTGGTCAGATAGAACTTGTTTTATCGCCCATTCCCGATTCATTTGGAGGCTGGCGGGCTGCTCGCATCCCCATCCCCAGAAAGAGAAAAACAAAGCCAGTGTTAGAAATTTAACTTTCATTTAGGGTTGATTGATTAAATAAATGGCCCCGATGCTCATGCAGTTCAAGAACTGTCCGGAGGTTCTGAAAATAGGATTGGGAATCATGATTTCATTTTTCGCCAGCGACATGAGTCCGTAATTGGTAGTTAGCTGCAAGGCCCAATTTTCATGAACTCTGGCTCTGATGCCCAATTCGCTCATGATTCCGAAGGTTTTAAGGTGATCTTGAAGCGCGGGAGCACTTCCAAGTTCTTCTTCGGCCGATAGCAAATAGGTGGTTCTTAGTCCACCGTTTATGAGAAACTTTTTCCAACGTTGCTGGAAAAGCAAACCCGTTTCAAAATAGCGATAGCGAATATGAAACACGTTGAAAGAGGAATTTATGGGATCAATACCTTGTTGTGACCCTCTTTCAGAGAGGCCAAAACTCAGTTCAACGGCTTGATTGGAATTCAAGGCATAACCGGTGTTAAGGGCCACTTGGTAGCCAAATTTGTTGTATCCACTGGCACCATCGCCGTCAATTTGACTGAAAACGCTGGCCACCGAAGGCAAGAAATAGAATTGCGCTTTGTTCCATTCGGGCCAAGGCTGAATGGCATTGTCGATGTTTTTGAGGATTTGAGCACGTCCCCCGAGAGAAAAACTCAAAGCAATCAGAAATAGGATCTTTCGTTTGAACATAGGGCAAGTCGTTATCTTTGCAAATAAAGAGAAAATTTTGGAGGTACACGCTGAATTTCTAATTGTAGGTGCAGGCATAGCGGGCACTTCGCTGGCGCTAGAGCTCCACAAACGAGGCAGTTCTGTTGAAATCATCGATGCCTATAACCCACTTTCTTCGAGTCGAGTTGCCGCAGGAATGATGAATCCCATGGTTCCTAGAAACGTTCAAAAAGCTTGGCATTGCGATGCTATCTATCCAACGGTGTTTGAATACTACGAAGAATGGCAAAGCGTACTTGGAGTTTCTGAGGATGAAAAGTTCATTCATCGCATTGAAACCTTACAGGTTCACAAGAACGAAGCGCATACCAAGAATTGGACCAAGAGATCGCGCCAAAACGGATTTACCCAGCACCTTACGCCGGTTGAACCTGCGGAAACCTCAGAGTATGGAATCCCGCTTCCGTTTGGAGCAGCCATTTGCCATTTAAGCGGCAAGTTGGATGTTTCTGTGTTCTTGGAAAAGGCCGGTAATTATCTTCATTCAAAAGGAGTATTGATACACTCCAACACATTAAATTACAACGATTTAATCTTTGATTCTGACGAAATAATTTGGAAAAGTCCTTCGGGAAACAGAAAATATAAAAAGATCGTTTTTGCAGAAGGCGTCAAGATGTTAGAAAATCCTTGGTTTTCGTATTTGCCGCTCACGGTAACCGGAGGAGATTTGATCAAATTCAGAATTGTGGGATTGCCCAGTCGTTACATTTTAAAACGAAAAGAGTGGTTGGTTCCGTTGGGGAATGACCTTTGGATAGGCGGAAGCACTTTTCACAGTGGGTCTCTATCTACTGAACCCGATGAAAAAGACTTGAACGAATTGATGTCCATTTTCCGAGAATGGATTCCTGGAACATACACGCTTGAAGTGATTGATCACAAACGGGCTCCACGTCCCACAATCAATACTCACAGGCCTTTTATGGGCGAACATCCCTCACAAAAAGGAATGTACATTTACAATGGATTGGGATCAAAAGGCAGCAGCTTGGTCAGCTTGTTGAGTCCGCTGTACGCCGAGCATTTGGTGAACGGTGTGGAACTCCTGCCTGAAGTAATTATTTCAACTGATCTAGAAACGTAAAGAAGTCGTCAGGACTTCCAATGATTCTGCAATTGCTGCCCACTTTAAGGTCGCGGCGTCTTACAATTTGATTTCCGGTAAAACAGATGGTGGTATTGGGCCAATTGCGTGACAGCGTATTAACGTAGACCTGAACTGGAATGTTGCTGTTTGCATTGGTGATGGCACAGAACAACACATCGGGTTGGTGAACCTTGAACAATTGGTTTAAGTCGTCAATGGGAGTCGATGAACCTATGTAAATTACCTCGTGTCCACGGGTTTTCAAGATGTAACTGGCGAACAACAAACTGAGCTCGTGATTCTCGCCGTTGGGAAGGAACAATATGAATTTCTTCGCATTGGGCAACTTGGGCATTGTCACTTGATCTACAGCCACATACATGCGCTGCTTAATCAAATTGGTGATGAAGTGTTCGTGGGCTACGTTGATGGATCCGCTGAGCCATAAAATACCTACGTGTTGCAAGAATGGAAAGATGATATGTCCGGTGGTTTCAATAACACCCAACTTCAAGAAGCTGATGGATAAAATTTTATTGAATTCTTTTTCATCAAACTGGATCATGGCATTGGTCATGGCCGAAATCTGGTTTTGATGGGTTGAGGCGTTTTCCGAAATGTTGAGCGTTCTTCTTTGAACTTCGTCTCTCGACATTTCCGCTATTTTACTGATTTTGTACCCATTGACATTCAATAGGGCTACATTCATCATGTATTTTAAGTCCTCTTCTTCGTAATATCTGATGTTGGTATCAGTTCTTTTAGGGACGAGCATTCCGTATCGCTGTTCCCACACACGAATGGTGAATGCCTTGATACCGGTGATGTTTTCTACATCTTTTATGAAATATTTATCGCGGAAATCCTTCTTAGACTTTTTGAGCCCACGACTTTTTTTGATTTCATTTGTTGTATTCTCAGTCATTCTTATGAATATTCTAATTACAGGTAGCTCAGGTACAGTGGGAAAGCATTTGAAAGCTCTTTTGCTACAAAACAATCACACTGTTTTTCAGTTGGTACATGATGATAACAATTCTAATGTTAAAAAAGATTTAACATGGAGCATAAAAAATCATTATTTACCTGAAAATCTTTTCGATACCATTGATTGTGTGATCCATTTGGCCGGCAGCAGCATCGCCAAACCGTGGACAAAAGCCCATAAACAGTCCATATACGACACCCGAATTCTGGGCACTCGCCTTTTGGTAGAAGGGCTGAAAAAAAATCCAGGGCGCGTAAAACATTTCATCAGCACCTCGGCCATTGGTTTTTATCCCGATCCCGGGGCAGTTTTTTCTGAGGATTCTCCCTCCGGGGATGGTTTTTTGCAGAAAGTCTGCAAAGACTGGGAATTCGAAGCCCAGCAGGCCGCGGCCTTAGGCATCGATGTGAGTGTGGTTCGCGTGGGACTTGTACTCGAACCCAGTGCCGGTATTTTTCCAGTGGCAGCAAAAACCCATAAGTTGGGCGTGGTTCCCGTTACCGGAAGCGGCGACAATGTATGGAGTTGGATTCATTACAAAGATCTGATTCATATTTACAACGCATTGGCCGAAGGTTCAGTTCCTGCAGGGACCTACAACGCCGTTTCACCCGGGGTTTGCACTCAACGTGAATTTGCAAAATCATTGTTGAAAGGTAAATTCCTCAAGTTTACACCCACGGTTCCGGCTCTCTTTTTGAAAATCATTTTGGGTGATAGAAGCATTTTGCCGCTGACATCTCAACGAGTGTCTTGTGAAAGATTGCTGCAAAGCGGCTTCAAATTTGAATTTCCCGAAGTTCAGTCCGCCATTGACAGTTTAGTGAAATGAGTGAGTTTGTTTACTTTTGGTTTCGCAGAGATCTCCGGGTGCAAGACAATCACGGCTTGTATAAAGCCTTGAACTCGGGTTATCCTGTAAAATGCGTTTTCGTTTTTGACATAGACATCCTTGATTTATTGGAAAAACCCGTTGATTCCCGAGTGGAATTCATTCATCAACAGATTACCTCTCTCAAACACGAACTGAACGGCAACTTGGAAGTCCACTACGGACCGTCAAGAGATGTTTGGAAACAACTGCTGAGCGAACCACTTGCTCGTGGTTTGTTTGTCAATCGCGATTACGAACCTCAAGCCATGGAGAGGGACAACCACATTGAACAACTGTGTAAAGATCAGAACAAGAGTTACCAGAGTTTCAAAGACCAGGTAATTTTTGAACAAAACGAAGTGGTCAAAGACGACGGCTTGCCGTACACGGTGTTTACGCCCTACATGAAAAAATGGAAACTCAGGCTGTCTCAACACCCTGTAATTCAATATCCCTCAGAAAACCACCTCAACCATCTGTTGAAGTTCGAATCTTCAAACATTCCGTCGTTGGAATCGATGGGATTTGCTAGCAGCGGAATGGAATTTCCGCCGGCAGCGGTAGAACAAGGTCGAATCAGGAAATACGAAGAACAGAGAGACATTCCCTCGGTATTGGGAACAACAAGGTTGTCAGTGCACTTTCGGTTTGGAACGATTTCGGTAAGAGAAAAATTCGAAAAAGGAAAAAACTTGAGCGAAAAATGGATCAACGAATTGATTTGGAGAGAGTTTTACATGCAGATTTTGTGGCATTTTCCGCGTGTGGTGAACCAATCTTTTAAGCCGCAATACGATCAAATTGAGTGGATCAATGACGTTCAACAATTTGAACATTGGAAAAACGGAACCACGGGTTATCCTCTTGTAGATGCCGGAATGAGGGAGTTGAATGCGACCGGATTCATGCACAACCGAGTGAGAATGGTGGTGGCCAACTTCTTGACCAAGCACTTGTTGATTGATTGGCGCTGGGGCGAAGCCTATTTTGCTCAAAAACTGCTCGACTTTGAACTCGCGAGCAACAACGGCGGTTGGCAATGGGCGGCAGGAAGCGGAGTGGATGCAGCGCCTTATTTCAGGGTGTTCAATCCCACTTCTCAGCTTGAAAAGTTTGACCCTCAGTTTTTATACGTAAAAAAATGGGTGCCAGAATTTGGCACCCCTAAATATCCTAAACCCATGGTAGACCATGCCGCCGCGAGATTGCGTTGTTTGGAAACCTACAAAAAGGCTTTGAGTTAATTCTTTATTTTTTTGCTTGAAGCAAGAAGGCTTTGATGAATGGCCACAAGTCGCCGTCCATCACGTTATTCACGTTGCTGGTTTCAACATCGGTGCGCACGTCTTTGATGAGCTTGTAAGGATGAAAAACGTAGTTGCGGATTTGTGAACCCCACTCAATTTTCATTTTACCAGCTTCAATCTCTTGTCGGGCGGCATTTCGCTTCTGAATTTCCATTTCGTACAACCTCGATTTCATCATTTGCATGGCGCGTTCGCGGTTGGCCAACTGAGAACGTTCCACTTGACAGATTACCACAATTCCGGTTGGAATGTGCGTCAACTGCACCTTGGTTTCCACCTTGTTCACGTTCTGTCCACCCGCACCACCGCTTCGCGAGGTGTGGAAGTCAATATCGGCAGCTTTGATGTCAATTTCAATCGAATCATCCACCAAAGGATACACATAAACCGATGCGAACGATGTATGTCGGCGAGCGCTTGAGTCGAACGGCGAAATTCTCACCATTCGGTGTACCCCGTTTTCACCTTTAAGGTATCCAAAAGCAAAACTCCCGGTGATTTCGAGCGATAGCGATTTGATTCCGGCTACGTCGCCGTCTTGCCTATCCAATTCAGTAACCTTGAAATCGTTTTTCTCGGCCCACATCATGTACATACGAGACAGTATTTCGGCCCAGTCGCAGCTTTCCGTACCACCGGCACCGGCATTGATTTCCAATACGCAGCTCAAGGCGTCTTCTTCAGACTGCAGCATGTTCTTGAATTCTAAATCTTCAAGTGCGTCTTGAACCTCTTTGTACTGAGCATCAACCTCTTCGGGCTTGGCCTCTCCTATTTCTTGAAACTCGTGCAATACCGTCAAATCTTCGAGGGCGCCGTTCACTTTTGCGAAGGCTTCCGTCCAGATTTTTTTGTCCTTGATTTTCTTCAAATGGGCTTCTGCCCTCTTTGGATCGTCCCAAAACGATGGATCCAGGGTTTGTTCTTCTTCGTCTGCTATTTCAGCTAATTTTCTATCCAAGTCAAAGATACCCCCTCAAAGCCTGCACACGGCTTTTTATATCTTTCAGATGCTCTGCGTTCATGCCGCAAAATTACGCTTAATCATCGAAGATTTGGCACAATGCGTCTGATTTACCTGCAAATGATTGATTTTCTGAGGATCTTTGCACCATGAAGTTTCAATGGGCTTGGTTTTTATTTCTCGGGGGATATCTCCTCTCCTGCCAATCGCAGCAACCCATTGCCGCAGCAGAATCAACCCAAGACACCTGTACTTTGCATTTTGTTGCGCCCCAAAAAACCAGCTTAGCCTCCAATCTCATGATTGACCTCGCCGAAAAATCGCGCGTTGATCTCCTCTTTGAGAAAATCCTCAAGAAGCAAATGGCCCCAGAGCGAGCCGTTTCGCCCATGTTGCATTTCAAACTCAAGTACCAACTGAACGACACCACTTTGCAAAACAGAAAACTCTGGGTGCTGGAACCCAAGTCGGCCAAACCATCCCGAAAAACCGTCATTTACCTGCACGGCGGTGGATATGTGGCCAACCTTCTGCCCATGCATTGGGAATTCATTGAGCAATACATTGACCTCAGCGGCAACCGCGTCATCGTGCCCGATTATCCGCTAGCACCCGACTTCACTCAACGACAAGTAGAAGTCTACATGAAATATCTGATGCAATGGATCTACGACACCTATCCGGAGGCAGAAATCATCATTATGGGCGATTCTGCAGGTGGAGGGCTGGCACTCTCTACAGCCATCATGGTCAAAGGCCGCCAATTGGCAGGATTGATTCTTCTTTCTCCTTGGTTGGACGCCAGCATGTCGAACAAACGAATAATAACAGATTCCATTTCTGACCCCATTTTATCGTTGCCCGCCTTAAAGCTCGCCGCCACGGCCTACTCCGGAAGTGACACGGTCACCCACCCGTTCATGTGTCCGCTGCCCTGGCTTCAATCGCAATCTGACCTAAGCTATTTGCCGCCCATCAAGGTATTCATTGGCAGCCGCGACATATTTTACAGCGACGCTCAAACGCTATACACCCATTTAAAGTCGGAAAACTGCTGCATTCAATTGTACGAATTCCCCGAAATGCCGCATGTCTGGATGTTGAATGTGAGGTTGCCGGAGGCGAAAAAGGTGTTGGAGATGGTAGTTGGTAGTTGGTAGTTGGTCCATAGTCCGTAGTCCGTGGTCGGTAGTCCGTGGTACCTGGTCCTTGGTACCTGGTAGTTGGTCGAGGGTCTAGGGACGAGCGACTGGGGGCGAGTGACTAGGGGCGAGCGACTAGTGGCTGGGGTCGTTATGGTTGAAGTAAAACTTATGATTACTCCGTAAAAAAAGATACCCAACATTTGCATGCTGGGTACCGTGTTTCCTGTTTTAAAGTGCTGCATTATAGCCAGGTATAATGGGGCACTGTTCTTCAAAGGTATTATTCGTTTTTCAGAAATTCAAATTTTTCATTCAGGATTTAAGAGCTGAAAGTTGGGAAAAGGTACCAGGATGGTCGGAAAAAGGTACCAAGTTCATGGGAAAAAAGGGTCTTTACTTGATGCCGCTCTTGGTGCTTTGTTTGGAACCCGTATCAATGGATGAGCTTCTTGTTTTTCTTAAATATAATAACCGCAGCTCTTTTCGTGATAGATACATCCTTCCATTGATTGGAGAAGGGCTTATAGAAAGAACAATCCCCGATAAACCTAGTTCGAAGTTACAAAGATATAAAACATCATTAAAAGGAAAGCTCTTGTTGGGTGGGACTAGAATTGAAGCAAGAAGGTACTAAGATGCATCAAAGTGTAAAGTGTTAAATTACAATGCTTTGTGAATTATTTGTTCCCAAAAGGTACCAAGAAGCTTGGGAAAAGGTACCAGGATAAGGTTTTAATATCATTTGGTACTTTATGAATAAAATCAGGCATTTTGTAGTTGATCTCGGAGGATTGATTTTAAAGTGCGCTTAGTTTTGCCCGTTCCGTATAGTTGTGTAGCTTTCAGCAAAGCATTTGTGTTGAAATTACGTAAATTGTTTGGCAAATTATCAATGACTTGAGTCTGATCTTCAGCAAGGTTTTCTAAATTGTTTAATAAATCAACAAGCAAAAATTCTACAGAGACGTTTCTAGGGAAAGTGGATTTTAGCTTAAATTCAAATGTCTTTCCATTCAGTTGAAACTCTCCTTTGCGTTTATGATTGTAAACCCATGTGGTATTGTAAAGCTGTGTAAGTCCAAATCCCAGTGAATTAAAGGTATTTGGAGATACCAATAGAAAATCTTCATCCTTTAGAAAACGTTCTACTAATTGGCGGTCATCGGGGGGAACAACCCCAAATTTTGATTGTTTGGGCGCGTAATACAATCCCTGGTTGAGTTTTATCAATGTTCCATCATTCGTAAGTTGTGCCAAATGTCTGTCTATTGCATTGGAATAAAATTCCAAGTCAGAACGGCGATAAACTTCACCTTTCTTTATATGTTGACGGAGTAATTTCATTGCTCGATTACAAAGGTATACAGATTTTTCTAAGTGCATGTTAAATTTAGAAAATTTCATGCAAATTATAAGGTTATTGCTTTGGCAAATTTGGTTGGAGAGAATTCAAAAAATGTTGTACATTTGTAGCAACAGTACCCGTTAGCATACCGTAAGATCTGCTAACGGGTCATTTTTTTTATAGCTATGGCAAACAAAACTCCCTACTCCATAGCAGATCAAATTGCCTTGTTAAAGCAGAGAGGTATGCTTTTTAATTCCACACCCTACTCAGCCTTGCGGATGAGAACGATGACTTGGTTTTCTTGGTGGGTTTGGTTTTGGATGTCTTTGATGGTTGTGACCGCTACGTAGGCGCCTTCCATGAGGGGTTCGCCTTGGTAGATGCCCGTGAAGGGTTCGTTCTCGCCGCCGTCGAAGACCTTTTCGCCCCAGCGGGTGTAGACCCTGATTTTATAGCTCTTGATGTTGTCGCCTTGGGGGTGCCACACGTTGTTGAGGCCGTCTCCGTTTGGTGTGAATGCCGTGGGATAGTAGGCTTTCGTGGGACGTTCAACGCGGTAAAGCTGCTTGATGGAGTCTATGCAGCCCCATTCGTTTGAGGCCCACAAGCCTATTTCTGACCATCCGGTGTCTGTTAACGTGTGCTCGATGTTGGTTTGATTGCCCTTTTTGACCGCGTCTACCGTCCAGGTGTAGCGGTTGGCGTACTGCGACCGATTGATGGTGCTGAACTTCTTGCCCTGAACCAATGGCTCCAAATCCACCATGAAGTCAGCGACCGGTGTGTTTACCACACG
>CAMDUE010000023.1 GCA_945877575.1 Chitinophaga pinensis
ACCCCCTACCAAAGACCCACTACCCCCTACCAAAGACCCACTACCGGATACCCAAGCCCCACTACCCCCTACCAAAGACCAACTACCCCCTACCAAAGACCCACTACCTGATACCCAATATAACGAAGCCATCAACCCCTCACTACAACCTCTTGAGGAAGATACTTTTGAATTGGTAATTGAAACAGCCAAAATTGAACCTCTAGACAGCCTTCCTATAGAAGAAACCGAGGAAATTGAAGCCAAAATTAAACCCGTTAAATTGGTTGCACCTGTCTATAATTTGGAAGACTTGTACCCAGCACCAGAACCCGACAAACACAAGCAGGTGGCATCCTCTGACTTTTACGCTTGGTTGAATGCAGGAAGTGCACAAAAAAATACAGCAGCAGTTAAACCAATTGAACGAAAAGAAGATCTCATTGAGAAGTTCTTGAAGACCAAACCAAGTATCTCAAGGCCTAAACAGGAGTTTTATACCCCTGAAAAAGCCATGAAGAAAAGTGAAGTCATCACAAATAAAATCGTAACTGAAACATTGGCAAAGATTTACACCAAGCAAGGAAATTTTGAAAAGGCAATAGATGCCTATGAACAGTTGAGTTTGAAATTTCCCGAAAAAAAGCCTTACTTTGCAAACCTTATTGATCAAATAAAAAAAGAAAATAATTTATCATGAATTGGATACTCATTTTAGCCGCAATCGTTTCCATCTTGTTGATTTTGGTGATTTTAGTTCAAAATCCCAAAGGAGGCGGGTTGGCATCTAACTTCTCACAAGGAAATCAAATTTTCGGAGTAGAAAAAACAACCGATATCGTTGAAAAAGTAACTTGGGGCGGTGCAATCTTAATTGTAATCGTTTCTTTGATTGCTTCTTCTTACAACGGCGGAAAAAAAGCCGCTTCACAAAACCAACCAGCTGCTGATAAAGTTGAGTTGCCAGACGTGAAAATCCCAGCTAAGAAATAATCACATTAATAGACTTATACAAAAAAGGCTTCCCGAGGGAAGCCTTTTTTTATGCCTACTTATTCTTTAATCTTTCCAGCAAATCGAGACCGTGCTGCTTGGCTGTTTCTTTTGCAATTTCATAACCAGCATCAGCATGTCTAACAACACCCATCCCTGGATCGTTGCGCAAGACTCTGCGTAAACGCTCATCCGCATCAGCCGTTCCATCAGCAACTATAACCATTCCTGAGTGGATAGAGTATCCCATACCCACACCACCACCGTGATGCAAACTCACCCAACTCGCTCCACCTGCAGTATTTACTAGGGCATTTAGAATTGGCCAATCGGCCACCGCATCTGAACCATCCAACATAGCTTCTGTCTCCCTGTTTGGAGAAGCAACCGAACCCGTATCTAAATGGTCTCTTCCAATAACAATGGGAGCTTTCAACTCTCCGTTTCGTACCATTTCGTTGAACGCCAAAGCGGCTTTTTGACGAGCACCTTGACCTATCCAACAGATTCTAGCCGGCAATCCCTGAAATTCAATACGATCTTGAGCCATGCTAATCCATCTCTTCAATCCTTCATCTTCAGGAAACAACTCCAAAATTTTCTTGTCTGTCTTGTAAATATCTTCAGGGTCACCGCTCAAAGCAACCCACCTGAATGGACCCTTACCTTGGCAGAACAACGGACGAATATAAGCAGGTACAAATCCGGGAAAATCAAAGGCATTCTTAACTCCACGCTCCAAAGCTCTACCTCTCAAATTATTTCCGTAGTCAAATACGATTGCACCTTTTTGTTGCATTTCCAACATCAGCTCAACGTGTCTCGCCATGGTGTTGTAACTCAAATCAACGTATTTTTCAGGGTCATTTTTTCTCAATCTATCAGCGGCTTCAACGTCCATCCCTTCGGGATAATAACCAATTAAAGGATCGTGCGCCGATGTCTGATCAGTTAATGTATCTGGAATAATTCCGCGTTCCAACATCCTAGAGAGCAAATCAACCGCATTGCATAAGACCCCAATACTCACACCCGCACCTTCCTTCTTAGCTATCAAAGCTTTATCAATGGCATCATCAATTTCCCGGCACATTACGTCCAAATAACGGGTTTCCAAACGCTTTCTGATGCGCCATTCTTCCACTTCCGCAACCAAAGCCACACCTTCATTCATGGTGATTGCCAACGGTTGAGCTCCACCCATACCTCCCAATCCTGCGGTCACATTCAATGTACCCTTCAAAGTACCACCAAAATGTTGGCGCGCACATTCAGCATAGGTTTCATAAGTGCCCTGAACAATTCCCTGAGAACCAATATAAATCCAACTACCAGCCGTCATTTGACCGTACATCATCAATCCTTTGGCCTCTAACTCTCTGAAATGATCCCAATTAGCCCAATTAGGAACCAACTGACTATTGCTAATCAATACTCTTGGTGCATCTTTGTGTGTAGGTAAAATCGCCACGGGCTTTCCGCTTTGAATCATCAATGTTTCATTATCATTCAAATCAATCAATGCCTTACAAATATTGTCAAAAGCTTCCCAGTTGCGGGCTGCCTTGCCCAATCCACCGTAAACAATCAAATCTTCTGGACGCTCGGCTACATCTGGATCTAAATTATTGTGCAACATTCTATATGCCGCCTCTTGAACCCAGCCCTTGCAAACCAGCTGATTGCCGGTTGGCGATTTCACCGGCCTTGGACCTGATATCTTTTCGTTTGACATAATACAAAGGTACTAAAACTTCGCCGTAAGCCCGATTCTCTTGCGCTGCAAATCAACCTCAGTAACCCGCACTTTTATCTGCTGTCCCAAAGAAACCGCCTCCGATGGATGCTTGATAAACTGCTTCGAAAGTTGACTGATATGAACCAACCCATCTTGCTTAACACCAATATCTACAAATGCTCCGAAGTTGGTTACATTGGTCACTATTCCGTTAAGTTCCATTCCAATCTCCAGGTCATTGATAGACTTCACCCCGTCTTCAAACACTATATTTTGCGCTTCTCCCCGTGGATCTAATCCAGGTTTTTTAAGCTCCTGAAGGATATCTTGAAGCGTCAACAAACCCAAAGTTTCCTTTTCATTAACATAGTTCTTAGCCTCTATTTTCGCCACCAACTCTTCGCGTCCAATCAATTCATTCACCTTCACTCCTAAGTCCTTACTCATTTGCTCTACAACCGCATATCTTTCTGGGTGAACCGATGAATTGTCTAACGGATTTTTACCATCTCTTACACGCAAAAATCCTGCGCATTGTTCAAACGCTTTATCGCCCAAACGAGGCACTTTTTTCAATTCAGCCCTGCTCTTGAACGCGCCATTCTCCTTTCTGTAATTCACAATATTCTGCGCCAACGAAGGTCCCAAGCCACTCACATAAGATAGCAAATGTTTACTAGCCGTGTTCAAATTCACTCCTACTTTATTCACCGCCGACTCAACTACAGACTGCAAACGCTTGGTTAACAAGGCTTGATTTACATCGTGTTGGTATTGACCAACTCCAATACTTTTAGGATCAATCTTTACCAATTCAGCCAAAGGATCCATCAATCTTCTACCAATACTTATAGCACCGCGCACCGTTACATCTTGATTTGGAAACTCCTCTCTAGCAACTTCCGATGCACTATAAATACTCGCCCCTGCCTCATTCACCATGTAAACCGAAACCTCCAATGACATCTTCGCCTCGCCCAATGCTTCATTCACAAAAGACAAGGTTTCTCTCCCGGCAGTTCCATTTCCTATAGCAATAGCCTCAACTCCGTATTTTTTAATTGCTTCAAATAATAACTGTTTAGATTTTACCACTTCCCTTTGTGGTTCATGCGGATAAATCGTTGAATTAAATACCAAATCTCCTGTTGCAGATAGGCAAACCAACTTGCAGCCCGTTCTAAATCCCGGATCCAAGGCCATCAGGGGTTTCTGCCCTACGGGCGATGCCAACAGCAATTGCTGAGCGTTCAAAGCAAATACCGTAATCGCATCTTCATCTGATTCCTCCTTCAATAAAGATATCATTTCGTTTTCCAAACTGGGTTGCAACAACCGCGAATAAGAATCTATCATGGCCATCTTCACTTGATCAGACAAGTCTGAATATCCTTTCAAAAACTTCCTTTTCAACAGTGCAATTGCGCGCTCTTCATCGGGCTCCACACTGACCTTCAAAAATCCTAAATCTACGCCTCTATTCATGGCCAAAAACCGATGCGATGGACACCTTTGCAGAAGCTCGCTGTGTTCAAAATAGTCTCTAAATTTCTGAGCTTCATCATCATCTTTTTTACCTCTGGCCGCCTTACAGGAAATTGTTGCTTGGCTCTCAAACAAATCCCTCAACTGCGCCCTAACCTCTACATCTTCGTTGATCCATTCCGCAATAATATCTCTAGCGCCGGCCAAAGCATCTTCCTCGGAAGCCACCTGATCATTGATAAATTGATCAAGTTGTTGTAAAATTCTCTGATTCTTTTGTTCAAAAATCTCCCTCGCCAAAGGCTCCAGCCCCTTTTCTCGAGCAACATCTGCCCGCGTCTTCCTCCTTGCTTTATAAGGCAAGTACAAGTCTTCCACCTGACTAATATCTGTACAATTTTCAATGGCTGACTTCAATTCTGGAGTCAACTTTCCAAGCTCCTCAATTTTATCTAAAACGGTTTGTTTTCTTTTCTCGAGGACATCAATACGTTCGGCCTCATCTTTGATCTTCCCAATTTCCACCTCGTCTAAGTTCCCTGTTTTCTCTTTTCTATATCGGGCCATAAACGGTACCGTCGCCCCTTCCGAAATCAAATCCAACACCGCCTTTACCTGCCAAGGCTTTAATCCCAACAATTCTGATATTCTTTGTTCCACTATACAAATATAGGTGGCCATACCTGCGACCAAATATATTGTTAAGTGATTTTAGTCACCGCAAATCCACAAAAAAAAGATGAACTTCGCCATTATGAAAAAAATCGCATTCGCACTTTTAATGATGGTATCTTCCTTATACGCCATCAGCTGTAGCTCAACAACCACAAATTCTGCAAACACAGAAACCCCAAATTCCAACACCGCTTCAGTCATTTCAGAAACTGCAAATACTAAAGACACCACTAAAACCGGAAAAACTATCATTGTAGATGTTCGCACCCCCGAAGAATGGAACAACGACGGTCATGCAGACTGCACAACCCTAATTCCGCTTAACGAACTTGAAAGCAAAATGGAATCGCTCCGCGGTTACGATAAAATTGTTTTAGTATGCCGCAGCGGCGGACGTGCAGGCAAGGCAAAAGAGTTGCTTGAATCAAAAGGCTTCAAAGGCGTAAGCAACGCCGGTCCCTGGCAGAATGCACCTTGTAAATAAGTACTGGGTACAAGGTACCTGGTACCAGGTACCGGGACTCTGGTCACTAGTCACTGGTAACTGGTCACTAGTCACTAGTCACTGGTCACTAGTCACTGGTCACTGGTCACTAGTCACTAGTCACTGGTCACTGATCACTAGTCACTAGTCACTAGTCCAAAGTCTGTAGTCTATAATCCCTTCCTATCGACTATCGACTATCGACTATCGACTATCGACTATGGACTATGGACTATAATCACATATTTCTCCTGTACTGCCCACCAACCTCAAACATGGATTCTGTGAGCTGTCCAAGGGTGCAGAATTTCGCGGCTTCCATAATTTGAGCAAACATATTCTCGTTGCGAATAGCCGCTATCTGGAGGTCTTTGAAATTGCTCTCAGCATTTTCTCCGTACATACTCTTTACCAAGTGTACGGTGTCAATTTGCTGCTGCTTTTCTTCCTCAGTGCTTCGAATTACCTCGCCTGGTCGAACAGTTGGTGAACCCTTGCTGCTCAAGAATGTATTTACGCCAATGATGGGATATTCACCCGTATGTTTTAGGGTTTCATAATAAAGGCTTTCTTCTTGGATTTTTCCGCGTTGATACATGGTCTCCATGGCTCCAAGAACACCGCCTCGTTCTGTGATGCGATCAAATTCGGTTAATACCGCCTCCTCTACCAAATCAGTCAATTCTTCAATGATGAATGAACCTTGAATTGGATTCTCATTCTTTGCCAATCCCAATTCCTTGTTTATAATCAACTGAATGGCCATTGCACGACGAACGCTTTCTTCTGTAGGAGTAGTGATAGCTTCATCATAAGCATTGGTATGCAGAGAATTACAGTTATCGTAGATTGCATACAATGCTTGTAATGTGGTACGAATGTCGTTAAAGTCAATTTCTTGCGCGTGCAAACTTCTTCCCGATGTTTGAATGTGGTATTTCAACATCTGTGAACGAGCGTTTCCACCGTATTTATTCTTCATAGCCTTTGCCCAAATTCTTCGAGCAACACGACCAATAACTGCGTATTCAGGATCTACTCCATTGCTAAAGAAGAAACTCAAGTTCGGTGCAAAATCATCAATGTGCATTCCACGACTTAAGTAATATTCAACATAAGTGAATCCGTTAGCCAAAGTGAATGCCAATTGAGAAATAGGATTCGCTCCCGCTTCAGCGATGTGGTATCCGCTAATACTCACAGAGTAAAAATTACGAACCTTATTGTGAATGAAATATTCTTGTACATCTCCCATCAATCGCAAAGCGAATTCAGTGGAGAAAATACAAGTATTTTGCGCTTGATCTTCCTTTAAAATATCTGCTTGAACGGTACCTCTTACTTGAGATAAGGTCCAATTTTTAATTTCATTGTAGGCATCTGCTGAAAGAACTTGATCACCAGTTACACCTAAAAGCATCAAACCCAAGCCGTCATTACCCTTGGGTAAATCCCCATGATAAACTGGGCGGGAAAGTCCCTTAGCCGCATAAATGGCATCAATTTTAGCGTTAACCTCCGACTCTAAGCCATTTGTTCTGATGTATAATTCACACTGTTGATCTATGGCAGCATTCATAAAATATCCCAGCAACATGGGCGCCGGACCGTTAATGGTCATCGATACTGATGTCATGGGGTCAGCTAAATTGAATCCACTGTAAAGCTTTTTTGCGTCATCCAAACAACAAATGCTTACCCCTGAGTTTCCAATTTTACCGTAAATATCTGGTCTAAGATCTGGATTTCTGCCGTATAAAGTCACTGAATCAAATGCCGTACTCAAGCGTTTGGCGGGCATATCCTGACTCACATAGTGAAAACGACGATTGGTTCTTTCGGGACTTCCTTCACCGGCAAACATTCGCGTGGGATCTTCGCCTTCGCGTTTGAATGGGTAAATTCCAGCTGTGTAAGGGAATTGACCCGGCAAATTCTCCTGCAAACGCCAATGTAAAATATCTCCCCATGCTTCGTACTTCGGAGTAGACACTTTTGGAATTTGCGAATGACTCAAACTTTCGGTATGCGTTTTAATGCGCAATTCCTTGTCGCGCACTTTGAAAATGTAATCTTCGTTGCGGTACTTTTGAGCTTCTTCTTCCCAATCAGAAATGAGTTTTCTGTTTTCTGGGGATAATTGATCGTTTAATTGTTCGTACAACCGGTTCAACTCAGCAGTTAAAACATCTGACGACGTTCCGCTCTCTGAAATCTGCTTCAACGTTTCGTTGATGGCATACATTCGTTGAGCAATCTTTTGTTGAGCCTTACCGGTAGCGTTGTAAGCTCTATTGTTTTCTGAAATCTCAGAAAGATAACGATTTCTAGCAGGGGGAATGATGAATATTTTTTCACTCAATTCATTGTCTGACTTCCAGTTACTCCCAATATCAGCACCGGTTTTAGCCGAAATAGTATCCATCAAACAACGATACAAACTGTTCATACCTGGATCATTGAATTGAGATGCAATGGTTCCAAAAACGGGCATAGTATCAACGTCGGCTTCAAACAATTTATGGTTTCGTTGGAACTGCTTGCGAACGTCTCGTAATGCATCCAATGCACCGCGTTTATCAAATTTATTGAGAGCAACCACGTCAGCATAATCCAACATATCAATTTTTTCAAGTTGGGTTGCTGCGCCGTATTCAGGGGTCATAACGTAAAGAGCTACATCGCAATGCTCGGTAATTTGAGTATCGCTTTGTCCAATACCGCTGGTTTCAACAATGATTAAATCATAACCCGCTACCTTTAAAATGTCAACGGCATCATCAATGTGTGAACTCATGGCCAAATTCGCTTGACGCGTAGCCATTGAGCGCATATATACCCTAGGATGATTGATGGAATTCATGCGAATTCTATCTCCCAACAAGGCTCCACCTGTTTTTCTCTTTGAAGGATCTATTGAAATGATGGCCATTTTCTTATCAGAAAAATCCAATAAGAACCTGCGAACAACCTCATCAATCAAACTGCTTTTACCAGCACCACCCGTACCGGTAATTCCCAAAACTGGAACTTTAATATCTGCAGCTTTGTCACGCATATCGGCCAATACCGATGCATGCAACTCAGAATAATTTTCAGCCGCCGTAATGATTCTAGCAATTGACATAGAGTCTCCGTCACGATCTATTACCTTTTTGACTTCACCATTGAGCTTATGACCGGTGGGAAAATCACTTTTCTGAACCAAATCGTTGATCATACCTTGAAGTCCCATCTCTCTTCCGTCATCTGGCGAGTAAATGCGGGTAATGCCATAATCCATCAATTCTTGGATTTCTTCGGGAAGGATAACTCCGCCACCGCCTCCAAAAATCTTGATGTGTGAAGCCCCGCGCTCCTTGAGCAAGTCATACATATACTTGAAGTATTCAATATGACCGCCTTGGTAACTGGTCATGGCAATGGCATTTGCATCTTCTTGGATGGCAGTATCTACCACTTCCAAAACGCTTCTATCATGACCTAAATGAATCACTTCGCATCCTGTTGACTGGATGATTCTACGCATAACGTTAATCGCTGCGTCGTGTCCGTCGAATAAACTAGCCGCAGTTACAATGCGCACCTTGTTTACCGGAACATAGACTTGTTGCTCCAACATAGCCGCAAATTTAACCCAAATTGGTCTTTTTCAATCTTTTTTTGGGGGATAAACACCCTTTTTGTGTTTAGAGGGTATAGCTCGTTCTTTATAAGATGTTTTTTACCGATTGTGACTCAAGTATGACAAACTCTCAGAAAACATTATATCGAAATTAGCGTCTTGTAGTTGTTATTTTTTATTGGTTTAGTTTGGTTAACGGAGATCCCGCAATCGCGGGATTTTCGTTATGTAGTGAATTCCAAGCACAGCCAAACCTGCTATAAAAAATGGTTGGGCGATTGAACGAGTGGTATCGTTCAGATAAAATTCTCCAAACATCCAAATGACATTGGCGCAAATCCAAAACATAACCGCAAGATTGTGCGCAAACTCGGTCTTATCCGCTCTTGAATGCCAAGTTAAATAAATGGCCAACAATACCGTAGGAATTGCCATGGAAAGTCCCAAGATCTTATAATCCATAATCCAAGCAAAATCTTTGACTAACCACAACACAATGTGGAAGTTCTCTTTCTTGCGCAAAGCGTGCATATCAGCAAAAATAGGACTAATTTGCATGCGTGAAACTGTTTTTCATGGGGTCATGTTTTTCAGCCGAAATGCATCAAAGAGCCCTGCAGCTAGAAATCCCTTCCTATTCCAATCCGTTTGGCACCATTTTTTCGCCCACAGCATTGGCCGAAACCATTGAATACATATACAAATCAGAGGTGCCACCCTTTTTTGAATATCATCAAAACTTCCATTGCCTGTTGTTTGCCAATCGGTTTCAAAACCCCTCTAAATCTGCACTTACGGAACAAATCAGGAATCAACTGATTGAATCAAAATCACACCTAACCAACGCCACTCACGTTTTTATCACATTAGGCACAGCAACCATTTACGAACACACAAGTTACAATCAATGGGTTGGGAATTGTCAAAAACTGCCGCAAAATCAGTTCACCAAACGGCAGTTAACCATAGCTGAAATCAAAACATCCCTCGAAAAAATAAAAAACACCGTCCCCAAAATAAATCCCAAGGCTAAACTCATTTTTACCGTTTCCCCGGTGAGACATTTGAGAGATGGACTATTAATAAATTCGGTTAGCAAAGCCCTTTTGAGAGCTGCGCTGTATGAAATTTGCTTGGAATCTGCAGAACAAGTAGAGTATTTTCCTAGCTATGAAATAGTTACCGAAGAACTTAAAGAACTGAAATTTTACAAATCCGACCAAGCGCACCCCACAGATGAAGCCATCAACGTGGTGTTTGAACGATTTAAAGAGACCTATTGTTTCTCAGGAACCAGTCGATCTAGCAACTGATTCACATGTTCATTTACCCTTTGATATGAGGGCTCTACAGTATCTAGTCTATCAGTGATATCAATGGTTTTCAACTCACACTCATCAAGATCTTTTTGTAAGCCCATCATTTCCTCCTTGAATCCCTCTAAATCTTGATCAAAATCTCCTTTCTTTACCCGGGTCTCAAGTCCTTTTAGGTTATAAAAAGCATTTTCTGCCATTAATACCGCATTCTTATATTGGTTGGCTGCGGTTTTATACACCCTGAATGTTTCGTTATATATGTTGAATTGAAGTTTATCGTCATCGGTTAGAGCATCTCCAGGAATGAAATTGGCTCTGATTCTTTGGGCAGCCATTTCGGTTTTACGTTCTTCAAACTCATCAATTTCGAAATGGAATTGACCTCGAATATCATTCAATTGAGACCAAGCCGAATCCAATTTCATTTGCATGGCATTGCGAAGTTCTGATTTAGAATCAGAACCTGAATTGCTATTGCCAGTACAAGCAATAAAACCAAGCGTCAAAATAATTGACAAAAAACCCAATAGAATCAAAGGGTTTCGTGATTTTTGGACTATTTTAGTGTCGAAATTATGCATGAGTCCACAAACATACAAAAAGGCAAGCAATTTCAGTTTCTGAAAACCGTTTTGTGGCTCGGTTTAACTGCCTTCGGTGGCCCCCAAATGCACCTTCCTCATTTCAAAAAACGGTTGATTGAACGAAAACGTTTCATCACTCAAGAAGACCTCATTGAAATCACCGCATTTTGTAATTTATTGCCTGGCCCTACAACCACCCAAACCATTACCACGGTTGGATTGAAATTGGGTGGCCCTAAACTAGCCATACTTACCGTTCTGTTTTGGGCATTACCAGGAGCAACATTGATGTTACTTTTGGCATTATCACCTAAATTTTTATCAGCACATCAACTGCAATACATTTCTGCTACCGTGGTGGGATTTATGGTTTACGGCTTCCTAAGCATGAGCCAATGGATGGAAAAAACGCCTCTAAATTGGGGTATACTCATAGTTTCTGGTATTCTTGGGTTTGCCATTCACACACCCTTAATTTTTCCCATTGGCGTAGTTTTGGCAGCCCTAATTAGCGCAAAATTTGGACAACACACAGGACCTAAAACTATTCTTCCCAAATCTCAAATCAAATGGCGAAACCTAACGGTTTTTTTCATCATCTTTACGGTTGTAGGAGTTGGGGGCTTGTTGCTGAGCAAGTATAAAACCCAATCAAAATGGCTCCAACCCGTGGTTTATTTTGAAAACACCTACCGAATGGGCGCACTCTCTTTTGGCGGCGGAAACGTGCTGGCAGCTATGACCATGGAACAGTACGTGCACCACAAAAAGAGACTAACCCTCGATGAACTAAACACCGGCATTGGAGCTATTCAAGCAACACCAGGGCCCAATTTCAACCTTGCAGTTTATACCAACGCAGTAGCTATGAGGAACGCTGGCTATCAGAAATTAGGCCAAATTTTGGGAGGCTTAATTGGACTCATTGCTGTTTTTCTACCCGGAATACTTCTCGTACTTTTTGCCTATCCCATTTGGTCCATTTTGCAAAATTACTCCGGTTTGCAAAGATCGATTCCAGGAATATTTGCCGTTTCCGTTGGCTTCATCTTGGCCGCATCACTCATTCTGTGCGAACAACTATTAATTGGCATACAACATCTTCCCTCGTCTAAAATATCCACACACTTTTTTGTCCTTACCTCCACCGTGGTCATGCTATATTCCAAGAAAATCTCCACTCCTTTGGTCGTTTTATTCTCCATACTCGTAGGTTGGTTGATGCCCTAAGTTAATTTTTCATTATCTTCGTGATTATGAGTTTCGGGGCTTTTCGGGGGATATTCGCTCTCTTTGTATTCCTTCTTCTTAGCAATCACCTATTTGCTCAACGCAAACCCCAAAACAATAATCCTTACATCTTGTTCACCGGCTTGGTACTTACCTCTGACAGCCTAAAACCAATCCCATTGGTAAGCATTAAAAGCTCCAGACGCGGACTCATTGGCTACTCAGATGACAATGGATTCTTTGACGTTGTTGTTAGAAAAGGCGATACCGTGTATTTTGTACAAGTAGAAAAAGTAAGTTCCTCTCACGTCATTCCAGATACTCTTTCAAGCAATCGCTACTCTGTAGTAAAATTAATGACCCAAGACACCATCCACTTGTCTGCAATCTTCATCAAAGCACTGCCCCTGAAAACCCTATTCAATCACGAATTTGTCAATAGAGATATTCCTGATGACCCACTTGAAAGAGCCCGTAAAAACCTTGAAAATGAGGCAATTAAGGAAGAACTCCGTCAACGACCCGCAGATGCCTCTCAAGCCCAAGCATTGCTTGCCAGAAATAGAGCTGAACAACTATATTACTACAATCAAGTTCCTCCCCAACGGTATTTAAGTCCAACCGCTTGGATGCAATTCTTTGAAGCTTGGAAACGCGGTGATTTCAAGAAAAAAACCACCAAAAAGAGCACTTACATTAGCCCTTATTCTCCTACTCGTTAAATCTCCTGAATTTAGTCTTTGTACACAGAGGCCTTACTGGTACTCTTCATCAACTCCGTGGTAATGGGAATACGAATCCTGAACCATTCACAGAATCGAGCAACGACGTAAACAACTCTATAAACTACACCCTTTAACGGCCATTTAGCCGGCTTGTAACCATAGGCATCAGCCACTGAAATTATTAATTTCTCGAAGGTGAGGTTGTGTGAAACACACAAGAATCGTTGTTTTTCATTTGCCAATGTAAATGGCAATTCATCGGTGATCTTTTTGGCGAGGTCCTCAACAAATACAAAACCATTGGAGCCCACTGGATAAAACGGATTGCCATTTTTCACCACATCAATCACTTGTTTTGAACTGGTATGACCATCTCCTTGGCCCAAAACCACTCCAGGGTAAAAAACCTTCACATTCAGTCCCTCTTCCTTTCCCCTCCAAAC
>CAMDUE010000024.1 GCA_945877575.1 Chitinophaga pinensis
CCTGCAACATGGCCAGCGTGGTGGCTTACAGGAAGAAACAACTGGCCCCCAGAAATCGACATTTTCGAAATGTATGGCGGCGCAACAGGCAAACAAGTTCATACCCAAACCATGACCATCCATACGGGGAAAGTTGAAACCCATACCAAAGAAATGATGATGAAAAAAATCCGATTATCCGCTGATACCGATACGGCTTTTCACATCTATGCATGCTTGTGGACCAAAAATCGAATCGAATTTTACACAGACAACGTGAGGGTAAAGTCTATCAAACTCAATCGCTGGATGTCGCAATTTTACCAAGAACCCATGTACCTCATCCTCAACAACGCGCTGGAAAACAAATACATACCACAACTCATCAGCAACGGAAATCAAACCTCTGATTTTCAAGTAGATTGGGTTCAAGTATATCAAGCGCCCAATTTGGCAAATTGAACCAAGCAGCATTTCATTCCCCAAGCAACAACAAAGATTCATCAACTTTTAACTTAAGACTCACAGCGATTCGGCTGCAAAACATACCTTTGCAAGCATGAAAGGGATTATCCTCGCCGGCGGTTCTGGCACCCGATTGCATCCATTGACCTTGGCGATGAGCAAACAACTCATGCCGGTTTACGACAAACCCATGATTTATTATCCGCTCTCAGTTTTGATGATGGCGGGCATCAACGAAATATTAATCATCAGCACACCCCACGATTTACCGCATTTCCAAAAGTTATTGGGCGATGGCGCAAACTTGGGATGCAGATTTGAATATTGTGTTCAACCCTCTCCGGATGGATTGGCACAAGCCTTCATTTTGGGTAAAGATTTCATTGGCGATGATTCTGTGGCTCTGATTTTGGGCGATAACATCTTCTTCGGTTCCAAATTCCAAGACACCTTGAAAAGCAGTATCGACCCCAATGGCGGGATCGTTTTTGCTTACCACGTAAGCGACCCAGAGCGATACGGTGTGGTAGAATTCGATGAGCACCTCAATGCCATCAGCATCGAAGAAAAACCCCTAGAACCCAAGAGCAATTATGCCGTACCTGGATTGTATTTCTATGACAATCAAGTGGTTGATATCGCTTGTAACCTAAAACCATCGCCCCGTGGCGAACTCGAAATCACCGATGTCAATCGCATTTATTTGGAGCGAAACGCTTTGCAAGTAAGAATCATCGAGCGTGGAACCGCGTGGTTGGATACAGGAACTTTTACATCGCTCATGCAAGCCGGACAGTATGTTCAAGTGATCGAAGATCGCCAAGGGCTTAAAATTGGCTGTATCGAAGAAATCGCTTGGCGACAAGGGTTCATAACATCAGACCAATTACTGGCCATCGCTCAACCCTTGAAAAAGAGTGGTTACGGTGCGTATTTAGAGAAAATGGTAACGCAAAAGTTGTAACTCAACCGCGCTCCATTTAAACCGCCTCAATCAAGAAATACTGCTTTTTGCCTTTTTGGGCAATCAAATATTTTCCATGCAACAAAATGGCATCCGTTACATTGCCTTCAATGTCGGTATACTTGTCTTTATTAAAAGCAAATCCATTGGCTTGCAACATCTTGCGCGCTTCTGACTTCGACGGGAAGATTTGGGTATTCACTGCCAACAGATCCAATACTTGAATGCCTTCGGTGAGTGCTGACTTAGACACTTCAAAGCGTTCCATACCATCAGCCGCCGCAGACAATGTAGCCTCATCCAATGCTTTTAGATCTTCTGCCGAACCATTGCCAAAAAAGATCTGCGTTGCTTTCAAAGCCATCTCCAAATCCGCCTCTGAATGCACACGAACGGTCATTTCCGCGGCCAATTCCTTCTGCAAAATTCGCATATGTTCTTGCCCCGTATGCTCGGCAATTAACGCTTCTATTTGTTCGCGATTCTTCAAAGAATATATCTTAATGAATCGAACGGCGTCTTCATCGGCCACATTCAACCAAAATTGATAAAATTTATAGGGCGATGTTTTTGCTGGATCCAGCCACACATTACCACCTTCAGATTTGCCAAACTTGGTACCATCGGCTTTGGTAATCAGAGGCGCTGTAAGGGCATACCCTTCGCCTCCTGCCATTCTGCGAATCAACTCTGTACCTGTTGTGATATTTCCCCACTGATCGCTACCACCCATCTGCAATTTGCAGCCTTCATTCTTGTACAAATGCAGAAAATCGTAGCCTTGTACCAATTGATAACTAAACTCAGTAAAAGACAACCCTCCAGATTCCAATCGATTCTTTACACTGTCTTTACCCATCATGTAACTCACAGTGATGTGTTTTCCTACATCGCGAATGAAGTCCAAAAACGACCAGTTCTTGAACCAATCATAATTATTGACCATTTTGGCTTTGTTGCCACCCTCACCAAATTCGATGAACTTTTCTAATTGTTTCTTTTGGCAACTGATGTTGTGTTCGATGGTTGCTACATCCAACAACTTGCGCTCATCGCTCTTACCGCTGGGATCACCCACCATGCCTGTTGCTCCACCCACCAAAGCCATTGGGATGTGACCTGCGCGCTGAAAATGCATCAACTGCGTAATGGGCACAAGATTTCCAATGTGCAACGAATCTGCCGTAGGGTCAAAGCCCACGTATCCGGTCACCTGCTCTGTATTTAGCAATTCTTGGGTACCGGGCATCGCATCATGGAGCAAACCTCTCCAACGAAGCTCTTCAACGAAATCGAAATGGGGCTGAAACGACATAAGACAACAAAGTTACGGCAAAATTATTCGCCACGCTTGGCGATGGCATCAGAGATATATTGCTTTAGGGCCTCTGTTTGCTCATCTTCCATACTGCTTGTTGCCAATGAAACCACTTGTGCAGTTTCCTTGAGCATAAAATTGATTTCATAAACCAAATAATCAATTCGCTGTAAATACTTCCAAGGAATCGACTTGAACTGGGAAAAGAAGTGAATTCTAAACGATATGCCCGTTTCATCAGCTTGAATAAAGTAAGGACCGGTACGTTTTTTAAACAACCAAAAAACCAAAGGAATGGATACTGAAAGCCAAGCAAATCCACCCCACATGCCGAAGATGCCAAAGTGAAAGGCCCAACCCACAAAACACACTACACCCAATACAATCAAAGCGGGCAACTCTGCTTTTCTTTTGGGAATTTCAACGTAAAATTTTTCCATTACTCTTTGATCCAAATGCGGTTAACTCCAGCAACTTTCACAGCGTAAACGCCAGAGGGTATAGCCGATGTGTTTGCCGACCACAAACCATTTTCTTGCTCCCAACTAGCCGTGATAAGGGTACCTGTCAGCGACATGATTTGGGGTTGCTTTCCGCTACGATGGGCTACATGCAAAACATCTTTTACAGGGTTTGGAAATACAGCCAATTGATCCATTGACTGGATTGTGGCTACATCGCTAGTGCCTGTGATGAGCAAACTGAAATTCTTGATGGTATCTGGTTGCGCAACAGGGAAAAAACCATTTAGTTTGGCATATGCTGTAACGGCGAATTTCAAAGGAAACAATCCCGCTTGATTGGGCGTTCCATTGAGCTTGATACAACGTACGGCCGATGGCAAATAGATACAGCGTGGCTCGTAACAAACATATCCCATGCCGGTTGGCAAGCCAATTACCTTGGTCAGCTTCAACGAATCGATGGTAACTTTTTGTTTGCTGCCCCCTACAATTGCTGAAGTGTCCTTGAAAGACAAAATCATCACTGTTTGATTGTAAGGTGTTCCTACTGCACCATCAGCCAATTGGCTTGGATAAAAGCCCGGGACTTTGATGGTTGTATCGGGTGTACACAATTGGGCATTCGCCATCAATGTGGCGGTAAAGAAAAGGGCAAAGAACAATTTTTTCATGGAAATAGAATGGAGTCAAAGATAATACGAAACTCTGTCAATCACACCCCAGCAGTATCACTGCGATGTCCTTTTGATTTGGCCCACAAATACCCCTGGGCAAAAATTAAAAAAATCAATCCGCCAATCCCTTGAATGCGATAGCCACTGATGTCGCGACGCAAATCGAACGGCAGGGCCTCAAAAAAGATCACAGAACCCATCAAAATAGCACCTAATAAAAGACCGTAAAATGTTAATCCACGCAACGATTTTCGGTGAAATATCGCATCGTTCAGCATAAACACAAGCAATGGCCAAACCATGAACAAACTATAATCGCGCTGATGGGGGAAAGCCAGTGGGATGCAAGCTAAAAACACAGACATCGATAACAATTCCCAATGCTCAATGGCCAATTTCCTGAATTTTACCAACCAAAACCAGCACGACGTTAACACCATCAAACGAAATATTTGGGTTGTAACAAATACCCCCTTTTCGCCCATAGAAAACCAATCCACTCTGGCTTCTCCTTCAATGTTGAGCCCTGTTAAATACTTGGTAATGAGCGCGCCCATATCAATAAAACCGCCTTCACCCAATTCCACAATGTGGTTCTTTGAAAAAGGATTGATGTTGTTGAGCCAACTCAATAAAATTTCTGTGTGATACGCCGCGGGTAAATACACATACGGCAATAAAACCATGAGCACAGAGAGTAGCACCGCCATGCCGAAGGCCGACCACTTGCGCATGAGAAAAAGCTGTCCAACCATATAAATTGGCAAAATTTTCAAGGTAACACCGAAAGCAAGACCCAAATTTCTCCGTAACGAACCTGAAATTACGCCATCGAATGCTTTCACTACACCCCAAACAATGAGTATGGTCATCTGTCCGTAGAGCAAATTCAAAAACAACCATCGATAGGTGAGTAGGGCAAAAAACAACCAAAAAACGAAACCTTTTTTATTTTTTGGGGGTTGAAAGGTGCGATTCACGAATTGAACCAACTGGTAAACGAAATAGAGGTTCAAGGCATTCCATAGCAATTTCAAGACGAAGAGTCCGAATGGGATTTCTTCAGAAACGATAAACTTTGGCAGCCAAGTAAATGGGGCTAATAGACTGGCAAACAGGGGGCTATAGTAATAATACAAAGCCCATCCTTGTGCGTTGTAAGGCGTGGTGTATGGATTTTGCAGGTTGGTTAATCGCTCAGCGGCACCAAAAAAAATATTTAAATCGTTGTTGGTACTGAGGCTGCGCAAGAACGGCCAAGCCAACAGGGCTGTAAACACCCAAATGAGTATTTTGATGTTTTTTTGGTAGTCAAATTCCTTCGCTATTTGGCTCATTCTTTTGCAAATTTAACCATTGGAGAATGCAAAATGTGTTGTGTTTAAGAAATCCAATGGTTTGCACTAATTTTGCGACCCCTTGGCCCCGTAGTTCAATGGATAGAATAGATGTTTCCTAAACTAAAGTTCTTTAACTTATTGTATTTGTTGGGTTTTACATATTCCAATACCTTTTTTGTGTTGGTTTTGTGTTTAAACACCATCATTTAGTTCAGTTAAAAGGCTTAAAATTGTGGACTTTTAATGGCCCCGTAGTTAAACGGATATAACCTTCGTTTCCTAAACGAAAATTTCGCGTTCGATTCGCGACGGGGCTACCAAATCGGAATTATCGAACTAATGAACTTGGTTTGACTAATTCGGAAGTTACAGGTTAGATAATAATCTGATAGCCTCTACAAATTTATCTATATCAACTAGTTAAGGGGTATTTTCAGTTCAGAAAATGACTTTACTTTTGAATTTATGCAGAAAATTGTGCTATTGTTACTTGAATACTTGCTATCATATACACCAATTTCCAAAACCTACATTTGACAAAACTTTAATGGATTACACTGTCATATTCCAGCAAGAGAAAGATAAGTACACTTGAAAAAATCGTCTAACTTCGTTGAAAGTAAAAGTATTAACCACTCTTTATGAAAGAATATAATTTATCAGTAGACGAAGAATTAGAAATGGATTCAATTACCGAAGACGATGTTGAATTAGATATTGATATTGACCAGCGAAAAATCATTTGGCAAGCAAAAGATTTTTCCATCAGGGAATTTCTAACAATGAAAAATAATGGAGAACTCATTCTCCAACCTATCTACCAAAGAAATTTTGTTGCTACGGATTTCATTGCTAGTAAACTTGTTGAATCAATATTGTTAGATGTTCCTATTCCTGCGGTATACTTGGCTGAAGAACAAGATGGTAGTTATTCTGTAATTGATGGACAGCAAAGACTTACATCATTTTTATCATACTTGGAAGGGAAATTCCCTGACTCCAAACCGTTTAAACTTTCAGGATTGAAAGTTCTATCTGAATTAAACAGGAAATTATTCATTGAATTAGATTCAGAATTCCAAAAGAAAATTAGAAGCACTACGATACATTCGATTATTATCAAAAGGGAATCAAACCCTGATATAAAATTCGAAATATTTGAACGTCTCAATACCGGTTCAACCAAATTAAATGAAGATGAAATTCGAAACACCGTATATAGGGGAAGATACATTGAACTACTTTCTGAGTTAAGTGGAAATCCTACTTTTCATGATTTGATTCAAAAAGATAATTTCAAAAAACGTATGATTTACAGAGGGATGATATTAAGATTCCTCGCTTTATCTGAAAAATCATATTTGAATTACAAATCTTCAATGAAACAGTTCTCAAATAAGGAATTACGAGATAATAGGAATCTCAGCGAAGAAAAACGCAAAGAATACAAATCAAGATTTGAGCACTGTTTAGACCTTGTAAAGGTTGTATTTGGTAAGAATGCGTTTAGAAGGTACATACCAGGTTCTAATGAAGACGTAGGCAAATGGGCATCCACTCAAATCAATATGTCATTATTTGACCTTCAAATGGTTGGTTTCGTTAATTTTAGTAAAAACGAAGTGTTATCTAAAGCTGATGCCATACGAGAAGAGTTATTAATTCTTATGGCTACAGATATGGAATTTCAAAACCTCATAGGATTCAAAACATCAGATACAGATAATGTCAAGAAGCGATTTAAAATTTATATGGATATGTTGGAGAGGGTTATTGGAGATAAATCGTATTCTGAGAGAAACTTTTCATTTGCAGTAAAGGAGGAATTATTCAATAATAATCCATATTGTGCAATATCAGGTCAGAAAATATTAGCCATCGAAGATTCCGAAGTTGACCACATAGTTCCCTATTCAAAAGGAGGTAAAACAGAAAAGTCAAACGCACAATTAGTCCTGAGATATTTCAACAGAGCTAAAAAGGATAAAATGCAAGAGTAAGAAAAATGGTACACGCGGAGATAGACATATTAGAGAACGATATACTTGAAAAGTATCCATTGGTACTTGACATCCTTTTACGTGACCACACAACTCAAAAAAATATTTTTTGGGCAACAAATAACTACATAGAACTAGGAACTAATTATCAGTTTTCATCACCCATGTTGACTGAAAGTATAACTGGACAAAACGGAAACATAATCATGCCCAGAGTAAAAAAGCACAGGGACTTGCAACAATTACGAGCGCGAGATATGGCAGAAGTTTTTACACCATCATGGATTTGTAATGCACAAAACAACTTAATTGATAATGCATGGTTTGGACGCGAAAACATGTTTAATTCGGAGATTAGTTTAGTAAATGGAACAAAATCATGGATAGTGAACAAAGAGATTATAACCTTTCCTGAAAGTAAATCTTGGCAAGACTATATCAAAGACACTCGACTTGAAATGGCTTGTGGTGAAGCTCCATATATTACGAGTCGATACGACACTACTACTGGTGTGTTTATTCCTGTTAATGAACGAATTGGTCTATTAGATAGAAAACTACGTGTCATAAATGAAAATATTGAGGATTCGCGAGATTGGCTTCAAGCGGTGCAAACAGCATATAAAAACACCTATGCTTTCGAATGGCAGGGGGACAGTTTACTTTTGGCTAGGGAAGCTATGCTAATCACGTTCATTGAAAATTATGTACTTAAGTTTGGTAAAGAACCCGTTTTAAAGTCAATTCAGTACATAGCTTATATTATTTCGTGGAATCTTTGGCAGATGGATGGACTAAAAGCTGTTATTCCCAATAGTTGCGGAACTAAAACGGTAGAATCGCAATCTCTTTTTGGAGATACACAGCAGTTAACAAAATCATGCGAGGGTTGTTCGAAAGGCAATTTGAGAAAACACAATGGGATTTATTGTTTAATACGTGATTGGAATAACAGGGATTTAGAAACAGGGAAAAAGAATCGCAAAATAAAATTTGTTGACCTTCTCAAAATAAATACGGCATGAAGTTTACATCAGCACTAAAGCTAAAACTAATTTATGTGTTTCGCATAAATGACAAAACTCATCAGGGATGTTTGAAAATTGGCGAAACAACCTCAGACAATCATGATATATGGGGATTACCGCCAAACAGCAAACCACTCAATGAAGCGGCTAAAATCAGAATTAATCGATACACACAAACAGCAGGGATAGTTTATGACCTTCTATATACTGAGGTTACGGTATTCAATGTAAAAGGTACTTTGAATTCTTTTTCTGACAGTGAAGTTCACCAAATTTTGATTCGTTCAGGTATTAAACGAAAAAATTTCGACACAAAAAACAAAGCAAATGAATGGTTTATAACAGACCTTGAAACAGTCAAAAATGCAATTAAGGCTGTAAAAGAAGGGAGAGAATCATTAACTCAAGGTGAAAAATCAATTAATAAAAGTCCAATCGTTTTTAGACCAGAACAAATCGACGCAATTGAAAAAACTAAAAAGCAATTCATCAAGGGAAATGAAATGCTTTGGTTTGCTAAAATGCGCTTTGGAAAAACTCTTTCAGCATTACAAGTAGTTAAGGACTTAGATTTTAAGAGAACCTTAATTTTAACACACCGACCAGTAGTTGACGATGGTTGGTTTGAAGATTTTGAGAAAATTTTCTACGATAAATCAAATTTTTTCTACGGTTCGAAAAAAAATGGTGATTTCTTCCAAACACTCGAAAAAAAACTCAAAAAAGAAAACTCTAAGTATATCTATTTTGCTTCACTGCAAGATTTACGTGGGTCTGCGCAAGTAGGTGGTAACTTTGATAAGAATAATGATATTTTCAATGCTCCATGGGATTTTATAATTATTGACGAAGCACACGAAGGAACTCAAACAGAATTGGGGAAGAATGTGATGCATGAAATAGTAAAATCTACTACTAAAGTACTTTATCTATCGGGTACGCCATTTAACCTTCTCGACAACTACAGAGAAGAAGAAATATACACTTGGGATTACGTAATGGAACAAAAAGCCAAAAATGAATGGGATGATGTTCACATGGGCGACCCTAATCCATATTGTGCTTTACCACGATTAAATATTTTTACTTATGACCTTGGAAAACTTATAAGTAAATTCGCGGACATAGAATTCGCCTTTAATTTTCGTGAGTTTTTCAAAGTAAATAAGGAAGGTGAGCTAATACATAAAAATGACGTAAATTCTTTTTTGAATTTGATTTGTAAAGAAGACAAGGAAAGTAATTTTCCTTATTCTACGAAAGAATACCGCGATAACTTCCGACATTCTCTTTGGATGGTACCAGGAGTTAAAGAAGCTAAAGCACTCAGTTCTGTGCTTCAATCACATCCAATATTTGGACTATTCAAAATTGTAAATGTTGCAGGTGATGGTGACGAGGAGGAGGCGAAAGAAGAGTCGTTAAAAAAAGTAAAAAATGCTATTTCTTCTAAACCTGATGAAACATACACAATTACACTTTCGTGTGGAAGATTAACGACAGGAGTTTCGGTGCCAGCTTGGACTGCTGTTTTCATGCTGTCAGGGTCTTACAATACATCCGCTTCGAGTTATATGCAAACAATATTCCGAGTTCAAACTCCCGCAAATATAAATGGCAGGATAAAAGAAGAGTGTTTCGTTTTTGATTTTGCACCTGATAGAACTTTAAGAGTAATCGCAGAAACTGCGAAAATATCATCCAAAGCCGGAAGAACTTCAAATGGTGATAGAGATACTATGAGAGAGTTCTTAAATTTTTGCCCAATTATTTCTGTGAATGGTTCCCGAATGTCAGCATATAATGTAGAAGGCATGCTTGAGCAACTAAAAAAAGTATATGTGGAGCGAGTAGTTAGAAATGGTTTTGAGGATGGTTATCTATACAATAATGACCAATTAATGAAATTGGATAATGTACAGTTAAGAGATTTTGATAAGTTAAAAGGAATTATAGGAAGCACCAAATCAATGCCTAAGAGTGGCGATATTGAAATTAACAAGCAAGGTTTTACTGACGAAGAATATGAGGAATTAGCCGGGGCTGAAAAAAAGAATAAAGATAAAAAAGAACTTTCAGACGAAGAAAAACGTCTGCTGAGAGAACGAGAAGAAAAACGCAAAAATCGTGATGTTGCGGTTTCGATATTAAGAGGTATTTCTATTCGTATGCCGTTAATAATATACGGAGCAGATGTAGCAGATGAAGACCAACAAATAAATATTGAGAATTTCACAGACCTAATAGATGAGAAATCGTGGGAAGAGTTTATGCCAAAAGGTGTGAGCAAACAGGTTTTTGAAAGTTTTAAACAGTATTACGAACCTGATGTCTTTAGAGCTGCTGGCAAGCGCATACGGGCAATGGCTCGTGAAACTGATAAATTATCAATAGAAGAGAGAATATCTAAAATAACAACCATATTCAGTACTTTCCGCAATCCTGATAAGGAAACCGTTTTAACTCCATGGCGTGTCGTTAATTTGCACTTGGGCGATTGTTTAGGTGGATATGTGTTTTACGATGAATCACTTGAAAAACCACTTGAAAAACCACGATTTGTAAATCATAAGGAAATAACGAAAGACGTTTTTGATGAAAATTCTAAAGTCCTTGAAATTAACTCTAAATCGGGGATGTACCCGTTGTACGTAACTTATAGTATGTACAAAAACATCTTAAATCGTAATTATCCCAAAGACATCTCCCCAAGTATAGAAAATCAACTCGAAATATGGGATAAAGTTGTAGCGGATAACA
>CAMDUE010000025.1 GCA_945877575.1 Chitinophaga pinensis
ACCAAAACATGGCGCTATAAAGCTCAAAATGTGCGCGATTTTGCCTGGGGAAGCTCTCGAAAGTTCACTTGGGATGCGATGGCCGTTACCGTTGAAGGCAAAAAAGTAATGTGCATGAGTTATTATCCCAAAGAATCTTACGCACTTTACAACAAATACTCAACCAAGGTTGTAGCACATACCATCAAAACCTACTCTAAATATACCATCCCCTACCCTTATCCGGTGGCTATCAGCGTTGAAGCCAGCAGCGGCATGGAGTATCCCATGATTTGTTTCAACTACGGAAGAACCGATGAAAAAGGAAACTATTCTTCATCCATAAAGTACGGCATGATTGGAGTGATCATTCACGAAGTGGGACATAACTTCTTCCCCATGATCATCAACTCAGACGAGCGCAACTGGAGCTGGATGGACGAAGGATTAAACACCTTTGTTCAGTTCCTCACCGAACAAGAATTTGACAATAATTACCCTTCACGCAGAGGTCCTGCTCATAAAATCACTGACTACATGATGCTTCCAAAAGAACAATTGGAACCCATCATGACCAACTCCGAAAACATCATCGAATTTGGCCCTAACGCCTACGCCAAGCCTGCAACAGCTCTAAATATATTACGAGAAACCGTTATGGGACGTGAACTTTTTGACTATGCCTTTAAAGAGTATTGCCGCAGATGGGCATTTAAACATCCTCGTCCAACAGATTTCTTCCGAAGCATGGAAGATGCATCAGCAGTAGATCTTGATTGGTTTTGGAGAGCTTGGTTCTTCGACATTGAACCCGTAGATATTTCTCTTGACAGCGTAATAGCCTTCCAAGTTGAATCACCTCAAACAGTCCCTGTAAAGATGGACACCTTTAATAGAGGCGCTCGCACAGAAGCCGTTAATCCTCGCATCCGTCGCGGACAACCCGTCAACCTCAACGGTGAGTATATTCATGTATCTCGTTTGCGCAACAAAGCTGAAGGCATGCAATTTGCCGTTGACACAGATACCACACTTAGAGACAAGTACTACTACGAGGCCTTAAAGCCGGTCAATGAAAAAGCCATTGAGCCCCGCGACAAACCCATGATTGTAGATCGCTACAGAAACTTGGCGGTATTAGATTCATCTGAAAATCTCAATTTCAAGAACAAATTCTACTACGAACTACGTTTAAGCAACAAAGGTGGAACGGTCATGCCCGTCATCATCCAATGGAACTTCACAGACGGCACCTCCGAAGTAGATTACATTCACGCCTACATATGGCGCAAAAACGAACAAAGATTCACCAAAACTTTCGCCAAGAACAAAGAAGTCAGCAGCATTCTCATTGACCCCTTCAAAGAGACCGCCGACATCGACGAATCAAACAACAGCTGGCCTGAGAAGTACGAGTTGAATCGATTTGAGGTTTATAAGAATAAGTAGACTCACGCTTCGCTAGGACTTACGCTTCGCTAGGACTCACGCTTTGCGGAGACGGAGGGCTAAACAGCTTCGCTGTTGCTTTGCGCCTTTGGCGCGGCTGACCGCTGACCGCTGACCGCTGACCGCTGACCGCTGACCGCTGACAACCGAAAACCGAGTTCCACCTCACAACCTATCCCGCCACTTCAAAGAATAATATTTCTTGATTTGAGATACTTCATCGGGTAAGCTTGATTGAATCGTTTCTTTCAAAGTGATTAAGAGTTGTTGGCGCGCAAAATTCTGATGGCATACCAATCCTATTTCACGACTGGGTTGTGGGTCTTCAAAACGACGTATAAACTTTTTATCATCCGTTAGACGCGCAGCTAATTCGGGTATGATGGTATATCCCGAATGGTATTTGATCATATTTTTCAGGGTCTCAATGGAACCACTTTTAAATGAAAATCCTTGATTATCAATTCCTTGATTTGACTCACATAGATTCAATACTTGGTTTCGCAAGCAATGCCCTTCATCGAGAATCCAAATTTCATCAGCCTTGAGATTTTCGGCTTTGATTCGTTTTAGAGACATCAATTCATGAAAGGGCTGGGCAAAAAGGAGAAACGGCTCTTGATAAAGTGGAATTTCTCGGAGTTCTTCCATTTCAATGGGAGTAGCCATGATGGCTAAATCAAGTTCATTGGTCTTCAGGGCATCAATTATACGTTCACTTTGCATTTCCCTGATTTCTAAATGAGAATTTGGGTGCTTTTCTGTAAAAGATTTGATGAAAAGTGGTAATAAGTACGGTGCTACAGTTGGAATTACGCCCACTCTAAAGGTACCATCTAATGAGTCTCTCTCATTTTTAGTAATGCTATAGATGGCTTCGGCACAGAACAAAGCTTTTTTTGCTTGTTCAATGATTTTTAATCCAAGCTCTGTGGGCTGAATTGGGAATTCTGTTCTATCGAAAATCTGTATACCCAATTCCTCTTCTAATTTTTGAACTTGGAGGGTAAGAGTTGGTTGCGCTACAAAGCAACTTTCCGCAGCTCGTTGGAAATGTCTATGGGCTTCCAACGCTACGATGTATTTCAATTGCTGAAGAGTCATATTTATATTGTAAATATACCTTACAGACCATAAATAACCTCACTTGTTCATTTCATTATTAACGATTAAACTTGTAGTATGAAATTTCAAAGTCTATTTGCCCTTGCGGCTATTACTGTTTTTGCATTTAGTTCATGCAAAGACGAAGCTCCCATTGACAACACCCCAAAGTTTGAGGGTTCTTGGGAGTTGGAAAAGTTGAATGTAAAGGTATTCTTTGCCAATCAACAATTTTACGATACCAATATTACCACATCTACAACCTTGAAATACAGTGGTACTTTTGATGGCACCAACTTTACAACTACTTCAGTTGATGGTACAGATGTAACCAACGATAAAGGTACCTACATCCTTTCTGGCGGTAAATTGGAAATGACTTTTGAAGATGGTACTAAAGAATCTTATGAAGATGTAGTATTCAATGCTACTTCTTTAACCATGGTTCAATACGATCCAAGCAAAACCGATCCAAATCGCCAAGTTTACACTTTCCAGTTTAAACGCAAATAATTGATGTATCGAATCCTAAGATTTGCTTTCGCGATTTTAGGATGCATTCAAACTCTGAATGCACAAAACGATACTTCCCTAAAAATAATCGACGAAGTTGTAATAAGTACTTCACTTACAGCAACTTCACGTTCAGAAAGTCCGGTAAGCGTTGATGTTTATCGGACTTCTTTTTTTAAGGCGAATCCGTCAAACAACCTTTTTGAATCAGTTCAACTTGCCGGCGGCGTTCGTCCCCAAGTAAACTGCAACATCTGCAATACCGGCGACATTCACATCAATGGAATGGAAGGTCCCTACACCATGGTACTTATTGATGGAATGCCCATCATCAGTTCTCTTGGAACCGTCTATGGGCTCATGGGAATTCCGTCGTCTATGATTGAACGTATGGAAATTGTTAAAGGCCCCGCCTCTACCCTTTACGGCAGCGAAGCCATTGGCGGACTCATAAACATCATCACCAAAGCACCTTCAAAATTCAACTCGTTTCAATCAGATGTTCGCATCAGCTCCTGGTTGGACGCAAACATAGATGCATCCTTAAACAAGAAAATCAATCAACATTGGACATCCTTGACGGGCATTAATTTGTTCACCAACCCGTCCAAAAGAGATGCCAATCAAGACCAATTTACCGATGTAGCGCTCCAGCATCGGGCATCACTATTCCAAAAGATTGCCTACCAGAACCAGAAGGGAACTAGTTTCAACCTTGGGGTGCGCAAATTCATGGAAGATCGCTGGGGTGGACAAACCAACTTTCACAATTCAAACCCCTTTTCGGGAATTTCACCTTTGGCTGGCGGGGATTCCATTTACGGAGAAACCATTGCAACCCGTCGCTGGGAGGCCATCGCATCGTATAAACCCTCAACTTCATCTCCCTTCGAACTGCAAGGAAGTTTCAACCAACACGCTCAAAATAGTTATTACGGAACCCTCCATTTCCAGGCCATTCAAAGGGTTTATTTCGCACAAGGAATTTACCGAAAGTCGTTGGGTTTACATCAGTTTCTAACCGCCCTCAACCACCGCTTCACCTTCTACGATGACAATACCGGCGCCACCATTTTCAAAGATTCCTTGGGAAATACCGTGTATTCCATCCCACAAAAAGTACCCATTTCCGGACTCCTCATTCAAGATCAATACACGTTCAAAAATCATAGTTTTCTCGGGGGACTTAGATACGATTACCATCCCAATCACGGAAACATACTCAGCTACCGAGCCGCATGGAAAATCAAACAAGGAGCATCCATTTGGCGGCTCAACTGGGGAACAGGCTTTAGGACCGTCAATGTTTTCACTGAAGACCACGCAGCCCTTACCGGCGCACGAACCATCCGCTTTTCGGAAAAACTTCGTCCTGAAGAGTCCCAGAATTTCAACCTATCCTTCGAAACCAATCAAGCCATCAAGAATAAATCTCTCCTAAGAATCGAAACGAACGCCTTCTTTACCTTCTTCAACAACCGAATCCTCCCTGATTATCAATCAGATCCAGGTGCTATTATTTACACCAACAATACCTCCGGTAGCATCAATCACGGCGCCAATTTCAATATTGATTGGATGAATTCGGGCCGTTTCTCTGGACGTGTAAGTGCTACCTATATTCATGCCCGACAGAAAATAAACAACCAATGGATTCGACCCATTCTCACTGAATCATTGAATGCATCGTTTACATTGACGTATAAAAATAGATTTAAAACCACCACCATTGACTATTCCGGAAACATCGTTTCACCAATGAATCTTCCCGTACTTGGCGAATTAGACCCTCGTCCGTCAACGTCCCCATGGTGGACCATCCACAACATAAACGTAAATATTCGCATCAATAAATCGCGCGAAATCTATTTCGGCATCAAAAATCTTTTCAACTGGACACCCGCCCGAAACACCCCATTCCTACTCGCCCGAAGCAACGACCCCTTTGACAAACAGGTCATTTACGATGCTCAAGGCAATACGCTAGCCAGTGCTAACAATCCATACGCGTTAACCTTCGATGCCGCCTACGTCTATGCTCCCAATCAAATCAGGACTTTTTATATTGGGTTTAGGTGACCGGTGATCAGCCGTCAGCCGTCAGCCGTCAGCCGTCAGCGGTCAGCCGTCAGCGGTCAGCAGCGGTTCTGCCGCCAAGCAGCACCGAAGGTGCCAAGCAGTGCCGAAGGCGCAAAGCAACGCGAAGCGTTAGTCTCTAAGTCACAAAGTCTCCGGCGAAGCCGCCAGCCGCCAGCCGCCAGCCAAAGACCAAAGACCAAAGACCAAAGACCAAAGACCAAAGATCAATGATCAAAAATGATAATTCAACACCACGTTGGTTTGAAACATATTCACTTTATTGAAAATGGCCCTCTGGTTTTCAATGGGGTCAACTGCGCGTTTCGCTACCAAGAGTAACTGTCCCTCGAGTCCACGGAAAACACCAAAAAATTCGTGGCGCAAATCTAAGTTGAACTGATAATACGAAGGCATTCCGTATTTATTTAAACGGTAATTTTGGATTTCGGGAAGTTTGTAATATCCGGCACCGGTAGCGATGGAAGTATGATATTTGGGGATCTTATACGTGTATTTACCCAACCAAGCATGAACGTCACCATAACCTTCATTTCTTTCACGAGAGAGGAATGTATAAAAGGGATCACGTCCCCATTCACGGGGCATCAAGTATCTGTTGCTTTTTGATATTCGGGTGTAATTTATGGAGAACCTTCTTCGTTTGTTATCGTGTCCTAATTTAAGCGAAGCTACATGACTCTTGTGATCTGAATCAATGTACAATTGATGATTGGGGTCATCCTTGGAATCTGAAACTTGATAATATCCCTGGAAACCCAACAGCAAATGGGGCTCATTTAGATTCTTGGCTAGAGGGATATTGAAATCAGTTTGAATACTAGATGTATTAAAAAGACGATCAACATAGAAATTCCAAAGATGAATATTTCCATATTTGAATTTATGGTGTACCCCTAGATTTAAAATGTATTTAGATTCAATTTTATTGATATAACCCGATGGCTTGCCTTGAGCATTTAGTCCTTGACCATATAAACCAATAGATTCGCCAATTCCATACCATTCCACGGTGGAGCGGGGAGATATTGAATAAAGATAACCTACATTAAGTTCGGTATTTTTCCATTCGTTCCACTGCAACCATGCACCTTCAACGCCAGTGGGACGCATTCGGCCGTCTTGTAGGTTGATGTATGGTGTATTGATGAGTTGTCGGCCAAAAGTAAGATGTGATTCTTTAAAATTGTATTTGAGGTAAAACTCTTCCAACCGATCTAGATCACGCTTATTTTCAGGGTCTTCTAAATCAAACAACCCCAATTCATATCTATTCTTCAAACCAGTAATACTATCTACAACACCCAAATTTGTTGAATACACATTGAAAATAAAAAATCCACTAACCGCAAATTGAAAACCGTGTGTTGGAGCGGTCTCATATCTAATACCACCTCCAGCACCGTTTGCGAAAAAATCGGTCAACGGCTGCGAATTGTTGGTGTTCATATAAAAGTACCTGAAATGTCCTTGCAGTGTCCCCTCTTGAAAGGCCTTGGCTAAGGCACCCGTATCGTAATAAATCTTGGCCTTCCCTTTCCACATAGCGGGTTTTTCAGGAACCTCTTGGTGCTGGGCCGAAATGGCTTTTGCCCAAAAAATCACAATTACGACAACCAAAAGACGGGTGAAATACTGAATCCTCTCCATATAGATGTTCGCAAAGGTAGATGGTTAACAAAATTTGTTTGGTAACTATTATCACATTGAATAGCCCGTGATTTACACGAACTTCGCAACAATGAAAGAGTTTTGGAACGACCGTTATCAAGAAGAAGGCTGGGCTTACGGTAGCGAACCCAATGAATTTGTAAAACAGCAGCTTGAGAAAATCAGCAACAAAAATCTATCAGCATTATTTCCCGCAGAAGGAGAAGGCAGAAACGCTGTATACGCAGCGAAACTCGGATTTCAAGTTAGTGCTTTTGACATCAGCGAATCTGGCCAACAAAAAGCCACTGACCTCGCTTCAAACTTCAACGTTACCATCGATTATAGAGTCGCTAGCTTTGATTCTGTTGATTTTCCCTTGGGATGTTTTGACGTTTTAGTTTTCAGTTATACCCATTTCCCAAAGTCCCTACAAGTAAGTTTTATATCCAAAATGTTAGAGTTCCTCAAGCCTGATGGTCAAATCATCTTTGAATGTTTTTCTCAGAATAACATCCCCTACAGAGAGAAAAACCCTCAAGTTGGTGGACCAGATAACCTAGATATGCTCTATTCAGTGGATTCGGTAAGAGATCTATTTGCCGAATGCCGTGAAATTAACGCCACAGAAGAAATCACTTACCTAAATGAGGGAAAGTATCACGTAGGTGAGGCCTGCGTGATAAGGGTTTTGGGACAGAAATAATCAATCAGCAATCTCAACAATACTAAAAACCATATCTGCAAAGACATTGGTATAGTCATCTCCCGCGGTTCTTCGAACGTTCACCTTAATGGTAATAGATGAAGATGATGTATTGTCAAAGACCCCAGAAATTGGAAATATATTTACGCTCCGATTTCCATTACCTGCATTACCAGTTGGGAAATATTGCCTTTTTTCTTGTATTACTGAACTACCCACGAGCAATTGACTGCCAATTTCATCATCTACTGTCGAAGAATTACCATTTATTTCATAATTGGCAGAAAACTTTATCCAAATTCTTGAATTACTAGAAACTGGAGTGTAGGTATAGGAAATGATATCAGTTGCTGTAGTGCTATTATTTTGTGTAGTAGTACTCTTACTGAGATCGGTTTCCGTTAAAAAGACTGAATTCAATAACTGTCCTGAAGCAGTGCTTCGAATAGATTCTGTGGCCCGTATATTTCCCTCTACATGCAACCTGGAACTACCCGTAGTAGTTGTTCCGATAGTAACATTTTCACCGTTTGGATTCAATTTTAAAGTTAGATTACTTGAATAATCAGCAGAATTCCTTGATTGAATCCAAGAAGCCGCAGTATTACTCATTATTCCAAAATCTAAAGATGAAGTGGTATTCCCTTGTATTCTTAGGGAGCTATTTAAACTAGAACCAGTGGATGAAGGATTTGCTGCGGAGCTAGAAATTTCTAAAGTTGTTTTGGGATTACTATTTCCAATTCCCATTTGGGCTTGAATACTAGAAATAGCCAAGAACAAATTGAACAATACAATAAATTTTCTCATTGCGCTACCTCTCTTATCGTTAATAATAAATCTGAAAATATAGTCACATTATCATCGCCAGAAATTTCTTCTACATCAATTTTAATTGTAATTTGATTGCCAGTTGTATTAGAAAATACACCTCTTAAAGGAAATAAATTGGACCCTCTGCCGCCTGCACCATCCGCCAAACTCCAAATACCTCTTTGCGTTTGCAACACGGTTGAGCCCACCAATAAATAAGACTTCCATTCATCATTGCTTGCTCCAGGTATAGAATACCGTGCATGAAATTCAATAATGATTTTAGAACTACTAGAAACAGGCGTGTAGTTAAAACTAGCTACGGTTTTATTTTGATTAGAAAATGTCTGACTACTAGAAATACTTAGATCACCTTCATTTAGGAGAACTGTATTAAGTAACTGTCCGGCTTGCGAACTTCTTATTGTACCAGACGCAGTGATTGTACCACCAACATTTAACTTTGCAGTAGATGGAGAATTACCAATCACAATTGACCCTCCATTAGGATTTAATAATAAACTGTGGTTTACTGAATAATCAGAATTCAACCGCGGTTGAATCCAACTCTCTCTGTTTCTATTTATTCCAAAATCTAGAGCCTTAAAATTAGATGTAGCACCTTCAGAAATTCTTAAAACCCCATTGGTCGAACTACTCCCTGAAAGCGAAGGGTCGGAAGAAGATCCTTTCACTTCAAACCTAGACACAGGTTTTATTGTATTTATACCTGTTTGAGCATTGAGCTCAGAACCCAACAGAAAAATTATTAACCATTGAAATAAAGATTTCATCTTGCAACCTCCTGAATTATTAAAGATAAATCTGGAAACACTGTAATTGTATCATCTGAAGAAACCCTTTGCATCCTAATGGCAATGGTTAAATTTGAAGTTGATGAATTTTGAAAATACCCTTGTATTGGAAATAGGGAATTCCCTCTTCCACCTCCACCTTGCCCGTTACTAAAAAGAACTGTATTTGTTTGAATATTACTCGAACCAACATAAATGTGCGTGGCTAATTCATCTCCTGAAGTACCACTTATGATAGCTCTTGAATCAAATTCAATATAAATCTTTGATCTGGCAGAAACCGGAGTATAGGTATAAGTAGCAACAGTAGTTTCAGTAGTAGATGCATTTGTAATGTTACTAGAAATACCAAGATCTGATTCATTCAAAAACACGCTATTTAGCAATTGCCCATCAGCAGTAGATCTAATAGATCCAGTAGCCATTACTGAGCCATTAACGGTTAATTTTTCAGAAGCAGTTGTAGAACCTATTGCTAAATTTCCTCCGTTAGGAATGAGAAATAACGGATAACCAGCTGAGTAATCAGAACTATCCCTGCTTTGAATCCAAGCATAATTATCTTTAGACACACCCATATCTAAAACACCTATGTTGTTGTTATTTGAAAGACGCAACAATGAATTCTGTGCATTCCCTGACTTTGCAGGTGAAGCAGTATCACCGAAAACATGTAACTTACTATTAGGATTAGTGGTACCCACGCCAGATTGAGCAAAAAGGTGGGAGGTCAAAAAGAAGGACAATAGTAAAGATAATCTCATCAAGTATAACAAATACAAAGATAGAAAAAACAAGTGTAAAAAAAAAGCCTCACTTTTAAGGGTGAGGCTTTCTAATCAATAAGGTTGGCGGCGACATACTTTCCCAGGGGTTAACCAAGTATCATCTGCGCTGAGGGGCTTAACTTCTCTGTTCGGAATGGGAAGAGGTGGACTCCCTCGCCATAGCCACCATATGATCTTTATAAAGATCTTTTAACAATGTCGGAAATAAAACATTTACTACCAAAATAAAGTGTAAGGTAAGTATACGGGTAATTAGTACTACTCGGCTATGACATTACTGCCTTTACACCTGTAGCCTATCAACGTAGTCATCTTCTACGACCCTTAAA
>CAMDUE010000026.1 GCA_945877575.1 Chitinophaga pinensis
AAATTTGCAGCCATCGAACCCACTATTTCTATTGCTGCCATTGATGCTCCACCGTTCAACATTCCCAATGGTTGGCAATTTTGTTCACTAACCACCATTTTTGCTGTTAAACTTTGTTCATCTATTTCAGTAAAAAACAACCCTATTGCAGTATTCATAGTTCTATCACAGCGGGCATTCAATCCTTCAATAGTTATATTTGCGGCATCAAACCAAATTGATTCTGACATAATTACAAAGGTCAATGACTACATCCAAAAAAACAATTTATCTCATCAGACACGGACAAACAGACTATAATCTTCGAGGAATCGTTCAAGGCTCGGGACTTGACTCTGTTTTAAACGAGGAGGGACATAAACAGGCCAAGCTTTTTCATCGTTCTTACCAACATATTCCATTCCAAAAAATTTACGTATCCGAGCTACAAAGAACGCATCAAAGTGTTGCACCCTTTGTTCAAAATGGGCAGCAGCTCACCATCCTACCAGATCTCAACGAAATAAATTGGGGCATATTAGAAGGCCAAGAACCTACCCCGGAAGGGTATCAACACTTTTTAACCATTTCTAAAAAATGGAGAAACGGCGATTATGAAGCCGCTTGTGAAAACGGCGAATCGGCGCAATCAATGTATAACAGACAGAAGTCAGCTCTTAAAATCATACAATCTGAAGATACATCTCCCGTACTCATTTGTATGCACGGCAGAGCCATAAGAAGTTTTCTGTGTCTTTTGACACAAACTCCCCTATCTCAAATGGATAATTTTGGACATGAAAACTTATGCCTCTACATCTTGGAGCAAGATGCTCAAAATCCAGAACACTACAAAATCAAACTAACCAATTGTACAGAACATCTTAAATCATGAACTCCATAAATATCACCATCATAGACCGAGATGGAAACACCCAAACATATGAAGCCCCAACTGATATGGGACTGAATCTCATGGAATTTTGCAAAGCCATAGAATTGCCTGTTAAAGGCGAATGTGGTGGTATGGCCATGTGCGCTACATGTCAAGTTTATGTAGAAAGCAATCACGTATTACCTGAACAATCAGACGCCGAACTTGACATGCTCGATCAAGCTTTTTATGTAAAAAACAACTCCAGATTGGGCTGTCAACTGCATTTAAACAATCAATTGGATGGCCTAATTGTTAGACTTGCACCAGAAAGTGAATAATTTTTTGAAAAAAATTGCTAATGAAGTCACTGTGTGTTATCTTTGCACTCCTTTTGTAAGAAGAAATGGCAAATCATAAATCAGCAATAAAGAGAATCAGAGCGAATAACGCGAAAAAAGAGTTGAACCGTTATCAACATAAAACCGCTCGTACTATCATCAAGAATGTAAGAAATTCAGAAAATAAAGCTGAAGCTGAAACTTTATTGAAATCTGCTTTCACCGCTCTTGACAAATTGGCGAAGAAAAACATCATCCACAAGAACAAAGCAGGTAACTTGAAATCAAGTTTGCAAAAGCATGTTAATGCATTAGCATAATCAGTTACTACAAACAACTTTAATAATAAAAAAGAGCCGCGTAAACGGCTCTTTTTTTATGCTCTATTTTCTAAAGCTGTTTATTAATTAATGATCTCCTTCAACACAACCCTCTTCAGTTCCGGATTGGTTTTAAAATCAGGCCCAAAAAATCCTTCGAAATAAATCAACCCTACATTCTTAGCCCATTTCAATCGTCCAAATCCAATCCCTTTTGAATTCAAGCCATTCGGGTTAGCTGGGCCCTTGTAATTCTGATCAGATTCAATTACATCATTATAGGTATTCCAAGGCGTAGAATAGCTCTTCAATGCCTTAGAATGACCTATCCATTCTGTTTTATGGTATTGTGCTGAACTATCCAATTTAGGATTAATATAAAAAACGGGATCATAATAGGGCATGAAAACATCTACCATTACCGAAGGCTTATTCAGATAGGCATAACACCAAACATAAATATTTTGACTTTTAGTACCCATGTATAAATCCATACCTTCACCACGCGTAATATCATCAAATTGCTTTGAATGGTTATAAATATAACTTATATCATAAGTATCTAATTCGGTAGTATCGTCAAGGTTGGCATATACATACTTTTTACCATACCAATCTCCAGGGGGAATAAAATATGATTTTAGAGATTCCGAAAGTGGCAATTCTTCTTCATTTCCTACACATTCCATTTGGACATTCACTATCCAAATAAGGACCATTGATAAAAAATATCTAAACTTCATGTACCAAAGGTACAGAAGTTTACTCGTTTACCACCAAAGTACCAATTGACTCACCTTGCATCAATTTCAACAGATTTCCCGGTTGATTCATATCAAAAACAACTATAGGCTTATTATTCTCTTGACACAACGTGATAGCGGTTAGATCCATCACATTTAAACCTAAATCATATACTTCTTTGAAAGTGATTTGTTGGTATTTTTTTGCGGTTGGATTCTTCTCTGGATCAGAGTCGTAAATGCCATCAACCCTAGTACCCTTTAAAACTATATCAGCCTCAATCTCAACAGCACGCAATGACGCCGCTGTGTCAGTGGTAAAATAAGGATTACCTGTACCAGCACCAAAAATCACTACACGTCCTTTTTCCAAATGCCTAATAGCACGACGTCTAATGAATGGCTCACCTATTTGTTCCATTTTAATGGCGCTCAGAAGACGAGTAATCAATCCAAACTTCTCAAATGAGCCTTGGATAGCCATTGCATTCATCATGGTGGCCAACATACCCATATAATCACCGGTAGCACGATCTACTACGCCACCTTGTGCACCTTGAACTCCTCTAAAAATATTTCCACCACCAATTACGATGGCCACTTCTACTCCTTGATCAACAACTGACTTTACTTCTTTTGCATATTGAGCCAAGACCGTTGGATCAATACCGTAATCTTGAGACCCTAAAAGACTTTCGCCACTGAGTTTGAGGAGTATTCGTTTGTATTTCATTTGATTAATCTTTGACAAATTTATTCGTTTTGGTATATGCACAAAAAAAATCCCCCGATTTCGGAGGATTTTTTTGTAATTATTTTTCTTATCCTAATTGAACCCTTTTGAACTGCTTTACAGTCAAACCAGATTCAATTGAACTCAACATAGCTGCCACAGTCTTGGAGCTATCTTTTACAAATTCTTGGTTCAACAAAGTTGACTCTTTGTAAAATTTCTGAAGTTTACCTTCTGCAATTTTATCAATCATCGCTTCTGGCTTACCTTCTTGACGGGCTTGTTCACGACCAATTTCAAGCTCACGCTCAATAGTAGTTGCGTCAACACCGTCTTTATCTACTGCTACTGGATTCATTGCAGCGATTTGCATTGCTACGTCTTTACCAGCTGCCATATTAGCTTCAGATGGTGCATTGCTTAGTTCAACCAAAACACCCATACGATTTGCACCGTGAATGTATGGTACTAAGTTAGCTCCTTCAATAATTTCGTATTTTACTACGTCAATTTTTTCACCAATTTTAGCAACCTCTTCCATCAAGCGAGCTTCCAAGGTAACAGAACCTACTGTCAAAGCTTTTAATGCTTCAGCAGTTGCAGGCTTGTGTGCAATTGCTGTATCAGCAATCTCATGAGCGAATGATACGAAACCTTCGTTTTTAGCAACGAAATCAGTCTCACAGCTCAACACTATCACAACTCCTACAGTTCCTTCGCTATTGGTTTTAGCAACAACAGCACCTTCAGTAGCTTCTCTATCGGCACGTTTTGCTGCAATTTTCGCACCCTTCTTACGAAGGAAGTCGATAGCTGCCTCAAAGTCACCATTATTCTCAGAAAGAGCTTGTTTGCAATCCATCAAACCAGCACCAGTCATTTGGCGTAGTTTGTTTACTTCTGCTGCACTAATTGACATAATATTAACCTTCTTGAGTTTCTAAGTTTTCTTCTTGCTTTTCAGCTTTTACTTCTTCGTCTGCTGATTTCTCGCGCTTGCGTTCTGCAGTACCTTCTAAAATAGCATTCGCAATTTCTGAAGCAATCAAATGAACGCTCTTTGAAGCATCATCATTACCTGGGATTGGGAAGTCGATGTTGGTAGGATCAGAGTTTGTATCCACTAAACCAAAGGTAGGAATACCTAAGCGAATAGCTTCAGAAACGGCTAGATGTTCTCTGCGAACGTCAACTAGAAACAAGGCACCAGGAAGCTTGGTCATATCTTCAATACCACCCAACACTCTAGATAACTTGATTTTTTCACGATCTAACATCAAACGCTCTTTCTTGTTCAAGCGAGTGAAAGTTCCGTCGTTAGCCATTTTATCAATACCTTGCATACGCTTGATGCTCTTGCGAACTGTTTGGAAGTTAGTTAACATACCACCTAACCAACGCTCAGTAATGAAAGGCATTCCAGCTCTTTGAGCTTCAGCCATAACAATTTCCTTAGCTTGCTTTTTGGTAGCCACAAACAAAATGCGTCTTCCAGACTTTGCGATATTCTTGGCAGCTGCTTTCGCATCTTCCAATTTTGATTCTGTCTTCTTTAGATCGATGATGTGAATTCCATTCTGCTCCATGAAAATGAAAGGAGCCATTTTGGGATTCCACTTGCGGGTAAGGTGACCGAAGTGTACACCCGCATCGAGTAAATCTTGTTGAGTATAAGCCATTGATCTGTATTATCTTTTTGAGAATTGGAAACGCTTACGCGCTTTCTTTTGTCCACTTTTCTTTCTTTCAACCACACGAGGGTCACGAGTCATGAAACCAGCTTGACGCAAAGCGCTTTTGTATTCTTCGTTGATATCAACCAACGCTTTAGAAATACCCAAACGAATGGCTTCTGCTTGTCCTGAAACTCCTCCACCATTCACGTTAACCATCACATCATAGTTTGTATGATTAGCAGTCAACACCAAAGGTGATTGAACAGAATTTTGGTGCCAAGCCAATGGGAAATAATCCGACAAAGACTTCTTGTTTACTGTAATCTGCCCATTACCTTCTTTAAGGTAAACTCTAGCTACGGCAGCTTTTCTTCTTCCTGAGTTGTTATTCATAGGATTCTCAGATATCGAATTTCAATTCTTTTGGTTGCTGTGCTGCATGCGGGTGTTCTGAACCTTCATACACGAACAGGTTATTAAATAATTTTCTACCTAAACGATTCTTTGGCAACATTCCGCGAACTGCGCTTTCTACAATGCGATCTTTCTTTACCGCTTTTGCTAAAGCAACACGCTGTCCACCAGGAAAACCTGTGTGACGAATGTATTCTTTCTGATCCATCTTAGCTCCGGTTAACTTGATGTGAGATGCATTGATCACAATTACGTGATCTCCGCAGTCTACATGTGGAGAGTAAGCTGGTTTGTGCTTGCCGCGAATAACGGTTGCAATCTTTGAAGCCAAACGACCCAAAGGCTGGCCTGCTGCGTCTACAACTACCCAATTCTTGGTAATTGTATTCTTATTTGCAGAAATGGTTTTATATGTACTTAACGGATTCACTTGCGTTAATTTTATCAATTTTGGGGTTGCAAAAATAGGACAATTTTTCGTGGATAACAAGATATCCACAAACTTTTTTAAAAACTATCAGAATAGACATCTACCAATCATCTTCATCAGGCTTGTAAGCCTCTTTCAAAGCAGCCGATATTCCATCTACCATTTTCTTTACTTCTTTGTCTGCAGATATTAAATATCGATCCGTAGATTCAAATCCTTTCTTCGTGCTTCTGTAGTATTCATGATAGGTTCTTAGTCGATCATTCGAAAGACCAACCGGGTCAGTGACGTGAGCAAAGTTACCAAACTGATATTTGTACCGAGCCTCTTTAAACCTCAAAACCATCACATATTCCATCTCACCATCTCTACGTTTGGCATATTCACCCAGAGTAACAACCATGGGCATTACCACTTTCATATAAATCAACTGATTGGCTTTTTCTTCCACGATCATCTTCTTGTATTGCTTTTCACCAAAACGCTTTATCAAAAATCGTTTTGCTCTAGCAAACAAAGAATCTTCAGAACAAGTTTCACATTGCTCGTCATCTACCACACCTTCATAAAAGATTAGCTCTCGTAAAGAATCATACGGAGGCACAAACCTCACATACGGCTTTTTTTCAATGGGCTTGGGCGAATTATCTCCACCACCACTCCATCCGCCACCGCCGGCAGATACTTCCATAGATGCAGTATCGTTTGATGCAGCTTCATCACCTTCATCTCCCCATTGGGCAGAAAGGCTATTTACAGCCATAAAAGCTGCAAGAAATAATACTTTATAGTAGGCAACCCAGCGGTTGTTTTTGATTGTCCGTTTCACTCTTACCAATGACTAAATAATTACAATTGCGCGAATATAAAGGCAAGAACGAAAATTTCTTTTATTTATTGTACCAGCCATAACTATTGTTCAATGAATTAAACAGTTTTAGGAAAACGACCTTTGCTGAATATTCTTCCTGCTGGTTTGCCCTTGCGCAACTTAATTTGTTCAGCCTCTGGAAGTTCCAAAATTGACTGACATTCATTTGAACAGCAATGATTGTATTTTTCAGCACACTCAACACACTGAATAAAAAGTAAATGACATCCTACATTAGCACAATTTATATGAGTATCGGCAGGTTTTCCGCATTGATGACACTCCGCTAATACGTCATCACTAACTCTTTCATGCAACCTTTGGTCAAAAACGAAATTGACTCCTTTGAATTTATTCTCAATTCCTTGCTGCTTTGTTTGATTTACGTAGTTGATGATTCCACCTTTTAAATGATACACTTCGTTAAAACCGTTGTAACGCATCCAAGCGCTCGCCTTCTCGCACCTAATTCCACCTGTACAATACATCAAGATTTTCTTGTCTCTCGTATCATTATATTCATCAATTACCAATTTTAATTCCTCTCTGAACGTATCAGCATCTGGACAACTAGCACCATCAAACCTACCAACCTCGCTTTCGTAATGGTTACGCATATCAATAACCACCGTTTCAGGGTCTTCTAGAAAATCATTCCAATCTTTAGCCTCTAGGTACTTACCTGTATCCGAAGGATTAAAATTTGGATCTTCAATTCCATCAGCAACAATTTTATTGCGCACTTTTAAATCCAACTTGATGAATGATTTTTGATTTTCTTCGATAGCTGTATTCAATCGAATTCCATTTAAAAAATGAATGGTGAATAAATCCTCCCGAAAAGCTTCAAAATGAACAGAAGGCAATGCAATTTGAGCATTGATACCTTCATTGGCTATATAAACACGACCTACAACTTCAAATAGTTTCCAACGTAAAAATAACTGATCTCTGAACTCTTGAGGATTTTCAATCTGATAATAACGGTAGAAGGAGATGGTGGTATATTGCCGTGTATCGGCATCCATACGACGTTTTAACTCCTCCCGACTAACAATGTTTCGCAATAACATGGTGGGGGTAGTAAATTTCCCACAAAGATAAAAAAAAGAGGGAGCCAAGGCCCCCTCTTTCAAAAAAATCAAATATTGATTGAATTAGTGTTTAACCACTAACTTAGTATTCAACGTTGAAGTAGCAGATTTAACGCTAACCATGTACATTCCCTCACTCCAATCAGCAGTATTCACTTGCAATGAACCGTTATTCATGGTTGTGCTCATAACTACTTGTCCCTGAATATTGGTAATTACCACTTCTGAAGAAACATTGGCTAAATCAGATGCTTTAATTTCAAATGCATCGTTTGAAGGATTAGGATATACTAAAACTCCGCTTTCAACACTTTCAACAGATGCCAATGCAATTGCAAAAGTCTGAGATTGAAGTACTTCTTTAGTTACTGCATCTTGTACGAAAACTACTACGTGCATATCATCCCAAGTTTCAACACTATTCTCAGAAGTGTGGTTGATGTGCTGTGCGGTAGTACCGTCTAATGATAAACGATAGTTTCCTTGGAAAGTAAAACTCAATTTTTGGTTTACCGCTGTTCCACGAGTCAATCCAGATAAACCAAAACCTGTGCTGTTTGGCATCATCTTCTTCATTACATCTTCAAACTGTGTTTCACCGTTTGTTTTCTTATTCGCAAATGTGGTACCCTCAGTAATTACAGCAAATAACTTCAAACTAGAAGAAGCAAAATCAACCAAAGGATTTAAAGTGATATCAGCAGTAATGGTATTTTTCCAAGTATTGGTTGCAGTTCCAGAAATTTCTAAAAATGCAGGCTTAGCTGCAAACTCATCGTATAAAGCTTTAGAATATGAACCTGCATTTCCACCCCATCCTCCATCAACTTCAATAAGAGGTGCAGAATTTGCGCCATAAAAAGCAACACGATTTCTAACTTCTTGTGTGCAATATGGATCTCCTGTACCAGGCCAGTTAACTTGATATTTGATGGTTGAATGATTTGATTTACCTGAAATTACGTTGTTGAAATTAATATTTCCTGAATTACAAGGAGGGCAAGTTGAGGATGTGAAAATTTCATGTAAAATTTTTCGTTGAGCCACTTTATCTACAACTGACACCGTCTTAGAGATACTGTTAGTACCAAGTGCATCAGCAGATCCATTAACTTCAATTACACGAGCAACAACGGTATATTTGCCTAAGTTAGCAGGATTCCATTTGGTATTAAATGTCATTGTTTTAGTTGCACAAGCGGCAATGTTTAAGCTTCCGAAATCTTCAATAACTTCTGTTCCACCATCTACTGTATAACCCAATTTCAATGAAGTAATTGCCTTGCCTCCTAAATTCTTTAAATCAAAATTCAAAGAAAATGGTGCTCCACTGATCAGCATATATTCATCTAAGGCCAAACTTACTGCATCGGCATTATTATCTGCCAAAGATCCAGGAGCAATTGTGTAGTAAACGTTGTCTACTGCAGCAGGATCGTTTCCAGACTTCATTTCATAGTTAGACATGCCGTTTCCTGTTGTTGCATCTACTTGGTAACCAATGGTTAACTTAGTCTTCCCTGTACATTCGCCACTTCCAGTTGAGCAAAACCAACGCTGGTCTACCAAATAAATATTGTTAGTTCCTTCTTC
>CAMDUE010000027.1 GCA_945877575.1 Chitinophaga pinensis
GCTGTAGGGTTTATGGGCTCCAAAACCGCTTTTGGGTGTACATTTGCGGCGGAGAGATGGCAGAGTGGTCGATTGCGGCGGTCTTGAAAACCGTTGACTGTAACAGGTCCGGGGGTTCGAATCCCTCTCTCTCCGCCAAGTACAGTCCGAGACTGTCCGAAAGTGTGTAATTCAGGGAATTACGCACTTTTTTTGTTCTTTTTCAGACCGTTTTAGTCCGCTTTTGTTCGGCCACCGGGTTTCCAACTGGTTACCCCTTTTGGAAAACCCAAAAAAGGGTAACCAGCGTACGAACAAATACGAACATAATCGTACTGAAAATCAACGACTTAAGTGCTATTTGACCGAAGGGGTTTAGGTATTTTTGCCATTCAAAAAGGGGAACACCATGAACCAAATGCACTTCCATGTCATCCAAAGCAACCTTTAGCCTGGTTTTCTACATCAACCGCACCAAAGCCAGGAAAAACGGGGAATGCCCCATCATGCTCCGCATCAACATCAACGGATCCCGGGTTACCATGGCCCTCAAGCGCCACCTGGACCCTCAAAACTGGGATTCGGGCCGCAACCAAATGAAGGGCCGAACCGACCAAGCCCGGCTCTTTAACGATTACCTGGACTCCATCCGGGTTCGGGCCCACAAAAAGTACAACGAGCTGTTAACGGCCAAGGAAGAAGTCCTGGCCAGTGACCTGAGGGACGCCATTTTGGGCATCCAGACCGCCAAGAGCCGGAATCTCATCGAAACCTGGCAAGAGCATGTCAACGGCCTCAAACAGCTTATCGGCAAGGAATCCTCCTACGCCACCTACCAGAAGTACAACACGGCCAAGAACCACATGCAGGTCTTCTTGCGGAAAACCTACAAGGCCGAGGATGTTTCCATCAAATCGGTGGACCACTACATGATAACCCGCTATGCCCACTACCTCAAGACCGAAATGGGCTGTAATTACAACACGGCCACCAAGTTCCTGCAGAACCTCAAACGGATCACCACCCTGGCCATGCGCCACGGCTGGTTGGCCAAAGACCCCTTTGCCGGCATCACCCTTAGCCTGAAGGAAGTGGACCGGCCCTACCTCACCGAGGCCGAACTGAAGAAGCTGATGGAGTTTCAGTCGCCTTTTGAACGGCTGAACAAGGTCCGGGACTTCTTCGTCTTTTCGTGCTTTACGGGCTTGGCCTACATCGATGTCAAACAGCTAAGGCGCTGCGAAATCGAACACAACGAAGGCAACTATTGGATACGCACCCGCAGGCAAAAGACCGGAGCTCGAGCCAACATACCCTTGCTGAACATCCCCATGGAAATCATTCGCAAGTACAGCATCCTGGAGGCCCTGCAACCGGAGGACCTGGTGCTACCCATGCCAAGTAACCAAAAAATCAATGCCTACCTCAAAGAGCTTGCTGACCTCTGCGGAATCTCCAAAACCCTGTCCTTTCATATCGCGCGACACACCTTTGCCACCACGGTGACCATGATGAACGGCGTGCCCATTGAAACCGTCAGCAAAATGCTTGGCCACAAGAACATCACGAGCACCCAGCATTACGCCCGCATTGTGGACCAAAAAGTAGGCGAAGACATGCAGCTACTCTCCCAGCGTTTGGGGACCCGACTCACATTGGCCCATTAGCGAACACCTACGAACAAATCAGGATGGCACAACGAACAACCGAGAACATAGACGGACCGGAAAAGGGCTTTGTCCTTCGTTCCTACGGTTACGGTGAGCTGGCCTTACTCTATTTTCCCAACAGCACCAAGAAAAGCGCAACGACCCAATTACGGCGATGGATACGCAGAAACGGAGAGCTACAAAGGACGCTCAAACAGGTGGGCTTCACCGAGCGTCAACGCATTCTCACCCCTAGACAAGTGGAGGTGGTAATTCGGTTTGTGGGGGAGCCTTAAGCTCAATTAATACATAAAATGACACCATATGACTATAAATGAGGGGGGAACGCATATTTAAAATCAAAACAATCAAAAGCTAGTTAATCTTAATAAAATTTTCTACATGCATTTAACCAAAATATATTCAATCTTTGGGTCGCTCAATCTTGTACTCCGAAATTTTAGAAACTTGTTCTGTTGAAACATTATTCTCTAAAGCTATCGCACAAACTTGATTGGATTCATTTCCAACTAAAGTCAATTGGATAGGTATTGAAATAAGTTTTTTATCAGACTTATTTGAACTATAAATAAGGTTTACTTCACTTACTGCCTTTAAATAACGGATATAATTCCCAAAAATATAATCAAAACAGCCTATGTATTCATTTCCTAAACATTTGGATTGCCAAATTGTATTAGGCAATAATCTATCATTCTTTACAAAAGAAGGTTTATTTGTGCCACGGTCGAACAGATCATAAGAAATAAATTTTCTATTTTCTTTCAAATCATGGTAAAAAAAATGTCCTCCTGAAAGAATACAATCATAATTGTAGTTTCTAGTAAGTGCGATTGGTAAATTTGTTAACCAACCTACTGAAAAATAGGAGCCATTGCTCCTGCCATGATTCCTACTACCATTATGCTCTATATCCAGCAAATAATAAGATGTCAAACCATTATTGATATTGAAATCTACAAGATTCCCTGCGATGTTGTAAATGAAATCGTGTAACAAATTAATAGAACCTTTAGAACGCAAATAAAACATAGAAAAAGTGCCCGTTTTTGTTTCAGTTAAAGCATAATCAGGTAATTGCCTCGGAACTGCATATGCATTTTTACGAGCCCCTTCGAGAATCATCTTTGTTTCCATTTCTTTTTTGTTATTCGCTAACACGGAATAATCATATGGGCTATAAAATATATAGTCAATATCCTTTGGTATTTCAGCAGGTGTCCCTGCTAATTTAATCTTGGAATTAGAACGGATATCTACAATCGGTGTAGATGATGATATTGTTGAATTGTCAAAAAGACCTATTGCATAAAGCTGCTTGTTCAATTTTAAATAAGAATCGTAGTCATTCTTCTTCATCGCAATTTCCCTTAAACTATTACTAAAATATTTAACAAAACTGTCATAATTTTTATTCTTATTGATTGTAATGAGTAATGGTATAGCCCATATGCCATTTTTGTCTTTAGGGTCACCTGCAGTTTCTATTTTGTAATCAAATGATCTTTTTAAAATGTTTTGTGATACTAATATTAAGTTTTTCAACGCTGTTTCCTCAGCTTTTTCATTTAATTCTTGCTGCTTTATATTGGCAGCAAATAACCCGCCTTTCAATTCGGCAGAACCTCCAGAATTTTCCACAAATGAAGTTAAACTATTTACAGACACTGTAATATCATAGGTTAAGGAGACAGAACCATCAATGTTTTCAATTTTATCAATTATCTTATAACTAACAATAGACCCATTATTAATTAATGAAATTTCATCCTTAGCAATTTGATCATTTATGATAGTTGTATTTGCACTAATAAAAACTGCGGAAGTCTGAATCAGTGCTGAGCGCAGTGCTTCAGTTAGTGCAGATGCTTCGGTTTTACCAGTTGAAACAATTTTTATACTAACAAGATCTAAACTTCCGGAGTTTTGCGCCCAAACAGGAACATGATTTAATGTGAATAATAGTAGGAATAAAAATATTTTTTTCATAATCTTAGTATTTTAGTTATTAACGTATTAAGTAATATAAAAATTAATGGTTTGATTGTTTCAAATCTAGCAAGTAAATATAAATCATTCTAAAATTATTTGAATCATAAAAGTTCGTCAATAATTCAAGGCCGCGTGAGAAACCAACTGAATTTTGCTTTATCTGTTCAACCGTTTCAACAATTGTTTTTACATTTTTTGTTGAGTCCTTGGTTTCTTTTGTTGTGATTATCATATCCATAGAGATACTCGCACCATTTAAAAAAGTATTTGCTTGCGATTGTGCTTTTACCTTTGCTACGCTATTCATTGTTGATTCACTCGTGTATTTTGCTTTTTCAAGGCTAATGATCGACACTAAATATTGGCGGTCATAATCATCTACAATTTTAACCCCTTCAAATGGAGTGGTTGCATACATACGTTTGACTAAGTTACTAAAAGCAGTTTTGTCCTCGTTGAAGGATTGGGCATTGGCATTAATGTTAAATATTAGTGTAAGCAGAAAAAGAAGATTTTTCATATAAATTTTTTAGTTAATGAGACAAAAGGCATAGGCGGATGAGTGCCTATAATAAAATTTAGTGCTTGGATCTCATTTAGCTCATTTAATTGCTGCATTTTAATATTTGCAGCAAATAATCCTCCTTTAAATTCCACATTTACCCCCTTGCTTTCGCAAAAACTAGTTAGTTTAGAAACAGATACTGTTGCTTTAATAGTAGAAGCGTAGCTTCCATCAGGCAATTGAACTTCGGAAATAGATTCAAACTTTTGGATATTGCCATTGGTAACAGGAACAATTTCATCTTTTACAAAATTATCATTAAGTATTTCTGTTTTAGAAGAAACAAAAGCTCCAAAGGCTTGCTCAATAGCGCTTCGTAATGCGACTTGTTTTGCATCGTCTTTTGTTTTTCCTTGCCCGCTAACAGATAGAGTTACTGTTTTTTCATCTTGTGCGCAAGCATTGATGTTTAGTGCAAGTGACATAATTAAAATTAGTTTCTTCATATTTTATTTAATTAAGGATATAAATTTGTTTTTTGCTTCTTCTACAGCCAAAATTGAAAGATTCTTTTGAGAAGACAAGGTTTCGATTACCTTACACCAATAATAATAACTACAAGTTCTAGTATTCGTCGGTTTATTATGCGTCAGTTGTAATGCAAATTTTGCTTTTGCAGCAATACAAGGTGAAATCTGAGTTTCTGTTCCATTAAAATAGTCCATATTTACCTCCAATAAATATTATTATAAGTTACTTTTTTTGGTTGGTTTTTCGCATATACCATTGCTACATCCCGATATGCACTAACACGGATTTTATCGAGCTCAAAATTTCGTTGTGATTGTTTATCTTGAGCTATTGCCTCCCTTTGAGATTGAGTCTCACGATACAAATCATCTCTCTTCGATTTTTCTTCAGCTATTCTAACTTGCTCTTTTTGAGCCGAAATTTTATCGGCATATTGTTTCATTTTAAACTGCCATCTTGCCCTTTCATCAGCTTTTAGCTTGGCGTCAATTATTTTTATAAATTCTGAGATTTCTGGTTGGCAAGTTGCCATTGGATTAATGGTGATCAAAATATCTCCCGTTTTTTCTGCTCCTACAGGATTTTGAGCCGCTGCCCACGTGACTTTTGCCTCTTTAAATTTCACTTTACAATCTGCATCTATTTGTTGTTGGTATATTTGAGTAAGAGTATCAAGGCATCTAAAATAGCAATCTTTACAAACATCTGGAACTAGTGACAATTGGTAAATTGCTTCATGATACTTTTCCTGCTTTACCAATATTTGAGCTTCATTGATTATGAAATCGCAGTTGGTGCTGTAGTAATTAACTATTTTCGTTTTGCCCTCTTCTAGAATCATAATAACCTCTTTATTCTTTGGGTTTATAGTTTTGAATGCTTCAATGAAAGCTTTGTTCTCGTTTGTACCAACACCCTTTACACTTAATGTGGTATTGGCGAAGAGAGTATTCGTAATTGCATCGCCAACAAAAAGAGTTATTTCTAAATTTTGAGCAATCATTTGTGGAGGTCCGGGAATAATATCTTTGGTGCCTACATTGACATTTGCACTAATTATAAATCGAGGGTTCGCATGGCTTCCACCCATCCCGTTATTGCTTGTTATTTGATTCAACTTCGTTAAGAGCAAGTTTCTTGCTTCAGTCGGTATTGCTAAGTCATCAGACAAATATGCGTTTAGAATTATTCTTCCAAAGTCATCGAGTTGAACTTGAGCATTACTGTTTAAAGCACATGTGGTTAAACATAGAAATAAAAATACTTTTTTCATAATTACTTATTTTTCACCCAAAACAAGGACTGCCTCTCCAAGTCCACGAGTCATTAGTTTAACTTCAAAACTAAATGGCACTGCTTTTAAATATTTTTGTAAACCCTTTGCAAATTGGCGAGCATCCAAAGGATTGTTGTTGGCATCGTATAATGGGATTCTTACTTGCTCGCAACGAATAATATTTTCGGTAGCATCACTCATATTAAAGCGTCCCTTGAATGTGTTTTTTTGCAACCACTCATTGACGTAATCAGTTATTTCTTTTCCATCAATCTCTGTTTCTAAATTTTTGTCCCAACCATTCCATTTTTTTACAGTAAGTAGTATTTCTCTGCCGTTATTAAACATATCATCAAAATGAGATTGCAGTTGCGCAGCGAATGGATCAACGTTTGACAAGATTTCATTTTGAAGTATGACCGGAACAATGTCTTTACTATTTGGCAAGCCATTGCCTGATGAGGATGCAATGCGCTTGCTGGTGTACGCATCAAATGCCTCCAATACGAACGACACCACTTTACCATTTTCCGTTCTTGTTACCTTCCACCAAATTTGAATAATAATATCGGCTTTAGCTTTATTCTTTAGTTTATCTAATGGACTTTCTGAAATAGAAGAACCGCTTGTAGTACTTGTGGTCATATTATCCTCTGCATTGCGTGCTTCAATTGCTTTCAATTCCTGCTCTGCATCTTTTAAAGGAAAACGCCTGTCAATCATTAATGATCCTATTTTGGAAATCACCTGTCCAATTTCGGTATCTTCCTGAAAGGCCTGTTTATAGTTAGGCACTTTTTGTTTTGTGCCTTGGTTATCAAATTCGGAAATAAAATAACGTTGTTCGCACCAATTATCGC
>CAMDUE010000028.1 GCA_945877575.1 Chitinophaga pinensis
TCTGAATTTTAGGTGCGGAGCAAAAACTCTGAGCCTCAACAGACGATAGTCCCCAAAGCGAAAGAAATAAAATAATGAACTTTTGCATAAAGATTTAGATGTTTATTAAGCGACTGCGGTTGCCGCTTGATGTTTTTTTAACTTTAAAATAACGAACTTACTGGTGGGTGTATTGCTTTTTTCGGCAACAGAATCTATGGGAACCAATACATTGGCTTCGGGGAAATAGGTGGCGGTGCATCCTTTAGGTATGCTGAAAGGAATGATGATAAAATTGCGTGCAACTCTTTCTCTTCCTCCATGTTCATTGTAAATATCGACACGTTCTCCTCCTACAAAGCCTAACTCAACAATGTCTTCTTCATTCATAAAAATGACCCTGCGCTCGTTTGATATCCCGCGATAGCGGTCATCCAAGCCATAAATGGTGGTATTGAATTGATCGTGACTTCTCAAGGTCATCATCATCAATTCACCGGGTTGAATTTCATTGGGCACAAATTCTGCCACGTTGAAATTGGCTTTTCCGGTAATGGTTTTAAACTCTCCTTCGCGTGCTGAATTGGGGAGATAAAATCCACCAGGAAGTCTCACCCTATCATTGTAAAGATCAAAACCAGGAATGGTGCGCTCAATGTCCCAACGAATGTTATCGTAATGCTGCATGTAGCGATTCCAATCAACCACTGACACATCGCCAAATACGGCTTTAGCAAGCTCGCAAACTATCAAGGGTTCGCTTTTGAGTTGGTCAGAAACGGGTTTCAAAACTCCTTTTGATTGTTGAATGACACCCATGGAGTTTTCGGTAGTCACAAATTGGAGTTCTCCATTGAGCATGTCTTGGTCTGTACGTCCAAAACAAGGCAAGATAATGGCTTCCTTGCCCGTAATAAGGTGACTTCTATTGAGTTTGGTAGATACCTGAACCGTTAAATCCGTTTTCTGAAGGGCTTCAGCGGTGTACAAAGTGTCTGGGGTGGCTGAAAGGAAATTTCCTCCCATTGCAAAAAATACCTTCACCTTTTCGTTGTGCATAGCTTTGATACAGTCAACTACATCCAAACCGTGTTCACGCGGAGGTTCAAATCCAAATACCTTTTCAATATTGTCTAAAAACGTCTTCGAAGGCTTCTCGTAAATACCCATGGTGCGATCGCCCTGCACGTTTGAATGTCCGCGTACAGGACATGTACCGGCACCGGGTTTGGCTATGCTTCCCTTGGCGATGAGCATATTCACCACTTCCTTAATGGTATCTACGGCATTTTTATGCTGGGTAAGTCCCATCGCCCAACAAGCAATGATCTTTTTCTTGTTTTTGATGGCATTTACGGTCTCTTTGATTTGTTCTTCGCTGATACCTGAATGTTCTACCAACGTTTGAAAATCAAGTGAGTCAATGTGTTTGAGCCATGAATCAAATCCATGGGTATGATTTTCAATGAATTCAGAATCAAAAACGGTGCCCGGTTGAAGATATTCCTCTTGTGAAAGCAAATGAGAAATGGCCTGTAACAAGGGCAAATCGCCGTTGATTTTTACTTGGAGAAATATATCGGTAAGCTTGGCTTTAATACCCAACGCACCTTTGAGGGATTGAGGATCTTTAAACGCTACAAGTCCGGTTTCTGGGAGTGGATTTACCGAAATGATGGTGCATCCGTTCTCTTTGGCTTTTTGCAAAGCGCTCAGCATTCGCGGGTGATTGGTACCGGGATTTTGCCCGATAATAAAAATCACATCAGCGATGTAAAAGTCTTCTAGCTTGACGCTTCCTTTTCCTATTCCGAGGGATTCTCCCAAAGCGACACCACTGGATTCGTGGCACATATTTGAACAGTCGGGAAGGTTATTGGTACCGAATTGTCTGACAAATAGTTGATATAAAAATGCTGCTTCGTTGCTCGTTCTTCCCGAGGTGTAAAAAACTGCTTGATCAGGATGATCGCACTGATGTAAATGCTTTGCGATTTTTTCAAAAGCTTTTTGCCATGAAATGGGTCTATAGTGCGTATCTCCTTCAGCGAGGTACATAGGCTCGGCAAGTCGGCCTTTTTTCCCTATCTCATAATCGTTGAGTTCGGATAAGTCGGCCACTGAATTTTCAGCAAAAAACTTCGCCATCAATTTTTTACTGGTAGCTTCTTCGGCAATGGCTTTGGCACCATTTTCACAATATTCGCCAATGACTGAACGGTCATCATCGGGGTCAGGCCATGCACAACTTGGACAATCTATACCCCCTTTTTGGTTCAAATTGAACAAAGCTTTAAGTCCCCGAGCAGGCCCCATTTCAGAAAACACATGCTGTATTGCCACCTTTACACCGGTAATTCCAGCCGCAGCATCAGACACTTCGCGCAGCTTCAAGTTGAGCAACGATTCCGGATTTTCGGGATTGGGGAATTTACGCTTTGGACTCATGCAAAAAATGAATTAAGCCTATTGACAGATTAACAAACGGCGTTGGGATTGGGGTAATTATCGCTTTGGTCCTCAAAGGTATTATCTAAACAAACGAAGTCTTTTTCAATCAATAAAAACAGTTCTTGAGCTGTCTGGGCATTATACTCAGGCACAGTTAAGACAAATTGATGCCCAATATCATTTGAATAAACCCAATCTTGGGCCAATTTAGCAGGCATATAAAACACAATACCCTGATTTTCCCAAGCTGCTGCTAAAGTTTCGTGATCTGAACTTGCCTTTAATTGATATTTAAAAACCCCTCCTAATAGGTGGGTTTCTTCAATGAATTCGCCGGTTTTTCCGAAGGTTTCTACTTCGGTTTTGGTCAATCGCAATCTGACTGAATTACCTTTGATCCGAATCTTCATATATCAGCAAATTAAAGAGACGAATATACTGAATTTTGGTCGATTTTTTCAAGAGAAATCGACCCTATCAAATCCTGAATAAATATTAAACCGATCTGTTTTCAAAAAGCCAATTAGAGTAATATCATATTCTTCGGCCAACTCAACGGCCAAGCTCGACGGTGCACCAACACACGCAATAAATCTGATACCTGCCATGGCCGCTTTTTGTACCAACTCAAAGCTTCCTCTACCGCTAAGAATCAAAACTTCATTGAACAGGGGTATTTTGTGGTTCATAAATTGCGCTCCAATGAGTTTGTCAAGGGCGTTATGCCTGCCAACATCTTCTTTAATATCAATAAGTTCAGCATCCAAATTAAACAATGCTGAAGCATGTATTCCGCCGGAAAAATCGAAACTCTTTTGAGCATCCCTCAACTTTTGGGGAAGCCCCAATAAGAACGATGATTTTACTTTCCACTTTTTCTGTGGCACCACCACTGGACAGGCTGTTTTAACGGCATCAATGGATGCCTTGCCACACACTCCACAACTGGATGTAGTATAAAAATTGCGTTGAAGTTTTTGTATTTCCCAATTCAATTGAGGGTCAATTTCAACAACTAGACTTGAATCTTCTGGGTTATTATGAATGTTTAAAACCTCCTTATAAGACTGTATGATTCCTTCGGTAAATAAAAACCCAACAGCCAATGGTTCATCTTGACCAGGCGTGCGCATGGTCACTGAAATATCATACAATTTTTCTCGCCACTGAATTTTAATGCCTAAGGGTTCTTCCACAGAAAGTAAATCATTTATGATTTTTTTCTCCCCGTTTGAGAACCTTTGAATTTCGAAAGCCTGCAAAGAATCTTTTTTCATTTGTTTGAAATTTGGGATTTGAATTTTTCTGCATCTACAGGATTGTCAACCGAAGTTAAATAATCTCCCGGAGACATGGGCAAAACCAAACAATTCACTTGACCCAAAAAATGCCTCAAGCTTTGGTTTCCTTGTACCAAAAATGATTTTAAATTCTCCAAATCAGACGCTGAGTACAATGCGACCAACGGCTCCAAATAACCACTTTGGGGATTCATAAAACACACCGTTTTTCCAGATACTTGATACGCAGTATATAACTCATTCAATTGATTAACTGACAATTGAGGATAATCAACCCCTACCACCAACCATGAAACGGATGAATTCAATTCCATTGCAGACAACAATCCCGAGATGGGCCCGTTGCCGGTAAATTGAGGTTCATCTACCAGCACATTGGGTGAATTTATTACTGAGACATGATCTGCAGGAACATTTACATAAAGTTCTCCGTCAATGACTTCGTCAATAAGGTTTCCAACGTGAATGTACTGAGGAACTCCATGATAATTCATGGCTAACTTAGGCTGACTCATTCTCATGCTCGTGCCACCGCCCAAAACCAATCCATTAACTTTTGGATTACGCGGGAGCCATGGACCTAAGTTTACTTTGGCGTTTTTAAGAACGGGATATTTTTGAATGACTTGAGAGAACAAACTCAATCTTACGACCACTATCAGGGTATCACATTGGAGTTTTTCTAAAATCAACGTTAAATCAGGTTCAAAACCTTGACCAAGCAGTTCTAGCTTTCCGATTTCATCAATAATCACAGTACTTGAACTTACAGAGGGCTTTAGAGCATCAATACCCTGCCTAAATGCAGATGATAGAAACTTAAATTTGCCAATTTGAATTTCACCGATCTCTGACTCAAAGGGCACCTCAGTTAGTTCGGGCAGCAACAAAAGTTTCCGCATTTCGTTTAACTGCCTTTCGTGTATGGAAATGAATCCATTTGTATTGATTTCAGGATTTGATTTGAGCCAATTTAGCAGCAGTGTTGATTTTCCAGACCCAATTGGTGCGGTTAAAATGTGAATATTCATTCCAAATTTTGAACCTTTTGAATTCTCCAAGCTATCAAATATTCCACGGCTTGAATGTACCGCCAAAAATACAGTCTCCTAGCTTTAACTAACTTTAAACAGGCCGTGTATTCAAGTCGGAGTATGACAAAATCTTCTGTAATGAGCTTTACCAGTAACTGATTTTTACTTTTTTGAGACCCTTTTCTAACGAACCATTTGAACAATGGATTGATCACCAAGAACAGTAAAAATGTGACTGACAACGATCTTAAGACCACATAAAATAAGTTTTGTTTATCATTGTTTAGATAAGCCAAGCTGGCAACCATTCCGAGCAACATGAGAATATAGAAAATCCAAAATACAATGCTTGAATAGGTGCGTTGATTTTGAGAACCAGGTTCATTTGGCATTTCTTCATCTACATGGGGATTCATGAATTTCCTTAACTCAGTCACCAAT
>CAMDUE010000029.1 GCA_945877575.1 Chitinophaga pinensis
ACAGAGTCATTTGACGCAAAATTCAATTAATTTGGGGCATCGAGCCCCAATTAATTGTGCAAACAAAGCCTCTGAATCTAGATGTATTCTCTGCAAATGAGAAAAGGATTAGGAGGGTTAAAACGGTCAACGTTTTTTAGGCATTGACAACCCTCTACCCTCTACCCTCTACCCTCTACCCTCTACCCTCTACCCTCTACCAAGTACCATGTACCAGGTACCATCTACAACAAACTAAATTGCCCGTTATCAGTTAAACCTGCATCAGGTGACTCAGGGAATTGCCCGTCATCTTCAGCAGATGAATTGTCTTGATTCAGTGAATCTTCTGGAAGATCTTCAGAAATGGGCTCCTCAACGACCTCTGGAGCACCTTCCATAGGGGTTAAAAGCTGCACCTTTTTGACAAGATCAAAACTCAATCGATTTCCTACTGCTTTCCACCCTTTTACATCCATGAACTCTGTAAGATTCACATCAACTACCTCTTTTTCCTTCTTCTTGTTTTCTGTTGTGAGTTGAATCACCGCAGGATTTGACAAGGCACAAGCAATGAGCTGCGAACCTTTTTCTTCCGATATAAATATGAATTTCTTCTCTAAAGTGCTGGTTTCTATGATGAAGCGCTTTACGAAATGGTTCTTCGATTTTCCGTCCAAATAAACCACCTGAAGCGGCAAGTCGGCATAAAACTTTTGAATGTGATACACCTCTGCAGGGTCGTAACGATTGATCAACTCATAGTTGGTAATCTCGTAACTTCCTTCTTTGTAGATGACTAAAATTCGGTCTTCACCGTTAAAGTCGCCCAGGAATTTACCCTTCTCATCGCCATTCAGTCTACCGGTTAAATCATCCCACCAAATATTCACACCTCCTAAAGTAGAGCCGCCTTTTTCCTTTAAATCAACTCGCTTAACAGGGTACTTAGTGATTTGATTTCCAGAAGCACTCTTTCCTTTAATGGCCAATTTGGCAAAATCGTATTCAAAACTCTTGAGTCTCGCATTTGCCGATGCACTCAAGTGTATGGTTACTTTTTCTGCTTCTCCATTGGCGTTGGATGTAAAATACAACACCGCCGACTTGGCATGCTCGTTCGCCATATTGTACATTTTCTCACGAATCAAACCGGTAGCATTGAAACGCTTTGCCATGGCTTTTTTAGCACTGCCGTCCCAATAAACTAAGTTGTATGTGGTGCGCTCGTCACCCTTGCGCCAAACATCTACGTGAATAATGTCCTTCCCGTAAAAATGCTTATCGGTCACTTTAGCCACCGAGTAAGAGCCATCCTTACGGAAGGCAATGATATCATCAATATCGCTGCAGTCTGTAACGAAGGTATCTTTTTTAAGAGCCGTACCCACAAATCCTTCTTCGAAGTTTGCATACAACTTCACGTTTGCGGCCGCGACAACATTCGCTTCGATGTTATCAAATACACGAATCTCTGTTTTACGCTCTCTTCCAGCGCCGTATTTCTTGATGAGCTGCTTGAAATATTCAACCGCAAAATCAACAATGTGCTCCAAATGGTGCTTTACTTCGTCAATTTCATTCTCAATTCCTCGAATCAACTCATCTGCCTTAAAGGCATCAAATTTTGAAATTCTCTTAATTTTAATCTCCGTCAATCGAATCAGATCATCCTGATTCACCTCGCGGTGCAGCAACTTTTTAAACGGATCTAATCCTTTATCAATAGCCTGGAGCACTGCCTCCCACGTTTCACATTCTTCAATGTCGCGGTAGATTCTATTTTCGATGAATATTTTTTCGAGGGACGAAAAATGCCATTTCTCTTCCAACTCACCTAACTGAATTTCCAGCTCGGTGCGGAGCAATCTGAGCGTATTATCTGTACTCGCCTTGAGAATCTCACTGACACCTACAAAAAGCGGGCGATCTTCAAATATCACACAAGATAACGGCGATACCGAAACCTCACAATCTGTAAACGCATACAATGCATTGATGGCCATGTCAGGACTGATACCTGGAGCCAATTGAATTTCAATTTCTACGTCTCTCGCGGTGTTATCTATGACCTTCTTTACCTTGATTTTACCGTTATCACTGGCTTTGATAATGCTCTCAATCAAGCTGCCCGTGGTGGTTCCGAAGGGAATCTCTTTAATTAGAAGGGTACTCTTGTCTTTCTCTTCAATTTTCGCTCTGATTCGAACTTTGGCTCCCTTTTTTCCGTCGTTATATCCCGAGAAATCAGCCGATCCTCCGGTAAGAAAATCTGGAAAAATCTCAACTTTTTTACCCCTTAAAATCTGAATGCTAGCTTCACACAATTCAATAAAATTGTGGGGCATGATCTTGGTAGACAATCCCACAGCAATACCCTCAACTCCCTGCGCTAAAAGCAAAGGAAACTTCATGGGCAAATTGATGGGCTCACGTTTTCTTCCATCGTAACTGCGTTGCCATTCGGTGGTCTTATCATTGAAAGCCACTTCTTTGGCGAACTTTGACAATCTAGCTTCGATGTAACGCGGCGCAGCAGCAGAGTCACCGGTGCGAACATCACCCCAGTTACCCTGAGTATCAATCAACAGATCTTTTTGACCAATATTCACCAAGGCATCGCCAATTGCAGCATCACCGTGCGGGTGATAAGCCATGGTAGCACCTATGATGTTGGCCACCTTATTGAAGCGACCGTCATCCATCTCGTTCATGGCATGAAGAATTCTGCGCTGAACCGGCTTCAAACCATCTTCCAAAGCTGGAATAGCACGCTCCAAAATTACGTAGCTCGCGTATTCAACGAACCAATCTTTGAAGAGCCCTGCCACGGGCTTCACCACTCCCCCAACGGCAGCATCAGCCGTAATTTCATTCGACTGTTCTTCTGGGGATGTTAATTCGGCCTCTAAATCGTCTAAATCCATGATGAATGACTTCAAATCTATTGCTTAAACTTCTTTGTTCCTAAACAGTTTATTCACATCTAAATCATGTGCCATTTTGTCAGTTTATAGTATATTTGTAACTAGATATGGATTTGCAGCAGGTAAAACAACGATTTGGTATTATTGGAAACAGCCCTTTGTTGAATGCCGCTTTGCAAACCGCCACCAAAGTTGCACCTACTGACATGAACGTCTTGATTCAGGGCGAAAGCGGTGTCGGAAAAGAAAGCTTTTCGAAGGTCATTCATCATTTGAGCAACCGCAAACACGCGCCCTTTATTGCCGTTAACTGCGGTGCCATTCCCGAAGGAACCATTGACAGTGAACTTTTTGGACATGAAAAAGGTGCCTTCACCGGTGCTACAGATAAACGAAAAGGCTATTTCGAAAGCGTAAACGGAGGAACCATCTTCCTAGACGAAGTGGGCGAACTTCCCCTGGGAACTCAAGCACGACTCCTGCGTATTCTCGAGAACGGGGAATTCATCAAAGTAGGTAGTTCTGCTGTCCAAAAAACGGATGTACGCATCGTTGCAGCAACAAACAGAGACCTTCTAGAACGTGCTCGCATGGGCAAATTTAGAGAAGACTTGTACTACCGACTTGCTACTGTGCCAATTCGTGTACCTAAACTCCTTGATAGAAAACAAGATACCTATTTGTTGTTTTTGAAATTCAGTTCCGATTTTGCTGAAACCCATCACCGAAACATATTAGAACTGACCTCAGATGCCCAGCGCGTACTGTCTGAATATCCTTGGCCTGGAAATATCCGCCAACTCAAAAACGTAACCGAACAAATCTGCGTACTGGAATCATCAAATTTGGTTGATACCCCTACTCTTTTGCGATATCTACCACAAGTAGAATCTCACCTGCCTATTTTACTCGGCAAAATGGATGGCAACTACGAAGGCATGAGTGAGCGTGACATCTTTTATAAAGTGCTGGTTGAACTTCGCAGAGACGTAAATGACCTCAAAAAAGTGGTTTTTGGACTCCTCGAAAACAACGAGCCCCTTTCCAATTCCTCACCAAACTTTAACTCAACACCCTCCTACAATCAAGATACTTCTACTCCAAATAGACTTCAGCTTCCCAACGAAACCAGCAGAGTTCATGAATATGAAACACCCACATTCAATTCCACTTCTGATGATGGCGATGACAATGATTTCATAGAAGCTGAAACCTATTCCTCAGAAATTGACACCACCCTGAGTCTGGAAGCCAAAGAAATTGAAATGATTCGCTTGGCCCTGACCAAAAACAATGGGAAACGAAAGAAAGCTGCCCAAGATCTCGGAATTTCTGAAAGAACTTTATACCGCAAAATCAAACAATACGACCTAGAATGAAGTCAATATACAAAATACTCATTGCAGCCGTTGCACTAATGACCTCATCTTGCGGAATCTATAATTTTAGAGGTGCGAACATCCCAGATGATGTAAAAACATTCAGTGTTGGATTTTTCTCCAACGAAGCCTCATACGTAAATCCTAGCCTTTCTGTTGACCTCACTGAAAAGCTAAAAACCAAATTTCAAACAGAAACCACCCTAAATCTTAAATCAGAAGACGGCGATTATCAAATGTCGGGCGTCATCAAACGTTACGAAATAACCCCCGCAGCACTTAACGCACAAACAGGTGCCGCTCAAACACAATTTAGCATTACCATCACCGTTGATTTTACTTGCCCTAAATATCCAGAAAAAGACTTCAGCAGAGATTTCACATCCTCTACAACCTTTGATGCCTCAACTGAATTCAGCAGCGTTGAATCATCCCTATCACAAGAACTCACTGAGATCATTGTTCAACAGATATTTGCCGCAATTGCATTAGATTGGTAATAATTTAGCTCAATCTAGAACCAACATGAACGCCCAGGAACTCCAAAAAATATTGAATCAACCCAAAGCTATAGACGCCAGCACGTCTATGGAGTTGATGCAATTATGCAAGGAATTCCCCTATTTCGCATGGCCATTTGCAGCACTGACCTCTTACCAATTAGAAAAAAACGACTTCCGTTTAGAAAATACGCTTCACCAAACTTCCCTCCGCATCCACAACCGCCAATGGCTCCAAGATTACCTCTTTAAGTCTCCCAAAACCCCTTACCCACTGCCCCCTACCCAAGACCCTCTACCCACTACCCAAGAC
>CAMDUE010000030.1 GCA_945877575.1 Chitinophaga pinensis
TCTATCTCTCAGAACGGGACTGCAAATGTAGCACTTATTTCCACAATTACAAACCCGTGCCCAGAAAAAATTCAACAGAATACACTAAGTTACACATTTTCAGTCTACTAAAAATTAATATTTTTTTTACCTCTTAGTAAACTACCGTCGCCATAGCTAAGGAAACGGTAACCTTCGCATAATGCATCCGTATATATATCCGTCCAAACGTCCCCAACAAAAGCTGAAATTAACATCAATAAGGTAGATTTAGGCTGGTGAAAGTTAGTAATAAGCGATTGAGTCAGTCTAAATTCAAAACCTGGAACCATGAAAATTTGAGTTTCACCGTGTAACTCCCCTCCCCTTTTTACGATTTCAAGCTTTAAAGCTTCCAATACTTCTCTAGTTGAAAATTGCAAATACCGTGAATCGTATGAATCTGATGCCGACACAAAGACCTCATCCAGTTCATTCAATAGAACCTTTGCGCCTAAAATGGGTAAGCTCTCTAACAATCTGCAAGCAGTTGTACCTACGGCTGTAACTCCACAGGATTGGTTCAGGAGAGAATCAATCAAATCAAGAGTAATCTCAAATCGCTCTGCATGCATCTCATGTTCGTCTGCCGTAGTTGCAGTAACCGGTTTAAATGTACCAGCACCCACGTGTAATGTTAGTTCGCGTTTTTGTAATCCCTTCTGATCTAATCTCAACTGAAGATCTTCAGTAAAATGAAGCGAAGCCGTGGGGGCCGCTACTGCACCGTCTTTCTGAGCAAAAATAGCCTGATAGTCTAATTTGTCCTTATCACTTACCTGTCTCTCTATATATGGTGGTAGTGGAACTTCCCCAAAATATTCAATGGCCTCTGGGATAGAGCCTAAATCAGATATCAATTCAACATGATTGTTTTCTCTATCCACCCATCTAACGGTTAAGGATTGGCCATCTTGTGAAATGTGCAAAACATCGCCCTCCTTAAATTTGCGTCTATTGCCAACCATGGCGTGCCAATGGGTCCAATCGGGATTTAAAGGATTGAGTAGAAAAATCTGGATGACTTGCCCTTTGTCATTGGTAAACCAAAATCGGGCTGGTATAACCTTTGTGTTATTAACAATGAATAACTGATTTAAATCCAGAAACTGATCTAGCTCTGAAAACCTAGAATGGATAACACCTTCTTGGTTATAAATTAAAAGCTTCGCGCTATCTCTCGGAGATGCAGGTTCATAAGCAATTCGATCATCTGTCAGTGCATAGTCAAAATGATCTACAGCAATTGGCGGAATACCCGACATATATTAATGTAACAAATTTGTGTGTGGCAAGTTTTGAAGGAACGCTTTCATTTCAGCTAAAGCATTAGACCTATGCGATAAAGTATTCTTTACTGTTTCACCCAGTTCCGCAAATGTTTGATCAAATCCTTCAGGAACAAACAATGGATCATATCCAAATCCTTTCTCGCCTTTGGGCTGTAAATCTATAGAACCGTATACACGTCCCTCGAAAAAAACAGGTTCGGGAGTAAAGCCAACTGCACAGATAACTGTGATAAAAAAGGCAGATCGAGTTTCTACTCCTTGCAAAGCCAAAAGTAATTTTTGATTATTGGCTTGATGGTTCACCGGCTGACCTTCAATTTGAGCGTATCTCGCGGACTGAATACCTGGCGCTCCGTCCAAGTGATCCACGCACAATCCTGAGTCATCAGCAAAGCAAGGCATTCCTGACTCTTTGTGAAAAGCTAAAGCCTTCAAAAGCGCGTTACCTTTAAATGAATCTGCCGTTTCGTCGACGTCAATATCAATACCTATTTGATTGGGAGAAATTATCTCAGCAAACCCCTGCAAAATGCTTTGGGCTTCTTCAATTTTATGTTGGTTGTTGGTAGCAAAAAGCCAACGGTTCATGATTGTGATTTTGCTCGAACGGTGCGTTGTTCAATGCGTTTTTCATAGTTGGATCCTTGGAAGATTCTATGAACGAAGATTCCAGGAACATGAATATGGTTTGGATCTAACTCTCCAACGGGCACCAACTCTTCCACTTCGGCAATGGTGATCTTACCAGCCATAGCCATCATGGTATTGAAATTACGTGCAGTATCTTTAAAAATTAAATTACCGTATCTATCGCCTTTCCATGCCTTAACAATGGCAAAGTCTGCATCGAAAGCATATTCCATTAGATAGGTTTTGCCGTTGAATACACGAGTTTCCTTGCCTTCGGCGACTTCGGTACCTACACCTGCAGGTGTAAAAAAGGCAGGAATTCCTGCACCGGCAGCTCTACAGCGCTCTGCTAAAGTACCTTGGGGAATAAGATCAACTTCCAATTCTCCAGAAAGTAGTTGACGCTCAAATTCAGCATTTTCGCCTACATAAGAGCTGATCATCTTCTTCACCTGCTTCTTTTGCAACATCAATCCAATTCCAAAATCATCAACACCGGCATTGTTTGAAATGCACGTAAGTCCGTTCACTCCACTTTCTACCAAAGCAGCAATGCTGTTTTCTGGGATACCACAAAGTCCAAAACCACCCAACATAAGCGTTTGACCGCTACAAATATCATGTATCGCTTCTTGAGCGTTATTGAAAACTTTATTCATATTCTGATTCTAAAACGGCTGACAGTCCTTTTTCGATCAATGTTTCACAAATGGGTTTAAGAGATTGTTGTGGACCTTTTTTAACCGCATACTTTCCTTTGGTGTGAACAAACCAAGCACACTGTTCGGCTTGTATTTCATCATGTCCGCAGTATTTAACTAAACAATCAATAACCCAGTCAAAGGTATTTACTTCGTCATTGTATAGAACAATTGACCAATCACTGGTTCTGCTGTTTGCTAGCAGTGCTTGAATGGATTCTTCTAAATCGTAATTGTTAAGCATGATTCCTGTGTTTAGGGAGCAATTTAGCTTTGTTTTCGTTTCCGTGGATGAGCCTTTGGATGTTTTTTCGGTGAGTATACACTACCAATACAGATATTGCAATGGTAAATGCAATAACAGTGGGTTGTTTGTATTCGGGATGCTCAATTCCAAAAATCTTAACAAAGAGTACAGGAATACTCAATCCTGCCAGCATAGAGCCCACGCTCACAAAGCGGGTTGAAAATAGAATAACTAAGAAAAGACCAATGGCAATTAGAGCAATCCAGTAATTGATTGCAATGATCAATCCGCCCAGAGTAGCAATTCCCTTTCCGCCTCTAAATCCAGCAAAAATGGGGAATAGATGTCCCAAAACAGCAGCCATACCATATCCTAGCATGAGATTCACCTTTTGGTATTCTCCGATTTGAGAAATTTCTCGATTCTGAAAATATTCATAGCCAATAACCAATTTGGCCGCTAAAAATCCCTTTAAAATATCCAAAAGTAAAACTACGGTACCAGGGCCTTTTCCAAGAACACGAAACACATTCGTGGCACCAGCGTTTCCGCTACCGTAATCTCTAACATCTTTTCCAAAAAAGGCTTTACCGATCCATACTGCATTGGGAATAGAGCCCAGCAGGTAAGCAATAAAACCAAAGGTTAGAAGCCACTCAATTTGGAACATAAAACGAATGATTATTTACCAAACGGGAATATCAAACCACCATAAACTGCAGAAGATTCTAACTCTTCCTCAATTCGAAGCAACTGGTTGTACTTAGCCATACGATCAGAACGTGACGCTGAACCCGTTTTGATTTGACCGCTGTTCATAGCAACCGCTAAATCTGCAATGGTATAATCTTCGGTTTCACCGCTTCTATGGCTAATTACATTGGTATATTTATTTCGAGTGGCCAATTGAATGGCATTCAATGTTTCTGTTAAGGTACCGATCTGGTTAACTTTAATTAAAATGGAATTCGCGATTCCTTGATCAATACCCATTTGTAAACGATCTACGTTGGTCACAAACAAATCATCGCCCACCAATTGAATTTTGTTACCCAATTTCTCGGTCATCAATTTCCAACTCTTCCAATCATCTTCTGCACAACC